>NZ_JADIJK010000026.1 GCF_017355205.1 Bacillus sp. SD088
AAACAATTTCAAGGGGGTAAGGGGATGAAAGTACAATATCAGATATTAATATTTACTATGCTTTTTCTCATAATTGGAACAGTAGGCTGTAGCTCAGAGAAAAATGCTGGGAAGGTGGATTCAAAAGGCAAAGAGAATGTAGATGAGGTGATCACCTTGCAATTCTGGGGAGGAGTTCCACCAGAAGCAGGACCACAGGCTGTTGTGGATGAATGGAATGAACAAAATCCTAATGTTCAGGTGGAATATACTCGTTTTGTAAATGATGATGATGGTAATTTACGCCTAAATACCGCATTACAAACAGGGCAAAATGTAGATCTTTTAATGACATATACCACCAATCATCTGGAAGATCGTATTCAATCTAATTTTCTTGTTGATTTGAATGAGTTTGATGGATATGACGTAGAAGAAAAAATGGGAGATGCGGCACAGTTTTGGAAGTTTAATGATACGTATTATGCCATTCCAACAAAGCAAAATGCGAACTTTATCTATTTAAATAAAGATGCACTTGATCAAGCTGGACTTTCGATACCTGAAGAATGGACTTGGCAGGAGTTTAAAGAATATGCTAAAAAGCTAAAAACAGATGAGCAATGGGGAGTTATTACCTGGGATGCCGATCTCAGTACGATAATAGATAGCGCTCTCTTAACAGAAGGATGGGTAAAAGAAGACGGAACTTCGAATTTCAATCATCCTCTAGTCAGAGAAGGATTTGAGTTGTTTTATGAGATGATGCATGAGGATTCATCTATACCTGCTTTAGGAGAGCAAATTGCCACGGGAATTGCACCTGATCATATGTTTCTAAATGGGGAGGTTGCAATGTTTAGCGCATTTGAAGGCATATTGCGAATGTCCAATGATTTAGAGGAATATCCACGTGATTTTACGATTGCTTTTGCTCCTTTTCCACACTTTGAGGGTGAAGAAAAAATTGGTCATGGACTGGGGGATGCTATATCCATTTCATCCACTTCAGACTATCCAGAAGAAGCTTGGGAATTTATTAAATGGTATGCCGATGAAGGAATGATCCACCAAGCGAGTGGAGGAAGAATTCCATCGTCGAAAGATGCAAATATAGAAAAAGCCATTGAACTCATGGTAGAAGGGGTGGAGGATACCTATGATATTAAGTCGTTAGAGCGTATGTTCTTGCCTGGTGGTAAAGTGAAAGAAACAGTTCCATTGCAGGTGACGGATACTTTGAAACAGGAATCACAAAAGTTTTATTTGGGAGAGCAATCTGTTGAAAAGACAATAGAAGAAGTGGAGAAAAAGCATAACGAACAGCTAGAGAAATAACGAATACAGGGGGGGAGCTTCCCCTCTTGTATCAATGAAAAGAGGGAAAACCATTGAAATGGTTACATAAACAAAAATTAATTGGTTATCTTTTTATCTTGCCAAGTGTATTAGGGGTTATTATCTTTTTCTTTATCCCCCTCGTGTTTACCACTGTTCTAGCTTTTACGGATTGGAAGGGTCCGGCAGGGATCAATGTTTCATTCATTGGATTTCAAAATTTTAAGCAACTAATGAAGGACTCCTTGTTTCACAAAACATTAATTAATACAATTATTTACTTATTACATGTCCCGATTGCTGTTATATTAGCCTTTGTTATTGCGGTGATCTTAAATAAGCTGGTCTATCTGAAAAATGCTTTGCGGGCCATGTTCTTTTTACCATATATTACAAGTAGTATTGCGATTGCCTTTGTTTGGATGTTGCTTTTTCACCCGAGTAATGGGCCAATCAATCAATTTCTGAAGCTACTTGGCGTAACAAACCCACCAGGGTGGCTATCTGCGACAGAAACAGCGATGTATTCTATTAATATTATGTCTGTCTGGTTCGTACTAGGATTTAATATCGTGATTTTTCTGGCGGCATTGCAGAATGTTTCTGTTGAACTAGAAGAGGCGGCAAAAATTGATGGGGCAAAATTCTGGCATATTACACGATATATTACATTTCCACTAGTAAGCCCTATCACGTTCTTTTTATTAATCATGGGGTTCATTTCCACCTTTAAAAATTTTGGTCTTATTCATGCATTAACAGGCGGAGGCCCTGGAGATAGCACAACTGTACTGGCTTTATACGTCTATCAAACTTCCTTTCGCTATTATGAGCTTGGGTACGCTTCTGCTATTGCTCTCGTACTTTTCTCCATTATTTTATTTGTTACATTAATTCAATGGTATGGACAGAAAAAGTGGGTGCATTATTAAGAGGGAGGAATGATTAGTATGGAATCGACGAAAATAAATTTGCAGCCATCCACTGTTCTGGGTATGGGAAACAAAAAGAAAATAGATATGGTAAAGATCTTTATGACAATGGTTATGTTCATTCTGGCAATTCTTATGATAGCTCCATTTCTATGGATGCTTAGCACATCCTTTAAGGGACCTGCGGAAGTTTTCCAATTCCCCATTCAATGGATACCATCAGATCCAAAGTTTGAACATCATTTAAAGGTGTGGGGAGGAGAAAATAGTTTTATTACGTACTATCTGAATTCTTTAAAAGTTGCTGTAATTGGAACTACCGGAGCGATAATTATTGGTTCTATGGCTGCATATGGTTTTGCGCAAATTGCCTTTAAAGGCCGTGAATTGATTTTTGTTTTTTATCTTTCCATGATGATGGTTCCCCCTCAGGTTTTATTTGTACCAAAATTTATTATGTTTGATTGGGCTGGAATCTTTAATACACATTGGTCCCTCATCTTGCCTTCGTTTGTAACTATTTTTGGCGTGTTTTTTTTAAGGCAATTCTTTATGAGTATCCCAAAGGAAATAGCCGAATCAGCTTTTATCGATGGAGCTGGGCACTTTCGTATATTTTTCCGCATATTCTTGCCGTTAGCGAAACCCGCAATTGCTACCTTCGCAATTATAGACTTTTCATGGAATTGGAATAACTATGAAGATGCATTAGTCTTTTTGCTTGATGAAAAATTGTATACAGTACCACTTGGCCTACAAAACTTTGTTCATGAATTTTCGATTGATTACAATGGCATGATGGCAGCTGCAGCCGCAGCAATTGTTCCGATGTTAATTATATTTTTCATAGGCCAAAAGTATATCATTGAAGGGGTTGCTAGTTCAGCTGTAAAGGGCTAAAGAAGAAATGGAGAGAGTGTTGGTATCTATATTATTGTCAGAATATATTATTGAGGGAGTTGCTCTAACTGGAATTCGGAATCCATAAATGTTAATAATAAAATTGTGAATTGTTTACCAAGCTAATAAAGAAAGTTCCAGTTGTGAACTATTTTTCTGAAATTATTTTGCAAATGGGAATTAGGCTTAAGGAAGTAGTTGTACAAATATCTGAATAGCCTGATTAATAAAAGACATCTAATTTAAAAAATGAGAATGTTGATATAACAGCATTCTCGTTTTTTCTTCTTATAGATCCAGTCTACATTAACAGACAAAAAGACTTATTTAACAAAAGTTGATCAGAAAGACTCTGTATATAATTTGTTAGATTTTTCACCGAGCCCATGTACTTACGAGTATTGTGTAAAGTCTTGAACAGTAAACCATCCAAAACTTACTAATAGTAAAACAATTTGTTTCATTGTACAACGGTTGTTATATTATATACATATAACAATTACAATGATAAAGGTGATTAAAAGATGAGTACTCCAAAGTACAAACAAATTTATAACGATTTACGAGAGAAAATTAAGGATGGCGAATTTAGTTATGGAGCCCGCATTCCTTCTGAAAAAGAGTTAGCGGAGTCTTTTCATGTAAGTAGAATTACGTCTAAGAAGGCGTTAGATCTGTTAGCTGAACAAAATATAATTGAACGTGTCCGAGGAAAGGGCTCTTTTGTTGTTTCTCCAATTCCGTCAATAACCAATGAGGAACCTGAGCCTTCAGATGATCAAGGGGAAGAAAAGGAAATAAAAATGATTGGGCTTATTACTCCTGATTTTTCCGCCGATTTTGGTATGACATTTGTAAAAAGTGTAGAGAAAGTTTGCTCTGATTTAAATATTCATCTAATAATTAAGCGGACATACGGGTTGATCGAAAAGGAGGCAGAAAGCATTACTTCTATGTTGGAAGTAGGTGTTGATGGATTGATTATCATCCCGGTACATGGTCAACACTATAATCACTCGCTTTTGCAGATAGTCGTTGATGATTTTCCGTTTGTCTTAGTAGATCGATTTTTGATAGGGATCCCAGCTAGTTCAGTAGGGACGGATAATCATCTCGCTAGTAAAAGGTTGACAGAATACTTAATTGGATTAGGACATAAGGAGATTGGTTTTATATCCGCATCTTTAGATGGCACTTCTACCATTGAGGAAAGATTGAAAGGATTTAAAACAGCCTTTTACCATCAAGGGCTTAAATTAAATCTTGATCATATCATGACCCAAATTCGGAGTAGTTTGCCGGCATTGAAGCAACATCCCGAATGGAGCTCAATTGTGCAAGAGGATATGGATCAATTGAAGACATTTATATTGAAATACCCTGAAATTACTGCATTCGTAACATCTGAATATGAACAAGCTTTGATGTTGAAATTTGTCTTAAAGAAATTGGGAAAAAATATCCCAAAAGACTATTCCATTGTATGTTTTGATCATCCTAAGGGATTAATAGGAGAGAAACAGTTTACCCATATTAAACAAAAGGAAGAGCTGATGGCAAAGAAATCAATAGAATTATTGTTATCTAAATTAAATGGGGACAGTAAACTTGATCATCTTTTCCTGGAATTTGAATTGGTAGAAGGATATTCATCTAGTAAAAAAGACAACAGTTTTGAAAAATAAAAAGATATATTGTAATGTTATGTTGACGACTTTATATAAAGTTGATAATATGATGACATATCATATATGGGTGTGTCGTTACTTGTTATAAGGTTGTAGTTGGAGGGGGGAGCATATATAAATACAGATGAATTTGAAAGCGATTTATATAAAAGGGATAGTTGAAGAACAGATAGATTAGGAAATATTTCCTGATTTTTATAAGAAATTACCATAGACTGATATGCGATACTACTAATCTTGCAAGTAGGAAGCCAAAACACTCACCATAATATGAATGATTAATAATAAAACGAACAAAGGGGCAAGTGAGATGAAAAAAAGTTTACTTATTAGTGTTGCCTTACTATTAATTATTCCAATATTATTAGCAGGATGCAGTTTTGGAAAGAAGGAAATTATTCTATGGAATCCCTTTACGGGTGCAGATGGAGAATACTTTAGCAAAATGGTCGAAGAATATAATGCTATCGATGGACATGACTATAAGATCAAAAATATTGTTGTTCCTGATATGTATACAAAGATCTACACGGTGACCAATTCTGGTAAGGACAAAGATGTCCCAGACTTAGCTGTTATTCATGCTGAGAGGATTCCATTGTTTGTTGTACAAAATTTACTAGATCCGATGGATAATATCTTAAAAGATCAATCAAATATTAATGAAAGTGCTTATCTACCTCAGACATGGGAAGCAGGCAATATTGACGGGAAAAGATACTCAGTTCCATTAGATATCCATTCTTCTGTCCTTTACTATAATAAGGATCTATTAGATAAATATGCACCCGATGCTCTTGATGATGAAGTGATCACCATTGATGAGATTAATGCAATCGCTGACAAGGCGAAGGAAGATGGAAAAATTACGTACCCGATGAATGTAGAGACATGGCTATCGCTGAGCTTAACTGTGCAAAATGGTGGGAATATTAGTGACGGAGATACTCCGACTATTAATACACCAGAAATGAAAAAGTCTTTAGAGACATTAAAAGGATTTGTTGAATCAGGTGCTTCTCAAGAGGATGGCGATGATGTCAGTCAGCTATTTCAATCAGGTGAATCCGTATTCTTGCAGGATGGTACTTGGTATGCAGGTGGTTTAAAAGATATAGAAGACTTGAACTGGGGAGTAACAAATACACCGGCCTATTCTCCAGATAAAATTGTGAATTGGAGCTCTTCTCATCAGTTTGCGACACTCAAAAAAGAGCGTAAGGCAGAAGTGGAAGAAGGAATAGGAGACTTTTTAGAATTCGTACGAGAAAAGTCAATGTTGTGGGCTGAATCAGGACAAAATGCAGCAAGTACAGAGGTATACGAAAGTGACGAATATGAAAAAATGCCGCAATCTTTTCTTATGAAGGATGATAAGCAAAAAGAATCTATGGTTATTTTTGATTTTGCTAACTATGGTAATACAAGTGAAGCGATTGGTTCAGTTGCAAGAGATATCATCTATGGTCGAATGGATATTGATGAAGGTTTGGAGCAAGCGCAAAAAACGGTTGATGACAAATTGAAGGAAGGAAAATAAGGCTATGGAAGTAAGTGAACATAGACATATGACAAATCAAAAACTGGAACGATCTCCAGATAAAAAGAAAAAAAGTTTTGGTCATTTACTTTACATTGGACCACATTTAATTCTATTCGTTATCTTTGGGATTCTTCCACTGGTTTATGGAACTTACGTTTCCTTTACAAGATGGGATTTAGTGGGACAGCCTGAATGGGTAGGATTTGCTAATTATAAGGAAATATTATTCAATCTAGATTCCACGTTTCATAAGCAATTTTTCAATGGGGTAAAAAATACACTTATTTTCGTGGGAATAAGTGTCCCCTTATTAATGATTATTCCGTTATTGATAGCGTTGGCACTTAATACAAAGGTAAAAGCTACTAGTCTCTTTCAATCTATCTTCTATATTCCGGGATTATTTTCTATTTCGGCAGTGGCGTTAATTTGGTCACTTGTGTTCAATAAACGACTTGGTCCCATTAACAATGTTTTTGGTTCAGATGCGAATTGGTTTACCTCTCAACCACATGCCTGGATTTTAATCTTAGTTGTTTCAGTATGGTGGGGAATTGGGGGGAACCTCATTATCTATCGGGCGGCTCTCAGTAGTATTTCTAAGGATGTTTTTGAAGCAGCAGATATTGATGGAGCAGGTCCTGTGAAAAAATTCTTTTACATTACTATTCCATCGATTAAATTTCCCATACTCTATACTCTGGTGATGTCAACACTTGCAAGCTTTAATATCTATGGACAACCAGTTATGCTGACAGATGGAGGACCTACTGGATCCACAACGGTTGCTATGATGTATATTCGAGATCTTGCTTTTGGAAGTGGACAATCGGTGGCTGGAGTAGCTTCCGCAATGGCTATGCTTCTTGGAATGATTATGATCATCGTCTCTATTTTTCAATTTGTTGTATTGAGTAAAGACGATACAAAGTAGCGGTATAGGAATGGAATAATTGTACGAGGAGGGAATAGAGTGAAAAAAATCAGTATATCTAGGTCCATCTCATATGTTTTTCTTTTATCATTAACTTTAATATGGGTTGTTCCACTGCTATTCGGCGTTTTCACATCTTTTAAATCTGAAACAGAGATAAAAGGGGTCGGATTCCAATTATTACCGGTGAATTGGACTTTAAATCAATATATATCTGTACTTGAAAACACAACCAATGCGCCAATACTGAGATGGTTTCTAAATTCAGTGTTAATATCTGTTACGCATACCGTGTTAGTAGTTGTGATTGTATCCCTAGCTGCATATGGGTATACGCGTCTAAAGTTTAAGGGAAGAAATTTACTCTTTTGGACATTATTATGTGCCTCCATGTTCCCTAGTGTTGTGAATATTATCCCCATGTATAAAATTGTTGATACCTTTGGATGGGTTAATACGATGTGGTCTTGTGTAATTCCTGGCCTTGGAGGAGTGGCAAATATTTTCCTTGTGCGGCAATTTATGCTGGGGATTCCAATGGAATATGATGAATCAGCAAGGATGGATGGTGCCAGTGATTTTTATATTTATTACCGGATAATTATTCCTTTGATCAAGCCAATTTTAATTGTCGTTGCTTTATTTACTTTTACAGGGTCGTGGAATGACTTTCTATGGCCAACAATCGTTTTTAATGATGTTGATGCAATGCCAATTACAGCTGGGTTGGAGTTACTGAAAGGAATTTACGGTGACTATCTATTTGTAGGACAACTAATGGCATCCGCTTCTTTAGCCTTAATACCAACATTTGTAATGTTCTTATTTGCACAAAAATACTTTATTGAATCATTATCTCTATCTTCTGGGCTTAAAGGGTGATGATACATGAATAAAAAGAGAAAACTTGAAAAAACCTTACTAAGAATAGCTTCGATCTGGAATATTATTACAGGTACTATTACATTATTTTACTATAGTTCTTGGATGCAACAGAATGTGCTAATTGAACCAGCCGCGACAAATCCAAGCAGTTTATTTGCTGATCGCTTTTACTTTCAAAGTGTGTATTTGTTTGTGATCGGCTATGGCTTAGTATTTATTCTGATCGGAGCTATGAATTTCTTTCTGTCTACAAAGCTAAAGCAAGAAACAACTCCTGTAAAACTTGTGGTTTGGTTGTCCATCTGGGCTTTGCTTTCTTATCTAACAGTTGATATTATTGGATTTGTCTTATACTTTGCGACAGTCATTATTTGTATTATTAAAAACATGTCGTTTAAAGTAGCGAAAGGCCAGCATCAATAAAAACTTATAAGAAAAGGGGCTTAAGAATGTATAGGAGTGAATATCCAAGGCCGCAATTTGTACGAGATCAGTGGCTAAACTTGAATGGGGAATGGGATTTTGAATTTGATGATCTTGATCAAGGAGAGCAAGAAAAATGGTATTTAGCTAAGCAGTCATTTTCTCGTAAAATCAATGTTCCATTTGCATTTCAATCAGAATTAAGTGGAATCGGGGAGACAGGTTTTCATGATGTAGTCTGGTATAAACGGAAGATGGACATTCCGAAAGAGTGGAAAGGAAAGAAGCTTCTGTTACATTTTGGGGCTGTGGATTATTACACTAAAGTGTTTATTAACGGTGTGTTTGTTGGTGAACACACTGGTGGAAATACGCCCTTTTCCTTTGATATTACTCATTACGTTACATGGGGAGAAACGGAAGAGATTAGCATCCGTGTAGAGGACCCGTCTACTGATGAAACCATTCCTCGAGGGAAACAATATTGGAAGGAAAAGCCAGCAGCAATCTGGTATACACGGACAACGGGAATCTGGCAAACCGTTTGGCTTGAACCAGTAGCGGATAGTTATATCAAGCAAGTTAAAATGACACCGCTATTAGATAGTGGAGAAGTTGCGGTAGAGTTTGATCTCTCAAAAGGTTCGGTAGGAAAACAATTGAAAGTGAGCATAGCTTATCAAGAACAAGAAATTGTAAACGATATTTTGATGGTAACGGAGGAAGAAATAAGGAGAAAGTTCTACTTGTTTAATAATAAAATAGACCGAAGTGAGTTCCATGGTGTCGGTTGGACTTGGAAACCGGAAACGCCTAATCTATTTGATATCTCCTTCGAATTATTTGACGGAGAAAAACAAATTGATGAGGTCCAATCTTATTTTGGAATGAGAAAAGTACATAGAGAAAATGGAATGGTTTATCTAAATAATCGTCCGTATTATCAAAAACTGGTCCTTGACCAAGGATATTGGCCAACTGGATTGTTGACGGCTCCAACAGATGATGACTTTATCAATGATATTTTAATGGCGAAAAAATTAGGCTTCAATGGATGTCGAAAACACCAAAAAGTAGAAGATCCTAGATTCCTATATTGGGCTGATAAATTAGGATTCATTGTGTGGGGAGAATCTGCTTCTCCTTCTGTTTATTCAAATAAGACGGTGGAGCATGTAACAAAGGAATGGACAGAAATTATTGACCGTGACTATAATCATCCATCTATTATTGTCTGGACACCTATTAATGAAAGTTGGGGAGTTCCAGAGATTAGTATAAGTAGGACACAACAGCATTTTTCACAGGCGATATATCATTTGGTCCATTCGTTAGATCCAACTAGGTTAGTTATTTCTAATGATGGGTGGGAAATGACGGAAACAGATATTTGTGGAGTCCATAGCTATGTTCATGGGAATAAAGACGAAGTAGAAAAATATCAACATTTTGTAAAGTCATTATCCACAAAAGAGGAAATTTTGGCTTCAGAACAAAATAGAAGACGGATTTATTGTAATGACTTTGAACATAAGGGTGAGCCCATCCTATTGACAGAGTTCGGTGGAATTGGTTTTAGCAAAGAGGGAAGTAAAGGTTGGGGATACACGTCTGCAAAAAATGAAGAGGACTTTTTAGAAGATTATAAACGGGTAATTGATGCGATTTACCAATCCAGTGCCATTATGGGATTTTGTTATACTCAATTCACAGATGTAGAGCAAGAGCAAAACGGATTATTAACGTATGATCGTCAGTATAAATGTGATCCAGACAAGGTTAAAAAGATTAACGATCAGTGGCATCGAGAGACAGTTGATAAAAGACAATTTTCTTACAAAGCGTAAGCCTGATAGAAAATAGAATAGGGAGGGAAATACTTTATGACCAATCAAACGATTCCGAGAAAAGAATATCCACGTCCACAATTTGAAAGAAAGCATTGGTTGAATTTGAACGGCCATTGGCATTTTGCTTTTGATAGGCAGAATATAGGAGAAAAAGAGCAATGGTATCGTTCTGAGAGCTTTGATCAACAGATTATTGTACCTTTTACCTATGAAACAGAGGCAAGTGGAATAGGAGAAGAAGCATTTTGCCCAAACATTTGGTATCAAAGACATGTTACCATTCCACAGGAACAGGTGGGCAAGAAAGTCATTTTGCGTTTTCAAGCAGCTGATTATGTTACGAAGGTATGGGTAAACGGAGAATTTGTAGGTTCCCACAAGGGGGGACAGATTGCTTTTTCGTTTGATATTACACGCTATATAAATGAAAAAGAGGAATTCAATCTTGTCATAAAGTGTGAGGACAGCTTTAGTTGTTTCCAACCACGGGGAAAACAGAGATGGGTGGAAGAAAATTTCGCATGTTGGTATGTTCAGACAACAGGAATTTGGCAAACTGTTTGGTTGGAGTTTTTGCATGAGACGCATCTGGAAACTGTCAAAATTACACCAAACATTGATACGGAGTCTGTTAAGTTTGTATATAAATTAGCAGATGATTCCTTTGATGATGAATTAGTGTTAAAAACAAAGATTACATTTGAAAACACAGAGATTGCGGAATATAGTTTTCAAATGAACAGGGCGACACATACAGCAGAAATTGATCTTACGAGTGAGGCGTTTCATTGGAGAATTATGCATTGGAACCCGCATACACCCAATTTATACGATGTCGAGTTTACCCTTTTACAAGGTGACAAGATTATCGATTGTGTCCAATCCTATTTTGGAATGAGGAAAATTTCAATTGAAGATGGGAACGTACTCTTGAATAATGTTCCAATTTATCAAAAGCTATTGCTTGATCAAGGGTATTGGAAAGAAAGTCATCTAACACCTCCTTCTGAAGAAGCCATTATAGAGGACATAGAGAAAACGTTCGAAATGGGTTTCAACGGAGTAAGAAAGCATATGAAGGTAGAGGACCAACGCTATCTGTATTGGGCTGATAAAAAGGGGTTGCTAGTTTGGTCAGAGATGGCAGCGACATTTGAGTTTTCAGATGAGGCTGTTCAAAATTTCACCGAAGAGTGGACCGAGGTTGTGCAGCAGCAGTATAATCACCCTTCGATCATTACTTGGACACCTTTTAATGAATCGTGGGGAATTAAAAATATATACACTGATTGTCAACAACAGCAATTTACAGAAGCCATTTACCACCTAACAAAATCAATAGATAGAATGCGGCCAGTGATTGTGAATGATGGTTGGGAACATACTATTTCTGACATTATTACCTTACATGATTATGAAGAATACGGAAAACGCTTTTTTGACCGCTACGCAGATAAAGACAAAATTCTTAAAGAAATTGCCTTTAATGAAGGTAAGTATGCATTTGCTAAAGGATATGAGTATAAAGGGCAGCCGATTATTATTAGTGAATATGGTGGAATTGCATTTACTGATGAAGAAGGCTGGGGATATGGAAACCAGGTCAAGAATGAGGAAGAATTCTTTGAGCGGTTCGAAGCCATAACACAAGCTATTAAGGATACTCCTTATGTCAGCGGTTATTGCTATACTCAAATTACCGATGTCCAACAAGAAGTGAATGGCCTCCTAACAGAAACGCGAGAACCAAAAGTGGATATGAAACGAATCAAAGAAATTTTAGAAAAATGATTGCAATTCTGCTTAAAATGGTAGATAGATGAATCGACCTTTACAGAAAAAAATGCTATACTTATAAAGCGATGAGCTGATTTGTGTAAGACGAAGGTAAAGCAACACATGTGCTGTGAACACATGATCCTTCGCCACAAATAATTTCGTAATGAGCACCTGTGCCGGAAGCATAGGTGCTTTCTTTGATTTATGGATTGAAACCCTTTCCCTCGGTAAACATATATATGGGGCCTGTCCCCCAATTTGTTAACGCGTTACCAAGTTGGGGGACAGGCCCCAACAGGAAGGAAGGATACAATGAATCAAGCAATGGGATGGAATTTTGATAATAGCTATGTTCGATTGCCAGAGACTTTTTATACAAGGCAAAGGCCAACTTCTGTTGAAGAACCAGGCTTAGTTTTTTTAAATGCTTCTTTAGCCAATTCTCTTGGTTTACAGGTAGAAGCTCTAATGGATGGGGATGGAACAGCGGTTTTCGGAGGTAATGAAATCCCAGAAGGTGCTATACCACTTGCACAGGCGTATGCTGGACACCAGTTTGGGAATTTTACGATGTTAGGGGATGGCCGTGCGGTTCTCTTAGGGGAGCAGATCACTCCCAAGGGAGAGCGAGTAGATATTCAATTGAAGGGAGCAGGACGCACGTCGTATTCACGTGGTGGTGACGGTCGAGCGGCTCTCGGACCAATGCTACGAGAATACCTTATCAGTGAGGCGATGCATGCTTTGGGCATTCCAACTACTCGTAGTTTAGCAGTGGTCGTCACGGGGGAACCGGTGTATCGAGAAACGCCCTTACCAGGAGCAATTTTAACGCGGGTCGCGTCAAGCCATTTGCGTGTGGGCACATTTGAATATGCCGCTCATTTGCAAGGGGAAGAAGAGCTTCGGGCATTGGCTGATTATGCGCTGGAACGTCATTATCCTGAATTACGGCAGGAAAAGCAACCGTATCTTTCCTTACTTCGAGCGGTTATGGAACGTCAAGCTCGTTTAATCGCAAAATGGCAGTTAATTGGCTTTATTCATGGGGTGATGAACACGGACAATATGACGATCAGTGGAGAGACGATTGATTATGGTCCATGCGCATTCATGGATACATATGACCCTGCTACTGTCTTCAGTTCCATTGATCAACAAGGACGCTACGCATATGGAAACCAGCCATATATGGCTGGGTGGAATGTTGCCCGGTTTGCTGAAAGTCTGTTGCCATTACTGCATGAAAATCAGGAAATGGCCATAGAAATTGCGCAACAGGAAATGCCGCATTTTACAAAAATATATGAACAACAATGGCTCCAAGGAATGCGAGAGAAACTTGGTTTATTTAACGAAGAGCCAGAGGATGCAGAATTGGTTGAACGTTTATTAAAATGGATGGAAGAACAGCAAGCAGACTTCACGAATACTTTTCGCGCATTAACGCTTGATCAAATAGATAAGATTACAGGATGTAAGGATCCGAAGTTTACAAAATGGTTTGAGCAATGGAAAACACGCCGGGAGAAACAGACGAAATCAGAGGAAGATTCACGTGCTTTGATGAAAAAAAGTAATCCCTCTATTATCCCGCGTAACCATTTGGTCGAGGAGGCATTAGATGCAGCAGTGGAAGAACGAGATCTCCACGTAATGGAGGAATTGCTTCAAGCTCTTGCTGATCCATATGCCTATACTCCTGAACAAGAAAAATATACAACTTTACCGAAGCCATCCAAAATTCCGTATCAAACCTTTTGTGGGACTTGAAGGGCGCACATTCTTGAAAGAAGAAAAATGGATAAGGTCGCCATATCCTGCTTCAGTTTTTGAATAAAAATGTAGATAAAATAGTTCATTAACATTGATTGATTTGATATGATGGATTTAATCTAAAAATAGAAGCAAGGGTTCATGAACTACGCTGTTAAAAGTATAAAATGTATTTTGAAAGAAAGAAGAATCACAATTCATTTACTAGTATCTTTTTTATCATGGTGCGAACCTGAAGCGCACATAGAAAGCCTAGTAGATCCGCACTTTCCCAAATCATTAACTCATCCCTTGATCTAGCAGGGGAATTAGGCATTTGTCAGATATATGGAAATTGAACATATAAACAAAGCTGCTCTTGCATACGGAGGTTCGCACTTTCAACTGTGCAAAGTATTGATGGATCAGCTTGGAAAACGGACGCTGTCGCACTCTTCATGAGTGCGTGGATTGAAATTATATCTGTTACCTATATAGACGCCAAATCAGTTGTCGCACTCTTCATGAGTGCGTGGATTGAAATAAAATAACAGTGCTAAATATAATGAAGCTACACAGTCGCACTCTTCATGAGTGCGTGGATTGAAATGTAATAAGACAATCAACTATATTAACGATCATGAGTCGCACTCTTCATGAGTGCGTGGATTGAAATCAGTTATCCAAACAGTGTCAAAGCAAGGATCCTTTGTCGCACTCTTCATGAGTGCGTGGATTGAAATATTTTGCCTTATTTAGCTAAATTAAGAATATTGTGTCGCACTCTTCATGAGTGCGTGGATTGAAATGATGAACAACAAATCCAAGCAGAATCGAAACAAGAAGTGTCGCACTCTTCATGAGTGCGTGGATTGAAATGTGTCAACGTTCGCCCCTGAATGCTTTGCAGTTGTCGCACTCTTCATGAGTGCGTGGATTGAAATTTTTTGGTACCTTGCGCTTGTAGCTGGGTTTTGGCGTCGCACTCTTCATGAGTGCGTGGATTGAAATAATCCTAGCTAATTCGTTTGGATCAATATTTATTGTCGCACTCTTCATGAGTGCGTGGATTGAAATTATAATAGCGATTGTTCCTCTCGCTACAGCTGCGTCGCACTCTTCATGAGTGCGTGGATTGAAATTTATTTTTATACCCTCATTCTCGGTATTTAGAGAGTCGCACTCTTCATGAGTGCGTGGATTGAAATTGGTTTAAGTCAAGAAGAACTAGCACAAGAGTTGTGTCGCACTCTTCATGAGTGCGTGGATTGAAATTGACGTCATCCTTGTGATAGGAGTATGGATAGCCTGTCGCACTCTTCATGAGTGCGTGGATTGAAATCTGACGGGATAGGTGGCCATGTAAAGAGTTGGAAGGTCGCACTCTTCATGAGTGCGTGGATTGAAATGCATTTTGGAACACAAGGGGTGATTAGATGAACACAGTCGCACTCTTCATGAGTGCGTGGATTGAAATATAATAACGTCATTTACTTCTAGGTTTTTAAGGTTGTCGCACTCTTCATGAGTGCGTGGATTGAAATCTCCCTCCGCAAAGACGTTGACGACCAGGAATGAGTCAAAACGGTTCAGTGGTCGAAAATTACTCATCGGAATTGACTGGCCGATTTTAGCTACAAGAGCTGAACTATGGGCTGTAGCCAATATTTTAGCGCCTATTCTACTTGTTGTAGCAATATTCCTCCCAGGAAACACAGTCCTTCCACTAGGTGGAATATTGTTAACTGTGTTAGCACCAGCCCTATTAATTGTTACACGAGGTAGAGTTGTGCGTATGACAATCATCGGGCCGATCTTAATTCCATTGTTTTTGTGGGGAGCCACTTTGATTGCGGAGTTTGTTTCGAAAACCTCGAAAGCAATGGGGAATTTCCCAGAGGGATTATCTTCTAATGCCTTAATCTCCTCGGTAGACTCCGATCCGATTGAGAAAATGCTCGCCATTTTGTTTGGAAAAGCTGTTGATACAATGGACATGAAACTAATAGGCTTTTCTATACTAGCGTTAGTGGTATATATCTTATTGTTTGCATGGTACTTTAAACAAATGCGTAAAGAAAATAAAAAGTTAGAAAGCAGCAATAGTTAATGTGAAGAACAGATAGTTTCGGGGAGCCTCGATGCTATCTGTTTTTAGTTTATCTTGTGGTGGTTCAATGTGCTGTAAGCAGCGGGGAGCAAGCATCTCTGGCATTGTACTAGGTGAAGTGCTCTGAAAAAGATAGCTGTCCAAAAAAGTCAAAACAGAATTTTTCGTGTCTCAGAACATTTTATTTGTCGAAGGCCTGCAGGATGTGGGTCAGAACGAAGCTGCGAATGGAGACTGTATAAAATAGGAGATGTCAAATTACCTACGGAACTATCTGTAACTATGGAGAAAGGTGTTTAGCATTATAAAATTGTAACTGTCGCATAATTGCTAATAAAAAGAAGTAACTTCCCGCTGTTTGGCAAAGTCAGGGGAAGTTGCATCTTTTTATTGATAACTTGGAAAAGTTTAGAAACAAAAAGCTACTGATCAATTCTAGCAACTGTTATTGTGAAGAAATCTTGTGACCTGATTAAATAAATTGATATTTTTCCCACTCTTGAAGGACCTTTTGCCTTCCTTGTGCGATGTTGGGGTGGAATTGTATAAGGGCATTTTCTCTTGTTTCATTGATTTTTTTGATGGAATCTTGAAGTCTCTTTTCCACGTTTACTCCGGATTTATGAACAATGGTTAATCCAGCAGTTGTACCTTGTGCGATTGCTACCTTCGCACCTTCAATACCTGTAATATTACCAGCTACAAATAGACCCTCAACCGTTGTCTCCATTTTTTCATTGTGAAGGGGAACATAGCCACCCAGTTCCTCTATGTAATAAAATGGGCATCCGGCAAGCGCTGCAAGTTCTGCTAGGGGATAAAGGCCACCAGCAATACAAACAAAGTCAACATCTATTTGCTTTTCGCTATTGGGAATCACTGTACCTTTCCGGTCGATACTTGCAATCGTTACACCTTCCACTGAATTTTCTCCGTAAATATCGATCACAGCTTTTTTTAACTGGAATGGAATTCCAGATACTTTCATCCCTTTTTTTGGATAAAGTGTAAGAACCATTTTTTTGAAAAAATCTATTTTCAAAAGTTTCCCGGATAATTGAATAAATTTATCTGGCGCTAAGTGGGATAACTGTGTAAGGGAATCAAGGGTATTGCTTGGGTTAGCGGATTTTTCCGTCAGTTTAGTTCGCTTAGGTAATGTAAGGGCGCGTATTTCTACTCCAGCCAATTGTAACTCATTGGCTATAGCAGTGGAAAGAATATTAATCCCTATGATAATCCCTTTCTTCCCAGGTTTCACTCGGTGTACATTTGTCATGACTTGTGCTGCGCCAATGGACATCACTCCTGGTAAAGTCCATCCTGGTATGGATATGGGAGCTTCCGCTGCACCAGTAGCAAGTAGTAGAGAGGGGGTTTGAAAAACATTTTCCTCTGTATAAACATCCCACAGTTTTCCGTTTTTTTCTATATTATAAATTGATGTATTTAATCGAATATCCACACCAAGGCGAATTGCCTCTTCAGTTAATTTTTTTGATTCTTCTATTCCATTCCACCATATTCCATTAGGTTCCTGATATAATTGACCTAAAAGTCGACCACCTGCATACATAAATTCATCAAGAATAAGTACCTTTAGTCCATATTTCGCACATACAATCCCTGCTGACAAACCTGCGGGACCAGCACCTATGATGATTACCTCATTCATGATGAATACCACATTTCTTGAGTGGAGTTGGTAACTTCATTATACTTTCAGCAACCATACCTTCTTTGACTAAGGTTAAACAGGCTCTTACGCCCGTCTTTCCATTTACAGTAAGTCGGCATTCATAACAATGACCGATATTGCAATAAATACCTCTTGGGGCTCCACTTTCTTCATGTTCACGTAAACGACGGATTCCATTGGCTAATAAGGCTGCCGCGAGTGTTTCTCCTTTTCTTGCTGTGAATTTTTGATTATTAAAAATAAAGGTAATTTCTGGTTGTTCCTCAATCTTAGCTAATACAGGATGATCAAGTATTCTATTCGTCATTATTTCCACCACCTAATTCACCAAAACTTATTGGTCTTATCGGGGGTTGATATTTTAAAGGAATCCCGTTTTTCCTAGGATTGATTGAATGGGCAATTTCTTCAATCAATGTTCGACAGACTCTTCCTCCACAATACCCCATTCCAGCTCTAGTCCGTAGTTTTAACTCTCTAGGAGAACAATGAAAGCTAGTCACGGTTTCTAAAAGTTTTTGATAGGAAACTTCCTCACATCTACAGATAATGAATGAATTATTTTCCAAAATAGAACACCCCAATTGAAGAAGATTTGTATTTTTCATTATGTTATTATGCAAGTTTCGGGCCAAACGGATAAAGAGGCTCTCCAAAAAAGTGGGAGTTTCCTCAAGCGGAATAATTGGGAATGTTGATATATAAAGGTTTTGAAACATGAAAGGGGGCATCCATAAGTCGAAAATACGTCTTTCTGGACTGCCCCATAATATTATTCGTGTATACCTAATTTATTCATACGATTATAGAGTGTAGCGCGAGAAATATGTAGGTTTTGAGCGCATAATAGTTTATTTCCTTTTGTATTCTCCAGCTCATTGAGAATAATTTCCTTTTCATAACGTTGTAATCTCTGATTTAAAGCTAGGTGTTCATTTGCTTTGTTCTTTTCTGAACCGGAGATATTTTCATCGTAAAATGGTAAGTCTGTAATATTTAGTTCCCCATTTTCCGAAAAAACAACAAGTCTTTCGACGACATTCCGCAATTCTCGAATATTTCCGGGCCATTGGTACTGCAGTAGTGCTTGTATAACCTCTTGTGAGATCCCGTGGACCGGCCGATGGTATTTGACAGAGAACTCATATAGGAAGTAATGGGTTAGTTCAATCACATCCTCAATTCGTTTTCTTAATGGAGGGATATCTAAACTGACCACATTTAATCGATAATATAGGTCCTCCCGAAAACTTCCCTCATTGATTCTTTTTAATAAATCTCGATTGGTTGCAGCAACAACTCTAAAATCAACTTCAATTTCTTTTGTGCCCCCGACAGGAAAAAAGCGTTTTTCTTGAAGAACTCTTAACAACTTCACCTGCATCTCCATTGGCATTTCTCCGATTTCATCCAAAAACAGAGTGCCATTTTTAGCAAGTTCTATTTTTCCCTTTTTTCCCTTATGATCAGCTCCCGAAAAAGCACCTTTTTCGTAACCAAACAATTCACTTTCAAAAAGGGCTGATGGAATAGCACCACAATTGATGGGAACAAATGGTGCGTTTTTTTGTTCTCTTAGATCATGTACCGCTTTTGCAAACAGTTCTTTACCAACACCACTCTCTCCGAGAATCAAAATATTGGCTGGTGTTGTGGCTGCTTTAATGGTTTTATTGATTGCTTCCTTTAGAGGAAGGCTGTTCCCTTTTATATGTATAAAGGGATTATCTATATGTGAATGGGCTTTCATTTCCCTTTCAAGTTTAATCATTTTCTCGGATATGGTAAATAATTCACGATTCATCCGAACCTGGCTTGTAATATCCGTTTCTGAAACAACAGCACCGATCGTCTGTCCATTTAATCGTACTGGATTTGAGTTAATTAAAACAATTAAATTGTTCCTTGCATAATGTTGTTTGGAATTTTCTGACGTTTCTTGTTCAAGTGTTGTAATGATCTCCAAATCTTCCTGATGGAAGAAATCTGTGATGATTTTACCGAGAATTTCTTCCGCTTTAATGGAAAATATTTTTTCTGCTCCTTTTGTCCATACTAATACCTTTTTCTCTTGATCTATTACTGTACAAGATGTATCAATGGTGTCTAATACCGTTTGGAAGAAGACATCTAGTTTTTGATATTTATAGAAAAGTGTGGACAAGAAATTGTTAATATGAATAAAACCGCTAATGGTATTATTTTCTTTCACGACAATGACCGGTGAATCCTCATGTTGTTTGTTATTCCCAAATAGGCTAATTAATTCTTGTATATTTAATGATGCGGCGATCGTTTTACATTTTAGACTAATGAGCTGGTGATTTTTGTCACATTTTATAAAATTCACACTATTTTTCTTGCGAAGAAATATTTTAGTTTCTGGATGGGATGTTGTCTTTTCGTATACAAATTGTTCAATGTCCTTGTGATCTTTTTCTAGAACGATCATATTAGTAGAAATAAAATCCATCAACTCATTTTGTAATAAGAACATAAGAATCCCCTTTCATTGTATAAGTTTATTGACAATCTTAAAAATATTTTGACATGCTTGCGTCAAAAATGCAATTCTTCAAAAAAATGGAAGTGTTGGGTTGGCATAATAATTGCATTATATTTCTTTAAATGATCAGAAAGGGTGAATGCATTATAAGGACGACTCATTGTGATGTTGTTGTGATTGGAGGGGGCATTATTGGGGCAGCCATTGCCTACTATGGGGTGAAAGGGGGACTAGATATCACCATTTTGGAAAAAAATGAATTGGCAAGTGGTACCTCCTCTCGGTGTGATGGCAATATTCTAGCTATTGATAAAGACCCTGGATTTGACAGTCAAATGTCTTTGAAGAGTCAACAACTTGTTCATGAATTAAGCAAGGAATTAGAGATTCCCTTTGAATACCGTAATCCGGGTAGTATTTTAGTATGCGAAACTGAGTTGGAAATGGAAGCCGCTCATCAATGGGTTGCGAAACAACAAGCCGCGGGGCTGGAATTCCGAATGTTAGATCAACAAGATTTGCGAAATGAATCTCGATATTTTGCCGATGACTTACTGGGTGGACTTGAGTGTAAAACAGATTCAACGGTGAATCCATATATGTTGACATATTCCTTGTTGGACGGTGCCAAACGTTTAGGTGCAAAAATTCATACAAACACAGAGGTCAAACATATCTACAAAAATGCTGAGAAACAATTTGTTATTGAAACGAGTAAGCAAATGTTTGCGGCCAATAGGGTTGTAAATGCATGTGGAATATGGGCACCCGTAATCGGTGAAATGTTGAATGTCACTATCCCAATCAAGCCGCGAAAAGGTCAATTGATTGTAGCATCAAGACAACAACCTGTTGGCTTGAGAAAGGTAATGGAGTTCGGTTACCTTCTGTCAAAATTTGGTGGAGAAAGAGCTGTCGAACCACTCCTTGAAAAATACGGGATTGCCCTAGTGTTTGAGCCGACTGAAAGCCAAAATTTTTTAATTGGAAGCAGTCGTGAGTTTTGCGGATTTGATGTAAAAGTCAATCAGGAAGTAACGAAACTGATGGCAAAACGAACATTAAGATTTTATCCGAAAATAGCTGATATGACAGTAATCAGAACCTATGCTGGATTACGCCCATGGACAGAAGACCATTTGCCAATTATTTCACCGGTAAAAGAGGTTCCGGGTTTTTACATCGCAGCTGGTCATGAAGGGGATGGAATTTCGCTCGCAGCCATCACTGGAAAATTAATGGAGGAAATATTGAACGAGAAGGAAACGTCCGTGCCGCTTCATCCACTCCGGAATGACCGATTTAAGAAAGGGGTGATCCATACATGAATTGTCAACGCGTGTTTACAACGATTGATACACATACGGGTGGGAATCCGACTAGAACATTAATTAGTGGACTTCCTTTTCTTCGCGGCAACACAATGGCTGAAAAAATGCTTTATATGGAAAAACATTATGATTGGATCAGGAAATTTTTGATGAATGAACCGCGGGGACATGATGTAATGTCAGGAGCTTTATTAGTTGAACCATGTCACCCTGATGCAGATATTGGTGTAATTTATATCGAAACCGGTGGTTATTTACCTATGTGTGGTCATGATACGATTGGTTGCTGTACAGCTTTAATTGAGGCAGGTTTAATCGATGTGACGGAGCCTTATACCTATATAAAAATAGACACACCGGCTGGATTGATAGAAGTAAAGATAAAGGTAGTAGATGGGACTGCTGAGGAAGCTTCGTTTACAAATGTTCCTTCTTTCTTTTTAAAATCTCTCCAATTATATGTGGATGGAATTGGAGAGGTGGAATGCGATATTGCGTACGGAGGGAATTTTTATGGAATCATTGATGCCCGCAAAATCAACTTACATTTAACGACAGAAAATGCATCAAACATTATCGAGAAGGCAATCATGATTCGCAATGCAATCAATGCAACCGAAGAAGTGATCCATCCCGAAATTTCGTTTATTAAAGGGCTGACCCATATCGAGTTTTATTCTGATCCTATCCATCCTGATGCCAATGCGAAAAACACTGTTGTTGTTCCCCCTGGTGGAATTGATCGTTCCCCTTGTGGGACGGGGACATCGGCAAAGATTGCAACCATGTTTCATAAAGGTGAAATCCAAATGAATGAATCGTTTATTCATGAAAGTATTGTCGGATCATTATTCAAGGCAAAGGTGCTTCAGACAACAAAGGTGAACACCACCCATGCAGTGGTTACCGAAATAACGGGATCAGCATGGATAATGGGGATGCATCGTTTTTTTTATCAAGAGGAAGATCCATTAAAGGAAGGATATTTACTAATACCCCCTATGAAAAAATATTGATAGAAGGTGAATAAATGAATGTTGATAAAATTATTTTTACGATCGATACCCATGTATGTGGTGAAGCATTCCGAATTATTATTCATTCACCTATAAAGCTAAAGAAAAAAGATCTCATGGAAAATTACCGATTCTTGGAGGAAGAATATAAAAGAGAAAAACATTTTTTATTAAATGAACCTAGAGGACATCTTGGTATGAATGGTTGTATCGTCACTACATCCGAAGTAGCTGATTTTGCCCTTCTTTTTTTGGACCATGATGAGGATACTCCATTTAACTATAGTGGATTAATAGCTACGGTAACGGCGTTGTTGGAAACTGGTAATCTTGAAAAAAATAATATGAATCAATATAAGATTGAAACGCTTAATGGTATTTATCAAGTAGAGGCGATCGTTGAAAACAAGTCTGTCACCTCTGTCTCGGTTGAAAGTGAAAAATGTGTTCTTTTAGAGGAACGTGCAGAATTCAGTGTTGTAACTGTTGATGGGAACCGTCACTATTTAATTTTTCCGTTACCTCGCGATATTCCTGCCATTCAACTTGAGCAAATGATCCCCTTACAAAAATGGGGAACGGCAATTACGGGGAGGATAAGGACTGCGAATGTTCAAATGGATGGGGTAATTTTATATGAAACCTTATCTGGTTTATCCAATAAAGTTCGTTCCCTAACATTTGCAAAAGATGGAAGTATTGTTCGTTCTCCGGGGATTGATAGCACATTTGCCATTTTGACAAAATTGGCAGCAAAGAAGGAAATCGATTCGCTTATAAATGAAAGTATATTTTCAAGTTCCTTGACTGCACATAAGATAGCTGATACAACCAATCGCTTTTTTGTCGAAACAAGAGGGTTTATTACTGGTACACACGAGTTTATTTATGATCATCGAGATCCATTTGAGGAAGGCTTTTTACTAAAATAGTCACTCCTAGGAAATGGGCAGAAAAATATCAACCAATTTATACGAAGGGAATTGGGTTAAATGAAGAAATTGGAAGGGGTATTTCCTGTATTGATTACACCGATGGAGCAGAATGGTGAGATCAATTGGTCCGGTTTGAAACAGAATATTGAACATTTTATTCAAAATCAAGTAGCTGGTATTGTCGTGAATGGGAGTACAGGTGAATTTGTGAGTTTAACGAAAGAAGAGCGTTTCCGTGTGGCGGAAATTGCGACAGAACAAGTAAATGGGCGTATTCCATTGATTGTTGGGACAGCGGCTGAAACAACGAACGATGCCGTTATGTATACGAGGCAAGCAGAATCTGTTGGGGCAGATGCCGCTTTGCTCATTAATTCTTACTATGCCCATCCAAAAGAAAATGAACTCTATGAACATTTTAAAACGGTTGCAAGCTCTGTTGCCTTCCCTGTTATGATTTATAATAATCCGTATACCTCAGGGCTGAATATGAGCACTGATTTAATCTTAAAACTTGGACGTGAGATCGAGAATATTACACATGTGAAAGAGTCAAGTGGAGACATTCGTAAGGTTCGCGATCTTTCAAAACAAGGAAGCCAGTATATTTATACTTTTTGTGGAGCGGATGATCTTGCATTGGAATCATTTTTAGTGGGGGCGACAGGCTGGATCTCAGTTGCAGGAAATATTGCTCCGCGACTGGTGACTGATTTATTTGATATGGTTCAAAAAAACAAATTAGAGGTTGCTTGGAAGATATACGATACCCTTTTGCCACTTTGCTGTTTTTTAGAGGAATCAGGAAAGTATGTGCAGATTGTCAAACGAGCAATGGAGTTACAAGGACTTGCTGGTGGACCATCTCGAAAACCTAGGCTCCCCCTTTCAACGGAAGAAGATACCAAGCTTCAAAACATTTTAGAAAGTCTAGTAGTCTTGGAAAATGAAAAGGAGTGGATATAAGTGATTACCACAAATATCGAGTTAAAACCTAGAGTAATAGAATTTCTGGCTGGCGAGATCCCCTTATATATAAATGGTGAATTTGTTCCAGCAATCTCCGGAAAGACATTTGCTGTAACCAACCCAGCGTCAGAAGAAGTTATTGCTGAAGTAAGTGAGGCGGAAGAAATTGATATCCATCAGGCAGTACAGGCGGCCCGACGGGCATTTGAAGAAGGAGAGTGGCCCCGATTAAGTGCGGCTGAACGGTCCTACCTAATTTATAAATTGGCTGATCTCATCGAGGAAAATAAGGAGGAACTGGCCCAGCTGGAAGCATTGGATAATGGTAAACCGTATTCTGTGGCCTTGGAAGATGATATCCCCGGGACTGTCGAACATTTTCGTTATTATGCCGGTTGGGCAACGAAGGTATTGGGGCAAACGACCCCGATACTCCCCGATTTTTTACATTATACAACGCATGAACCGGTAGGGGTTGTCGGTCAGATAATTCCATGGAATTTCCCTCTATTAATGTCGACATGGAAATTAGGGGCAGCGCTTTCAACAGGCTGTACAGTCGTTTTAAAACCAGCTGAACAAACGCCACTCTCGGTACTGTATGCGGCAAGATTGTTTAAAGAAGCTGGTTTTCCTGATGGAGTGGTCAATTTTGTCCCCGGGTTTGGAGAAACGGCCGGTGCTGCTATCGTCAGACATCAAGATATCGATAAGGTTGCCTTTACAGGTTCAACAGTTGTCGGGAAAGAAATTATGCGTGAGGCCGCTAAAACGGTTAAACATGTGACACTGGAACTCGGAGGAAAGTCACCGAATATTATTTTTGAAGATGCTGATATTGATAAAGCGATTGAAGGTGCCTTTCAAGGAATAATGTATAATCATGGCCAAAACTGTAGTGCTGGGTCCCGTGTTTATGTTCATCGGACACATTATGATGAGGTAGTTGCCAAATTGGCTGACAAGTCAAGAAAGGTGAAATTGGGGGAAGGTTTAAATCCCACAACAGAAATGGGACCATTAGTGTCGAAGGAACAATGTAACCGGGTATTGAGCTATATACAAAAAGGGATTAAGGAAGGTGCCAGATTAGTGACAGGAGGCAAAAAGGCCTTTGATAAAGGGTATTTTATTACTCCTACGGTATTTGCTGATGTGGGGGATAATATGACGATTGCGCGAGAGGAAATCTTCGGTCCGGTCGTTACCGTGTTTCCCTTTGATACAACCGAAGAGGTGATCAAAAGGGCAAATGATAGTGCATTCGGTTTAGCAGCGGGTGTATGGACAGCGGATGTTAAACGTGCCCATCATGTGGCCCATCGCCTGAAAGCTGGAACCGTTTGGATTAATGATTATAACCTTGAAAATCCAGCAGCTGCATTCGGTGGCTATAAGCAATCTGGGATAGGAAGAGAAATGGGTAGCTATGCATTGGATAACTATACAGAAGTAAAAAGTATTTGGGTGAATCTACGGTGACAAGGAAAGGGCATCTACGCATGTGGAGGCCCTTTCCTATTTTTAAACAAATTCCTTTCGTTTACTTGAAGATGGTAAGTTTAATTCTTCTCTATATTTGGCGACTGTCCGCCTGGAAATAGTAATTTTATCATGATTATATAAATGTTCGGCTATTTTTTGATCTGATAGGGGCTTTTGTTTATTCTCCTTCTCAATGATGGTTTTAATTAGGATTTTCACTTTTGTTGAGGAGGTATGGCCACCGTCCTCGACTTTTAATTTGGATGTAAATAACCGCTGCATTTCTAACGTCCCTTTCGGAGTTTGAATCACTTTGTTTTTTACGGCCCGACTAACGGAAGATTCATGCATGTTAATTGCATAGGCGATGTCCTTTAATGTTAAGGGTTGTAACATACAAAAGCCATGATCCAAAAATTCCTTTTGTTTATCGACAAGAACAGCAGCAATTTTCAACAATGTATCCCGGCGTTGTTCGATACTTCTAATCAGCCATTTATATTGGTTATATTTTTTATGGAAATAGTGAGCGGTTTCATTACTTCGAGATAATATGTCTTTATAGGTTGTGTTCAACCGAATCCCTGGTAGAAAATTGTCATTTAAAGAGACGATATATTCATCATTCTCTTTTACGATCGTAATATCAGGAACCATGTATCTTGTCGGACCATACTCAATCCCGATACAAGGCTTAGGTTGGAGTGTTTGGATACAATTTGCAACATCTTTAATGTCATTTAACGAAACACGTAATTTCTGTGCAAGCTCTTGCCATTTTTTATGAGCAAATATTTCAAGATGATCACTTATTACTTTTGCGGCTAATTCTTTTTCAGGATAGTAGACTTTCAATTGTAAAAGCAAGCATTCTTTTAAGTTTCTTGCACCTACGCCTATTGGCTCCAAAGCTTGTAATCTTTTAATATTCCTTTCAACAGTTGTCTCTGCAATCGATAGATGAGAGGCTACCTCTCGACTACTAATCGTTAAATATCCGTTGGCGTCTAAGCTAAGGATTAAAAACTTTAATATAGAACGATCTTTTGTGGATATGTCTAACCATTGGACCTGTTCTAATAGACTTTCTGCTACTCCAGCTTTTTCCTCTGCAACAAAATCTAATGCACTTAGCGATTCATTATTTCTTATGGAATTTCTTCTTGGAACCTCATAGGTTTCCTCTATCTGTAACTTTTGTTTCTTTTCCTCTAACTCAATAAGCGGATTTTCCAATGCCTGTTCTTGGATAAATTGTGTTAATTCCATCGTTGAATACTGTAATAAAGCAATAGCTTGTCTTAGTTCTGTCGTCATGACCAAGTTAGTTGTTTGTTTTTGAAATAAACCTAGTTCCATTTTTTTACCTCCTCTCTGGATCTATACCTAAATAACCAAATCTTCGGACATTTTTCTATACTATACAATATTCTATACAGTTTTGCACAATAATTATGCCCATGTATTTGTTTAGTAAGATTGATGGTGGAATCAAAAAATTGGACGGAATCGTTCATTTTCCATAATTGGCATAAGACTTGCATGTTTATAAGTGGAGAGTATTAAAAAATAATAAGCGAAGGAGGAATTTGATGTCAATGTTAGAGAAGATGAGAAAACTGCTCGAAAAGCTTCAAATTGATGGAATTCTTATTAGTAAGCCGGAAAATGTTCGCTATTTAACGAACTTTACAGGGACATCAGGAGTTGTCATTATTTCACGTACAAAAGCGATTTTTTTGACAGATTTCCGTTATGACAAACAAGCTCATGAACAAATCACAGGTTATGAAATCAATATTTGTGGTCAGTCCGCTTCTATGATGGACACAATCGTTCAGCTTGTGAAAAGCGAAAATATGGGGAAGTTTGGATTTGAGTCAAATTTTGTCACCTATGATTTTTATTTACAATTAAAAGAGAAAGTCGATGTGGAACTTTGTCCAACGACCAATATTGTTGAAAGTCTTCGTTTGGTCAAGACAGAAATGGAAGTTGAAAAACTGCGGAAAGCAGCTTCAATTGCCGATTTGGCGTTTGAGCATATTTTAAACTTTATTCGTCCAGGTGTAACCGAGATTGAGGTTGCAAATGAGTTGGAATTTTGTATGCGAAAAAATGGGGCGACATCCAATTCCTCTATCATTATTGTCGCATCTGGATCCCGTTCAGCCCTCCCACATGGTGTTGCCAGTGAAAAAGTGATTGAAAAAGGGGATATGGTCACACTTGATTTTGGTGCATTATATGAGGGATACCGGTCAGACATGACGAGAACGGTTGCCGTTGGAGAGCCTCATCCAAAATTAAAAGAAATTTATCAGATTGTTCTAGATGCATTGTTACAATGTACAGCTACAATCGAATATGGAATGTCTGCAAAACAAGCCGATGCGATCGTTCGTGATTTCATTGAACAACAAGGTTACGGAGACTATTTCGGTCATGGAGCAGGCCATGGTATTGGGTTAATGATTCATGAAGATCCATTTTTATCACCAAAATCGACTCAAGTTATCCAAACAGGTATGGTCATTACAGTAGAACCGGGTATTTATCTTCCGGATTTAGGTGGCGTCAGAATTGAAGACGATCTATTCATTAAACAAGACGGAAATGAAATATTAACGAAGTCACCACGAGACCTTATCATCCTTTAAAAGAAGGATCGGAAATAGATGTAATTCTAAGCGCTCATATTGAATTTACAAGGGGGACCTAATGATGCTAGAAATGAGAATTGAAACGATGGCAAAACCTTTTCATTTGAAAGATGTCAAAGTGTTGGGTGGACCTTTTAAACATGCGATGGAGTTGAATCGAGATTATTTACTTCAACTTGAACCAGATCGATTATTAGCTAGATTTAGAGAGTATGCCGGCCTGGAAGCAAAGGCGCCTCAGTATGAAGGTTGGGAAGCGATGAGCTTATCAGGGCATACACTTGGTCATTATTTATCCGCTTGTGCGATGCTTTATGCCTCGTTAGATGATCACCGATTCAAAACACGGGTCGATTATATTGTGGATGAACTTAGTGAATGTCAAGAAGCCCATGGCGATGGCTATGTTTCAGGTATTCCAAATGCGAAAGAAGTGTTCCAACAAGTTTCAGAGGGGAAGATTGAATCAAAAGGTTTTGATCTAAATGGTTTATGGGCACCCCTTTATACTATCCATAAGTCATTTGCTGGTTTACGTGATTCATTGCATCTTGTTGGGAATACCAAAGCTCTTAACATCGCTATTAAATTAGCTGACTGGCTCGATTCTATATTTTCAAAACTGGATGAGGAGCAAATGCAAGAAGTAATGGAATGTGAGTTTGGCGGAATAAATGAGGTGTTGGTCGATTTATATGCTGATACAGGAAATGAGAAATATTTGTATCTTGCTCAACGATTTTGGCATAAGCAGATTCTTGACCCACTTTCTGAGCAGGAAGATAGTTTGTCAGGAAGACATGCTAATACACAAATTCCTAAGATTATCGGTCTTGCAAGAGAATATGAATTAACGAATGATATGAAACGGAAAGAGACAGCTGAATTCTTTTGGGAACAGGTTGTTGATCATCATTCTTACGTTACTGGTGGGCATAGTTTTGAAGAATATTTTGGTGCCTCAGATCAGCTTAATGATCGCCTTGGCCCTCATACGACCGAAACCTGTAATACGTATAATATGTTAAAACTGACGAAACATTTATTTGAATGGAATCGCTCTACAAAAGCAGCCGATTATTATGAAAGGGCCCTCTTTAACCATATACTAGCTTCTCAAGATCCACTAGAAGGAGGAGTCACCTATTTTTTGTCATTGGATATGGGAGGGTACAAGGATTATAACCATAAGTTTGATCATTTTACATGTTGTGTTGGCACCGGAATGGAAAATCATGCGAGCTATGGAAATAGCATTTACTTCCATAATGGAGACCAATTATATGTGAATCAATATATTCCATCTGCTCTTAATTGGAGTGATAAAGGAGTGAAAGTAATTCAGGAAACAGAATATCCAGAAGAAAATGATATTCATATCCGCGTACAATGTACGAAGCCTGAAAAATTCACCATGAATATCCGTTACCCCTATTGGGCAGAACAAGGTATTTTAATCAAAATAAACGATGAACGGTATGAAACGAACTCCCAACCCGGAAGTTTTATTGAGATTGAACGAGTCTGGGATAATAATGATAGAGTGGAAATTAAGATTCCGATGACATTGCGTCTCGAAAGGATGCCGGATAATCCGAAGAGAGTCGCCATTATGTATGGACCGCTCGTACTTGCCGGGGAATTGGGTCCGTTGGGTGATCCGGAAGCAACTGACTTTTTGTATACACCTGTCTTAATCCCTGAAGGAAAATCCTTATCTGGATGGATTCAGCCTGTACAGGAAAAAACAAATACTTTCCGAACGGTTCAAGCGGGTTATCCAAGAGATATTGAACTTTATCCGTTCTACCGCATGCATGATAAAATGTATTCGGTTTACTGGGATTTGTTTACGCAAGAAGAATGGGAAAAGCGTCAAAAGGATTATCTTCATGCTCGAAAACAGATGAATATTCTAGAAAAGGCAACAATCGATTATGTTCAGCCTGGGGAAATGCAACCAGAACGTGACCATCATTTTGATGGGGACAATACACGGGTTGGTGCCTTGCAAAGTAGGAATAGTAGGACGGCTTATGGTGGGGGATGGTTTTCCTTTGATCTGAAGGTAGATCATCAAGAAGAAATGATGTTGGTCATCACCCATGCAAAAGAATTACAAAGAAGAGAAACGGAATTTGATATTTTTATTAATGACAATCATTTAACGGTACAACCAACCGAAGGTTTTCATGAGACATCTAGGTTTTATAATGTCAACTATGTTATTCCTCCAAAGTTTTACAAAGATAGTAGTCGTATAACTGTAAAATTCCAAGCCCATCCTCGGGGGAGAGTAAGGCGGGTTTTCGGCTTGCGGATGGTCAATAAGAATGTATATACAAACATAAAAAGATGAGATTTATTGGAAGGGAGTGTAGGCAAGCAAACTAACTACATTCCTTTCTTTTTTTGATCCTTATCAACGTATAAAAGAATGGTTGAAAAATAAGCTGTCAAATAGTTTAGAATAAAAAAGTTTATGTGTACAAATTTGTAGTCCTCTTTTGATTATTTCCTTTTTTAAAAAGGGTTCATATAGAAATTTTATTCTTTAGGATAGATGGAGTGGATTGCTATTTCCCTCTATTTTTCTTTTGGCATGAAAAATGCAAGTAATCATAGCAAAGAAAAAAAGAAAGGTGGCCGAAGTTTAAAAGAACAGTAAGCGAATCCAGGGCGGAACATAGTGAAAGCACATTGAAATCAAATAAGACTACCGGAGTTAAGTAACCATTTCATTGATTTTCCAATTGGAGGTTGTGGCATGAAAAGCACAAAAGTACAAAAGGTGAAGCCAATCGATCACGAAAAAGTGATTTTTAAAGATCGTTTTTGGGCGCCAAGAATAAAAATCAATCGGGAACGTACTATACCATTTCAATATGAACAATGTAAAACGACAGGGAGAATTGAAGCGTTTCATCTACAGTGGAAGCCAGGAGATCAACCTGAACCACATCCTTTTTGGGATTCAGATATAGCGAAGTGGATTGAGGCTGCAAGTTATAGTCTAGCGACACATCCAGATCCGGAATTGGAGGCACTTATTGATGAAGTGATTGAAGTTATTGCCAGTGCCCAACAACCTGATGGCTATTTAAATATTTACTTCACCGTTGTAAAGCCGAATGATAGATGGACAGATTTAAGGGATGCTTATGAACTGTATTGTGCAGGGCATTTGATTGAGGCGGGGGTCGCTCATTATCGCGCAACCAATAAACGAACACTTCTTGATATCGTATGCAAATATGCGGATTATATTGATTCAGTCTTTGGTGGGGATCCCGGACAGATTCGTGGTTATCCTGGGCATGAAGAGATTGAATTAGCGCTTGTAAAGCTTTATCGGGCAACTGATGAAGAGAGATATTTAAAATTAAGCCAGTTTTTCGTAGATGAAAGAGGGCAGGATCCCCATTACTTTGAATTGGAAGAAAAACAGAGGGGGAATTCAGGGTACTTTGGCCATATCGCTGATCACTTTGGAGATCGAAAGGAATATAATCAATCCCATAAACCTGTCAGAGAACAAACTGAAGTGACAGGGCATTCGGTGCGAGCGATGTACTTATACTCAGCCATGGCGGATTTAGCCTATGAAATGGATGATTCATCACTGCTTCAAGCTTGTATTAGGTTATGGGAAAATATGTATACAAAGAAAATGTATATTACAGGTGGAATTGGATCCTCTGGCGAGAATGAAGGTTTTGCAAAGGCATATGATTTGCCGAATAGATCGTATGCAGAAACATGTGCAGCGGTGGGAGTGGTTTTATGGAATCATCGGATGTTGCAACTGGATTGTGACCGCAAATATGCCGATCTGATGGAACGTGCTCTTTATAATGGCGTGATGAGTGGCATTTCATTAGATGGAAAGCGCTTTTTTTACGTCAATCCATTGGAAAGTGAGGGGGATATTCATCGCCGAGAATGGTTTGGAGTAGCATGCTGCCCACCAAATATTGCAAGATTGCTAGCATCTTTAGGGCAATATGTCTATTCATACGATGATGGAAACATCCACGTGCATCTGTATACAGCGAGTCAATCGAAATTGAAGATGAAGAATCAGTCCGTAACCTTAACACAAACAACGAATTACCCGTGGGATCCAGCAATAACGATCACCCCTAATATGGAACAATCAGCACAATTTGCTTTGAAACTGCGAATTCCTGGGTGGTGCGATCAGGCAATCATTAAGGTAAATGGAAAAGTGTTGGACTATAAGGAAAGAGATTTAGAAAAAGGGTATTTATCGATTGAAAGAATTTGGAATACTGAAGACATGGTGAATATTGAATTTGCCATGTCAGTGACTAGAATCTATGCACATCCTAATATTCGGGAAAATATCGGAAGAACTGCCTTACAAAGAGGGCCGCTCGTTTATTGTATAGAAGGTGCAGACCATGATGTACCTCTTCATCGAATATTTTTAGAGAAAGAGGCCCCACTGCAAATTGAGTATGAGGAAGATTTACTAAATGGCATTGCGACCATTCAAGGAAACGCTTTATATTATGATGAATCCGGTTGGGAAGAAAGTTTATATAAAAATGAAAGGCCTAAAATGAAGCCGACAATAATAAAAGCCATTCCTTATTATGCATGGGATAATCGCACGCCTGGGGAAATGACCGTTTGGGTGAATGAAATAGAGTAAAGAGGACAAAACTAGCAGCCTTTTCTATAAAAAGGATGTCAGTATAAATTTGTTTAACAGGGGGAGTAATTGATGAGATTTATCCGACAGTTCTTTTTGGTTGTGGTAGCTGCGCTATTGGTTTCATTCATTGTGGGATGTAGTGGATCGGAAACGGCGGGAAAAAAAGGGGATGTTTCGTTGACAATGACGTATTGGGGCGGTCCGCTTGAAAAGGAATCGGTTGAGGGGCTGATTAAAACATTTAATGAACAACATGACGATATTCAGGTGAAAGCACAGCAGGTTAACGAGGGCTACATTGAAAAACTGACATCACAGGCTGCCTCTAACAAATTGCCCGATTTCGGTTATTTTCCAGAAGGTAGCTTACCGGCATGGCTAGAAAATGGCCGAATTAAGGATGTTTCTGAGCTATATGAATCTGGTGAGATTGGAAACAAACTGTCTTATTCGATTTTTCAATTTGAAGAAGATGGACCAATCGGTGGATCAAGTGTTGCGAACGAGACGAATAACATCTATTACAATAAGGAATTTTTTGATGAACAAGGTGTGGAATATCCTCCTACAAAAGCAGAAGATGCCTGGACGTGGGAAGAATTTATCGAAGTTGCACGGAAGTTTACAGTGGACCGCAAGGGAAATCACCCAGGTGAATCAGGATTTGATCCAAAAAATATTGAAACATATGGTGTAAGTAATTTCACTTATTTCTATGAAAACTTTTTACTGCTTAATGAAGGCGGTATCATTTCTGAAGATGGTAAAACTATTTTGCTAGGGAGTAAGAATACCATTGATGCATTACAAGCAATTCAAGATTTAATGTATGTTGAAAACGTTATGCCAAAGCCTTCCCAATTATCAACCCTTCCTTCAACAGATACGGCATTATTGACTGGTAGGGTAGCGATGAATATAGATGGCCAATGGGCAATGCAAGAACTTGGAAAAGCAAAGAAAGAAAAATCATTGGATTTAGGAATTGGAGTTTTACCGAAGATGAAAAGGGCGGTCACACTGACGACCGGAACGCCGATAGTCGTCTTTAATACCGATACTACAAATGAACATTGGGAGGAAACAAAGACATTCTTGACATTCATTATGGATCCTGAAAATAGTTTGCCATTGATTCAAGGGGGGCTGTGGATGCCAAATGAGGAATCGTGGTATACGGATGAAGAATTGATAAAAAAATGGACCGATACAGAGATCCATCCAGAAGAATATAAAGAAGCTGTTATTGATTGGGGATTGAATCATGTTGTCCAAAATCCGAACTACTATTGGGGTGATCGCTCGAAGGCATCAACGATTATTAATCCTGGCTTAGATCAAATCTGGAATAATCAAAAGTCTGCCAAAGATGTGATTCTTAACGATATTTTACCGAAGTTGAAAGGTGAATTTGGCGATAAATACGAGTATGCAGAATACGAATAATCATTTTTCTCGTGCCATGTTGTGAAGAATGAAGGGGACGGTGATTTTCTTGAAATTGGAGAATGAAACAGTAGCGGTATCTAAAATCAAGCCTTCCAAACGAAAAAAAAAATTCATGAGTATTAAAAAACAGGAAGCCATTGTTGGATATGTGTTTGCCTTGCCGGCTATTCTAGGCATTCTAATTTGGACAGTTTTTCCATTGATTGCCAGCCTAGTCTTAAGTTTTACTGATTGGACGGCACTTGGATCTTTTAATTGGGTTGGTCTAGATAACTTTTATGAAATTTTCGTCAATGATATCTTTTTTAAAAAATCTATTATTGTCACATTCTATTTCGCCTTTGGGAGTACTTTTTTCACTCTAATTGCTGCTTTATTTGTAGCTTTATTGATGAATATGAAGGTGAAAGGACAGGCGTTTTTCAGGACGATATATTATTTGCCTGTTCTTGTCCCTGCAGTGGCCTCTAATATTTTGTGGGTATGGCTTTTTAATCCGGACTTTGGTTTGTTTAATACAATTTTAAAATTCCTTCATTTGCCGACATCGATGTGGATTTATGATGAGAAAACAGCTATTCCTTCACTTATATTAATGAGTGTGTGGGGATTAGGGGGGACTGCGTTAATCTTTTTGGCTGGTTTACAAGATGTTCCAAAAGATTTACATGAAGCAGTGGAAATTGATGGGGGAAATGGGTGGCATAAGCTGCGGTATGTCACCATCCCCTCGTTAACTCCTATTATATTTTTTAATTTAATCATGGGACTGATTGGTTCATTTCAAGCCTTTACACAAGCATACATTATGACAGAAGGTGGGCCTAATAATTCTACTTTGTTTTACGTTTTATTAATTTATCGAACCGCTTTCCAACAAAATGATTTTGGCTATGCAAGTGCACTCGCATGGATTTTGTTTGTGATCATCGGCTTTTTCACATTACTAATATTTAGAAGCTCGAAATCATGGGTTTACTATGGAGGTGGAAAATAATATGTTAAATAGAATAAAGAAATATCCTGCTTTTGTTCTATTGGTGATTGGAGCGGTTATCTCGTTTATCCCTTTTTTATGGTTGCTTCGGAGCTCGTTGATGACCACAACCGAGATCTTTATTTTCCCACCGAAACTCTTACCGGAAATTTTTCAATGGCATAATTATAAGGATGTCTTTGACATTATAGATTTTGGTTTATATTTTAAGAACACGATGATTATTATGATTCCCGTTTTAATCGGGACTGTATCTACCTGTTGTATGTGTGGGTATGCTTTCGCAAGATTAAGATTTCCGGGGAGAGATATCTGGTTTGCGATCATTATTGGGACGATGATGTTACCCGCTGCCGTAACCATGATTCCAACTTTTTTGATGTGGTCAGAGATTGGAGGAGTCGGTACTTTTTGGCCTTTAGTATTTCCGGCATTTTTTGGCGGAGGGGGATTTAATATTTTCCTAATGCGTCAATTTTTCTTGAACATTCCTAAAGAATTAGATGAAGCGGCCATTTTAGACGGCGCTAATTACTTCCAAATTTTTACAAAAATTATGCTCCCACTTGTGAAACCAGCATTATTGGTAATTGGCTTTTTCACTTTTATGGGTGTGTGGAATGACTTTTTCGGACCACTCATTTATCTGAATGACGAATCCAAATACACATTGGCCCTGGGACTATTACAATTAAGAGGGTCGTATTCCTCTGATTGGAACTTAATGATGGCTGGCTCGACAATCATGATTTTGCCTGCAATTGTTATCTTTTTCTTTGGTCAAAGGTATTTTATCCAAGGTATCAGTATCACGGGTGGAAATAAAGGATAATACTAGAAAAATAATTTTTAAACAAAACCATTTGTTTAAAAAAGAACAGGTTCCAATTCTATTTTTGGCATCTAAGAAACAGATTATTTGCTGTTTTTTTAGGTGGACTTAGGTTCTTATTTTAGTTAATTTGAAAGGGAGCCTGGAAAATCAACAGGATTCTTAGTAAACAAAGTAAACAAACCAGCTTGGCAATGTGCCAAGCTGATTTGTTTACTAAAAGGGTAGTAATTAGTTGTTTTGAAAGCAATCATTATATATTCAAACGCTGAGGTATCAATGCCCTTTGACCTTATTTCATCATTCATTAATCCAGACTAACATTTCGCCAGGTTCACGATTACACCATGCATAATATGGAATTGCCTTCATTTGTATTGATTTTGTTTTGTCCACTATAGGGCGATAAAGTGTGTTTTTCCACTCAGCTTCGTCCATTCTCATAGCCTCACCCGTTAGGACGACAATGCCTCCAAGAAGATCCTCTTTATACTCAGCATTTAATTCTGAGTTTCTCGGCAAGATAATTCCAGGTAAATTCGAACCGTTATCCACTTCTTCTAAACAATATACTAATGGCCTTCGACGTAGTGCAACCTTTCCTACATTATGACGAACCTTTGGATTTGCCTGGATTCGTTCAATTTTCATTGGGAATGATAATTCGACTAGATCATTGGAAGCCCATGTTCGTTCCAGGAATACATACCCATTTTTCATGAATGGTACATGGTCAATCACTTCGCCATTCACTTTACCATTGTTCCACGACCTACCCAACCTGGAATACGAAAAGCAAGCGTAAATGTGTCCTCTACTTCAGGCGAAACCTCAATAGGCACATCTCCATCTAAGGATAATTCGTTTTTTGTGTAAGGAGTACTTGTTTGTCATGGATTGTAAAGCTTGTTTCATTTCCCATATATAAATGAACGAATAAATCGTTTTCTTTTTGAGAATAGATATAATGTCCAACTGAAGCAATCAATCTTGCTATATTAGGAGGACAACAGGCACAACCAAACCATGGTTGCCTTACAGCCTTACATGTTCATGATCTTTTCTTACCTCACAAGTCTGTGGTGAAACTTCTAATGGATTCACATAAAAGAATTTTTGCCATCTAAATTCATGCCACTAATGGACCCATTGTATAGATCGCTTTTGGAGGGACAGGTGGAACTGTTAAAAAAGCTAGAAGTGACGGAAAGGAGGCTGCTAAACACAAGAGAAAACCTAAATCCAAGTAAAGCATATCAATTGATATAATTCCTCCTTCTTTTTCAAACGCTAAGAAAATCGCCAAAAACGGCGACACGCCTGCGGGAATAGCATTAGCTGAAGACCCCACAGCGAAGCTGGGAGGCTGAAGCTACCCCTGAAGAAAGGGAGCCTTTTTGGCGATTTTCGACTTTTGGGATAGCCTCTTACTTGATTTTATATAAAGAGTTGCCTATAGCCTATTATCAAGAATACCTGTTCGATTTAGAACGAAACAGGGGGAAATCCGTCTAGATTTTCCCGAGTTCATCAATAAACGCTGGTCTTCTTATATAAAGAGTACGCAATTTATTTTTTAACTCTTCCTGTTTTTTACCACCTGCCACTTTTTTATAGTCTTTCAGTTTATAACAAACCCTTCGATAGGCTTTTCGGTTGGACGCCATTTCCGCTTCCATTTCGATATATTGTGCGTACACTTCAATGACCTGTTCAGGAAATTTGCTGCTCAGTATATTTTCATATTTTTCAATACTTCTTGGGTGTTCCTTCACATATTCCAAGATCGCCTCCAAATCATTTTCAGCTTCAATGAGTTGCTGATAGAGCGAGTTCATCCGCCATCCGCTCGTCTCTTTTACTTCATTCTTTAATTCTTGGTAAAACTCTTTTGTCTCCTTTTTTGTTAACTCTTTTAACTCCCAGTAATATTCGAAATTTCCCTTCAATAATAATTCTTTTGCCAATTTTTCCTGTTCTTCTTTCCAGCGAAGTTCTTTGTATGCTTTGTAACGGAGTTTATTCCAATCTTGGATTAATCCTGCATACTTCTGATCCTGCTTCTCTCCATCTAAGGCGAGTGCTATTGCTTTTTCAAACTTGTTTTTTTGCAAATACTGTTCAATTAAGCTTTTTCTAAACGATGGATAGTGAAGATGGTTTTGTAAAAATTGGTTTGCTTCTTCTGCCGTGCCATATTTCTGAACCAGATCAAATAGAATATTAAGTAACGCTTCTGTTAAATATTCATCGTCCGTTTTTTCATTTAGATTAGTTTTGATAATTTCTGTGAGTCTGTTTCGTAGTGCTTCCGTATCAGCAAACACTACGCCTATATTAAGCAAAGCAATTTTGAAATCATCCCATCCATTAAACACAACATGTTCACTAAGATGAATGATGTTATCAAAAATTTCTTTCTGTAGTTCAATATCTGCATACTTGCAAGATATGGCAATTTCCTCGATTTGATTAATAGCTTGATTAACTAGGAAACCGATCATGCCGTCTGAATCATCGGCATATTGGAAAGCTTCCATTGCTTCAATCAAGACTAGAGAGGCAATATCGAAAGAAAGGGAGATTTGATCAGTAGCATTAGCCTTATCTAAAACTTCTCCCATTTCATGAGCAAAGTCAGACGTATCTCTATACGGAATAAACCCTTGTCGGCCAGTATATTTGTTAACAATCGCTCGAATAACTCTCCGACATTGTGGCACATCTTGTGCATCTCCACCATTGGCGTATTTCAATATTAGCTTGTTGGTGATAAGTGAGTTGTCCTGGGTTATTTCTTCAATAATCGTAATTAACTCCTCTTTGGAGAGATCGTTTAATACGTCCTTTAATTTTGGTTGATGGGTCATAACGTGACTATTAGCGTTATTTGACTCTATCAATTCAAAATAGGCGGCTACCTGATGTTTGCAAATAGGTCCAAAATCAAAGGGACAATCACATTGTGAAAATAGGATATCATCATTTGATCCTAGCGTTACTATGACGTTATAATCTTCACTACCTTCAACTAAAAAGTGATATTCATCAACCCCATTGAACGATGTTTCCGTAACATGTCCATTCAGATAATAATCATAGCCTCTGTCAATAATAACCTGATTAATAGACTTCTCGAAGTTATGTAGATTCATTTAGTATCCCTCACCCTCATTGTAAGTCTTTAAAGATTTCATAAAAAAGATGTGAAGTCTAGTATACCTAATTTCATGAGACTATTCGAGAATACTAAATAAGGAATCGTTTTTTCGTTCACTTCAGTGTATGATGAATTATAGCAAGAAGGGATGATGAAATGAGAAAATTAATTTTTATTCTCTTGGCAACAGTTACGATTATGAGTATTTTTATCTTCCATAATACGAAAGCCGGACAAGTTCATTCTATTTATGTAGCTGTCAATGGAAGTGACCAATATGATGGCACAAAATCAAATCCATTTCGCACATTGGCAAAAGCCTCTGCAGAAGCTAAAGCGGGGACGACAGTCTTCATTCGCAAAGGGACCTATCATGAAAAGTTTGTTGTGAAGCATAGTGGGACAAAAGCGAAACCAATTACTTTTAAAGCCTACAAAAACGATAAAGTTGTCCTTAGTGGAAAAAGTCTAAAAGATGTTGAAGGGGATACTTCCTTAGTTACGATCAATAATAAAAACTATATTACGATTAGCGGGTTAACAATTCAGGACTTAACGACCGACCTAACAGATGAAACGGTAATGGGGCTTTACGTAACGGGCTCTAGCAGTCATATTACATTAGAAAATAATCATGTCCAGCGAATTAAAACCCATGCAGATGATGGAAATGGTCATGGGATCGCTGTATATGGAACTGGACCAATGAAAGACATAAATATTCTGAATAATATTGTGGAAGATTTGCAACTTGGTTTTAGTGAATCTCTTGTCCTTAATGGAAATATTGATGGGTTTAAGGTGAAAAATAACCTTGTTCGTCGTAACGATAATATTGGGATTGATCTAATTGGATATGAAGGCACGTCTACGAATAAGAAAAATGACTATGTAAGAAATGGAGTTGTGAAAGATAATAAAGTCCATGAAATATCCTCATATGGAAACCCAGCCTATGGGAAGGATTATTCTGCTGGCGGAATTTACGTAGATGGTGGAAAAAATATAATCATCGAAAAGAATACTATCTATAACTGCGATATCGGAATTGAAGCAACTTCTGAACATTCGGGAAAATATGCCGAACATATTAACATTAGAGACAATATTATTTATAACAATTTTTACACGGGAATATCCATTGGCGGCTATGATGAAAAACGGGGAGGCACAATCCATTCTACAATCTCTCAAAATATCCTTTATCGAAATGATACGAAGGGGCTAGATGGTGGACAGCTTTTATTACAGCATGATACAAAAAACAATGTAATCGAAAGAAATATTGTAACGGCTGGACCATCTCGCTTATTGATCGCCAACTATTTTACAAGCAATCAAGCAAATAAACTACAAAAGAATGTATTCCATAAAGAAAAAGGAAAAACGGGTATCTGGGTATGGAAAGAGGAAGAATACACGTCTTTTCCTGAATTCAAGAATGCTTCGAAAAGTGATGCGAAATCTAGTTACATAGATCCGAAATATGAAAATGAACACAGATATGATTTTAGGTTAAAAAAGGATTCACCTGCAAAAGATATTGTAGAATAATCTTATTTTTGGGCCGCTGTGAGGAGTGGAAATATTGACGCTATAGGAAGCGAAAAGGGGAAACTTCAGGCGAATTTATCAAAAAATAAAGCAAAGAGTCAATGGGTGAATGAAGTCCCCATTGACTGATGTAAGAATGGCAATCAGCCGATTTCTTCTGTAAGTTGCTCAATCTGGTCAATCAATTCTCCGATATAAGCAATGGTATCGCGCAGAGGCTTGTCCGTCGTGATGTCGATCCCGGCCATTTTAGCAAGTTCTGCTGGATTTTTGGAGCCACCGGCTTGTAAGACGGAGAGCCAATCATTGACTGCCGGTTTTCCCTCATTTAGTACACGCTTCGCCATTTCCGTAGATATGGTCAAACCAGCGCTGTATGTGTAAGGATATAATCCCATGTAATAATGGGGCTGACGCATCCATGTTAGCTCGGCTCCTTCGTTAATAACGACCGCGTCACCCCAAAATTCTTCTAGAACGCCTCGTTTTAAATCATTTAAGATTGTTGCGTTCACATTCCCACCTTCGTCGATTAAATCATATACTTTTCGTTGGTAGGCTGCTTCGAGAAGGTGTGTCACGAAATTATGGTAATACGTTCGTGAAATAATCGAAGATAGTACCCACCGTTTAAAGCGAGGATCATCTGAGTTCGCTAGTAGATGATTAGCCATCAGCATTTCGTTCATAGTCGATGGTGCCTCGATAAAATACATCGACGGTCTAGCGGTAAATGAATTTTGATGTTGGTGTGCATTGTAAAAATGTCCTGCATGACCGAGTTCATGGGCGAGGACAAATACATCCTCCATGCTTCCTGTCCAGGAAATCAAGATATAGGGATGCTTCCCATAAGGACTGGAACAGAATGCCCCGGTTGATTTCCCAGTGTTTTGGGCGAAATCAATCCAGCGTTCTGAATAGGCTCGGTTGACCATATGGATGTAATCTTCCCCCATAATGGCTAGTGCGTCGTCTATATACTCTTTCGATTTTTCTATCGTGACAGTTGGTTCATAAGTTGGATCAACAGGGGTTTTTAAGTCAGCGAATGTCATTTGCTCCAGTTGATATATTTTTTGTAAAAGCTTTGCATATCTTCTCATATGAGGGGCCAACTCTTCCATAATCACATCAATTTGACGATGGTACATTGAGCGATCGACATCTTGTCTCATTAATAGATAATCGATTACAGAATTGTAGCCTCTAAGGTCTGAGGTTGTTTTTTCTGCCTGTAAATGCATATCGTATGTCTTGGCCGTTGTATGCTGATAGTCTCGTAATTTAGCAGAAAAGGCATCAAAAGCGCTGCGTCTTTTGGCGGTATCAGCTTCTGATTCCCAGCTTCCTTCGAATGACCCATAACTGAGTGGATAGTTTTGACCGTCCACACTGAAATCTGGAAACTGCATATCTACTAATTTTGTCGTATTGTATAGACTATAAGGTGCTTGGAAGGTAGAAGAAAATGCCGCTAGAGTTTTCTCAACCTCTGGATCAAGTTGGTACGGCTTTTCCTTGATCGTTTTTTCCAATAAGGTAGAAAAGTCCTCAGATTGTTGACTTGCTTGCTGCAATGTCTCAGTAGACAGCTCCGATAATTCACTCATGACAAACGACGTTTGGCTTGCGATCTTAGCTGCCAACGAACCAAACTTACCACTGCGCATTTGCGCTTGATCATTTGTTTGATCCTCGCTTACTGACAGGGAAGTATAAGTCCTAATAGGGATTAACTGTTCTTGCAACCTTTGATAAGCCTCCAGTGCCTCAATGGCAGAATCCGCATCTTGAATCGTTCCTTTATAAGCATCCGTGAATGTATCCGCTTCCTTTACTGCCGCTGCTACTGCTCGTTCATAAGCCTCTTCACTCTCAAACAAATCCCCTAAATTCCAAGTCTCTTCCACCTTCACTTCTGCGCGTGCAGGCAAACTCTTTACCAATTGCATCCACTCCTTCATTATAACGGTAAATTTAAGTATAACATACGGGGACAGGCCCCCGCTCTGATAAAGCGTTAAAGATATATCGCGATTTTTAGGAGCTGCTTTTAATCATCCATTTTACAAAGAGTATGTGAGTCACATACTTCCTATTCAATTTATTTATATGAAATGAACAAGATATGAGACGCGACCTAAATGGGAGGACTAGATGATGTGTTTGTCAAGTAACATTAGTTGAAGAAGAAGCGGAATATAGAAAAGACAGTGAGGTTTAAATCAGTTGAAAGCTACCAGGGTCCGGAAAGGGACAGAATAAGCGTATTGAATTTGATATACTAGAAAAAAGGAGCTGATACATACTATGATTAGTAAGTTTACCTTCAATTTAGGTACTGAAGATTGTGATAGTGTTGAGGATTTTTACACTAGTAAATTGGGATTTCAAGTGGTGCAAAAATTTTCAGATGACGTTGGAACGACATGGCTGTTACTGAGTACTGGGGAAGTAGATATTAGTTTTTATCGAGTTAATCAGCAGGAGCTGCCTACTAATTTGCCAATTTTAAACTATATCAATACAGATCAGATATTAGAACTGTATAAATCTTTACGAAAAGACGAAGTAAAGGTGAAACCGCTGCGTTTGACATTTCACAAAACAATTGAATTTGACACGACAGATCCGGCAGGCTATTCCCTCTGTTTCGCTCAAGAAACTAAAAAAATGCATATGAATCATCACGAACTATTATCACTCATTGATGAAACCTACCAAGAATTGATCAGTCTAGTTCATTCTATTTCATCAAATAAGAGGGAACAAGGCGGGGTGATCGGATTATGGTCCATAAAAGACGTTGTCTCTCACCTTGGTGCTTGGGAAAAAAGATTAATCAGTTGGATTGAGGAAGCAAAAAAGGGAGAGGTGGCAATTACACCAGAACCAGGCTATAACTGGAGCCAAATCAATCAGATGAATGCTGATACTTATCAGAAGTTAAAGGATCTCTCGTGGGAAGCAGTTGTAGATGATTTTGAAAAAACTCATCAAAAGGTTGAAACCTTAATTAAAAACATGAGTTTAGAAGAGTTGAATGATCCTACATATTACAAGTTTACAAATGGTCAACCACTATGGGTGGATTTTGGGTTCAACACATTTGACCATTTTCGTCACCATCTGCAACCAATATATGATTGGCTTTGCTCGCATTAAAAGATTGGCCAATTGTAGACAATCTCATTTATCCCGCATTAACAGACTGTCATCTCCCACCTCAAGGCTTTCGAGGTGGGGGATGGAAGAACCATGCTGATTGAAACCTCACTTTATTATATCAATCCATATTAATTTTCCTGGAAATTAAAAACATTAACAAATTGCAAAGGAGAATACAATTGATGGAGCCTCATGGTGGAAAATTTATTGGAAGATTGTCATGCCTCTCTGTAAGCCGGTGACTGTGAGTGCAAGTTTATTAGTCTTTATTTTTTCTTGGGAATCCTTTATGTGGCCTTTAATCGTTACACAATCAAAAGAGTATAAAGTTCTTCAGGTGGCAATGGGGGATTTTGTTACTGAACATGCAACATTTTAGAATGAAATGTTCGCCGCTTCTGTTTTAGGTATAATTGTACCCGTGTTGCTCATTTTACCAATGCAAAAATATTTTGTTCAGGGTATTTCAAATACAGGAGCAAAAGAATAACAATTTCCATAAATCAAGGAGGATTATTTTTGAAGAATGTAACTGTTTTAGGAAGTATAAATATGGACATCGTTACCCTGGTAGAAAAACATCCCATAACAGGAGAAACGGTTAAGGGATGGTCATGAAGAAATCAGCAAGTTTTCACGATCTAACTATGAGACTTATAATAATTTATTCATTAAAGGAGAGTGTGAAAATGAGTTTTCCAAAAGTGAGTGAAGACATTTTATTAAAAAAATTAACCGCTCCTGATCCACATTCAAAAGTTCGTATGGTTCTAGATACAGATACATTTAATGAAATTGATGATCAGTTTGCTATTGTGTATGCACTTCAATCACAAGATAAATTGAATGTGGAGGCGATTTATGCAGCGCCATTCCATAATAATCGCTCATCCGGACCTGAAGATGGAATGGAGAAAAGTTATGATGAGATCTTAAGAATACTCAAGCGTATAAATGTAGCCTCAGAAGGCTTTGTCTATAAAGGGTCTAGGGGGTTTCTAGAATCTAAAAATGACCCATATCGTAGTGAGGCAGCTTTAGATATAGTGGAACGCGCCATGTCAGCAACAGAAGACGAGCCCTTGTATGTAGTAGCGATTGGAGCGATTACAAATGTGGTCTCAGCGATATTAATTGAGCCGAAAATTATTGATAAGATCGTAGTTGTATGGTTGGGAGGTCATGCGTTTCACTGGTCGAATGCGAAAGAATTCAATTTGAAACAGGATGTATTAGCTACACAGATACTATTTGACTGTGGAGTTCCACTAGTACTTATCCCTTGTATGGGCGTTACATCTCATTTACTTACAACTCTTTCAGAGATTGAAAAGTTTGTTGTAGGCAAAGGAGAAATTGGCGATTTCTTAGCTAAAAGATTTGCAGAATACCATGAGGATCATTATGCTTATTCAAAAGTGATTTGGGATATTTCAGCAATCGCCTATCTTCTTAATAGTGAAGAGGCTGTTCTTACTCACATTGTTCACAGTCCCATATTGACTGACCAAGTAACATGGAGTTTTAACTCATCCCGACATTTTATAAGATATGCCCATCATGTAAATCGTGATGTGATCTTTAAAGACTTGTTTACAAAACTGGCCAAAGAATCAAGCATTAAAATGTAGGAAAAACAAAGGCAACCATTCCCCAACATGGATAATGAGTTGCCTTTTTCGTGTTTTTTAGCAGAGATTCTGGGACTTAGAACGCCGGTAGCGGCAAAGTTATAACCGAGTTCATTTTATCCGAGTCAAAATAGTATGATGAAACGACGAGGAAAAGTAGCGTGACTGCGAAAAATCCATCTCAATGACGAATAAAACTCCCACTATGTCTTTCACTAAACAGGCGCCCTGCTCTTTCGTTCTCGCTTAGGAATTTATAAAATCCTAGCTTGTAAAGGAGTATTGTAGTCCAGTTTCAGCGCCTAACCCGAGAGGCTCGCAGGATGTGAGTCCATCGGCGTTGCGCTTTTCTTAATTATGCCTTTCTTAATGTTGTAGCTCTTTGGACAAGTTGTACTTCCAACTCTTGAGATAATTCCTCGGTATCCTGTTTATTGTTAATTTGACTAATAAGTTTTTTTACAGCTAATGAGCCAATTTCATAGATTGATTGAGCGATAGTGCTGATTTCAGGTTCAACCGCAGTGCCGAGACTGATCCCATCAAATCCAATTAAGGCAATATCCTCGGGAATCCTTTTTTCTAGACGAATTAGAGCCTTAAGCGCACCGACAGCCATTAAATCATTAGCAGTAAAGATACCATCTATATCTGGATGTTTTTCTAATAAAGCATATGTATTATTAATTCCACTTTCAATTGTAAAGTCTCCCTCCCTTATAAGAGATGGATCAAATAATTGGGCACTGTCCAGTGTATCGACATACCCTCTATACCTTGCAAGGGAAGTATTAACATGGAGTGGACCACTTATATGAGCAATTCTTTTGCAACCTATAGATAGCAAGTGTTGGGTCGCCTTCATTCCTCCATCATAATTATTCACACTTATAGAAGTTATCCCTTTGGAATTCACAGCTCTATCAAGTGCAACGATTGGTATGCCTACCTTTTGTAATTGGGTTATATCCGCTTCTGGAATTTCACTAGATGAACAGATGATGCCGTCAATATAACGATTAATGAGATTTTCCAGATAGTTATTATTAGAATCAGCATTAAATTCAGGACTAGTGAGAATTAGACTATAACCAAAACCTCTAGCGGTATCTTCGATTGCTTTTGCTAACTCAGGAAAGAAAGGATTCGTTATATCAGGAACTATTAACGCCAAACTATCCGTCCGTTTATTAGCTAAAGCCCTAGCAACAGAATTAGGTTTATAATTTAACAGCTCCATACTTTTTCTTACTTTCGATTCCGTATCCTTATGCACATAACCATTCTGATTAATTACCCTTGAAACAGTTGCTACAGATACATTAGCCAACCTTGCCACATCTCTTATCGTAGCCAATAAAATTTCCCCCTCTACAAATAAGTCTTTATCCATATTTAAACAATAATACAACTCTCAATTAATATGTAACCGGTAACATGTTTGTTGCAATAATATTACCATACTAAAGGATATTTGACCACTTCGGGGACAGTCCCCCAGTCAGGTACAGTGATAGCGTGGTAAAGGGAAGGGGGAAATAAACTGCTGCTCCAAAGCTATATTTGAGTAAGATTTGCGATGCAGTAGTTTTTTTACGCTAAATATTCTGTTGGAGCTAAACAGTTGGAGGAAAATATTGTTGGGAGAAATTAAAATTCGTGGAACGTTGAAGAAATCCAGGGAATTGGCCTCTCGTTTTATTGTGAGCTAGAAGCGTTTGGCTGTCTTATGTTCTTTTCTATATTTTTCATCCATATATATATAATGAGTGAACAAACTCTCAGTATACAAAGGAAGAGGAATAAGCTTTGGAAAAAGTTCGTTCAATCATTCATATGTGAGAAAGATAGCTGCCTAAATGTTCTAGCGGGAAAGATAAGGGGGGAGACGGTAAAGTAGATTTTTCTGATGGAAAGAGGAAATAACTATCGATACTGTGGTTACATGTCAACAATGAAAACTTACTGCTAGGACATTTTATTTTAAAAATTATATTCAATGATTAACATAGGGGGCGTCTTATTGAAAAGGAAATCGCAATTCGCTGCATTTCTAATCGTGATTGTGTTGCTTGTCACTGGGTGTAGTAGTTCCGGCTCAAACTCAGGATCAGCTTCTAATGACGAAAAGAAAATTGAATTGACTATGTCTGCATGGGGAAATCCAGCAGAAATTAAGGTGTATCAAAGGGCTTTAGATGAATATGAAAAGCAAAATCCAAATATAAAAGTGAAATTAATCCCTGTTCCAAGTGACAATTATGAACAAAAACTATTAACTCAATTGTCGGGTGGTCAAGGAAATGATGTTTTTTATGCTGGAAGTGAAACGATCTCAAAATTGATCTCAACAGGAGTTATTGCAGATTTAACAGATTTCCTTGATAGCTCCTCAAGTTTTGTGAAACCGGAGGAGTTCTCAGAAGGAATGTGGGGGCCGGCAGAACTAGATGGAAAAATATATGGGGTAAGTGTTGATGCAAATCCATACCTAATGTATTACAATAAAAAAATTCTTGAGGATGCCGGTATCGAAAAGACACCACAAGACTTATACGAGGAAGGGAATTGGAATTGGGACACCTTCGAAAAAATAACAGGTAAAATTAGGGATGCTGGTAAAAAGGGCTTTGTAGTAGACAATAATAATGAGGTTTTCTTTTCTTGGGTATGGTCCAATGGTGGACAACTTTATGATGATAATGGGCAGTATATTTTAGAAGAAAACGAGAAAGCACAAGAAGTTTTCACATATCTTGAAAGGTTAATCCAAAATGATCACGCTATCTATGCTGGTTCTTTACCAAAAGGGCAAGGTGCCGATGCCATGTTCATGTCAAATCAAGTTGGATTTATCAATGCTGGGAGATGGCTCACACCAATGTTTAGTGAAAATAAATCATTGGAATTTGACTACATTCCTTGGCCCACTAATACCGAAAATAAAATGGAACCTACTTCTATTGGTGTAGCATTCATGGCTGTGAACAAAGAATCAAAACATCTAGAAGAAGCTATGAAATTTATGTCCTTTTACACTTCGGAGGAGGGACAAAAGGTGCGCCAGACGGAGAATGGAAATGCGATCCCATCTGTAACTGGAATTGATGAGCTAGTCCATGAAGCGAAAACTCCAGATCATCCTGCATACCTTATCGATGCACGTGATATTGGGAGAATTGAAGATCAACAAACTCGAATTCCCGGTCTAGGCAAAGAAGTAACTGACATCATGGACCTTATGTATCTCGGCAAACAAGATTCGGAAAAAACAATGAAACAAGTTTCCAAGAAAGTAAAGGAAATAGTAGAGAAACATAAGCAAGAGAACTAGATGAAGGAATGGTCATAAAGTGAACCTTCAATCAGTGGGGGTTTTCTTTCATCCCCACTGATTTCAGAGGATCAAAGGCTAAAATCGCGACATCCTGTCGGCAGGCTCAAAGCACGACATCCTGTCGTTTCGCCCGCACTAGTACGTCCTGTACGTCGCTACGCCTTTGTGACCAACATCTTGTTGGCCTGAACCAATCGGGCTTTTACTCAAAAAAGCGGAAGCGCCTGTCCAGCGATGTACAAATTTAAAGGGTTCTGACGAGATAAAGGAAACACGATGAGCCCAAAGGGTGAATCGATGTTGACTTACGCAAGCAGAAATCGTAAATTTGCTAGGCGCTAGGCGCTGCAACTAGATTAGGGCAGTGTATCCCCCACCTATGCTTCTCCGTATTCTCTAAAGCCATGAGGTGGGGGTATTACTGCCCGTTAATGCGGGATAAATAGGGGAGATGATATTTCTCTCTTATTTTTGATGGAGATCATGGATAAAGCAGATTTTGTTCTTTTGGAGGGATTAGAGAACATGAGAAAAAATAACACGTTTTGGGGCTATTTCTTTTTAACCCCACAATTAATAGGTCTTTTGGCTTTTTCCGTAGTTCCGCTTGTTTTCGCTTTCGTCCTCAGTTTTACAGACTGGGATGGATTTGGAACAAAAAACTTTGTTGGCTTCAGCAACTTTATCAGTCAATTTCAGAATAGAGTATTTTGGAAGGCTATATGGAATACAGCTTTGTATACAATTTTATATGTTCCTATAGGAATTGCGATTTCCCTGTTATTAGCTATAACACTAAATAATATTAAAGGAAAAGAGTTATATCGGGTCTTTTTTTTCATGCCAGTTGTGACAAGTTCTGTCTCTATTGGTGTCATTTGGATGTGGATTTTAAACGGTGACTTTGGTATTTTAAACCAGGCGTTAGAGGTGATTGGGATCCATGGTCCACAATGGTTGACTGATACGAAATGGGTAATGATTTCAATTGCGATGTTAAGCATTTGGTGGCAAGTGGGGTATAATATGGTGATTTTCTTGGCCGGCCTCCAGGGGGTATCCAAAAGTTATTATGAAGCCGCTCAAATCGATGGGGCATCTAAGTGGCAGCAATTTCGTCATATTACATTGCCATTGATATCTCCAACAACCTTTTTCGTCTCTATCATGGCGATTATTAGTTCATTTCAGGTATTCGATCAGGCTTTCGTTATGACAAGTGGAGGTCCTGCAAAAGCTAGTTATACCCTTGTATACCACATATACGAAACCGCATTTGTTAACTTCCGAATGGGCGAAAGCTCGGCTGTTGCAATGATCCTATTTGTAATTATTTTGATTTTCACACTTATTCAGTTTGGTGCATCGAAAAGGTGGGTCCATTATGAAAGCTAATACAGTTGAAGTCAAAAAGACTAACCCAATACCTAAAAGAAGCAGGAAGAAAATAAACCTATTTACATTAATCATCCATTTTTTTGTAATATGTGGATCATTGATTATGATTTTCCCTTTTTTATGGTCAATCAGCAGTTCCCTGAAAGATATTTCACAGATTTTTATCGTCCCTCCAGAGGTTATTCCCAACCCATTTGTTTGGTCAAATTATCCAGACTCCTTACAAGCGATGCCATTCGGGAAGGCTTATTGGAACAGTTTCTATATTACGTTTCTCGTTGTTGGTGTTTCATTATTAACAGCATCGATGGCTGCCTATGCGTTTGCAAAAATTAAATTTCGGGGGTCGAATTTCCTATTTATCTTCTTTTTGGCAACCATGATGGTTCCCAACCAAGTTACGATGATTCCTCTTTATATGATTATGGATAAAATTGGTTGGTTGGATACACATTTATCGATTATTGTGCCAGGCGCATTATTCAATGCATTTGCGGTATTTTTACTAAGACAATTTATTATGGGAATTCCAAATGAGTTAGAGGAAGCAGCTATCATGGATGGAGCGAATCCAATCAAAATTTATTGGGAAATTATTTTACCGTTAGTTAAACCAGCATTAGCTGCAGTTGGGATTTTCTTATTTTTGGGCTCTTGGAACAATTTTCTTCAACCATTGATTTATTTAAGCACACCAGAGCTATTTACTGTACCGTTGCTCCTAAACTATTTTAAAGGTCTTTATGCAACAGACTGGGCATTAATGATGGCTGGCTCAACAATCTCCATCATTCCAGTTTTAATTGTTTATATTATTGCTCAAAAACATATTATTGAAGGAGTTGCTCTAACTGGTATTAAGGGCTAAGAAAACTATCAAAACCTTGAATCTTTAGGTGATTAATTGCTACCATGCTAATGTAGAAAGTTCCAGTGGTCAACTAGACTTCTGGGACTTTTTTGATAAATTCCAACTTTGGGGATTTAAACTAAGCATTGGTGGGATATAATTTTTAAATAGATTTTTTATATAGGACATTTTCTATTAGTAATTGCTTTGACTAGCATGCTTTTTAGATAAGATCCTTTTTTAAATATAGAGAAATAGCTTTTAATACCGTTTCATTTAAAAGCTATTAAAATGAAGGTGAAATTAATCGTTGTATATGTGAAAATAGATATATGTTGTTATAGAGAGGGGGTCTGTTTGGCAAACATTTTGCCAAATTACCCATGAAAAATAGATATATTTTATTATCACTTGGACTTTTTATTATTCTTCTAGTAGGTGCACGAATGTTATGGACGGACTCATTTCATGATCAACAGCACTCGACGATTAAAAAGGGTCAATTGGATTTACGTGATTGGCATGGGGAAGAGGATGGAATCCTTTTGCTAGATGGGGAGTGGGAGTTTTATCCGTCTGAACTATTGATGGATGATGGGCAATCATTGAATGTTAGCAAGAACCCGCAACAGTTTATTCAGGTACCAGGGAGATGGAATAGAGATCTGGATGACAAGAAGTCAACTCCCTATGGATTTGGAAGCTATCGTTTGCGTGTGCATGTTGATTCGGAAAAGGACTTTAATTATAGCATTCGTGTACCAAGCGTGCGTAGCTCTTCAGAAGTATATGTCAATGGACGTTTGTTGTCTAAATCTGGGCAGGTGGGAAAAACAAAGGATGACTATAAGGCGAAAAATTTGCCCTATTCAACAACATTTACTGCAGATGAAAACGGCATAATTGAGATAGTGGTTCAGGCGGCAAATTTTACTGATGCTCGCAGTGGTGGGATTGCTCGCTCGATTAAATTTGGTACTGAAGCTACCATTATGAAGGAAATGAAATTATCGTATATGATGCAATTACTGGCTGCCGTTATTTTTTTGATGCATGCCATGTATGCCCTTATTTTATTTTTTCTAGGAAATCGGGAAAAGCAGCTGCTATATTTTTCATTGTTAGTATTTTGTATAATATTAATGAATTTAGTTAGCAATGATGAGAAGTTGTTCCATGTACTATTTAATATTGACCATGAATGGGATTTCCGTTTGGCGAATTTTCCGATTACAATCTGCTGTTATGCATTATTGCAGTGTATTAAAGGGCCATGGATGCCTCCATATTGGCGAAAACTTTTCCCTGTATATGGAGTCGTACTTATTGGGATTGCTATAATTACATTATTTTTGCATACCACTCAAATCATAAAATTATTTCCACTTTATTATCTGTTGGTTGGGATCACCCTTACAGTTACGATTATTACTGTTTTTAAAAGGCTTATTGATAATAGAGAAGAAAATACTTTACTACTTTTTTCTCTTACAGCACTCATTCATCATTTTATATGGGAGATAGGGTGGAAGGAAAGTGGCATTAGTGTTGTCCATTATCCATTTGATAAAATTATCTCGATCGGTTGTTTTGCATCAATTTGGTTTAAAGGTTATTTTAACATGCATGCTGAAACAAAGGAGCTTGCTTCGACTTTGCAAAGAATGAATGATCAAAAGGATCAATTCTTGGCCAATACAGCACATGAATTTAAAAATCCACTCCATAGTATTCTTAATATGTCACAATCAGTTTTAATGAGAGAACAACCTGCATTACGGAAAGAGAGCATTCGGGAGCTTGAAACAATATTATCTGTTGGGCAACGGTTGACGGTCATTTTAAATGATTTACTTGATGTAGAGAGCATTCAGGCAGGTACACCACGTCTACAGAAAAAAGTTATTTCCCTAGAGCCGATCGTGATCGCTGTTATGGATATGCTGCAATTCATGGTAGAGGTCAAATCAGTGAAGTTTGTCAATCAAATACCGGAAGATTTTCCCCCTGTGATGGCAGATGAAAATCGGTTGACTCAAGTTGTTTTCAATTTGCTTCATAATGCTATGAAATACACGAACGAAGGTGAAATTACAATTCAAGCTTTTGTTAAGGAGCAAAAAGCCTATATTGTTGTAGCGGATACTGGGATTGGGATGGATAAAACCATGATTCAGCGCTTATTTCACCCATATGAGCAAGCAGACTTCAATGAAACAATGATGGAGGGAGGGTTTGGATTAGGGTTAAGTATAAGTAAACAATTGATAGAACTTCATGGAGGTACTTTAAAAGTGTCCTCTGTATTAGGAGCAGGATCGAAGTTTACATTTTCGTTAGAATTAGCTGATTTAAATGCGAAGAAAAAGAATACTGAAGTATATCGATCTGAACAGTCAATCACACGAAGTCCGTCTGTTCATCATATTACAGCTGCTGCAGTTGACGCTGATGAAATGAAAATCTTGGCATCTACAACAGATACTTCGCAACGGGAGATGGATACAGAACGTCTTTCTATATTGGCTATTGATGATGACCCGGTTAATCTTCAGGTGCTAGAATCCATCCTGCCAGCGGAGGAATTCGATGTGATCACTGCAACAAGTGGACAAGCAGCTTTGAACATCTTAGATGATAGAGAATGGGATTTAGTGGTTTCTGATATTATGATGCCGCAGATGTCTGGATATGAGCTAACCAGAATAATTCGTGAACGATATTCTTTGACGGAGCTCCCCATATTATTGCTTACTGCAAGGAGCAAATCCAAAGATATACAAGCAGGATTTTTGGCTGGAGCAAACGACTATGTTATGAAGCCGGTTGAAGCTTTAGAAATAAGAACCCGTATCAAAGCACTTACTACTGTCAAACAAGTGGTTCAAGAACAATTGCAACTAGAAGCCGCATGGTTACAAGCACAAATCCAGCCTCACTTTTTGTTTAATGTGTTCAATTCTGTTGCGGCTTTAAGTGAGATGGATCTGGATAAAATGCGCGATTTATTAAATGAACTAAGTAACTTTTTAAGAAGCAAATTTCAATTTCAACATTTTGATGAGTTTATTCCAATTGAAGAAGAGCTCAGCATTGTACGTTCTTATCTTAAAATAGAACAAGTTCGATTCGGAGACCGATTACAAGTCGTTTGGGAAGTTGATGAGGGTAAAGAAGTGAAAATTCCCTTCCTGACAATCCAGCCATTGGTAGAAAATGCCATTAGACATGGCGTTATGAAGCGTCACAGTGGGGGGAAGGTTTCTATCTGTGTTTCTATATATGATACTTATGCCAATATCACGGTTGAAGACGATGGAATTGGAATGGAAGAAGCTAAATTAAACAGCTTATTAGCAGGAAAAGCAAGCCAGAAAACGGGAGTTGGCATTATCAACACCGATCAACGACTAAAACGCTACTTTGGCACAGGGCTTCATATTATAAGCACACCAGATATAGGCACAACCGTCACCTTTACGGTCAGTATCCCACCACGTTAATACGTTTCTTAGGATTTTCTAAAAAAGGACTTAGTTTCATAGAAACGAATCGTTCTTCCATTTTCAATCTTAAATAGACTGAGAAATATTAAGTTCAGTGCCTGTCAAATTGAACATTAGGGCCCCAGGTGGGGACAGTCAGCAATTAGATTTTGATAGTCTAGAATTTCCCATGATTTTCTAACCCGCAACAACAGGCTAACAACGTAAATCTCGCGCTGTTAGCCTTCTATTTTACACTTTTGATTTAAGTAACAAGAAAATAAAATACGGTACCCCGATTAAGGCGACGATAATTCCAACTGGTAATTCAGCCGGCAGGACAATGGTTTTGGCGATCAAATCGGCGCAGATGACGAGTATAGCTCCGATGAATCCACTAATTGGCAAAGCAAATTGATGTTTCAAACCAACGACTCTCCTGGCTATATGCGGGGCTATTAACCCAATGAAACCGATATTGCCTGATACAGATACTGTAAAATGATATCTAGATTTGGTTCAGTTTTTTCTCCAATAGGTTCAGCAACTTTGACGACATCTGTAAACACTTCAGGAAATCGCACTGGCGCCAACAGGGTGTAAGTCCAGTACTAAAGAATCTTCAAATGACTCCATCGCCCCTACAATCACGATTCGTTCGGCTTTTTCAGGAATTTCATATTCTTTCCCAGGATGGGTGATGGTCCGCATCTCTTGCTTTTTATCGCTCACTTTATCTGTCGAAGCAGCAGTAGCCTCACTTTCTTTTTTACTATCACTGCTGCAACCGACTAAACCTAACACAATAATCAAGGATAAAAATATTGTCCATTTTCTAAGCATGATGGTTCCTCCAACGTATCCAATTTTAAGTGGAAATGAAATTCATTCTCAATTATAACTTAAAATTTTTTCCAACAATTAGGGATGTTAGTTATACAGATATTGTTTATTTTTCTCTTTAAACGCGTCATTGTGTGATGAGACTCGAGCATATGCATAGGCGTCTGGCTCGAGGAATTTCTTTGCACTGTTAATAGCATTGACAGCATCTTGAAAAGCACCAGCGATTAAATTTAACTTACCTTTATAGCTTAAAATATCACCAGCTGCATAAAGTCCGGGAATAGTCGATTCCGCTGCTGCGTTGCCTTCCACAAAATAATCATCCTTTAAGGCAATATCTAAATTGCTTTCTCTTATCAACTTTTGATCATGCTGATAACCATGATTGACAATAATCGCATCGACTTCTAACCATTCCGTCGTCATGGTTTGATTATTTAATAGTTTGACTGTATGAATCTGCTCATCTTGGCCTAGCAATTCTTCTATCTGTGTATGGGTGTAATAATTGATATTGTTTTCTTTCAAACGTGATATTTCTTTTTCATGACCTTTCAGAGATTCACCACGATAAATTAGTGTCACTTGTTGTGCGATTGGAGCCAGCTCATTCGCCCAATCGACTGCTGAATTTCCTCCGCCAGAAATCAATACCCTCTTATTCTGAAAGTCCTTGAGCCTTTTTACGTTATAATGGAGATTTCCTAGTTCATATTCATGGGCATTTTCTATATCTAACTTGATGGGATCGACAATGCCTCCTCCTACAGCTAATAAAATTGTTTTTGAAAAATGGACTGTTGATGAAGTGTGAATATGAAATATCCCAACATTGCTTTTTTCAATGGATTGAACCGTTTCATTTAAAGCAACTGCTGGGGAAAAGGTCAGGCCTTGTTCAACCATTTGATCAATCAATTGCATGCCAGAAATAGGTGTAACTCCACCAACATCCCAGATCATTTTTTCAGGATACACATGCACTTTACCACCAAGTTTTGAATGAGTCTCGATGATTTTGACTTTCATTTCTCTTAGACCGGCATAAAAGGAGGCGAATAAGCCAGCAGGCCCACCACCAATAATCGTAATATCAAATATTTCTTTATTCGTGTTCAACAATCATCTTCCTTTCTAGTATTCACTCATTTTTGGAAATAAGAAACGGACAGCTTTTGGAAAATATGTAATAAAAAACGAATGCAGATGTTCTCCATTTTCCTCCGTCATCATGGTGATATCGGATGCTTGATGGACAAGTTTTGTTTGTAAAAGTTTATAAGCGATTTTATTATTAGGAACCATCAATCTTAAAGCGTTGTCACGGTCCTTGCCCCCTTCTGCCTTAAGCACAAACATTCGTCTACACCTCCGTAATTGAGAATCACTTTCAATTACTAAGTTTATTGAAAGTGATTCTCATTGTCAATGATTATTTAAGCAATATATTATTTTAACGGTCTTAGGCAGAAGTCTCCTTCCTCAACACCTGAAAGATGTAGGTGGGAGATGAATGCTTGCTCTTATATTTTTTATTATTTCACGAACAATTGTTTCTGTATGTGGTATAATAAAAGTGTATCATCATATGGAGTTTTGGCGACGTGGACGGTATTCAGCGGGACACGTCTCGTCGTAAAAAGAAGAAGGTACGAAACAGAAGAACGAATCAAAAATTATCGAATTGGTCCTTTGGGAAAGTGTACGACTATCTGAATTATAAGTTAGAGGCGGAAGGGATCCAGATAGACAAACACAATGAAAGCGATACGACGCAACAATGTCCTTGTTGCTCGAAGAAACGAAAGGTAACTTCGAGAATCTATGTTTGTTCATGCGGATACAGTCAACATCGTGATATACATGGTGCCACCAATTTTTTCACCAAAACCTTTTACGGTGAAATCAGAGAACTCGATTTTACCCTGAACCCAACAAAGTATCTACGGATTGCCTAAGGCAGGAAGTAGTAGATGGTCTGTTCCGACCCAGTCAATGGATTGACTGTTGCCAAATCTAGTTGTTGGGATGAGCCCCTGTGACTTGTCATAAAAGGAATGAGTCACCCTCATTTCTTGTTGGGTATTCTCGACGATTCCCTACTTCAAAAACGGACGTTTTAAGTGGCGGGAGGTTCATTGGCAACACTATGGAGGTGGGCTTCCGATAATATTCTAGAACATTATCGGGAGGATAAATAAAGCAGTTCATTAACTATTGCTTGATTTGGTATGATAAGATTAATCTGAAAATAAATGCAAATCTCCATTTCATATTTTTATTTAGCGGAAGGAGATTATTGTTGGGGCATAGCATTGTGTGAGATTCATCAGTATCTAATTTATATAATCAGTGGTGCGAACCTGAAGCTCACATAAAACTCCTAGGAGATTCGCACCTTCCTACCTTAATTGATTCGTCTCTTGATCTAGCGGGATTAGCAACTACTTGATAGATATATATAGGAATTAGTTACATAATCAGAGCTACTCTTATCTCAGGGACTCGCACTTTTTGGTGTGTAAAGCATTGATACACACGCTTGGAAAATGATCGGAGTCGCACCTTACTTAGGTGCGTGGATTGAAATATATTAATGCAGGTGGTGGAACAGGATTCGAAAGGTCGCACCTTACTTAGGTGCGTGGATTGAAATAAGAAAAAGAAAGACAACTTAGAGGTTTTACAAGTCGCACCTTACTTAGGTGCGTGGATTGAAATTTAAACGAAGTATTGGTGCTTCTGTTAAGGACCATGTCGCACCTTACTTAGGTGCGTGGATTGAAATTTGTCATACGAATGTCATATGATCGCCACTAATAAGTCGCACCTTACTTAGGTGCGTGGATTGAAATCACCCCAAATGTGGGAGGAGGCCCAAGATAAAGAGTCGCACCTTACTTAGGTGCGTGGATTGAAATTGATGTTTTTCCATGTATTTGTGAAAAAGTTAGCCAGTCGCACCTTACTTAGGTGCGTGGATTGAAATTTTTAGACAACGATAAGGGGGCATCATTTATGTGGTCGCACCTTACTTAGGTGCGTGGATTGAAATCACCCCAAATGTGGGAGGAGGCCCAAGATAAAGAGTCGCACCTTACTTAGGTGCGTGGATTGAAATTGGAACATCCTCACTCCACGAGATTAACCCACTAGTCGCACCTTACTTAGGTGCGTGGATTGAAATAAATAAAGGGGGAATCCAAATGAGACAAAAAGGACGTCGCACCTTACTTAGGTGCGTGGATTGAAATATCCCTTCCGTTCCCAAACGATTAAATCGCCTTAGTCGCACCTTACTTAGGTGCGTGGATTGAAATTTTCAGCTTCAATACGTTTGTCTCTCTCGTCTTTTGTCGCACCTTACTTAGGTGCGTGGATTGAAATTTTAAAGCAGGTTTGGCATTAAGTTTTGCCAAAGCGTCGCACCTTACTTAGGTGCGTGGATTGATGATGTACCTATATTCATAAAACTCCCGCTACACTCCTCACGAGTGTGCGAATTGAACTTTACATATAGTTTACTGATTAGGGATGTATATATAATAATCCTCGTAGTAGAGTGCGAGTACTATTATGACCATCATAAAAAATACGCTACTGAATATAGTGAAAATAAAACCTCCTATTGGAAATATTGGATATTTCATTGCATCCTTTAAAGGAATAACCTAGTATATATAGTAGGTATGAAAACAATTGCTCGAAGTCAGAAATGCTAGAATGGTTTAAGTAATCTCTAAAAATTGGTTTTCAAAATGCTTGGAGATATAATTTGCAACTATACTGATGCAGATAAATGGTTGTGAGACGAGCATGCTAAAATAGAAATACGGGGGTATATAAAAATGGAATTATATTTAATTCGGCATGGAGAATCAGTCGGAAATGCGACAGGTAAAGATATTCCTGATTGTGTCTTAACAGAACGTGGAGAAGAGCAAGCAAGGCTTGTGGTCCAAAGTTTAATAGACGCTGAGATTACGCATATTCTTTCTAGCCCGCTCATAAGAGCATTACAAACAGCTCAACCTTTTGCGAGAGCGATAAATAAGCCTATTATCGTAATGAAAGACGCTTATGAAGTGAGACATCTTGAATCGTGTACGGGAGCAGTATTAAGTGATCTGTTGGAGCAATTTCCAGAAGCGGAGTTTGATGAGGATTTTGAGCCAAATGGATGGCATTATAAGGGTAATGAGAATCCCGCGATCATCATTAAAAGAGTAAGCAAAATCGCCAAACAATTGAAAGAATATCATGAGGAAGCTAAAATTGCGATGTTTGCCCATGGTACGCTGAATCAATATCTTATTAGAGAATTAATCGGTCTATCCGATTCTCAACACGTCCATTTTTATCAAGAAAATACTTGTGTGAATTGGTTCACGATCACGAAGGATTATACGAGGGTGAATAAAATAGGAGATATCCATCATTTGCAGGGGCTTGCCAATGTAAGTAGATGAAGTGAGTAAGGATTATTGCCATATGTTTTGAGGATAATCTCCCAGTTAGATTCGTTATTAATGTAAGAATGGAGAGCTATTAGATTTTGAGATGACTTAAAATCTGATGGCTCTTTGTTTAATCTTAGTAAATGTCTCTTTCTAGCAATATAGAGGGGACTGCCTTTGTAAGAGGATCATTGTATGTTCAAACAAGTTTGACAAAAAAAGGGTAAATTTTGCTCATGCTAGTTCTAGGTTTAACTCCAATGAAGCCTATGTTGACAGGACCTACGAAGTTGCTTCAAGAAGAATCTTCAGTATATACGGACAAACCATGATATTTATCATGGTTTGTCTGTGACATCTATGCCTTTTATCGCTTTTTCCCTGCTTTTATAATTAGGAGAAATGATAGCGAGAAAGGTGACGTGAATCTATGTCTCAGCTTGATCACCGAAATTTTAAGAAACAAATTGCTCATTATGAAAAGTCCAGTACGAAGAATAGTGTTTGGCAGGTTATCAACACACTTGGTCCGTTTTGCCTTTTATGGTTTTTAGCGTATAAAAGTCTGTCCATATCCTATTTTCTTACATTTGCACTCTGTATCATTGCATCCGGATTTTTAGTGCGGATCTTTATTATTTTTCATGATTGTTGCCATGGTTCTTTTTTTAAAAAGAGAAGGGCGAATCAAATTTGGGGTACAATCACAGGAATCCTAACTTTTTGTCCCTATGAACAATGGAAACATAGTCACTCCATCCATCACGCTACAAGTAGTAATCTGAACAAGCGTGGTACTGGTGATGTCTGGGTGATGACGGTCGATGAATATCTAGCTTCATCTAAATTAGAAAAATTAACGTATCGTTTGTATCGCAATCCGTTTGTGATGTTTGTGCTTGGCCCGATTTATATTTTCCTGATCTCTTATCGCTTTAATACAAAAAGCGCTAAACCGAGAGAGCGGCGTAATACTTATATTACCAATATTTCAATCGTTGTGGCCATTGTTCTATTATGCTGGTTAGTCGGTTGGCAAGCATTTTTGTTAATTCAAGGCCCGATTTTTTTCCTTTCTGGTTCACTTGGAATTTGGCTGTTTTATGTTCAACACCAATTCGAAGATTCTTATTTTGAAAACCAAGATAACTGGGATTTTGTTAAAGCCGCTATGGATGGGAGTTCGTATTATAAGCTTCCTAAAATCCTGCAGTGGTTAACGGGTAATATTGGTTTCCACCATATCCATCATTTAAGTCCGAGGATTCCAAACTATTATTTAGAAGAAGTGCATAATAATCACAAGCCATTACAAGAGGCAACAACCATTACACTTTCAACAAGCTTGCGTTCTCTTCGTTTTCGCTTATGGGATGAAAAGCACAAGCGGTTTATTGAATTTAGAGAAATAAAAAATGTGATTAATAAAGGGAAGGAAGATAAACTACCTATCTCCGCTCCATCGGTTAAAAATTCATAGAAGTTTACGAGTTCCTTTGTGATATGATGACAAAGGAACTTATTTTATTTGGGATATGAGGGTAAAGAGATGAAAAGGATCATACAAAGATTAAAAAGTTCAGGCATTTCTCCTTATATATGGACGATTCTAGCGATTCTTCCATTTTATTTCGTTTTCCAATCGTCTTCTGTTGTAGAAGTGATTGTTGGAATTACTTTAATTATTATTTTCTTTGTCGCTTTACGTTTTGCTTATGTGTCAAAAAAATGGCCTGTCCATTTATGGACCATTATATTGATTGTGATTTCAATGGCGATGTCTCTTCTTTTTCAGTATATTTATTTTGCCTTTTATATTGCTTACTGCATTGGTCATATTAAATCACGGGCGACCTTTTTTACTTTATATATTACTCATTTGCTTTTCACTGCCGCATCCATCACTTTTATTGCCGTCTACCATAATCATTTATTTTTACAGCAGCTACCCTTTATCATCATCCTTTGTCTAAGTGTGATATTGTTACCGATGAATATTTATAATCGAAAAAAGCAAGAAAAGCTGGAGCAACAGTTAGAATATGCGAATAATAAAATTGCTGAATTGGTGAAACAGGAGGAGCGGCAGCGGATCGCTCGCGATTTACATGATACATTGGGACAAAAGCTTTCCATGATTGGATTAAAGAGTGACTTGGCAAGAAAATTGGTCTATAAACAACCAGAGCAGGCAAGGCATGAGTTGATAGATATTCAGCAAACGGCTAGAACTGCTTTGAATGAGGTAAGAACTATGGTGTCGCACATGCGGGGAATCAGGATGAGGGAAGAATTGATCAGGGTTCAGGAGATTTTACAAGTAGCACAGATTGAGTTGATTACAGACCGAGATATTAAATTAAAAAATGTGTCCGTTTTTCTGGAAAATATTTTAAGCATGTGTGTCAAAGAAGCTGTCAACAATGTGGTCAAACATAGCCAGGCAGCGACATGTTGGATCATAGTTGAACAATCCGTTAAAGAGATTCAAATCAAAGTAGAGGATGATGGAATTGGCATTAGTGATCATGGTTACTTTGCGAAGGGAAATGGATTAATGGGGATGAAAGAGCGGCTGGAATTTGTCAATGGAACATTAGACATTACAGAAGGAAAGGGGACAATCCTCACGATGACGGTGCCGACCGTAGTGAAGAAGGTAAAGGAGGAATAATATATGATTCGAATCGTAATCGCAGAGGATCAGGGAATGATGCTTGGTGCACTTGGCTCATTGCTTAATTTAGAGGAGGATATGGAAGTAGTTGGAATGGCTAAAAGTGGAGAAGATGCCATTCACTTAGTGAAACAATTCGAACCTGATATTTGTATTATGGATATTGAAATGCCAGGAAAATCTGGGTTAGAGGCAGCAGAGGAACTGCAAAGTCTGGAATGTAAAGTGATCATCCTTACGACCTTTGCACGCTCTGGGTATTTTCAACGTGCCATTAAAGCAAGTGTTAGTGGCTATCTATTAAAAGATAGCCCAAGTGAAGAATTAGCAAATGCCATTCGCCATGTTATGACCGGAAGAAAAATCTACGCACCTGAACTAATGGATGACTTGTACAGGGAAGAAAACCCACTCACAGGACGAGAAAAGGCAGTATTAGAATTAGTCGCCGATGGAAAAAACACAAAAGAAATCGCAGAGAAACTCAGCATCAAAACCGGAACAGTCCGAAACTACATTTCGCAAATCCTCGACAAACTCGAAGTCACCAACCGAATCGAAGCCATCACACAGTCAAAGAAAAAGGGATGGTTCAAATAAAATGGGGCCTGACCCCCAGTGTGGTAACGCATTACTACATTGGGGGTCAGGCCCCACATAAAAGTTGACTTTGGAAAATGTGTTTATTATGATGAAGATATCAATATGTGGAAACGCTGTCATTGTTTGATTTATTATAAAGAAGGAAGGCGATGGAGTGCAGAGAAAGGGATTTATTATGAAGGTTTATGCTGATAAACACGAAGAATATGAGAAAAGCCATAATGAAATTTGGCCAGAGATGGTCGAAGAGCTGCGCCGACATGGAGCACGGAATTATTCCATCTTTTTAGATAAAGATACAAACCAACTATTTGGCTACATCGAGATAGAGGACGAGGAAAAATGGAATCAGATGGCAAAAACGGCAATCAATCAAAAATGGTGGGAATTTATGAAACCATTAATGGAAACAAATGCAGATAATAGTCCTGTTACGGTTGATTTAACGGAAGTTTTCCATATGGACTAGAGTCATTGATGTTTCTCATATTCGATCTACACGTATTAAAAGAAGGTGCTTGGAATTTTTTCACAATTTCCAAGCACCTTCTTTTTTTATGTTCTAGGAACCTCTAAAATCCCAGCTTGTGGGAAAATACTAACAGGAAGGGCTGGCTATCCAGCTAGCAATGTAAGCAGTCCCTTTGATCGGTGTACTTTTCGAAAGGGAGGCTTCTCTTTTTTAACTAGTAGTTGCCGAGTAAAATTTTGCAGATAGCTAGGTCTTTTCTATTGATCTTCTCCTATTACTAAATTTAGGAATTCATTTAATTTCACTCTCGCTTCGGGGCTTAAGGTTTTCACTGTATTGATCAGTTGAATTAAATCAGGTGGGGTGTTATTATGCTCGGATGTGAAAAACGATGATAAATCAGAATCTAGCGCATGCAGAATTCTGGCAAGCATGTCAACATCGGGAATAGCTTTATTATTTTCAAAACGACTAATATAGGATTGAGAAATATTGACTTTCCCCGCAAGTTCTTGTGTCGTAAGACTCCTAGCTTTCCTTAAGTTTCTTAACCTTTCACCAATTTCAATCATTTAAAACTTCTCCAACTCTCTTTTTTCTTTATTTTACCGTGACTCGATACTAAAACACATGAGTACAATATTTTTAGAATTAATAGTTATAATTATATTGACAATTATTCCTAATAGTCATAATATGAGTGATGTGGTAACTATTCCATACGGATAATGAAAAAAGTAGTTATATAGTGCTGTGCAACTAAAGGATAAATAGTAGTTATCTTTCTATCATGTCCTTCATGTAGGCTCTTTGTAGAAAAAGTAGAGGGTAGTTATCAGCAAATGTTCATTGCTCAGGTAACAAAGATGTTAGTTGTAAAGAAAACACATAAGGGGGGAGTAGTCCAACATTGGCCATCTATGTGATTTTTTAAAATGAAAGGGCTTGCGAAACAAGCGTTCTAGCTAGTTTTAAATAAAAACTTGGGGGTGTCAAAGTGAGTGAAAGGGTAAAGAAATTCGGACAATTTATGCTTATTGCTATGCTTACCTTATTGTTATTTTTATCAGGCTGTTCTTCAAATGAAGGGGCTTCAACTGGTGAAAAAGAGGGAGACGATGAAAAGACGGAAATTACGTTTTGGCATGGTAGTACAGGTATCGGATTAGAAGCAATGGAAGCATTGGTAAAGAGTTTTGAAGAATCGCATCCCGATATTAAAGTGAAAATGGTTTATACGGAGGCAAACGAGGGGGCGGACCAAAAACTTTTGACTTCCGTTACAGGTGGCAATCCTCCTGATGTTGCAACATTTGATCGATTCAAAGTTGGGTCCTGGGCGGATCAAGATGCGCTAACGGATTTAACAGATATGGCCGAGGCAGATGGGATCTCTCGCGACCGTTATTATCCATATGCGTGGGATGAAGCGAGCTACGAAGATAAGCTGTATGCGATTCCCTATTCAACGGATTCTCGTTTACTTTATTACAATAAAGATCATTTTAAAGAAGTTGGGCTGGATCCTGATGACCCACCTAAAACGATTGAAGAATTGGAAGCAGCTGCTGAAAAATTAACAATCAAAGAAGGTAATCGTTTTAAACGAATTGGCTTTATTCCATGGTATGGACAAGGTTGGCTTTATAGTTGGGGATGGTCATTCGGAGGTGAATTTTACGATGAAAGTACAGGGGAAGTCACAGCCAATGATCCTAAAATTGTAGAAGCTTTGGAATGGATGGTTGAATTCGGGAAAAAATACAATGTAGAAGATATTTCTGGATTTGAAAGTTCTGCGGGTAGTGACGCTTTAGACCCGTTTATTTCAGGTCAGCTTAGTATGAAAATAGATGGAAACTGGACGGTGACAGGAATAAGCAAATTTAAGCCTGATTTAAACTACGGTGTTACGCCAATCCCGACACCTAGTGGAACTGATTATACTACTTGGTCTGGTGGACATAGCTTTATTATTCCTAAAGGAGCTAAGAACGTTGAGGCTGCGTGGGAATTTTTGAAATACTTCGGTGGTCCAGAAGGAGCAAAAGCATATTATTCCAAGCTTGAAGGAGACTTCTCCGTTCAACCGCTTGTAAACGAAGAACTTGGGCGTGGTGATGATCCGATTTTAAAAGAATTTGTGGATATCCTTCCAAATTCACATCATAGACCTGTTATTTCAGAAGGACAATTGCTGTGGAATGAGCTTGCAACTGCTGTTGAAAACTCGACAAGAGGTAATGGCACACCTCAGGAAAATTTAGATAAAGCGACTGAGGCAGTAAATAAAGCATTGAAAAAGTAATAAAAAGGGAGACTTACCTCCCTTTTATTTATGAAAGGGGTTGCCTAATTTGACGGAAATTCAAACTTCAAGTGTCTTAGAACCGAAAAAGAATAGTGCTTTTACTTTTAAGGCAAATTTGACTGGTTGGCTCTTTGCATCACCTTGGATAATTGGTTTAATTGTATTCTTTGCTATACCTTTATTTTCCTCTATTTATTTTAGCTTTACAACGTACAGTGTTTTACAGCCGGGAGAATTTATCGGACTTCAAAACTATAAAGAACTATTTCACGATGAATTGTTTTGGAAATCAGTCTATAATACCGTTTATTTCGCTGTCTTATTTGTTCCCTTAAGCATTATCTTTGGGGTAGCTCTTGCAATGATGCTTAATATGAAGGTAAAAGGATTGGCTGTATATCGAACTATTTATTTCTTACCTACACTCGTTCCCCACGTTGCTCTGGCAGTTCTATGGATGTGGCTATTGAACCCTGGATTTGGTCTTATTAATGGAATGCTTGACTTAATTGGGATTGAAGGGCCAAATTGGTTAGGTAGTGTAAAGTGGTCAAAGCCTTCATTGATCTTAATGTCACTATGGGGAATTGGACAGGCTGTTATTATTTATTTAGCTGGTCTTGGAGATATACCGGAAGAGCTTTATGAAGCGGCGGAAGTTGATGGTGCAAATTGGTTTCAAAGAATGAAGAATATTACATTGCCATTACTTACACCAGTCATATTTTTCAACTTAGTTATGGGCATCATCGGGGCATTTCAACAATTTACTTTACCGTATACGATGACACAAGGACAAGGATCGCCCGCAAATTCACTAACCTTTTATGTCATGTATTTATATGATAATGGATTTAAATTTTTCAAAATGGGTTATGCATCGGCAATGGCTTGGATTCTATTTGCTGTCATTATGGCTTTAACCGCTTTGATTTTTGCAACATCAAAAAGATGGGTTCACTATCAAGGTGAGTAGAAAAGGGGGGAATGGAATGCAACCAATCGTAAAAAAACGAATTCAATACTCATTAGCGCATTTAATTCTCATTATGGCTTCTATATTTTTTATCATTCCATTTATTTGGTTAATGTCGACATCATTGAAACCACTCACACAAATTTTTACTTTTCCGCCAGAATGGATACCTAGACCATTTCGTTTTCAGAATTACCTCGATGCAATGTCGTATATCCCGTTTTTCACTTATTTGAAAAATACGGTGGTGATTACGGTTTTTAGTACAATAGGTATTCTTATTTCGTGTCCATTGGTGGCGTATAGCTTTGCAAAACTTCGCTGGAAGGGACGAAATGTACTCTTTATCCTTACAATCGCGGTCATGATGATCCCGGGACAAGTAACGATGATTCCATTATTCTTAATATTCAATAAAATAGGGTGGGTTGGAACACCTTTACCATTAATTGTGCCCGCTTTTTTTGGAGCACCGTTTTACATATTTTTGTTGCGCCAATTTTTCTTAGGTCTTCCAGATACATTAAGAGATTCGGCAAAGATTGATGGTGCTTCTGAATTCAGAATTTATTTGCAAATTATGCTCCCTTTGGCCAGACCCGCCCTCCTTGCGGTTGGACTTTTCCAATTCATGGGCAGCTGGACAGATTTCCTTGGTCCTTTGCTTTACTTGACAGATGAAATGCAGTACACATTGTCATTAGGACTTCAACAATTCCAAAACCAAATGGGAACAGAATGGGGCTTAATGATGGCAGTTTCTACAATGATGACATTGCCCATCATCGTCATGTTCTTCTTTATGCAAAAGACATTTATTCAAGGAATTACTTTTAGTGGAATTAAATAATTGTAACGGGGCCTGTCCCCCAGTTCGTTAACGTATTACCAAACTGGGGGACAGGCCCCAAATCTTTTTATGAAGAAGAGCTTTCATGGGATGAATTCTTTTCATTGGGGGCTGTTTTCCCCGACATAAACCATCCAATTATAGCAATTCCTAGAAGGATTCCCCAGAAGGCAATGGTCCAGCCTGTGCTATGGGGAAAATGTTCATCTAATATAGCTACTTTTTCATGACTAAGCGTGATAACTGCTAGCTTCACTCCTACCCAAGCAACGATTAAATACGCTGTTGTTTCGAGGCCGGGACGGACAGCTAGAAGTTTAACAAATAGGTTTGCCGCGTATTTTATCAATATCAGTCCAGCAATCCCTGCTATTACGACAATTAAGAATTGCCCGCCATCCATACCACCGATGTGGGGAAGTGGCGTTCCAGGCAGAACGATCGCAAGTGCAACAGCTGCAAGGATGGAATCAATGGCAAAGGCAAGGTCAGCTAATCCAATTTTGACCACCGTTGGCCAGAAGCCTTTCTCATTGGAGTCCTTTTTCACGTTATCTTTATTATCCTTTGGTGAAGCGAATATGTCTTGGATTACATGTTTTAAACCTAAATAAATTAAATAAGCTGCACCAATCGCTTGTACTTGCCATACATTGGCAATAAAGGAGATTGCGAATAGCGCTAAGAAACGGAAAAGAAAGGCGCCCAAAATTCCGTAATTGATGGCCTTCTTTTTTTGTTTTTCTGGCAAATGTTTGGCGATCACAGCCATAACCAGTGCGTTGTCAGCAGATAAGATCCCCTCTAATCCAATGAGAATTATTAAAGTCCATCCGTATTGAATCCATAATGATTCCAATTAGTGATCTCCCTTCTGAAATAAAAAATAGAGGCTTTTACCAATGAATGGTAAAAGCCTCTAAAAAATAAAAGACCTTTACCACATTGGCAAAGGTCTTGCTAACAACGTTAAAGTTGCCCGTAAAGCCGAGAGTATGGTCTATACTCTGTAATGACGACTTTACCGTTAAAGCTACTCCCCTTTGAAACTACCAAAAATATATCATTGAATGGTCTATTTGTCAATAAGTTTATAATATTGACGGAAGTAGTGACACACTTGGATTCTTTGTTGTGTATCACTGAAAGTAAGTTACATAATCAACACAAAATTGTCGCGTGATGTAGACTAGCCATCCTGAAGAAGCTTCACGAAATAAAGTGAGAACATTAATGGAAGAAACACATAATACTGGATAACAATGGGTTAACGAATGAAGCCTGGAATGAAGGGGCTTTTTTTATTATTTAGAGAGCTATAAAATTCCTTTGCTTGTGGATAACTAGCTTATGTCGCGGTCGACATCCAGCTCCAGCGCCCAGCGACTAGCAAACTTTCGGTTTCTTCCTACGATAAGTCAACATCCATTCGCTTTCCAAGCTCATGGTGTTTCCTTTATCTCGTCAGAACCCTAAAAAGTTTGTACGTCGCTAAACGGGCGCTTGCGCTTTTGTTCTGGGATGAGCCCATTTACAATTAGATACTAAAGTTCAGTTGACAGGTAGGAATTGTATGAATACAATATAATTAAATAACATACTATATAACAAAAGTGTATACAATTTGGGAGGGAGAAATATGCGGCAACTGATGCTTTTAGCATTCATTGGTTTTCTGGCACAGTTAATAGATGGCTCTTTGGGGATGGCTTATGGTGTAACATCTACATCACTGCTTCTGGCTTATGGGATGACTCCGGCGGTGGCTTCGGCATCCGTTCATTTATCTGAGGTATTTACGACAGCTGCTTCCGGCATATCTCATATCAAGTTTAAAAATGTTGATAAGCAAATGGTTTATCGACTTATTATTCCGGGGGCGATTGGTGCTTTTATTGGTGCAACATTTCTGAGTAATTTGCCCGGTGGCATAGTTGCACCGTATATTTCCTTATTTTTACTGATGCTGGGTGTATATGTATTGCTTCGCTTTCTATTTATTCACAAAAAAATTGAGGAAAGTAATGAAACTCGGTTATCTACAAAGCAATCTGTTCCATTGGGGTTGATTGCAGGCTTTTTCGATGCAACCGGAGGGGGTGGCTGGGGACCAATTTCAACACCAGTTCTCTTGTCTAAAAACGGTATGAGTGCTCGGAAGGTAATTGGCACTGTTGATACAAGCGAATTTGCTATTGCCGTGTCCGCATCATTGGGTTTCTTTTTTTCACTTGGGACTAATGCTTTGCCATGGACTTTGGTAACAGCATTGATAATCGGAGGTGTAATTGCAGCACCAATTGCAGCTTGGTTAGTTCGAATTATTCCAGGAAAATTGATGGGGGTATTAGTTGGTGGATTTATTGTTCTGACGAATACAAGAACATTACTCATAACCTGGGTTGAAAATGAATCCTTATACCCGTTATTCTATGGAACCATCATTACGGTTTGGATGATTGCGCTTACCTATGCCATTTATAAATTTAAACATGAAAAAAGGATAGAAATTAAGAATGTGGACGGTAAAATTTCATAAAATTATAAAGCTGTAGTTTCACGGATAAAAAGGAGTAAATCGATAAAGAGAAAAGAACTGATAAGTAATTATCTTCATCTGCTATAATGGATAGTAGCAGTATACTGATGAGGATGATTTTTATGAATATTGATAATCTGAAACTTTTTTGTCTGGTCGTTGAAGAGGGAAGTATTAGCCAAGCAGCGCGGCTAAGCAATGTTTCACAGCCGGCGGTTTCCAGACAGATACATCAGCTTGAAAATAAATATGGTACGCTTCTATTTGACCGGATAGAAGGAAGATTAAAATTAACTCAGACGGGGCGGGCTCTCTATCCTTTTGCAAAAGAAATTGTAAAGGATTATCATCGTTCAAAAGAAACGATTCAGCAAATTGCCAGAAATTATGACAAGAAGCTTAGCGTTGGTGCTACACTAACCATTGGCGAATATTTATTGCCTGAAATTTTAGGAGAATTTAAAAAGAAGTATCCATATACAAAATTGATGCTGGATATCGGTAATACACCGACGATTCTGGAAAAACTTGCAAATGACGTTATTGATATTGCACTTGTGGAAGGAGAAGTAGACGATAAGGGTCTTGATATACAGAAATTTGCAGAAGATGAACTTATCCTAGTCTGCCCTCCTGATCATGAGTGGAAAGAAAGAAAAGAGATTGATATTCAATACTTAACGGAAGCAGATATGATTTGGCGTGAATCAACTTCAGGAACAAGACTAATCGTTGAAGCAGCTCTAAAAAAATACAATGTATTTGAAAGCATGGAAAGTTATATGGAACTAGGCAGCACTCAGGCAATCAAAAGTGCTGTGGAAGCAGGATTAGGCGTAAGCATCCTTCCAAGAATAACCGTAACGAAAGAATTAAAGCATGGTGATCTTGCGGAAGTAAAGATACTTGGCGCCAGTATTAATAGAAATTTATGGATGGTGAAAAAAACACAACGTTTTCCCAAAGACAGTGTGGATACATTTATCGATTTTATAATGAAAACTTAATAAACAGGTGAGGGAATTTGCAGTAAAAAGCGCGCTCTTATTTGGAATTTTATTTTCAAGGGGTACGTTCACTCGTATATTTGCTAACATTGGCTTGAGGGGATCCCTTTGAATAAATCTGAAACCAGGTGATATCCAATAATGCAGATTGCCAGTTATAGTAAAGAAGCTTTGTCTACTGCACTCCAAACATTAGATGGGGTGTTCATTTATGGCTAAATATAGTGAAGAAGCTAAAAAATGGTGGTGAAGAAATTCATTATGGGGTTCAATCTTTTGGCTTTTTTTGTTAAGATAAAATGAAACATTTTATAGAACAGAAAGAAGATGAGAGGGAGTATGAGGAAAATGTAGGCAATCATTGAATTTTAATTGTAATGTTTCATTATAATTAAAAGCGGGTAATATGATATACTGAATCGATGACTCTCTTTATGTATTAGGAATGTATAGAAAATCAGTCGGAAATATACGGAATGAGAATTTTATGAGGTGAAACATAATGAAGAAGTTTCTAATGTCAAAAACTGGTTTCTTTTCCGTTATCGTCCTTTGTTTTTGGATAAAAACGTATATAATTTATCAGGTAGAGTTTGATCTAGGGATTAATAATTTGTTGCAACAATTCTTGCTATTTTTTAATCCATTGAATTCAGCTCTTATCTTCCTAGGACTTGCATTATTTGCAAAAGGAAGAAAAGCTGGCGTTTGGCTTTTGACTATTTATACAACTTTAAATGTGCTTCTTTACGCAAATGTCGTGTTTTATCGTTTTAATAGTGATTTTATTACAATACCAACACTCACTCAAACAAGTAATTTCGCGAGTCTTGGGGGAAGTATCGCTGATTTAGTCGCATGGCACGATCTATTTTATTTGATTGACTTTATCTTGTTAGTGACGTTTTTTGTTTTGACAAAGGCTCATTGGTCTACGGAACGTTTACCAATAAAGAAACCTTTGCTTGTTCTTGCATCTGGTGCCATCTTGTTTACGGTCAACCTAGGCTTGGCTGAAGTCGATCGTCCGCAGTTATTAAAAAGAACATTTGACCGAAATTATATTGTGAAATACTTGGGTGCGTATCATTTTATGATCTATGATGCTGTACAAAGTTTTAATTCATCGAAGCAACGTGTTCTTGCTTCAAGTGATGATATAACTGAGGTGGAAAATTACACGAAGAGCAAGTATGCAGAACCTAATCCTGACTATTTTGGAGTAGCAGCTGGTAAAAATGTAATTAAAATCCATCTAGAATCTTTTCAATCATTTTTGATAGATTATAAATTAAATGGAGAAGAAGTAACGCCATTTATCAATTCACTTATTCATGATTCGGAGCAGAATTTCACGTATTTTGATAACTTTTTCCATCAAACGGAACAGGGGAAAACTGCGGATGCTGAATTGATTATGGATAATTCCTTATATGGCTTGCCACAAGGCTCAGCTTTCGTGACAAAGGGGAATAACACATATCAAGCATTGCCAGCGATATTACAACAGCAGCAAGGATATAGAAATGCTGTTTTTCATGGAGATTATAAATCTTTTTGGAATCGCGATGAAGTTTATAAGCAATTTGGGATCGATGATTTCTATGATGCTAGCTACTATGATATGGCCGATGACAAGGTGATTGGCTATGGATTGAAGGATAAGCCGTTTTTTGAGGAATCCATGCCTTATCTTGAATCATTGCCACAACCTTTTTACGCTCATATGATTACATTAACGCACCATCATCCTTATTTGATTGATGATGAGGAGGCAACGATCGGACCGGCCACAACAGGAGATGCCTCTGTGGATCGGTATTTCCAAACCGCACGTTACTTGGATGAATCAGTGGAGCAATTCTTTAATAGTTTAAAGGAATCTGGGTTATATGAAGATTCCGTGATCTTCTTGTACGGGGATCACTATGGAGTTTCGACAAATCATAATCGCGCGATGTCCGAGTTGCTTGGAGAAGACATCACCAAATTAAAATCAGCTGAATTACAGCGTGTCCCTTTCATGATTAAAATACCAGGAGTAGAAGGTGGAGGAATTAATCATGAGTACTCAGGACAAATGGATGTTGTCCCAACACTCCTGCACCTCCTAGGCATTGAGGCACGTGACTATATCCAATTCGGAACAGATCTATTCTCTGAAGAACATAAAGACTTTGTCCCATTTCGAAATGGTGACTTTATGACAGACAAATTCAGTCGAGTGGATGGCGTCTACTATGACTCCGAAACCAAAGAAGTCATTGAAGAACCAACACAAGAAATGGAAGAACTGCATGAAAAAGTCATAAACGAACTCGAACTATCCGACCGTGTCCTATACGGCGACCTGCTAAGATTTTACAAACCAGATCAAGACTGGACACCTGTCGATCCCAAAGAGTATATGTATGGGAAATAAGGGGACTGTCCCCCGCTATGGTAAAGTGGTAAAGAATTAAGGATCTGGCTTCTATTCATGAATAGAAGCCAGATCCTTTTTTAAAAAGAGAGTTTTTGCAAAATAAAATGGACTTTTTGGACAGTCCATTGGAAATTAATAAAATTTGTTGGTGTTAGTTTTGCTTCTCAGTTTAGGGTTTAAACATTACGAATTTAACTTTTTGTTCAGTGGATAGTCGGGTTGAAGTCCATACTTCCATGCCAGCAGCTTCCATTTCTTCTATTAAATTTTCAACTGCTTCGATGATCGCCTGTTTAGGATCAGGGTGGTCCCCCATTCCGTCAATGCTTTCTTCTTCCCAGAAGTAATAGCTAGCATAAGCTTCTGTATGCTTTTTATAAATATGATAAGTCACTTGAATTCTTAGACCTTTGTGTTGAATCCAAAGGGTCCCTGCACCATTTAGTAATGGTTCCATGTCTGTATCCTCCTCAGCACATAAAATAAATACACGTCTATAAAAGTTGACTACCATCAGTGGAAATGTAAGCCTACAAGGGTATAGGTCATGCAGACGTTGCCACAGGACGTGGCGACCTGCGTCTGCGCTTCACTTTCCACTACAGAGGGTAGCGGAGACTAATCGGGGTTAGCGTCCGTTATCCCCCTTAGACTTCTTGGTGTCGCATCACCGTCTGAAAGTGGGAGTCATACGGTTGGTTGCACCGAGATAAATGAAAAGATGTAAAGTTAATAGAAGTACCTGTATTATATCATTGAGAAGTGATGAGTGTCTATTTGACTGGGAGAGAAGATTTTATGCAAAACAACTCTCAAAATTATTTGTGAATATATTCACAAACTATAAAAAACATGTTATGATTAAAGTGTAAAATATAGATTATTTTAGAAGGGAAGAGGAAGATGGCTACTACAATTTTTGTTTCACCTAATAAATATGTTCAAGGAAAAGGCGCACTTAAAGATCTTGGTTCTCATGTGAAAAATATGGCAAAAAAACCTCTTATTATTTCGGATCATATTGTTTGGGGGCTTACGAAAGAGACAATCACAAAAAGTTTTCAGGAAGAGAAACTTGATTTCCATTTTGTAGAATTTAATGGTGAAGCTTCTTTGGGCGAAATTCAGCGGATTGTTGAAGAAGGAGAAGCCAATCAGGTTGATTTAGTAATTGGAGTGGGGGGAGGAAAAACACTAGATACGGCAAAAGCGATTGCCGATGGATTAGATACAGGCGTAGTTATCGTCCCAAGTACCGCTTCAACAGATGCTCCAACAAGTGCTTTATCTGTTATTTATAGTGATGATGGAGTATTTGAATCCTATAAATTCTTTGCCAAGAATCCAGATTTAGTGTTAGTCGATACCGAAGTTGTTGCGAAAGCCCCGGCCCGATTATTTGCATCAGGGATTGCCGATGCGATGGCTACATGGGTGGAAGCGAGAGCAACCATTAAAAGTAACGGCACAGCCATGGCTGGTGGAAGAACAAGTATTGCAGCAAAGGCTATTGCGAAAGCCTGTGAGGAGACCCTATTTGCTTATGGCATTCCTGCCTATCAAGCCGTTCAAAAAGATGTTGTGACACAGCATGTTGAAGCAGTAGTCGAAGCAAATACGTTGCTATCTGGTCTTGGGTTTGAGAGTGGCGGCTTAGCTGGTGCACACGCGATTCACAATGGTTTTACCGTTCTAGATGGAGAGATTCATCATCTCACTCATGGGGAAAAAGTAGCCTATGGAACGCTTGTCCAACTGATGTTAGAGCTTCATCCAGAAGGGGAATTAGTAAAATACATTACGTTTTATCAAGCATTAGGCTTACCAACAACATTAAAGGAAATGCATTTGGATGAAGTAACATATGAAGATCTTCTTAAAGTAGGACAAGCTGCTACACAAGAGGGAGAAACAATGGGGAATTTATCCAAAGATATTACAGCTGAAGATGTGGCCAATGCGATTATTGCAGTGGATCAGCTAGCTCAAAATTAATGTCGATAAAGCTATGGTTCAATTGAATAATGATAAAAAATTCTTTCGCTTCGTGCGAGAGAATTTTTTGCTTTTGTCAGAATATGGATAATAGAAATTATGATATATTTTTTATCATATCAAATAATTCAAGTTCATTAATAAGCTTAACTATTTCAGCTGTATTTCTCTTGTTGAATTTTTTTAAAAGACTACTAATTTGCTTTTTAACCGTTTCCATTTCAACGCTACGTTCTCTGGCTATTTCCTTTCGTTTTAGACCTTTGCACAATAGCTTTAAAACTTCAAGTTCAGAAGGGGTAAGAATAGCAATAATCTTAAAGATTTCTGTTAAGTGATCCTCAGATTTTTTTATACGAGCAAATTCTTGTCTGATTTTTTCAGCAATAAATGGCCGAATTGGTGAGCTGTTATTGGCCGCCGAATGTATGGCCTCTAAAATTTCCTCGATAGGAGCTGATTTTACTAAATAATCGACAATCCCACTTTGAAAGGCTGCGAAGATGTTATTATTATCTTGGTGGATGGTGAGCATGATGATTTTCGTTTTAGGTAAGATCTTATGTATTTCTGATGCCGCAACAATCCCTGCAGTTGGACTTTCCATTTCAATATCGAGAAGGACAATATCGGGCTTTTTTAGGGCTGTGAGGGCGACGGCTTCATAGCCGCTTTTGGCAGAAGCAACTAATGCGAAATTCTCTTCTTTATTAATTATTCTTTCCAATCTTCTACGATGAGCTTCCATATCGTCAGCTATTAAGAGTCGTATAGTTTGCAAATTGTTTCCCTCCCAAAAGGTCTACTTATGTTTTACCCCCTAAAATCGTTGAAAATAATAAAGAGAATTAAAGATTTAGCTATTGTTTATGTGGGAGTAAAAATACTTCCACTATTCCCCAACATGAAATCCCTTCCACTAATTATACATTAATGTGGACATTTTGAAAGAGGAGGGAATATTGTTATCATTATAGAATCCAATATTGGAGGGAAGAGGTTTCAGTATTTATAAAAAGAGGCTTATCGTGTGTTACCATCCGTTATCTCGTTTTGATGTGATTGAAATGATCCCTCAGACCAGCGTGAAGGGGTATTATTTATACCCTCCTAACGAGAGGCAATAATATATCAAATTGTGTCTTTTTACCTTTTTCACTGGTTACTTCAATTTTTCCATTATGAGCTGTAATGACTTTATGGCAAAAGGAAAGACCAATGCCCCAATTTGTAATCGATGATTTTGTTGAGAAAAAAGGGGTGAAAATTTCATCCACATTTTCAGAAGGGATTCCTGGACCATTATCTCTAATTGTAATCGTTCCCCATTGTCCAACCTCTTTCGTTGTAATCCATATATCTCCTACTCCGTTTGTAGCGGCCTCAATAGAATTTTTCAGGATGTTATAAATCGCTTCCTGGATGTATTCTGAATCAATATAAACCATGCCCTCCTGCTCATTTCTATGATAATGAATGTTAACATGTAATGTGTTGGAATGAAATCGTTCCACTGCTTTTTCAATCGGTATATGTAAGGGAGCAGCTTTCATATTTAATGTAATTGATTTTAATTTTTCGTTTGCATCATGAATACTTCGAAAAGAATTTTCACAAGCAACGATCATTAAATTCAGGCTATATTGAGCCTCTTCATCGTTTGGAAATTTTTCTTGTAAATATTCAGCCTCGGAACGGATGGCAAGTAAGTGATTTTTAATGGAATGTGTAAATGCACGTACCCCGAGTGAAGCTGTATCCATTTTCTTCTTAGTATTAATATTAATACTGGAGTACTTTGCTTCGATTGATTTATATTTAAAAACATTGTAAATCATTATAATAACAGCAAATAACACGATAACTGGAAAAAAACGATACTCCATTAGAAAAGGGTGGATAGGCGGCTGTAAGTAATTAATATAGCTTTGGCTGAATGTGACCCTCACGAAATTTAATGGTGCCCAATAAAAAATAAAGAGATGAACACTAACAAGAGGAAGAAGTCCAATGACATTATAAATGGTGAAATGTCTGATATATCTTAAACGGTAATACCGAACAAAATAATAAGCAAACAGAGCCAATCCACCGATTAAAAAACATAGATTTATAGTATGGAAGAACAGATGAACAATCTGACTATACTCATGATATTGTTGTAAATTACCTATTGATGTGACATGATCTTGCCATAGTAGATGGACATCTGGATCATAATAAATGAATTGAATGAAACTAAAAATACCTAAAATCATATATGTATAGACGTTTTTTTTCTTGACTCTTATTGTGCTCACAAATGAGATTGCAAAAGCCAAGAAAGAATAATAAAACAGAATAATACCAAAGTGAAAAAGGCGGATTAATGTATCTGTATCAAAGTTTTGGAGAACAAGATAATTCCAAGTGCCCGGGCTAAAGTCAATAAATTGATTCACAATATTATAGAAGTAGTTAAATTTTGATAGGTAGAGTGTAAAAGATACATAGGCGAGAATCCACCCGATTGTGAGCGTACTTAAAAAGAATACAGAAGAACTTTTTAAATTTCGGGAAATAAAAAAGACCAAAATAATAATGCAAACTAAAAATAAGAAAATCATGATGTCCACTCCTT
>NZ_JADIJK010000027.1 GCF_017355205.1 Bacillus sp. SD088
AAGTGATGTACCGATTTGAAGACTTCTGACCTGCTGCGTGCGGGTATAAAATTAAAGAGGCTGGGACATAAGTATTTTCACCAAAGAAAAAATTGAATTACTAGGGGGCATAATCCCTGCTTCGGAATTATACTTCACTTTCCGCGGACGAGTGGCAAGCCTTCTGGGGTTTTGCCGAACTTTCACTTCCCGCAGGTGTCTACGTATATTTCCTCCTTTAAGGTAATGCATTGTTCATCTTTGGAGCTTAACGTTGTAATTATGTCCCAGCCTCTTCCAAAAGGGGTTGTGTAGTAAGTGACGGAGCCTATTATTTATGTAGTATCAGACTCTGTAGGGGAGACTGCTGAACTTGTGACCATTGCAGCTTTAAGGCAGTTTAATGGTTCAGATGCCTTAATTAATCGTTATCCCTATATCGAGAACAAGGAAGATATTGATCAAATCATAGCAAAAGCTATTAAGGATCAAGGAATGATTGTTTACACATTAGTGAAACCTGAGATAAGAGAATATATGCAAAGAATGACCTACATGCATCAGATTAATGGGATTGATATCATGGGGCCATTAATGGATAAATTTGAAAAGAAATTTGAAAGAGCACCATTAAATGAACCTGGCTTAGTGAGAAAGTTAGATGAAGATTATTTTAAGCGAATTGAAGCAATTGAATTTGCAGTTAAATATGATGATGGACGTGACCCCCGGGGATTACTGCGAGCTGATATTATTTTGATTGGAGTTTCTAGAACCTCGAAAACACCTTTATCCCAACACTTGGCATTAAAAAGTATCAAAGTGGCCAATGTCCCAGTTCTTCCTGAGATAGACCCTCCCAAAGAGTTGTTTACTGTGGACCCTAAAAGATGTATTGGTTTGAAAATTAGTCCGGAAAAATTGAACCATATCCGCCGAGAGAGATTAATTGCCCTAGGATTAAACGATAATGCAAGTTATGCGAACATCGAAAGAATAAAGAGAGAATTGGAATATTTTGATTTCATTTCCGAAAAAATTGGTTGCACGATTATTGATGTTACGAATAAGGCGGTAGAGGAAACAGCTAATTTGATTATTAGTTATATGAATCACCGAAAAGGATAAATTATTCAGTTGTTAATCATGGCAAAACTATTAGAAATACGTTATAATATAGTTTTGTGTTCAATAAGTGCCTAAAAAAGGTTTAGAGCAAAACGTTTAGGAATACACTAGGGACAATGGAGAATTACCGGAGACGGGAAAAAACGACATGTTTCCTTAATTACTTTTCATAATAAGAAGGAATCAGCGGAGTGATGTAGAATTATAGATAATAAACGCATATTTGTTGATGCAGATGCATGTCCTGTAAAAAAGGAAATAATGAAAGCCGCAGATCAATACGGCTGGCATGTTCGCTTTGTGGCTTCCTACGATCATAAACCTACTGATTTAAATGATCAGGAAGATTGGGTGTTTGTAGATCCTGGAAGGGATTCGGCAGATCTCTATATTTTAAATCATCTTCACCCGAACAATTTGTTAATTACACAGGATATAGGCTTAGCTAGCTTAGCGTTGGCGAGAAATGTCCATGTGTTATCACCACGTGGAGTGCCTTTTAAAGAAGACTCTATTCAAACAGCCCTTGATTTTCGGTACTTATCTGCTATCGAAAGAAAAAAAGGGAACTACGGTAAGGGGCCTAAGACGTTCACTGATGGTGATCGAAATAGGTTTATACAAACTCTTTGTGAATTATTGTCGAATTTTGAAGGAGATTCAACATTTGCGTCGAATTAAAAATAAATGGCAAAAAGTATGCTATTTTCATTGAATGAGGAGGATGTTTAACTAGTTAGATGAAAATAAAAAAATTCATCATCTCTTACATCTTCTTTAACGTGTTAATAAGTTTAACTTTAATAGATGGAGATGGACTGTGTGGCAAGGATTCCTGAGGATAAGATTGCCGAGATAAAACAATCGGTTGACATCGTTGATGTAATTAGTGAATACGTTCAGCTAAGAAAACAGGGCCGTAATTATTTTGGACTGTGTCCTTTTCATGGTGAAAATACTCCATCATTCTCTGTTTCACAGGAAAAGCAAATCTTTCATTGCTTTGGTTGTGGGATGGGAGGAAATGCCTTTTCTTTTATTATGGAAATGGAAGGAACCTCCTTTCAAGAAGCGGCTGAAAAGGTTGCTGCGAAAGGAAATGTTGAACTTCAAATAGACCCAAGCACCTATAACGATAATCAGAGTTCATTACCTCCCGAGCAAGCTGAGATGATCAAGGCCCATGAGTTGCTAACAAAATTCTACCATCATCTGCTCTTGAACACCAATGAGGGAGCCGATGCTCTTCAACATTTACTTAGAAGAGGTTTTACAAAGGAGAGTATTCAAAAATTTAATATCGGCTATTCTTTGCCGGAGTGGAATTTCGCGGTGAACTATTTAGAACAGCATGGCTTTTCTTTAGAAACCATGAATAAAGCCGGATTGCTAGCTCGTCGGAACAAAGATCAGGCTTTTGTTGATCGTTTCCGCAATCGCATTATGTTTCCACTTCTAAATGAAAAAGGGAAAGTTATCGCATTTTCAGCGAGATCCCTTTCAGACGAGGACCATCCAAAGTATTTAAATACTCCAGAAACATTGCTTTTTCATAAAAGCTCACTTTTGTACAATTACTATCAAGCAAGGAGTCATATACGTAGGGTTGGATATACAGTTTTATTTGAAGGCTTTGCGGATGTAATATCTGCCGATCGAGCTGGAGTTTCCAATAGTGTAGCTCTTATGGGGACAGCCCTAACGGAAAAACATATTCAGCTATTAAAAAGATTATCAAATACTATTGTCCTTTGTCTTGATTCAGATGATGCAGGGGTGGAGGCAGCTTTTAAATCAGGCTCTTTATTAGAAAGATTCGGGATGGATGTGACCGTAGCTCAATTGCCTGATCAATTGGACCCCGATGACTACATTCAGCAATATGGAGAAGAAAAATTCCATGCGGATGTAATAGGGAATGCTCAAACATGGATGGCTTTTAAGTTATTTTATTTTCGAAGAGGGAAAAACCTTCAACATGAGGGGGATTTACTCAGCTTTATCGATAGTGCCATCATAGAAATTGCCAAGTTAGGGAACGCTGTAGAACGGGATATGTATATAAGACAGTTGTCTGAAGAATTTTCTCTGTCCCTCGAAGCTTTAATGTCACAACTAAATGAACGGATTCAACCACCTGTCATTAAAGAGATCGAGCAACAACAGACAGAGGTGCGACAATTAGAAAATCCAATAGCAGATCTTCCAAAACAACAACGATTGCCAGCAATCGCATTAGCTGAACGGCAATTAATTGCTAAAATGATGCAACAAGAGGAATTAGTTTACCGAATCATGGAAATGATGGGGGATGGAGTCTTCCATTATGATGAGCATCAAGCGATCGTTACGTATCTGCTTGGCTATTATGAGGAAGGAAATAAACCAGACTCAAGTTTGTTTATGAATTATCTTCCAGATGTAAAATTACGAAAAATTGTTTCTGAAATAGAGATGTTGGCTGTTGATCATGAATATAGTGAAAAAGAGTTAAATGATTATGTGGGCCATGTGTTGAAATATCCTAAATTGTTAATGATAAAAGAAAAGCAAGCAGAACAAAAAGCAGCTGAACGAAAGAAGGAATTTGGGAAAGCAATAGAATTGGCTAAGGAAATAGTGGAATTGCGCCGATCTCTTTGATTGTATATAGCTTAATTCTTTTACTTCGATGAGCAAGAATACATGTGAAAAATGATATTTATGCTGTAGAAGCTAACCATTGTTTAAGGAGTTTTACGAAGCTAACTGGCATTAATACATGTCTAGCCTACGTAAATAAGCATCGCGTTAGCTTAATGTTGGAAGGAGGAAAATGCATGGCTGAAAAATCAGCTCGTTCCAATGAAACTGATACTGAACTTACTGTAGATCAAGCGAGAGATCAATTGATTGAACACGGTAAAAAAGTTGGAACTTTAACATACGAAAAAATTGGAGAGAAACTAGGTCATTTTGACTTGGATTCTGATCAACTGGATGAATTTTATGAGCATCTCACAGATCAAGGGGTAGAGTTAGTTGAAGATTCCGATGAGGAAGAGGTACCAAATGTTAGTGATATTCAAAAAGAAAGTGAAGAAGAATTTGATTTAAATGATCTGAGCGTTCCCCCGGGTGTAAAAATTAATGATCCAGTGAGAATGTATTTGAAAGAAATAGGACGTGTAGACCTTTTATCAGCCCAAGAAGAGGTTGAATTGGCTAAGCGGATTGAACAAGGTGACGAGGAAGCCAAGAAACGATTAGCTGAGGCGAATCTGCGACTTGTTGTAAGTATTGCCAAGCGTTATGTAGGTCGCGGTATGCTGTTTTTAGACTTGATTCAAGAAGGCAATATGGGTCTCATTAAGGCAGTTGAAAAATTCGACTATGATAAAGGGTTCAAATTTAGTACGTATGCAACGTGGTGGATCCGTCAAGCTATTACAAGAGCAATTGCTGACCAGGCGAGAACCATCCGGATTCCCGTGCATATGGTTGAAACGATCAATAAATTGATCAGAGTGCAACGTCAATTATTACAGGATTTGGGTCGTGAACCAACTCCAGAAGAAATTGCTGAAGAAATGGACATGACACCAGATAAAGTCCGTGAAATTTTGAAAATCGCACAAGAGCCTGTTTCATTAGAAACACCCATTGGAGAAGAAGATGATTCCCATTTAGGTGATTTTATTGAAGACCAGGAAGCGACATCACCATCAGAGCATGCTGCTTATGAGCTTCTAAAAGAACAGCTAGAGGATGTATTAGACACATTGACGGATCGAGAAGAAAATGTGCTAAGACTTCGTTTTGGACTTGATGATGGTCGCACACGTACGCTTGAGGAGGTAGGCAAAGTTTTCGGTGTCACAAGGGAGCGGATAAGACAGATTGAAGCGAAGGCCCTTAGAAAACTAAGACATCCTAGCAGAAGTAAGCGACTAAAAGACTTTTTAGAATAATCCGGAATACTTTACAGTTTACTTCTGGTTTCGGAAGTAAACTTTTCCTTTACTTAGGGCGATGGCAGCTATCTGCTCCCCTCCTTTCCTATTACCGATTTATAATAATGCTTTTTCAATAATATAAAAGAGAGGCAACTCCGAATGAAGGATGATAGAAAAACCGTCCTATTACATGAAATCAATTTCTGGAAGGAGCATAAAATTCTTCCAGAGCATTACTGTGATTACCTCATCGCCTTGTATACACAGGGAGATGAAAACCAACAACCCCAAAAACGAAAAAAACACAAGAAAATCTTTCAATGGGAAGCTATTTTGTCATTACTACTAGTAACATTTATCTTAGTAATGGCTGTAATAACATATATTACAGTTATTTCATTCGGAATGCAAACGCTTTTTCTGTCTGTTTTTGTCGTCGCCCTTATTTTTAGTTGGTTTTATTTTCGTAAAAAAAATTTAAATCCCATGCTTGTCTATATTACGGCAGCTTTTTTACTCCTTTTTTATACCGTTCAAATCAATGCGGCGTTTTTTGGAAATAAGACAACTAGCTTATATTGGCTTCTTCTATTAAATTGTATGATGTGGATTGTTGGTGGACTGATTGGAAAAAAGCTATTTTTCACGCTATCTGGTTTGATCGCCGCGGTATTATTGTTTTTTGTTATGCTCATTTAGCAGAGTATTTTTGGCTAAATATTGAATAATACATGAATTTTACTGCAAAAGCTTTTACTTTTTTTGTATTTCGAGTAAAATAGAGTTGTTTGAAGCATAATTTATATTGTATACATAGTGATCTTACTAAGGAGGGCTTAAGTAGTGAAACGTAATCCACTCGTTCCCTATTTTCTAATTTTTGCAATGGGATTTGTCATCATTTTTTTCCTCGGGATTAAAGGGATTGGGGACGCTAAAGAAATAGCTAATGAAGGAGAAGAAGGTGGCGGAGAAGAAGTCGCTTTTGATCCTGAATCATACGCAACTCAAACATGTATTTCCTGTCATGGTGAAAATCTAGAAGGCGGTGCTGGTCCTTCACTTCATGGAACAGGGCTTTCCCAAGAAGAAATTGCCGAGATTCTAACCAATGGAACAGATGGTGGAATGCCAGCTGGGTTGGTAGAACCAGATAATATTGATGAAATGGCTGAGTATGTGGCAAATCTAAAATAATGACTTGTAAGAAGAGTTCTTTGCATTTTGCAAGGAACTCTTTTAACTTTAAAAGATAAGAAGTATAAATTTGGCTAATACTGGATCTAGCTCCAGCGCCTAGCCCCGAGAAGCTCACGGGATGTCGCGCCTTTAGTCGATTTCTGCTTAATAACCCTAAACCTATGAAGGGAAGGATCGCCTTTCCAAGGTTCAGGAATATTTGCTTGTCAGAGGGCAACAGGATGTATGAGTACAGACGAAGTGCAGGACGTCGCGAACTTTTCCTAATAAGAGGTGATGGAATGAATAGTGAAAAACTATCGAAAAGATTGGAAACCGTTGTTTCATTTATTAAACCAAGTATGAGCATTGCTGATATTGGTTCAGACCACGCATACTTGCCATGTTACGCTGTGAACAAGGGAATTGCCATCTCCGCCATTGCTGGAGAGGTTGTAGAAGGACCTTATCAATCAGCTCTAAAACAGGTTGAGGCGGCTCATTTAACAGACAAAATCTCGGTTCGAAAGGGAAGTGGCTTGGAAGTGCTTCAATCCACGGATCAAGTAGACTGTATTATCATTGCTGGAATGGGAGGAAGTCTAATCACAGAAATTTTATCGGCTCAGAAGGAAAAATTAGCCTCTATAAGCCGTTTGATTCTTCAACCCAATATAGCGGCTGAAAAAGTACGAAAGTGGCTCTATGAGCAAAACTGGCAGCTTGTAGCTGAACAGTTGATCGAGGAAGAGGGAAAATATTATGAAGTTCTTGTAGCTGAACCTGGTAATCCATCCCTTCCTTATACAGATGTAACCAAGGAATTTTTATTAGGACCATTCTTATTGAAAAAAAAGGACGACCATTTTAAGCAAAAGTGGCATGGTGAACTGCGAATATGGGAAAAAGTGTTACTAGAATTAAATAAGGCAGAGCAGAATCAAGTAATAGAGAAGAAAAAGCAAGTGCTCATAAACAAAATAGCCATGGTAAGGGAGGAGATTATGTGAAGGAAGTAAAGACAGGTCAAATCATTCAATTATTTGAACAGTTTGCGCCAAAGAAGTATGCGTTTGAAGGAGACCCAATTGGTCTACAAGTAGGTTCATTTCAAAAGCCTGTAAAAAATATTATGATTGTCTTAGATGTATTAGAGAATGTTGTCGATGAGGCGATTGAAAAAGAGGTCGATTTGATTATTGCACACCACCCGATGATTTTTCGGCCGATGAAAAACATCCAAACAGACTTAGCTCAAGGTAGAATTGTGGCCAAGCTGCTAAAACATGATATAACTGTTTATGCTGCCCATACGAACCTAGATATAGCAAAAGGGGGCGTAAATGATATGTTAGCTGAAGCGCTTAAGCTTGAGTACACGTCTGTTCTTGTTCCAACTTATGAACAACAACTAAGGAAATTAGCTGTCTATGTTCCCGTGGAGGATGAGGAAAAGATACGCACAGCCTTAGGAGAAGCTGGTGCTGGAGCAATTGGGGATTATAGTCATTGTTCCTTCTCAGCAGAAGGAACGGGGCGGTTTTTACCAGGCGATCATACAGATCCACATATTGGGCAGCATGGAAAGCTTGAAGCCGTTCCAGAGGTGAAAGTGGAGACTGTTTACCCTGTTGAAATAGAGAAAAGGGTAATCAAAGCGATGTTGAAAGCACATCCTTATGAAGAGCCAGCATATGATCTCTATGATCTTGCTTTAAAAGGGGAGGAGCTTGGACTTGGAAAAATCGGGGAGTTACCAGAAGAAATGTCTCTAGGAGATTTTTCCCTTTTCACTAAGAAAGTATTGGATTCTTCTGGGGTACGAGTTGTTGGTAATCTAGAGGACAAAGTGAAAAAAGTCGCTGTATTGGGCGGGGATGGCAATAAATACTTCTCTCAAGCTAAATTCAAAGGGGCTGATGTTTATGTCACAGGAGATTTCTATTATCATACAGCCCATGATGCAATGAATCTCGGGTTAAATATTGTCGATCCTGGCCATAATGTTGAAAAAATTATGAAGAAGGGTGTATCGGAGATCCTCAGGAAAGAATGTGAAAGTAGTCGATTTGATGTGAATATATTTCCATCAGAGGAGGACACAAACCCGTTTATCTTTTTATGATAATATAGGTGAAAAGCACAAAATTCATTATGAATTTTGTGCTTTTCTATCACCTGGTAGTAAGTGAAGTTTTTGTAATTCTTGGTAAGATTTTATTTAGAGGCACTTTGTGTTCGCGATCCCATGTTGCTTGATCGGCGGGATCGAATTGTTCTAAAAACTTTAATACCTCGCGAACAATTGGCGTCGGAGTGGACGCTCCAGCCGTAATTGCTACTGTTTTTGCCTTTAAAATCCATTCAATTTGAATTTCTGATACATCTGCTATACGATAGGCGGCAGTACCAGCGATTTCCTTTGATACCTGGGCTAAACGGTTTGAATTATTGCTCATTGGATCACCAACTACAATAAGTACGTCCGCTTCCCCTGCTTGATCGGCAACTGCTTCTTGTCTGACTTGGGTGGCAAGACAAATTTCTTTATGTTGCTCGACATGTGGATATTTAGCTCGTACTTTATCCATAATCGCTTGGACATCCCATTGACTCATTGTCGTTTGATTTGTGACAATAATTTTTTCATTTTGAATGTCTAGTGTTTCTACATCATCCAAACTCTCAACCAGATGGACGATATCGGGGGCGACTCCGACAGCACCTTCAGGCTCAGGATGCCCTTTTTTACCAATATAAATGACGTTATAACCTTCTTTTTCTTTTTCTTTTATTAAGTCATGGGTGACTGTTACATCCGGACAGGTGGCATCAATTGTTGTCAATCCTTTTTGTTTTGCTAGTTCACGAACTTCAGGGGAGACCCCATGAGCGGTGAAAATAACAGTACCCTGATCAACCTTTTCTAAGATTTCTTTTCGATTCGGTCCGTCTAATGTGATAATTCCATCTTCTTCAAATGCATCAGTGACATGTTTATTATGAACAATCATCCCTAAAATGTAGATGGGACGTGGTAAGGTTTTATCCAAAGAAGCATTTCGAGCGATAACCATGGCATCTACCACACCGTAACAGTAACCCCGTGGGGTAATCTTAATAACTTTCATTTAAATCCTCCTGACAAGAGGCTTTAGCCTGTAATCTATTGAACTCCTTATCTATTATAAAGGAGATCGATAAAAAAGCCAAACGCAGGAGGCCAATAGGATGTTGGTCAAAACAGCGTTTCGACATACGGGATGCACGAGAGTCGACGAAGCGACAGGACGTCACTGTTTGAGGGTGGCGCGTTCAACCTTAATCATCCTTAAAACGTTATTATGATGGAATATATAATTTTGGTACGGATTCTCCCATCTCTCGCTCTTTCTGACGAGCAACTGTTTCTGTTTTCTTCTTCGTTTCTGTAGTCGATGCATTCGTTTTTGATTCTAAAGCATCGTCTAGCGATTGTTCCTCCGTAGTGGGTTCCTTCGCATCATCATTCTCTGAAGATGTTAACCCTTGATAGATCCGCCACATGGCTGGAAGATTTTTTACCATGGGTCCATATTGCTGTATAAGTGGTCCGATTTGCTGCGCTGTATTTAATACATTCTGTGTTTTCCCTAAGAAATTACCAATTGTTTGCGGATTCGTAAGCCCCTGAAGCAAAGATGTCTCTGTGCCTGCGGACCTTGCAAACATATTTGCAGCTTCAGGTGCAGCCTGTCTTGAGAATAATTTTGCTAATAATCCTCTGTTTGCAGGTAGACCAGGTTGCTGTCCGAAAGGCTGCATTCCTCGAGGACCACCTGGACCAAACATCCCTGATTGACCCATATTGCGTGCTGGCCATGCCATTCTTTGTGGGGGCATTGGGCCTGGATTACGTAATGCCAATTACATAACCTCCCTTCCTATAGATAATTTATGCAAACAACCAAGAAAAGTTTGGATAATCGCCGTGCCTTTGTTGTAATTTATTGGGATAAAGGAAGAAAAGTTCCCGAAAGGTCAATATTTGTGAATCTGTGCTTATTCGTATATAATTAGATATTTGAGATGATCCTACTTATAGGAAGTGAAAAAATGAACGATTTTAAACAATTTAAGCTGCAACCATTTATTGTTCGTGCCATTGAAGAAATGGGATTTTGTCAACCGACTGAAATTCAGCAAAAAATGATCCCTCTGATTTTACAGGGGTATAGTGCGATTGGACAATCCCAAACAGGTACAGGGAAAACGCATGCTTATCTCTTGCCGATTATACAGTCGATAAGACCAGAACAGAAACATGTTCAAGCTGTTATTACAGTGCCAACAAGAGAATTAGCTGATCAAATATATCAAGAGATTTTAAATGTTTTACAATATGATGAAGACAATTCGATTACGGCCAAGCGTTTTATTGGGGGGACAGACAAACAGCGAGATGTTGGCAGATTGAAAGAGCAGCCGCATATTATTGTGGGAACCCCAGGCCGCATTCATGACTTGATCAGGGAACAAGCACTTTTTATTCATAAAGCAAATACGCTCGTCGTCGACGAAGCAGATCTTATGCTTGATATGGGTTTTTTACATGATGTGGATCAAGTAGCTGCTAGAATGCCGGATGAATTGCAAATGCTTGTGTTCTCTGCAACAATTCCGGAAAAAATAAAACCTTTTTTAAAGAAATACATGGAAAATCCGAAATATGAACAGGTAAATCCCGAGAGTATCGCAGCCGAAAACATTGAACATATTTTAGTACCATTAAAAAGTCGCGAAAAAGTTGAACTAATCCATGACATGCTTCAATCGTATAATCCGTACTTAGCAATTGTTTTTGTTAATACAAAACAAATGGCTGACATTGTTGCAGATCAATTGATTGAGAGAGGCTTAAAGGTTGGGAGACTTCATGGTGATATCAGCCCCCGTGAACGTAAAAGGATGATGAAGCAGATTCGTCAGCTCGATTTTCAATATATCGTTGCAACAGATCTAGCAGCAAGGGGAATCGATATCCAAGGGATAAGTCATATTATTAATTACGAATTGCCAAAGGACCTTGATTTTTATATTCATCGTGCTGGGAGAACGGCAAGAGCAGGGAATAAGGGAATCGCGGTTACCCTTTATCAGCCTAGTGATGATGATGCCTTGGTTAAATTGGAAAAAATGGGGGTTTCATTTAACTATTTAGATTTTGAACATGGCGACTGGGTAGAGAGTACAGACCGAAATCGAAGAAAGAAGCGTCTGAAGTCAGTTTCCGAGGAAGAACTCAAAGCCAAGCAGCTTGTAAGAAAACCTAAACAAGTAAAGCCTGGTTATAAGAAGAAGATGCAAAAACAAAGAGAACAGATTATGAAGCGTGAGCAAAAAGTAAAAAATCGTAAGAAATAAGGGGGAGTGGGTATGTTGAAAATTGGTTCACATGTATCGATGAGTGGCAAGAAAATGTTGCTAGCGTCAAGCGAAGAAGCCGTATCTTATGGAGCTAATACATTTATGATTTATACAGGAGCTCCGCAAAATACTAAAAGAAAAAAGATTGAAGAATTAAACATTGAAGCGGGACAAACCCATATGAGAGAGAATGGAATAGATGAAATTATTGTCCATGCCCCTTATATTATCAATATTGGTAATAGTGTTAAACCTGAAACATTTGAATTAGGTGTTAATTTTCTCCGGTCCGAAATTGAAAGAACAGAAGCAATTGGAGCTAAACAAATTGTGTTACATCCAGGCGCCCATGTGGGAGAAGGAGCAGAAAAAGGAATTCAAAAGATCATTGAAGGGTTAAATGAGGTCCTAACAGCTGATCAGAATGTCCAAATTGCTCTTGAAACAATGGCTGGAAAAGGTTCTGAATGTGGTCGTTCTTTCGAGGAATTGGCGAAAATTTTCGATGGCGTCCACTTAAATGATAAACTATCAGTTTGTTTTGATACTTGCCATACTCACGATGCGGGTTATGACATTGTCCAAGATTTCGATGGAGTACTGGATGAATTCGATCGTACTATTGGAATAGAACGTATAAAAGTATTGCATATTAATGATAGCAAAAATGAACGCGGTGCACGAAAAGACCGCCATCAAAATATTGGCCTTGGTCATATTGGCTTTCCTGCACTACATTATATTATTAATCATCCGCAATTTACGGATATTCCGAAAATATTAGAAACACCGTATGTTGGGGAAGATAAGAAGAATAAAAAGCCTCCTTATAAATATGAAATCGATATGTTAAAAAAAGGCGAGTTTAATGAGCATCTATTGGAAGATATCATGTCTCAGTAAAGAATAAAGAGGGGGACATCTAAAAAACAGAGAAATGTCCCCTTAATAAAAAGTTTGGATGAGTACTTGCTGTTTTGTTCTGGTTTAGGAAATTATAAAAAATTGTAGCTTGTAGGTAAGTTGTAATTTTGAGTTTTGTCATCTAGCTCCAGCGCCTAGCCCCTCGAGGTCAAATAACCCTGAACCTATGAAGGGAAAAAGCCCATTCCTAGGCTGCTCAGGAACATTTGCTTGTCGGGGCTGATCAAGGCGCTTGAGCTCTTGTTCTTAACTTGTAAACTGGATAAATAATTTGTTTAATTCTTTTGCTGTTTTAGGTCCGGCGATTTTGGCTATTTCGCGTATGATTTGTGAGCGAGTTCGGTCATCGAAAATATCTAAGTTTTTTCCTCTTAAGTAAGCAGCAACTTTCTCCGCTTCATCCCTCGAAACCTCAAAATTAAATTGTTTCGCGTATTTTAGTAATTCTTCAGCCGTAATCATGTTAACCTTTAAATTAACCATATTTTTAATCAACTTCAAGATCATCACTCCCCATAAATATGTATGCTTTATCAAGATATTTGTGCCTGTTTTTTTAAAACGCTTAAGAAACTATAATATATTCTGCTTGTGGATAACTGGTTTACGTTGCAAAGCGGTGCGAACATAGTCTTTCTAACCAAATCAAGGTTCACTCTCTGAAGAACTACCATTTACAAATTGAATAGAAATATGGTATACTGATATAATAAATCGTAATGATTCTTATTGAATGAAGGATGAAATATATGACGAAGTCAGTGATTGATATAAAAGATGTAAGCTTTCGTTATGAACGTGAATGGGTATTAGAGCAGATCAATTTATCTGTTCATAAAGGGGACTTTTTAGGTTTGGTTGGTCCAAATGGATCTGGAAAATCGACCTTATTAAAATTAATTCTAGGATTAATTAAGCCTCAAACTGGAGAAATATCGCTTTTTCATGAATCAATAGCAAAATTTAAAGATCGGAATCGAATTGGCTTTGTATCACAAAAAGCGAATTCTTTTAATAGTGGATTCCCAGCGACTGTGTTTGAAGTTGTGGCAAGTGGGTTAACTGGAAAGCTAGGATTATTTCGCGTTTTAAAGGACCAACATAGAAAATTGATCATGGAGGCCATTGACGCTGTTGGTATGGGGGATTTCGTTCGACGAAATATAGGAGAGCTATCAGGTGGACAACAACAGCGTGTCTTTATCGCTAGATCATTAGTTTCAAAGCCTGATATTCTTATTTTGGATGAACCGACGGTCGGCGTTGATGAAAGAAATGTTCGATCTTTCTACGATATGCTGGTACAATTAAATCAAGAACAAGGAATTACCTTAATTTTAGTTACACATGATATTGGGACAATGACGGATAAAGTGACACATGTTGCTTGTTTAAATAAGATATTGCATTTTCATGGCGATGTAGGAGAATTTGAAAAATTTAATTCAGATGATTTATCTGCAGTATATAATCATGATGTGCACGCTTTACTACACGATCATACTCATGAGCAAGAAGGTGCGAAAATATGATTGAGGCCATCTTGCAATATGAGTTTTTGCGTAATACATTTATAACGGGTTTGTTAATAGGTTTCATTGCTCCGTTATTAGGCACATTTATTGTTGTGAGAAGATTATCCTTAATCGCGGATGCATTGAGTCACGTGACATTAGCAGGAATTGCGACAAGTTTATATTTTAGTAAAGCATTTCCGCCGTTTGCGGGAATGAATCCTCTTTATTTGGGAGTCGGCTTTTCCGTCGTTGGTTCGCTTTTGATTGAACGATTACGTTTAGTTTATAAGCATTATCAAGAACTGGCCATTCCTATCATTATGTCGGGTGGAATTGGTGTTAGCGTTATTTTTATTTCGATGGCAGATGGGTTTAACACAGATTTATTTAGTTATTTATTTGGAAGTGTTAGTGCCGTTTCAAGAATGGATTTATACCTTATTTTAGGAATTGCCTTTTTCGTAGGATTGATTATCATTCTGCTCTATAAAGAATGGTTTTTATTATCTTTTGATGAAGAACATGCAAAAGTAGCGGGGATACCAGCAAAATTTCTTCATTTCCTTTTTATGCTGATGACAGCCCTAGTGATTGCGGCTTCGATGCGAATCGTGGGAATTTTACTTGTTTCCGCACTGATGACACTACCGGTTGCTGCAAGTATGCGGATTGCTAGAGGTTTTAAGCGAACTATCTGGCTATCTATTCTATTCGGCGAAATTTCTGTTATAGGCGGCTTAACCAGCGCTTATTATCTGGATTTGGCACCTGGTGGAACGATTGTTGTTTTATCTATTTTTATTTTACTTATCACTATTCTGTTAAAACGTCTGCGAACAAAAGGTGCATTATGGAATTCAAGAGGTGAAAAAGCATGAATGTAACAGAAGCGATTGACATGTTGAAAAATAAAGGGTATAAAATAACGGACAAACGAGAGCAAATGCTGAACATTTTTGCTAGTCATAATAAATATCTAACAGCGAGAGAGGTATTATTGGAGATGCAGGAAGATTTTCCGCAACTCAGCTTCGATACTATTTACCGAAATCTTTCCTTGTTTAATGAATTAGAAATTCTAGAATCAACAGAATTAAGTGGAGAAAAGCATTTCCGCTTTACCTGTGCAAATCACGACCACCATCATCATTTTATCTGTCTGCAATGCGGTCGAACAAAAGCAATTGAAGCCTGCCCAATGGATTTTGTCACAGAAGACTTGAACGGATTTGAAGTAGCAGACCATAAATTTGAAATCTACGGCAAATGTCCAAATTGTACGTAACGGGGCCTGACCCCCATCACGTTAATGATTTAACGCGTTGGGGGACAGGCCCCAATCCATTGATCGACCCAATCTTTTGCTTCTTGCCAATTGTGCACTCGAATTACTTTTTCGGGAATCGGTTTGCGATTATATGGTGTATCAAATAAGATGACAGGGATATCTAGTTCGTTTGAGATTGCGACGGCATTATCATGTTTGTCTTCGAAAAATAGATCAATGTCATATTTACGAGCCGTGCCTACTTTGTCATGTGAACCAATTAATTCAATATGGTGAAAATCAATTTCTTTGTCAAGAAACCATGTCTTCGTTATATCCATCACTCTATTACTTCGAGCGCTTATAAAATATAATTCATACTCGAAAAACCAATCATTCAATACAGATTTTGCACCGTCTGCTAAGGGGGACTGTGCACAAATTTCTGATTCTGTGTTGATATACCAGTCAGAAACAGCCCCTTTCGGTAAATCCAAACAATCGGTTAGCTCATACTCTGTTAAATCATCCAATGTAATGTTTATTTGAAACGCCTTATTGATATGTGGAATAAGCGATGTTGGGCATGTAACTGTTCCATCAATATCGATACCAAATCTTTTCTTCATAAAATCTCCTTCCACTGGTAATACTTCTTGTTGTGTTAAGAAAGAGGCTGTCATTAGACACCCTCTTTTACCTCCATATTAGCTGAGTTTTTTTGTTTTTCTTCTTCTTGTTTTTTATAGTAATCTTCAGCCATTTTATCGATTTCCTTTTTTAATTCATCGACCATTGTGGCTTCAGGGACCTTTCTTACGGTTTTTCCTTTTTTAAAGAGCAATCCCTCGCCACGTGCACCAGCGATGCCAATATCGGCTTCTCTTGCTTCACCAGGGCCATTCACAGCACATCCTAATACAGAGACTTTAATAGGAGCCTTAATGGTTTGCAAATACTCCTCAACCTCATTTGCGATTTTGATAAGGTCGATTTCGATTCTTCCACAAGTTGGACAAGAAACTAATGTGGCTGCATTCGCAATCAGGCCGAAAGATTTTAATAATTCTCTCGCAACCTTAACTTCTTCAACAGGATCAGCACTTAGAGAAACTCTTAATGTGTTTCCGATTCCCTTGCTTAGAATTGCTCCAAGACCAGCGGCACTTTTGACTGTTCCAGCAAATAATGTTCCACTTTCCGTGATTCCCAGATGTAAAGGATAATCAAATGCTTTAGCAGCTTTTTCGTATGCCTCAATGGCTAAATTTACATCAGAAGCCTTCATAGAGACAATAATATCATGGAAATCTAGGTCCTCCAGAATTTTAATATGATGAAGGGCACTTTCAACCATTCCATCAGCAGTAGGGTATCCGTATTTTTTTAGAATATTTCTTTCAAGACTTCCAGCATTCACACCAATGCGAATTGGAATTCCTTTTGCCTTGGCTGCTTTTACTACCGCTTCAACTCTCTCACGTTTGCCAATATTCCCAGGATTGATCCGAATCTTATCGGCACCCCCCTCGATAGCAATCAACGCAAGACGATAATCAAAATGAATATCCACAACAAGTGGAATATTAATTCTTTTTTTGATTTCAGAAATCGCGTTTGCTGCTCGCTCATCTGGACAAGCGACGCGTACAATTTGGCAGCCTGCTTCTTCTAAACGATTAATTTCAGCTACAGTTGCCTCGACATCATGAGTTTTCGTTGTCGTCATACTTTGGATAATAACTTGGTCAGCGCCACCAATCGTTAAATTCCCCACTTTGATGGGACGTGTTTTTGTACGATGTATGATTTCACCCAAGGGTTCTTCTCTCCTTTTTACATCAGAAAAATGAAATAAACGTAATGTCTTTTTTTAAACATCCTTTTTAAAATCTCTTACTATTCTATTGTAGCAATCTTTTAGGCTATTTGACAACATTCTACCTAGATTTAATCCGTTACCTCCGAATAGATTGGAAATGTATAGGTTTTCCCAATTTGAATTTGTTCAGGTTTGACACCATTATTTAATTGTTCAAAATCAGTCACAATTTGCTCGATGGCTACAGGTAAGGCTCCTTGTTGATGTGTTTCTAATATAGATAGCACAGTATCACCAGGCTGTATTGTTTCTGTAAACATCTTTTCTTCTTTTTCCTTAGGAATAGACGTATCTTCTTGTATAGTCGAGTTGGCTGAAATAGCGGGAAGTACCCCCACTGTTAAATCATGATAAACACTATATAAAATAATGAGGCTAGCGAATACAGCAATTATTTTTTTCATTGAACATAACCCTTTCTATCATCTTAATTAAGCTTATGATAGAAAGAGCAAAATTATGATTGTTTTTTCGAACGAGGCGTTTTGATAATCGCAAATAGGATATAAATGATAGAGAGGGCGACATCATATATAATCCCAAGTGGAATGTCGATTCTTGCCAACGGTAAAAGGGCAAATAGGACGGTTGGGAGAGTGATACTAAATGCTGTCAAGCGCCAAGCGTTTCGATAAGGCAATATACGATGACTCACTTTTGCGAATAAAAGAGCAATCCCAGCTAGAATAGATATTTTTATAAAGAGCAATCCAGAGTAGAGAACATATGTAAAAATAAGGTAAATAGGAATAATGATCACTAAACTGCCTTTGTCGAAATTTGTTGCTAGATGAGAAAAGTCGCGATCGATCAGTAATAGGTTGATCATTGCGGGTAAAAAGTAGATAATGGCTAGTATAAAAACGTATTTGATCGTTTTTCCAATATCAAGGAAACGAAATTTTGCTAAATCCTTAAAGGAATAGATTGATTTATAGAATAAGGTATAAATGGATAGATTTCTCATTGTATTCACGTCGCTTTCTATTTCTTTCATTGCTAAAGATATTATCATCGGGATTGAAGGGATATTCAAGAGAAAAGATTCTGAAACAATATGAGCAAATTATTTGAATACGGTTTCCGGTTCTGATAACCTTAAATTGGAAACCTTGAATCACGTTTTGATTCAAAATATTACATAGGGAGGAATTATGAATGGCATACGAATTACCGCAATTACCTTATGGATATGATGCATTGGTGCCCCATATTGATAAGGAAACAATGAACATTCACCATACGAAGCACCATAACACATATGTGACGAAATTGAATGATGCTCTCAAGGGGCATGAGGACTTAGCAAGCAAATCGGTTGAAGATTTGATTTCTGATCTAGATTCGGTTCCTGAATCTATTCGTACAGCTGTACGAAATAATGGTGGTGGTCATGCAAACCATTCATTGTTCTGGACACTATTGTCTCCTGATGGTGGTGGGGAACCAACAGGTTCTTTGGCTGAAGCCATTACTAGCAAATTTGGTAGCTTTGATCAATTTAAAGAAGATTTCCAAGCAGCTGGTGCTGCCCGCTTTGGTTCTGGCTGGGCTTGGCTAGTAGTTAATAATGGAGAACTTGAGATCACAAGCACTCCTAACCAAGATAGTCCATTAATGGAAGGGAAAAAACCATTGTTGGGCCTTGATGTATGGGAGCATGCATACTATCTAAAATATCAAAATCGTCGCCCTGAGTATATGAGCGCGTTCTGGAATGTTGTTAACTGGGATGCTGTACAAAAGCAATACGATGCGGCAAAATAAATAATTTTCTTTCGTAAAAGTGCGTGTTCAAAAAGGAGGATAAAAAGGACCAAGAAGTTCAAGGCGGCGAAGCCTTCGAGCAGCAGAATGTATGCATTTAGATACATGAGCAGCGCAGAAGCAAGCCAACGAAGAAATTCGCAGTGTCATTTTTACCGGACTTTTTGAACATCCTCTAAAAGGCTGTCGAGTTCAACTCGACAGCCTTTTTGCATGCTTCTTTAGGAAAGGAAAAAATTTAAAGTATAAATCTCTTTTCTTCACCAAAGCTAAGGAGAAGAAAAGGGGAGTTCTTCTATGCTGAAACTCAAAAACCTTTATAGTGGAATGGATATAACAAAAGACTTAATTCTGTTATTAATTGTCGGAGGCTTATATTCGCTTAGTATTGCTCTTTCCAATACTTTCGTGAATGTTTATTTGTGGAAACAATCAGGTAGTTATACGGATCTGGCGATATACAATCTTTCAGTTGTTGTAATGCAGCCCATTACGTTTATTTTGGCAGGGAGATTAGCGAAAAAAATTGATCGAGTGATTGTTTTACGGATTGGCGTGATTTTCTTAGCCTTATTTTTTATCGCTGTTTTACTAATTGGTGATAAAGCGGATGATTACTTAGTTGTTTTAGGTGGTCTACTGGGGATTGGCTATGGCTTTTACTGGTTAGCGTTTAATGTATTAACATTTGAAATTACGGAGCCGGAAACAAGAGATTTCTTTAATGGTTTTATGGGTGCTTTAACATCTTCAGGTGGAATCATTGGACCAATCACTGCTGGCTTTATTATTACTCGCTTCACATCTAATGCAGGATACACAATTATATTTGCAATATCTCTGGCCTTATTTTCTGCTGCGGTGGTCACTAGTTTTTTTCTCCAACGCCGTCCTTCTTCAGGTCGATATTTATTTGTAAAAGTGTTTCAGGAGAGAAAACGAAATAAGAACTGGAAGCTTGTGACCAATGCCCATTTACTACAAGGTATCCGTGAAGGGACCTTCGTATTTATCATATCGGTTTATCTCTTCATTGCAACGAATAATGAATTAGCACTAGGAACCTATGGGATGATTCACGCGGGGACCGCTTTTATTATGTATTCAGTGGCGACAAAGCTAATAAAAAAGGACAAAAGAAAGAAAGTGATGATCATTGGCGGTATGATCCTCTATGCCGCAATTTTTTTAATCTTTATAGATCCTACTTATGTTCGTTTACTTATCTATGGTGTAGTCATCGGCATTGCTTATCCACTAATGCTTGTTCCTTATTCCTCCATTACGTATGATGTGATTGGAAAAAGTCGTGCTGCTGCAGAAATGCGGATTGAATATGTCGTTGTCAAAGAGTTGTTTTTAAATGCAGGAAGAGTGATTTCCATTATTCTTTTTATTATCGCGATAAAGTTAATCAGTCCCGAGACAGCTATTCCGGCTATGCTATTAATATTTGGACTTGGACATACGTTAGCAGCTTTAGTTTTACAGAAACTGGAATTAAACTAAAAGAGCTTATACGATTTAAAGCTAGCTTCTCGCTCGTTTTTCTTTTACAATAAAGAGAGAAAATATAAGGGGAAGGGCTGGATCAGTTGGGAAAGAATAAGAAGAAAAAGACGCATATTCCACTTCGGATTAATTTATTGTTCTTTGCTGTCTTTATTCTCTTTGCAGCATTAATTTTCCGTCTCGGGTATGTCCAAATTGTTCATGGGGAAGATGCAAAACGAGAGCTGGATCGAACAGAAGATGTAACGGTCTCAACAAGTGTACCAAGAGGTTTAATCTATGACCGGGATCATCAGCCAGTGGTTGGGAATCAAGCAGAAAGAGCCATTACATATACAGCTCCGAAAAAATTCGACCAAGAAAAAACACTGGAAACGGCAAAGAAATTAGCGACATTAATTGAGCAAAAAACCGATAAAATTACAGAACGAGATCAGATTGATTTTTGGATATTACTTCATCCTGACGAGGCAAAGGCGAAGTTGACAAAGGAAGAATGGGATGAGTATAAAGACGAGAAAGCGGCCGAATTACAAAGAGAACGCGTGACAGACGAAGATTTAGCGATGCTTTCCGACGATGACTTAGAAGTGTTGGCCATCTATCGAGAATTCACAAAAGGCTATGCGCTTGATCCACAAATCGTCAAAAATAAAGATGTCTCCCTTGAGGAATTCGCAAGAGTAAGTGAAAATTTACATGATCTTCCTGGTGTAGACACAACGATGGACTGGCAAAGAACCTATCCATTTAAAGATACTTTACGTACGATTTTAGGCAATGTCAATTCCGGTCTTCCGGCTGAAAAATTAGCCTATTATGAAGCGCATGGCTATAGCCGTAGTGATCGGGTAGGAAAAAGCTATTTGGAATTACAGTATGAGGATGTTTTACAAGGACAAAAAGAAAAAGTGAAAAATGTGACCAAATCGGGACAAATTTTAGAAACAGATATTGTGTCAGAAGGAGCTCGTGGTAAGGATCTTGTTCTCACAACAGATATGGAACTGCAGCAAAAGGTTGACGAAATTATTGAAGATGAATTAAGGAAAACAAAAGCGAACTACGGCGGCACCCAATTATTAGATCGAGCGTTTGTCACCTTAATGAATCCTTTTACAGGTGAGATCCTCGCATTATCCGGGAAGCAATATACGTACGATGAGGATGAAAAGCAATATGTCTTTCGTGACTTTGCTTCAGGTAATTTCACCACTGCTTATGCACCGGGATCTGCGGTAAAAGGGGCAACCGTGTTAACAGGATTTATGACTGGAGTGAACAAGCCAGGTGATACTATATTAGATGAGCCACTATATTTCCACGGTGCTACAAAGAGTAAGAGTTCTTGGTTTAATCGTGGTGGTAGTAATCAATGGATGAATGAAAAAGATGCTTTAAGAAGATCTTCGAATGTCTATATGTTTAAAACGGCAATGAGGATAGGCGGAGTTTACAATTATAGTAGAGGCGATTATTTAAGTATTGATAAAGTAAAGACTGTTGAAAAAATGCGCTATTATTTTAATCAATTTGGCCTTGGGGCGATGACTGGGATTGATTTACCCGGGGAAATGCCTGGTTATAAAGGGGATATCGCAAACGCAAATGCAGGGAATGCACTTGACTTTGCAATCGGCCAGTATGATACGTTTACAAATTTACAGCTTGCGCAATATGTGTCAACGATTGCCAATGGCGGCTATCGGATGCAGCCACATATTGTTAAAGAAATTCGCGAACCAGGAGAGGGCGAAGAAAAACTTGGAGCGATTGCTCAAGAGATTAAACCAAAAGCATTAAATCGTATTGATGCTACTAAGGGTGAAATTGAAAGTGTACAAGACGGTTTTTGGAGAGTCGTTCACTCAAGTGGTGGAACTGGAACAGCTTTAGGAGAAAACGAATATAAAAAGCTTCGCATTGCTGCTAAAACTGGGACTGCAGAAACATATGACCAAGGACAAAGTGTGTGGAATTTATCTTTAGTTGCTTATGCTCCATATGAGAATCCGGAAATCGCTATGTCAATTATTGTTCCTTCCGCCTATTTGGACGGGGCCACTGAGAATAAAATTAATTCAGATATCGGCAAACGCGTGATGAAAGCCTATTTCGATTTAATGAAGGAAAGAGAAGACTAAAACAATAAGGATCTTCCGGGCGGAAACACCCAGAAAAAAGAAGCCTGCCATCACTTTACTGGATGGCAGGCTTCTTCTATGTCAACGTCTATTATTGCTTTGTCAACATATCTGAAATTTCCTGATAAGACATGTTTTGCTCCATTGTATATGTACCAGTGCGAATCTTGGTTTGCAATCCTTTGGCTTCTAAATAATTATTAAAGTCTCCCGAATCGTTTATGATTTTCGCTGCTTCTAATTGATCACTGATTTCCTTAGAGGCCATGCCTGCTTCAACTGCTAATTCAAAACTTGCTGGTTGCTCTTTTGATTTCTTCGTTTTTTCTTGCTCGCTTTCACTTTTTTGCTTTTTTTCAAGTTCCTTATATTTGCTTCTCCAATCACTTACCTCATTTTGTAATTCTTCAAGCTCAACCGCTGTAATATTCGCATCGTCAGACGAATTATTAGTTTCAGATTCTTTGTTTTCGCTAGGATTAAGATATTGGAAAGCAAATAAACAGATCGCTGATAGGAGAAGACCAATCGCCATCCCTCGTGTTCCTCTTTTATCCACGATGATCGCCTCCCAAGCTAGACTCGTAGGTTGCGAGAATCTGTTGAACATGGCTGATTGGAAGGGAGGACTGCTTTGAAATTTGCCCGAGGCTTAATCCTTGATGGTAAAGAGCAATTACTTGGTTTTTTAAAATTTCATTCGGTTTATTAATGGGTTCCTTCGTAACAAAAGATTCTTGGAAATCTGATGCTAACAGTTCTTCCTCTAATACCTTCACTCTTTTTTTTAGTAAATAATTTTCTTGTAAAAGCTTCATTGATACTTGCTCTAACTCTTTTTCCAATGCTTTTGTCCGATCAGGCTGAAACAGGGAGATAAGAAATAGTAGAACAGCTAGCGAAAGTAAAATAATGACCAAAGTATGCATAGTTCACCTCAAATAATTCATTGTTCTATTTATACCATATATCGACAAAATCCTCCATTTCTTAAAAGTTTTCTTCCTCATGCCTAGTGAATATTTCGTTTGAAAGTAGCGGGAGTCTATACCTACATCGCTTAATTTTGAGCAGAATAAGCTCAGTACATTCACTTAGTAAGCTTCTTCTTGATAAAAATAAAAACTTTGCTAAAATGAAACTGGAATTTCTCTTGTTTTAATGCTATTATATAAAAGTCGTATGAACAGTGAGAATGTACTAGTTTGGAGGGAAAGACATGCGCGTTAATATTACATTAGCCTGCACAGAGTGCGGTGATCGTAACTATATTTCAACAAAAAACAAGCGTAATAACCCTGACCGTCTTGAGTTGAAGAAATATTGTCCCAGACTTAAACGTGTTACTTTGCACAGGGAAACAAAATAATTGTTGCTAAAAAACGTCAGAACCATTGGGCATCCAGTGATCCTGGCGTTTTTTTATCCCGCATTAACTGGCTGTAAGACCCCCACTTCAAGAATTCGCGGAAAAACCTAGAATTGTAAGTGGGGGGATCAACAGCCAGTAAAACCCCGATCTGTTCGGGCCGACAGGAAGTTGGTCACTAAAGGCCTTGCGACGTACAGGACGTACTAGTGCGGGCGAAACGACAGGATGTCGTGCTTTGAGCCAGCCGACAAGACGTCGCGAATTTAGCCTTTGATCTTCTGAAATCAGTGGGGGATGAAGGAAAATCCCCACTGATTGAAGTTTCACTTTATTAGGAGCCGAAAATATGGAAAAAGAAACCCTAAGAAGAAAAATGTTACAAGCATTACGGGAATTAGATTCTTTGCAACATGCGCAACTGTCTTATCAAATAGGTGAACGATTATATCACACAAATGAATGGAAAAAAGCAAGAACGATTGGTATCACAGTATCGCGCTTTCCAGAAGTGGACACTTGGCCGATTATTCGTATGGCTTGGAGGCAAGGAAAAATTATCTCGATTCCTAAAAGTGACCCCATTCAAAAAGTAATGTCGTTTTATCAGCTTGAAACATTTTTACAAATGGAAAAAGGATACTCTCGTCTCTATGAACCAATTCCCGAAGAGACTAGACTTCAGCCAAAAAACGAAATCGATTTATTAATAGTGCCAGGGCTGACTTTTACAAAAGAGGGCTATCGCCTTGGATATGGTGGAGGCTTTTATGATCGTTTTCTAGGTGATTATCATCGCGATACGATGGCACTGGCCTTTATGAGGCAGATAAATGAAAGAATCCCGATTGAGCCATTTGATCTGCCCGTGCAAAAAATTGTAACTGAAAGCACGTTGATTGAATGTGTTAAAAAGAATAAAAAGTAGATTTCAACGCATGATATCTCTGAGGAGGGATGTTCATGATAAATTCGTTATTGCGCTTTTGTATTGTCTTTATAGTTGCTGTGCTGCTCATTCGTTTTCGGGAAAAAATCTTCGATTCAATTAGATATAACCGCTATTATAGAAATCTAGCCTCGAACCTTTGGATGAAATTGTCTAGTTAATTTAAAACACTTTCCTGCTGGCCCTGTACAGGCTGGCTTTATTTTTTAGTAAATATAGATTGTTCACCTCATTTTAATTCTGTTATAGTAAAGAGAAGAAAGAGTACCTAGGTTAGATGAAAGAAGGGAAAGCGGTTTGACTGGACGAGAGCATTTTTTGTTTTGGCGACTGGCCTATTTCTTTATGAACGAATGTGACTATCGCTTACTACGGATTAATAAGAACCATACAGAAATTTGGTTTGAAAATAGGCAAAATCATTCAGCTCGCATCATTAGAATCGTTCTTTCGAATATGGCTTGGGCCAACCGTTTCAATCGTGATCAACAGCAAACTGCGGAGCAAGGGGAAAGGCTTAGGAAACATTTATTTACTAGAAAATTAACGATTTTAAACCTCTATATAATGGAGTATTTGCCGATTGGCGAGCCAACCCAGGATCAAGTAATGAACGGAAGAACGACCGTATCATCTCTATTTATGACAAGAGAGGGTCTTGAGGATTCAACGAGCCAATTAGCAGGTTGTATTGGAAAGAAGCCAGTCTTATCGTTAAAAGATGAATATCAAGAGGCTGATGTGCTTCTTCTGGCGCAAGCAGTTTTAAATAAAGCTTCGCAGCAAGAAAAAGCAGATCAAAAGTTTTTTTCCGCATCGACACCTTTATTTACATATATATTTATTGCGATACAAGTGATCATGTTTATTTTGTTAGAACTATATGGAGGGAGTACCAATCCTGAGACTTTGATTTACTTTGGCGCTAAATTTCCTCCCCTCATTATTCAAGGAGAATGGTGGCGCTTAATCACGCCGATCTTTCTTCATATTGGTATTCTGCATTTGATCATGAATACGTTAGCACTATATTATTTAGGAACAGCCGTTGAGCGGATTTTCGGCAGAAGTCGATTTATCTGGATTTATTTATTTTCTGGTTTTATGGGAACGCTTTTTAGTTTTGTTATGAATCAAAATCTAGCGGCTGGGGCGAGTGGAGCCATTTTCGGTTGCTTTGGAGCTTTGCTTTATGTCGGTTTTGCTTTTCCACAACTATTCTTTCGTACGATTGGCCGAAATGTCCTGTTTTTCGTTGGTCTAAATTTAGTATTTGGTTTAATTGTCCCGGGAATTGATTATCAAGGACATATTGGTGGCCTGGTTGGCGGATTTTTTGCATCAGGTATTGTTCACCTTCCGAACAATAAAATAGTGAAAAACCAGATAACTTTCATGATAATACTAGGGCTCTTGACAAGTTTCATGTTATACTACGGCTATCATGTCTATTAACCAGAAGATGTTCAAAATGTTCCGATAAAAAACTCTATTCGAGCTTTTGGATTACACAAAGCACTATAACGATGGGATGAAGAATGAAAACTTTTTATGATGTTCAACAATTGTTAAAGAGATTTGGTCATTTTCTTTACATGGGTGACCGCATGCTTGATATGGAAATGATGGAAACAGAAATAAAGGAACTGTATTTATCAGGTCTAATAACCAAAGAGGAGTTGCATGAAGCTTTATTGGTTATAAGGAATGAAATGGTTCAAGAAAAAAAAGAAAAGAATGAAAAGTAGGGGATTAGAATGAAAGAGATGTTAGCAGGGATTGATATCGGAGGTACGACAATTAAATTGGCGTTGATTTCAAAAGCAGGTGAAATCGTCACCAAATGGGAAATTCCAACTGATAAAACAGATGGTGGAAAAGGGATCTTTAATGACGTAAAAAATGCAATCACAGAAAAATTAGCTGAGCTGCAAATTCCTTATGAAGCATTGAAGGCGGCTGGTGTTGGCGCTCCTGGACCTGTTGATACTGAAAAGGGAATTTTGGATGGGGCAGTCAATATTGGGTGGAAAGACAATTTTCCGCTGCGTGATCTTATGCAAGCAGCCTTACATATTCCCGTTGTAATTGAAAATGATGCGAATGTAGCTGCTCTTGGTGAAATGTGGAGAGGAGCAGGGGCAGGTGCAAAAGATTTAATTTGTATTACACTTGGCACTGGTGTTGGTGGCGGTGTGATTGTCAAAGGTGACATTATTCATGGTGCAAATGGTGCAGCTGGAGAAATTGGCCATATCACATCTGTACCAAGGAATGGTTATATGTGTAATTGTGGGAAAACAGGGTGCCTAGAAACAGTTGCATCCGCCACAGGAATCGTCCGAACGGCGAAGGATCATTTAGCGATCTATGAAGGTGATTCTATTTTAAAAGAGAAGTTACAAGTAAGTGGCGATCTTTCTGCAAAAGACATATTTGATGCCGCTAAAGCAGGGGATGCTTTAGCCAAAGAAACGGTTGGAGAATTAGCTGATCATTTAGGGCTCGCACTTGCCAATATCGGCAGTACCCTTAATCCAGAAAAAATTGTCGTTGGCGGAGGTGTCTCAAAAGCAGGAGAGTTTCTCATTAATGAAATCAAACAGGCATTTGTTCGCTATGCCTTTAAACCGGTTGCTCAGTCAACGGAAATTGTTTTAGCACAACTAGACAATGATGCTGGCATTGTTGGGGCGGGTTGGTTAGCAGCAAATAAGGGGGAATGAAGCTGCATTGATAGGATATAAAGTGAAACTTCAATCAGTAGGGGTTTTCCTTCATCCCCTACTGATTGTTAGTTGAACGAATCGGGCTTTTACGGGCTGTTGATCCCCCACTTACTATTCTAGATTTTTCCACGAATTTTTGAAGTGGGGATCTTACAGCCAGTTAATGCGGGATAAACTAGTATTTTACAAGTAAGTATCTATTGTGACAGAAAGATTAAGTAAATGAAGATTGTATAAAGGGCGGGAAGAATACATTCTCGCCCTTTCTTTCTGTCTAGACCATGTATATATATATAGTGAACTTCTAAGAATCAAAGGCCCAATTCGTAACATCCTGCTAGGCCTAAATATGTCTAAAATATGAATAATCAAGAAAATGCGCTATTAGCTGAAACTTTTTACCGTATAAAACGTCTATATAAGAGTAAGTAGATTTATCCCGCATTAACCCACCTCAAGACTTTAAAGAATACAGTGAAACCGTAGGGGGAGAATGAGGAAACAGACTAAGTTCGCAACAACAATTGCCACGTCTGCACTAGCACAAGATCCTTTGCGTCGAAAAAAACCCACTGATTGAAGTTTCACTTTATTTGTGTGTTCTTCAATTTCTGGTTATTCACAGTAAAACCATTATGATCAGAGATAATGAGAGGTTCCAATATTTGAAAAAAGTTGGGTTTGAAATAGTTTAGGAGGTTAGCAAAATTGAGTAAGTTGAAAAAGGCCACTATATTGCTTCCAGTAATTGCAGCCTTTTTGCTCTGGATCAAAACATATATTGTATATAAAACAAGTTTTTCTATTACTATTGAGAACTTTATGCAAGAGATTATCTTATTTATGAATCCGATTAGCTTTTTGTTATTCGCCTTCGGTCTCTCGCTATTTTTTAAAACGGAAAAGGGGAAATCACGCTATATCCTCTTAACTAGTTTGATTTTAAGTTTTATTTTATATGCGAATGTAGCTTTTTATCGATTTTTCACAGATTTTCTAACTTTACCAGTATTATTTCAAACCAATAATTTTGCTGATTTGGGTGATAGCGCAGCAACCGAAATTCATTGGTACGATTTCCTTTATTTTATAGATGTCGTAATTGTCTATTATCTGACTCGCTATTACTGGAAAAATACAGAGTTTACTCCTGTGAAAAAATCAAGTCGTCGTGCTTATTTTCTTATATCGGCAGCGATCTTATTCCTTAATATTGGCCTTGCAGAAGCAGAACGTCCACAGCTTCTTACAAGGACTTTTGATAGAGAAATGTTAGTGAAAAATTTAGGAACATACAACTATCATTTATATGACATTTTTTTACAATCCAAATCATCTGCACAAAGAGCAATGGCAGACGGAAGTCAATTGGTGGATATCGAAAATCATGTGAATGCAAAATATGTGAAACCAGACCCTGAGATGTTTGGGATCGCAGAGGACCGTAATTTAATTGTGGTCACATTGGAGTCTTTGCAAAGTTTTGTAATTGATCATGATATGAACGGTGAAACAGTCACACCATTTTTAAATGAATTGATTGACGATAGTTATTACTTTGATCAGTTTTATCACCAAACAGGGCAAGGAAAAACATCCGATTCGGAATTTTTGTTAGAAAATTCTTTGTATCCGTTAGGTCGGGGAGCTGTGTTTTTCACCCATTCGGGTAATAAGCTTAATTCACTGGCAAGCAAGCTCGGTGACAAAGGGTATTTCACATCAACGATGCATGCCAATAATAAAAGCTTCTGGAATCGCGATATTATGTATGATTCGATTGGATATGACTACTTTTATTCAGCAGATGATTATGAGATTACGCCAGATATTTCAGTTGGCTGGGGAATGAAAGATATTCCATTTTTTGAGCAATCGGTTGATCTAATGAATACGATGGAACAACCATTTTATACGAAGATGATTACTTTGACGAACCATCACCCATTTAAATTGGATGAGGAAGATAAATTTATTGATGAGTATGATTCGAAAAGTGGTACGTTAAATCGTTATTTCCAAACGGTTCGTTATATGGATGAAGGATTGCGTCACTTTTTTCAAGAACTCAAGGATCAAGGAATATATGAAAATTCCATTATTGTGATGTATGGGGATCACTATGGTATTTCAGAAAATCATAATGAAGCGATGGCGCAATATTTGGGCAAAGAAGTAACCCCATATGTAAGCGCCCAGTTGCAACGCGTTCCATTGTATATTCATATTCCAGGGGTTACAGATCAAGGGAAAGGCAAAACGATCTCAAAAGTAAGTGGTCAGATTGACTTAAAACCCACGTTACTTCACTTAGTAGGAGTGGAATCGAAAAATGATATAGCCTTTGGAGAAGATCTGTTTTCACCTGACCATCAAGATTTTATTGTATTTAGAGATGGCAGCTTTATTACAAGTGAGTATATATATACGAGAAATACTTGTTATTCCAAAGAAACGGAGGAACCTGTAGAAGAGACATTCTGTGAACCATATAAAGAGAAAGCAAGCAAAGATTTGGGTTATTCCGATAGCATTATTAATGGTGACTTGTTACGTTTTTATGAAGATGACTAGTAATAAAATTGAATATAAAGCAAGATTGCCATCAGGGGTGATTTACGGACGGCTGCATCGCAATAATTTTCAACTCCCCAACTGCAGGTTGCGGGAGTTGTTTTGAAAATCGATTATTATAAATGTTGTAAATGCATAATCTAAGTCTCCCAAGATCACGAATGAAGTTAAAAGGCAACTTCTTGAAGAGAAGAATTGGCTTGACTGAGGTCAGCGGAATGTTGGCTTTAAAAGAAAGAGGGGAGTGGAAGTGCAGAAAAAGTTTTTTTGGATATTCTTGATCCTACTTGTACTGATCGTTTTACCTGGTTGTACTTTGTCACAAAATAAATTTGTTTCACCAGAAATTGAGAAAAAAGACCCTCCTCCTACATCGAAAGAAGATGAACAATCAACTCCCACTCCATTTCAATTAGAGGCGGGTGACGAGTTTGAACAAATATATGGTTGGGTTGATGACGAAACGATCCTATATGCATTTATACATAAAGGGAACTACCAATTAGCGACCTATCAGCTTTATGAGGGCAAAACAGATGTTATTTTCACTTCTCAATCCCCTTTTAATGAAGTTGTGATTCATCCTGATAAAGAGCGACTGCTTGTATATACCTCAGAAAATGCACACTCTGCAAAGCTTGATTTTATTGATTTAGCAGGTGATGTTAAATTTTCCACATCTGTTGATTCACATGAAATTGCTGCAGAATGGAATCCAGAAAATTCCAATTTGATGATGATCACAGCTTTTTTCGAAGATTGGTCTTATGAAAGTTTACAGCTTGATGTTGGTGATCATTCCATTCAGAAAAAAGAAGGAATAGAGCCATTTATAAAGTGGTTTGGAGAGGAAGCTATTCTCATACAGGAATGGGCACCAGATGAGCCGAGTGTTTTTGCTCCTCTCGTTCAACAATCACTCTCTAATTCTCCGGAAAAAGAAACGCTTATAGATCATCTGTACCGTTTTGATGTTTTTTCAAATGTCCTGATGACGATCGATGTGGCTGATATGGATTCAGAACAATTGGAGTACCAGTTTTTTGACTCTTCGTTACAGGAGATGATGTCTTCCATACAGGTACCGAACTTAACGCAATATACAGACTGGTTAATCCCTTATTATGACTATATCGAGTCGGAGCAGGTATTTCTCACGTTCGTACCAAAACAGCATGGAAGTGCCGATATGTATACGGAAGGCTTTCAACTTATTGCCTATGACCTCTCAAAGCAAAATGAAGAAGTCATGTTCGATCATATGGAAAATAAGCCGATTTCCTGTTCGCCTAATTGGAAATTATGTTTATATGGTTACCAACTAGAAGAATTAATCAACTTAGAAACGAAGGATCGACTGGTATTACCCCCCAAAGAAAAAGAGGAAGAGAATGACGAGTTGATTACAGCAACATAAAACGGTGCAGGAAAAAATCCTGCACCGTTTTATTAATGATCTTCATATTACTTAGGTAATGAATCAGGAAGATGGATAAGTGTTGCAACCGCGAAAAATCCAAAAACAGCTAAAGTTCCGAAACCGAATAAAAATCCAAGGATATTCTTGTTCTTTAAGGCACTAATGACTGCGAAAACGGCTAATAATGCAACTAACAAAAAGATAATACCTGTACCCATGTATAAGAAACTCCTTTCTGTAGGATCATTCCATTTTTTTATGTAATGAATACTCATACTCACATCTATTTTATAGCTTTTTCTCAGATTTGTCGAGCGGTAAAAGTGACACTTCTTTGAAAGCTATGTTATGAATAGTATATACGTGAATGAACAAACTCATTCAATGTTTACTTTTGAGATAAAGGGGCGAAGAATGTTGAAATGGATGCAAATCCCACTAGGGCCGTTACAAACCAATTGTTACCTTCTTGTAAATGAGCGTAAAGAATGTATTATCTTTGATCCCGGTAGCCAAGGAGAAGAGTTCAATCAATATGTAGCAGATCAACAGCTTCAACCATTGGCGATTCTGTTAACTCATGCACATTTCGATCACATTGGCGCAGTTGATCATGTTAAAAAGCAGTGGCAAATTCCAGTTTATCTTCATGAATTAGAAGGAGAGTGGTTGACTAATCCATCTTTAAACGGTTCCGGTCGTTTCGGAGATGATATTACTGCACAACCAGCTGAACACCTTATTACTGGGGAAGGGGAATTGGAAATTGGACCGTTTTCTTTTGAGATGTTCCATACACCTGGTCATTCGCCAGGAAGTCTTTCTTATTATATAAAAGAGATTCAAGCTGTTGTAGCAGGAGATACTTTATTTGCTGGAAGTATAGGTAGAACAGATTTACCAGGAGGAAACCATAGTCAATTGCTTTTAAGCATTCAAGACAAATTATTAACAATGCCGGTGGAAACGGAAGTACTGCCTGGTCATGGACCAACCACCACCATTCTGGATGAGAAAAAGAGAAATCCTTTCCTTTAAAGAGGTTATTCAAAAAAGCAAGTAGCTTCGACCAAGTACCGACACGCCCTGTGTCGAACCTCGAAGTCATCACACACGTTCAAGTTCGTTGGCTTGCTTTTCCGGTATTCAAGGAGAAGGAATTTTTACTACAACTGTAAAGTCAGGACATCTGTTTAAGAAAAAAAGACTGCATCTCTTATAATAGATAAGCAGTCTTTTTTCATGTTACCCTAATCCGCCGCCAGGAGGCATTAGGAACAAGGTATAGTATGTAAATCCGCACATAAATACGGTTAAATATGCGGCGAATACATACATATACATACGTTCAGATAATTTTAAATAACTAAGAAGAACAAAAAATCCAGTTTGGCCCAAGAATAGTAATGCCGTTTTCTCCATATCTCCAAGATACAGCATAATAGCAAATATACCGGTCCAAAAGCCTAATACTCTATACATGCGGTCCATATGTATTCCCTCCTTTTTAGCGTTCATCCATCAATACCTTATTATATAGGAAAGTCGATTGAAATGTAAATATATGAGCTAGCAACTTTGTGTCAAATACGTGGACTCTTTATGATCCGACTTAGATATAGTATACCTTAGAAAGAGCAAGATCATCCTTTATGGCTTGGATTTTATTTTTTAAAAATATTTTTCAAATTCATGCAGGAAAAACAGGAAACATGTCGAAAATGTTATTTGAGAAAGGTATGAAAGGTGGTGTTTTATGAAAAATGAGCATTGAGAAAATCGCAGAATCCATATTGTCCCAGGCTTTGTATTATCAGGCTACAGATATTCACGCTATGCCTCGTTCAGCGGATTATCTGATACAATTTCGGATCCATGGTATTTTGACCTCCCATAAAAAAATCCCGATTCAAATGGGAGAGAGGGTTATTTCTCACCTGAAATTTTTAGCCTCCATGGATATCGGTGAAAGAAGAAAGCCGCAAAGCGGTTCCCTACAAACTTACATCTCCGGAAATTTGACTTCATTGCGAATATCCACCTTGCCTACCGCAAAGGCAAAAGAAAGTATTGTGATTCGCATCCTTCATCATAAAAAAATCCTTTCTCAACAAAAATTATCCCTATTCCCAAAGAATATGCATATCCTGCAAAATTTTATGACACAAGCACATGGTTTGATTCTCCTAACAGGTCCGACTGGGAGTGGAAAATCTACATCCATGTTTACGTTGGCTGACTATTGTTCTAAGCAACTGAATCGCCGGGTTATTTCATTGGAAGATCCTGTTGAGCAACAAAATGATCATTTTATACAAGTTCAAGTGAATGAAAAAGCAGGGGTGAGTTTTCATAAAGGCTTGAAAGCTATTTTACGACATGACCCAGATGTGATTTTAATAGGGGAGATTCGTGATGCGGAAACAGCGTTTATAGCTATAAGGGCCGCCTTGACGGGTCATTTAGTTCTTTCGACTTTGCATACGAGAGATGCAAAGGGTGCTTTGTATCGTTTAAGCGAATTCGGTGTCAAACATCATGATTTAGAGCAGACTTTGCTCGCTATTACTTCGCAAAGATTAGTCACGTTAAGATGTCCATTCTGTGGATTTTCATGTTCTAAATATTGTATTCGATCGCAAATATCGAAGAGAACAGGAGTGTATGAACTTTTACACAGTCAAACCTTACAAATGGCTATGAAAGAATTAAAGGGGGGAGATCACTTTTCTCCATCATTGTCCTTACCAAAACTGATTGCAAAGGGGGCTGCGCTTGGCTATATTTCAGATGAAGAATATGAAAAATGGATTGTTGATGAAAAAAATATCGATAAAAGACCAAGGGCAATTTTTTATTAGAGCGAGTGATATGCTGGAAAATGGTTATACCTTTGTAGAAGTCTTTCAATTCTTTATGAATATTCAAGAGAAACAACGTTCCCTTTTTGCATCCATGATGAAAGATTTACAAGAAGGCAATGCCATCCATGAGGTTTTCCTCCAGCATGGTTTTGATAATCGAGCATGTGCAACAATTTATTTTGCGGAAAAACATGGATTTCTTGCAAAATCATTTCAGGAAAGTGGCAATTACTTACTAAAAAAAATAGAACAACAGAAAAAATTACTAAAGTTAATTCAATACCCATGTCTATTATTTGTAGCTTTACTGATTGTGATTTTTATTTTAAAGACCGTGCTATTACCACAATTTCAGCTTCTCTATCGTACAATTGGTTTTCAACCAAATGGGATGACTCAAACCCTCATTCACTTGGTTGATCATCTCCCCATATATTTCGTTATTTCTCTCAGTGTTTGTTTTCTACTCACTTTATGTATAAAAAGATATTTCCGCAAGAAATCAGCCTTTGAAATCGCTACGTACCAATCTTCCATTCCCTTTTACCAATCCTACTATAAACTATATCAAACTATTTTCCTTGCTAGAGAATGGAGTTTATTGTTCCAAAGTGGCCATTCCTTAAATGAAATTATCAAGATGATGGAAACGCAAAATTTTCGTCCACTTATGCAAGAGGTTGGGGGATTTTTGAAAAAGGAACTGATTTTGGGAAGCTCTTTTCCTAATGCGCTTTCTAAGCTTCATTTTATTGCAGACGAAATGGTTATCATTGCTGCCCATGGGGAGAAAAATGATCGACTAGGCAGTGAATTGTTGTATTATAGTCAAATTTGTACAGAGAGATTAGAGGAGAAAATCTTGCGCTTTATGTCAATTATTCAACCATTGATTTTTATTTTGGTCGGATTAATGGTGACTGTGATGTATATGTCGATCTTTTTTCCAATGTTTCAAATGATGGATTCTATTTAATTATAAGGAGGATCAGTAAAGTGAAATATCTACGGAATCAGAAAGCTTTCACTTTAATCGAGATGCTAATTGTTCTGCTTGTTATTTCTGTGATTTTGCTTATTACGTTACCGAATGTAACGAAGCATAATAAAAATATTAATAGCAAAGGCTGTGAAGCATTTGTATCGATGCTTCAAGGGCAGGTACAAGCTTATCATATAGAGAAAAACCAATATCCAAAGGATTTTCAAGAGCTTGGTGACGCGGGGTATCTTGAGTCGGAAAAAGTCACATGTCCAGATGGTAGTGAACTGGAAATTGTAAACGGGAAAGTTCAGCCTATCAATAAGCCAGGGTCGTGAAGCATATACAGTCAAGCAAAGGCTTTACCTTGTTAGAGATGCTTATTGTCTTATCCGTTGTATCGATCATTTTGCTATTTAGTATTTTCACGTATCAATCCTTTTCTGACATGCTGGAGAAAAAAACATTTATTACCCAACTAGAAGCGGATTTATATTATGCCCATGCTTACGCTCTCAGTAGAAGGGATAAAGTGCAAATTCAATTTTCGTCGATCAAGAAAGAATACAAGGTTATCGATGTTCAGTCTGGTGAAATAGTATTGGAGAGAAGGATTCCATCAACGATTTATATTCAAAAAAGTAATGTGAATAGCTTTGTCATTAACTCGGAAGGAAATGTTTCTAATTTTGGTACCATTATTTTTCAACAACATCAGCATACAATCAAATTGACATTTTATATTGGAAAGGGGCGCTTTAGGATTGAAGAATGAGAGAGGTTTTAGTTTTTTAGAAGGGCTTCTCTCCCTTTCCTTTCTTCTTATACTGTGTATAACTTTATTTCCTATCTCCTTTTCGATGGTGAACAAATTATCTGACGGGAAAAAAGAAATGATTGGATACCGACTCTTATATGAATATGTCGAGCAAAATCCGGTTTCTAAGTATCCACTGGGAGAAACAAGACTGAGCCAAGGTATTCAGTATGAATTATTTTATGAAGAAAAAACAGGGAATAGGAGAGCTTGCTTTCGTTATGAAAATCGTCAAAAATGTGTTGAATAAGTCATCAGGCTTTACCTTATTAGAAACCCTATTTTCAATAATGCTAGTCACTTTAATGATGTCGATACTGCCACTTATCTTTCAATCGGTCCATACGTTGGATGGGCTCATGAAGACAGATCAAGATTATGAATGGAACTTATTCATAATCGGCTTACGGAAGGAGCTGGAGAAATCGGAACAGGTCAATGTTGTGAAAGTAAACACGAATACTAGTCTCATTTTAGAAAAAAGAGACCAAGTCATTACTTATGAGCGCTATGGTCGATCATTGCGTAGGCAAGTGAATAAACTAGGACACGAAATTGTATTACAAGAAATTCAACATTTTGAATTTCTATTGAATGGAGACGAGCTTGAACTTCAAGTTGAATTCATAGATGGATTAAAAGATGGAGCAGGTTTTACTATTAAGGAGGCAGAGTCATTTTAAAGCAAGAGAAAGGGGCCATTTATCCACTTGTTATGCTCATTTCTGCGCTTGTTTTAATTTTTATAGGTGAAATGGTCCATATTTATGTAGCGGAGTGGGGGTATATCCAAGAAATTCAATCCTTTTATCAAAGTGAAATCAGGGAAATAATTCAACAAAATGCAAAGGAAAGAAATTTAATGATAAAATAACCATAAATGAAAGTGTGAAACAAGGGGGAGCATCACTTTGAATATAAAAGGACCATTATTTTTGATTGGATTTATGGGAGCTGGAAAAACCTCTGTTGGTGAAAAACTAGCTGAAATTTGCGGCACTTCCGTAGTGGATTCCGACCAGGAAATTGAGCGCAAGGTGAAGATGACCATTCCGGAAATTTTTGCTGAATACGGAGAGGTATATTTCCGAAGAGTGGAATCTGACGTGTTAAGCGAGTTATCTCAGGAGCCTGTTATCATTACAACAGGTGGAGGGATAATCTTAAAAGAAGACAATCGAGAGGTATTAAAAAAATGTAAGACGATTTTTTTACAAGCTCATCCTCGTTCCATTCTGGAGCGTGTTGGGCTAGATAGCGGAAGGCCACTTTTGCAAAATAAGAGCTTGGAAGAAGTGACAGATATGTATCAAACGAGGATGCCTTATTATTTGGAATGCGCATCATCTGTGGTGGATACAAGCGAATTATCGATTGAAGAGGTTGCCCAAATGATTATACAAAAGATGAATGATTTCTAATTCACTTGGTTATACTTTACAAAGGAAGTAGTTTTTCCAACCATTTCCTTAATTGTAAAGAGGTGAAGGCGATGTCGTTTGATGATTATATGAGATATATGACAGAAACCTTTGTGAAACATTTTGAAAGACCGAAAGCAGAGCGTAAACAAATTAGATTGAAGCGCAAAGAGGCTAGTCCACCAAAGTTATACCAATGGTTTGGTTTAATGCCTTATTCTATTCGGATGATATTCAAAAGATAGGTTCCCCTTTTGATCAAGAGGAGAGCCTATCTTTTCTTATTGAGAAAGTGCATTTAAATAGAAAATTCCCCCATTAATGATTTCGACATTTATCAACGGCTCGTATTGGTCTTGAAGTGCTTTTTTTTCAACTTCATAGGTTTTCGGCTTTTCTTCTTGGTCCTCGTAGAAATGATCAAGCAGATCTAAGTCTTGTTCCCAACGTAATTTTGCCTCTTCAGCCCATGTATGATCTGTCGAATGAAGTTCTTTCTGTAAATAGGCTTCCATTCTATTTAAGCCACTTTCTGGTTTAATGATCGGGGAAACGGTAAAGCAATAGTCAGGAATTTTTGCTTGGAGATCTATCTGCTCCATTTTATCGAAAAATTGATCGAACAAAACCCCATTAATCAAATTTAATCCAAGCGATCTTAGAATATCTTTCTTTCTGTCACATTCATAAGAGATTTTAATATTCAGCATTAACCATGGGTGTAAGGGAACCTGTTTATTGATGGTCCCTTTCGCAGGATTTTCATAAAGGCGTATAAACCCAGCCCTTTGCTTCGTGATAGCGAAGAGCTGATGCAGACGTGGAGCTCCGAAATGAATCACTTCGCCTTTCAAATCTTCTGGTGCTTGTTTTGGGTCTGTGATTAGGTGAATTTTCATTGGATTAGGCGTTCCACCCGTCTTTTCTAAATAAGTCCAGTAAAAAGGACGATTCATTAATGCTTTATCCATATCAATGGTTAATTGTACGGTCATATATCCTGGTTCATTTTGCTCAATTGGACAATCATTTTCTGTAAAAAAGGTTTCAAGATATTCGCGAATGTCATTCTGCTGCAATATTATCCTCATCCTTTCTTATAGAATCTGCAAATTGGATGATAGAAGAGAGATTGTCCATCTTAATTTTCATTTCCCCTTCAGAATGAGAGGTTTGGAAAATATCTTGGACATATTCCTCCATGTTTAAATGATCAAACCTTGTGAGAATTTCATCCAATTCTCCAACGATTCGTTCAAATAAATTTATTTTTTCATAAAGCAGTTTTAAAATATGTTCTTCAATTGTTTCCTTTATTGAGAAGTTATAAATATGAACATCTTTTTCTTGTCCTAAACGATGGATTCGTCCAATTCGTTGTTCTAATCGCATCGGATTCCAAGGTAAATCAAAATTAATAATATGGGAACAAAATTGTAAATTGATCCCTTCTCCACCTGCTTCTGTGGCGATCAACACCTGAGCATGATTTTTAAACAGCTCTCGCATCCAATCTTTCTTACCACGCTTAAACCCACCTCTAAAAGGAACAGAGAGAATGCCATTTTTTTGCAAAAACCACTGTAAATATAATTGGGTTGCGCGGTATTCTGTGAAAATGATGACTTTATCATTGATCGTTTGAATCAATTCTAACGCTTTTTCAGCTTTCGAGTTTTGTTGAACGACATCAATTTTTTGCTTGACATCATTCATTTTCTCAACAATAGCTGGAGAAGGATTATCCATTTTATTTAACATGTTTTTTAACGTCATAAATACGGCTTCTCTACTACTACATGCTTCTCTTTTTAGGGTGAGAAGGGAAAATCCATGTGCAGCAAATCCATCTACTGCATTTTTTAATGTATCAATGGATTGATATAATGCTTTTTCTTCTTTTGAAAAATCGATAAAAATACTTTCGACATGGCGTTCAGGCCATTCTACTCCTGTTTCACCTCGCCTATTTCGGATCATCACTTTATTCACTAATTCTTTTAAATATTCATCTTGTTGAAGGGTAGCTTTATTATTTTTATACTGGTCTAAGAAGCCACTTTCTGACCCTAAATGCCCAGGCTTAAGTAAAGAGACAAGGTGAAAAATTTCTTCCATTCGATTTTGAATAGGGGTAGCTGTTAATAAAAGACAAAATTTTTTCTTAAGAGATTGGACAAATTGATAGTTTTTCGTTTTAGGATTCTTTAATTTATGGGCCTCATCAATCACAATAAGATCATAATTTTGCTTAGCAATTATTTCTCTATGTGGGCTGCGTTTAGCCGTATCGATTGAGGAGACCACAACAGAAAATTGATCCCATACATAACTTTTCCTTTGGGGAACGGCTGGAATATGAAATTTTTCGTTCAATTCGCTAACCCACTGAGAAACAAGGGAAGCTGGTACCAAGATGAGCGCTTTTTTGACCAGCCCTCTAATCATATATTCCTTTAAAATCAATCCCGCTTCAATCGTTTTCCCCAATCCCACTTCATCAGCTAAAATCGCCTTTCCGTTCATTTTTTCAACCACTTGTTGAGCGGTTTCCAGCTGATGGGGTAATGGGGTTAATTGCTGTAAATATTTTGGTGCTACTAAACCTTCAAAGCTAGGGATTGTTAAATGTTTCTCGGTTTTCATTGCCAGTTTAAATAGTTCTACATTGGCCCAAGGACCGTCTTTTTCTAATCTTTCTATAAAATCTTTTCTCCAATTTTGGTCGAATTGTATGTTTACGGACATAAGTACCTCCTACAATAAAGCGAGACATATCGAGTGGGATTTTAAGCAGTTAGGTACTAGTATAGCCAAAAAACTAAATATCTATTTCTGTGTTGGGGATTGCGCTTTATTAATGCATATAAAAGCACCGCAGACAATTAGGGCTCTGCGGTGCTTAGATCAACTATTATATTTTTTTGTGGCCTTTATTTTCCCGGTCCACTTTTTAAATCCACCTTGTAGTTGGTAAAGTTGCTTGTATCCTTTTTTGTATAGCATTTGCCCAGCTCTTCCGCTGCGCATTCCACTTTGGCAATAAAGATATACTGGTTTATCAGGACGAATTTCTTTCATTCTATTTTTCAATTGAGAAATAGGGATATTGCGAGCCCCTAAAATATGGCCGGCATCGAATTCATTTGTCTCACGCACATCAATGAGTTGTGCTTTTCGATAGCCCGAACGAAATTCATCTTCTGAAAGTGTGTTTATAATTTTCTTTTGATGAAAAAAATTATATAGAGAAAATATGATGATAATCCCTAAAATAATAAGTAATGTGTATAAAGCTGTCAATTTTTTTCTTCCCCCCTCTGGTAAACAAGCCTATTTTTTATTATATTATTCAATGCGGCCTTTATCAAAACTTTTATATGAGTTGTGAGGAAATTTAGTAAAAGGGGTAATGAATACGAAAAAGGAAAATATCCAAAACTGTCGTTTTTTTTGATTTTTTCGTAACGAATCTTTGTTTTTCTCGCGATATCATCCATTTTTGAATTTGACAAAAGGCAAAATCTTTTTACTTGATTTACAATATATTGTGTTTAATAATGGTTTAGAAACAATATATAGTATTGATAGTGATTATTTTAGAGGGGTTTATGTGTTTCTTAAGATGGAAGGAGTTAGTTAAATGGCAACAGCTTTTCAACAATACGCAGATTTGAATATTGAAAGATTAAACAAGGATATCCGACAGTTCGAACAAGTATTTCCCGTTACAGCAGACATGAAGATCACACATAAGGGGGTATCCCGCCTCGTTATGATTGATCGGTATGCATATAAGGATACAGAAAAAGTAACATTAGCAGCAGGTGACTTTATTGTTTTAACGATTAAAGAAGATCCGAAATTTCCGGCAAGAGGATTGGGTTTTATCCAATCAATTGATTGGGAAGAGAATACAGCACAAGTTCTTGTAGAAGAGGAATTCCGTAATTCGTTAGATGAGGCAGAAGAAAGACAAACAGGACTCATCGATCGCCCGCTTGATGTCATCGAAAAACCGTTGGAAGTTTTTTATGAACAAATTGCTAAAAGAAACGCTAATGGTTTGGCTGCGGTAGAAAAGACAGCCGACAAAAAACAAGAATGGTTTGAGAAGTTTTATCAAGAACTTTCAAGCTTAAATTTTATTCCGGCGGGACGAGTTTTATATGGCGCTGGTTCTGAGACGGATGTAACGTACTTTAATTGTTACGTTATGCCTTTTGTCCCGGATTCTAGAGAAGGAATTTCGGAGCACCGTAAGCAAGTAATGGAGATTATGAGTAGAGGGGGCGGAGTTGGTACGAATGGTTCCACTTTAAGACCTCGGAATACACTCGCTCGTGGTGTCAACGGGAAATCATCGGGATCTGTTTCATGGCTTGATGATATTGCAAAGCTTACACATCTAGTTGAACAAGGTGGGTCTCGTAGAGGGGCTCAAATGATCATGCTGTCTTCTTGGCATCCAGATATTGTGGAATTTATTATTTCCAAAATGCAGAACCCAAGAATTTTAAAATTCCTAATTGAGAATACAACAGATCCTGTCATTAAAAAACATGCCAAAGATAAACTGAAATTTACTCCTTTAACACAAACAGAAGAAGCAATGTACCAAGGGATTCTCAATTATCGTAATATGCCTGGATATGGCGGTTTTGATGAGTCTATTTTTCTTGAAGCTGAGGAGAAATTAAATGAAGGTGGTACGTATTCTGTTCATAACTCTGAATTTTTAACAGGAGCTAATATTTCTGTTTGTTTGACAAATGATTTTATGGAAGCAGTCGATGCAGACGGTGAATATGAGCTTCGTTTCCCAGATGTTGAAAATTATGATCAGGAATCCATGCAGATTTATAATGAAGAGTGGCATAATGTTGGGGATGTGCGTGAATGGGAGAAACTTGGTCATAAAGTGCGTACATACCGAAAAATGAAAGCAAAAGAATTATGGAATTTAATTAATATTTGTGCCACCTATTCAGCAGAACCAGGCATTTTCTTTATTGATAATGCTAATGACATGACCAATGCGAAAGCATATGGACAAAAGGTTGTTGCTACTAACCCGTGTGGGGAACAACCGCTCGCACCATATTCTGTTTGTAATCTGGCGGCTGTCAATCTTGCGAATATGGCAGATAAAGAAAAGAAAATTGTTGATTTTGAAAAACTAAGACAAACCGTTAAAATCGGTGTAAGAATGCAGGATAATGTCATCAACGCAACTCCTTATTTCTTAGAAGACAATAAAAAACAAGCACTTGGAGAAAGACGTGTTGGGCTTGGTGTTATGGGACTTGCCGATCTTTTAATCTATTGTGAAAAGGAATATGGATCAGCCGCAGGAAATAAGCTTGTTGATCAAGTATTTGAAACCATTGCAACAGAAGCCTACAAAGAGTCGATTGAAATTGCGCAAGAAAAAGGTAGTTTCCCATTCCTTCAAGGGGAATCGGAAGAAGAAACAAAACGTTTACGTCAAGCCTTTATTGAAACAGGTTATATGAAACAGATGCCAGAGGAGATTAGGGAAGATATTTTAGAATACGGTATTCGTAATTCACATCTACTAACTGTTGCGCCTACGGGTAAAGTGATTGCCCCCTATATCTGTAAAGATGTAGCGTAAACTTGGCTATATGCGGGAAACTCTCAGTATCCATTCGTACTCGCGTCTTGCCAACGCTCAATTAGAGTAAAAATCGAATGGTGGAGACAATCCGCAGGGAAGTCGTGGCTGACCCTTCAACGACTACACGCTGAGCAACCATGAAATATGCACCTCAGAGAAATAAGAATATAATGAGGTGACATAATGAAAAAATTATGTTTAAATTGCGGAATTACAATGAATGTTAAACCCAGTCTTTATCAAAGAAAGAAATTTTGTTCCCGAAAATGTAAAGGGGAATACCACTCAAAAAAACCAGATGCTTTTCAACATTTAAGTAAAAAGACAACTGTAATTTGTGCATATTGCGGTAATAAATTATTAAGAAAACCTTCTTCCATTAGTAAGAGTAACTTTTGCAATCGAACTTGTCGTACGGCTTACTTAAGAGCTAATGGCAAAAACACAAATCAACATTTAAAAAAACAAATCACGAAAATTTGTCTTGCTTGCGGGGAAGAATTCAAGGTAATTGAATCAAGAAAAGAAACTGCAAAATATTGCTCTAGGTCTTGTCTGGGAAAAGCAAATGGTGAAAGAGGTAAAATTCAGTATAGAAAACGAGTTAAAATTCAATGTACTAATTGCTCACGTACATTAGAACGTAAACCCTCCATAATAAGGCAATGGAATTTTTGCGATAGTACTTGTATGGCTGAATATTATACAAAATCCGGAGCTTTTTCGGGGGAAAATAACTTGGCTTGGCAAGGTGGCGATATTGATTATTATGGTCCTAACTGGAGATCTCAAAGAAAAAAAGCCAGAATTAGAGATAATTTTACTTGCCAAGATTGCGGACTAACCGAAAAAGAATATGGTAAAGAACTATCTGTTCATCATATTATCCCTTTTAGGGAGTTTAATGGAGACTGGGAAGAAGCAAATAGATTAACGAATTTGGTTTGTTTATGTGAACATCCGTGTCACCGCAATAGACATAAAAACATGGTTGATGATATAGTCTGATCCCCATGGCGACATGGGGAGCGGGTACTAATAATCCCGCCCTCTATAATTTCTAGAGAGTAACAAAAATGAGTACAGGCACAATGGTTGGCGTTTCTACAGGTTTAGAGCCTTATTTCTCCTTTACGTATTATCGCAGTGGCCGCCTCGGGAAGTTTATAGAAGTAAAAGCAGATATTGTGGAGGAATTTTTACAAGCAAATCCTGATACGGATCCAGATCATTTACCAGAATGGTTTGTGACTTCGATGAGTCTAGCGCCAGAGGCTCACGCGGATGTACAATGTATCATTCAACGGTGGATTGATAGCTCTATTTCTAAAACTGTGAATGCACCAAAAGGATATGCGGTAGAACAAGTACAAAAGGTGTATGAACGACTCTACCAGGGAGGAGCAAAAGGCGGAACCGTGTATGTGGATGGAAGTCGTGATTCACAGGTCCTTACTTTGAAAGCCGAAGATAATACAGCGGAGACAAGTGAGCAGCTACAGTTTAGTGAACCAGTAGTCTTGGTTGATACAATCCAGGATCTTCGCTCAACAAGTGTTACATTTGGATCTGAGGTAGGAGATACATGTCCAGTCTGCCGCAAAGGAAATGTTAAAGATATTGGTGGATGCAATACTTGTGACAACTGTAACGCCCAATTAAAATGTGGTTTATAAATTTTAAGCAACACAAAATGTGGATTTAAAATCACCCCCTTAGATTATTTTTATCTAAAGGGGTGTTTTTATGTCCAAAAGAGCTAGAATGAACAAGGATATTCGTATTGACAAATTTAAATAAATAGATATGATATGTATCAATTAGTATTTGCATTACGAAGATTTGTTTAAAGCATTCGGAGTATAAGAACAAAGGCTATGATAAGAAAGAGTAGCAATCATGTAAACAGACAGAAAGTTACCGGTTGATGAGAGGTGCATGTTGAACGATTGTGAATACATCTTGGAGCTGTGTACCGAACAGGATTTCCTTAGTAGGCTACTACCGGTTAAGCACCCGTAATCATGTGCTAAAGTATCGTCAAATGACTGTACTTACTAAGATAAGCTATGTGAGTTGCTTATGAATTAAAGGTGGTAACACGAGATGAATCGTCCTTTTGGTTAATCCAAAAGGGCGTTTTTTTATTATCCTTTGCTTCTTGTAGTACTTGCAATATTAGAAAAAATATTTCAAGGAGATGTTAGTATGATAGTAAAACCTGAAGAACAATTAAAAATTATTAAGAAAGGTGTTCAAGAAATAGTAAACGAGAAAGAATTACTGGTTAAATTAAAGAAATCATACCAGTCACAGACTCCGCTTATTATTAAATTAGGGCTTGATCCTTCTGCACCTGATATTCACTTAGGTCATGCAGTTGTATTAAGAAAAATAAAACAGATGCAAGATCTAGGTCATAAAGTTGTAATTATTATCGGTGATTTTACAGGTCGTATTGGAGATCCAACAGGAAAAGCAAAAGGTCGACTAGCTCTAAGTGATCAACAGGTTAAAGCAAATGCAAAAACATACTTTGAACAAATCTTTAAAGTTTTAGATTCAGAAAAAACTTCTGTCCGCTATAACAGTGAGTGGCTTTCAAAATTAACATTCGAGGAAGTCATTAAATTAGCAGCAACAACATCAGTTGCAAGAATATTAGAACGAGATGATTTCCAAAACAGATATAATAATCAAGTACCAATAGGAATTCACGAATTTTTTTATCCACTAATGCAAGCGTACGATTCGGTAGAGATACAAGCGGATATTGAATTAGGTGGTACAGACCAAACATTTAACATTCTTATGGGCCGTACACTTCAAAAACACTGGGGATTAGAAAAGCAAATTGCCATTTTTATGCCCTTGCTTGAAGGGCTTGATGGTATAGAAAAGATGAGTAAAAGTCTTGGAAATTATATCGGAGTATATGAACCGGCAGAAGTAATGTTTAAAAAAGTTATGGAAGTACCAGATAGCCTAATTATTAAATACTTTGAGCTGGCAACGGATGAGCATCCAGAAGAAATAGAAAACATTAAACCGCTTCTTGAAAAAGGAGTAAATCCAAGAGATATTAAAATTAAATTGGCTAAAATCATTACGAATTTATACTGTGGAGAAGAAGAAACGAAAAGAGCGATATCATATTTTGAAACGGCTTTTAGTAAAAAAGAAATACCAGATGATATCCCAGAATTATTAATAGAAATTGGTGCAGAAACAGTTGAAGCCATCATCCCACAGCTAATTGAAAAAGGATTCGTAAAGAGTAAAAGCGAATTTATACGATTGGTTAAACAAAATGGTGTACAGCTCAATAAAGAAAAAATAAATGTAGATGATTTAGACCGTGTATTAATGAATGAAGAAGTATTACAAATTGGTAAAAAGCGATTTATACGTTTCATTAAATAATATAGAAATATTTTGGAGCGTTAATTGGATATTTCAATATTAACGCTCTTTTTTCTTATTGTACTAAGTTACTTTTCTTCTGTAAGACATATAAATGCGCTTCAACAATCAGACGTTTTTGTTGAAAAGTGTATAACATAAAATAATCAAGCCTGTCTTCTGTTCTAAAAATGTTTTCCTCTTCTAAAATAATAAAAAGGCGGTAACAGGAGGGGTAGGGAATGAATGTAGATGGCGTCTTTTCAGGTGGTGGGATTAAGGGCTATGCCCTTATAGGGGCTTACGAGGTTTTGGAAGAAAAGGGCATTAATTTTAACAGATTGGCGGGAACAAGCGCTGGAGCAATCATGGCTACCTTTATAGCGGCTGGTTATACAAGCAAAGAAATTCTAAAACTCTTGAATGAGACCGAGATTTCCGTTTTTTTAGATCAAAAAAAGACCCTTATTCCCTTTGCCATTTCAAAATGGTTATGTTTATACTGGCGGATGGGCCTATATCAAGGGAAAGCATTGGAGGAATGGATTCGTCAAACATTAGCGGATAAAGGGGTGTATACGTTTGCGGATTTACCTAAGGGGAAGTTAAGACTGATTGCCTCAGATCTTTCATCGGGGAAGCTACTCGTATTACCAGATGACCTTGAGGCATTAGGGATTCCAAAAGAAACATTCCCGATTGCTAAGGCTGTAAGAATGAGCTGCGGGCTTCCCTTTTTCTTTGAACCTGTGAAATTACGTTCCCTGTCCGGAAAAAATATTATCGTGGATGGGGGCTTATTAAGTAATTTCCCGATCTGGTTATTTGATGAAGAGAAAGGGAAGAAAAAGCGTCCTATCCTTGGAATCAAACTTAGCTATCGAGCTGATGAACAACCAAAAAGAGAAATAAAAAATGCATTATCATTATTTGAGGCATTATTTAGTACCATGAAAAACGTTCATGATGCGCGCTATATCTCAAGGAGACATGAGAAGAACATCATTTTTATCCCGTTAGGCGAGGGTCTAACGACTGAATTTCATTTATCAGATCAAAAAAAAGACGTCCTCGTTGAAACAGGACGTATCAGAACAAGAGAATTTTTGAAAACTTGGACATATTAGTTGATTAAAAAATAGCACGGTCTTTTTTCTTCCCTTTTTTTCCCTCAATCACTGTTAAATGGGCTGTAGACTTTTTGCGAAGCGGTCTTTTTGTAGACTTATTTGTATGAGCACTTTTCCTTGGCTGCTCATACTTTTTTCTCGAGAATTTAGCTGCTTTCGCGTAAGATCTATTTTCTTTATAACCGTTCTTTCTCCTCATAAAAGCACGAATAACAAGAAAAATAATTCCTGCAATGAGAACCGTGACAAACAGCTGAAGAAATAGACTGGCAGGATTATAATAAAGCCAGGTACCTAATCCAATAAGAGCAGCGATGATAATTCCACCAAATAACCAATTCCGTATGATCAAGAATGCCACCTCCTCGGGAGTATTGAACAGTATTCCCAAAAAGAAAACCAAATATACTATTTTGAACGTTAATAGAATAGATGTTAATTCATTTTCCACTGGAAACCAATAATGCAAACAATCATTCTTCTAGAAAATCAAGATTCGCTTAAAAGGCTTCATCTATATCTTACTAAAAAAATAAAAATTTCACCAGTTATAAATGTAACAGCCGAAAATGGGCAAGATAATGCTGAGGTGAGAATTGTGCGCAATAGAGAATATAACACGCAATATTATATGTCATTAACGCAATTGTCGATTTATACAGGCTTTGTTGCAGGTGCTGGAGGGACTTTATTATGCTTTGCCGCTCATTACTTTCATTTTACCGAGATTAAGCCATCATTTATATTAATGATTTTTAACGGAGATTGGAAAGATGGCTGGCTGGGGATCTTGATATCTTGTTTAATATATGGGTTGATTTCAATAGCGGTGGCGAGTGGCTATTATGCTTTATTGAAAACTAAGCGATCGATTATATGGGGAGGAGTTTACGGAGCGGCACTTTTTTGTCTTGTTTTTTTAGTCTTCTATCCTGTTATTCCCACCATTCAGTTTATTACGAACTATAATATCATGACGATTCTAACGGAAGCGAGCTTTTTTATTTTGTATGGAATTTTTATTGGCTATTCGATTTCATATGAGTATAATGAACAACAATACTGGAAGAAAGTTGAATCTCATTGACCCTACACTATAACTAGATGCTGGTTGGCTTTTTATGGTAAAATGTGTTTGCGAAAGGATTTTGATTTTTGGGTGGGAGAAAAATGAAAATACTCGTTTTAAATGGCCCTAACTTAAATATGTTGGGAAAAAGGGAACCCGATATTTATGGGACAGATTCGTTAGCTAAATTGGAAGAAAACTTACATCAATTGTGTCAAAAAGAAAGCATGGAAATCGATCTGTTCCAATCTAATTATGAGGGTGCCATTCTTGATGAATTACATGCAGCAGAAAACAAAGGATATGCAGGCATTATTATGAATCCAGGTGCGTTTACACACTATAGTATTGCCCTGAGAGACGGAATTGCCACTATTGATTTACCAGTGATCGAAGTGCATATCTCAAATGTTTATGCTAGAGAGGAATTTAGAAGTAAATCAGTAACTGCCCCTGTATCTATTGGCCAAATTACGGGTTTAGGACTATATGGTTATGAATTAGCACTTCTAGCTTTAAAGCAATACATACAAGGGAGAGGGTAAAATGAGTAAGTTAGATAAAATCCGTTCGTCTTTTCAATCACTGGGAATTGATGGCATGTTTGTGACAAGTCCATATAATGTACGCTATATGACGAACTTCACAGGAACAGCTGGTTTAGCTTTAATTTCACAGGACCGAGCCATCTTTATTACTGATTTTCGATATGCGGAACAAGCTCAAAATCAGGCACAAGAATATGAGATTTCTATTCATTCAGGACCGATTATGGATGAGGTGGCAGCGAAAGTAAAAGAGCTAGGTATAACAAAATTAGGATTTGAACAAGATTATATGTCTTATTCTACTTGGACTCAATACGACCAAGCTGTTTCTGCAGAATTTGTCCCTGTTTCGAATTTGATGGAAAATATGCGGTTAATTAAGACGAATGATGAAATCGCTAAAATTAAAGAAGCAGCAGACATAGCGGATGCGGCCTTTAAACACATCCTTGATTTTATAAAACCTGGAAAAACCGAATTAGAAGTATCGAATGAATTAGAGTTTTTTATGAGAAAATGTGGAGCCACCTCTTCATCCTTCGACATTATTGTCGCTTCTGGAAAAAGATCTTCTATGCCACATGGTGTTGCCAGTGATAAAGAGATTGAAAAGGGAGATTTTGTGACAATGGATTATGGTGCCCTCCATAAAGGGTATGTGTCTGATATTACTCGCACGATTTCGGTGGGAGAGCCAGCTGCTACTTTAAAAGAAATTTATGATGTGACATTAGAAGCGCAATTACGAGCAATGGAACAAATTAAACCAGGGATGACTGGTATCGAAGCGGATGCGATTGCCAGAGACTATATCACGGAAAAAGGATATGGAGACTATTTTGGGCATTCTCTCGGCCATGGAATTGGATTAGAGGTACATGAAGGACCAGGGCTTTCTAAACGGTCTAAGATTACACTGCAACCGGGTATGGTGGTGACAGTCGAACCAGGAATCTATCTTCCGGATGTAGGCGGTGTACGTATTGAGGATGATACCTTGATCACTGAAAAAGGAAACGAAGCCCTTACCCATTCAACGAAAGATTTAATTATACTTTAATAAAAGTTCAAAAAGTCCGGTAAAAATGACCTGCGGGATAAAGGGTCTTCGATAATTACCGACACGTCCTGTGTTGAACGTCGAAGTTAGCATACACGTGCAAGTTCGCTTGGTTTGCTTCTCTGCTCTGCACCTTTGGAAAGAATATCACTTTTCCTAGGTGCGATGCGGATTCGAGGAAGTTTTCCTTGTGCCCTTGCATCAAGGAAAGGAACTTCTACTAATACCGTCCACGTCCTGTGGGCAACGTAGAAGTCAGCACTTCCTGCGCAAGTCTGCCTTGAACTTTCTCGACGTACAGGATGTACTAGTGTCGGGCGTTAGCGATTGACGTCAGCTCTTTTATCCGACATGGTCTTTTTTATCCTCCTTTTTGAACACATATTTTAAGATTTGGAGGAATAAAGATGATTTCAGTAAATGATTTTCGTACAGGACTTACAATTGAAACAGATGGAGGGATTTGGCGTGTGATTGATTTTCAACACGTGAAACCTGGAAAAGGAGCTGCTTTTGTAAGATCGAAGTTACGGAATTTACGCACTGGTGCGATTCAAGAAAAGACATTCCGTGCTGGTGAAAAGGTAGAAAGAGCACAAATTGATAATAAAACAATGCAGTATCTTTATGCTAATGGGGATATGCATGTGTTCATGGATAATGAAACCTATGAACAAATTGAATTACCAGAAGCGCAAATTGAATATGAATTGCAATTCCTAAAGGAAAACATGGAAGTTCATCTTATCATGTATCAAGGGGAAACATTAGGTGTTGATTTACCAAATACAGTCGAACTTGAGGTGAGTGAAACAGAACCAGGTATAAAAGGGGATACAGCCTCTGGTGGTTCGAAGCCGGCAACATTAGAAACAGGTCTAACGGTCCAAGTCCCTTTCTTTGTCAACACGGGAGATCGTCTAGTTATTAATACATCTGATGCAAGCTATGTTTCGCGAGCATAAACGAACTATTTTTAAGGGTGCTGAAATTTTTTCTGATTGTTAAACAGAATAAGCTATGACAGTAAAAAACGACTCTAACATTCGAAATGTGAATGTAGAGTCGTTTTTTTGTTTTTTTCTAAGAGGTTATTTCATATTTAGAGACAAGCTGAATACATATTAGTTAGAGGATTGATAGAGGGGGAGGAACAAATGAGAGCTGTGTTGCAAATGATGCCTCGCCGAATCAGTGATTTAATCACTCAGCTTCCTAGTCACATATGGAATGAGATGGAGGAAATTAGACTACGGATTGGGAAACAAGTGGAAGTAGCTGCTAAAGGACAACCTCATTTTCTTTCCTATATATTTACAAAAGAAGATGCTGAGCAATTTATTGCAAAGCTAGCCAATCATTCATTTTATACACTGGATGAAGAATTAAAAAAGGGATATGTCACCATTGATGGTGGCCATCGAATAGGATTAGCTGGAAAAGTCATTCTTGAAAACAGTCATGTGAAGGCGATCCGCCATCTAGCCTCATTTAATATTCGTATCGCAAGGGAGAAAATTGGTGTTGCCGAAAAATATTTGCCATTTTTGTATCAAGAAAACTGGAAAAACACCATGATTATTGGTGCGCCGCAAACAGGAAAGACGACTTTATTAAGAGATATAGCTCGGATGATCTCAACTGGTTCATCCCATCAAAAGCTTACTGCGAAAAAAGTTGGTATTGTGGATGAGCGCTCAGAAATTGCCGGTTGTGTGCATGGAATTCCGCAACTTCAATTTGGTCCAAGGATCGATGTATTAGATGCGTGTCCTAAAGCAGAAGGGATGATGATGCTCATACGTTCGATGAGTCCGGATGTATTAGTTGTAGATGAAATTGGTCGAGAAGAAGATCAATTAGCGATTATGGAAGCAGTCAATGCCGGGATTGCCTTAATGATGACAACCCATGGTCACTCCTTTGAGGAAGTGAGGAAAAGGCCATTGCTTCAGAAGATTATTGATTCACAAGTATTTGAACGATTTATTGAATTGTCTCGTATAGACGGTCCTGGAACGATTGCAGCGATTAAGGATATCAAAGGGCAACCAATTAGAATTCCGGAGCTGGTCCATCATGTTTAAATTGATCGGCTCTCTCCTCATCTTAGCTGCCACAACTTTTATTGGATTTGAAATAGCAAGAAGATTAAGCGTGAGACCGAAACAAATTCAATTGTTTGCGGCTTCCCTTGAAACATTAGAGACGGAGATCATGTATGGTCATACTCCACTTGGCGAGGCATGTATGAAAATATCAAAGCAGCTACCTAATCCAATTTGTGTTCATTACGAAAGGTTTGCTCATTTTCTGGAGAAAGAAGAAATAACCGTTTATCAGGCATGGGAAGAGGCATTAAAAGAAGCATGGAAACAAACAGTCTTAAAGCAAAATGAATTTGAAATCCTTCAACAATTTGGTGCTAATCTTGGGAAGCATGATCGTGAGTCTCAGCAAAAGCAAATTATCTTAACACTGAATCATTTAGGTAGAGAAGAAAAGGAAGCAAGGGAGAAACAAAAAACTTACGAAAAAATGTCCAGGAATTTAGGAGTCTTGGTTGGAATGCTCATAATTATTTTATTGATATAACGGTTAATTTCTAGTGCTAGAGCTGGATTAGGGCTGTGATCTCCCGTATATATACTACTATGCTTTTTCATGAACTCTTGAAATGGGGGCTTACTACCCGTAAATGCGGGATAAATAGGAGGTTACGAGAATGGGCATAGAGGTAGATGTCATCTTCAAAATTGCTGGAGTCGGCATCGTTGTTGCTTTTTTGCATACGATCCTTGACCAGGTGGGAAAAAAAGAATATGCCCAGTGGGTCACTTTGTTTGGTTTTATTTATATCTTATTCATGGTTGTGACAATCGTTGACGGGCTTTTTCAGAAAATCCGTTCGGTGTTTTTATTTCAGTGATAGGGGGAGTCCGTCATTGTTATGTTGCAAATTGCGGGGATCGCCCTGATTACGACATTTCTAGTATTAGCGATTAAGGAGCAAAAGCCTGGGTTTGCTTTTTTGCTTATATTATTTACAGGAACAGGAGTATTTCTATTTCTTGTTGATCAAATTCAGAAGATCATTATGATGATTGATACGCTGGCAGCAAATGCTAATGTGAACTCTATGTATGTAAAGACAATTTTAAAAATAATTGGAATTGCCTATATTGCAGAATTCACGTCTCATATTAGCAAAGATGCGGGTCTAGGTTCTCTTGCAGCCAAGGTAGAATTAGCTGGGAAAATATTAATATTAGCGATGGCAGTGCCAATCTTAACAGTTCTAATTGAAACGATTCTTGCTCTAATGCCTGCCTAAAATGCATTTGTAGAACGGAGTGGAAATAGATGAAATTCCGCCATTGGATGATTCTTTTGTTCTTTATACTTATGTTCATGGAACCCGGACAAGTTAATGCTCAAGAGGAACAACCTATAGAAGATGAAAAAGAGAGTACGTTAGATCGTTATATGGAAGATTTAGGACTTGAGGAATTAAATCAATATTGGGACACAGTTGTTGAAAATTATGGGAATTATTTACCCGAAAGTAAACGAGGGACCCTGATCGACTTTGTCAAAGGAGACGGGACCTCCTCTATGCAAGCCTGGATGAATGGAATTATTGCGTTCATCGTTCAAGAAATATCACTGAATTTAAAGCTTTTAGGCACCTTAATGCTTTTGACAATTTTCAGTGTGTTTTTGCAATCTCTTCATAACGCATTTGAACAAGGTGCTGTTAGTAAGGTTGCCTATTCAATTATTTTTATGGTCCTTATTATTATCGCGCTCAATAGTTTTCGGGTTGCAAGTGAATATGCAATTGAAGCGATTGACCAAATGAGTCAATTTATTTTGGCGTTATTACCACTTTTACTAGCCTTAATTGCCTCATCTGGAGGAGTTACTTCCTCAGGTTTTTATCATCCGATCCTTGTGTTTTTAATAAATATTAGTAGTTTGTTGATTAAAAACGGCGTTTTACCCCTATTATTTCTTTCTACATTGTTAAGCATCGCCAATGCTTTGAATGGCGAGATCAAGGTCTCTCAATTAGCTGGTTTGCTAAAGAAAGCGAGTGTTGGCCTGTTAGGAGCTTTTATTACGATTCTCCTCGGTGTGATGTCATTGCGTGGAGCTGTTTCTGCTGTTGCAGATGGGGTTGCGATTAAGACAGCTAAGTTTGTAACAGGAAATTTTGTTCCAGTTGTTGGGAAGATGTTTACTGATGCAGCTGATACGGTACTATCGGCTTCCGTTTTATTGAAGAATACCATTGGGATTGCAGGGGTCATCATTCTTCTTTTAATCGCCGCTTTTCCGGCTATAAAAATATTGATCATATCCTTTATTTACAAACTATCAGCAGCTTTATTACAGCCGCTTGGAGATGGCCCAGTAATTTCTTGTTTAAATGCTGTAAGCAACAGCATGATTTATGTGTTTGCCTCATTAGCCATTGTTTCTTTCATGTTTTTTATTAGTATGACGATTATTATTACATCTGGCAATATTACGATGATGGTTCGATAAGGAGGAGAGGATATGGAATTTATAAAGGATTGGATTCTGAATATTATTATCTTCCTTCTTCTAGCAATGATTATCGACATGCTTTTGCCAGCGAATAATATGCGGAAATACGTAAAGCTTGTGACAGGTTTGTTGCTTATTTCCATCATTATCACACCTTTATTTCAATTATTATCAAGTGATTATGAACAAGTGTTGACCTCTTTTACAAAAAAGATAGAAGCAAGTGAACAATCTACAGGAAATTTGCTAGAAAAGAAAAAAATAGAGATACAAGCCTCACAAGATGCATATACATTAGATCAGATGGCTGTCCAAATGAAAAAGGAAGTGGAAAAGGAGTTGATGGATCATTATCAGGTCGTAATTAACCACATACAAATCTCTGCCGATGCCAATATGGATCAACCAGAAGAACAGATCAATCAGGTGGTGGTTCATATCGACCCTTCCGAAAATGAAATAGCGATTGTAGAACCAGTTAATATCAATACAAAAGAAGAAAAGCCGAAGGAAAGCAATCAGCCAAACAGTGAAATCAAAGCCTTACTGTCTAATCGATGGGAAATTCCTGAAGATGTCATTGAAATTGTTTCGGGGGAGGAACCAGGAAAAGATGGCGAATCAAAATAATCCTTTTCAATGGATAAAAGAAAAATTAGAAAACCTTAAACAAAAGCCTCCCGGAAAAAATGGCGGTAAAACAACCTATCTTCTCATCTTACTTGCATTAGGAGCTTTATTTATGATCATGGGTAGTCTATGGAAAAGTGATGTAGAGGAACATCCAGCAGCCGTACTAGATAAAGAATATGATGAAAGCTCTGAGGCATTTGGTTCGAAGCAATCAGAATCAAATGATGGGATGAAATTATTTGAAGATCAGTATGAACAGCAGTTAAAGGAGGCTTTGGAATCAATTGTAGGTGTTCAAAGTGCTACCGTTATTGTCACTGTCTCTGGAACAGAAAAAAAAGTATACGAGAAAGATACTGTCTTAAGAAATCAGACAACCCAAGAAGGCGACACAAACGGGGGGACAAGGCAAGTTGAAGATCAGTCAAAGGAAGAGCAGATTGTTATCATCCAAAATGGAGATAAAGAAACGCCTCTCACCTCAGAGACGAGAAAGCCAGATATTCAAGGTGTTTTGGTTGTGGCGGAGGGAGCAGATAATATGCAAGTGAAAAAGTGGATTAGAGAGGCTGTAACCAAGTCTTTAAATGTACCTGTTCATAAAGTGGCCGTTATTCCAAAAAAATCTAAGGGGGAATCTTAATGCTCTTGAAAAAGCAAACGGTTTGGCTATTAACAATGTTAAGTCTTGTGGTCGTATTATCGGTCTATTATGTTCTACAGAACCCAACATCTAATGATTTGGCGACAAGTGGGGAAGAGGAAGCAGAAAGTGCCAGTAACCAAATGAGCGATAAGGATATAGACATCATGACTCAAGCAGCGGGTGATGAAATCTATGAAGCCATGCGCATGGATTTGCAAGATAAGCGTAGTGAAGAAAAGCTAAACTTGCAAAGCCAATTAGGGGAGAAAGAATTAACAGCAGATGAAAAAAATAAATTGTATGATGAAATGGAAAAAATTGATGAAATGGCAACAAAAGAAAATATTATTGAAACAAGTATAATAGGTTTGGGATATAGTGATGCACTAGTGGAAATAGAAGATCATACAGTCAATATTATGGTGAAAGCAGAAGAACATTCAGCAGCAGATGCTGTGAGTATCCTTAAAGTTGTAAAAGATGAAATCAGTACGAATTATGTGCCGAATATCGAATTTGACACGAAATAAACTGAGGACGGAGGGGGGATTCCCATCCGTCCCATTTCTTTTTTTCAGAGGATGTTCAAAAGGATCAAAGGCTAAATTCGCGACATCCTGTCGCAACTCCTTTGTGACCTGTGTCCTGCAGGCCTCGGTAAAAATGACACTGCGAGATAAAGGGTCTTCGACTAATTACCGACACGTCCTGTGTCGAACGTCGAAGTCACCACATCCTGTGGAAGCTCGCTTGGCTTGCATTTCCGCTCCTTGGAAAAGAAAACTACTTTTCCTTCGTGCGATGCGGATTCGAGGAAGTTTTCCTTGTGCTCGTATATCAAGGAAAGGAACTTCTACTAGCACCGCCCACGTCCTGTGGGCAACGTAGAAGTCAGCGTTTTTATCCGACTTGGTCCTCTTTATCCTCCTTTTTGAACACGCACTTTCATGTTTTTTTTAATAATAGAGAAGGAAGGATTGAATTTTTATGAGGTATTATATTATGATATTAGCAGCTACTCATAAATTTTAAGGAGTGTCATTATGTTAAAAATAGAAGAAATTCGCGAGATTATCAAATTAATTGATCAATCCTCTATAGAAGAATTTGTGTATAAGCATGAAGGATCTAAAGTGGAATTGAAAAAACGATCGAACGTACAATCAATTCAAGCACCACCTACTAATCCATTGCCTGTAGCGGCCACTCAACCATCTACCCCTGCACAAGCACCGGATGTAACAGTTCAACAAAATAGTGAGCAAGAAAAGTCTTCAGAAGCTCTTTCAGATCAATATCATCAAATTGTTTCTCCAATGGTTGGAACTTTCTATACGGCATCATCCCCTGATACTCCTGCTTATGTTGAAGTAGGTTCTATAGTCCATGAGGATTCAGTTGTTTGTATCGTAGAAGCAATGAAGTTATTTAATGAAATTGAAGCTGAAGTTGAAGGTGAAATTGTCGAGATTCTTGTCAAGGATGGTCAATTGGTTGAATATGGTCAACCATTATTCTTGGTTAAGCAAAAGTAAGGAGTATGGGCTATGATAAAGAAAATATTAATCGCTAATAGAGGCGAGATCGCGGTAAGAATTATTCGAGCTTGTAAGGAAATGGACATTGAGACAGTAGCTGTGTATTCTGAGGCAGACCAAGAGGCACTTCATGTTCAACTTGCTGATGAGGCCTATTGTATAGGACCCAATGCCTCTAAAGATAGTTATTTAAATACATTAAATGTTGTCGGGGTTGCAAAATTAACTGGCTGTGATGCCATTCATCCAGGATATGGATTTTTAGCTGAAAATGCAGATTTTGCAGAATTATGCCGTGTCTGCAATATCATCTTTATAGGACCTAGTCCTGATGCGATCTCTAAAATGGGTACAAAAGATGTAGCTAGAGAAACAATGAAAGAAGCAGGTGTCCCGATTGTTCCGGGCTCTCGCGGTATTATTGAAAAAATTGAGGATGGCGTTGAACTAGCGAATGAAATGGGCTATCCGGTGATTATTAAAGCAACCGCCGGTGGAGGCGGGAAAGGGATTCGAGTAGCCCGCACAGAAGATGAATTGATCAAGGGAATTAAAATTACAAGACAAGAAGCTGAAACAGCTTTTGGCGATCCAGGAGTATATTTAGAAAAGTATATAGAGGATTTTCGTCATGTGGAAATTCAAGTTTTGGCAGATCAGTTTGGCAATGTAATTCATCTGGGTGAAAGAGATTGTTCCATCCAACGGAGGCTGCAAAAATTACTAGAGGAAACACCTTCTCCGGCTATTGATCCCGAGACAAGGGAGCAAATGGGACAGGCTGCTGTTCAGGCCGCCAAAGCGGTAGAGTACACAGGAGCAGGTACGATTGAATTTATTTATGACCGAGGAAGTCAGGAATTTTATTTCATGGAGATGAATACAAGAATCCAAGTAGAGCATCCTGTTACAGAAATGGTAACAGGGATCGACTTAATTAAAGAGCAAATTCGTGTTGCTGCAGGAGAAAAACTTTATGTAAAACAGGAAGATGTTGAATTTCGTGGCTGGTCCATAGAATGCAGAATTAATGCAGAAAATCCAGAAAAGAACTTTATGCCTTCCGCAGGACGGATTGAAATGTATTTGCCTCCAGGAGGACCAGGGGTAAGAGTGGATTCAGGTGTATATCCAGGCTATACAATCCCACCATACTATGATTCAATGGTAGCAAAGGTAATTTCTTATGGGAAAACTCGTGAAGAAGCAATTGCCAAAATGAAACGTGCTTTAGGAGAATTTGTGATTGAAGGAATTCAAACAACCATCCCATTTCATTTAAATTTATTGGAGAATGAAACATTTGTACAAGGGGACTTTAATACGAAGTTTCTAGAGATCCACGATGTAATGGGCCAAAAATAATTGGGGGTGCAAAGCATGGAAGAAGCAATGAATATGTTGGAAATGATTCAAGATGATGAACAAAGTCATGGTAAAATCGAGATCGCTCCAGAAGTAATTGAGGTAATCGCGGGGATTGCCGCTGCTGAAGTAGATGGAATTGCGCAAATGCGAGGGAATTTTGCTAGTGGTGTTGTTGAAAAGCTAGGTAAGAAAAATCATGGAAAGGGCATTCGAGTCGAGTTATCAGATGATGGAATTAAAGTCGATGTATTCTGTTTAATGGATTTTGGTGTATCAATTCCAACTGTAGCCCAAAAGGTACAAGATAATATTAAACAAACACTTTATAATATGACTGCCTTAGAAGCAAAAGAAGTCAATATTCATATTGTGGGCGTTGCATTTGAGACACATAAATTAGAACATGAATTAGAGATTGAAGAATAAGGCACTCAAAACGCGAGGAACTTAGATATTAAGGAAGAACAGCTAAGTTCGCGACGTACTAATGCAGGCTAAGCTACGACATTCTATCGCTTCGCCTGCTCTAAGTATGGGCTGTACATCGCAATACCGTTTTGACCCGCCTCCTGTGCGGGCCTAAAGGAGATTATCATACTACATGAAAAGAAGAACTGCACGTGAAAAGGCATTACAAGCTTTGTTTCAAATGAATATAAGTGGAATAGAAGCAGAAGAAGCAATCGAGAATGTATTAGAAGACGAAAAGAAGGATCCTTTTTTACAGCAATTGGTGGAAGGAACTATTCAACATTTACCGGAAATTGATGCTGAAATCCAAAAACATTTGGAAAACTGGACGCTGGATCGTCTCGCTAAAGTCGACATCACCATATTAAGGATAGGTATGTATGAATTATTATTTCATGATGACATACCTGAGAATGTGGCAATCAATGAAGCCATTGAAATCGCAAAAATATTTGGTGATGATAAATCAGGAAAATTTATTAACGGGATCCTTTCAAAAGCCAAAAAAGAAAGTTGATTTATATTCCTTCAACAGGAAGTATAGCTAGTGTCTATCATTATGGAAAGTTCTTGCAAATGACATCTTTAAATATAGCGAGTTCTACCATCGGTGGAGGGCTAGCAGACAGGTTGTACCGAGATAAATCCATGCAAGGGGGAAGAGGATGACTGCCAAATTAATTGATGGAAAGAAAATAGCACAAGCAACTCGCGAAAAGCTTGCAGAAGAAGTAAAAGAGCTGACAGCGGCGGGAATGAAGCCCGGGCTTGCGGTAATCTTAGTGGGTGATAACCAAGCTTCACGGACGTATGTCACATCCAAGCAAAAAAGTTGCAAAGCGATCGGAATGGAATCAATTTTAATTGAGCTGCCAACTAATGTATCCGAAAATGAATTATTGCAGCATATTGTAGAACTAAATAATCGTAGCGACATCCATGGAATTTTGGTACAGTTACCATTACCTGACCATATCTCCGAGATAAAGGTAATAGAATCCATTTCTCCTGAAAAAGATGTGGATGGATTTCACCCGATTAATATAGGGAAAATGATGACAGGACAAGATACATTTTTTCCTTGTACACCATTTGGCATTATCGAAATGTTGAGGTATGAGAAAATCACGATCGCTGGAAAAAATGCTGTTATTGTTGGTCGGAGTAATATTGTTGGAAAGCCAATGGGACAGTTATTGTTAAACGAAAATGCTACAGTTACTTATACGCATTCAAAAACAACCGATTTGGCTTCACACACTAAAGAGGCAGATATAGTCGTCGCCGCTATTGGTAAAGCAAACATGATTACATCTGAATATGTGAAGGATGGCGCTATTGTTATTGACGTAGGAATGAATCGTGATGAAAACGGGAAGTTATGTGGAGATGTTGACTTTACAGATGTTTCCAACAAAGCGGGATATATTACTCCTGTCCCAGGTGGTGTCGGCCCTATGACGATTACAATGTTATTATATAACACTGTGAAGTCGGCTAAAAATAAATTAAATCATCGCAATCATGGATAAAAACGAGTACAATAGAATAAAGAATATGAGAAAAAGCTGTCATCCAGATTATTGGAATGCAGCTTTTTCTGTGAAAGAAAACCATTGTTATTTAGACCTCAAAGTAGGTCCTTGCGTTTTTACTAATTAGAAGGTGAAGAAATGAAGAATCCATCATACTTATCTGTCCAGGCCTTAACCAAGTACATAAAAAGAAAATTTGATGCAGACCCTCATTTAATGAATATTTTTGTAAAAGGTGAAATTTCGAATTTTAAAAAACATACGAGTGGCCATTTATATTTTACGTTAAAAGATGATCAAGCAAGAATTATGGCTGTTATGTTCTCGAGGTCGGCTGCAAAAATGAAATTTAATCCAGAAAACGGCCTGCATGTGTTAATAAAAGGAAATATTTCGGTATATGAACAATCGGGTCAATACCAAATTTATGTGCAAGAGATGTTGCCAGACGGGATTGGAGAGCTATTTCTTGCTTATGAGCAATTGAAAGAAAAGTTAGAAAAGGAGGGCCTGTTCCAGGCTTCTCATAAAAAGTCGATTCCAGTTTATCCGCAAAAGATCGGGATCATTACTTCTCCTACTGGCGCAGCTGTCCGAGATATTATAACAACCATCAAAAGACGTTATCCTATGGGCGAAATCCTCTTACTTCCTGTTCTTGTGCAAGGAACGCAAGCAGGAAAATCAATCGTTGAAGCGGTTCAGCTTGCTAACAATCGTCAGGATATTGATGTGCTTATCGTAGGAAGAGGGGGGGGGTCAATCGAAGATCTGTGGGCATTTAATGAAGAAGCCGTTGTAAGGGCTGTTTTTCAATCTACGATTCCAATTATTTCGGCGATTGGTCATGAGACAGATTTCACGATTACAGATTTTGTTGCAGACTTACGAGCACCTACCCCTACCGGCGCGGCCGAGCTGGTTGTTCCTCATGTAGAGGAATTAATGGAACGCTTATTAAATTTGCAAAAACGATTGAATCGAGGAATGGTTGAAACGATTCGTCTAAAGCAAACTCAATTAAACTATTTGCGCCAATCGTATATTTATCGCCACCCTCATAAAATTTATGAGCAAAAATGGGAGACTGTGGATCGTTGGAGTGAAAGGTTGCACGCAGCGCAAGAACGTTTATTACATCAGAAGATGGAATGCTTCCGCAAGTTAGATCAAGCTTTGGCGACACGTCATCCTGCTACAAAGATCGAATTACATAAGGAAAAATTACGTTATCTTCACGAGCGGTTAAATAGGCAGATTCAGTATGTTTTTGACAAGAAGAATCACGATTTTTTGAACAAAGTTTCTAAATTAGATGCTCTAAGTCCTTTGAATATTTTACAGAGAGGCTTTAGTGTTACGTATAATGAAAAAGGCGAGTTAATTAAAAGTACGGAAGCTGCAAGGACCGGTGAAAAAATAATTGTTAGAGTGATGGATGGACACTATTATTGCACGGTCGATTATGCGGAGAAAGGTGAAAGAAATGAAAGAAAAAATGACATTTGAACAAGCGATAAATGAGCTTGAAAAAATTGTTGGGCGCTTAGAATCAGGTGATATCCCACTAGAAGAGGCCTTGACCATCTATCAAAAAGGCATGGAGTATTCTAAATTTTGTCATGACCGCCTAAAGAATGCAGAAGAGCAATTAACAAAAGTCTTAACAGATCAAGGAGAGGAGGCTTTTCATCTCCAAGAGGAGGAGCAAGAGTGAGCGTGAATCAGGAGGAATACCTCAACCATTATAAACGTCAACTTGAAACGAATCTTATTAATGCGATTGAAGCCTTGCAAGCACCACAATCGCTACAGGAAGCGATGAAGTATTCTTTAACGGCTGGCGGCAAAAGAATTCGCCCGCTTCTGTTATTCGCTGCCATACATGCGTATGGAAAGGATCCACAAGCAGGAATGTCAACAGCTTGTGCATTAGAAATGATCCACACTTATTCCCTTATTCATGATGATTTGCCTAGCATGGATGATGATGATTTAAGACGGGGAAGGGCGACAAACCATAAAGTATATGGAGAAGCACTTGCTATTTTGGCCGGGGATGGACTATTAACGTATAGCTTTGAGCTTATTTCGAATGATGATCAATTAAGTAACGCTGACAAAGTTTGGTTGGTCCAATTATTAGCCAAAAACGCTGGACCAGTTGGAATGGTCGGAGGGCAGGTCGCAGATATCGAAGCAGAAAATCAAGAATTAACGATGAAGGAGCTTGAATACATTCATCAACACAAAACGGGAAAGCTACTATCATTTAGTGTTTTAGCAGGTGCTAAAATTGCTGGTGCGAATAGTGAAGAGTTAAATTTATTTGAGGAATTTTCCCAACATATAGGATTAGCCTTTCAAATTAGTGATGACATCTTAGATGTGATTGGAGATGAAAAGCTGATTGGTAAGCCCATTGGTAGCGATGATGGGAAATCGAAGAGTACGTATCCCGCGTTACTCACGCTCGAGGGAGCAAAAGAGCAGCTAGCTTATCATACGAAACAGGCTAAAACCGCTTTACATCTTACAAAACAAAATACGGAGTTGCTGTATTATCTAACGGATTTGATCGCAGATCGGCAAAATTAAAGTATAAATTCATGTTCAAAAGCATTGTTTAGTGGAATATGAGCGAAATAAATATCAGGTTTTACAACCTCCCCACTTATTGATGAAAAATGAAATATATGATATAATTTTGCTACACTGCTGGATGGTGCAGTATTCTAGTCAATCTACCGGTTCTGAAGGTGGGCCTAAAAATTCACTAAAGGGCATATCGATGAAGTTCCTTGTTTCGGCTTGAGGAGCCCAGCCTTGGGTCGGAGCTGGGAGTAAAGGTACAAGGGCGATCCACAAAGGCATGTGGGCGTAGACCCTTTACCGCGGAGGCTTCATTTATTCAGCTGGCAAAAAGCACTGCATGAATAGTGAAGTATAGACCTGCAATGTGACAAAAGGGTATCACTAGCAGCGTAGCCTGCCTTGAGTGAAGTTAGAGGGGATTATGGTTATAAGGAATAGGATACGGTTGGCCATCGTGCTTATTTCTTCCGTCCATATGAAATCTACTTTGCAAAAGAGGCTAGGAACTAGGTTCAGGGTTGTTGAGGAAATCTCCTAGACTGTTCTTAGACATAATAAGGGGATTATAGTGCGGACTAAGTGGTAATCCAGTCTGACATAAGGTGACTTTGTCAAAGCGAATTTAAAGGGAAACCGCCGAAATGGTGACATTCGGTATTTGCTTGGGAAAACCTACTGGACCTAAGCCGTAATTTTTACTCTTATTATGACCATCCGGCACACTAATGGAAAGATGGAATTTAATGATTATGAAAGAAATTGTACATAAATCAATGAAATGGAGTATCACCATAGCCGTTATCACATTTGTGTTAGCGGCTATTTTTTCAATCGCTTCCAACGGAGCTTTACACGGGGTATCATGGACTTTTGGCTTAATGATTGTGCTTTTTATTGTCCTGATTGGGATATTATTTGATATGATAGGAATTGCAGCTACAGCTGCAAATGAAACTCCTTTTCACTCCATGGCAGCGGAAAAAATTTATGGAGCCAAGCATTCTATTCGTATTATTCGAAATGCGGACCGTTTTGCTAGTTTCTGTAATGATGTCATTGGAGACATTTCTGGAATTATTAGTGGTACAGCGGCAACATTAGTTATCATCCAATTGGCACAAAGCAATAATATTGCTAATAATTCGGCGCTTGATTATAGTTTGAATGTAGGTTTAACTAGTCTTATAGCTGCCATTACTGTAGGTGGGAAGGCTCTTGGAAAAACAATTGCTATTACCTATTCAAGAAATATTATTTTTCAGGTTGGTAAGGTATTGCAATTTCTTGAGGAAAAAACCCACATTACGATTATAAAAGATCACAAGAAAAAGAACACTAAATCCAAATCAAAGAAATGAAAGTGAGTGATCCAATTTGGATCTTTTATCAATTAAAGACCCTTCTTTTTTAAAAACGATGAATAAGGAGGAACTCGAACAGTTAAGTGAAGAGATCCGAGAATTCTTAATAGAGAAATTATCTTGGACAGGCGGGCATATTGGTCCTAATTTGGGTGTTGTTGAGTTAACTTTAGCCCTTCATAAATGTTTTGAAAGCCCAAAAGATAAAATTATTTGGGATGTTGGGCATCAATCTTATGTGCATAAGATTTTAACCGGTCGTGCGAACCAATTTGACACTTTACGGCAGCACAAGGGTTTATGCGGTTTTCCAAAAATGTCAGAAAGTATGCATGATGTTTGGGAAACAGGGCATAGCTCTACTTCATTATCTGCTGCCATGGGAATGGCTATAGCACGTGATGTCAAAAAAGAAAACTCATATGTGATCCCAGTAATAGGGGACGGAGCATTGACCGGTGGAATGGCGTTAGAGGCTCTAAATCATATTGGTGATAGCCAAACGAATATGACGGTTATTCTAAATGATAATGAGATGTCGATTGCACCGAATGTAGGGGCCTTAAATAATGTGCTCGGAAAATTAAGAACTGCGGGAAAATATCAGTGGGTAAAAGATGAACTAGAATATTTATTGAAAAAGATCCCAGCTGTGGGTGGTAAGCTTGCTTCTACTGCAGAACGTGTGAAAGACAGCTTGAAATATCTACTCGTTTCCGGTATCTTTTTTGAAGAATTAGGTTTCACTTATTTAGGACCTATTGATGGCCACAATCTAGATGAACTGTTGGAAAATATTCAATATGCAAAAAAAACGGACGGTCCTGTTCTGCTTCATGTTATTACAAAAAAAGGAAAAGGATTTAGCCCAGCGGAAGATGATAAAGTTGGAACATGGCATGGTACTGGCCCATATAAAACGGAAACAGGGGATCTTATTAAGCCGGTTAACACGGCTCCAGCTTGGAGTGCATTAGTAAGTGAAACCGTGCGTAAACTTGCTCGTGAGGATCAAAGAATTGTAGCCGTAACACCTGCAATGCCAGTAGGTTCTAAGCTTGAAAAATTCGCAGAGGAATTTCCTGATCGAATGTTTGATGTTGGCATTGCTGAGCAACATGCAGCGACAATGGCTGCTGGATTGGCAACACAAGGAATGAAACCTTTCCTTGCTATTTATTCAACCTTTTTGCAAAGAGCATATGACCAAGTGCTTCATGATATCTGCCGGCAAAATTTGAATGTTTTTATCGGAATAGATCGGGCTGGTTTAGTAGGAGCAGATGGGGAGACTCATCAAGGTGTATTTGATATTGCTTTTCTACGCTCATTACCTAATATGGTCATTATGATGCCGAAAGATGAGAATGAAGGACAGCATATGGTGTACACAGCAAATCAATATGATGATGGTCCCATTGCTATGAGATTTCCTCGAGGAAACGGGTGTGGCGTCCCAATGGATGAGACATATAAAACAATTCCAATCGGAAGTTGGGAAGTGTTGAAAGAGGGGACCACAGCGACGATTTTAACTTTTGGCACAACAATCCCAATGTCAATGGAAGCAGCTTATCAATTCGAAAAACAAGGGATTTCTGTGCAAGTAATAAATGCTCGCTTTATTAAACCGCTAGACGAAAAGATGCTTGAAAGTATTTTGAGTACAAGTGGTCCTATTTTGACGGTGGAAGAAGCCGTACTTGAAGGTGGGTTTGGCAGTGCCGTTCTAGAATTTGCTCATGATCATGGGTATAGTAGTACAACGATTGAGCGAATGGGGATCCCTGACCGCTTTATTGAGCATGGGAGTGTCAAAGAATTGTGGAATGAGATTGGATTGACTACAGATCAGGTTATGAACAAGATAAATTCTATGCTCCCTGCTAAGAAAAAAAGGGCGTAACCAAGTATGAAGATACAAAAACAAAGGTTAGATATCTTACTTGTTGAAAGAGGTCTGGTGGAAACACGTGAAAAAGCCAAACGAGCGATTATGGCGGGGATTGTCTTTTCAAATGAAACTCGCTTAGATAAGCCAGGAGAAAGAATAGCGACTGATATTCCCATTCAGGTCAAAGGGAATCCTTTGCCATATGTTAGTCGCGGTGGCTTAAAATTAGAAAAAGCGTTGACGGAGTTCCAAATAACAGTCCAAGATAAAGTAATGTTGGATATTGGTGCGTCAACGGGCGGCTTTACTGATTGTGCCTTACAAAATGGTGCGAAAATGGTGTATGCCCTTGATGTCGGCTATAACCAACTTGCTTGGAAATTAAGAAATGATCCGCGTGTTGTGGTGATGGAAAGAACCAATTTTCGTTACGTAAAGCCCGAAGATTTAGATGGTGGAATGCCTGGTTTCGCAACAATTGATGTTTCCTTTATTTCTTTAACTTTAATTTTACCTGTATTAAAAGGGTTGTTATCACCCGAAAGCAATGTCGTAGCTTTAATAAAACCCCAATTTGAGGCAGGAAGAGAAGAAGTAGGGAAGAAAGGTATTGTAAGAGAAAAAAGCATTCATGTAAAAGTCGTGGATAAAATTAAACAATTCTCCTTACAGCAGGGATATGATATACAGAACGTATCGTTTTCTCCGATTACAGGAGGAGAAGGAAATATTGAATTTCTTATCCACCTCTCATGGCTTGGTTTAGATGAGCATAACCCAACAGGGGAGGACTTTTCTGCCCATTCCACGGTAGAGATTGTAGAACAAGCTCATAATCAATTTAAAAAGTAAGAGGAGGGATGTCCAATTGGATACCCCTCTTTTGCTTGTTCCGTCTTTTGTTGTATAATACAGTATAATTATACAGATCCACATTATATAAATTTGAAGGCGGTAAAAGAATGACAAAAGGACAGCGACATATAAAAATACGTGAATTAATTGGGACGAAGGAAATTGAAACACAGGATGATCTTGTTGAAGAATTGGAAAATGCAGGATTTAATGTCACGCAAGCTACTGTCTCTCGTGATATTAAAGAATTGCATCTTGTAAAGGTTCCCTTAGCGGATGGTCGTTATAAATATAGCCTACCAGCAGATCAACGTTTTAACCCTTTACAAAAATTAAAACGATCCTTGACTGACTCGTTCGTAGGGATTGATTACTCACAAAATTTAATTGTTATGAAAACTTTACCAGGAAACGCTCAAGCAGTGGGAGCATTGATTGATCAGTTAGATTGGGATGAGATAATGGGCAGTATTTGTGGAGATGACACATGTTTAATTATTTGTAGAACTTCGGAAGATGCCACATCAGTGAATCAGAAATTTATTGATATGCTCTGAAATGTGTTAAATTTAGGAAAGGATAAATTCGGCTACTGCTGAAACTAGCTCCAAGAAGCTTCCAGGATGTGAGTTCATCGTCGTTGCGACGTACAGGATACAAGTGCCGATGAAGCGACAGGGCGTCGCGTTTGGGTCTTCCGATAGGTTGTCGTACCTTTAACCGATGTTCCGCTTAATAACCTGAGCTAATTAAAATCAGCCGGACTTTTCTTCTCTCAGAACATTTGTCGGAGGGCAACAGGATGTTAATCAGAAAGGCGTTGCGATATACGGACGTACTAAAATGCAGATGTCGAGCCTTTCTTCTTACACTAAACACTTGCGCTTTTCTTAGAAAAGGGGAATTGATTGTGTTACAGGAATTATCAATTAAAAATTTTGCAATTATTGATGAAATACATGTCTCTTTTGAAAAAGGTCTAACAGTTTTGACAGGAGAAACAGGTGCAGGGAAGTCAATCATTATTGATGCCTTACATCTGCTAATGGGGGGGCGAGGTTCATCTGAGTTTGTTCGTCATGGAGAAAAAAAGGCCGAGATTGAAGGCTTATTTGATTTAGCGCCAAATCATCCGTGTTACTCGCGCTCGCGTGAATTTGGCATTGAGATAGAAGAGGGTATGCTAATTTTACGTCGAGAAATCTCTAATAATGGGAAGAGTGTCTGTCGGATAAATGGAAAATTGGTGACGATTTCTATTTTACGTGAAATGGGACGGACTCTTATTGATATTCATGGTCAGCATGAGCACCAAGAATTAATGGATGAATCACGCCACCTTGCTTTGCTTGATCAATTTGGTGGTGAAAAAATTGCAAACGCGTTAATGAATTACAGAGATATTTATTCAACTTATATCAAAACACTTAAACAAATAAATGATCTTAAATTAAATGAGCAACAGATCGCTCAGAGATTAGATCTTTTACAATTTCAAGCTCAAGACATCCAAAAGGCTGATCTAAAACTGAATGAAGATGAGCAATTGCTTGCAGAAAGAAAGCAATTAGCGAATTTTGAGAAGATTTATGCCTCATTAAAGGCTAGCTATGAAGGACTGCAAGGAGAGAAAAGTGGACTAGATTATATTGGACATGCTATGGGTCATTTAGAAAGTGCTGCTGAGCTAGATGAACAATATTCCGATGCTTATGAAACCACTGCAAATAGTTATTATTTATTAGAGGATGTTTCAACACGAATAAGAGAAGGTTTGGAGAATATGGAATTTGACCCAGAACGATTAAACGAAATTGAAAGTCGAATCCATGAGATGAACCAACTGAAAAGAAAATATGGGGAAACGATTGAAGAAATTCTTGAATATGGCGCTAGAATTGAAGAAGAAATGGAAACTTTAACAAATCGAGAAGCGCGGATTGACCAGCTAGAGGAAAAATTGGATTCCATTAAAAAGGACTTGGCTGTTGAAGGGAAATATTTAGGTAAATTAAGAAAGCAGAGTGCAGAAGCATTGTCCACCTCTATTCATCGCGAATTAAAAGAACTTTATATGGATAAGGCGGTTTTTAAACCGGTCTTTGTATCGGATAAAAAAGATCATTTGGAATTTAGAAAAGATGGCCTAGATGAAGTCGTGTTTTATATTTCCACAAATCCTGGCGAACCTTTAAAACCATTATCTAAAACGGCTTCTGGAGGAGAATTATCAAGGATTATGTTAGCGCTAAAAACAATTTTTTCCAAGCATCAAGGCATCACCTCGATTATTTTTGATGAAGTAGATACAGGCGTGAGTGGCAGGGTTGCTCAAGCAATAGCCGAAAAAATATCGAAAATCTCTTACCAATCCCAAGTATTTTGTATTACCCATTTGCCACAAGTCGCTGCGATGTCTGATATTCATTTTCTAATTTCCAAAAAAGAAGAATCTGGTAGAACGAAGACTCAATTGACCATTTTACAAAAAAAGCAAAAAATAAATGAAATTGCCAGAATGATTTCCGGAGCCGAAATGACTGAATTAACCAAGGAACATGCAAAGGAATTACTAGAAATCGCTGGTACTTTAAAAAATACTTGAAAAGCTATCCTATATTGGACAGCTTTTTTACTTTCTTCCACTTATAAATAAAGCACAACCGGGCTAAATTAAAGATGTGGGCTAGAAAGCGAGGAGAGTGAAAAGTACATGCATGATTGGATAAGAAAAGCGATAGGTGGAATTCTCCTTGTTTCACTTTTAATGTTAAGTTTTAGTAAACCTGTTCAACAATTCATTCAGATACCAGGGAGCGTTACCTTATTTGAAGGCCAAGAGCAATCAATAATGAAAGCTAATGCAATGACAGTTTCTACATCATCTTCAGAGAAGGTCGATGTAGAAGAAAGTCAGCAGGCCATTTCTTTAGAAGGAAAAAGTCCTGGGACGGATGAATTTGTTTTAGAATTTGCCGGTCTTCCGGTGAAAAAGGTCGATGTGAATGTTTTAAAGGATATGAAAGTATATCCTGGCGGACAATCAGTGGGAGTGAAGCTAAATACCCTTGGCGTCTTAGTTGTAGGGCACCATTTAGTATTAGCAGATGGTAGAAAGGTATCCCCAGGCGAAGAAGCCGGAATCCAGCTTGGAGATATTATTACAAAGATAAATGGAAAAAAAATCAATAGTATGGCTGATGTGGCACCATTTGTAGATGAAGCTGGAAATAATCAAAAGGAATTGGATATTTCTTTACAAAGAGGGAAAGAGAAATTAAATGCGACTTTGCAGCCTGTAAAAGATGATAAAGAAAAATCCTTTAAATTAGGCTTGTATATACGTGATTCGGCAGCAGGAATTGGGACAATGACGTTTTATGAACCAAATTCGAAAAAATATGGTGCCTTAGGACATGTTATTTCAGATATGGACACGAAAAAACCAATTGTGGTGGATCATGGGCAAATTGTAAAATCAACTGTTACAGCCATTGAGAAGGGGAAAAACGGTGCACCAGGAGAGAAATTAGCGAGATTTTCCGCGAATCGGGAAGTGATTGGTGACATCACAACCAATAGCCCATTTGGAATCTTTGGAAAATTAAAGAAGCCGATTACCAATGGCATTATGGATAAGCCTCTTCCCATTGCATTAGCGAATCAAGTACAAGAAGGACCGGCTCAAATTTTAACAGTGACAGATGGAGATAAGGTCGAACCGTTTGATATTGAAATCGTCAGTACGATTCCGCAAAAATACCCTGCGACAAAAGGGATGGTATTAAAGGTCGTCGATCCTGAATTATTAAAGAAAACAGGGGGGATTGTACAGGGAATGAGCGGGAGTCCCATCGTACAAGACGGGAAGATGGTTGGAGCTGTCACTCATGTTTTTGTAAATGATCCAACATCGGGCTATGGCGTTCATGTTGAATGGATGTTAAACGAAGCAGGTATTGATATATATGAAGATCAGACTGATAAAGCTAGCTAAGGGACCGCAACTGCGTTCCCTTGCTTTTTTTATGCTTTGGGAAATTAAAAATTCTTTGGGGCGACATCCAGCTCCAACGCCTAGCCCGGAGAAGCTCATAGGATGTCTGCCTTTAGCCGATGTTCTGCTTAATAACCCTGAACCTATGAAGGAAAAAAGCCCGTACCTAGGTTCAGGAACATTTGCTTGTCGCTCCTAATCAGCCGTCTTTCGCATTTCATGTATCCTTTATCTCAGGGCTACAGGATGTAGGTCAGAACAGCGTTGCGACGTACAGGATGTACTAGTGCAGACGAAGCGACAGGATGTCGCGTTTTTAGCTGTTCATCCTTACTATGTACGTCGCTAAGGCGCTTGCGCTTTTGTTCTGGATGATAAAGAAAATTCGACAAAATGAAAAAATAAAGTCGAATAAGGGCGAAAACAAGAGTAAAACAGAGTATGAGTAAGTTTTTATAAAAAAAACGATAAATTTAAAGGATTTTTAATTTCTTTGGCGTATTTATCTATTAGTGTCAAAATAAGGAATCGACGGGTTGAGGAGGAAAAAATTTGAAGAAAATTAAAGTATGTCTTGTGGATGATAATCGAGAACTAGTAGGTTTATTAGATGAGTATCTTTCTGCACAGGAAGATATCGAAGTGGTTGGAACGGCTCATAATGGACAAGAGTGTTTGGAGCTATTAGACGATGTTGAACCAGATGTTCTGGTTTTAGATATTATTATGCCCCATTTAGATGGATTAGGGGTATTAGGTAAATTGCGAGAGCTTAATAAGCGGATCCCAAATGTCATCATGTTAACAGCCTTTGGACAAGAAGATGTTACAACAAAAGCTGTTGAATTAGGAGCTTCTTATTTCATTTTAAAACCTTTTGATATGGAGCATTTGGTGACACATATCCGGCAGGTCAGTGGAAAAGCAAGTGGATTAAAGAGGAGCACAAATCAAGTGAAAAGTCATTCCCATGAACCGAAATCGGAAAAGAATCTTGAAGCAAGTATCACGTCTGTGATCCATGAAATTGGGGTTCCAGCTCATATAAAAGGATATCTATACTTAAGAGAGGCTATAACGATGGTTTATAATGATATTGAATTGCTTGGTTCCATCACAAAGGTTTTATACCCAGATATTGCTAAGAAATTTAATACAACGGCTAGCAGAGTTGAACGAGCGATCAGACATGCCATTGAAGTAGCATGGAGCAGAGGAAATGTCGATTCTATTTCCTCGTTATTCGGTTATACAGTTAGTATGTCAAAAGCAAAACCAACTAACTCAGAATTTATAGCGATGGTCGCAGACAAGCTAAGACTTGAGCATAAGGCATCATAATTTGGATTCATAGCAGATTGGATCAGACAACGGTGGTGAAAAAATGACCATAGTATTAGCACATCGAGGTGCTTCGGGAACCAAGCCAGAAAATACGATGGAGGCGTTTATTGCGGCAGAACGGGCCGGTGCAGATGGGATAGAACTGGATGTCCAATTAACCTCAGATGGAGAAATTGTGGTGATTCACGATACCACTGTTGATCGAACAACGAATGGTAGTGGGCTTGTTAAAGGTTTTACAAGATCTTCATTGCAAAGTTTAAAAGCAAATCATCACTTTAAGCATTATTTTAAAAAGGCGTGTAAAATTCCAACCCTCACAGAAGTATTTGATTGGATGCAAGAAAATGAATGCCTTTGCAATGTAGAATTGAAAAACAACATCATACCTTACATGGAGCTTGAAGAAAAGGTTGCAGCTTTAATTAATAAATATTCTTATGAGAAGCGGATCATCATTTCGTCATTTAATCATTCTTCCCTTCAGAAAATGAAAGGAATTTGCCCGGCAGTTGAAACTGCCCCATTGTATAATCATCATGTATATAAACCATGGGAATATGCCGCAACATTACAGGCAAGTGGGATTCACCCAAAATTAAAAATACTGACAGATGATATCATCAAAACAACCTTGGAATTTGGCATTGATGTACGGCCTTATACGATTAATAAACGTAGGGACATGAAAAGACTCTTCCAATTAAGATGTTCGGCGATCATTACCGATTATCCTGAAAAAGCGGTAAATTTTAAAAAAGTGTTAGGACGTAAAAATAGGTAAAAACAAAAGCGCAAGCGCCCGTTTAGCGACGTACAAACTTTTTTAATAAGGATGAACGGCTAAAAACGTGCCATCCTGGCAGCAGACTCAAACGCGACGTCCTGTCGCTTCGACCGCACTAGTAACCTCCTATACGTCGCAACGCCGTTCTGACCAACATCCTGTTGGCCTGAGATAAAGGATACATGAAATGCGAAAGGCGGCTGATTAGGAGCGACAAGCAAATGTTCCTGAAACGAAGAAGGGTGAATTTCCCCTTCTACAATTCAGGGTTATTTTGCGGAACATCGGTTAAAGGCTCGCCGTCCTGTCGAAACACCGATGGACTCGCATCTGCCGTCTGTAGCTAGACAGTACGGCGAAGTATGAGCCGATGTTGGATTACGCAAACAGAAGTTGAAAGTTTGCTAGTCGCTGGGCGCTGGAGTTAGACACCAACTGCGAGGTAAGCAAGTTATACACAGGTGACAATTTTATAATTTCCCAAGCCACAAAAAAGACGCAACTGAATTACTACCTTTCAGTTTGCGTTTTTTAATCGTTAAGGAAACTAT
>NZ_JADIJK010000028.1 GCF_017355205.1 Bacillus sp. SD088
GGAAACTATAAAATTCTTGGCTTGTGGATAAGTTGTAATTTTGAGTTTTGTCATCTAGCTCCAGCGCCTAGCCCCTCGAGGTCAAATAACCTTGAACCTAGGAAGGGAAAAAGCTCTTCAGGAACATTTGCTTGTCGGGGCTGATCCAGGCGCTTGCGCTTTTGTTCTCGTTTGAACAGTGTCAGGTTTCATAAAAGCCAATGATCTCTATATTATTTTCCTTCATTTTTATTGAAACGATCTTGCACTTTATTCTTTTTTTTATCACGATGTAGGACAAACCCTGAAATAAACCCTAAACCGATCACCAAAAGTATGACCCCACTTAAAAATTGTAACCAGAGAAATGGAAAAGGGGGTTGCAGAATACCAAATAGCATATCTCGCATTAATTTGATCCCATATCCTGCTAAAATAACGGGAATGACTAATAAAACTAGTGCCACGATTCTACCCATATATATACTCCTTCTATTTAGCCGCCTTTTAGTGAGTCGCTTCATTTCAAGCAAACATGTGGCAACTTTGTCAATTTCTATATAAAAAAATCATAGTACACCTTAAAGATTTGTCAAGCAACGGGCTTTTCGTTACAATAATAGAATAGGAATTATGATTAGGTATCAAGATTAGGTCTTAAAGAGGACGTTCAAAAAGTCCGGTGAAAATAACACTGTAAGATAAAGCATATTCGACTAGGTGCTGATACATCCTGGGTCGAATATCGAATTTATCCTCCTTTTTGAACACGTCTTAAAGAGATATTTCTGGAGGCGCTCAAATTGAAAATCTTTGATTATATGGTGAAATATGATTATGAACAACTTTTATTTTGTCAAGATGAAGCATCAGGTTTAAAGGCGATCATTGCGTTACACGATACAACGCTTGGCCCTGCTTTAGGCGGGACAAGAATGTGGACGTATGAAACAGAAGAAGCGGCGATTGAAGACGCTTTGCGATTGGCAAAAGGAATGACATATAAAAATGCGGCAGCCGGTCTTAATTTAGGTGGTGGAAAAACGGTTATTATCGGCGACCCAAAAAAGGACAAAAATGAAGCGATGTTTAGAGCTTTTGGTCGATATATTCAAGGATTAAACGGTCGCTATATTACTGCTGAGGATGTCGGCACAACCGTGGAAGATATGGATTTGATCCATGAAGAAACCAACTTTGTAACTGGGATTTCCCAAGCTGCTGGGTCATCAGGAAACCCATCTCCTGTGACAGCTTATGGCTGTTATGTGGGGATGAAAGCTGCTGCTAAAGAAGCTTATGGATCTGATTCTCTTGAAGGGAAAGTTGTAGCCGTTCAAGGTGTGGGGAATGTGTCGTTTGAATTATGTCGATATTTACATAAGGAAGGTGCCTCTTTGATTGTAACAGACATCAATAGGGAGGCTGCTCATCGCGCGGTTGAAGCTTTTAATGCGAAAGCTGTAGATCCAGAAGAGATTTATGGTGTAGAGGCAGATATTTTTTCACCGTGTGCCTTAGGAGCCATTATTAATGATCGAACGATCCCCCAATTAAAGGCAAAAGTAATTGCTGGGTCGGCCAATAATCAATTACAAGATCCTCAGCATGGCGAGCTTATTCATGAACTGGGAATTGTCTATGCTCCAGATTATGTCATTAACGCTGGGGGAGTAATCAATGTGGCAGATGAATTATCCGGTTATAATCATGACAGGGCATTGAAAAAAGTTGAAACCATTTATCAAAATGTCGCAAAGGTTATTGAAATTTCGAAGCGAGACCATATCCCAACATATCTAGCTGCTGATCGTATGGCTGAAGAAAGAATCGAGCAAATGAGAAAATCTCGCGGTCAATTCCTTCTCAATGATAAACATATTTTGACGAATAGACTTTAAGCTAACGGTCCATAGAAAATGATAGGGAGGGATATTAATGGCTACAGAATATGATTTAGTTATTTTGGGAGGCGGAACAGGTGGATATGTCGCTGCGATTCGTGCCTCTCAGCTTGGTTTAAAGACAGCGATCGTTGAACATGATAAACTCGGTGGTACATGCTTACATAAAGGATGTATACCAAGTAAGGCTATGCTCCGAAGTGCAGAGGTTTTTTCTCTAGCAAAACGAAGTACTGAATTTGGCGTTGTTACGGATAATGTTCAGTTGCAAATTGAAAAAGTACAAGAACGGAAGCAGAAAATTGTCAACCAATTATATCAAGGCGTTCAGCAACTGATTCAAAAAGGAAATATTGACGTCTATAAGGGAGTAGGTACCATTTTAGGCCCTTCCATTTTCTCACCACTCCCTGGAACAGTGTCTGTTGAATTAGAAGACGATAATGAACTATTAATCCCGAAAAACTTAATCATTGCGACAGGATCGAGTCCACGCACTTTACCAGGCTTAGAAATAGACGGTGAGATTGTGTTGTCATCAGAACATGCTTTAGAACTAGATCAACTGCCAAAATCGATTTTAATTATAGGTGGAGGAGCAATTGGGATAGAATGGGCTTCCATGCTTTCAGATTTTGGGGTGGAAGTAGCGGTATTGGAATATGCAGACCGCATTTTACCGAACGAAGATCAAGATATCTCTCAAGAACTGACAAAAGCTCTAACGAAAAAGGGAGTCCAGATCATCCCAAATGCAAAAGTATTGGCTGAAACTATTGAGATCGATCAGGATGAAGCGACAATACAAGTAGAAAAGCAGGACGAAATAAAGAGCTTTTCTGCAGAGAAAATCCTTGTTTCTGTGGGAAGAGAAGCTAATATCGCACAAATTGGCTTACAAAATACAGATATTCGCCTTGAAAATAACTTTATTCAAGTCAATCATAATATGCAAACCCAAGAATCACATATGTACGCAATTGGGGATGTTGTTGGTGGATTACAACTTGCTCATGTTGCGTCACATGAAGGAATTTTAGCTGTAGAACATATCGCCGGACTGAACCCAGATCCTATTCAGTATCAAAATGTACCGAGATGTGTATATAGTCATCCGGAGGTTGCTAGTATTGGTATGACAGAAAGTGAGGCTTTAGATGCTGGCTTTCAAGTTAAAACAGGGAAATTTCCCTTCTTAGCGAATGGAAAGGCGCTTGTTTTTGGTGATACAACTGGCTTTGTTAAGCTAATAGCTGATCAAAAAAACAATGACCTATTGGGAGTTCATATGATTGGTCCAAATGTAACAGATTTAATTTCCGAAGCAGGCTTAGCTCATGTTTTAGATGCAACTCCTTGGGAAGTGGGAACGATGATCCACCCACATCCATCATTAAGCGAAACAATAGGTGAAGCAGCATTGGCTGTGGACCGAGCAGCAATCCATATATAATGCCGTATAGATGCAAAAATTAGGGAGGGATTTCACATGGCAAAAAACCGTCATACTGAGCTCGGACTTAGTAATGAAGAAGTCTTGGAAATATATGAAACGATGCTGATGGCAAGGCGATTAGATGAGCGAACTTGGTTACTTAATCGTGCTGGAAAGATCCCCTTTGTTGTTTCTTGTCAAGGACAAGAAGCTGCACAGGTAGGAGCAGCTTTTGCACTTGACAGGGAGAAGGATTATACATTACCTTATTATCGAGATCTTGGGGTCGTCCTTTCATTCGGGATGACAGCGAAGGATATCATGCTCTCAAGCTTTGCTAAAGCAGAAGACCCAAACTCAGGTGGAAGACAAATGCCAGGCCATTTTGGTGATAAGAAAAATAGAATTGTCACTGGGTCTTCGCCGGTTACAACACAAGTTCCTCATGCTGTTGGGATTGCTCTTGCTGCCCGTATGAAGGGAGAGGATATTGTCACTTTTGTCACTTTTGGGGAAGGTTCATCTAACCAAGGCGATTTCCATGAAGGAGCTAATTTCGCAGGTGTTCATAAATTACCGGTCATCTTCATGTGTGAAAATAACCAATATGCTATTTCCGTTCCCCTTGAAAAGCAAATAGCATGTAAGCATGTTGCCGATCGTGCACAAGGGTACGGCATGCCAGGATTTACAGTAGATGGACAGGATCCTCTTGCCGTCTATGAGGCCGTGAAAATGGCTGCTGAACGGGCAAAGCGTGGGGAAGGACCAACACTAATTGAAACGATGACACAGCGGACTACTCCTCATTCATCAGATGATGATCATCGTTATTATCGTTCAGAGGAAGAATTATCGCAAATGCAAGAGAATGACCCAATCGTGTTATTCAACCGATATTTAACAGAAGCTGGCATTTTAAATAAAGATAAAGAAAAGGAAATAAATGATCGAGTGATGAAACAAGTAAACGAGGCAACGGAATACGCAGAGAATGCACCATATCCGGACCCGGATACGATGGAAAATTTCGTTTATGCAGCGGAAAAACAGGGGGAATAAAATCATGGCAGTCCTATCTTATATTGAAGCTGTCACTCTGGCTATGAAGGAAGAGATGGAGCAAGACGAAACCGTCTTTATCCTTGGAGAGGATGTCGGGAAAAAAGGCGGGGTTTTTAAGGCAACTCAAGGTTTATATGACCAATTTGGAGAAAATAGGGTTATAGATACTCCACTAGCTGAATCTGCCATTGCTGGAGTTGGTATTGGCGCGGCAATGTATGGATATAAACCTATCGCAGAGATGCAATTTGCTGACTTTATTATGCCAGCAGTTAATCAAATTATTTCAGAAGCAGCTAGGATTCGCTATCGTTCTAATAATGATTGGAATTGTCCCATTGTGATTCGGGCACCTTATGGGGCAGGCGTTGGTGGTGGCTTATACCATTCTCAATCAATCGAAGCGATTTTTGCCAATCAGCCAGGTTTGAAGGTTGTCATGCCTTCTACTCCATATGATATAAAAGGATTATTAAAAGCAGCTATTCGTGACGAAGATCCTGTGCTATTTTTAGAACATAAAAGAGCTTATCGTATGATTAAAGGTGAGGTACCAGCAGAGGACTATGTATTGCCAATTGGAAAAGCTGATGTGAAAAGAGAAGGCGATGATATAACGGTTATTACCTATGGATTATGTGTCCATTTTGCTCTACAAGCTGCTGAACGTTTAGCTGCCGAGGGAATAGAGGTTCATATTCTTGACTTAAGAACAGTTTATCCGCTTGATCAACAAGCTATTATCGATGCAGCAGTTAAGACAGGTAAAGTATTACTTATCACGGAAGATAATAAAGAAGGTAGCGTTATAAGTGAAGTAGCAGCGATTATTGCTGAACACTGCCTGTTTGAACTAGACGCACCTATTATGAGATTGGCTGGGCCAGATGTTCCCGCAACATCTTTCGCTCCATCGTTGGAAAAAAACTTCTTGATTAATCCTGATAAAGTTGAAAAATCAATGCGTGAGCTAGCTGAATTTTAATGCAGGTAAGGAGGGTAACATCTTGGCAACGGAAAACATCACCATGCCCAAGCTCGGAGAGAGTGTCACTGAAGGAACAATTATCCGCTGGCTTGTACAGCCAGGCGATCATGTAGAAAAATATGACCCGATTGCAGAAGTTATGACGGATAAAGTAAATGCTGAAATTCCCTCTTCTTTTGAGGGGGTTATCGTAGAATTACTCGTAGAAGAGGGAAATACCTTAGAAGTAGGAAAGAATATCTGTACGATTGAGATTGAGAACGAAGATTACGCACAAAATCAGCCAAAGATCACCGCTAAAGCGAGTGCGAAGCGGGGGGAACCGATGGATATGCAGGTACAAAGTGAAAAATCACAAAAACTCAGATTTTCACCAGCTGTCCTTAAGCTTTCTCAGGAACATCAAATTGATTTGTCACAAGTAGCCGGGACAGGTCAAGGTGGTCGAATTACGAGAAAAGATGTGTTGGGATTCATTGAAACTGGTGTGGCTTCTACTGCTGTTAAAGAAGAAAATCGCATACAAGAGCCTGAGGCTCAGTCAATAACCACTCAGGAGTCACAAAAACAACAACCAGCATCACCAAAGCCACAGATCCAAACAGGGATGGGAGATATCGAAATTCCCGTTTCAAATGTTCGCAAAGCGATTGCCAACAAAATGGTTCGTAGTAAGAAAGAAATTCCTCATGCTTGGATGATGATTGAAGTGGATGTCACAAAGCTTGTTCAATATCGCGATTCCTTGAAAGAGGCGTTTAAACAAAAGGAAGGCTTTAATTTAACTTATTTTGCTTTCTTTATTAAAGCTGTTGCACAAGCTTTGAAAGAATACCCTATGATGAACTCGATGTGGGCAGGAGATAAAATTATTCAGAAAAAGGATATTAATATTTCCATTGCTGTTGCATCAGGAGATGAATTATTTGTGCCTGTGATTAAACATGCTGATGAAAAATCGATTAAAGGCATTGCTAGAGACATTGCTGATCTTGCCAAAAAAGCTAGAGAAGGCAAGTTAACCAATGAGGATATGGAAGGTGGAACCTTTACGATTAATAATACGGGTTCATTTGGATCTGTTCAGTCGATCGGGATCATTAACTATCCGCAAGCAGCTATATTACAAGTGGAATCGATTATTAAGCGCCCTGTAGTTCTAAATGAAGGGATTGCCATTCGTGATATGGTAAATCTTTGTCTTTCATTAGACCATAGAATATTGGACGGGCTTATCTCTGGCCATTTTATGCAACGGATTAAAGAAATTCTTGAAAATATACCAAAGGAAAATACATCAGTTTATTAAGAATTAAAAAAGGAGCTTTCAAAAAGTTGAGATAACCTTTTGAAGCTCCTCTTTTTTTGAACATCATCTTAAAACAAGAAAAGCGCAAGCGCCCGTTTAGCGACGTACAAACTTTCATAGTAAGGATGAACAGCTAAAAACGCGCCGTCCTGGCGGCAGACTCAAACGCGACGTCCTGTCGCTTCGTCTGCACTAGTACCTTCTGTACGTCGCAACGCTGTTCTGACCTACATCCTGTAGCCCTGGGAAAAAGGATACATGAAATGCGAAAGACGGCTGATTAGGAGCGACAAGCAAATGTTCCTGAAACGAAGAAGGGTGAATTTCCCCTTCTACAATTCAGGGTTATTTTGCGGAACATCGGTTATAGGCTCGACGTCCTGTCGAAACACCGAGAGACTCGCATCCTGCGAGTCTCTCGCTCCTGCCGTCTGTAGCTAGACAGTACGGCGAAGCATGAGCCGATGTTGACTTACGCAAGCAGAAGCTGAAAGTTTGCTAGTCGCTGGGAGCTGGAGCTAGACACCAACTGCAAGGTAAACAAGTTATCCACAGGCTACAATTTTATAATTTCCAAAGCTATAAAAAAGGACAGCAAATTGGCTGTCCAAAACATCTAGGGAGTTTAGGGGTATGGATCTAGATGTATTATTAGAATACCCATTTTTTGGTTTGTTAAACCTTTTTTATTAAAAAGGCAGGCTTTTCTACTGTTTATCCAGTAATAACAAACAATAAGCCCACTGATTGAAGTTTCTCTTTATTTAATACTGATTATTTGCCTAAGAGGCCAAGAAACTGCTATGATAAGATAGAAGAATGTTTGTGCGAAGGAGTGAAAATGAAGTGAGTATGGATTTTAATCTTTATATGAATGATGTTGTGACTCAGGCACGTGAAGATATGGATAGAGCAGGTTATACACAGCTTACAACCCCTGAGGAAGTGGAAGAGAAATTAACGCAAGAAGGAACAACTCTTGTAATGGTCAATTCAGTTTGTGGATGTGCTGGTGGAATTGCTCGTCCTGCAGCTGCCCACGCTGTCCATTATGATAAGCGACCAGACCGCCTTGTGACAGTCTTTGCTGGCCAAGATAAAGAAGCCACAGCAAAGGCGCGAAGCTTTTTTACCGATTATCCTCCATCTTCTCCATCCTTTGCTCTGTTAAAAGATGGGGAAATTTGTACAATGGTTGAGCGCCATGAGATTGAGGGACATGATCCTATGTCAGTAGTCAATAAACTTCAACAATATTTTGATGAATACTGTGAAGAAGTTTGATAAAGATCCCTAACTTAGGTTAGGGTTTTTTTGACGTCTATCATATACTGGCTACTATTGTCTATAGAGTTGCGATTAGTCACATATTTATGGATGCATGGAGAAGAAGGCTCTAGCGCAAACTATAGATAAAAAGGGTGTTCACAGTGAAATTATGGATGTTGATGTTTCTTTTTATTTCTACACCATTTTGGCCAATGGATACCGTATTGTTGCCAGGAGATTCGCTCATTATTGTCAATAAACAAACCAATGAACTTGCCTGGTTTGATCAAGGTAGAATAAAAATAAAGACAAAAGTTGCGACAGGGAAAATGAAGGATTGGACACCAGAAGGAATCTTCACAGTTACAGTAAAAGCCAAGGAGCCCTACTATCGAAAATTAAATATTCCTGGAGGGGCTGCGAATAACCCACTTGGCTCAAGATGGATTGGCTTTGATGCGAAGGAGACAGATGGGCGTACCTATGGTTTGCATGGTACGAATCAGCCAAATTCAATTGGGCAGTATATCTCAGATGGATGTGTTCGCTTGGATAAAGAACCTTTGGAACTTTTATATGACCAAGTTCCAATTAATACAAAAGTATTCATTACCGATTCTTCCTTAACCTTTGAACAACTTGCTCAATCACAAGGAGTATTATAAAAGGTGAGAGACTACGTCCTCACCTTTCATTTTCCTATAAGTAAGAAAGACCTGCTATAACCGCAGTAGCAAGCATGGAAAAGATCATAAGATAAATGACGACTTTTTGTATTTTTTTATTGGACATTTTGAAGCACCCCATCATTATTTCTTTATCTTTATTTTAGATGGAAAAAGCCAAGGATACAAGCTTATTCTTTCATTTGGCATAGAAAATAAAGATTTTAAATAATTAAGCGCAGTGTTCAAATCGTTGTTTTCTAGTTAAATCGTGTTAAAATTATAAGATAAATACTATTAGGAATGATAATTTTGGGAGGTTTTATGTATATGGTTAATCAAGAACGTATTGTTAATGAATTTTTAGAGTTAGTGCAAATTGATTCTGAAACAACTCAGGAAGCAAATATTGCCAAAGTATTAAAGGAAAAATTTTCCTCCCTTGGTCTTGAAGTCTATGAAGATGATACAAAGGAAAAAACAGGGCATGGTGCTGGAAATTTATTTTGTACATTAAAGGGGAATAAACAAGGGGTCGATCCGATTTATTTCACCTGTCATATGGATACAGTCGTTCCGGGAAATGGAATTAAACCAACAATTAAGGATGGATACATCGTAACAGATGGAACAACGATCTTAGGCGCGGATGACAAAGCGGGAATTTCTGCCTTGTTAGAGGCAATACGCGTTATTCAAGAAGAAAATATCGAGCATGGTGATATTCAATTCGTCATTACAGTAGGAGAAGAATCAGGTTTAGTCGGAGCAAAAGCATTGGATCCAACATTATTACACGCAAAATACGGCTTTGCGCTTGATAGTGATGAAAAAGTAGGAAATATCATTGTAGCTGCTCCAACACAAGCAAAGATTACTACTCATATATATGGTAAAACAGCGCATGCTGGCGTAGCACCAGAAAAAGGCGTTTCAGCGATTACAATTGCAGCCAAAGCGGTTTCTAAAATGCCTCTTGGTCGAATTGATGAAGAAACCACTGCGAACATTGGACGTTTTGAAGGTGGAAAGGCCACCAATATTGTGGCAGATGAGGTATTTGTATTGGCAGAAGCGCGTTCTCTCGTAGGTGAAAAAATGGAAGCACAAGTAGACGCGATGAAAAAGGCATTTGAAGAAACAGCTAAAGAAATGGGTGGATCTGCCGATACTGTTATTGACATTATGTATCCGGGATTTAAATATTCCGATGGTGATCTTGTTGTCGAAATCGCGAAAAAAGCAGCCAAAAAAATTGGACGTGAACCTAACTTATTAAAAAGTGGTGGAGGTAGTGATGCGAATGTTTTCGCAGGCTTCAATATCCCCACAGTGAACTTAGCTGTTGGATATGAAGAAATTCATACAACAAATGAAAAGATGCCAGTTGAAGAACTTAGTAAATTAGCAGAAATGACTGTCGCTATTATTGAAGAAGTTTCTAATCAATAACATACAGGTAGAGATTGGGACAAGGTATTTTTACCAAAATACTGAGGTACATATACCCTTGTTCCGGAAGTATACTTTGCTTTTCGCGGGCGAGTGGAAAGCCTCCTCAGGGAGGGCTTGCCGAACTCTCACTTAAGGCCACTGATTATGAGCAGTTATCGTTGAAGCGGAAGACAACGGATTAACGTGACAGGTGAGCTGCAGGAGCGTTCTATAGACCAAAGGCTAATAACACGCCGTCCTGTCGCTTCGTCTGCCCTAGTCACATCCTGTACGTCGCAACGCCTTTGTGACCTACATCCTGTAGACCGGAGGAAACTAACTGCACGTCCAGCGATCGCATTCCATTATCAGGACTTTTTCAGTGGACTCTCTCACTTCTCGAAGGAGTCTAAGTATACTTCCTTCGTAAGGTAATTGCCTTGTTTGTCCCCCAAGCTTAAATTTATGTCTCAGCCTCTACCTCTTTTGAAAGGAATGTATGGAAAATGTCAGAGAAATCCGTTGTTTTTAATGCAGGAAAGGAAGAATATGCTATTCCTGTGCAGTATATCATTTCAATTGAAAACATGGAGGAAATTAATCCAATTCCCCATCTCCCTTCTTATGTAAGGGGCGTTGTACTATCGAGAGGTGAACTAATTCCCGTATTAGATCTAGCTGCTATTTTATATGAAAGCGCAACCCAGGTGGATATAGAGACACGTTTACTTGTCATTCATACGAAGGAATTTTCGTATGGTTTAGTTGTTCATGAGGCAAAAGAGATTCTGGAAATTCCTTCTGAAACACTGCAACAAGTAGGACTTGTCGCTTATGATAAAACCAAGTATTTTTCCGCTATTGCTAATTTACAAGATCGATTGATCACGATGATTGATCCGGAAGAATTACTAAATGTATTAGAGGGTGTAAAGGAAATAAAGAATTATATGTCTATGCTAAAGCAAGAGGCTTAATATTTACCTTATTTTTTTCTGAGGATGATTGAAGGTGCAACAATTCTATCCTAAAAAAGGTCGAGTTATTTTACATGTGGATATGAACAGCTTCTTTGCCTCTGTTGAAATGGCTTATGATCCAACATTGAAGGGGAAACCTTTAGCCATTGCTGGAGATGAAAAGCAACGAAAGGGAATCGTTGTGACATGCAGTTATGAAGCGCGAAAATTTGGAATCAAGACGCCGATGCCTCTTTGGGAAGCGAAAAAACTTTGCTCAGGATTACTTGTGAAAAAGCCTAACTTTGAGCGTTATCGTCAGGCTTCTCAAGCCATGTTTGAATTGTTACGTACGTTCTCTGATATAGTGGAACCTGTTTCAATCGACGAGGGATATATAGACATTTCGGCATGTCAAGAACTTGGAAGCCCATTGGAAATTGCCAATCAAATCCAACAACTGTTACTAAATCAATTGGACTTGCCCTGTAGTATTGGTATTGCTCCTAATAAGTTTTTAGCAAAAATGGCTTCTGATATGAAGAAACCGCTAGGGATCACGATTTTACGTAAGAGAGAGGTTCCACAAATTTTGTGGCCTTTGCCTGTAGTGGAAATGCATGGTGTTGGCGAAAAAACAGCGATAAAATTGGCATCAAAACAAATTCAAACGATCGGCGATTTGGCTAATGCCCATGAGATGCAGCTTCGTGCTGCATTGGGCATTCGAGGGATAAAATTAAAGGAGAGGGCAAATGGTGAGGACATTCGTCCTGTGGATCCGGAAGCTGCAGCGGAAAATAAAAGTGTGGGCAATTCTTTGACCTTGCCACAAGATTTAGCGAACCAAGCCGAGCTGCTTTCTGTGCTTGAAAAATTAGCCAAGAGTGTTTCAGTTAGACTGAAGAAAAAAGGATATTTAACTATGAATGTGGGAATTACCATTCGGTATAAAGATCGAAAAACAATTACGAGAAGCAGAAAATTAAGAAATTCTTTGATTCAGTCAGAAGAGATATTTTTAGAGGCTAAACATTTATTTATTGAACATTGGAATGGTGACCCGGTACGCCTTCTAGGGATTACAGGGATGGACCTTATAGACGAAGATCAAGCCTATGAACAGCTTAATCTTTTTACATTTGAAAAAGCGGCGAAGCTAGAGCCGCTTCATCAAGTAGTCAGCCAACTTCGTGATAAATATGGTGATACGATCTTTAAGAAAGGGAAGGACTTTAAGTAAATCTTTATTATCTTATTTTCTTAAAAATCCTTTTAATCCAGAAAAAATCCCCTTTTTTTTCTTCGTGGGCGGCGTTAGCTGCTCCTTTTTTTTAGAAACAAAGATTTCTTCTTTGTCAATCGCATGATTATACGTTAGCACTAAGCCGATATTTGTAACAGATGTGTGGTTATTAATAATCGAAAAGGCAATTTGGTTGTTTCTTGCTATGACGATGTAGTCGGATAAATAACTATAATCGAGCTCCCCGTTCAGTAAAAGAGTTGCTTTCGGATTTTCTTTCATCAATTGGACGACTTGTGGATAAGTACCTTGTTCCATAACTTGACCTTTTGTTAAGACTACAACAATTCTTTCTCGCAATGTTCCAAGGTATTTTTTGCGTTCTTCAGGCTTTATTTGTTTTTCTCCATACATACCTTTTTCAAGATAATCGTCTATATTTGATTTCTCCACGGCAAACACCTCCGCGATACTATATTCATTAAGATGATGGACTGTTAACTGGAAGGGCGTGAGTTCACAGCCCTTCCAACAGTTGAGTTGACAATCAGTTTTTATCGTGAGTAACAGACCACCACTGGAACCCATCCTTCTCCAATAATTGATCAGATTCCACGGGACCCATTGAACCGGCAGGATAATTTGGAAATTGTGCCTTGTTTTCTTCCCATACACGACTAATTTTATCAACGAAATTCCAAGAAAGAGCAACTTCATCCCAATGTGTAAAGTTAGTCGCATCACCACGTAAGCAATCATGAAGCAATTTTTCATATGCTTCAGGAGTGTTATAACCAGCGATATCATTGGTTGAAAAGTCCAATTTAACTGGCTTTGTCTCCATAGAATGTCCTGTATTCTTAGCATTCAAATGCAATGTGATTCCTTCTTCAGGCTGGATATGAATGACAAGCAGATTAGGAGCCAATTTGTCATCAGAATTATAGTATAAATTCATTGGCACATCTTTAAATTGAATAATAATTTTGGTTGATTTTGTTGACATCCGTTTGCCTGTTCGAATGTAAAAAGGAACACCTGCCCAGCGGAAATTATCAATCATTAGTTTTCCTGCCACAAATGTGGCTGTATTTGAATCAGGTTGTACATTTGTTTCTTCACGATAACCAAGAACGGGTTGTTCTGGGGTGTTGCTTGGTCCATATTGACCGCGAACAAAATAGTTTTCAACCTCTTCGTCTTCCATTGGTTTTAACGCTCTTAGAACCTTTACTTTTTCACTACGAATTTCTCGAGGTGTCAAGCGAATAGGGGGTTCCATGGCTAGTAAGGCCACCATCTGTAACATATGGTTTTGAACCATATCTCTTAGGGCACCACTATTTTCATAATAGCCACCGCGTTCCTCAACTCCTAAGACTTCACTTGAAGTCACCTGGATATTAGAAATAAAGCGATTATTCCAGAGCGGTTCAAAAATGGCATTTGCAAAACGAATAACTTCAATATTTTGCACCATCTCTTTGCCAAGATAATGATCGATACGATAAATATCATTTTCATCAAACACATTGCGAATACGCGTATTTAATTCTTTGGCTGATTCCAAATTATGCCCAAAAGGCTTTTCAATGACAAGTCTTTGGAAGCCAGCTGTCTCTGTTAAACCATCTTGTTTTAGATGTTCGGCAATCGTTCCAAAAAATTCAGGCGCCATGGCTAGATAGAAGATTCGATTCCCTTGTAAGGAATACTTTTCGTCTAATTCGTTCGCTAACTCGTTCAGTTTTATGTATGATGAAGAATCGGATACATCATGGGATTGATAATAGAAACGAGATATAAATTCTTCGACATTTTTGGCTTCAGGAATAGAAGAAAGCACAGAATCTTTTACATGAGCTTGTAATATATCATTGCTCCAAGGTCGTCTCCCGACCCCGATTACAGCAAAATGTTCGGCTAGTTGTCCTTTTGTAAAAAGGTGATAAAGAGAAGGATAAAGTTTTCGCTTAGCTAAATCGCCTGTTGCTCCGAATATGGTAAACAAAGATGCAGGTGTTTCTGATTGGATCATTTCGTCAACCTCACTTTTTATAAGTAATACCTATATATTTATTTTATCAATTTTATTGGAAAAACTCGACTATTGGATCGAAAATTTGCAAATTTCCATTTCCCAAGCTCATAATGTAAAATATATGAAAACGATTATTGGGGGTTTGGCATTTGGCATGGAACTTTTATTTTTAGGTACAGGAGCTGGGATTCCCGCTAAACAACGCAATGTCTCATCGCTCGCATTCATGTTGCTTCAAGAGAGAAATGCGGTCTGGCTTTTTGATTGCGGGGAAGCAACCCAACATCAAATTTTACATACGTCTTTAAAACCGGGAAAGATTGAAAAGATTTTTATCTCGCATTTGCATGGAGATCATATATATGGTTTGCCTGGGCTAATAGGGAGTCGATCCTTTCAAGGTGGAACGACTGAATTGACCATCTACGGTCCAAAGGGAATTCGTGACTTCATTGAGATCTCTCTTAGTGTCAGCCAAACTCGGCTGCGTTATCCTCTAACTATTGTCGAAATAGAAGAAGGACATATATTTGAGGATGATCAATTTCTTGTCGAAACAGCCTTTTTGGATCATGGCATCCCCAGTTTTGGTTTTAGAATTACAGAGCGTGACCTACCTGGAACCCTTGATTCAGCACGACTTAAGGCAAAGGGAATTCCCCCTGGTCCAATTTACAAACAGTTAAAAATGGGTGAAACCGTTCAACTAGATAATGGTGAAACTGTTTCCGGATTAGATTATTTAGGTCCTGATATCAGAGGACGGATTATCACGATCCTTGGTGATACTCGTCCATGTGAAAATGCCCTTCAGTTAGCTGAAAATGCAGACGTGCTTGTCCACGAAGCCACTTTTGCAGCTGGTAATGAAGAGATGGCTGCAGAATATTTTCATTCTACCACCACACAAGCAGCTAAAATAGCCAAACAAGCAGGTGTGCAAGAATTGATCCTAAATCATATTAGCTCTCGATATTTAACGGCGGATTGGGAGCAGCTTGTCAAAGAAGCAAGATCTATTTTTCAAAATACGCAGTTATCCAACGACTTTTCGCATATGACGATTGCCCCGCATAAATCCTGATGGGCAATCGTTTTTGCGGCTTAGGAATTTATAAAATTGCAGCCTGTGGATAAGTTGTAATTTCGAGTTTCGTCGTCTAACTCCAGCGCTCAGCGACTAGCAAACTTTCGGTGCCTTCCTACGATAAGTCAACATCAGCTCGCCTTATCAGGCTCACTGTGTTTCCTTTATCTCGTCAGGCCCCTAAAAAGTTTGTACGTCGCTAAACGGGCGCTTGCGCTTTTCTTATTAACCCCAGCCTCTCTGATATTGCTTAGGAGATGGCAGTGCATAGTTTAATTCATTTGCTGCTTCCTTCGCCCAATAAGGGTTTCGTAATAAGGCCCGTCCAATAAAAACTAGATCTGCTCGGTTGTTTTGTAAAATCTCTTCTGCTTGAATTCCGCTTGTGATTAAGCCAACAGCACCAGTTGGAATATTAGCAGCATGACGGATTTTTTCAGAAAAAGGCACTTGATAACCAGGGAAGGCACGGGGCGAAGCAGGAACAACTCCACCTGAGCTTACATCAATTAAGTCTATACCTTGCTCTTTGATCCATTGTCCAATTTGGATATAATCCTCTGCTTGAAGTCCCTCTTTCTGATATTCACTTGCAGATATCCGCACAAACAGAGGCCCATCCCAAACTTGTTGAACGGCATTAATCGTTTCACGTAAAAATCGATAGCGATTTTCTTGTGTACCACCATAATCATCTGTGCGATGATTCGTAAGCGGGGATAGGAATTCATTGATTAAATATCCATGTGCTGCATGAAGCTCAATCACATCAAACTCGGCTTTTTTTGCTCGTCTTGCTGCATCAGCGAAAGCTTGAACGGTGTTCTTTATTTCCGCTTTCGTCATTTCTTTTGGTGTTTTTGTATGTTCATCGAATGGAAGTGCACTTGGAGCTAGAATATCTTCTTCCAAAATAGCCTTTCTTCCAGCGTGAGCAAGTTGAATACCAGAAGCCGCTCCCTGTTGCTTCATCCGTGATGTTAAATTTTTAAAACCTGTAATATGGTTATCGCCCCAAATTCCCAAATCTTGAGGGCTAATTCTTCCTTCAGGAGTAACAGCTGTAGCTTCTACCATGACTAAGCCTACCTGCCCAACAGCTCGACTCGTATAATGGGTTTCATGCCAAGCATTCACCATTCCATCTTCCTGTTCGCAGGAATACATACACATAGGGGACATGACAATTCTATTTTTTAATCTTACGTTTTTTATCTGATAGGGCTCGAATAGCTTGATTGACAATGCAGTCCACTTCCTTTACTTCTTTAAAATATGACTGTGTACCATTATATCAATGGTTGAATAGAAGAGGTAGCGGTAAGCTCATGAACGATCAGAAAAATAATTAGTTTGGCTTGTCAAATAAAGCAGCTAATTTCTTAGATTGCTTTTCAGCAGTTAAAATACAAGCAGTAATGGATTGTGCGACCTTATGTTTTTGTAGGGTGTTAAGTCCAGCTTCCGTTGTTCCTCCTGGACTAGTGACACGTTCTCTTAATTCGGCTGCTTCTTGGCTTGTCTCCTCCAACATGTGAACGGCACCTATCATCGTTTGAAGAATGAGCTGTTGTGCCATCTCTTTTTCAATTCCCATTTGTTTAGCCGCTTTTTCCATTGCTTCGACAATATAATAAAAATAAGCTGGACCGCTTCCCGAGAGGGCCGTAATCGCATCAAGTTGATTTTCCTCCACGATAAAAGTGCGACCAATCGCCGAAAAAACCGTTTGGGTTAATTGTTGCTGCGCCTGAGAAGCAGATGAATGAAAGGCAATGGCTGTAGCAGACTTTCCAACACTAGCTGATGTATTAGGCATAGCGCGTGCGATGGCATAATCGTTTTTAAGATAAGTAGAAATAGTATCAATGGATATTCCCGCCATCACCGAAACGATGAAAGATTGTTTTGGAAGATAGGGATTCAGTTGTTGTAAAACTTCTTCAGCATTCTTTGGCTTAACAGCAAGAATCACTATATCCGAGTCTTGCAATAGTTTTTGCAGATCATAAGTCGTTTGCACACCATATTGATTCCGTAAACTTTCTAATCTAGCTATCGAATGGCGATTTGTGACCCAAAGATCTTGGGAAGAGCAAACATTCTTATCTATTATTCCTTTTAAAATTGCTTCAGCCATGGAACCTGCCCCAATAAAGGTTATTTTCATTGTATTCACTCTTTTCTTTAGAAAATAAAAAACTTCCATCCAAGTTAGGATGAAAGATCTTTTTCGACTTGAAGTTATCTTTGATTATGCAAATCATCATTGCGCTTGTCAAGGGAAAGAAGTTGAGAAAATTTAAGCCTATTCGATTAGTAAGATTTCATCTATACTATTGAGTAGATCATGATTATAAATAAGGATGGGTAGTGGAGATATATTCATGAAGAAAAATAAGCGAATTCAAGGAAAAATAATTGTCATCACAGGGGCTTCGGGAGGGCTAGGAAGAGCACTTGCGGAGCAGTGTGCTCAACATGGAGCAGATCTTTTTTTACTTGCACGTCGAGAAGAGTTACTAGCAGAACTAGCTGACCACCTTCAAGAAACTTATAAAGTAAATTGTACGGCAATTAAATTAGATGTAACGAGCAGGGATGACATCCAGCATGTGTTCTCCCATATTCGCGAGCAGGTTGGAAAGATTGATGTATTCATTAATAATGCAGGCTATGGGATTTTTGCCAAGGCTGAAAGGGCAAATATAGAAGAAGTCGAAAAAATGTTTGCTGTGAATGTTTTAGGATTGATTGCTTGTACAAAAGAAGCAATCCCTTTGCTGCGATCCAGTAAGTTTGCCCATATTATCAATATTGCCTCCCAAGCGGGGAAGCTGGCCACTCCCAAATCAAGCGCCTATGCAGCTACAAAGCATGCGGTGCTTGGTTATACGGATAGCTTACGGATGGAATTGTCAGCTGATAGGATTTTTGTAACGGCAGTGAATCCGGGTCCGATTCGTACAAATTTCTTTGAACAGACAGACCCGAACGGGGAGTATCTGGATCAATTAGGAAGATTTGTCTTGGAGCCAGACGATGTGGCGAAGCAAATTGTTAGGGCGATGCTTACATCAAAAAGAGAGATTAATTTGCCCTGGTGGATGAATGTTGCTGCTACCCTTCATATTCTAATGCCAAGAGTAGTAGAAAAGGTAGGAAAAAAGGCTTTTTATAAAAAATAGCAAAACCAATTTCAGATTAAATTGTATCCAGCTGTTCGTTTATTCCTCTTCATTTTCGTAGAGAAGTGCAAAAAGGGAGCCATAAATCGAATTCATGTTAAAATTAAGTGGAGCTTCAATCAGTGAGGGCTTACAAGTGGTTGCACCAAGATAAAATGAAAGGTGAGAGGTTGCATGAAGTTATTTATTACACCAGAAGCGGAAAAACAAATAAAGCAAAAAATGAAGGTAAATCATTTGATCGTCACTTTAAAATATGAAACAGAGGGATGTGGCTGTGCAGTTAGTGGTATCCCAACTTTAGAATTAATCAATCAACAACAAGTAAATGAAGAAGATTATGTGAGGGTTGCGACCGATGCAATGGATGTGTACATAGAAAAAACGAAATTGGTTTTTTTCGATGATGAAATGAAGATAGACTATTTACCAGAAAAACAAATCTTTCGACTTAGCAGTCCGAGCGAAATTTTAAATGGACGCATGAGTTGCCAAATAAAATGATACTTCAATCAATGGGTGCATACCCATTGATTTGAGTAGATCAAAGGCTAAATTTGCGGGGGCCTGTCGCTTTATCTGCACTAGTACATCCTGCTGCTCTGACCTATATCCTGTAGCCTGAGATAAAGGAAATGCGATGAGCCCAAGGGTAAAACGATGTTGATTTATGCAAGCAGAAACCGCTGCTTTGCTAGTCGCTAGGCGATGGACTAGATTAGGGCAGTTTATCTCACGTCTACGTCTCACCGTATTCTCTAAAATTCGGGGTAAAATAAAACCGGACATCATTCACGACGTCCGGTTTCGATTATGAGTGTAAAATGGCTTGCCCTCAAGTATTTACATATAAGGATCTGGCTTATGTTAATTTCAAAAGCTTTTCTTTTAAATCATTTTCCATTGTTACAAGTTCTTGTTCAGCCTGGGCACGTTTTGTTCGTCCTTCCTGCTGAATTTTAATGGTTTCTTCTAAAGTAGAAATTAAGTTAGATTGCGTCTTTTTCAATGTTTCGATATCTACTAGGCCTCGCTCATTTTCACGAGCGGTTTCAATCGTGTTTGATTTCAACATTTCCGAATTTTTAAGGAGCAGGTCATTCGTTGTTTGTGAAACCTGTTTTTGTGCTTCTACTGCCTGGCGCTGGCGAATGAGTGTCAGGGCAATTGCGATTTGATTTTTCCAAAGAGGGATCGCCGTCATAATGGATGTCTGAATTTTTTCCGCCAAGGCTTGATTCGTATTTTGGATCATGCGAATTTGTGGAGCGCTTTGAATCGTAATCTGTCTGCTTAGTTTTAAATCATACAATCGTTTCTCAAGTCGATCAGCAAATTGTACCATATCGTTCACTTCTTGATACATCATTTGATCATCCGTTGTTTCTGCTTTTTTCTTCAACTCTGGAATGGTTTTGGTTCGAAGTTCCTCAATTTTCAATTCTCCTGCCGCGATATAAATATTTAAAGCGCGAAAGTAATCCTTATTTTTTTCGTATAATTGTTCTAACGTTTTTACGTCTGTAAGTAAAACTTCTTTGGACTGATTAAGCTTTACTGTAATTCGATCAATCTGTGCACCTGTCTTCTGATATTTCGACATTACTTCTTGAATTGAATTTGACATTTTTCCAAACATTTTTGAAAAGAAGTTTTTCTTTTCGGGTGTAAGTTCATCTGGATTGACATCCTTTAGTTTTCCCATTAGTTCACTCAAAATATCTCCTATTGGTCCAATGTCCTTATTTTGCACATGTTCAAGCATCGAACTTGAGAAATTTAGTAATTGTGATTGGGCATTGGTGCCATAGGCAATCACAGCTTGATGATTGGTTGGATCAATTTGACTCGCAAGCTCTAGAGCCCGTTTTTTATTTTCCTCTGGGAGACTATCTACGAGTCTAACGGGTTTTGCTTCTTGAGGTTGTGGACTCTGTTCTGGTTTGATTAATTCTTCTTCTCCAAAAGGATTGGCTAAAAGATCATCTATACTGTCAAATTGTAATTCAGTTTCTTTATTTTGTTCACTCATTGTTTGGTACTCCTTTCATCGTTGTCCATAGGATTATATTCAAGTTTTTTTAGAGAATGTTTTGCAACGTCTAATTCAAAATTCAGATCTTCCACGTCTCGTGATAGCACATGATAAATATCTTTTTTAACGGATTCACTTAAGTCTTCAAGCGTACTTTGTGTTTCTTTAAGTGAGATATACATTTGTTCATTTTTAACTGGCTGTGAGGCTAACAATGCGTATCGCTCAGAAAGCTCGACAATCGAATCTAAATGATAGAAAAAGAACCGCTCGGATTGATAAAAACGCCGTGGATCTTTATGAACGATGTGATACATGCGCTTTGTTAACTTATTTAGTTCGTATAATTGTTTAAAAGCACCCATTGAGCGTACGGATAAAAAAGCCTTTTGGAGCCTAGCCATTTTTGACTTTGCATCTTGCATGCTTTTTTGGATGTAGGCATATTCTTTTCTGGTCAATTTATTTTTCTTCAAAAATTTATGATCGACAAAGAACTTCACACCGAAAAAGGTGAGACCACCAACGAGGATAGAGCTTAAAGAAGCGGTCCAATAGGGGAGGTCAAAACCTAATAACAATATGATCCATAATATGAACGCTTCAGCAACGGAAAACATCCCTAATAAAAATAGAAGAATAGGTTTCAAGGCAACATCGACTCCTGTCTCATTCTTTTCCCTATGTGTAAATACGTTTTTCATGCTAAAAAGTTTCAGCTATTTCATTCTATTATAAGGAAAAAACGGAACTTTTAAAAGCACTCCAGATTAAAATAAAAAAATGACATTCAGCCATCGGGTCTTACCGTTAATTAATCAGAGCTGAAATAGCGATTGTCAGTGTTACAAAAATAGGAACAAACAGATACGACAACGCAAAACGTACAGAGACAGTTTGCCTCTGCACGTTTTTACTTATGCTCCATTTTCCACTTATTAAACTCAAGAAATTCACGGAATTCTTGTTTTGAAACACCAGAAGCCATCGCTTCTCGAACAAGGGCTTCCCAATCATCATCCAATTGACCGTCGGACAATTGTTCAGGATTTTCGTGTAATAATGATTGGACGGAAACATTCAAGACAGAAGAAATTTTTTCTAAGAATTGAATGGAGGGATTTGATTGAATGTTTCGTTCAATAGAGCTCAAATATGATTTGGCAATCCCGGCTTTTTCAGCCAACTCTGATAAAGACATATTGTTTTGTTTTCGATATTCACGTATTCGTTCGCCAATCATGGATGTCTTCACCTTCCTTACATACCATATTATATCATATAACGAAGGCTTGTTTTGTATTTAGAACGAATTAATTTGATTTTTTAGATCGTGACCAGAATAAAACAGTCTATTGTACTAGGTAAAATGAATGGGTGAACATAGTTTGTAAGATAAGGTGGGCCAGTTAGTTACTAAGAAATTTGACAATATCTTAGTTAAGGTTTTTAAACTGTGCTTTTCGTTCAACAGGTGCTTGTGTCTTTTGCGTGGTAATATACTGGCGAAAAAAATCCCGGATTGCTTCTGAGGTCATTCCCGCCTCTAGCGCTTTTAAAATTAGATCTTTCCATTCATGGTCCAAAGCTTGATTTGTTATTTTATCCATTTATATCCCCCTAATGCCCCGCCAATGATTAGATAACCACTACTAAAGGTGTTTATCTGAAATTTTATAGAACTATATTCCTAGTGATAGTATAACTGATACAAAAGTCACAAACCCGAAAAAAATGTCGATGTCGTTAAACGGTAGTAAGATAGGGAAGGGCATCTTTCTATGGCATTTTTTGGTGAAAATTGCCACTCCTAGCAAGTAGGTCTATGTTTTTTAGTATGAGTAAGTGAGTAAATAGATTGAATTCTAGGGAGAATTGCTGAAATTTTTTGCAGGATTGTTAACGCGAAAAATAACCTGAACCCATAAGGACAATAAATTGATGGATTCAGGTTGAATTTTGTTAGAATTTGTTGCATATACTTATGTTTATCGATAGGATCCCAATTCGCCTTCTATACAGACTCAGATTTTATCGATGATTTTCATATCTTGTATCTTTTGTAATCCATTTTAAATATTCTATTTCATCTTTGTGAAGCGGTTTTGCTTTAACAGCACGAGAATTATCTTGTACTTGTTCTATTGAACTTGCCCCTGTGACAACAGCCGCTACTGTCTCATGAGCAAGCGTGTATTGAAGAGCTACTTCATTCATGGTTCGATCTGTTAATAATTTCGCCTGAATGCTTTCAATTAATTCTTTTATTTCCGCAGGCGTATACTGTAAATAGCCTGGTAATTCATCCGAATGTAGCTTTTCTATCACTTTATCGCTCAGTAATCCTTTTGCAACAGAGCCTCTTGTCACCACACTAATTTTTTGATCTTGCATGAAAGGAAATAATTCTTCTGGACGCCGATCTAAAAGGCTGTATTGCATCATATTGCTCACAATGGAAGATTCTTTAGCAAATAATTTGATCACATTTGGTCGAATGGAAGAAATACCATAGCAGCGAATCAGTCCTTCTTCCTGTAATTCTTCAAAGGCTTCAATCGTTTCCTCTGATGGATCATCGATTGTGCCCCCATGCAATTGATATAAATCAATATAATCCGTTTGTAGACGTTTTAAACTATTTTTTACCGCATCTTTAATGTAAGTTTTTGAAGGGTCCCAATGCCAACCATCTTTTTGATCATTCCAACGATTGCCAACTTTGGTTGCAATGATCACCTGATCTCGAATAGGAGATAATGTTTTTCCAACGATTTCCTCATTCACTCCATAATCGTACAGGTCTGCTGTATCAAAATAATTAATTCCTTGGTCAAAAGCAGCTTGAATAATTTTTTTTGCATGACTACTGTCTGTCCCTAACGACATACAGCCAAGTCCCATCTTGGAAACCCACAGGTCCGAATTTCCTAATTGTCTCTTTTCCATATTATCTCGCCCTTTCAAGATTAGCAGGTAAACCCTACTATTGAGGTTCACTTGCTTTTATTTTACCTAAAAGTTGGTAGAGAAAACAAAATTAATGTTCTCTATTGGCTATGGTATGATAATAATAGTTAGAAGTAAGGAGCAGATGAATGTGAAGAAATTTGAAGAAAAAACAATTCAGAGCCAAGAAATTTTTAATGGAAAGATTATTCAATTGCAAGTAGATGAAGTCGAGCTTCCAAATGGAAAAATAGCCAAGCGTGAAATTGTCAAGCATCCGGGCGCTGTCGGAATTATCCCGATAACAGATGACGGGAACATTTTAATGGTAGAACAATTTCGCAAACCGCTGGAACGATCTTTGCTGGAAATACCTGCTGGTAAGCTTGAGCAAGGCGAAGAACCACTGTTAACAGCTGGGAGAGAATTGGAGGAGGAGACAGGATTTCGTGCAAACCAATTGGACCATTTAACATCCTTCTATACAGCCCCCGGATTTTCCGATGAAGTCATTCACCTCTACATCGCAACTGGTTTGGAAAAGGTGGAAAATCCTCTTCCTGGTGATGAAGATGAATTTGTTGATTTGTTAGAGGTAGATTTGAAATCCGCTGCTACCTTTATAGATGAGAAACGTATTTATGATGCAAAAACAGCGTATGCAGTTCTTTATCTCCAAATGAAGAAGGTGTTAGAGCAATATGAGTGAAGTGTTTGCTGATTTACATATTCACATCGGAAGAACCTTTACAGGGAAGGCCGTTAAAATAACTGGCAGTCGGAATCTTACCTTATCAGCTATTCTAGAGGCAGCCAAATATCCGAAAGGCCTTGATATGGTTGGTGTTATTGATTGTCATTCTCCAGAAGTAATAATAGAAATAGAGCAATTGGTTGCTAAAGGAAAACTAGTAGAAATGGAGGAGGGGGGATTTCGCTATGAAGATGAGGTCACCCTTATACCAGGAGCTGAGATAGAGGTATATGATAAGAATTGTCGTGGACCGCTACATGTACTAGCTTATTTTCCATCGTTAACAACGTTAAAAGATTTTTCGAATTGGCTTTCAGCTCGAGTAACCAATATTCAATTAAGCACGCAAAGAATATATGAAAACGCCCCGACTTTACAAGAAAAGGTGAAAAGTCTAGGTGGCTTGTTTATACCAGCACATATTTTTACTCCTTTTAAAAGCCTATATGGAAAAGGCGTTTTAAATTCATTGACGGAAATTCTAAATCCTGCTTTTATAGATGCTGTAGAGCTTGGATTAAGTTCAGATACTGAAATGGCTGATCAAATAACTGAATTGCATGCATTTACTTTTTTAACAAATTCGGATGCGCACTCAACGCAAAAAATTGCTCGCGAATATCAAAAGTTTGATTTAGAAGCACCTACATTTGCAGCATTTTCTCATGCCTTAAAGAACCAAGGTGCGAATCGAGTAATGGCAAACTATGGTTTAAATCCTCGTTTGGGAAAATATTATCGGACCACGTGCGCCGTTTGTGGCGCGCCCATGAACGGATCTATCTGTTCTCATTGTGGTTCCGAAAAATTCACTAAAGGAGTATCCGAACGTATTTCCGAATTGGCGAATACGGTTGATGCCCCGAAGCGACCTCCTTATATTCATCAAGTACCATTAGAATTTATTCCGGGCTTGGGATCAAAAACGATGCTACACCTGTTGGATCATTTTGGAACAGAGATGAATATTTTGCATCGGGTGAAAGTAGCCGATCTGAAAGCACTTGTCAATATTCAACTTGCCGATATGATCATCCAAGCACGTGAAGGGAAATTACAAATAGCCGCCGGTGGCGGCGGTAAATATGGGAAAGTGAAGAAAAACTAAAATTTTGCGACGGGGAATTTTAGCTTGTTTGCCAGTCATATTTACAGCCTGTCCTACATATGATGTAACAATCGTGGGACAGGAGGAAATAATCAATGCGCTATAGACTTTCAACAAACGTGATAACTCGTCATTTTCAAGAACATTCTTCTCTGTATACCTTTATGACTGTTTTATTTTTAATGGGGGTTATATTTGGAGCAGTGATGGTGAACAGTTTATCTGCTCATCAAAAAGAAGATCTTTTTTATTATTTAAATCAATTCTTCGGTCAAGTAGGAGATGGACAGATAGTACCACCTGAGGAGTTATTAAAGTTGAGCTTTTTCCATAATGTGAAGATAGCTGGCTTGATATGGGTACTAGGCATCTCCATTATTGGATTTCCGCTAATCTTTTTATTGATTTTTTTAAAAGGTGTTGTCGTTGGTTTTTCCATCGGTTTTTTAGTGAGTCAAATGGGTTGGCAAGGATTATTGCTTTCTTTTGTATCTCTTTTGCCACAAAATTTATTTATGATCCCAGTATTGATCTTTATATCAGTCAGTTCGATTGCGTTATCGATGAAAATTATCAAAAAAGTCTTTATTCGACCAACCTTTCATTTTCAGTTTGTTCCGATCTTTGCTAAATATATGATGGCTTATGTAGGAGCGATTGCTATTATTACAGTGGCGGCAAGTATTGAAGCTTATATCTCTCCTGCTCTAATGAAGTCTGTCATTCTCTCAATCAATTAATGATATGAAAAGCGCAAGGAACCGATGGGGACCGGCATTGGACAGATCTCATACTTCCTATCTTTTAAAAATCTATAGAAACCTTCGCACATTATAATTATTTTAGTTTGAATATGAGCATCAATCTGATATAATTATAGTGGAGAAACGCGAGGGAGGATATTGAGGTATGGAAAGTCGCATAGAACGGATAAAGAAACAACTACATTCCGCAAGCTACAAGCTCACTCCCCAGCGTGAAGCCACGGTTCGGGTATTGCTTGAACATGAGGAAGATCATTTAAGTGCGGAAGATGTATATCTTCTCGTCAAAGAAAAATCCCCCGAAATCGGGCTTGCAACAGTATATAGAACCTTAGAATTGTTAACAGAATTGAAAGTCGTTGATAAGATTAATTTTGGTGACGGTGTGTCACGCTTCGATCTTAGAAAAGAAGGAGCAGCCCATTTTCATCATCATCTTATTTGCATTGAATGTGGTGCAGTGGAAGAGATTCAAGACGATTTACTCGAAGATGTAGAAAGAATTGTTGAAAGAGATTGGCGTTTTAAAATAAAAGATCATCGGCTCATTTTTCACGGGATTTGTTGGAAGTGTCAAGAAAAAACAGATGTTAATAAAAAAACAGATTAAACCTTTTCCTCTAGCTGGAGAAGGTTTTTTTAGTTTCAACTGGTCATCCCCCTCTATCTATAACCGTTGCAACATATTCTACCTGAAAAAAATCCTTCAAAGCACATGGTTTAATGAATAAATGAAAACAAGCTTGGCATATGATGGTAATAAGAAAAGCGGAAGCGCCTGTCCAGCGACGTACAAATTTAAAGACTTCTGAGAAGATAAAGGAAACACGGTGAAGGATGAACCGATGTTGACTTATCGAAGGAAGAAGACGTAAATTTGCTAGTCGCTAGGCGCTGTAGCTGGACAAAAGAAAAGCGGAAGCGCCTGTCCAGCGACGTACAAGTTTAAAGACTTCTGAGAAGATAAAGGAAACACGGTGAAGGATGAACCGATGTTGACTTATCGAAGGAAGAAGACGTAAATTTGCTAGTCGCTAGGCGCTGTAGCTGGACAAAAGAAAAGCGGAAGCGCCTGTCCAGCGACGTACAAATTTAAAGACTTCTGAGAAGATGAAGGAAACACGGTGAAGGATGAACCGATGTTGACTTATCGAAGGAAGAAGACGTAAATTTGCTAGTCGCTAGGCGCTGTAGCTGGACAAAAGAAAAGCGGAAGCGCCTGTCCACCAACGTATATGGAAAGTATTTAAGACAAAAGGATGAAAATAATGAGAAATATTTTAAAAACTTTTTTTGGAACATTGCGATTACTTGTTTTGCTTATTGGATGCACGATTCTCTTCTATTATGGTATTATGTGGATAAATCAAGAATATGAAAATTACCGGCGTTATGATGAGCCGGAAGGGAGTGCGGTAAAGGCCTTTCAACCAGAAAGTCAAAAAAGTGACGCCTGGTTTTCACGCCTAATCCTTTTTTACCAGAATGGAGAGTAATGGTTGTGCACGATGAAATGCAGGATTTTATCCACTTTTTGACAGTAGAAAAAGGATTGTCCCAAAATACGATTGTATCGTATAAACGAGATTTAAAGCGCTATTTGGAATATTTACAGCAGGTAGAGCAAGTAAAGAAGTTGAATGATGTGACCCGTATCCATATTATCCAATTTTTGGCCTTTTTGAAGAAAGAAGGAAAGTCCTCAAAGACACTAGCTCGACATATTGCATCGATTCGAGCCTTTCATCAATTCCTATTAAGAGATAAGGTAGTTGATCATGATCCATCTGTTCATTTGGAAACACCGAAGATGGAAAGAACATTACCTCAAGTATTAAGTTTCCGAGAAGTTGAAAAATTACTAAATACGCCTGATCTCACGACTTCTTATGGGATAAGGGATAAAGCGATGATGGAATTGCTTTATGCGACCGGCATCAGGGTCAGTGAGCTCATCAATTTAGACTTGGACAATGTTCATTTAACAATGGGATTTGTTCGGTGCATTGGAAAAGGGGATAAGGAGCGAATTATTCCTCTTGGACAAATGGCTTCAGATTCTGTCGAGCAATATTTACGAGAATCTCGGCCTCAACTTAGAAAAACAAAATATAAAACAGAAGCCCTATTTCTGAATCATCATGGTAATCGACTGACCCGCCAAGGCTTCTGGAAGATAATTAAAAAGTTAGCAGCTGAAGCAAATGTAGAGAAAGATCTTACGCCCCATACATTAAGGCATTCTTTTGCTACCCATTTGCTTGAAAATGGGGCTGACTTAAGAGCGGTACAAGAAATGTTAGGACATGCTGATATTTCAACTACGCAAATCTACACACATGTAACAAAAACAAGATTGAAAGATGTTTACACAAAATATCATCCACGGGCTTAAGAAATAACATCAAAAAACCGCCTATGCGGTTTTTATTTTAGACTTAAAAGGGTATGTTAAAGGTATAAATGTATTTTTGTAGGAGGAATAGGCATGGAGTATATGACATTTAAAAAGATTCATTTAATTGTGCTAGATTCTGTTGGAATAGGAGAAGCACCGGATGCAATTGATTTTAATGATGAAGGGGCAGATACATTAGGTCATATTGCTGAAAAAATGGACGGTTTAGCATTACCAAATCTACAAAACTTTGGATTGTCCAATATAAGAAAAATTAAAGGAGTAGATCCAGTAGACAAACCAATCGCCTTTTATACAAAAATGCAAGAAGCTTCAAATGGAAAGGATACGATGACAGGGCATTGGGAATTAATGGGGCTTGTCACGAGTCATCCTTTTAAAGTCTTTCCAAACGGTTTTCCAGAGTTACTAATTACGGAAATTGAGCAAGCATCAGGACGAACGGTGATTGGAAACATTCCAGCTAGTGGAACGGAAATTATTGAAAAGCTGGGGAAAGAGCATATGGAAACAGGGGCATTAATTGTTTATACTTCTGCTGATTCAGTGTTACAAATTGCGGCTCATGAAGAAATTGTTCCTTTAGAAGAGTTATATCGTATTTGTGAAAAAACAAGACAGTTAACCTTAAAGGAAGAATTTAAGGTTGGTCGTGTCATTGCCCGTCCCTTTATTGGAGAACCAGGTAATTTCCAACGGACGGCTAATCGTCATGACTATGCTTTAAAACCTTTTGCACGAACAGTGATGAATGAATTAAAAGATGCTGACTTTGATGTGATTGCGATTGGGAAAATTCATGATATTTATGATGGGGAAGGCATAACAGAATCGATTAGAACAGAGTCTAATATGGATGGGGTCGATAAACTCCTACAAACGATGGGGAAAAATTTCACTGGATTAAATTTTATCAATTTGGTGGATTTTGATGCGAAATTCGGTCACCGCAGGAATCCCGAGGGTTACGGACAAGCACTGGAGGAATTTGACCAAAGAGTTCCCGAAATAATAGATCAAATGGATGAAGAAGAGTTATTAATCATTACTGCAGATCATGGAAATGACCCCACCCATCATGGAACGGATCATACAAGGGAGTTTGTGCCGATGTTGGCTTATTCAAAGAAATTCATCTATGGGAAAGAGCTACCGATACGCAAGACTTTTGCAGATATTGGTGCGACGATCGCGAAGAACTTTAAAGTAAATTGGAAAGGGAAAGGGACAAGCTTTTTAGAGGATTTACAAAAAGAAGAATAGTCTAATTAGAATCCTTTTATCTCTTAGAGGATGTCCAAAAAGTCCGGAAAATGATTTTTCGGGCTTTTTCTTTTTGCCTTTTGTATAAATCCATACGACCTGGGAGAGAATGGTTTTATGGAAAACATTTCCGGAACTAAGGGATGGAGGGATTGATATGAAAAAAGTTGTAACCATGTTTGTTGCCTTATGTTTAATTCTTTCATTATATTCAGGAGCTGCATTTGCGGAGGAAAAGAAAACAGAGCTTGCGGAAGATTCGAAATCAGCAATCCTAATTGAAAGAGATACTGGGACGGTTTTATATGAGAAAAATAAGGATGAAAAGTATTCACCTGCTTCGATGACAAAAATTATGACGATGTTATTAATTATGGAAGCTATTGATTCTGGAAAAATTAAGATGGATGAGAAGGTCACAACAAGTGAGTATGCTGCTTCAATGGGCGGGTCACAAATTTTTCTTGAACCTGGTGAAGAAATGATGGTAAAAGAACTTTTATTAGCAATGGCCATTGGATCAGCTAATGATGCTTCAGTCGCATTGGCGGAGAAAATCGCAGGAAGTGAAGAAGCGTTTGTCGAGATGATGAATGACCGTGTCAAGGAGTTGGGTTTAAAAAATACTCATTTTAAAAACACAACAGGTCTACCAGTAGAGGATCATTATAGTACAGCTAATGATATGGCCTTAATGGCAAAAGAGTTGTTAAAGCACGAAGAGATTACAGACTTCACCAAAAACTATGAATCCTACCTAAGAGAAGACACGGATAAGAAATTTTGGCTCGTAAATACAAATAAACTTGTGAAATTTTATCCAGGTGTAGATGGCCTGAAGACAGGATTTACTAGTGAAGCGAAGTATTGTTTAACCGCTACAGCAAAAAAAGATGGGATGCGAGTGATCGCTGTGGTCTTTGGCGCTCCAACATCGAAAAGTAGAAATGCGCAAATAACAAAAATGCTTGATTATTCTTTTTCTCAATACGCCACTCATCCATTGTATGAAAAGGGAAAAGCGTTAGAAAAAGCGAAAGTTAGTAAGGGCGATAAAAAATATATAGAAGCTGAAACAGGAGAAAGCGTATCGGTCCTAACGAAAAAAGGAGAAAAATTAGATAAGCTTACAGAAGAAATAGAATTGATTGAACATATTAAAGCGCCTCTTAAAAAGGGAGAGAAAATTGGCGTTTTAAAAGTAAAGAAAGACGGGAAAGAACTAGTCGAGGTGCCATTAGTTGCAAAGGGAAATATAAAAAAAGCTTCCTGGTGGCATTTGTATAAACGAGCATTTGGAATGTTTACAAAAACAGATTAATGACAAGATACCTTAATACTTTCGAATGCAGACTGAACGAGAAGTATGCCATTTTATGGAAAGACAAGAAAGTATAAGATTTGGCTAGTGTTTTGATCTAGCTCCAGCGCATAGCCCCTCGAGGCTCGGAGGATGCGAGTCCATCGGCGTTGCGACGTACAGGATGTACTAGTGTAGACGAAGCGACAGGACGTCGGATTTGACTCTGCCGCCAGGACGTCGCGAACTTAGCCTTTCGTCTTACATCAAGGCGCTTGCGCTTTTGTTAAAAAAATTGCCGAAATTCTTCTAGTTTTGTCATCAAGAAGGAATTAGGGGGATAAGAGTAGAAATGACTCTTTATACTTCTATATGCGAGGAGGATTAGGCAATTGAGTTTGAATATTGAATTAGATGTAAGACAAGACGTATTATGCATACGACTATCGGGAGAACTGGATCATCATACAGCGGAGGAGCTAAGGGAAAAGGTCAATCAAACAATTGAAGCATATCAAATTCATCACATTGTGTTGAACTTGGCGAATCTTACCTTCATGGACAGTTCTGGATTGGGTGTCATCTTGGGAAGGTATAAGCAAATTAAGCTAAAGAATGGTGAAATGGTCGTTTGTGCGATTTCAGCCCCAGTTAAGAGACTATTTGAAATGTCGGGCTTATTTAAAATTATGAATTTAGAAAGCTCAGAGCAATTAGCTCTGGAAAGATTGGGGGTTGCATAAAATGAGAAATGAAATGCAACTACAATTTAGTGCTTTAAGTCAAAATGAATCCTTTGCTAGAGTGACAGTAGCCGCCTTTATTGCTCAATTAGATCCGACTATGGATGAATTAACTGAAATTAAGACAGTTGTCTCTGAAGCTGTTACGAATGCGATCATTCATGGTTATGATCAAAACCCAGCAGGAATTATCTATATTTCTGCTACGATAGAGGATGAAATAATTGATCTTGTCATCCGCGATAATGGTATGGGAATTGACAATATTGATGAAGCAAGACAGCCGCTTTTTACAACCAAACCCGAATTAGAGAGATCAGGGATGGGCTTTACGATTATGGAAAACTTTATGGACAAGATAGAAGTAGAATCGCAACCAGGTTCAGGCACCACGGTCCGTTTAACAAAATATGTAACGAAAAACAAAGCGTTATGCAATTAAGGAGCCGTGCCTATGGACGTGCAAATAAAAAAAGAGGCGAGAAAGGGCTTTTTGAGCGACACGGAAGTTAAAGACCTGATTAAAAAAAGTCAAGAAGGCGATCAACATGCAAGAGACCACCTTGTTGAAAAAAATGTTAGACTGGTCTGGTCCGTCGTTCAACGATTCTTGAATCGAGGATATGATCCGGATGATTTATTTCAGATTGGCAGTATCGGTTTGTTGAAATCAATTGATAAGTTCGACCTATCTTATGATGTGAAGTTTTCAACGTATGCGGTTCCCATGATTATTGGTGAAATTCAACGCTTCATTCGTGATGATGGAGCGGTAAAAGTCAGTCGGTCCATTAAAGAACTAGGCAACAAAATTAGAAAGGCCAGGGATGAGTTGGCAAAAAGAGACGGAAAAGTACCGACAGTTTCTGATATCGCTACTTATCTGGATGTTTCCCAAGAGGAAGTGCTAATGGCCCAAGATGCAGGCAGATCTCCAGCCTCTATTCATGAGACCGTGTATGAAAATGATGGGGACCCTATTATTCTAATTGATCAGATTTCAGATGAGAATGATCATAAATGGTTTGATAAAATTGCATTAGAGGAAGCGATCAGAGGACTTGATGAACGTGAAAGATTAATTGTTTATCTGCGTTATTATAAAGATCAAACACAATCAGAGGTGGCTTCACGTCTAGGAATATCACAAGTTCAAGTTTCACGTTTGGAAAAGAAAATATTAGATCAAATGAAGGAACATATGGATGCCTGAATAGGGCATCCATATGTTCCTTTTTGTATGAAAATAATAAAATGACCACATACTAAAGCTTAGAAAGAACAGAGGTAGAAAAATGGAAAGGAGGCTCTAAAGATTGAGTAAAGACTCTCAAGGAAAATCAATGAAGATCGATAAAAATCCGGATGTCGTTGAAAAGTATTTTGAGGATCGGGTAGGACTAGGCACCAGTTTTGATCTTGATGTAAGAAAATTAGTGATCTTAAGGAAAAAAGTACATTTGTATACTGTGAATGGACTTTGCGATTCCTATGTCATTACCGAAATCGTAAAGGAACTCCAAAAGCTCAATGATACCGAAAAAACAACATCGAAGCTATTTGAGTTAATTGAAAACAGAATAAGCAGCTCATCCGTTGAGCCTGCAAAAACAATGGATGAGATGGTTGACCAGGTATTATCAGGCCTTATGGCTGTGGTAGTAGAAGGAGCAGACACGGTTCTCATTGTTGACGTTCGTAATTATCCTGGGAGACAGCCAGAAGAGCCTGACACGGAAAAAGTCGTTCGAGGTTCGAGGGATGGCTATGTTGAAAATATTATCATTAATACTGCCTTAACAAGAAGAAGAATTCGTGATGAACGGTTAAGATTCGAAATTATGCAAATAGGAGAACGTTCAAAAACAGATGTAGCAATCGGCTACATAAAAGGCGTAGCCAATCCTAGAATGGTTCATATAATCCGCCAGGAATTAAAATCGATTGATATTGATGGAGTTGCAATGGCTGATAAAACCATTGAAGAATATTTAATGAAGCAAGGATATAATCCATATCCGCTTGTTCGCTATACAGAAAGGGCGGACGTTGGTGCCATTCATCTATTGGAGGGGCATGTATTAATATATATTGATACATCACCAAGTATTATGATTACCCCGACAACTTATTTCCACCATGTTCAACATGCTGAAGAATATCGGCAATCACCTTCAGTTGGTACCTTTGTGCGTTGGACGCGGTTTCTCGGGATATGGGCATCTATTTTCCTTTTGCCATTATGGTATTTATTTGTAAAGGATCCTACTTTCTTACCAGATCAACTAGCGTTTATAGGTCCAAATGAACAATCGCATATTCCTTTGATTTTTCAACTTCTTATTGCTGATCTCGGTGTGGAATTCTTACGAATTGCTGCCATTCATACACCAACTCCTCTTTCTACAGCAATGGGCTTGATTGCGGCTGTGTTAATTGGTGAAATCGCTGTTGATGTAGGTCTCTTTCAATCAGAGGTCATTCTGTATATTTCAATTGTAGCCGTTGGAACCTTTTCTACTCCTAGCTATGAGCTAAGTGTGGCAAATAAAATGGTTCGCATGTTCTTATTGCTGTGTGTGGCTGTCTTTAAAGGACCAGGCCTCATTATTGCCTGTACCTTCTATATCCTCTTTTTAGCGCAAAGTAGACCTTTAGGTGCGCCATATCTATGGCCATTAATACCGTTTAATCCGAAAGCTCTTATTAGTATTTTAGTGAGAAGACCTGTACCTGGTGCAGTGCTTCGTCCAAGTATCGTACGGCCAAGAGATCGATTTCGTCAACCGACTAAAGATTGATTGTCATTGCATAAATTTTTAGATTATGATAAAGTAATTCTACTTATCAGAAAGAAGACAATCTTTGTTTACAACCGTTGAGGTGGGGAAAAATGCATTTATATGGAACAGCTAATATTAATCAAATGGGACATTTAGAAATTGGAGGGGTAGATACCGTAACGCTTACTGAAAAATATGGTACTCCCCTGTATGTATATGATGTTGCCCTTATTAGAAAAAGAGCAAGGGCATTTAAAAAGACTTTCGAGCGTATGGGTGTTGAAGCACAAGTAGCTTATGCAAGTAAAGCTTTTTCTACAATAGCGATGATTCAGCTTGCTGAAGAAGAAGGGTTATCACTGGATGTTGTTTCAGGTGGAGAATTGTTTACGGCGATCAAAGCGGAATTTCCGAACGAAAGAATCCACTTTCATGGGAATAATAAGAGTGAGGCCGAATTAAACATGGCTTTAGATTACCATGTTGGCTGTATCGTGGTCGATAATTTTCACGAATTGTATTTACTTGCTCAGCTTTGTGAACATCGGGAACAGAATGTGAAGATTTTATTACGCGTAACTCCAGGTATTGAGGCACATACTCATGATTATATTTTGACAGGTCAAGAGGATTCTAAGTTTGGATTTGACTTGCAGAATGGGCAGGCTGAAGAGGCGCTTGCTTATGCCATACAAAATCAGCATTTAGATGTACTTGGTCTGCATTGTCATATTGGATCACAAATTTTTGAAACGACAGGTTTTAAATTAGCGGCAAAAAAAATTCTAGAAAAATTAGCTGATTGGAATGCCACACTTCATTTCAAAGCTTCCGTATTAAATTTGGGCGGGGGCTTTGGCATTCGCTATACAGATGAAGATGCTCCATTGCCTCCTGAGTCTTATGTTGCGGAAATGATTGATGAAGTAAGGACTGAAACAGCTCGACTTGGATTAGCTTTGCCAGAAATTTGGATTGAACCGGGCCGCTCAATGGTAGGCGATGCTGGTACCACTCTATATTTAGTTGGCTCTCAAAAAGATGTACCGAATATTCGAAAATATTTAGCTGTGGATGGAGGCATGACAGATAATCTAAGACCTGCCCTTTATGATGCTAAATATGAAGCTGTTTTAGCCAATCGAGCCAATGATGAAGCGACTGAAACTGTTGCGATTGCTGGGAAATGTTGCGAATCTGGAGATATGCTCATTTGGGACCTACCCTTACCAGAAGCATCTCCCAATGATATTCTTGCTGTCTTTTGTACAGGTGCTTATGGATATTCCATGTCCAACAACTATAATCGCATCCCGAGACCACCGGTCGTATTTGTAGAAAATGGAACAAGTCAACTAGTCGTAAAAAGAGAATCGTACGAAGATTTATTACGATTAGATTTGGCCTATGCTGAAAAATCACAAGTCTAACCCGCAGATTGGCGGGTTAGACGTCTTGGGGGAAAAAGACAGAAGCTTTTCTGTTTAAGCCTAATGAGCAATTGCATATTTATTGATAAAGTGAAACTTTTTTTGCTATTTTTCGTCTAAATAGGTATAAATGCTTTGAATTTGGGGAATAAAGTGTTTGCTACCTAATTTTAATAGCTCGAGATTAGAAACATTTGCTAAAACGAAGCATAGCCAGTACAATAAATCATGTGTTTATAAAGATAGAGAATTAAGGGGTGTGCATTCTTTGCGCAAAAAGAATATCACTTTATTTATGTTGATCTTAATTGCGGCTATCATATGGGGAATCTTATATTGGGTGTTTATTGCACCGAATGTACGTATTACCAAATGATATGTGAACAAACTTTCCCGATGAAGTTAGAACGCTTTATGCAGTTTGCCAGCAGCAAATAAGAAAAATGAGGGATCTGTTATGTTAATTCGATACAAGAAAGCCTATGAAAAGATTGCGATGGGCCTTCTTTCCTTTATGCCGAATGAGAAAGATCTGAAAAAGCTTCAAAATACAATGAAAACCTATGAAACAGCAGACAATTGGCACTTATTTCTGTGGAAGGATGAGGATATTACCGGGCTTCTAGGTGTAATCCAGATGGATGATGTAGTGGAAATTCAACATATCTCCGTTAATCCCTCCCATCGAGACGAAGGCATTGGCAAAAATATGGTGAAATCATTAAAGCAAATTTATCAGGATAAGAAAATCATACCTACTGATTATACGGCTAGTTTCTTTGAAAAATGTGAGAATATGGATGAAGAAAGCTCGGATATGTCTTAATCCGAGCTTTTAAAAACTATAAAGATGATTAGATATTTTTATAAGGAGGGTTAAAGTGGATATTAATTTCTCCTATCAAAAACCTGATGATCCGTTACATATTAGTCATCGTAAGCGAGATACAAAAGATGCTATGCCTGAATATCACACCCATGTGGATCATTATGAAGTATACTATCTCATACATGGAAAACGAAAATATTTTATTAACGATAAAACATATTATGTAAACTTAGGGAATCTAGTATTTATTAATAAAGGCGTCCTTCACAGAACTTTCCATGTTGATGACTATGAGCATGAAAGACTATTAATTAATTTTACCGATCAATTATTTGGAAGTGAAAAAGCTAGGTACTCCTCTCTTTTACAATCTGTTTTTAATCAAACTTTAATTATTCAGCTTAATCGGCAGGAGCAACAAGAGATTGAATATATTTTATTTAAAATGATCCAGGAAATGCAAAAAGGAGAGGATGGCTTTGAGCTGTTTTTGAAAACGTTGTTAATACAACTACTAATCTCTTCTGTTCGCTATTTAAATAGAAATACAGCCGAGACACAAGAATTTACTGGAAGTGTTTATCATAAGATGACAGACATTATCCATTATATTAATAAACATTACCACACTCCAGACCTCACTCTTGACTCCGTAGCAAATGAGTTTTTTATCAGTTCATATTATTTAAGTAGAATTTTTAAAAAAGCAACAGGCTTTACTTATAGTGAGTATTTAAACCATGTGCGAATTCAAGAAGCGCAAAATTTATTGCGAAATTCACAACTGAAAGTCATTGATATTGCAGGAAAAGTCGGCTTTAATAGTTTAACTCATTTTGGGAGAGTTTTTAAAAATCATACACGTTATACCCCTTCCTATTATCGTAAAATTCATAATAATTAGAGCAAAATATGTTGAGATTTTTATAACATGGCAAAAAATGTTTAGCGAAGGGCGTTGATTGCTTTTATGCTAATAGGAGAACATCGATATTTAGGATGTAGGTGAATTTTATGAGTAAAAAAGTAGCTCGACAAATGGAATTTCTTAATCGTGGCTTAATTGCGGTGAAGGTCGAACAAGGTGTTTTTATTAGCTGGAGAATGTTAGGAACAGATGATGAATCAACATTTTTTGATCTGTATCGTGATGATGTAAAGGTGAACAAAAAACCAATCACAAAAAGCACTAATTATTTTGATGCAGAGGGAAAAGTTAACTCAACTTATTTTGTGAAAGCGAATTCAATGAAAAATGAACAGCTGAACGAAATATCAGAAATTGTTAAGGTGTGGAAAGATAGTTATTTAACAGTGCCACTTCAGAAACCAGCAGATGGAATAAGTCTTGACGGTACACCCTATACTTATAGTGCGAACGATGCGAGTGTAGGAGACCTGGATGGAGATGGAGAGTATGAAATCATATTGAAATGGGACCCAAGCAATTCAAAAGATAACGCCCATAAAGGTTATACAGGGGAAGTGTTTTTGGATGCTTATAAGTTAGATGGGACCTTTATGTGGAGAATAAGTCTTGGAAAGAACATTCGAGCAGGAGCACACTATACACAATTTTTAGTTTATGATTTGGACGGTGATGGTAAGGCAGAAGTTGTATTAAAAACGGCAGATGGTACAAAGGATGGAGTGGGTACAGTCATTGGTGATCCACATGCAGACTACCGTAATGAGACTGGTAGAATCTTAACAGGTCCAGAATATCTAACCATATTTAAGGGAGAGACAGGAGCGGAGCTTGTGACCACATCGTTTGAACCCGAGCGTGGTCATGTATCAGATTGGGGAGATCATTATGGAAATCGTGTCGATCGTTTTCTTGCTGCGGTTGCTTATTTAGATGGAGAAAGACCTAGCTTTATTATGGCTCGAGGATACTATGGAAAAACGATGTTAACAGCCTATGATTGGCGTCAGGGAAAATTAACAAAGCTATGGACCTTTGATAGTGACCAAGATGAAAATGAGGGATATACCGGGCAAGGAAATCATAGCCTAAGCGTGGCTGATGTGAATGGTGACGGTAAAGACGAAATTATCTATGGGGCTATGGTTGTTAATCATGATGGAACGGGGTTGTATACGACTAGTTTAGGGCATGGAGATGCGCTACATGTAGGAAATTTAAATCCAAGTGAATTGGGTTTAGAAGTATTTCAAGTACATGAAGATGAAAACGCTCCTTATGGCATGTCCTATCGGAAAGCAGACTCCTCAAAGATTATATGGGGGATACATTCAGGAAAGGATATTGGACGAGGAATGGCAGCTGATATCGATCCGCGATATGAAGGGGCAGAAGTATGGGCATCTGGGATGGGATTGTATGCAAATGATGGGAGAAAAATCAATGAAAACGCACCAGCTTCTATAAATTTCGGGATTTGGTGGGACGGTGATTTGTTGCGGGAATTACTTGACCATCATTGGGATCCCGAAAAAGGCTATGGAGTGGGAAAAATTGATAAATGGGATTTTGAAAATGAAAAGTTAGTCAATGTCCTTACTGCGAAGGGAACAAGCTCTAATAATGGGACAAAAGGCAATCCATGTTTACAAGCAGATTTATTTGGAGATTGGCGAGAAGAAGTCATTTGGCGGACTAAGGATAGCAGTGCTTTAAGAATTTATACAACAACAGATAGGACGAAATATCGAATGCACACATTAATGCATGATCCGGTTTACCGCTTAGGAGTAGCGTGGCAAAACATCGCTTATAATCAGCCACCACATCCTAGCTTCTATTTGGGAGAAGGGATGCAACGGCCAATGAAACCCAATATTTTCATAGTGAAAATCTAGAAAGGGAGAATGTGTAGATGAATACTAAGTTTGGATGCTGTCTTATCATTGGTTCATTTGTTCCGCAAACGGAAGGGAAAGATATAGAGACAGACAATGTGAAGCAACTAGGAGCTGGTCTTCAGTTACTAGAGGAAAATGGCTATGATTTTGCCGAGTTGACCGTCCAATTTCTCACACAACTGTCAGAGGAAGAGTTTCAACAGGCAAAACAGATAATCCAGCAATCCTCTCTAAATATCCCTGTCTGTAATAGTTTTATCCCGCCGCAATTAAAGATTGTTGGTCCAACTGTCTCCATCATTAAGTTAGATGATTATCTGGATTTGGCGATGAGACGAGTGCAGGAGATTGGCGGAGAACAAATTATATTTGGAAGTGGTGGGGCAAGAACTATTCCCGATGGTTTTTCTAGAGATCAAGGATATGAACAAATCAAACAATTCTTATGTCGGTGTGAATCATATGCTGCGAAGTATGGGATTACTATTGCGATTGAACCGTTAAATAAACTAGAAAGTAATATTATTAATACTGTAGAAGAGGCAATATCATTAGCGGAGGAAGTGAATTTACCACATATCAAAGTGTTGGCGGATAGTTATCATATGGATTTAGAAAATGAATCTTTCACGATTTTAAAGCGAGCAATAAAGGATGAATGGCTTTCCCATGTCCATATTTCCGATCGAGAAAGACGATTTCCAGGAGAACTAGAAGGCAAAGAGGCGATGAATTTTTCTAGGTTTTTCTTGATTTTACAGGAAGAAAATTATAAGGGTTTAATATCCTCGGAATGTAATGCAGCTTCTTTTGTAGATGAAAATGCCTTATCCCTAGAGTTTGTAAAAAGGACTTGGTCAACAGTTGAGGGAGGTATCGCGAATGTCAAACCAGATTAAATTAAAGGTAGCAGCAGGAAATCATAACAGGAAATATTGTCCAGTTTCTTTTCCATTATTAAAAATATCATTGCCGTTAGCTGAAATAAATTTGGCCAACCTTCGCCTGTATGATGAGATTGGTAAGGCGGTAGCCGTGCAATGTGAAGAGACAGAAGCTTTCATTGTACTACATTGGTTAATAGAAAAATTGGATGCACAGGAAACGATAATTTATACAGTAGATTTAAATGACAGTAAGCAAAAAGATGAATTAGGGAAAGTAGAAATAGTAGAAAAAGAAAACCAGTTTGATATTTTGATAGATCGTGAGCTCGCAACCTCATATGTAATTGATCCTACGCTAGCAAAACCCTATCTTGGACCGATTAATGGACCGAGTGGTCAAAGTTATACACGTCTTGATTTTGAAACGACTGAGCATCCACATCATCGATCGATTTGGCTCGGAATTGGAGATGTAAACGGTGTAGATGCTTGGAATGAACGACCAGACTATGGTAAACAGAAACTGGATCATATTCGAGAAAAAACAGCTGGAACAGTCTTTGCTAGAATCTCATCCGAAGCAGAATGGACAAACTTTAAGGGGCGATCCCTTATGCGCGATCAACGAACATTCACTGTCTATAATACGCCATCTCACGCCCGTATCATTGATGTATCATTCACACTCAGTGCAGATTATGGAAGGGTGGAACTTGGAGCCACAAAAGAAGCTGGTCCGCTGGGGATCCGTGTTGCTGAAACGATGAGTGTTGATCATGGTGGAACGATTGTTAATGCTTATGGATCCATAGGTGAAGAAGAGTGTTGGGGGAAAAGCGCCCCATGGTGTGATTATTATGGGAAAGTAGGAGAAGACCTCCTTGGAATTGCTACATTCGAAAACCCAAAAACAAGTGAATTTCCTACGTACTGGCATATTCGTAATTATGGGCTAATCGCTCCAAATAATCTCTATTTTCGTGGGGGTCAACTATTAAATAAAGGGGAGTCACTTACTTATAACTATCGAATTTATTTTCATAAAGGGAATACACATGAAGCTTTAGTTGCTGATCGCTATCATGACTTTATTCACCCACCAAAAGTGGAAGTGATAGAAGCTGATGAATGAAAGCAAGAATAATCAATATAAGCTAAAACTAAGCTATCCTGCTTCGTGGTGGAGAAATATGTGGAGAGAGGCTTTGCCTTCCGGAAACGGCAAGATAGGTGCAGCAGTATATGGAGGGATTAAAGATGAGACGATATTGATCAATCATGAGGAATTATGGCATTTAGGAAAAAAAGACGAAGTTCCTGATGTCAGTCATACTCTTGCGGAAACGAGAAGATTGATGTCCCAAAAAGACCACATGGCTGCTAGTTGGAATTTAACGAATGCGTTAAAAGAAAAAGGGTATAATACGCGTTTAGCTTCTAGGTTACCGCTTGGGGCGTTAAAGGTAACCATGCCCTGTGAATATGCCTTTAAAAATTATAGCAGAGTACTCAATATGGAGACTGGTGAAGTATCGGTAAAATGGGAGGATGGCCAGAAAAGATACGAAAGAAAAGTATTTGTCTCCAGAGCAGACGATCTAATTGCTTATGAGATTACATCCAATTATGCCTCTATTCAAGCTGAGGTGTATTTAGCGCTTCAAAAGAGTGAAGGGAGGAAGCTTATCGACCGAGTTCCTTTACTTGTTGAGAGCGTTGAAGGAAAACCGAAAGCACCATATTATTACTATGCAGCCAAAAATGAGGATGGTACTGATTTTGGCGGTGTTTTTCGCGTCATTCCAGTTAATGGACAAATGAAGGAAAATAAAGAGTCTATTCAATTTACGAATGCGGAAAAGATTTTAATCTTGGTGAAGATATTCGTGAAAGGTGAACGTAAGAAAGAATGGCAACGATTAACAAACGAGTTAGCTGATATCGATCATAATTATGAGGAACTTCTTAATCGCCATACAGAAATTCATCGTCCTTTATTCCATTCAGCGGAAATTGAATTAACGGATGGTGATGATCTACGTTCGAATGAAGAGCTTCTTCTTGAAGCCTATAGTGGGGAAGCACCAACTTCTTTGATTGAAAAAATGTGGGCATATGGAAGGTATCTGTTTATTTCTGGAACTAGAGCGGAAGGCCAGCCCTTTGGCCTCTATGGTTTATGGTTTGGTGATTATCGATTAATGTGGGGCCATAATATGGCCAATGAAAATATCCAAATGATGTACTGGCATGCCAATGTTGGAGGATTCATAGAGTTGGTACCTGCTTTGTTCAATTATTATGATCAAATGATGGATGATTTTAGAAAAAATGCTCGTCAATTATATGGATGTCGTGGCATCTTTATTCCAGCTGGCACGACCCCCGGTATTGGAGTTCCAAATCAAGTGGTACCCGTCATCATGAATTGGACCGGTGCAGCGGGTTGGCTAGCAAAGCATTTCTATGACTATTTTTTATTTAGTAATGATCACAACTTTTTAAAAGAAAAGGTCTTACCTTTTATGCGTGAAGCGGCACTGTTTTACGAGGATTTTCTAGTGCTTGGTGATGATGGATTTTATAAGATATACCCATCCGTTTCACCAGAAAACACACCAGAAAATCATATGCCGAAAAATGGTCAACCATTGGCACATCCAATGCCGACAACGATTAATGCAACGGTTGATTTTGCGATCATAAAAGAATTATTAGCTCATTTGATCGAAGGAAGTAGAATAGCTGGGGAAGAAGAAAGTAACAGGATTGCTCAATGGAAAGATATGTTAGTGAAAATCCCGGATTACCAAATAAATGAGGATGGAGCAATCCGTGAATGGATGCATCCAGATTTTGATGATCGCTATGATCACCGCCATTTGTCTCATATCTATCCGATTTTTCCTGGTCAAGAATTTACCTGCGAGGATAATCCATCCCTGTTTAAGGCCTTTGAAGCGGCTGTTAGAAAACGATTAATTGGTGCACAAACGGGTTGGTCACTCGCTCATATGTCCTCTATATATGCTCGAATTGGTGCGGGAGATCAAGCACTTGAATGTTTAAATATTATCGCACAATCCTGTCTAGTGAATAATTTCTTCACTCTGCATAATGATTGGCGAGATATGGGCATTTCTATGAATTCGCAAACGGCACCGGTTCAATTAGACGCAAATTTAGGGTGGATTAATGCAGTGCAAGAAATGCTCATTTATATTTCACCAACTCTAGTAAAATTATTACCTGCTCTTCCAACGAAATGGAAACAAGGTAAAGTGAGGGATTTTTGTTTTACAACTGGAAAGATATCATTCTCTTGGGACATAGAGGCAAATGTATTTTCTAGCAAGATAGTAGCGGAAAGGGATACAAACGTCAAGGTAATATTACCCGGATTTTGTGAGTATGATTTCCATCATTTCCATGCCAATACGAGAGTGATAGGAGCTAACAGTCTGGAGATTAAGATAAATAAAGGCGAGGTTTTAACTTTACAGTCAAGATAATTTCTCAAGGTCCTAAGCTGCGAAACAGAAGGGCAATTTTTATTGAATAATTTATTTTGCGCAAATAATGTGGAGCAAGGCCGAGCTCCTTTTTTTATACTATTTGTAAGCGCTTAACAAAAACAGAGGGGTGGTCAATTTATGAGAAAAAATGGATTTATCTTGCTGTCAATACTGTTTTCGCTATTTTTAGTTGTTGGTTGTTCATCTTCAGAAAGTGATAATAACTCATCAACTTCAGCCCAAACAACTGGAAGTGATGAAGGTCAAGAAAAAGAAGACGAATTAGAACCAGTCACTTTACTCATGATGACACATTGGAATGATGAACAATTTGCAACATACTTTAAAGAACCGATCGAGGCTAAATTTGATCACATTACAATGGAACATGTGCAATCACGTTGGGATGAGATTGAGGAAAATGTGTTTGCTAAGCAACTTTACCCTGATTTAATTATGACAAGTGTAAGCGCAGAATACCTAGAAATGGAATTATTACTTGACCTTACTCCATACATTGAGGAAACTGGTTTTGATTTAGAACGACTTGAGCCAAGTATTTTAGATTATTTAAAAGAACAATCGAATGAGGGAGAGCTAAATGGACTCCCGCTTATCCGACCAGAATATGCACTTGTATATAACCCTGATATATTTGATTTATTTGGGGTTGACTATCCAACAGATGATATGTCTTGGGATGAAGTTATTGAACTTGCCCGTAAAGTAACAGGGGAGATGGGTGGTGTCCAATACCGTGGTTTACACCCAGGAAATTTTGACTTTATGATGCGTCAGACCGAAACGGCAAAACTTGTCGATCCCGATACACATGAGCCAATCATTGATAAAAACGAAGCGTTCAAAATTTATCTGCAACGATTAGAAGAGATCTACGCTATTCCAGGGAATTCTTTTGATACTGTGGAAGAGATGAAAGATGAAAGAGGCGTCGACCTGATGAGACGGGGGCAACTTGCGATGGCGGCAGATCGAGCATTTGCAGGGGCTTATGTAGGCGCGGCTGTTGACAATGGGTTGAATTTTGACTTTGTTACGTATCCACGTTGGGGAGGAGAGTTTGGCGATTATGGTCCGAATGAGCCAGGAAATGGAATTGTGGCCACGACAAGCTCTAAACATCCAAGGGAAGCCTTCCGAGTAATCGAGTATTTATTAAGTGATGAGTATCAAATGGTCAAGTCTGAAAATGGGGACCTTCCATCAGTGGTGACACCAGAAGTACGTGAAGCATTTATGAAAGGCAATGAACATTATGATGATATATTAAAGGATAAGAACTTAGAAGCCATTACAGATGTAGAACCAGCCCCTCTACCACGAATGTCTCAGTATGAAAGTGAAATCATGGAGGGAGTCGACTATCGAGAAGGTATATTTGAGGGAAGGGATATTAATACAATTATTCGAGAAATGCAAGATAAAGCAGAAGGAAACATGAAAAGTGTATTATCTAAAAATTAAACATTAAATATACTTCGCTTTTTTCGAGAGGTGAGTGAGCCTCCTCTGCTAATGCATTGTGAGGTTCACCAAAGCCTTTCGCTTATTGTTTATTCAGACAGAATTTTTGTTTTTCGTCAGTCTTCCCCATCTATGTTTCAATAAAATTTGAACGGGTGTATTCGTATCTGGATTGCCCCAATTTATAGAATTCTTTTCAGAGTATATACGACAAATCATATATAAATTTTTATCCTTAATTGGAAAATTAATGGCTTTATATGGTTGTTCTTTTAGCATTTTATCTTGGCTATCCTTTATAATTTTGATAAATTCAGGATAATGAATTCCTAGCCATTCAATTTCTTCTTGAGAATTATGTAATATTATAATCGCCCTGTTGATTAATTTTTTTGCCCCTTTCCTGTTGCCATTCCGATAATGGTAATAACTAACAGCTACTTGGATAAGGCCCACCCAAATTGAATTTCGCTTCATTCCGTGATCCTTCCAATACTCCTCTAGAACTTCATGACATTCAAAATAATCCCGATCTACATGAAAATAGTATAGATATTTGATATAGGCTAAAGGGTATTCCAAAACGATCGTCTCCATTCTTTCATGTTATGCGCTTTTATATAAATCTTTAACGATACTCTTAAACTATAGTTTAACATTGAGAGGAAAATGAAAGTAGAGAATCTTGTTTTTTCTCCTGCCACTGTTATATGATAAGAAAGAAAATCAATAAAAAAATTTGGTGATAGAATGGAGTATCAAGTAAAATTAGAGAAGTTTGAGGGGCCGCTTGACCTTCTTTTACATTTAATTAATCGGTTGGAAATAGACATTTATGATATTCCTATGGCTGAAATTACTGAACAATACTTGACATATGTACATGCGATGCAAGAGTTGAAATTAGATGACGCAAGTGAGTATTTAGTGATGGCGGCAACAATGCTTTCGATTAAGAGTAATATGCTCTTACCTAATCATGATCAACCTGAAGAAGATTATATATACGAAGATGAAGATCCACGTGATGAACTTGTGGAGCAGCTAATCGAATATAAAAAGTTTAAAGAGGCGTCAATTACTTTAAAAAACAAGGAAGCTGATCGAAGTCTAATGTATACAAAGCCCCCTTCGGACCTATCGGATTATACGAAGGAAATGGGTACAGAACCGATCTTGGGAGATGTAACGCTAGCAGATATGCTTGGTGCGTATCATAAATTGATACGTAGAAAGAAATTACAAAAGCCAATGCAAACAAAAATTAGTTATCAGGAAATATCGATTGAGGATAGAATGACGGAAGTTTTGCAACAATTATCATCGCAAGTGAATCGCATTAGTTTTTACCAGTTCTTTCCATATGAAAATAAGGAACATATGGTGATTACTTTCTTAGCCATGTTGGAATTAATGAAGCGTAATGAGATTATTGTGGAACAAACAAATATGTTCGGTGATATTTTTCTATCCTTGCGAAAGGAGCTTGTCGCTATTGGAGGAAGATAAACAGTTAGGAATCTTAGAGAGCCTGTTGTTTGCCGCAGGGGACGAAGGCTTGTCTATCAAACAGATTGGTGAAGCCATGGGAATACCGGAAGAAAAAGCTCTCCAATTATTGGACATTCTTAAGAGTAAGTATGAGGAGGATACTACAAGAGGAGTGACAATCGTCGCCTTTGCAGAATCATACCAACTAGTAACGAAAAAAGAGTTCTCTGATTACCTTAAAAAACTTGTTGAAAGTCCGAGTGCGTCTTCTCTTTCTCAAGCAGGTCTTGAAACATTGGCTATTATCGCCTATAAACAACCCATTACAAGAGTTGAAATCGAAGGGATTCGAGGCGTAAAAACAGAACGACCAATTCAAACGCTTATTTCCAAGGGATTGATAATGGAAGTGGGAAGAGCTGAAGGTACAGGAAGAGCCAAATTATACGGAACAACGAGTGAGTTTCTAGATTATTTTGGGCTGAAAGATCTGCAAGAATTACCTCTACTTGAGGAAATGTCGCATGATAGCCCAGCTGAGGAAGATGAAGCGGATTTATTCTTTTCATCTTTTAAAGAACAAATGGAGGAAGACTAAAAAACTGTTGATAAATCAGCAGTTTTTTTTATTTTTATCATATCAAAAAACAAAGGGCATAAACTTGTACAAATAGAGTCAGCATGTAAGCAAAGGGATTCCAAAAAGAATGAGGTACGTTGTAAAAACAGTGAATGATCACATTTTATGGATGATTTTGAAATGTTGAAAATAGTTAGATCAAGTATTGGGGAGCGAGTGAATGAAAGCTAGAAAACGTTTATTGGTAGTGATTGTATTCGTCTTGAGTGTGCAGTTAGGGATACTTCCGAAAAAGACTGGAGCTGTTTCGGTAAGTGCTTCTGCAGCGGTTTTGATGGAGCAGGAAACGGGAAGAGTTTTATTTGAGCATAATGCTAATGAAACTCATCGTATTGCCTCTATTACAAAGGTAATGACAGCAATTTTAGCGATAGAATCAGGAAAAATGGATGAAACCACAACTGTCAGCAAAAGAGCCGTGTATACAGAAGGTTCCTCTGTTTATTTACAACAAGGGGAAAAAATTAAGTTAAAGGATTTGGTTTATGGATTAATGCTTCGTTCAGGAAATGATGCGGCAACAGCTATTGCAGAACAAGTTGGAGGGAGCGTAGAGGGATTTGTTTTTCTAATGAATCAAAAAGCCGCAGAGATCGGCATGACCCATACAATGTTTGCGAATCCACATGGTTTAGATGATCATGAAGAACATTATTCAACGGCTTATGATATGGCCTTGCTAACTCGTTATGCGATGATGAATCCTACATTCGAAGAAATTTCAGGGACTAAATCATATACACTAAAAAGAGAAAATGGTGCACATAAATGGAGAAATAAAAATCGACTGTTAACAGAAAAATATGAGTATTGTACAGGTGGAAAAACTGGTTTTACGAAAAGGGCAGGAAGAACATTAATTACGACAGCAACGAAGGACAATAAGGATTTAATTGCTGTTACATTAGATGCTCCAGATGATTGGACAGATCACATTGCTATGTATGAGCATGGATTTAAAACATATTCGCCAAAAACGATTTTACCGAAAGGCTCACTTTCCTTAAACATATCGGGAATGGAAGAAAAAAAATTCCTCCTTCAGGATTCGATCGTTTACCCCTTATCTGAGGAAGAGGTAGATGAGGTGCGGTTGGAATATAAGCTGTTACCAGAGAATCAATTAAAAACATTAGAGAATGGAAAGGCTGGAGTAGCGATTATGTACTTGCAAGATCAGCCCGTAAAAGAAGAAATTATTTATTTAGAAGAAAATCATAAGCAAGAAAATTGGTGGGATCACTTTAAAAATCTAATGTTTAGCAGAGCAGATGCACATGATTAATTATATATGGATTGCGATGACATTAATTGGATTGGTTTTTGCTGCGATCAACGGAACGATGAAGGAAGTCAATGAAGCGATTTTTCAATCAGCAAATGAAGCAGTTACCATCTGTATTGGATTAATTAGTGTTCTCGTATTTTGGCTAGGCATGATGAGAATCGCACAAGAGAGTGGATTGTTAGATAAGCTATCAGCTTTATTTAAACCGATTGTCTTAAAACTTTTCCCTGAAATTCCGCCAAATCACCCTGCAGCTGCTTATATATTATCGAATATTATTGCAAATATGCTAGGGTTAGGGAATGCCGCTACACCGTTGGGCATTAAAGCAATGGAACAATTAAAGGAATTGAACGGAGGAAAAGAGACGGCTAGTCGATCTATGATTACCTTTCTCGCCTTAAATACATCTGGGTTAACGCTTATTCCTACTACGGTTATTTCAATCCGGATGAACTATGAATCTGTAAATCCAACAGAAATTGTTGGGCCGACCTTAATGGCAACGATTTGTGCAACGGTTGTAGCGATTATTGTAGATCGCTACTTTTATAGACGCCGAATAAGAAAGGGCGTGAAGAAGTAAACTATGCAAATCATTTCTGTCATCTCCTTATGGATTATCCCAATTATGATTGCCATCATCTTGGTTCATAGCCTTTGGAAGAAAAAACCAGCATATGAAAATTTCGTAGAGGGTGGCAAAGAAGGGATCAAGATCGCGATTTCCATCATTCCTTTTCTCATTGGCATGTTGGTCGCAATTACTATTTTTCGAGCATCAGGGGCTCTGGAATTCTTTATTCAATTGATCCGCCCTGTCCTAGACTTTATAGGAGTTCCAGCAGAAATTATCCCTTTGGCTTTGATTCGCCCAATATCTGGAAATGCTGCATTAGGATTAATGACAGATATGGTTTCTGTCCATGGACCTGATTCATTTCTAGGCAGGATGGCTTCTATTTTACAAGGTAGTACAGACACGACTTTTTATGTGTTAACGGTCTATTTTGGCGCTGTAGGAATAAAAAAAATGGGGGATGCTTTGAAGGTGGGTTTACTTGCTGATTTAGCAGGTATTTCTGCAGCGATTCTGATTACAACAATCATGTTCAGTTCATAAACTGGACATGATTGTTGTTTTTTTTGAGTGTAATCAGTCCTCTTTCTTTGAATTTTAAAATATATGTGTAATAATTCTAACAGAAAAACCATGAGGTGAAGAAAAAATGGAACGATTACAAAAAGTAATAGCACATGCTGGCATCGCTTCAAGAAGAAAGGCAGAAGAACTTATTATAACTGGGCGAGTAAAGGTAAATGGAAAAACAATAAAAGAGCTAGGCACGAAAGTTCTTCCTACTGATAAAATTGCAGTGGATGAAGTTCCAGTTGTGCAAGAAGAAAAAAGATACATGCTTTTTTATAAACCACGCGGAGTGATTTCAGCGGTTTCCGATGATAAAGGAAGAAAAGTGGTGACGGATTTCTTTCAAAATATAGAAGAAAGAATTTATCCTGTTGGTCGACTTGATTATGATACCTCTGGATTGTTAATCCTAACAAATGATGGAGAATTTTCTAATTTGCTTGCGCACCCTCGTTATAAAATAAAAAAGGTGTATATTGTGAAGGTGAAAGGGATTCCATCGAAGGAAGCCTTAAAAAAGCTAGAGAGAGGAGTCCATTTAGAGGATGGAAAAACGGCTCCTGCAAAAGTGAAAGTTACTTCCTTCGATAAGCGGAAGGGAACAGCGATTATCGAAGTTACTTTGCAGGAAGGAAGAAATCGGCAGGTACGAAGAATGATGGAAGCCATTGGCCATCCTGTTATGAAATTAAAAAGAGAGCAATATGGTTTCTTGGATTTGCATGGACTAAATGCAGGTGAATCAAGAGAATTAACCTTGCATGAGGTAAAACTTTTACGTACATTAGCCCAAACGGGAAAGATAGGCCACAGATAGAGGAAGTTTCACATAAACTTCAAAACCATAATGTACACAAAGGTGTATAATGATTGTAGTGTGGATGGGCTAGGAGGGAGTATAAAGATGTCAGGGAAAAAGAAAAGACGTCTCTTAATGCGGACAGTTATATTAGTGATTTTGTTTGGCGCTGTAGCATTTACCCTTTATGCAAGTTTGACAAAAGATAAAACGACCATTGCGATAGGGGAAAAGGCCCCGGATTTCGTTCTTACAGACTTGAAAGGGAATAAGCATCAGTTGTCTGAATATAAGGGAAAGGGAGTTTTTATTAATTTTTGGGGGACTTGGTGTAAGCCTTGTAAAGTAGAAATGCCCGATATTAATGCGCAATATAATGAGTATAAGGATCAAGATGTTGTCGTTCTGGCTGTGAACATGGGCGAACCGACTTTATTAATCAATAACTTTTTAGAAAAATATGATTTTACTTTTCCGATTTTAGAGGACAAAAATAAGGATGTAGCTGGTCTTTATAATATTTATAAACTGCCGGCGACCATTATAGTTGATGCAGATGGTGTGATTGTCGATATTGTAGAAGGTCAACTACCCGAAGGAAGAATTAAAGCCATGATGGAGCATATTACGCCGGAATAAGGGAGTTTTAAAGGTATGAAAGAAGTAAAATGTGAATGTGGGCATATTAACCCGATCGGAACGATTCTTTGTGAATCTTGTGGACGGGCATTAACCGACCAAGCCAAAAAAGAAAAGCTACATGACATGCGTTATGAGGGGAGTGCGCGGAGATCCCAAACTTACAACCAAAAAATCATTGATAAGATATGGAATTTCTTTTCTTCGGTTAAAGTCGGCGTTTGGTTAATCGTGATTACATTAGTAATGTCATCTTTTGGCACGATTTTCCCCCAAGTTATGTACATACCGCAGAATGCGGACCCATCCACATACTATACGGAAAAGTATGGCTTCTTTGGAACCATGTATTATGTATTTGGTTTGTATGATTTGTATAGCTCGTGGTGGTACTTACTATTAATTGCTTCGATCGGCGTTTCGCTAGTTATTTGTAGTCTTGATCGTTTTATCCCTTTATATCGGGCTTTGAGGAATCAGCGAGTTAGCCGTCATGAGGGTTTTTTAAAGCGACAAAGGCTTTATAATCGCATTCAAGAAACAGATGAAACCAAGCGTGATTTTGAATTGATCAAACAAAGAATGAAGGAAAAGAGATATAAAATACGAGAAGAAAACGGTCAAATTTTGGCAGAAAAAGGACGGTTCTCTCGTTGGGGTCCTTATGTTAATCATATTGGTTTAATTATTTTCTTACTTGGCGCAATGTTGCGTTTTGTACCCGGAATGTATGTGGATGAATCGATTTGGTTGCGGGAAGGGGAAAAAAAGATTATTCCAGGCACACATAAGCAATATGTGTTAGAAAATAAAAAGTTCATTCTGGAAACATATGAGAAAGGAACGGACAAAGAAGTTTTCGATAATGCCATTGATCGAGTAGGAGGGGTTGCGAAGAACTTTCAATCAGATGTCATCCTGTACGAAAGGGATCCCGATCAACCAGTAGGTTCTGAGGATGAATTAACAGAGAGGGAGCATAAGCAAATTCGTGTGAATGAACCTTTGAAATTCGATCATTATGCTGTATATCAAACAGATTATAAATTAAATGAATTAAAGACTATGACGTTTGAACTTGTAAATAAAGAAACGGATGAACCCAAGGGAGAAATCACCATTGATTTATTTGAGCCTGAAAAAGAATACGATCTTGGAGATGGATATAAGGTCGAATTATTAGGATATTACCCTGATTTTTCCGGGATTGATGAGTCAGGAGAACCACAGACTGATTCTGCGGTTCCAGATAACCCTGCCTTTATTTTTAATATGGTTTCACCTGATCATCCTGAAGGAGAAAACAGTTTTGTGGAGATTATGCGCACAACTGAGTTGTTAGGTGAAACAGATTATAAGATGGCGTTTAAAGAAGTGACCACTCGAAATGCAACGATCTTAACCGTAAGGAAAGATTTAACCTTATGGATTCTAGCGATAGGTGGAGCAATCTTTATGATTGGCGTTATCCAAGGAGCATATTGGAATCATCGACGTATTTGGTTACAAAATAAGAATGGAAACATTTTAATAGCTGGACACACGAACAAAAACTGGTTTGGATTAAAGCGTGAAGTAGCGACCATTATAGAAGGTAGCTCCGTGCCAGAGCCTCTTGATCAACGTGAGGAAAAAACTAAAGAGAAAGAAAGTGAGAATGCACATGTCTAATTTAGTACAAATAAGCGGTTATCTACTAAATATTGCCTTTGTAATGTACTTAGTGGCCGTCTTTTTCTTCGGAGGGGCCATACGGGATAAAAGAGCACGAGCAAAACAAAAGGGAACGAATATGTGGTCGAAGATTGGGATCACTATTACGATCATCGGTTTTATCGCTCAGCTAGGCTATTTTACAACTCGCTGGATTGCTGGGGGACATATCCCAATTAGTAACTTATTTGAATTCACTACATTTTTTGGCATGATGTTAGTAGGAGCTTTTATATTAATTTATTTTATTTATCGTTTGAATGTTTTAGGTTTCTTTGCATTACCGATCGCCATGCTCATCATTGCCTATGCAAGTATGTTTCCATCGGATATTGCACCACTTATTCCCGCGTTGCAAAGTGAATGGCTAATCATCCATGTCTCAACAGCTGCGATTGGACAAGCGATTTTATCAATTAGTTTTATTGCCGGACTTATTTATCTTTTAAAGGTAGTAGATACCACAAAAAGAAGTCTTAAAGCTTTTTCTCTGGAATTTATTATGTACACATTAGTTGTCGCACTTGGTTTTATTATTATTACAACATCCTTCTCAATGGCTCATTATCAAACAGATTTCAGTTGGGTCAATCGGGAAGGGCAAACGTTGGAAGCAAATTATCATCTGCCTGCTATTGTCGGCCCGCATGAGGCAGAGAAAATCGGCGGGACAGGTATGGAACCACTTGTGAAAATGCCTGCGCTTATTAATGCTCAAAAACTTAACACTGTTATTTGGAGTATACTAATTGGCACAATATTATATCTATTACTACGTTTGATTTTCAGAAAGAGTATTAGTGCAATATTTCAGCCATTAACGAAAAAAGCGAATTTAGATTTAGTAGATGAGATTGGTTATCGATCTGTGCTCATTGGTTTTCCAGTATTTAGTCTTGGGGGACTTGTTTTTGCAATGATTTGGGCACAGATTGCGTGGACACGTTTTTGGGGATGGGATCCGAAAGAGGTATTTGCGCTTATTACCTTCTTATTTTACGCAGTTTTCTTGCATTTACGATTATCTGTAGGCTGGCATGGAGAGAAATCAGCTTGGCTTGCCGTAGTTGGATTTGCCATCATTTTATTTAATCTGATCTTTGTGAACCTCATTCTTGCTGGATTGCATTCCTATGCGTAAAATGGAAAATGAGAGATAAAGGGTAGATCAACATACTAGAGGTATAGAAATAGTGAAAAAGTGCTCACACCCTCAAAAGTGCGAGCCTTTTTCTTATCCGATGCTGCTAAACGGACAAATTACTCAGGGAGGGTACATAATGAATCAGCAAGTGAAAATTCTTGTAGTAGATGATGAAGATCGTATTCGCAGGTTGCTTAGGATGTATTTGGAAAGAGAAAATTATGTGATTGAAGAAGCAGGGGATGGAAATTCCGCTCTAGAATTAGCAGTGGAACATGATTATGATTGTATTTTGTTAGATTTAATGATGCCTGAAAAAGACGGGATTGAGGTATGCAATGAGATACGAGAGCAAAAAGATACGCCTATTATTATGCTAACAGCCAAAGGAGAAGAAGCAAATAGAGTACAAGGGTTTGAAGTGGGAGCCGATGATTACATCGTTAAACCATTCAGTCCTCGCGAGGTAGTATTAAGAGTGAAGGCGCTCCTAAGAAGATCCTCACAAACAGGCTACAAAAGTTCAACGGCTACGGCAAGGGATATCATTGTGTACCCTTATTTATCGATTGATCATGATGCGCATCGTGTAACAGCAAATGGTGAAGAAGTGAATTTAACACCCAAAGAGTATGAGCTGCTTCATTTCCTTGCAAAATCTCCTGACAAAGTTTTTGATCGAGAACAATTATTGAAAGAAGTATGGCAATATGAATTTTTTGGTGACTTAAGAACAGTCGATACCCATGTAAAAAGACTCCGTGAAAAATTAAATCGAGTTTCCGAAAAAGCAGCAGCAATGATTGTTACTGTATGGGGTGTAGGCTATAAATTTGAGGCAAATGAATGAGACTTTGGAGAAGTGTAGTAGGGAAACTATGGATGACGATTCTTTTATTAGTTTCCTTTGTTTTAATCATTTTGACCATTTTACTTCTAGAGTTTTTTGAAAAATATCATGTCAGTCAGATTGAGCAGGAATTGGCCAATCAGGCGAATAAAGTTTCAAGTATTCTGGAGGCGCATGCAGGTGATGGACTAGGAGAAGAAATTGTTTTTGAAATAGTCGATAAACCTCTAGGAGTGATTATTGCCTACGATGAAGAAAATTTCCTGCTCTCACCAGATGCCCCAGAACAAGAGATAAATTCAGCAAAGGACCTATTAAGCGACCATGAACTAATGAAAGTTTTTTCTGATGAAAAACATATAGTCAAGGAATTTTCACAAACAGATTATCCGAATAAAGGAAGTCGATATGAGAATATCATTGTGGCAGCAGTTCCCTTCCACATTAATGAACAAAATGGGGCTATTTTTATCTACCAATCTTTAGCTGTATTGAAGGATACGACACAGCAAACAACAAGGATCATTTACCTTGCAGCGGGTATTGCGATTGTCTTGACAACTTTTTTTGCCTTTTTCTTATCCACGAGAATTACTTCACCTTTAAGAAAAATGAAAGAGGCTGCTTTTCAAGTTTCTAAAGGGGAATTTGATACAAAAGTGCCTTTTTTAAGTCATGATGAAATTGGGGAATTAGCAATTGCTTTTAATCAAATGGCTAAAAGATTAAAAATAAATATGAATGTCTTAAGCCAAGAAAAAGAGCAATTGAAAAGCATTTTAAGTAGTATGGCAGACGGAGTTATGACGTTTAGTAAAAGTGGTGATATACTAATTACCAATCCTCCTGCTGATCGGTTTTTACAACAATGGTATAGTGAAGGGCAAAATAGCAAAAGCCCGATTCCAGGTGAGCTGGCTGATTTGCTTGCACAAGCGATATCAGTAGAAACAGAACAGACTGAGGAGTTAAAAATACAAGGTCGGTATTATGTTGTGATCGTTAGTCCCTTATACACGCAGAACCAGCAAAGCGTTCGAGGGGCCGTCGCAGTGATACGTGATATGACAGAAGAAAGAAGACTTGATAAATTAAGAAGTGACTTTGTTTCTAATGTCTCGCATGAATTAAGAACACCAATCTCTATGCTTCAAGGATATAGTGAAGCGATCATTGATGATATTGTCGATTCGGATGAAGAAAAGAAAGAACTTGCTAGAATTATTTATGATGAATCTTTACGAATCGGTCGACTTGTGAATGAATTATTAGATCTCGCTAAAATGGAAGCAGGTCATATCTCCTTAAATTATGAAAATCTTGAAATTGGTACATTTATTCAACGAATTATGCATAAATTTGGTGGTATAGCCAAGGAAAAGCAGGTAATATTAGAGAGTCAACTCCATGATAATCAGCTGTTTTCTATGGATCCAGATCGGATTGAGCAAGTCTTAACCAATTTGATTGATAATGCCATTCGTCATACTGCTGAGAATGGGCGTGTGACTATTACACAGACAAGAAATGATGCTGGTATAACGATTAAAGTATCCGACAACGGAACGGGTATTCCGGAAGAGGATTTACCATTTGTATTTGAAAGATTTTACAAGGCGGATAAAGCTCGAACGAGAGGAAAAGCCGGAACAGGATTAGGACTAGCGATTGTGAAAAATATTGTCGATGCTCATAATGGAGAAATAACAGTACAAAGCAAGGTTGATGTGGGAACGACATTTATTGTCTTTTTACCGAACTCGAAATAAAAAATGTTGAATGCTGCAATAAAATCTTGTTCCACAAGAAACGATTGGTATAACGAAACGGATTGAATAACTCGAAAAGGTTGTTTAATCCGTTATTTTTATATAATCGATCCATTCCATAATTCCTTTTTGTTAAACACAAAGTAAGAGCCTGCACACCGTTGATTTCCGTTCGGGCGCCTTTCTGGAGGGTCTCATAACGCTCCTGCCGGGATCTCACCTGTCACCTTCCACTCGAATCAACTAGTTTATCCCGCATTAACGGGGAGGTACACCATTTTTTACGTCTCAAAGACCTTGAGGCACTTAAAAAACTTTTTGTAACTTTTATAAATAGTGAACGACTAATACGTAACGGGGGAGGGAAGTAGATGGACTCCGTGTTCGATGAATTGTATGACAAATATCATCACGATCTTTTTCAATTTTTATTTTATATGGTGAAAAATCGGGAGGAAACTGAAGACTTAGTACAGGAAGTCTATATCCGAGTGATGAGTTCTTATAAGCGATTTGAAGGGAAAAGTAGTGAAAAAACCTGGCTCTTTTCGATTGCCAAAAATGTCGCCATTGACCATTTTAGAAAGCAAAAAAATTGGAAACAACGTCTATATGATAAATTTGATTGGGACCGTGGTGGAATCAAGGATACTGGACCTTTACCGGAGGATATTACAATCCAAAATGAGGATATGGAACGTTTATTTAATTGTTTAGATATGTGCACGACGAATCATCGGCTCGTCATCATAATGCGATTTATGAATGATTTTTCTGTAGCTGAAACGGCTCAAACGCTTAGTTGGTCGGAAAGTAAGGTCAAAACCACCCAACATCGTGCAATAAAGGCACTCAGGGAAAAAATGGAATTACATGCAAGGAAGGGAGGTCCATTTCATGCCTGAAGAGATGAAACAGAAGAAAAAGATGATCCAAATGATTAAGCATCTTCCGGAAGTGACAGATCAACGTTCGAAAGAAGAAATTTATCGAAAAGTGAAGCAAAATATGGACCGGAAGCCTAAGAAAAGGAAGGGATTAATTTTAATTCCCACTTTTGCATCACTTGCCGCTGTATTGATCTTTCTGTTAGTTTCCCCTACCTTATTTGAGCAGAATGCAGGACAAAAAGAGTCGTCCATGGCTGATAGAAGGGTTACGAGTAATCAAGATAATACCGAGAAAAATGAAAATAAGTTATTCGAATCGGATGAAAAAAACTCAACAATGCAAGCTCAGGAAGAAACTGAGAAAAGCTCTCAATTCAGAACTAGTTTGTATAATGAGGATGTAGAAAACAAGCAAGTATTAACCTACGCAACCCTCACAAATGATGGAGGATTAGTTCCCGTTTCCGTTAGCATCCTTGTAGCTAAAGAAGAGGGAGCCGATTGGTTTGAGCAATATAAACAGGAAGCAAAGCTTATCCAAAACCATGCACCAAATTTAATGAATATCGAACCGATTCTGAATTCCATGGTGATCGAAAATCAAACAAACGCTCGTGTTATCATTGATGATCAATTCAAGGAAAACTTTGGTTATCAAAATGGATTAAAGGATTTTATTCAAAATACATTCCAATATACAAATATTGAAGAGGTTCAATTTACCGATCAAGACGGAAATCCTGTTGAATTTGGCAACGATGGAATTGTGCAGGATCAAGCCATTGAGAAGCAGCCGCATCGAGCCCAATATCTGTATGAAGCTGATAGTGGGGAGGCTTATATTGTTTCGAATAGTGATACAACAAAGGACAATCTTAATGATACATTACATGCGATGAAAGACAGTCCTAATGATTTTCTCCAAACTCTTATTCCAAACAATCTCGATTTTGAGATTGTTCAGGAAGAGGAAGAACAGGTTACAATTCAATTTAATCAGCTACTAGATCTTTCAGCGGGAGATCAGCAAGAAAAAATGTGGATGTTGGAAGGGATTTTATTAGCCGCAAAAGAGTATGGTTTTCAAGCGGTTCAGTTTGAGAGCATCGAGCCAGAGCAATGGGAAGGATTTGATTTCGATCAGCCTATTCAGGTCCCTATTGCGCCAAATATTTTAAAGTAAGCATTCTTCTTCCCAAATAAAAAGAATTGATGTATAATGTATTTGAAAATAAAATACGATTCATCTTCGGGGCGTGGTGAAATTCCCGACCGGCGGTAATGAAACATTGGTTTCTGAGCCCGCGAGCTTCTTTGAAGCAGGATTTGGTGCGATTCCAAAGCCGACAGTATAGTCTGGATGGGAGAAGATGGAGGTTGCCTTGTATTTAAACAAAGGTGTCATATTCATGATGATTATATTTATGGTCATGATGTCTATTTACCTTGTTTAAGTCCTTATGTAAGCACCTAGATATTCTCCCTCAAAGTCATTTTCTTTGAGGGTTTTTATTTTGTGGTAGCTTAAGGGGGAGGTTCAAAATGAAGGAAATCGGATTTTTGAGCGCTTACTTATGGCAAACCTTGCTTCATCGAGGGATGGATCTCTAAGGAGAGAGGATCTTGAAAAAATTAAGTGTCAGATCGTTTGTTATCATTGGGATGTTTAGTAGTTTGGCGTTTGTACTCATGCTGATCAAATTTCCAATCCCACCGTTTCCACCTTATCTAACCGTTGACTTCAGTGATATTCCCGCACTGATAGCCGCCTTAATACTTGGACCAGCGGCAGGGATCCTTGTGGAATTATTTAAAAATATATTAGACTATCTTATTTCCGGAAGTGCAACAGGCATTCCGATTGGGAATGTGTCTAATTTCATTGCAGGAGTAGTGTTTGTATTACCAACATATATGGTGTATAAACGTTTAAAAGCCAAATGGGGATTAATGGTCTCCCTCTGCATAGGTACTGTATTTATGGCTGTATTGATGACGGTTCTAAATTATTTTGTGTTTCTGCCAGCTTTCATGGGACTTGGCGGCTGGGAACCAATGAGTAATGAAGCTTTACGTGAACTCGTGGTCATCGCTGTTTTACCTTTTAATATTATTAAAGGCCTAATCGTGGCAGCTGTATTCCTCCTTGTCTATAAACGTTTAAATGGTTGGTTAAGCAAACAGATTTCATATAAAAATATCTAATCAAAACGGGGCTGGCCAATAAGTCCCTAAAATGAAGGAAGAGAAGAAAAACGGCATGTTTTTCTTCTCTTCCTTCTCCTTTTTTCGGACTGTCTTGTGGCGGCCTTCGCAGAAGGCCCGCCACTTTCAGGAAGTTGTGGGCCATTGCCAGGATGCCGAACTCCACGTGAACCTTCTTGAGACCCAGAGTAGGAATCGACGGAACACCAAATTGCCCTTGAGATTTCGAAGATGGAAGGAACTGCGGCCGCCCCCCCCCCGGATAATGGACGAAAAGCTGTTCATCCGGGATGGCTTCGATCATGGAGTCGATGACCCGGGCGCATGGTGCTTCGGAATCAATGATTCGACATCCAGGATGATGAAGGACTGGCGGTTGTTGTAGGGGCGGAATACAGGAGCAATCTTGTTTTTCGGCCGTTTACAGGCTATCTCTTCCATCTCTATCGGAAAAGCCGATTGTGTAGGATACTCTTCAGTAGCAGTGTTCGGATTGCACATAAAAAATCGCTCCTTTGGATGTTGTTGTGGTAACTTCATTCTACTAAAGGAAGCGTTTTTTTTCTATTTATTCGGTTGGGAAAGCTCATCGATTTCCGTCCGCCTGCCTGGCCGTTGCTTGGAGTGCAGGGGCCAACTCCTGCGGGACAAGCATGGCCTTGAGGTCTCGCAAGGCGCGCAGCGACTGAGGAAGCTCAAGCCTTGCCCCGAAACGGAAGGCAACCGGAAACTGCACACCAACTTTTACATGCCTAGAAGAAGGGCTGTCACAGAAAAGCTCAGTTTTCACTGACTTTCTGGACAGCCCCGTTTTGAGTGGTGTTTAATATCGGATTATCTTGTGTTATTCCTCATATTTGAAAGGATCCCCATCAAAAGGTTCTTCCGCTATTTTGATTGATTCTGTTGGACACCCTTCGAATGCATCTAATAAATCATCTTCTAATATATCAGGAACAGCCTCGGTTCCGGAATTATCATCAAGGATTACAAAGGCAAGTCCCTCATCATCGTAATCATATATATCAGGTGCCGATAAGCCACATGCACCACAAGCAATGCATGTATCTTGATCTACAATCGTATATTTCGGCACAAAAATTCCCTCCATCCTTCAGCCCAAAAAATAATCATGATTCCTTTATTATTTTATAGCTAATTCCTGATTTTTTCAATCTCTACAAAGTTTGCAATATTATTAGGATCTTCTTTGTCGAAACATAGTCGAATTTCCTTATTCATGGTAAAATATTGTAAGAACAAGGGGAAGGAGAGAGTCAATAAGGATGACATTTTTATCTGCACTCCTATTAAAATGTTTGCGAGAACTAAATGGAGAAAGAACGATTTACTCGATTTACCATTTACTCGTAGGGAAAAAGTCATCACAAACGTTACAAGATGCTCATCTCTTTGATTTAGCGCCTTTTTTTAAAACTATACCAGATATGCGACGGTCGGAATTCGACCATCATATACAATTTTTCATCGAGCAACAGTATATTGAGTATGACCCTAAAACTCTTATTGGTCATATAACCGATAAGGGAAGCGAAGCTTATTTAACGTACTTTGAAACGGTAGCTATTCCTAATTATGTAAATGGATTAAAATTTCAGGATGCAGCCATTCAAATGTGGAAAAGACTTACCTTGTTTGTGCAAGTTTTATCCTATATGAATCATGCGGAGAATCGTTATTACCCAGTCACAAGAGACCATGATATTCAAACATGGGTAAAGAGCTATTTGTTCCACCATAAAGAGCAAAAAGGAAGTCTAGCAGCTGATTTGCATGAAGAATTGTCAATATTATTAACTCCGCCGTTTCCAGAAGATCCCGTTTCTGTGATTTGGCGATTAAGTGGCTATCAAATGATAGGGTATACCGATAAGCAGACAGCAGAATATTTGAATTTGGAGCAAACTGAATATCATTTCCGTTTTTTAAATGCTCTTCATTATTGGATAACGCAGATCGTAGCAAAGCCTAATCAATTTCGAATTATGCATTCCCTTGTAGATGATGTATATCAGAGTATTCCGCTAACGAACACAGCTGCAAAGACAGCGGAATTATTGGCAATGCATCACTCAGTAGAGAAAGTGGCATTTTTGCGAAATTTAAAAAAGAGTACCATCGAAGACCATATAATCGAGATAGCGATGAACGATCCTGCGTTCTCTATTGAACCTTTTATTGATTTTAAGTTGGCTAAAGAAATTGTTCGAGCAGCTCGGCACTTGCAGGTAAAAAAACTTAAACCGATTAAAGAACAAATTGATGCGGCTACATACTTTCAAATCCGTCTTGCTCTTGCGAGGATAGGAGGAGAAGGATGACAAAGGCAGAAATTTTAAAAAGGATTTTTGAGTATGAATCGTTCAATAAAGGTCAAGAAGAAACAATTGATGCTGTTTTACAAGGTCATGATGTATTAGCGATGCTTCCAACAGGGACAGGTAAATCGTTATGTTACCAATTGCCGGCCTACCTATTGGAAGGTACTGTAGTCATTGTTTCTCCTTTGATTTCCTTAATGCAGGATCAGGTTGAGCAAATGCACATATTGGGGGAGCGTAGAGTCGTTGCGATAAATTCCTTTCTAAATCGAAGAATGAGAGAGAAAACATTACGACAATTAGATTACTATCGCTTTATTTATTTATCACCTGAGATGCTTGGAATGCAAAATATTGTCGATCAATTAAAACAGATTAAAATAAGTCTATTTGTGGTTGATGAAGCCCATTGTATTTCGCAATGGGGATATGATTTTCGGCCAGATTACTTGAACATAGGAAAGATCCGGATGTCCATTGGAAATCCACCTTTACTTGCTCTAACGGCTACAGCTCAACCAGAGGTGCGTGAAGATATTAAACAGCTTCTTCAATTTCAACATCCAAAGGAATTTGTTTATTCGATTGATCGTCCTAATATTAGTATGGTTGTTGAAAAATATGAGCATTTTGAGGAAAAAAAGAGGCGTTTATTGGAGTTAGTTCGTAATTTTCAAAAGCCAGGAATCATTTATTTTTCCAGTAAGCGTCTTACGGAGGAATTTGTAGACTTTCTCCGGTTAAATGGAATTGGAAATGTTGCAGCATATCATGGAGGAATAGATCAGGAACAACGAATTTTAATTCAACAGCAATTTTTATGCGGTCAATTAGATGTTATTTGTGCAACAAGTGCCTTTGGAATGGGAATTAATAAGAAAAATATTCGCTTTGTCATTCATTACCACATGCCAGGGCAGATGGAATCATATATTCAAGAAATAGGACGTGCTGGCAGAGATGGACAGGAAAGCATTGCTCTTCTCCTCTATGCAACTGGTGATGAGATGTTACCGATGCGATTGATTGAACAGGAACTACCTGAAGATTGGCAAATTAACAATTATGATTCATTGACCAATGTAAAGGATAGCGCAAAAATCATAACTGAATTAAACATAACGGAAACTCAACTTCGTTTTCTTGAATATTATTTTTCCGCTTTTTGTGATCATCATGATAGAGCGGGTAAAGTAATAGAAATAAAGAACGCCCGAAAACAACTAAAATTGAGTAAGCTTTGGGCGATGTCCAATTGGATTCATTCAGAGGTATGTCGGCGTAAGCAGGCCTTAACTTACTTTCAAGAAACAGACCAAGTATCCCCGGGCATATGCTGCGATATATGCCAAGTGGATAGGACCTATTATTTTAGCAGTCAAAAGGAAAAGCATCGGAAAAATAGCCAATCTTGGGAATGGAGATTGCAAAAAATTCTGTTAGAAAAGTGAGTGTAAATGAAAAAGACCAAGCAAGCCGAATTGATCAAAAATTTAACAGATAAAGAGATCATAGTAAGTGTTATTTTTACACAAGTGATCCTTTTAATTGTCGCATCTATCTTAAGTCCTTTGTTTTTTAAGGATTGGCACTCATTTTCTAGATTACTTCTGGTGGATATCAAGTGGATATGTATCGGGATTATTAGTGGACTGATGGTTGTGAGTTTAGATTTATTTTTAATGAAACGACTACCTCAACATTATTATGATGATGGTGGTATCAATAAAAGAATATTTTCAAAGCTTAATTTTCTACAAATAATATTGCTTGTTTTGATTATAGCCATTGCGGAAGAATGGCTATTTCGAGGAATTATTCAAACGAAATTCGGTTTAATCCCAACAAGTATTATTTTTGCTGTGATTCATATGAGGTATTGGGCACATTGGTACTTAATCATCAATATTTTGGTTTTAAGTATATGGATAGGTTTCGTTTTTGAATGGTCTGGGCAGCTTTTATGGCCAGTCATCTTGATGCATTTTATCATTGATCTTTTGTTAGGAATCTCTATTCGTTTAAACACTAAGCGGAAAGTGGGGAATGAAGTATGAATGAACAAAAAAATGAGAAGTACAAAAATGAGCTTCCGTCTCGAGCAGAACTTCATGGCAAAAAAAGTAAGAAAAAACCGGAAAGGAAAAAGGAGGCATCCAAAAAAAGGCAGCTTTCAATTCCCTCTATTTTAGTCATCATATTATTATTGATGCCAATTGCGGTTATGATTTATGCGAATAAAGATAAAATCTCCATCGCTAATACACCGAGTGGGCAGTCTAGAGAGGAATTACTTTTTGAGGATTCAACAGATACGTCGATTCGTTCAGCAGTCAGTGATGAATCAACTGAAAAAAATAAAGAGCAAGAAGATCAGAAAGAACAGAGTGATAAGAAAGGAGAAGAAAAGGCACAGAAAGATAAGGAAACAGATAAAAAAGATCAGCAGAAGAATGAGGAAATAAAGGATAACAAGAAATCTGATCAGGAAGAGAAGAAGGAAGAGAAGGAGCCCACGCCTCCAAAAAAAGAAGAAGAACAAGAGAAACAAGATTCGAATGAAAGTCAAACGCAAGACGAAGGAGGAGAAGTCTATCACACCGTTCAACCTGGAGAAACACTCTTTCGTATTGCTATGAATCATTACCAAAGTCAAGATGGGATTGAAAAGATTCGCCAAGCGAATGGACTCTCAGGAAATGAAATATCGGTGGGGCAAAAGTTAAAGATCCCTAAATGATAAAGTGAAACTTCAATCAGTGGGGGGTTCCTCCATCCCCACTGATCTCAGAGGATCAAAGGCTAAAATCGCGACATCCTGTCGGCAGGTTCAAAGCACGACATCCTGTCGTTTCACCTGCACTAGTACGTCCTGTACGTCGCTACGCCTTTGTGACCAACATCTTGTTGGCCTGAACTTACGGGCAGTGTATCCCCCGCATACGCTCCTCCGTATTCCCCAAAGTCTTGGGGTGGGGGTATTACTGCCCGTTAATGCGGGATAAGAGACATAGAGCAACTTCCTTTCACATAAATTTAACAATATAGATGCGTGTTAAAAAGGAGGATAAAAAGGACCAAGTTTGCTAAAAGCAGTGTCATTTTTACCGGACTTTTTAACATCTTCTATAATGGATGTGGGAGGGAGTCGCAAGAATGGAATCATTTCTACTTGAAGAAGGGGACAAGATGGATCCGACAACAAAAAGAATTTTACAAAATTTAATTGATCGAAAGCTAAAGCTTAATCGATTTAAACAATTGCATTTTATTTTATTTTCGTCAGCGATCTTATTCAGTACTATTCTTTTTTATTCGGTTTACAATATGGCTGTTTTGCCGTATCGTTCCTCTGTTTTTGATCTTATTACTTTTGTTTTGCAACAAAACCATTTTATATTTTTATTATTACTCGCCTTTGGTTTATTCGGAACTGTGAAGATTGTCTTCGAAAAAAGGGAGAAAAGTGAAAAAGACTTTCATGCATTAAGACGAGAAGTCATTGATAAGAGTGGAGATTTATGGAAAGGAGAGCAATGGGGGGAAAGACATAAAATATATGAGCAGATGAAGAAAAAGTACGATATTAATCTATACCATCAAAGCAAGTAATCCTTTCTTTACAATTGATTACTTGTTTTTATCGATTTTATGGAAAAGGTTGTAAAACACCGGATGTATAGAGGATATGGATTCACTGGCATATGGTGCTAAGTTTAGGGATTATCTAGATTTCTACAAATTGAGCAACAGCAGGCGAATAAACTCTATTGAATAAGACTTCACTTTTTCACCATTGTAGCGCAATGTGTAAAATGCAGCCGCCCTTTCCATTTTCTACATTACTGAATTCAAATATAATCCCATCAGGATTAAATTGGCTTTTAACTGAGGAAGAAATGCCAGTAGATTGGATCAGCTTGTGAACTTTTTGTTTATTGGATTGTTGTGCGGCATCCATTAGCTCATGAGCAAATGTAGAGGAGGAATTGATTTTATTCATTAGTAAGTTCGCTTGGGGCATAAGTGTCTGAAATTTTTGTGCAGATTGGTGCAGTTTCTCAGTCTCCACGGTCGGATATACATGTTGTTTTCTTACCATTGGTCTTTTATATAAAGATGCTTGATTCTCTACAAGGTAAGGAGAATATGAATAATACGTATATGGAATATAATACAAAATAAACCCCTCTCCCTCTGCTTTATTTATACAATGTATGTGCATTTCATTGTTTAAGTTCATTGATCCGTAATAATGGGTAGTAATCTGTCTATTCTAAAACTAGAAGCACAGGCCAATAGTTTGGATTTTATGACTTGAAGGATACTATATGCGGCGGACACTACAAGTCGGGCAGGGATAAAAGAGGGAATGGAGGATTTTCTTGATCATTATATGGATCTGTATCATCTTACTCGCAGGGATTGGCCTAACTGTTTATATGATAAGAAATGCATTTGAAAACAATGTGCATACCGAAGTACTTTCATTTAAAAATCTTCCTCATTCAATAGAAGGAAAATCGCTTTTCTTTATCTCTGATATTCATCGCAGGAAAATCTCAGTTGAGTTACTTAAAAAACTCAAGCAAAAGCCGGATTGGATTGTCATCGGCGGCGATTTAGCTGAAAAGGGGGTTCCCTATGCAAGAATTGCTGATAATTTATCTATATTAAAAGAAATAGCCCCTCTCTATTTTGTTTGGGGAAATAACGATTATGAAGTAAATGAAGAACAACTACGTGAACTGTTTGTCCGTTTTGATGTAAAGGAATTAAAAAATGAGGTTTTTGAATTACAAAACGATCAGCTTAGCTTTGTAGGTGTCGATGATGTGAGTACACAAGAATTACCACCAATTGAATCAATTCTAGAAAATGTAAAACCAGATACGTTTCAAATTATGTTCAGCCATAATCCAGTCATTTTAGCTATGTTACCTGAAGATCATCAACTCTCTCTCATTTTAAGCGGCCATACCCACGGTGGACAAATTCGCATCTTTGGGTTAGGTCCTTATCATAAAGGCAGTATACGTGAAAGAAATGGGACGCTTCTTTTAGTTAGTAATGGATACGGAACTTCCTTATTACCTTTGCGACTTGGTGCTAAACCTGAAACACATTTAATAATCTTAAAAAAGAGGCCAACAGGACGTGGGTCAGAACGGCGTTGCGCCAGGACGGCGCGCCTTTAGCCGTTCATCCTTATCATCCAAGTGCGGACACAGCTAAACAGGCCGCTTCCGCTTTTCATTGTCTAGCTTCAGCGCCTAGCGACTAGCAAATTTACAACTTCTTCCTACGATAAGTCAACATCGCTTCGTCCTCACCGTGTTTCCTTTATCTCGTCAGAAGTCTTTAAATTTGTACGTCGCTAAACAGCCGCCTTCCGCTTTTCTTTCATGAACCATCTTTATGGATTTACATAGTATGGAGGGAAAGAGCAACTTCAGGGGGCGGTTTCGTGAAGCTGGAGCGCATAGCACTAAATCAAATTAAATACTCGATTTCCTTTGATGAACTATCCTTTAAGGGGATGACCGAAGAAGAAATGCTAGAAGAGTCATACGTTTGGGACGCTTTATTTGATAAAATGCTTGATGAGGCTTGCCATATGTATGATTTGCAGGATTGTGAGGCAATGGCTGTTGAAATTTATTCAATGAATGCAAGTGAATTAGTTCTAATATTAACGTTAGATGAAGAGGATATAATCGATTCTCCAATCGGAATCCATGAACCAAAGAATGCCTTGGAAAAGGAGTTTGTCATCTTCACTTTTGACACGATTGATGATTGTATTTTCTTAACTAAGAGAATGTCTGATCAAGAGCGAATCCAAAGCATTAGTTCTCTGTATATATTTAAGGATCAATATTATTTAGTCATGATGAAAGAGAATATGAATCAAGAGCGTTTACTCGCTTTAGGAGAAGAATATGGAGAAAGAAGTACTTATACATGGGCCTATTTGGAAGAATATGGAACAACTATCATTGATAAGACAGCGATGCAGACCCTTTATGCGAACTTTTAATCAAAATCTTTGCACTCATTTTTGAAATCTCCTATCATATATAGATGGGAGATTTCGTTATTTTACAGAACATAGATTTGTGTACTTGGAGAAGATTAGATAATGGCGCGGACCTAGCCTTTCTGCCTAGACAAGGCGTTTGTGCTTTTCTTAAAAGATAGGAAAGTATAAAATTTTGGCTAGTGTTTTGATCTAGCTCCAGCGCCTAGCCCCTCGAGGCTCGGAGGATGCGAGTCCATCGGCGCTGCGACGTACAGGATGTACTAGTGCAGACGAACCGACAGGACGGCGCGAACTTAGCCGATGTTCCGCTTAATAACCTGAGCCAATAAAAGTCAAAACCGGACTTTTCTTGTCTTAGAACATTTGCTTGTCGGGGCTGAGCAAGGCGCTTGTGTTTTTCTTAATTAGAATAGGAGAATCTTAAAATGCAAAAAGAAGAATGTATAATTATCGGTGGCGGTCCGTGTGGATTAGCTGCTGCTATCGCTTTAAAGAATATCGGGAAAGATCCACTTATAATTGAAAAGGGGAATATTGCAAATGCTCTATTTCATTATCCCACCCATCAAACCTTTTTTAGTTCCAGCGAAAAACTGGCTATAGGGGGAGTACCATTTATCACAGTGGAACGTAAGCCAAAAAGAAATCAGGCTCTTACATACTATCGTGAAGTAGTGAAAGAAAAGGATTTAAGGATCAATCGCTATGAAACAGTGACAAATGTAAAAAAAGAACATGATGGCTTCATAGTTGAAACCTCGAAGGATCTATATGAAGCAAAATATATGATTATTGCGACCGGTTATTATGATCATCCAAACTATATGAATGTTCCTGGAGAGAATCTAGATAAGGTCCTTCATTATTTTAAAGAAGGACACCCTTATTTTGACACCGATGTAGTGGTGATTGGAGGAAAGAACTCAGCTGTTGATGCGGCGTTAGAGCTTCATAATGCTGGAGCAAGAGTAACCAACCTGTATCGAGGACATGATTATTCTGCTAGTGTAAAACCATGGATATTACCAGAATATCAAGCTTTGGTCAGAAATGAAGAAATTAAATTGGAATTTAACGCACATGTTTTAGAAATAACCCCCCATTCTGTTCGTTATCAAGTGGGAGATGAAGTGAAAGAAATTGAAAATGACTTCGTTTTTGCGATGATTGGTTATCATCCGGATCATCCCTTTATCAAAAAAATGGGAGTAGAAATCGATGATATCACAGGCAGACCACAATTTAATCCGGAAACAATGGAAACAAATATTAAAAATTTATTTATTGCAGGGGTGATAGCAGCTGGAAATGAAGCCAATGAGATTTTTATTGAAAATGGCCGTTTACATGGCGATCTTATCGCAAATTGTATAAAAGAAGGCTGATGTAAATTGATTTTCACTTCATTTGTTTTCGTAATCTATGCTCATACTTCATAATGCCCATTAAACTTATTTTGTGAATAGCGAGCATGAGGATTCCGGCTATTAATGGATCATATTTAGCGTTGATAGGCAATAAATCACTAATCACATCAGTAGTAGGTAGACAAAGGCTTGCCGTTAATTGACCTTGTAAAGGAAGATGACTGCTCTCATTCAAAATTCCAATTAAAACGAAAAATAAACATGCAGGCATGAGCAGAAGAGAGCTTTTTAAAACAAAGCTCTTTTTTTCTTCCATATGGCTAATGGTTGAATATACAAGCGGATACCACATATTCACCGATAGGTAGAATAGCAAATGCATATAAATTTTGTGGATAAAAGGAAATTGGGTAAAGGTTTGTAAGATCATTTGAAAGTGATAGGTGAAGAATAGGGTGGAAAATAAGTAAAGGGCTAATGTTGGTTGGATTCGTAAATGTTTGATCCAACCTATCATTCTAAATTGATTTAGATAAACATATAC
>NZ_JADIJK010000029.1 GCF_017355205.1 Bacillus sp. SD088
TTGCGCTTTCCTTATAAGAAAGACTTCTTTTTATCTCGCACTAAGAACAGCCCCCCAAACTCAAGGTTTTAGATACGGGGCGCGGAACAGACAAGTATGGAGAGAATGCTCTAGTAGTAAAATAGAAACTATGATGGTAATATAAACAGTAATCCGTTTTACTATATTATGTAAGCGAAAACAATTCTGTCTTTTTTTAAAAGATAGGAAAGTATAAAGTTTTTTAAAGATTGCTTTAAGGCTGGGCAGTTGTTGTCCAGCTCCAGGCGCCATTGGCTCGAGGCTCGCAGGAGAGAGTCCATCGGCGTTGTGACGTACAGGATGTACTAGTGCAGACGAAGCGACACGACGTCGCGTTAGAGTCTGCCGCCAGGACGTCGTGAATTTAGCCGATGCTCTGCATAATAACCTGAGCCAATGAAAGGCAAAAAACGCCTTTCTTTGTCTCGGAACATTTGCTTGTCGAAGGTAGCGGGCGCCTTGCGTTTTTCTTATTGTTAAGGAAACTATAAAATTCTTGGCTTGTGGATAACTGTTTATTTTTGCAGCTTGACATCCAGCTCCAGCGCCCAACGACTAGCAAACTTTCAGCTTCTGTTTGCGTAAGCCAACATCGGCTCATTCTTCGCCGTGTATCCTTTATCTCGTCAGAAGCTTAAAAAGTTTGTACGTCGCTAAACGGGCGCTTGCACTTTTGTTCTGAAGGTTTGATCACAGTGGAGGGATTAGATGAAAAGTATCGTTTGTGAAGAGCCCCATAGATTAAGGATGAAAGAGATTCCTTTTCCTACAAAGAAGGTGGGGGAGGCGCTTATTCGTATTAAAAGAATAGGGGTTTGTGGAACTGATCTACATGCTTACAAAGGAAATCAGCCTTATTTTACGTATCCCCGCATTTTGGGTCATGAGTTAAGTGGTTTGATTATCGAAATTGATCAAAATGATGCGGGATTAGAGGTTGGTGATTCAGTTTCTGTTATTCCGTATCTACATTGTGGTAGCTGCATCGCTTGTCGCAATGGAAAAACAAATTGTTGTACAAGTTTGAGTGTGATCGGCGTTCATCAAGATGGTGGCATGTGCGAGGTATTATCTGTCCCAGTTCAAAATTTAGTAAAGGCAGAAGGGATTACGCTGGATCAGGCTGCCATTATGGAACCACTTGCTATTGGCGCTCATGCTGTTAGACGATCAGCAGTAAGGGAAGGGGAAACTGTGCTTGTCATTGGTGCGGGTCCCATCGGGCTTGGTGTTATGGCTTTTGCTAAGCAACAAGGGGCAAGGGTGATAGCAATGGATGTAAACGAAGAAAGATTGCAGTTTTGTAAAGCATGGGCACAAGTAGCTGCAACGATTCAGGCAGGTGAACAGTCTGTTTCAATACTAGAAGAGCAAATAAGCGGAGATTTGCCTACGATTGTATTTGATGCAACGGGAAATGTCCATTCTATGGAAGCTGCCTTTCAGTATGTAGCTCATGGTGGAAAATTAATCTATGTTGGTTTAGTAGAAAATAAGATTCGCTTCTTTGATCCTGATTTTCACAAAAAGGAACTAGCGTTATTAGGTAGTCGGAACGCCACATCTGAAGACTTTGACTATGTTTTAAAGAATTTGCAAACAGGTGTTATTAAAAGTAGGGACTATATTACTCACCATTGCTCATTTAATGAAGTCTTGAATCAATTTGGTCATTGGTTATTACCTGAATCTAAAGTTATTAAGGCTATGATTGAGTTGTAAAATGATGGAGAGATTAATAGATCAGCTCCTTATTCATTATAGATAAAATGAGAGAGTGTAAAAGAGAAATCCAAGGTTTTTTAAAAATAAAACAGATAGTAGGGAGAGTGATTCAGTATGACGTATCAGGCGGAATTAGTATTAGATTTGCAAGCTGCTCTGGGTGAAGGACCACATTGGGATGAAAGTCTAGAAATTTTATATTGGGTTGATATATTAGGTAAGAAATTACATGCCTTTGATGCGAAGACAGAAGAAAATAATACATTTCAATTTGATCAGTATGTCAGTGCGGTTGTACCAGGAAAAGCCGGCCGTTTTCTACTGGCGATGGAGCATGGCATTTACCAATATGATATTCATCAAAATAATTTGACCTTCATTACGAATCCTGAAGATAGTCTTCCTCATAACCGTTTCAATGATGGAAAGTGCGATCCAGCAGGACGGTTTTGGGCAGGCACGATGGCAATGGATGGAAAACTTGAACAAGGAAGTTTGTATCGCTTAGATGAAAAGAAAAAGATCACTCAAATGCTAGCCAATGTGAGTACATCCAATGGTTTAGCCTGGAGTCCTGATAACAAGCAAATGTATTTTATTGATACACCCACAAAAGAGGTTGCCACTTTTGATTATAATAATGAGCATGGAGATATTTCTTTTCAAAAAATTGCTGTAAAGTTTCCGGATGGGATGGGAAGTCCAGACGGGATGACGATTGATCAAGAAGGGATGATTTGGGTGGCTCATTGGGGCGGGGCTCGCGTAACACGCTGGAATCCATCAACGGGAAAACTTCTCGATCAAGTGCAAGTCCCAGCAAAAAATGTGACCTCGTGCGCTTTTGGTGGGAAGAATTTAGATGAGTTATATATCACGACCGCCAGAGATGGTTTAATTGAGAGCGAATTATTGGAGTATCCAAAATCAGGGGGATTGTTTAAAGTAAAAACAGATGTAAAAGGAATGAAGGGCTCTCGGTTTGAATGATCTATTAATGCTCTCTAGCAAAATATAAATGCAGGATTCTAGCTATTCAGGAAGTTTCAAGCTACAATTTTGAAAGGGGATTCAATCCAAAACTATATACAGGAAGAAGGTTTATGAATGGTCTATCGAGCAAACGAGCAGCGCTATGAAACAATGAAATATAATCGTTCTGGTCAATCAGGTCTATTATTACCTGCCTTAACCCTAGGATTATGGCATAATTTTGGTGGAGTTGATTCATTTGAAAATGGTCGTGCCATTTTGCGTCGTGCATTTGATCTTGGGATTACACATTTTGATCTAGCCAATAACTATGGTCCGCCGGCTGGATCGGCAGAAGAGATGTTTGGCAAAATGGTCAAAACAGATTTTGCACCTTATCGTGATGAAATGGTGATCTCTACAAAAGCGGGTTATTACATGTGGCCTGGTCCATATGGAGATTGGGGTTCAAGAAAGTATTTAATTTCCAGTCTGGATCAGAGTTTAAAACGAATGGGACTTGATTATGTAGATATTTTCTACTCGCATAGACCTGATCCTCATACACCGCTTGAAGAAACCATGCAAGCATTGGATACGGTTGTTCGCCAAGGAAAGGCTTTGTATGTAGGGATATCCAATTATTCCGCAGAACAAACGACGAAAGCAGTCCAAATTTTGAATGATTTGGGAACACCTTTACTGATTCATCAGCCTTCTTATTCGCTGTTTAATCGTTGGATTGAGGACGGTTTGCAAGATGTATTGCAAGAAAATGGAGTAGGATCGATTGCTTTCTCTCCATTAGCACAAGGATTATTAACAAATAAGTATATACACGGGATTCCCGAGGATTCACGGGCGGCAAAGCAGAATACCTTCTTGCAAAAAGATCAAGTGACTGACAAGGTAGTGAATCGTGTTAAGCAACTAAATAATCTTGCAGCCAATCGAGGACAAAGCCTCGCACAAATGGCTCTAGCCTGGGTTTTGCGAGAAGGACATGTGACCTCCGCATTAATTGGAGCAAGTAAAGTCAGTCAAGTAGAAGAAAACGTAGAAGCATTAAACAATCTTACTTTTTCAAAAGAAGAATTGGCAAAAATCGAAAGTATTCTTGCAGATTAATGGTGGAACACTTTGACAGGATATACATCTAGCAGCAAAAGCCAGACTCTGCCTTAAACGATCAAGGAGAGTTTGGCTTTTCGTTCTTTGATAATGGCTATTGAGATATTCTCACTGAAAGAGAAAGGAATTTTTATTCGAGATCTTCTTCAGGTTGAAAAAAGATAAATTTAGCTTTTTGATTGGTTGCAGGTCGTGTAGTGACCCAAATATCCATACCCCATTCTTCCATTTCATCTAATAAGCCTTTAATTGCTCCTTTTAGTGCCATACGCAGATTAGTATGTTTGCAAAAGCCAACAAGGCTTTCATCTCCCCAGATATAATAACTGGCAGATACGGAGATATGTGTATCATAAATTTCGTATGAGATTCGAATTCTTAAATCATTATACTGGCTCCAAAATGTGCCGCCGTCCTTAGGTACTGGTAGCATTTTCAACCTCCTAGCTGTTATTATCCCGCATTAACGGGCAGTAATACCCCCACCTCAAGGCTTTAGAAAATACGGAAAAGTATAGGTGGGGGATACACTGCCCGTAAAAGCCCGATTGGTTCAACTAACAATCAGTGGGGGATGAAGGAAAACCCCCACTGATTGAAGTTTCACTTTATTGGTTTTGTTCGATCCAGTGTACTAAAAAATAGTACATTTGGATAATTTTAAGCTTTATAGGCACTGCATTCTTAATTGTTTGCCACTCACTTTTTCCTCCCATAGCAGTATGTTTTATTATTGTATTTAGATTTCCCCGAAATATGTCTGTGATAATCCCTTCATTCCATCTTCAACTAACGTCAGCGAGGTTTTAAGGACGATTGAATCTTGATAAAGAATAAGCCCATTTTCCCTTGCAGTTTTTACCAGACTATCTTATAGTTAATAAAACCTATAATTTTACTGAGGAATGAGTGAGAGAAATGACGTCAACGAAAACATTACTAAAAGTAGAAACAGCTGGAAAATGGGAGAGCGGAGTGAAAACGAGCATACAAATTCGCGACTTTGACTCGTTTGTTATTGATGAACCAACTTCTTTAGGTGGAACAGATGAAGGGGCAAATCCAGTTGAATTTGTGCTTGCTGGATTATCGGGATGTACATCTGTAATGATTGCCTTGATTGCTAAAGAACAGAATTTTTCATTTGATGGGGTAGACTTTAAAAATATTGGAGAAATTGATCTTCAAGGATTAAAAGGAGTAGCAGGAGTATCACCACACTTCCAATCTGTCACTTTTGATGTCATTGTCAAAACGAATGAAAATGATGAGAGACTTCAAGCTTTGAAGAAAGAAGTAGAGAAGCGCTGTCCTGTGATGAACTTACTTCTTGATGCAGGTGTTCCAGTACAATCCACTTGGAAAAGGGCAGAATAATACGACGAGACCATTACCATGTCTTGGCAACGATCTCGTTTTAAAAGGTAAGTAAGTATAAGTTTCGGCTAATGCTTGATCCAGCTCCAGGCGCCATCGGCTCGAGGTTAAATAACCTGAGCCAATGAAAGGCAAAAAACGCCTTTCTTTGTCTCAGAACATTTGCTTGTCGCCGATAGGCGGGCGCCTTGCGCTTTTCTTATATTACACTTTAAAATTCCCCAAAATCTCCTGCAATTCTTCCGATAATCGTTTTAATTCATTTGAAGTGGTGACAAGTGAATCACTCACTTTTAATTGTTCTTCTGTAGAGGCTGAGACTTCTTCACTAATAGCAGAGGACTCTTCTGCCGTTGCACTCACTTGCTGAACAGTAGACGACAAGACATCCTGTGACTCTTGTAATTGTCGGATTGAATTGGACACATGCTCAATTTTGCCCATAAATTCATTCATATGTGTGCCCACTTTATTTAAAATCACATCTGTTTCCTGCGCTTTTACGACTTGTTCTTTAAAAACAGGATTTGCTTCCTCTAATACTTGTAGCGTACCATTTACTTCATTAATAATGGCAAGGGTGATATTCCCCACTGTATCAATCGATTCTTTTGATTGGGCAGATAACTTTCTGATTTCATCGGCTACAACGGCAAATCCTTTTCCCGCTTCACCAGCTCGAGCTGCTTCAATGGCCGCATTTAATGAGAGCAAATTAGTTTGTTGAGCAATATTCGTTAAAATCTCCATAACCTCACTGATTTGATTTGTACTTGCTTTTAATGTATCAGTTTTGCTAATCAGAGCGCTCGTCATCTGCTCGCCGTGCTTCGTCTGAGTCACGAGCTCATTCATTTTGCTAATCCCTTCATTACTACCTGCTAAAACTTCTTTAGCATAGTTTTCCATCTCTGTATTATTACTGTATACATTCTCTACTTCTACATTAATGTTCATGGCTAAACTGTTGCCATTTTCAGCTTCATGAGTTAAATTAGCTGCCCCACTAGAAATTTCTTCAGATGCCACGGCAACCTCTCTAGCCGATTCTGATTGAACCTTCGATATTTCACTTAATTCAATCGCTGCTTGTAAAACTTTATTCGCGGAATCTCTTGTTTTCAACATCATTTCTGATATGTTTTCTAACATTTTGTTAAAGCTGTTCGCTACAAGTCCGATCTCATCTTTACGGTTTGTAAGATCAGATCGTGTCGTTAAATCTCCATTCTGTGCCACAGCCATTAATTCCGTTATTTTCCCTAAAGGAATACCGACCATATTGACAATTCGCCTTCCAATAACTAAAGAAACGACAATCGATAAAATAATCATCAAAACTGTGACATAAAAGATAATTTTCGTATCCTTGGTTAATTCAGAAGAAGATACAGCCCCTGCTAAGTACCATTCCGTGCTTTCAGGTTTGGTTTGAAAAATCAATTGCTTTCCTGATTCAAATACATTTGCATCTGAATCTGTTGAAATAGAAAAGGAATTTTCCTTATTGATTTCATCATCATCAAACGAAAATACGATGCGATTGTTTTGATCTATCAGTTTAGCTAAGCCCGTTTCTCCAAACCGAACGCCTTCTAGTGATTCTTTAAGTAAATCATTATCTACTTCAAGGATAATAAAGTAGTCGCTGCTACCGATATTAACCTTCTGTCCAAAACTAATCGTTGGATAAGTACTATCACCGTTAAGTCCTGCTTGATTTCCTCCGATCCATATGGCTCCATTTTTAGCATCCAGTGCATTTTTATACCAATCGGATTCTATAATTTGCGTACTATCTGGAATGCTTGTAGATGAAAGGACTTCAGATTTTTCCACATCAAATAAATGTATATTTAAATAATTATCTACCAAAGCCACACCTGTTAAATCTTCTTCAACCTCTTTTTTTAATTGAAAATATTGATAGTCATTCGTCTCTCCAGCCATATCATGTAAAGAGCTTAGGTTACTTGTAAAACTCTTTTTCATGATCAGTTCAGTAATACGGTTTTTATAATTACTAAAAACAAAGTCTAATTTATCTCCAGCTTGAATAATCGTTTGTTCAGATGCATCCTTCACTTTTGATTTAATGATCTGATTAGAAATGACATAAGAAGAAATACCCACAACAGAAACGAATATTAAAACAGTCACAATAAAATTGTATAAAATTTTTGTGCTAATGGATTTTTTCGTCTTTATCGATCCTGTTTTTTGTTTCTTTGTATGTAATTTTCTGTTTTTTAAAGATATTTTTCGGATAAGTTTTTTACCTAATCCTTTGGTCTTATTCAGCCACTTACTTAGCTGCCCCAATGTTCCTTCCTCCCTTAATGTTCAAAATTAAACATGTTGTCAGTAATGCTACTCATGAAATTTGAGAAAAGTCTAAATATGAATCCCCTTTCTTTTATCCTGGTTATTTTATCCTTTTTGACATTTTCAACTAGCTCGATTATACCATTCGAACTAGAACAATTGACAATAAAATGCAGAAAAAAGGAAAAATCTCGTAAAAATTTAAAGGAATAAGGTCAAAAAGACCTATTAAAAACACTGGTGTTATGGCGAAGAACATCAAAATATATTACTACCATACTAGTATACAAATATTGCGGAAGATGTTATTATAAAATTGTTTATGATTATAAGCTGGGGTGAGAGACATTAATAATGCGCGGACAAGAACGAATGGCTCTACGAGAGATTATGTGTATGAAACGATAAAAAAACAAATCATTCATTGTGAGTTGGAACCTGAAACAAAAATATCCGAAAATGAAATAGCGACTAAACTTAACGTAAGCAGAACTCCTGTGAGAGAAGCGTTTTTGACATTAGCGGAAGAAGAATTATTAGGGATCTATCCACAAAGTGGGACTTTCATCACGAAAATTGATTTAGACTTGGTAGAAGAAGGACGATTTATTCGAGAAAATATTGAAAAGGCAATTGTGAGAGAAGCCTGTGGTACCTTTGATGATGATCAGCTGATGAAATTAGAGAAAAACTTAGTGATGCAAGAATTATGTTTAGAAAAAGGACTGATTTCTGACTTGTTTGAGCTTGACGAGTCATTCCATCTTTTATTATTTGAAGGATGTAAAAAAATTCGCTCCTTTAAAATGATCAGACATATGAATAGTCATTTTGATCGAGTACGGATGTTAAGTATCGTTTCCAGTTTGAATTGGTCTCTCCTTTTTGACCAGCATAAAGCGATCTACCAATATATTGCAGAAAATAAACCAGATCTCGCAGAAGATATGATGGCACAGCATTTAAAACTAGTTAACTTTGAAAAAGATGAACTTAAATCGCGTTATCCGGATTACTTTAAATAAGTCCTAACGGATATCGCCCTATTTAGCATGTGTAGGAAAGCGTTTTCAGAACTAGGAGGAATTGGAGGAATAAGGCATGAAGATGGTATTTCGATGGTTTGGGGAAGGGAATGACAGCGTAAGCTTACGTCATATTAAACAAATTCCCGGAGTGGAGGGGCTTGTTTGGGCGCTTCATGATATTCCAGCAGGTGAAGAGTGGCCGTTGGAGCGCATTCTTGAAGTAAAGCAGCAAGCAGATGGATATGGGTTTCACATGGAAGTTGTGGAAAGTGTTAATATTCACGATGATATTAAGCTTGGCCTACCTTCTAGGGATACGTATATTGAGAATTACAAAAAGACGATCAAGAATTTAGCTAAGGTTGGTGTAAAAGTTATTTGTTATAATTTTATGCCTGTATTTGATTGGGCAAGAACCGATTTAGCTAAACCGTTGGAAGATGGTTCAACTGCCTTATTTTATGAAAAGGCGAAAGTGGATGGAATGGATCCTATAGAATTAGTAGAGAAAATTGCTAATACCCCTGGTTTTACGATGCCAGGTTGGGAACCAGAACGTTTAAAGTCGTTGAAGGAGCTTTTTATTGCCTACAGCAATGTGTCGACAGAGCAATTATGGAATAATTTGAAGTACTTTTTAGAAGAGATTATTCCAGTGGCTGAATTACACGATATTAAAATGGCGCTTCACCCAGATGACCCACCGTGGGAGATATTTGGTTTACCAAGATTAATGATTTCACAGGACAATATTCGAAGATTTCTTCAGCTTGTCGATAATCCATATAATGGTATTACTTTATGCAGCGGCTCTTTGGGTGCTAATCCCCAAAATGATATCCCAGCGATAATAAGAGCATTTGCTGATCGCATTCCATTTGCTCATATTAGAAATGTAAGAATCTATGAAAATGGCGATTTTATTGAAACATCGCATCGAAGCAAAGATGGGTCTCTTAATCTGTATGAGATTGTCAAGGCGTATCACGATTGTGGTTTTACTGGTTATGTCCGCCCAGATCATGGCAGGCATATTTGGGATGAAGAATGCCGGCCAGGATATGGTCTATATGATCGTGCTTTAGGGATTATGTATCTTTGGGGAATATGGGACTCGTTAGAGAATAGCAAAAAGAAAAAAAGGGTCTATTCGAAAACGATGTCCTAGTAACGATTGTATAACGTTTGTTTAGAAATACCGAATCTGAAAGAGGAGGGGACATTTTGCTTGCAAAAAATCCTAATTTAGATGGGAAAGTAGCCGTCATAACAGGTGGTGGAGGAGTTTTATGTGGTTGTATGGCGAGAGAACTTGCTAGACAAGGGATGAAAGTAGCGATTTTAAACCGCACATACGAAAAGGCAGTGAAAGTAGCTGATGAGATCAGAGCGGCGGGAGGAGAGGCATTTCCTGTTCAATGTGACGTTTTAGAACAGGAAAGTGTTAAAAAAGCAGATGAATTGGTGTTTGAAAGGTACGGGAACTGTGAAATATTAATAAATGGTGCAGGAGGAAACCATCCACAGGCAAGTACAACAAATGAAATCTTTCAGCTGGCAGATATAGATGACAAAGATATTCAATCATTCTTTGATTTATCTACTAAAGGGTTTGAATCTGTTTTTCATTTGAATTTCATTGGTACATTAATTCCTTCACAAATTTTTTCGAAGCGAATGATCGAAAATCAGGGATCGATTATTAATATTTCATCGATGAGTGCTCCGAGTCCAATGACAAAGGTACCAGCCTATAGTGCAGCAAAAGCAGCAATTAATAATTTTACTCAATGGCTATCTGTCCATATGGCATCAGCAGATATTCGCGTCAATGCGATTGCGCCTGGTTTCTTTTTAACCGATCAAAATCGCTCCTTGCTTACGAATGAAGATGGCTCCCCAACTCCAAGAATGGAAAAGATAATCGCCCATACACCGATGAGAAAATTAGGCAGTCCAGAGGATTTATTAGGCACATTACTTTGGTTAGTAGATGAGCAAGCGAGCGGGTTTGTAACAGGAATTTGTGTCCCAGTGGATGGAGGATTTATGGCATATTCAGGTGTGTAAGAGATTCGTCTTTTAAAGCTCAAATAATCAAAAGGGAGAGATTGCTACTAATGTTAAATATTGCGATTATTGGTACAGGGGCGATTGCGACCGCTCATATGAATGCCTATTTAAATTTTTCCGAACGATGTAATATTGTTGCTTTATGCGATGTATTTCCTGAAAAAGCTAAAAAACTAAAGGAACAATTTCAGCTTTCAGTAGATGTTGTCGACAATCACAAAGCTCTATTAGATCGGACAGATATTGATCTTGTCTCTGTTTGTACCCCGCCTTATACGCATGCAGAGATTGCCATTGATTTCTTGCAGGCAGGCAAACATGTTTTAGTAGAAAAACCAATGGCTTCCTCGCTTGAAGAATGCGATGCGATGAATCAAGCGGCCCACAAGCATCAGAGGATTTTATCAGTTGTTGCGCAGAACCGTTTTACAACCCCGATGATGAAGCTGAAAAAAGTGCTGGACACTAAATTAATGGGACCAATCGTTCATACCCAAGTTGACTCCTACTGGTGGCGAGGTCATAGCTATTATGATTTATGGTGGCGAGGCACGTGGGAGAAAGAAGGCGGAGGCTGTACATTAAATCATGCCGTCCACCATATTGATCTATTCCAATGGATGAATGGGATGCCAGCAGAAATAACAGCGATTACAAGCAATACCTCTCATGATAATGCTGAAGTAGAAGATATCTCGATCGCGATTGGCAAATATGAAAATGGCAGTCTGGCGCAAATTACGAGTTCGGTTGTTCATCATGGAGAGGAACAGCAGTTGATTTTTCAAGGGCAAAATGCACGTGTATCAGCACCATGGAAGCTTAAAGCTTCTCGTTCAAAAGAAAATGGCTTCCCTGAAGACGATAAAACCTTAGAAGCGGAGATTCAAAAAGTGTACGAACAACTTCCAAAGTTAAAATATGAGGGACATATTGGTCAGATTGACAATGTATTGACAGCAATTGAAGAAAATAAAGCAGTTTTAATTGATGGAGAGCAAGGGCGCCAAACATTAGAACTGATAACAGCCATTTATCAATCTTCTAGTCTGGCAAAAACAATACAACTTCCACTGGAAGAAGATAGCCCATTCTATACAAGAGTAGGAATCTTAAAGAATGCTACGCATTTTTATGAAAAAACGACAGCAATTGAAAATTTCAATAGCAATGACATCACTACAGGCGGTAAATATGAATAAAACGGATGTACTCTGAAAAGAGTTTTTTAAAAGGTCTTTTGGAGTCCTTGAAAACAGATGATACTCACTTTTCAAGTAGGAAACCCGAAGCCTGACTTGTTGTATAAGCGGCCTCGGTCTTCCACTTCCTTTATTTTATAGTCGTTATCTCGAAAAAAATTCTGAACTTACCACCAAAAAGGGGTTTTAACAAATTAGGAAATTTACAGATGCAAACAAACATGAAGAAGGAATGTTTGCATTTTAAAAGTAGATTTACAATAGAATTTTACCAAGAACGAACAGAAGGAATTATAGTCTTAGGAATGATTTCATAAGTACCTATTTGTGTGAATTTTAATAAGTATATAAAGCTTTATTTTTGATTAATGAGGAAAAGAGTTATATAGACGGAAATCCGAAAACTTTGTATATTCAATGGACAAACTAATGGAGGCATTGTTATAATAATGCCCAAAATTTAGTAATTGATTCTACGGAAGGTTACAACCTTATTCAAAAAATCTCCTAAAAAAGAGACTGATTGGATTTACTAGGAAATACCTAATAAAAAGTTTTTTAATAAATCAGTGAAGCTTTTCTCCTTTTGATAGCACATTCATTGCCAAGGATATAAACATTGTTCTTTCATCAAAGACCACCACTATAGGAAACGTAAATAGATTTAAGGAGGTGGTATATTATATAGCTTTTTCTTTGTTTCTCCAATAAATAAAAGGGTGGTGTTGAAAAATGCAAGGAAAGTTAGTATTTGTTTTTCTATGTTTGCTTCTTATTCTTTTTGGATGTTCATTCTCTGCATCTAATGAAAAGAAGAATGAATTGACCATTTGGACTTTTACGGATGAGGCAAAATATGCTGTTGAGAAATTTGAGGAAAGAAATCCTGACATTGATGTAAACCTTCTCTTTATTACCAATGATAATTATGTACAAAAATTAATTTCTGTTTTGCAGGTGGAGAAAAATGTACCAGATATTTTCTTTGTAGAGAATACGTATTGGCCACAAATAAAAGAAATACCACGCCTAGAAGATTTATCGCAGGCGCCTTATCATGCTGAGGAAATACTTGAACAGCAGTTTCAATATATTCAAGATATCGAAAAAGATGAAGCTGGGGTTGTCAGGGGGTTAGGGTATCAAGGAACTCCAGGAGCTTTTTATTATCGGAGAGACCTAGCAAATGAATACTTGGGTACGGATGATCCTGATGAAGTAAGCGAAATGATTAATAGTTGGGATAAAATTATGGAAATTGGCGAGAGGGTTTATGAAGAGAGTAATGAAGAGGTTCACGCCTTATCAAGTTGGAGTGATATTAACATTGTAGAAAGCTCAAATGTTAAAGAACCCTGGGTCGTGGATGGAAACCTAGTGATTGATTCTGTCCGCCTTAATGAATTGGATTTAGCAAAGGAAGCAAGGGAAAAAAATGTGGAGGCAAAATATGAGTCATGGGGACCGGCATGGACAGCTTCGATGCAAAAAGGGTCTGTTATGTTTTATGCAGAGCCAACATGGGGATTGCCACATATTTTTGAAAAAAATGCCCCCGAGACTTCAGGAACATGGGGATTAGCTCATGGACCGAAAACATTTAGTGGTGGGGGCACATTTTTAGCTATGTATAACAACAGTAAAAATAAAGACCTAGCTTGGGAATTTATGAAGTTTTATACGTCTGACCCGGAATTTTCAAAGGAACTAGCTAAGAGCCAACAGTATTTTCTAAGTAATAAAGATATTGATTCTGAATTGGCTCCCAAATTAACGTCCGAATTCTTAGGTGGGCAAAAATACTTTGAGTTTTTCGTAGAGGCAGGGGAGCAGGTTCCTTCAGCACCACAAACAAAATATGACAATGATATCAATGGATTGTGGAGTGACAAAGTGAATAATTACTTGAATGGAAGGTACAAAACAAAAGAAGAAATGATTGAGTCATTCAAAACAGAAGTTGGGCATAACTTTCCTGAAATTGATGTGGACTAGCCATACAGCTGAAGTTTATATACCGGAAAAGGAGGACTGAATATGTTTTCAAAACTTTTACGAAAAGATCACTATGGGTATGTTTTTATCGCCCCATTTTTTATCATTTTTCTTGTTTTTGGATTATATCCAATTGTATATTCCTTCTATTTGAGTTTTACCAATTGGGATGGTTTTGGTACTCCGGTTATAGTTGGCTTTCAGAATTATCAACGACTCTTTGGCGATTTTTTCTTTTATAAATCATTGTTTAATACACTACTTATTTGGGGCGTTTCGGTTATACCTCAGTTAACTGTAAGTCTAGTACTTGCTGTAGTCCTACATGAAAAGTTTGTCAAAGGAAAAAGCATTTTTCGGGCTGTGTTTTTCTTTCCGAATATTGTGACAGCAGCATCGTTAGGACTTTTAGTTGGGTTGATTTTTAGTTGGCAAACGGGAAGTTTTAACCAATTATTAATGAGTCTCGGTTTTATTCAGGATCCGATTCATTGGGCGGATAGACCGATGTTTATGAGAATACTAGTTTCTTCCATTCTCTTTTGGCAGTATTTTGGCTATTCCATGATCATCTATATTGCTGGTCTTCAGGGGATTTCAAAAGATTTATTAGAAGCTGCCGAAATTGATGGCGCTTCCAAAGTGAAAGTGTTTTTTCATATTACTTTACCACTTTTAAAACCAATCATTATCTTCCAAGTTATAACTTCAATTATTGGGGGGATGCAAATATTTGATCAGCCATATACCTTAACAGACGGTTCAGGGGAGCCGGACAAAGCCACATTAACGAGTGTGATGTATTTATATGAGACCGCCTTTACAAGATATCAGTATGGTTACGGTTCAGCGATCGCATTCGGGTTGTTTATCGTGATTGTGATCTTTTCAATCCTTTCCTTTGTGATTACAAACCGGAGAACAAATACTGAAAATATTCAAGGGAGGTCATAAAAGATGGCACAGAAGATGGTGCAAATGCGAATCAGCCGATCAATTCGGAAGCCTAAAAAGATGAAACCGAGCCATATTATCATTCATGTTTTGCTCTTATGTTTGGCCATCATTTGTATCGTTCCCTTCTATATTATGATTATTTATGGGACACATACAAATGCGGATATTGCCTCCAAATTCATCTTTCTACCTGGACACGCATTAATCGAAAATTACCAATCGATGAATGAGAATATCAATATATGGCGTGGTTTTTTGAATAGTTTAATTATCTCTACATTTTCAACCGCGTTGACACTTTATTTTGGGGCTTTAAATGCCTATGGGTTTGCTAAATATAAGTTTAAAGGGAATAAAGTGTTGTTCTGGTTTGTATTAGCAACGATGATGGTTCCCCAGCAGCTCGGACTTGTAGGGACTTTCCGGATTATGTATATTTTGAACCTATTGGACACATACGCAGCCTTAATTTTACCAGCCGCTGCTAATGCCTTTGCTGTTTTCTTTGTCAAACAATTTATTGATGGGACCATTCCAGACGAAATTATGGAATCGGCAAGGGTCGATGGAGCTGGAGAGTTTAAAACATTTAACCGCATTATTTTGCCGATGTTATTACCAGCATTGGCCGCATTAGGTATTTTTACCTTTATCGGTTCGTGGAATAACTTTATCGGACCATTGGTCTTACTTTTTTCCAATCAAAAATATCCACTGCCTTTATTGGTTCAACTTCTTCAAGGGTACTATGGTACCAATTATGGCGTTCAATATTTAGGTGTCGCACTGTCCGTTCTACCGATTATTATTGTTTTCGCAATATTTTCCAAGCGAATTATTGGTAGTGTAGCGATTGGAGCAGTAAAGGGCTAATTGAGAGAAAATGAGGGAACTTGGCAAAATTATTGTCAAGTTCCTGACAAGGGAGAGTGATCAATTCATGCAACTAAATGGCCTCATGAAGGTGATTTATCAAGCGGGAGAATGGGTGATCAAGCTTGTCTATGCCAATCTATTATGGATGTTTTTCACTATATTAGGGCTAGGGATTTTTGGATTTATGCCAGCAACGGTCGGTTTATTTACTCTTTTGCGTCAGTGGATTATGGGAAATGAAAAAGAATCTGCCTTGCAAATCTATTGGAATAGTTTTAGACAAGAATTTTTAAAATCCAATTTGTTTGGTTTGTTATTTTTAGTAGTCGGCTATATATTAAGAATCGATATTATTTATCTTAAAACTTCTCCTCATTTCGTATTTCAAGCACTTCTTATTGTTATGTTTTGCTTAGGAGTACTATATTTTATTACTATATTGAACTTTTTCCCTGTGTATGTTCACTATGAAATTTCCTTTTTTTCGTATATTAAATATGCTTTGTTGATTGGGATCTCTCAGCTTTCATCCACAATTATGATGATGCTCGGTTGTATCGTTATTTTCTGTTTATATTGGTATTTTTCCGGACTCATTCCGTTGCTTTGTGTGAGTTTATTTAGTTTAAATCTTATGTGGTTTGGTTATCGATCGTTTAAGAAAATTGAATATGAACAACAGGCAATGACAACTCGTGTTTAAAAAACTGCTCGATGATCTCTAACTTTATTTTTATATTATACTTACTATATAATTATATACGCGCTTTCATCTATGATAAAATGAATCTGGTTCCCATTTTGGGAGTATTATGGGGAAATGGAAAAACAATAAACTTGAAGTTTAATACTTTTGATCTTAACCGAAAAAAGAGGTGCAAAATGAAAAGGGTTCAATTGCTTGCTAAGATTGGAGAGGCTGGTGTCGTAGCTGTCATTAGGGCAGATTCAAAGGAAGAAGCTGTAGAGGTCTCTAAGGCCTGTATACAAGGAGGAATCAAAGGCATTGAAGTTACTTTTACGACTCCTGAAGCAGACAAGGTGATAGAGGAGTTATCGATACAATATAAGGATGACGCTAATATTGTGGTTGGCGCAGGAACGGTATTAGATGTTGTCACAGCAAGAATGGCGTTGTTATCAGGAGCGGAGTTTATCGTGAGCCCTTGTTTTGATGCAGAAACAGCTAAACTTTGCAATCTGTATCAAATTCCTTATATGCCAGGATGTATGACGGTCACAGAAATCAAACAAGCTTTAGAATTTGGTGTGGACATAATTAAGCTTTTCCCAGGTTCTGCTTTTGGTCCGGACTATATCAAGGCAATTAAAGCGCCCCTTCCACAGGTGAATATCATGCCAACGGGGGGCGTAAGTTTGGATAATCTCGATCAATGGATAAAAAGTGGCTGTGTAGCAGTAGGGGTTGGCGGACAACTGATTGCGTCTGCTAAGAATGGTGAATATGAAAAAATTACGGAAAATGCTCGTCTCTATATGAAAAAGCTTGAGGAAGCAAGAGGAAAGATCCTATGAAAAAAATTGTTACATTGGGTGAGATATTATTACGTCTTTCGACTCTTGTTGGTGAGAGGATTCAACAATCCACTCAACTGCTAATGCATTATGGAGGAGCAGAGGCTAATGTGGGTGTATCATTGGCTAATCTTGGATTAGAGGTTTATTTTGTTAGTAAAGTTCCAGATAATCCGCTTGGACGAGGGGTAAAAAGGCATTTAAAAGCGAACGGAGTACATACAGACTATGTAAAAACAGGGGGAGAGCGACTAGGTACCTATTATATTGAAGCAGGAGTGGGTGGAAGAAGTACACAAGTTACGTATGACCGAAAGGGTTCTAGCTTTGCGCAAATGAAGCTGGATGAAATAGATTTTGCCGATATTTTTAAGGACGCTTCCCTTTTTCATATATCAGGCATTACACCTGCAGTCTCTCCCATGATGAAAAAATTAACAGGCGTTGCCTTAAAAAAGGCTAGGGAACAAGGGATACTTACAAGCTTCGATTTTAACTATCGTGCAAAGCTGTGGTCTCAAGAAGAAGCGGGAGCAGCCATCAAGGAATTTTTGCCCTTTGTTGATCTGTGTTCCTGTGGAGAGTTAGATATGCTTTATTTACTTGGACTTCCGAGAGCGGAGGAAGGAAGGGACCAGACGGAAAGACTTTATAATTACTATAAAAGGCTCCAAGCTCAATACCCAAATATAAAATATTTCAGTTCAACTTTTCGAGAAGTGATTTCTGCTTCTACCAATACTTTGCAAGGAAATTATTATGTTGCCGGAAAGCTCCATCAATCGAAAGTCTTTCACATCGATCATATCGTTGATAGAGTCGGAGGAGGAGATGCTTTTACAGCAGGGATTCTATATGGACTGATAATGGATATGCCACCGGAACAAACGGTTTCCTTTGCCACTGCAGCTTCTTCCTTAAAGCATACCATTCAAGGAGATGGCAATACTTTCTCAAAAGATGAAATTATCGCTTTTGCTGAACAAGAGCCTGGAAAGATTGTTCGATGAGGGAAGGATTGAATGAAGGTATTGAATGTTCGGAAATAGGAAGATTTTTATACAGAAATAAATATTATTATCATAAAAAATCTCTTTAAGAATGATTCTTAGGGAGATTTTTTTCGTTCAAGAGAAGACAGTAAATGGATTTTAAATTTGAGCATTCTCCTTATATAAAAATAAATCAATTATATAAAAAAAATGCTATCCCTTTATTTGTCTAAGTAAAAAGAGTCTTATTGCAGGAAATCAAAGAAACTAGTAGTTTGAAAATATGAAAATGGTGCTTGTTTCATTTTTAAAGGAATGGAAAGGAGTGAGGAAAGATTGGCGAGTAAGATTCAGGTTCAAAAAGTAAAAAATGAAAACGTATACAAAGAAAAAGAAAATTTTCAGTTGAAGATTAGAAGGTTTGGAAGACAAATGGTTAGGGACCGGTATCTATATTTATTAGCATTGCCCGGTATAATCTATTTTTTAATGTTCAAGTATTTGCCTATGTGGGGGATCACGATTGCTTTTAAAGACTTCTCGCCTTTTTTAGGATATGCAGATAGCCCTTGGGTTGGGTGGAAACACTTTGCAAGATTATTTACACATTCCGATTTCTTGATGATTTTGCGAAATACATTAGCGATTAGCTTTTTAAATTTGATTTTTTTCTTTCCACTGCCCATTATACTTTCTCTATTGTTAAACGAGCTAAGAAGTCAGAGTTATAAACGTGCGGTTCAATCAATTATTTATCTTCCCCATTTTTTATCATGGGTGATCATCGCAAGCTTATCCTTTATGCTTTTATCTAAATCTGGCGGTGTGATTAATCTTTTAATTGACTATTTTGGATTTGAAAAATTTGATTTTTTAACGAATCCCAATACTTTTTGGTTTTTATTAACAGGTCAATCGATTTGGAAGGAATGTGGCTGGGGGACAATTATCTTTTTAGCAGCCATCGCTGGTGTTAATACAGATCTCTATGAAGCAGCAAGGATAGATGGGGCCAATCGATTCCGCCAGATTTGGCATGTAACTTTACCCGCCATTCGCAACGTGATTGTAATTTTATTGATTTTACGTCTTGGAGATATCATGGAGGTCGGCTTTGAGCAAGTGTTCCTCATGTATAATGGCGCTGTTTCAGAAGTTGCCGAAGTATTCGATACATATGTGTATCGCGTAGGGATTCAACAAGGACAATTTAGTTATAGCACAGCAGTCGGCCTATTTAAATCATTTGTAGGACTTATCTTAGTCGTCATTGCTAATCGAATGTCCAAAAAGTTTGGTGAGGAAGGAATTTATTAGATAGGGGTGATGGGGGATGAAAGTGAGTATTGGAGATCGGGTTTTTAATGTCTTTAATATTTTTATTTTGGGCATCATTGCGGCGATCACGCTTTTTCCGATTTATTATGTATTTGTCGTTTCTTTTACAGAACCAACAGAATATCTGCAAAAGACTTTCGTGTTATTTCCGGAGAAATGGTCATTGGCTTCCTATAAATATCTATTATCAGCAGATGCTTTTGTACAATCACTTGGTGTGAGTACGTTTTTAACGATAGTGGGGACTTTTTGTAGTTTACTCATCACTTCTTCTCTTGCCTATGCTTTATCGCGGAAGAAGTTTAAAGGGAGACGAGTTCTCTTATTATTAATACTATTTACGATTTTATTTAGTCCCGGTATTATTCCTAATTATTTACTTGTTAAAGAACTAGGTTTACTCAATAGCCTTTGGTCTGTCATCCTTGTTTCCCTTTCCAATGGTTGGTTTGTTATTTTGATGAAAGGATTTTATGACAGTATCCCTGATTCTTTAGTTGAAGCAGCGACCATTGATGGATGTAATGATATTACCGCATGGGTGAAAATTATTCTTCCATTGTCCTTGCCATCCATTGCAGCCTTTGGTTTATTCTTTGCTGTGGCCTATTGGAATCAATACTTTAATGCCCTGTTGTATTTGAATGATGCAAGTAAATGGCCCATTCAGGTTTTATTGCAGAATATGTTAATTGACGCGTCAGGCAGTAGTTTAGGGGATGTGGATCCACTCATTAAACCACCTCCTTCTGAAACCTTGAAAATGGCTGCTGTCGTGATTGCCATTGTGCCGATTCTACTTGTCTATCCATTCTTACAAAAGCATTTTGCGAAGGGGGTGATGATTGGATCGATCAAAGAATAAGTATGTTGCTTATTTGATTGTTTCTATAATAATAGTTAAAAAAATAAGCTTTATGTAAACGGGGGAGAGGTTTGATGAAAAAGGGATTTATATTATTGAGCGTTTTATTCATAATGCTATTGGCAGCCTGTAGTGGAGGTGGCGAAAAAACAACGACTAAGAAAGACGAAAATACGGAGAACAACAATGGAGCAGATGAACCGACTAACATTCATATTATGAGTCACTTTTTTACTCCAACACCACCAAGCAAAGATGCTCCTGTGAAAGAAGAGATCGAAAAAGCAACCAATACAAAATTAGAGATTGATTGGGTGTCAGCTAATAACTATGGAGACCGTTTCAATGTTACATTGGCGTCAGGAGAGCTGCCAGAATTGATGTTAGTCCCAGATCCATTTAGTCCTGTTTTCAGGCAGGCAGCAGATCAAGGAGCCTTTTGGGATGTCTCACCTTATATTGACGATTATCCCAATATTAAAAATGGAATTGAAGAGATTGCTTGGGATTTAACCAAAATGAATGGGGCCAATTATGTTATCCCGCGACCAAGACCGGCTGAAGGGGAAACTTTCTTTATTATTCGGAAGGATTGGTTAGATCGGGTTGACATGGAAGTGCCAACAAATACAGATGAACTATACGAAGTAATGAAGGCTTTTAAAGAAAAAGACCCTGATAATAATGGCAAGGATGACACTTTTGGATTTATTGGTGATATTGGCGATGAAGATATGGGAGCAATGGGGAACTTTGAAGGAATCTTTACAGGTGTAAATGGGGAGTGGAAAGAAGAGAATGGTCAATTGACTCATACAGTGTTTCTTCCTGAAACCCGCGATGCGCTTGAATATTTAGCGAATGCTTATAATGATGGACTACTAGCAGAGGATTTTGCATCTTTGCAGAATAGTCAAGCGAAGGATATGTTTAAAGCAGGAAAAGCAGGAATTATCAATGAGAAGGCGGGGGCATTGCAAGATTATTATGAACAAATTATCCAAATCGAACCGGAGTTGGAGTTCACGGATCTTTTGCCAATTACAAATATAAATGGCTTTAATCCGCAAGGCCCAGGGTTTGCTGGGGGAAATGCCATTCCAAAATCTGTATCTGAAGAGAAAATGAAAGAAATATTAGCGATGATTGATCGTTGGATGGAAGATGATGTCTTTATCTTGCATAAACAAGGCATTGAGGGAATCCATCATCAGGTGGAGGATGGCGAAGTTGTCATTGATACGGAAAAGATGGAGAAGGACTCAATTGGAAGTTTCAATCAAATTGTCTATGTTTCCGATCCATATGCCAGCTCAACGAAACCGACTTTCCCTGAAGATGCCCAGAAATTATATGAAGAAATCCAAGACGAAAGGGCTAAAACAAGTGTCCCAAATATTGGGATGGGGCTTTATTCAGAAAAAGGCAACACGTATTTGCCAGAGTTTAGAAAGAAAGTTCAAGATCTAAAAACGAAAATCATTTTAGGCAAAGAGCCTATTACTGCATGGGATGATTTAGTAGAACAGTTAAAGGATGATGCTGATATGAAAACACTGACAGAAGAGATCAATGAATCTTATCAAGCGAGGGAAAGTTAATATACTCAATCTTGAGACTGAGACATAACTAAAATGCGAAGTATACTTCCAGAGCGGGGTATATGAACCTAGTAATTCGGTTTGGTCTTGTGTGAAAACACTTTTGTCTCAGCCTCAAGACTTTTTTTGAAAAACTTGCAAGTATAACGATGGAGATTTTTAAATGGTCGGAAAACGCCTCTAAAATATTCCTTGAAAGTATGGTAATATATTTGAAAGTGCTTACAATAAGAGGTGGAATAATTGAGAAATGTATTTGGTAAAAGGTTTGCAAGCTATTGTTTGCAATTTAACGGTCACTACCGAAGAAACCTAATCTTATTCCTCTTGATCACAAGTCTTCCAGGCATTCTAATCGGTGTAATATTATTTTTCGTTAGTAAATCACAGATGGAAAAAGAATTACATACAGTTCATCAAAATCATCTATATAAAACGATCGATTCTATCCAAGAGCAGTTCTCCTATGTGGAATTTCTACTCGCTAATTGGGCTACAGATGTTAACTTTGGTGAAGACTATGAACAGATAGATTTAAAGAATGATTATAAGAAAGTACGTCAAATATATAAAACACTCCTATACATTGAAAATTCCAATCCATTTATCGGACATGTTGAGCTATTCATCGATCAAGAGGAACCGATTGTTTTCTCAAAAAGTGGTTATCGTTTTATAAATGATTCAAAATTACCTGCCTATCGGCAATTTTTATCTCGTGATAATAGCTTATTTTGGAGTCCAATACTATTGGAAGTGGAGCAGGATTACAAAGGACGATATGCATCGCTTGGGTTAGTCCATAAGATAACAAATACAAGATTCACTTCTTACGGATCCATCCTAGTCTACATGGATAAGGATAAGCTAGCTGAATTACTTAAATCCCCGTATGAGGCGGGTTCAGTTTTTCTAATCAGTAATCAAAGCCATTGGATGTTCACTGATCCCAATCAAGTGAAGCCAAGCAAGTTGGAAAAGGCTGTTTATAATGAAATACAAGAAAAATCGGGAAAAAAGGAACCCTTTTTATTCCATTTGGACAAGATGGAATACACCGTAACCTATGATTCATTTTCCAGGCTTGGTGATCAATGGTACTATGTTTCGATAGCGCCGCTTACAACGATTACAGCGCCAGTTGTATTTATATCGAAGCTATTCATTATTCTCTGTTCAGCCTTATTATTGGCGGCTATTTTCCTTTCTTTATTTGCCTCTAAGAAATTATACATTCCGATTGAAGCGTTGCTAAAAAAAATAAATGATGGGGGAAATACAACGAAAAATGAGTTTGATTTTATTGAAAATCAGTGGAATCATCTTTCGAGTGAGAGTGAAGATTTACGAAGCCGTTTGGAAAGACAGCTGCCTGATTTAAAAGAAGGTTTTCTAATGCAGCTTTTTCAAGGCTACTTATTTCCATTTACAGAAAAGGAATTACAGGAACGTTTTCACCATTTTGGTTGGAAAAAAGAGCAAAAGTATTTGCTGCTTTTTGTACAATTGTTTGGCTTATCTAAGTTACAAGGGAAATTTTTAGAGGGAGACGAGGGACTTGTTACCTTTTTAGCTGGAAACGTAACAAAGGAGTTAATGCATCAAGTGGATGTTTCTGGACAAATCATTAATTTTCACGATCTCTCCCTTGGTTTATTTATTACGATCCCACAAGCAGAAGCAAAGGAGGAGGTTGAAGCAAAAATTCATCAGCTTAGTAAGTCTATGATCACATCCATAAATGAAATTTGTCATATGGATGTCGTGATCGGAATTAGTAGGATGACGAATTCTATCAAAGAGATCCACCCTATTTTCGAAGAAACCAAAAACTCCCTAAGTCTTCGCAAATGGAAAGATTATAATCAAATTATTGAAATTGAGAAAATGGATCAATTGTTTTTACAACAAAATCCATTTGAGTTTCCATTTGATATAGAAAAAGAGATTACACAAGCGATCAGACTGAGAAATGAAAAGGAAGCCATTAAGCGATTAAGATCATTTTTTCAGACATTATCTGAGAGAAACGTTAGTACGGCTATAATCAAACAAAGTGCTCTTCAACTCTTGAGTAGTATTCATCAGATCGCTTTACAGGCTGGATTAATGGATGAAAGTATTATGAATAAGGGTGTTCAACTATATAAGCAGCTTTTTGACTTAAATGATCCCATTGAAATGGGGTGGTGGTTTGAAGAAAAGGTTGTACGAGTCATCATACAGGAACTCTCACAAAAGCAAGATCAAAGAATGAGAATAGTAGTAGAAAAAGTTGTTCATTTTATGCAAGAGAATTATATGAAAGATATTTCCCTAGACTATTGTGCTGATCAGGTTCACTTGCATCCGACTATTTTAAGTCGTGTATTTAAGGAAGTATCAGGCTGGAACTTTATCGACTTTCTTACTAATATCCGGCTTATGAAAGCAAAAGAGCTTCTCATTAAAACGGATGCTAAGATCAATCAAATTGCCGATCATATTGGATATAAGCCAAGCTACTTTAACCGACTTTTCAAAAAAAGCGAAGGGGTAACGCCTAGTGAATTCAGAAAAGTAAATCAGAGAAAGGGGAGTTTTATTTCGTAGGAGTAAGCGATACAAGGTGATTTCAATGTGAATTATTGGCGATAGAGAAAGGGAATGAAACACTATAAAACATTTGAGGTGACAAAATGCTAGATATGGCAACTTTTCAAAATCCTGATTCCAAATACGGAATTCACCCATTCTGGTTCTGGAATGGCGAAATAACGGATTCGGAAATTGAAAAGCAAATAACAGAGATGGCAGAAAAACGAGTGACGGGTTTTTTCTTATGTGCTAGGCAAGGGATGAGTGTGCCTTATTTATCTGATGAATGGTTTCGAAAAGTGGAATTTGCCGTTGAAGTAGCGGCTAAATATCATCTTGATGTTTGGCTATATGATGAATATCCGTATCCAAGTGGAATGGCTGGTGGGGAAGTGACATTAGAACATCCAGATGCTAAGCAGTCTGTTTTGCAACATGTTGTGGAGAAAATAGGAGGCGGGGAAAAAGTAGAAGTCGAATTACCGTGGGGAAAAGTGTTGTTTGCTAAGGCGGTACCAGTAGATCCTCAGACAAAAGCTCCTATTTGGCATGAGGCAATCAATGTGAAAGAACACATCGGAAATATACAGGTGGAGCCAGTCTACCAAAAGACAGGGCTCACGGCTTATAATCAAAAGCGTTTCTTTACCTATAATCCCAAGAAAATGTTGAATTGGACTGCTCCTAGTGGAGAGTGGGAATTCCATTGTTTTCTTGAAGGGGAAATCAATGATTTTAAATATTATGGGACTTTTGTAGATCCTTGTCATCATGAGGCCATGACGACTTTTATAGAATTGACTCATGAGCGCTACGCACAGAAATTGAAAAAGCACTTTGGAAAAACGATAAAAGGAATGTTTACTGATGAGATTCATTTGTTAGGCCGTTATCCTTGGTCTCCGCGTTTTGTCTCATTTATACAGGAAAAATATGGCTATGATATTCGGGAATATTTATATTTACTTCTTTATCAAGATAGAGATTTAGCCCCGAAAATCCGCTATCACTATTTCCAAGCCAACCATCTTCTTTTCAGGGAAGCCTATCATAAGCAAGTACATGATTGGTGTGAACAGTACGACTTAGATTATGTGGCGGAAGTTCCGTCTGTCAGGATGGCAACGCAAACTTATAGCCATATTCCAGGTGGCGATAGTGCTCATGAAAAGCTAGGGCGATCACTAGACTGGATTTTAAAGCGATATTTTTATAGTTTACGAGCGAATCCTAAAATGATTAGTTCTCTAAGTCTGCAACTTGGAAGGGACCGAGCATTAATTGAAAGCTTCCATAGTGTCGGCTGGTCAATGACTCTACAGGATGCGAAATGGATGATTGATCGTTTAGCTGCATTTGGGGTTAACTTTTTTAATTTTCATGCTTTCTTTTATACAGTGGATGCGATGGTGAAGCATGATGCGCCACCGTCTCAATTCTTGCAAAACCCATATTGGCAGCATTATCGAATGCTAGGAGATTATACAGCAAGAATGAGTTATCTTATGAGTGAAGGAACTCCCGTACGCTCAATTGCTGTGCTAGACCCAACCACAAGCTTGTGGACACATATGGGAAATCCATTTTCATCCTTTGCGTATACAGGAAAGGATGAAACGGAAAAAGAGCAACTTGAATATTTGAAGAGTCATTGGGCAGACCTGTGTATTGAATTAACGACCCATTATAAGGATTATGATCATCTTGATCCAGAACTACTTGCGAGAGCTGAGATTTCTAATGGAGAGATGATGGTTGGAAAAGCAAGATATAAGGTTTTAGTTATTCCGCCCATTTCAAATGTGGAAGCGGATGCTTGGAGGAAAATCAAGCAATTTATCGATGAAGGTGGAGTGGTGATTGCTAATGGGCTTCTTCCTTATGAAAGTATTGATGAAGATGAAGAGATGTTTGCGGAAATTAAGCAAACCTTTGGGCTAGCACCTAAAGCAATGATTAACTTTTGGAATGGGGAAGAGAAAGATCTGCTCAGCTATTACACGAAGGGAGAGAACAATGCATTCTTCATTCCTTGCACAGTGAATCAATCTTTACAAAAAAGAATACAGGCTTTATTTAAAATTCTTGATTCATCTTTACAAACTGATGTCCAGTTCAAGGTACAAAATGATACGAAGTGCTTTTTATTGCAGCACCGCCAATTTGACGATGAATCAGAAATGATATTTATAAGTAATCAAGAAGGGGATACGCATCAAGCCGAACTCTTTGTCAAACGCAATTATAGTAGCTTTTCGAAATTAAATCTGGAAACCGGGCAAAGTGAACAAATACCGGCTAAATGGATGGAAGATCATTGGAAAGTAGATTTGGAATTTTCTCCTTATCAATCTTATGTTATTCAAATGCAAAACAAGGTAGCAATCGAAAACTCGCTCGTTGAGAATGAATCAGATATTTTGGAAATAAATGCTGCTGATGATTGGATTGTGAGCCCACTACAGGAGAATATGCTTAGATTGGCGGAATTTACTCTCCATTTGCCCGGACAAGGAATAGCTCATTCTCCTATTCAGGCAAAGACATTTATTGATCAATGTGAGGACTTAGCCGAGAAACAAGCATTACCGGTAAAGTTTAAGCAAACATTTGGAACACCAATGAAGGTAAAGATGGCTTATCCAATCGATGTTTGCTATCAGTCTACCTTTGAAGTCGAGGAGTTTCCTACTTACTGTTCATTGGTAATGGATACTCATGCAATTCAAGGGGAATTGGCTATTTTTATTAATGGATCCCTTCTGGAGCAGGATCGTTTCCAACGAGAATTTGTTTACGATCATCATAATGCCGTTTGCGATATTTGCTCGTTGATTAAAAAGGGGACAAATACAATCGAAATAAAAGGAAAGATTCATCATGATTGGCAGGGAGTTGTCGACCCACTTTATATAAAAGGAGACTTTGGAGTTGAGTTTACTAATGCTCTCCAGCCAATCTTGACAGAATTACCTAGAAACTCCCCAGCGCTAATTGGACCATATAAAGGATTACCTTATTATGCGGGTAAAGTGCATTTCCAAAGAAAAATTCATCTTAATAGCCTTCCAGCAACAGCTGACTTTGCATTGCAATTTTCCGAGTTTGAGCATTTCCATGAATGTGCCGAAGTCGTGGTAAATGGTCATTCACTTGGAGTCAAAGCATGGTCACCATACAGATGGGAGGGAAAAACAAGTATTCTGTCAGAAGGAGAAAATGTGATTGATGTGAAAGTGACGAATACACTTGTTGGCCTATTAGAAGGCAAATACTTTGATGACGAGACACATACACTGAAAGATGTACGAAAAACGAGGAATTTCAATAAAGGAAGTGAAACAATTGAGCAAACAAAGAAATAATCGACCAAATGTCGTCGTGTTTTTCACAGATCAGCAACGTTGGGATACAACAGGTGTTCATGGCAATCCGCTTGATCTAACACCTAACTTTGATCAGATGGCTCAGGAAGGAACACATCTTTATAATAGCTTTACCTGCCAGCCTGTTTGTGGACCCGCTCGTTCTGCCTTTCAGTCTGGACATTATCCAACACAAACAGGATGTTATCATAATGGGGTCCCTTTACCCCCTGATACAGCAACATTAGCTCAGCAATTTAAGAAGGCTAGTTATCAAACAGGCTATATCGGCAAATGGCACCTTGCTGCTGAGGAACCAGTGAGTGCAGCGAGAAGGGGAGGGTATGATTATTGGTTAGCTTCGAATGCTCTGGAACACACATCTGAAGCTTATCAAACTACTCTTTATAACAATGATTGTGAACCTGTGGAGTTGCCAGGCTATCGAGTTGACGCGCTGACAGATGCGGCTATTCGTTATATTGATCAACATCAAAATGATCCGTTTTTTCTTTTTATTTCTTATCTTGAACCACATCATCAAAATAATATTGATGATTATCCGGCTCCTGACGGATATCGCGAAAGATATACATCGAAGTGGACACCGCCTGATCTTGCTGCCCTTGGTGGCACGGCTCCACAGCATTTAGCCGGGTATTATGGAATGGTAAAACGTTTAGATGAAGCATTTGGGAGACTAATGGATGCATTGAAAAGTCTACATTTATATGAAAATACAATTATCTTATTTACTTCAGATCATGGCTGTCATTTTAAAACAAGGAATAAGGAATATAAGCGTTCCTGTCATGAAAGCTCTATTCGTATTCCAACAGCGATTACAGGGCCCGGATTCCGACAAGGAGGACAAAAAAAGGAACTAGTCAGCTTAATCGATTTCCCGCCAACCTTAATTGATGCGGCTGGACTGGAAGTTCCCAAAGAAATGATGGGACATTCGATTTTACCTCTTGTTCGCGGATATAACGAAAAATGGCAGGAGGAAGTCTTTATCCAGATTAGTGAGGCACAGGTAGGAAGAGCGATCCGTACCAAAAAGTGGAAATATAGTGTCTCTGATCCAACAAAAGATCCCGTGCATGATGCTCAATCCGATCATTATGTTGAAGAGTTTCTTTATGACTTAGAAGCGGATCCCTATGAATTAACGAATCTGATTGGACTCAAATCACATCAAGAGGTAACAAGCAAATTAAGAGAACGTTTACTTCGTCGGATTGCAGAAGTCGAATCTGAACATCCGACGATTAAGCCAGCGCCTATTAGAGGAAGTGGCCAGCGGAAAGTGAATGAACGAGAGATTACTCTATAGACTATGTTTGTACGAAAATGATAAAAAGGAATTTCAATAGGAGGCTAAGAAATGGGAAAGGGAAAAATTTGGTCACCTGAATGGTCGCAATATAAGGATCGATTTACCGGTGTTCAGGTCACACAATTAACAGATTATTTAGGACATAGTCATCATTTATATTTTACAGAAAATGGTTGGTATGAAGATGGACAAAAGTTATTGTTTTGCTCAGATCGAGAGAATAAAACCAATTTATTTCAGATTGATTTACAGACTGGGAAGATGATTCAGCTAACTGATTATGACACTACTTATGATATGTCTGCTTGTTTGCATCCTGATGAGACGAAGGCTTATTTTCGCAGGAAAAATAAGATAATGGAGATTGATCTCCAGACATTGAAAGAAAAAATGATTTACGAAGGACCAGAAGATCTGATTGGTGGAAATCTTAATTGTACAGCAGATGGGAAATATTTGATTACATGTATGAGGGAAGATTTTTCAAATCAGATTCAAATCGATCTGAAGAATGGTTATATCGGTCATCGTGAACTAATGGAAGCCAAGCCCAAATCACAAATACTGCAGATTTCTATTGTGGATCAAAAAGCTAAGGTCGTTTTCGAGGAAGAGAACTTTATTACACATATCAATACTTCTCCAACAAAAAAGAACCTAATCACTTTTTGCCATGAAGGGCCATGGCAATTGGTCGACCATCGTATTTGGGGATTGGACCTGAAGACAGGCGAAGTATGGAAAATTCGCGAGCGAAAAGAAGAGAGGGAAATGGTGGGCCATGAATACTGGCATACAGATGGGGAGACGATTGGTTATCATGGATTTCGGGCCAATGGAACGGCTTTTTTTGGCAAAATAAGCTATGATAATCAGCAAATGGAAGAAGTGGAATTTCCTTTTCGTAATTGGCATGCCCAATCTAATGACTTTTCCAAAATCGTTGTCGATGGCAGGTCCCCACTGAATAAACTAATTGTATGGAGTCAAGTGAACGGGAAATTTACGAATCCTAAAGTGTTATGTGAACACCGTTGTAGTTTCCATGTGCAAAAGGTCCATGCCCATCCGCGATTTAGGCCAGATGGTAATAAGCTGCTCTTTACAAGCGATAAAAATGGTTATGGAAATTTGTATTTGGTTGATTTGCCGAAGAATTTTCATTCACTGCCTGATTATGTTACGGAGGAGTGAAATAGTAATCTTCTTATAAGTGTTATTGATTCTAAAAAGCTAGCTGTTTAACTTTTTAGGGTCTTTCACTTTGATTAAGAAACATATTTTAATATTAAGCAGGAAGAATCGCTTTTTTCAAGAATAAAGAGTGTAAAGTATCTTGAAGATGAACTGATCAAAAATAATGAGGTGAAAAGATGAAGGCGTTAGTCGTTGAGAAGCCGGGACAAGCTGTAATCAAGGATGTTCCTTATCCCAAACCTGGCCGAGGAGAAGTTACGATCGAAGTAAAGCAGGTTGGGATTTGTGGCACGGATGTACATATTTATAAGGGGGAATTTTTATCCCCATACCCGATTATACCTGGGCATGAGTTTTCAGGGATTATTCATGAGCTTGGAGAAGATGTACCAGGATTTTCAACTGGAGAGAGAGTAGCGGCAGATCCATCGCTGTTTTGTGGAAAATGTTCTTATTGTTTAACAAATAGAGGTAATCACTGTGAAAATTGGGGAGCTGTGGGAAATACAGTCAATGGCAGTATGGCTGAATATGTAAAGGTACCCTATGAAAACCTGGTACGATTGCCAGATGAGATGACTTTTGAGGAAGGGGCTTTTATCGAACCACTTGCTTGTGTTGTCTATGCTATGCATCGCCTCCAGTTAAAGGTAGGAGATCAGGTTTTATTATTTGGTGCAGGTGCAATGGGACAACAACTCATTCAATCATTGAAAGCAGCCGGGGCATCCATGCTTGCTGTTGTAGACTTATCTGAAGAAAAGCTAAAAATGGCGAAAGAATGGGGAGCAACCCATACATTTACGAGTGAAGAACTTGATCAGGTTCGAGAATTGCAGCCAAGGGGATTTGATATTGTTGTCGATGCGACAGGGATTCCAGCTGTTATTGAGCAGGCTATTCCCTTTACAGGACCTGTTGGCAAATATCTTCAATTTGGTGTGACGCCAGCAGATGCCTCGATAAAGGTGAACCCATTTGATCTCTATCATAAAGACTGGACCCTAATTGGGACAATGGCGATTAATCATACGTTTATCCCTGCTTTTAACTGGTTGAAGGAAAAGCGGATTGATGTCCAACCACTTATTTCTAAAACGATTTCGTTAGATGAAACGATCTCATTATTGGAAGGTCCACGAGAGCCAGATTTATTAAAAGTGCAAATTAAGATTTAAATTATGTAATTTCATTTAAAGGCTGTCTAGATTTTTTACGCTAGACAGCTTTTTTTTGCTATAATAACATTATAATGTTATGAAAGGACTAGTTAGAGGAGGGATTTTCTTGGAACGGCAGCTCGTATTACAAAATCTTAAATTTGTGAATGAAGAAGAAGGAGATATCGTTTTACGGGAAGGAAAAATTTCCCATGTAACTGCGCCAGGGAAAGGACAAGGCGAAAAGGTCATCGATCTAACAGGGCATTATGTGTCTAGTGGCTGGATTGATTTACATGTCCATGCTTTTCCAGAATTTGATCCATATGGGGATCAGATTGATGAAATCGGGGTTAAGCAAGGCGTGACAACGATCGTCGATGCGGGGAGTTGTGGTGCAGATCGCATTGCCGATTTATTGGCTGATGGTGAAAGAAATGAGACAAACTTACTTGCCTTCTTAAATATATCTAGGATTGGCTTAGAGAGGGTGGACGAGTTATCCCGGCTTGAATGGATTGATCATGATAAAGTGATGCAAGCCATTCAGCAGTATGCGGATAAGATTGTTGGATTAAAGGCACGTATCAGTAGTAGTGTTGTGGGAGAGAGCGGGATAGAACCTCTCCATATTGCTAGGCAGCTATCAAGCGAAACATCACTGCCATTGATGGTTCATATCGGATCTGCTCCACCAAAAATTGAAGAGGTACTCGCCCTTTTAAAAAAGGGAGATGTGCTTACTCATTATTTGAACGGAAAGTCGAATAATCTTTTTTATGAAAATGGAGAGCCACTTCCTGAATTTTTGGATGCTATCCAACGTGGCATCCATCTTGATGTCGGCCATGGAACAGCTAGTTTTTCCTTTAATGTGGCAGAGGCTGCGAAGCGCCATCATATCGGCCTGCATACGATTAGCACAGATATCTATCGAGGAAATCGAATCAATGGTCCTGTTTTTAGTATGGCCCATATATTATCTAAATTTCTTTATTTAGGCTATACATTAGAAGAGGTGATCGCATCTGTAACAAGTCATGCGGCCGATTGGTTAAAGAGACCAGAGCTGGGGCGAATCCAAGTAGGGGATACGGCTAACTTGACAATTTTTACAGTCGAGGGCGGATCAATAGAATTGATAGATTCCCAAGGAGAAAAACGTACCGGTGAAAAGAAAATCAATGCAAAAGGAGTGGTAATACGTGACGAATTCATTAAATGTTAAATATGGTTTAAAACGCGTTATTAATGCAAGTGGAAGAATGAGTATTCTTGGCGTTTCTGCACCAACCGATACCGTTATGGAGGCAATGAAAAAAGGTGGTCAAAACTATGTAGAAATCGATGATTTAGTAAATAAAGCCGGTGATTATATTGCTGATATCCTGGGTTCAGAGGCAGCTGTAATTGTCAATTCTGCATCCAGTGGGATCGCACTTTCTGTTGCAGCACTCGTCACGAAAGGCAATCGCCGAAAAAGTGAACGACTCCATCAAGATCCGATCGCTCAAAGTGAAGTGATTATGTTAAAAGGCCATAATGTGCAATATGGAGCACCTGTTGAAACAATGGTTTATTTAGGTGGAGGAAAGCTTGTGGAAGTGGGCTATGCCAATGAGGGGAAAGCTGAACATATTGAATCGGCAATCGGAGAAAATACGGCAGCTATCCTCTATGTAAAATCCCATCATGCCGTTCAGAAAAATATGATCTCTGTTGAGGAAGCATGGGAAGTGGCCCAGCGAAATCAAATTCCACTGATTGTCGATGCTGCAGCAGAGGAAGATTTACAGAAATATATTCGCTATTCTGACCTTGCGATTTATAGTGGCTCTAAGGCAATAGAAGGACCCACTTCAGGAATCGTGGGGGGAAGGAGAGAATATATTGAATGGTTGAAAGTACAATTACATTGTATTGGCCGCAGTATGAAAGTGGGAAAAGAAGCGAGCTTTGGCTTACTGCAAGCCTTAGATGAATATGGGGAGAAGAAAGATACAAGTGAACAAGAAAGAGAAGTTTTACAAGTATTAATGTCCTTGACCGAAATAGATGGTGTCAATGTGACAATTGTTCAAGATGAAGCGGGAAGAGCAATCTTTCGTGCTCGTATTCATATTGATGAAAAACAAACAAACAAAAGTGCGGAAGAAGTAAACGTTGCTCTGAAAGAAGGAGAGATCGCGATTTATACGCGGGATTATGGTGTGAAACAAGGCTTCTTTGATATTGATCCACGTCCTTTGCAGGGTGATGATATTGATGTAATCGAGCAGCAATTACGTACTATTATAGGAGGGAAATAATATGACCAATATGACAAAACGACTCTATAAAGGACGCGTAGGATTAAATGTCCTTGCAAATAGTGTAGGAAATGCGAAAGAGATTTTTACAGCGGCAGAAGGCTATGCGCTGATTGGAGTGCTCTCCAAAGACTATCCAAGCGTTGGAGAAGCGGTAACGGCAATGAAAAAATATGGGGAAGAAATTGAAGATGCTGTCTCCATTGGTCTAGGGGCTGGTGATAGCCGCCAATCTTCTGTTGTGGCTGAAATTGCCAAGCATTATCCCGGGACACATATTAATCAAGTCTTTCCAAGTGTGGGTGCGACTCGAGCGAATCTTGGTGAGAAAGATAGCTGGATTAATAGTTTGGTTTCTCCGACAGGAAAAGTTGGCTATGTCAATATTTCAACTGGACCGATTAGTGGTGAGGCGGTAGAAAATGCGATTGTACCCGTTAAAGCAGCGATTGCACTTGTTCGTGACATGGGCGGGAATGCTTTGAAATATTTTCCGATGAAAGGGTTAAGCTGTGAGGAAGAATACCGTGCTGTCGCCAAAGCTTGTGGAGAAGAACAATTTGCATTAGAGCCTACGGGGGGAATTGACAAAGCGAATTTTGCAGCGATTTTGCGGATTGCGCTTGAAGCCGATGTTCCGATTGTCATTCCGCATGTGTATTCTTCAATTATCGATAAAAATACAGGCGAAACAAAAATTGCCGATGTTCGTGAGTTATTAGCAATTGTTAAAGGATTGGTGGATACTAGAGCATAAGTAGAAGGAAAGGTCGTGTTTTCATCCGTGAATATATCCCGAAAAAAGGGACCGTTATATTTACAAATCCGTGATACTATGAGAGATCGAATCTTACATGGTGTTTACCCGAAGCAAATGAACATTCCTTCAGAAACGGAATTGGAAAATGAATTTGCTGTAAGTAAAATTACGATCCGCAAAGCAATCGAAGAGCTTGTTCAAGAGGGATTTCTTGAAAAGAAAAGTGGGAAGGGCACCAAAGTGATTCGGAATACACTAGCATCCAAATTATCAACTGGCAAACGATTTACAGAATTTCTAGTTGAAGAAGGCTATAAAATTCATAAGAAAGTATTAAAAACAGAGCTTGAACACAATCTTCAGGAGCAAGAGATTGCAAAACAATTAGGGGATTCATGTCTTTATATTGAGCGGCTATACCAGCTAGATGGTGCTCCTTATATTCATTTTAGTCATTACTTATCGAATCAACTTAAGAAACTGGAACTATCCGAAGTTTATGATCATTCTCTATATCAACTTATTACAGAACAAGGGATGTATTTAACTAAATTCCAAGATCAATTTGCTGTTGCCCCTGCCCCTGAGTATGTGGAGAAACATTTAGGTGTAGAAAAAGGAACTTTTTTATTAAAGAGAATGCGCTATTCATTTGATGATCAAGGAAATCTGATCGAATACAGTGTAGGTTATTATAACACTGGGGAGCATCATTATATTGTGAATTATGATGGATAAGTTTGTCACGCATTAACAGGCAGTAATCCCCCCACCTCAAGGATTTAGGGAATACGGAGGAGCGTAGGTGAGGGGGATACACTGCCCTAATCTAGTTCCAGCGTCTAGCAAATTTACGGTTTCTGCTTGCGTAAGTCAACATTGATTAACCCTTTATACATTATTTTGGAACAAGACCATACTAACTTAAGTGAGATAGAGGCTATTGTGAAAAGCATACAAGGATTTAAAAAGTATTCTGGGGTAAAATGGCAGTAAAGCGAGACTGCTGGTGCACCGAAATTATTGTGAAAAGATAAATTTTAAGATATTTAGTAGAGATGATTACTTTGCAGTCTATTAAATCATGTTATAATAAATCGGAATACTATTTTGATAGCGCTGTAAAAGTAAATCTATTGGTTGGAGGTGCAGGGGATGAAATCCTGTTGTCAAGTCCAAGACCGTAATGGTGAAAAAGTACATTCGACCAATACGGAGATAAAAGAAAAAATTGACTTTTTTAAAGAAAATATGGTCCTTATTGAGGGTGGAGAATTTTTAATGGGGACGGAAGATAAAGAAGGTTTTCCAGCTGATGGTGAAGGGCCGATAAGAAAGGTTCAGCTTGATCCATTTTATATGGACCAATATGCTGTAACAAATGAGCAGTTTGAACAATTTGTAGACGAAACGGGGTATGTGACAGAGGCTGAGCAATTTGGCTGGTCATTCGTTTTTCATTTATTTTTATCAGAAGAAACATTACATCAAATATCTCAACGGCCTGTAGGAGTTCCATGGTGGGTTCCTGTAGAAGGGGCTTACTGGCGGCATCCAGAGGGGGCAGATTCGACTATTCAAGATCGGGTGAATCACCCTGTTTCCCATATTTCATGGAATGATGCTGAAGCCTACTGCAAATGGAGCGGAAAACGACTACCAACAGAAGCGGAATGGGAATACGCGGCCCGTGGTGGACTCACTCAAAAGAAATATCCATGGGGAGATGAACTAATCCTCAATGGCAAGCATCAATGTAATATCTGGCAAGGGAAATTTCCTGTGAAAAACACCAAAGCAGATGGATATATAGGGACTTGCCCTGTTGATAGTTTTTCTCCGAATGGTTATGGATTATATAATATGGTTGGAAATGTGTGGGAATGGTGTGATGATTGGTTTAGCCCTACCTACCATTTAAAACATAGTTCAAATAATCCCACAGGGCCTGAAAAGGGAAGCAATAAATCAATGCGCGGCGGTTCTTACCTTTGTCATAAGTCCTATTGCAATCGTTATAGAGTCGCTGCCAGGAGCTCTAACACTCCTGACAGCTCCACTGGAAATATCGGTTTCCGATGCGTAGGAGACGTAAACTAACTTTGCTGTGGATATTTAAAAATGAACCTTCAGAAAATGTGTTTGAGCAAGCACTGATTCTGAAGGTTCGTTGTGTTGAGAAAGCTACTCGTCACGAAACTTATGTTGGGTTAAGGTACGATCTTGTATGGGTAAAACTTGACACTCCTCAAATATAAAGTACTATCATGTTAATAGCATATAAAATGAATTGGTTTACACGGTTTTAGATGAGGAGGGGGAAAGGGAGATGCGGGATTTTTTAAGCGATAAAAGTGAAAAAAATCAATTGAAAAAGGTTCTGTATAAGTATATTCATAGACAAGGAAGAACATCAAAGGCTGAGTTACTAAAGGAATTTCATGTCCCGAATACAACGATGACGCGGATGTTGGCGGAATTGACGGATCGGAATTTAATTCACCAAGCAGGATTTGGACAACCAACTGGGGGAAGGCCGCCAGTATTATATGAAAGCGTTCCAAATGCAGCCTATTTGATCGGTGTAGAAATTGCTCGTACGGATGTAAGGGTGATGCTCCTAAACCTTCATTATGAAATTATAGGGAAGGACCGTTTTCCATTCTTGAAGCTGCATACTCCTCAAGTGACAATTGCAAGCATTATCGATATGATTGATTCCCTTATGAACCGTCACCAAATTTCCTCTCTATTAGGGATTGGGATTGGTGCTGTCGGACCAATTGATAGAGAAAATGGTGTCATCTTGAACCCTGAATCCTTTCCAGCTGAAGGATGGAAAGATGTCCAGATTGGAGAAATTTTACATAAAAGATTTTCGGTTCCTGTTATTTTAAATAATGGGGCCAATACGGGGGTCTTAGCAGAATATTATATCCGCAATGATCATGAAGAAAATATTTTATATTGCATCAGCGGTTATGGTATTCGTTGTGGCTATATTCAAGAAGGCCGCTTATTTAATCAGAAGCAAGGGGATGCCACTTCCTACGAACATATTATCATTGAAGCAGATGGCAGGGACTGCACTTGTGGAAGTAAAGGGTGTTTAAAAGCTTATGTTTCTTTCGAAGCAATGCTGAACCATTTGGCATCTAAAGGTAGACCTTCAACAATCGATGATTTGTTCAACAATAAAGAACCATTAGTGAGAGAAATCATCATGGAATCCGCTCATTATTACGGTATTGGCATTGCTAATATGATCCAGGTCTTACACCCGGACACCGTGGTATTACACGGGACATTAATGTACCATGATGCAAAGTACTATGATAAAGTTCTTCAATCCATACAAAAGCATATTGGTTCCCGTCTTCATGGCATCACGATTCGTAAAGGAGTACTTGGTGAAAATGCTACAAGCATTGGCGCGGCTATTCAGGTATTTGATCATTTTTTTGAATGAACAAGTATCACTATTTTTTAAAAAAGTAGGACTATTGGGTCTTACTTTTTATTTTTTAACCACTTTAGACCATTTTGGTATAAAGTGTGTTACAATATATATAACATACAAGAAATACAGAAAGCTGGGGGAAATTTGAAGAATTGGAGATTACTTTTACAATTATTTTGGACTTTTCTTAAAATAGGACCGATTACTTTTGGTGGCGGTTATGCGATGATTCCCATGATTGAACGTGAAGTGGTTGATAAAAGAAGATGGGTGAAAATGGAAGAAGTCTCCGATATGTTTGCACTAGCAGGGACGGCTCCTGGAGCAATTGCAGTAAATGCGGCGACTTTTATTGGACATAAAATTGCTGGAGTGCTTGGGGCAATTGTTGCGATGATCGGTGTGCTTTTGCCAACCTTTCTAATTGTGTTGCTGTTAAATTTAATTTTTCTCTCGATAAAGGGGAACCCACATGTTGACGCAGCTTTTCAAGGAATTCGAGCAGCGGTTGTGGCCTTAATTGCTTATGCAGCGATTAAAATTGCTAGGACTTCTATTCTGGATGTATCAACTTTTATTCTAATGGCTTTCATGGTTGTGATGATGCTTGTTTTTCATTGGCATCCGGTCCTTGTCATTGTTAGTGGTGCCTTACTGGGTATTCTAATCGTAAAGATTAAGGAAGTACTTCATATGCGACCTCGCCATAATAATAGACCCCCTATTAAAAAACATAATGAAAAAATGAGCTCATAAGGGGAGAAAGAATATGGTGATACTAGAATTATTTCTTGTTTTTCTTGTAATTGGCGCAGTTTCATTTGGTGGCGGTTATGCGATGATTCCAGTGATTGGAACAGAGGTCACAAACAGGGGATGGCTGACAACCGCGGAATATACAGATATTGTGGCACTTGCAGGCATGACACCAGGATCGATTGCCTCCAATAGTGCCACTGCAGTTGGCTATCAGGTTGCGGGATTGCCAGGTGCAATTGTCTCTTCTATTGCGATTACTCTGCCTTCCGTGCTAATTGTTCTAATCATTGCGCTATTTTTTTATAAATTAAATCAAAACAAGTGGGTCCAATCTGCTTTCTATGGTTTGCGCCCTATTGTGACGAGCCTAATTATCTATGCAGCTATCCATTTTGCAATATCGAATGGTGTGATCGGATTACAGATATCATGGCATATGGTGACCTTGTTCCTAATTTTCATCGCTTCTTTAGTTGCCTTGGCATATTTTAAAATCCATCCAACTGTGGTTATTATTTTTGCGGGAATTATTGGGGTCGTGGTGTTTTAGTAAGATGATTAAAAGGGAAAGCTTCTAAACTAATTTTAAAGCGAAGCTGGGGTAAAAGCATTTCCCCAAAAACGAGTTACTAGTGTTCATATACCCGCTCCGGAAATATACTTCGCTTTCCGCGGGCGGCTGGTGAGCTTCCTCGTGCTACGCACTCCGGGATCTCACCGATGCCTTTTCGACGAACACGATGTTCTAGTGTCGGCGTTGGTCACAGGTCGTGACCGTCCCTAGCCGACCTCCCGCTGGAGTCCACGTATATTTCCTCCGCTAAGGTAATACATTGTTTGGTTTTAGAACTCGACTTTTTTAGTTTTGTCCCAGCCTCGTATTTTATAAATTCAATAAAATAGGGTTAAACACCATCCTCCTCAGTATTCCAAGGCACTACAACCTATCATTTCAAGAATATGTAACGAGCTAATCCTCTAATCTATCTTTACATAAGGGAATAAATAACTGATGCATATAATTGTTGTCATAAAACGGAAAATTAACAATTATTAAATAAAATCACGTCCCTTTTTCTAGTCTTGTTTGATGTAGCAAAGATGTCGGCCGAGAACAGTCATATAATATAGACTAACATCTTGTGAAAAACTCGTTTTGGATGCGCTTTCCTTTATCGTCCCCTTATTGTTCCAATATATGATCCCCCATTACCACAATTGAGTATTATTCCCTTTCTTTAACAAAGGTTGCTATAAAGGCTCCTAATAATTTTACTTCTTCATTTGTTAGCTTTTTAGCATCGTTCATTAATTGGATGGTATGTGGAGATAATTCAGATAGATCTCCAAAAAAGTCACCTATGCTAATCTCGAGAGCATTGCAAATGGCTTTCAGTGTGTCAATTGAAGGTTGAGTTTTTCCTTTTTCAATATCAGATAAATAAGGTTGTGAAATAAATGCTTTTCTTGCTAGCTCCGTTGCTTTGAGTTTTTTTGATTCCCGTAAATTTCGAATTCGTTTTCCAATATTCATAGTAATTATCACCTATCCTAATTATATAATCTGGGTTGTATGGAAAGAGAGAAACAATAAGGGTAAAAAATAGTAATTAGCTATAAAAATATTGACTTTATAGCTAATAGTTATATAATAGAGGTTAAATCGGGATAGCTACAGAGTTTGATTAATATTGAATACTAAAAGTTGATTTTTTTACTGGGATAGAGGAATGAGCTGAGAAAACCCTAAATTAAAAGAAGATCTCTCTAGATTACTGGTAATGACAACATGATGTACCAATCAGCGTTGAAGGAGGTGAAGCATAAACTAAAGTGACATGGAGTAGGAAAATCGGCATGTTGCGTTGTTAAGAAAACTTGGTTAGGAGGAAGAGAATGCTAAAGGGGATTAATCAATGGTGTTATCCAGAACAGACATCATTAGAGAAAGTGTTCGAATATAGCAGAGATGCTGGTTTTCATGCTGTGGAACTAAACCTTTATGAAGCTGATGGAATCGGACTAACTGTAGAGACAACGAAGGAAGAAGCGTTAAAAATTAAAGCGATTGCAGAGAAATACGAAATAGAGCTTAGAAGCTTATCGACGTCATTACTATGGAAAATGCCTCTTTGTTCGCCTGATAAGCAAATTCGGCAGCAAGGTATAAGAGTAGTAGAAAAGATGCTTGAAATTGCGGGTTATATAGGAATGGATACGATTCTCGTGGTCCCCGGCGCAGTTTCTGAGCAGGTTTCCTATGAAGAATGCTACAAAAGAAGTCAAGTCTCCATTAGGGAGATCATCCCAACTGCTGAAAAATATGGTGTGAAAATAGGCATAGAAAATGTGTGGAATAAATTCCTATTATCTCCACTTGAAATGGCCAGATATATAGATGATTTCGAATCAGATTATGTTGGGGCCTATTTTGACGTTGGGAATGTTTTACAGTTTGGTTATCCGGAACAATGGATACGCATACTTGGGAGGCGGGTATTCAAGGTGCATGTGAAGGATTTTAATATAGCTGTAGGGAATGGAGCAGGATTTGTTCCTTTATTAGCTGGTGACGTCAATTGGGAAGCAGTAATAGCTGCATTGAGGAAATTGGGATATGAGGATACCTTAACTGCTGAATTATCTCCCTATTCGTTCTGTCCCCATACATTAGCAGAAGATACAGCACGGCATTTAGATATTATTTTAAAAAAGTGAGGCGCATTTGAAATGGCAAAAGTTCGTGTTGGATTTGTAGGAGTTGGCGGTATTGCTAATGCTCATTTAAATAATATTTTTCAAAATGAAGATGCTGAAATTGTTGCGGTTTGTGATATTGCGGAAGAAGCAGCTATCAGGCAAGGCGAAAAATATAAAGCCATAGCCTATACAGATATTGATCAAATGTTGGAAAAGGAAAATATAGATGCCTTATTTATTTGCGTCCCACCATTTGCACATGGAGATATTGAGGAAAAAGCAGCACGAAAAGGGATTCATTTATTAGTAGAAAAACCGGTAGAATTGGATTTTAATAGGGCAAAAGAAAAGGCAGAAATCATTGCCCAGTCAGGTGTGATAAACGCATCTGGATATTGTCTCCGCTATCTAGATACTGTGAAGATTGCGAAAGATTATTTACAGGATAAGCAAGTCGCTATGGTGCGTGGACATTACTTAACCTCGTTGGTTCCGACACCTTGGTATCGACTCAAGAATAAGTCGGGCGGGCAATTGGTTGAGCAAGCGACTCATATTCTTGATCTAATGAGTTATCTGTGTGGTGATATAAAACAAATACAAGCACATATGTCCTTGCAAGTTATGAATGATATTGAAAAAATGGATATACCAGATGTGACATCCGTTAATGTTCGCTTTGAAACTGGTGCAGTTGGTCACTTAGATAGTTCCATTACTCAACATGATCATAGAATGGGCCTAGAAATTTTGGGACGTAATTTCCGACTTGAGATAGATGGGACTAGCTTATCTATTTATGAAAAAGAGAGAACGACTACGTTTACATCAACGGTTGATTTTTATGAGGTACAAGATCGTGAATTTATTAAAGCGATACAAACAAACAATCAGGAACTCGTTCTTGCTTCTTACCAGGACGGTGTAGAAACTTTAAGCAAAAGTCTTGCGGCAAATGTTGCGAATGAACAAGGAAGTATCGTTACAATGGAAGAGTTTTATCCCGCATTAACTGGCTGTAAAACCCCGACTTCAAGAATTCGTGGAAAAACCTAGAATTGTAAGTGGGGGATCAACAGCCAGTAAAAGCCCGATTTGTTCAACTAACAATCAGTGGGGGGGAAGGAAAACCCCACTGATTGAAGTTTCACTTTATAAGGGGTAGATTGTTTTGTAACTCAAGTTCATAGTTCGCCATTATTTTTGAAAGAGGTGACATCGAATTGGCTATTCATTCAGAAGCTCCGACTAATAAAAATTTTCAAACAAGGCAAACAAAGAAAAAATTTTTTACTTCTAAAGATTTGGCTGGATATGTATTTTCTGCACCACTAGCAATAGGGGTTTTGGTATTTGCGATTTATCCTATGGTAGGTGCTTTAATATTAAGTTTTCAAAAATCGTCTACCAGCTTTGGTGGGGACTGGGTTGGCTTAGCTAATTATAAGAGCGTTTTCACAGACTCGATATTTTGGAAATCCTTATATAATACTCTGTATATGGGCGTATTATCTGTCATTCTAGGCGTATCTCTATCCTTTATTCTGGCAACATTGATCTATAATGTTCCATGGATAAGATGGAGGAATTTCTTTAAAGGGGTTTATTTTCTACCCAATGTGGTGTCTCTTGTTGCAACTAGTATATTGTTTCAGTTTTTATTCAATTCGGGCAGTGAAGGATTGTTAAACTATGCTTTAGGATTTATTGGAGTGGAATCAGTTGGATGGTTTACTAATCCAAGTGTTTCGAGATTTAGTATTGTGTTAATGACATTATGGGGAATGCTTGGCTATAACACTATTATTTTCTTAGCGGCATTAACAAGTGTTCCAAGAGATCTATACGAAGCCGCTGAAGTAGATGGGGCCAATTGGTTTAAAAAATGGTATTACATTACGATACCTTACTTAAAACCTATCATTCTTTTCATGGTCATTATGAGTACAATAGGTGCGATGAAAAGGTTTACGGAAGTATGGTTGATTGGTGGTACGGGAGGAAACCCTGCCGGCTCTTTAATGACAGTCGTTTTATATATTTATCGTAACGCCTTCTCAGCTAGTCAAATGGGAATTGCAACAGCCGCATCCTATATCTTGTTTATGTTTATTCTTATTTTGACTGTCATCATGTTGTATTTGAATCGGAAGAATAATTTTGAATAGAGAGGGGTGGAGGTTTTGAGTAATCCAGTTGGTATGCCCAATGTACATGTTGGAGATCAAAACTTTAATTACAACTCAAAGAAAAGGACGAAACTAGTAAGTAATATAATCATTTCAAGTATTCTTCTAATAGGGTCCGTTATAATGATTATCCCGTTTGTCTGGATGCTATTGACCAGCTTTGATTGGGGAGCCAGATTAAGTATTCCCTACCCACCCAGATTTTGGCCAAAGGAATTCTCATTTAAAACGTACCAACTTGCTTTTACAAATATGCCAATGATCAAATATATGATTAACTCTTTGATCATTTCAATTGGAGTCATTTTTGTTAGTTTAATGTCAGCGCTTTTATCAGGTTATGCCATCTCCAAGCTAAAATTTAAAGGATCGATGGTAGTGCTTGTATTAGCGTTAAGTACCATGATGATTCCATTTGAAATGACAATGATTCCTCAATATTTACTTTTTGCAAAAATTCACTTATTAGATACGTATTGGGCTTTTTTCTTACCGGCTCTTAACTATGCATTCGGTACTTTTTTAGCGAAGGCTTTTATTGATCAAACCCCTTCTAGTTTACGAGAAGCGGCGATTATAGACGGGGCAGGAGAATTCAAAGTATTTTTTAGTGTTTTTCTTCCATTATGTATTCCGATTGTGGCTACCATGGCGATCCTGCAATTTTTAGCTGTATGGAATGATTTACTATGGCCATTACTTGCCTTAAAAACACCGGATAAATATACTATTCAGCTTGGTTTAGCTATGTTCCGTGTTAATAAAACAGCGCCATTGCCGTCCATCATCATGGCGGCAACAACCGTTAGTTTAATTCCTGTTGTGACATTATATTTATTTCTTCAACGCTATATCGTAGAAAGCATCGCCTTGTCTGGTGTAAAGCAATAAATGAAATGATGTGATTCGTTTAGCCAAAAAGTATATTAAAATGGGAGGTCTTCTAAATGAAGAAAATCTTTTCAATATTAATCACTACCCTGTTAGTTGCTGCTTTAGCCGCCTGTTCTTCCTCGACTGACGGAGGAAAGGATACAAGTAATATTGAAGTAGTTTCCGATATGAAAGGAACAGTCCGCGTATCAGTGGCTGGATGGCCGCTTGAAGATGGAATTGATCCTATTACTGGGAAAGAAACAATCGGCTTTGAAGAATATTTGAAAAATGAATTTGAACCAAGATACCCTAATATCGAATTGGAAATATACCAAGTCCCTTGGGATAATGCCCAAGCCAAACAAACAGCTATGTTACAATCGAAAGATGTGGACCTTATTTATTCAGGAGGAGCCTTTGCGGCCCAATGGATGGAGCAAGGTTTACTTAGAGGGATTGAAGATTTAATTGAAGATGATTCCGAATTTGATGAAAGTATCTACCTTGCAGGAATATGGGAAAATTCCTATAGTACAGTTAGTTATGATGGAGAACGTTTTGGTCTTCCATCTGTATTAGGAAAACGCGTTACTGTATATGATAAACAACTATTTGAAGAGTGGGGAGTGGAACCATTATCGGAAAATCCATCTCCAGAGGAAATATTGGAGAAGGCACAACAAATGACAGGGGAGAATCCAGTAACCGGCGAAAGAAATTATGGGCTGTATTTTAGTGGAAAATCCTTAAATGCCTCTACCTTTGTAGCACTCACACATGCCTTTGGAGCTGAAGGTGCAAAGGGATCCTTAGATGATTTAAAAAACATCGAATGGAAATTGGATACACCCGAAATGGTGAAAGTAATGGAATGGCTTGCTGAAGCTTCCCAATATCCCCCAATTGATTTTTTAAATGAAAAAGGAAATGAAAATTTCGGAACAGAAATGAATAATATAGGCATCGCCCTTGATGATGCTGGTGGCCCAATAATGGGAGAATACTTGGCAAATGATAATAAAGAAATATTAGACCGTTATGAAGCAGTATTGAATTTAGGCCCGAATGGGGAAGGATGGGTAGCGATGGATCCATTTGTTATGGCTAAAGATGCACAAGATGTAGAAGCAGCTTGGGAAGTAATGAAGTTTCTAACTGGGTATGAAACCCAAAAATGGAATTATGATAACTATTCAGCAACCCCAACATTAGCTGATGCTGACTTTGTTCCCAAAGAAGATAAGTTTTCGCAAAAGGCGATGGAGATTGCAGACGTTTCACCTTCAGTTCTGATGGATGAAGCGAACCCATTCTTTAGTAGTGAGATTGTTCCCGCTGTAAACGGATTTATCAGTAATGCAGCCAATGGAAAAACACCGGATATTGAAAAGTTTCTAAGTGATTTACAAAAACGTGCAGAAAAATGGTCGGCCAATCAATAACAAAATTCGCTAAAGATTGAATCAAAACGAAAGGATGGGGCTTTCCAATAAGTCTTCAACGACGAAAAGAATGAAGAATTCTCTTTCTTTTTATGAATAAACGTTAAGAAAATCGCCAAAAATGATGACATGTCTGACCCCATAGCTCACGAATTTGTGAGGAAGCAGAAGCGATGCCCACGGCAAAGGAGCCTTTTTGGCGATTTTCGACTTTTGGGACAGGCCCATTTTTTGTATTTGAACTCTTGGTCTGGAAAAGCCATTTAAATTTATTATTCTGTAGTTCAGTAAATTTAGGTTATCTGTTATAATATATTCATTTATATACGATAAAAAACAGAGATAAGGATTAGTATAATTTGTTATCTTTTTTAGAGAGGGAATGGGTGGTGCGAATTTCCAAGATGCAAATTAGAACCTGCCTTGGAGTTCGCAGATGTGCGCGGTTTTGGCCGTTATCCAATTGAGTGTGCATGTTTTGTTGATCAATGTAAATAAAGGTGGTACCACCGGTCCCCGGTCCTTTTCGGATGGGGGCCTCTTTGTGGTTTTACAAAAAAATTAGAGGTGTAGAAGATGGGAAAAAAGAATAAGCAATTTGTAGAAAAAATTACAGCGATGGAAGAGGATTTTGCACAATGGTATACAGATGTTGTGAAACAGGCAAATTTAATTGATTATGGGCCAGTTCGTGGAACGATGATCATTAAACCAGATGGATTTGCGATATGGGAACGTATCCGTGATGAATTAGACAGGCAAATAAAAGCGACGGGTCATGCAAATGTTTCTTTTCCTTCATTTATTCCAGAGAGCCTGCTGCAAAAGGAAAAAGATCATGTAGAAGGATTTGCGCCTGAAGTGGCCTGGGTTACACATGGTGGTGAAAATGAATTAAGTGAACGATTGGTTGTGCGCCCAACCTCTGAGGCTCTGTTTTGTGAATATTATTCAAAAAATATCCATTCTTATCGTGATTTGCCTATGCTCTATAATCAATGGAGTAATGTGGTGCGCTGGGAAAAAACGACACGTCCCTTTTTGCGGTCATTGGAATTTTTATGGCAGGAAGGGCACACAGCACATGCAACGTATGAGGAGGCCGCGGAAGAAACAACAAGAATGTTGAATGTTTATACAGATGTGCTTGAAAACTATCTAGCCATTCCCGTTCTCCGTGGTCGAAAAACTGAAAAGGAAAAGTTTGCTGGTGCTGATTATACACTCACGATTGAAAGTATGATGCATGATGGGAAAGCCTTGCAATCGGGTACTTCTCATCATTTTGGCTCAGGTTTTGCTAAAGCCTTTGATATCACTTATTTGGATGAAAAGGGGGAAAGCCAATTTGTCTATCAAACCTCTTGGGGGATTACTACCCGTTTGATTGGTGCACTAATCATGGTTCATGGCGATAATCGCGGTTTGGTTTTACCGCCAAAAATTGCTCCAATACAAGCGATTATTATTCCTATTGCTCAACATAAAGAAGGAGTTCTAGATCAAGCTTATGCCTTGCGTGATCAATTAAAAGATTTTGTTCGCGTAGGAATAGATGCAAGTGACAAGTCACCAGGATGGAAATTTAATGAATGTGAAATGAAGGGAATTCCCGTCCGAATTGAAATGGGACCGAAAGATATTGAAAAAAATCAAGTTGTCCTTGTTCGGCGCGATACGGGAGAAAAGGAATTTGTCAATTTAGATGATTTAGAAGCTCGTTTACCGATCTTAATGGAGGAGATCCAAGAGAACCTCTTTAATCGTGCACTTCTCCTTCGTGAGGAGAAAACCTCCATTGCCACGACAATGGAGGAATTTAAACATATTCTTGAAAAAAATCCTGGTTTCATTAAAGCGATGTGGTGTGGAGATCGCGATTGTGAAGAGAGAATAAAAGAAGAAACCCAGGCTACATCAAGGTGTATCCCTTTTGAACAAGAGAAAGTGGCGGATAGTTGTATATGCTGTGGGAAAGAAGCAAAAGAAATGGTCTATTGGGCGAAAGCATATTAAAGGATTTAGTAGCTTTTTAATGACAAAAGAACACTAGTATTGGGACTTCAACAACAAAAAGATGAAGTGAGAGGTTTCCACTTCATCTTTTCGCTGTTGGTAAGCTTTTCTCAAATCTCGGATTCTAATTGCGTTAACAATGTAAGCACAAGCTCTGAATAGTTTAGGACTTGCTCAAATGCTTCTTGCGATGCTGATTGGTCATCCTGTTCATACAATGAAACAGCTTGTTTGGCATAATGGTGGACGGCTTTATGAGGCTTTTCTAATTGCTTAAAGGCAGGCATTTCCTTCACTTTTGAAGATAAATCTCCATAGTACCATTGGCCAAGTCGACATGTTTCGTGTGATGTCACTTGCTGGGAATTAAGTGTTTCTAATCCTAGCAGCATATTATAGATTTTCCATTTCCAAAGAAGATGATCTGTTTTTGCAACTTTAATGACGTCTTTTGAATTTAAATGAATATTTGTCGTAAAAAAAGTATTTCGATATTCTTCCATTTGCCTACTTAAATCAAAAATAACTTTAGCTGTCTGATTCGCAATGGCTTGTGAACTCTTGCTTAAATCAAAAATAATTGAGTTGCGTTGTGCAATTTCATCAACAGCTGATGTCTGTTCCTCTGACATTGCAGCGATTTGTGATGTCGCTTGATTAATTCCTTGCATGGCGAACACGATCTTGTTTAGTGCTTCATCAGCAACTTTGGCACCCGTTACGCTTTTCTTGATCAATGCTTCTGTATTGTTCATTTGTTTTGTTACGAGGATTGAGACATGTTGTAATGATTGCATATGCTCCGCTATTTGTAATGTTTGTTCCTTTGTATGCTCTGCTAACTTCCTTACTTCATTCGCTACTACAGCAAATCCTTTTCCATGTTCTCCTGCCCGTGCAGCCTCGATACTTGCATTTAAGGCAAGCAAGTTGGTTTGATCTGTGATTTGCTTGATAACTTCAACAATTTCATGAGTTTTCTCAATCTCGTGGTTAAGCTGATCGACTTGATGTACAACCTGATTATAGACGTGCCCCACTTGTTCAATATCTACCATCGTTTCATGAACATTTTGTTTGCCTTGTTCTGCAAATTGAACGGCTTCATCTGTTCCTTCCGCCACCTTGGTTGAATGATTGGCGACTTCTAGAATAGAAGCACTGACTTCTTCTGTTGCACTTGAAACACTATAGCTTTCCTCATTCATATTATCCATCTCTGCGATTAATTGTTTTGAAGTATCTAGCTGCGTGGTGTAGTTTAATGTATCGGAAATGCCAAACAAAAAGGATTTAAACGTTTCTTCCATATAAACTTCCACGATGAGTTGCTGATCAAATGCTGCTAATTTTTGAATGGAAAGGACAGTATTCATCATCTGATTTGGCTGACTGTACAATTTTTCCATCAGAATAGAAGTCATAATTTGTATTAACAGATGGTGGGCAGAAATAAAATGCTCAGCAGTCAAATGAATGCGACTATGTACTTGACCAATTACAATTCTTGTCTCGATATACTCTTTATTTACCTCTGCATCTAAAAATTGATCTAAATATTTCCCCATCGTTTTTCTTAAACGCTCAACGGTTGAATGTTGGATAATGATGCCTTGCAAATGATCAACAGACGTAATCCGGTCGTAAAATTGATTAACTATTTCGTTTTTATAGGGAGAAAGGACGGAAGACGCCTCACGAATAGCGACTAAATTTTCTTGTTTGATATTCATAAAAGTCAGTCGCTCCTTTATTCGCTTCCCTACGCCGGCAATATCAGTTTGATTAGAATGATTGAGATATTCTTCCCATGTTTTTGTTTTTTTTGTGAAAAGCTTCATTGTTTGCTCTTCCTCCACTATGTGCATTTTTTTATTTAGAGCTTTAAGTTTGAGCTTTCAAAACAATAGGTACTATTAGCAGATCTCAATCTTTTTCCTTGCTAAGTATAGATATAGCAGGAGATGCCGCCTCTACTTCAGCCCGTAAAATTAGCTCCTATCATGAACTGATCAGTAAATCTATTTTTTATGAAAGCTCGTTTTTGCAGAATAAGTCATTATGAAAAGGCTTCTCTTATCTTCAATTTTAAAAAATATCCGTATAGGCCAAAAATACCGACGCTAGATTGAATAGGTCGGTGTACTACTAGCTTCCATTAGGATATTGCAGTCAATAATATTTAATTATAGGTCTTGTTAATTATATACTTTTAACCTATGGGTGTCTAGGACAATAGGAAGGTGCCTGGCACCACCCGATTCTTGTCTGTTTATGCCGAATGGTTTATTCGGCGAAACATGATATGTTCAGGGTCGTACCAGGCACTCCTTTTTATTCGAATTCATGTGGATGGCGTTTTTTTAGTTCTGGAATTGCATGTCCTCTTCCGGTTGCTTCTAATCTCTTTACGTAATGTTTCAGATTGCCTTTTGCATGAAGGGGTCCGCCTTCCTTCATGACTGTCCATAGTGGGTCAACATCATGATCCATTGTACTCATCATGTCATCATGCCATTCGTTTAGATAGTAAACAGCTTCTCGACAAAGATCAGGATTTTCAGATGCTACATCATGCTGTTCGAAAGGATCTTCTTTCAGGTTGTATAGCATTTCTTTAGGGAATAGATGATACCCGTCATGATAGGAGCGAATGTATAACCAGTCTCCGAATCTAACAGACCTCTGACATACATGTGCACATTGCGACACTACTAAATAATCGCGACCAGCTGATTCTCCATTTTTTAGAGCAGCAGCATAGCTTTGTCCATCCCATCTTTCAGCAGGCTCGACATCAATTAATTCTGCAATCGTTGGCGGAAGATCAAGATGGTAATGGAAATCATTATCCACATGCCCCGCTTTTAGACCTGGCCAACGAATGATCATAGGAATACGGCATGTGCCTTGATCAGCTGTTCCATGTTCCCCATAGATGCCCAATTCTCCCATATTTTCGCCATGATCCGCTGTGATGATTATAATCACTTCTTCCATAACACCTTGTTTCTCTAATTGTTCAAAAATCATCCCGACATGGTCATCGAGATACTTTACTCCGCAATCATAACCATCAATCATTTTCCGCATATCATCCATATTTTTTATTTCACCAGGATAACGAGGATATTCTGGATCTGTGTTATTGTTGAACATATTGATTTCATGAACACTATGAGGCCCAATTTTTTCCTTTTGCTTTTCTAAAACTTCATCGGTAATCCAGGCAGGAAGTGGCTCATCCTTGAACGGATTTCCAAATGATTCAGGTGCTCTATATGGAGTGTGAGGATCCCAATAATTAACGTATAAAAACCAGTCTTCATTTTCTCCATTTCGCTCCAACCAATCCAATACAACAGGTGTCACTTCTTCAGCTGATTCCATTCCACCTTTTCCCGTATTATACATCTCATTAAAGCCAGCATAGAAAGTATAGGAAGAATGTCTTTCCGCAAAGGGGCTAATTAACGATGTTTTCATCCCTTTGCGTCGAAACACATTAGGGAAATTTTCGAAAGAGAGTTTATCACGAAATCCGCGTTCCTCTCCATCATGACGCACATCTGCAGCTGCACCCCCATGGTTTACGACACCATTATGAATTCCAAAACGGCCAGTCATCAAAGCGGTTCGTGAAGGAAAACAAGGAGCATCAGATGTATAATAATTGGTAAATCGAACTCCTTCAGCTGCAATCTTATCAATGTTTGGTGAAGTATGACGGTGATAGCCATAACAACCTAAATGTGCTGGATTAGTAGAATCTAAATCTAATAATAATACTTTCATGAAAGACTCTCCTTACTATTTAATATTAAAAAAAGCTACATACTGCTTGTAAAAGAAGGCGATTACACTTCACCTCTTTCTATGTATTATAGGATGATCAACGGAAGGGGGTCCATGTATAATTCTCTGATTTATAGTAGAATATTGGACTGTTTACGAGGGTTTTTTTGTGAATTTATATGGGGGAGGGCCTGCTAGGCCCCATCCAAATCTTACTGAATTAGCTCACGAGAAGCTTTTAATTCGACATTATTCAAGCGGTACCAGGCACTTTTATCCCGGTGCAACCGTCCGTAAGCCACTAAGAGATTGCAAAGAAGTCTAAGTGGAGGTAACGGACGCTAACACTCCGCTTTATTAATTTGCACTTTCTAAATAAGTGATCGAAACTTTCAGGTTAGCATTTTTTTCGCGAATTCGGTCAAGGAGCTCTTTGTCATTGGTTGTGTCTTTGCTGCGAATAGCGTAGGTGTATAAAATCATGGTTCCGAGATTGGTTGTTTCTACTTGTCTGAGTGTATGACTCAGTGTATATTGTTGAAAAATATCAACGAGTAAGTTTTCATGATTTAAGTTTTCCGGGACGGTGACTTTTAAAATCTGTGTATCTTTTCCTTTTCCATATTGCATTTTATAAAGCAAGTAAAAGATGAAACTAGCAAAAAGGGTAAGCATAATTGCTAAACCGAATTGGAAGAGACCTGCTGTCATGCCGACACAAAGGCCAAAAAAGATATAAGCGATATCCTTTGCATCTGTTACAGCACTACGGAAGCGTATCAATGAAAAGACCGCAAATAGGCCAAAGGCAACACCAGCATTTCCACTCACAACATTCATGACGACAGACACGACAACACTCATCATGATAATTGTATGAACGAATGATTGCGAATACCTTTCACCTGTAAAGGTGATTTGATAAACCTTGGTAATTAATAAACTGAGTATAAGGGCAAGTGCCATTGCAACCAAACTCATCCAAATATTTGTTTCTCCTAAATTTTCCAACGTAAATAAATTCTCTATAAAATCCATTGTATATTCCTCCACTTTTTTCCTTTTTCTTTATATTGCACCAACGAGAATTTTCTCCTGTTCAATCCCATTTGGTAACTCTTCACCTTTTAAACATTCTAAGCTTGTGCAAAACTTGGAAGCACTGCGCTGTTCACATTTTAAATCTTGCAAAATACGCGTAAGCCATAGAGGAATACTGTGGCTTACCTTTACCTCTAGGACTACTAAGTTTTGAGCAATAAAATGTTCTCCAAAGGGGCCATGTTCAATCTGTAAATCATGATTACGACAACGTAAATTTAAATCAAACGTCACGCGTAAATCGGGATCCTCGATATGATGTAAAGCATGCCGGTCATAGCTTACAACCATTTCTGGGCGGAGTTCGTATAATGTTCGATAATGATCAATTTCTCGAAAAACTTGTAAGTTTGATGTCATGTAATCTTCTAAGGACTCGGGTGTTTCTCCAGATAAATATCGATAAGCTTCTGATAAAGGCAGGACCATTCTTCGTTTATTTACTACCTTTTTATGTTTTTGTTTAATCTCAAAAAAAGCATTTCCATCTAAATTAGTATCATCATAAATCCGTAACCGAAGCTTTTGGCGAAATCTTAATTTGTTTTTTGTCTCAAAATAAATCCTGTTATCAGGGCTTTCGAAATATAATGTAGTAATCGTATATTGGCCTGCACTACCATTCCGATCTGGTCGCATAAAAGGCATCATTCGTTTCACCAATTCCTGATATTGATCGTGAGTGATCAAATATTTCTGTTCTCTCCTTCTAAAAATTTCAATGGCCATGTTGTCATCTCCTTCATGTCAATACTTGTATAGTACTCAATGAATCTTAAAATATAATTGAAGCTAGATTAGAATTGTATGAGAAAGAAAAAATAGTCTCAATAAGAAAAGCGCAAGGTGTCCGCTACCTTCGACAAGTAAATAAGCTGATCCAAAGAAGGGCGTTCTTTGGATCAGCTTATTATGCAGAACATCGGCTATGTTCGCGCCATCCTGGCGGCAGACTCAACCCTCGTGTCCTATCTTCGACTGCGCGAGTAATTCTGTAGCAACCGCTTCAGCGAGCCTCAAGTCGATGGCGCCTGGAGCTAGATATGGCACCCAATCATGCGAATGATTCTTAAGCTACGATTTTATGATTTCCAAACCGTAAAAAAATCGCCACATCGATTACTTGATGTGACGATTTTTGATCCGATCCGTAAGGCCCTGATTCACAACAATAACTAAGTAGGGGATAACGGACACTAACACCTGCTTTATGCAAAAATAGGTTATCGTTTTATGGTTTGTCTTTTTCAATGATCGTTTGATTATACTTTTTCAATAAATGGCCAAAAGTTAGTTTGTCCTCTTCTGACCAATCCGATAACACCTCAGATAGTCGATCATATCTTCTTTCTTTATTATCATCTAATTCCTTAATGCCTAGATTGGTAATCCCGTAAAAGTAGGAGCGCCCATCTTTAGGGTTTGGCATTTTCTCGATATATTCTTTTTGTTCAAGGGCTGCTGCCTGTCTGCTAATGGTGGAAATATCTAACTTTAGCTGTTCTGATAAAGATTTTACTCCAACCGGACCAGCGACAGATAATTGCCTTAATAAGACATAGGCAGAGCGCTCAAGCATGCCATTGCGCTTTTCGGTTATGACAATGCGGCGAATAAATAAACTGACTTCTTCTTCTATTATTTTGATCGCATCTTTATCCATTTTTGACACCTCACTATTATCCTAGCGACAAACTCAAGCTTGTGCAAGTTCCGAAATTTTTTAGACAAATATTTAGTTGTATGGTACAATCAACTAAATTGTTTTTAAATTTATCAATGATGGGTGGGAATGAGAAATGAAAGCTCAAGACGTCATGATACACGATGTTTATCATGTGACAGAAACGGATTCTATTCGTACAGTGATTCAACAATTTATTACCCATGAAATTAGTGGGTTACCTGTAGTAAATGATCAGAAAGAATTAATTGCCTATATAAGCGACGGCGATATTATGCGATATATTGGAAAACATAAGGACATTGTCGTTGATTCCTTATATTTCGTGAATGTTGTGGAAGGCGACAAAGAAGGATTTTTGGAAAAAGCGGAACAGGTACTGGATTTACCGGTTCTCAATATTGCGAAGAAAAAGGTAATTAAAGTAGCATGGGATGAAGAAGTCGAAAATATAGCCACTATTCTAGGGAAAAGAAAAATAAAAAAGCTCCCCGTCGAAAAAGATGGAAAATTGGTTGGGATCGTCAGCCGTGGAGATGTAATTCGCCATACATTTAAAAATTTTCTCTGATTTGAATATCACCGTACTTGGGTAATGTGCAAAAGTTTGAGCACATGCATCGAGAATTGGGGTGGTGAACTTCCGCAAGCGGAATGGAAATTTCAAAATCTGCACGATCATAAGAAGAATCATTAGCGGTCATAAAGATATCTAAATGATCTTAGAGTATTAAAAAAATAGAATGGAGAAGATGTATGTCACAAGATGTTACAACTGCTGCGAAAGTAGTGAATCAGTCGATACAGGAAGAGGGAAGTATCTTGAAGCAGCCGAAAGCAGTATGGGCTGTCTTTTTTGCGAGTATTATTGCTTTTATGGGATTAGGTTTGGTTGATCCAATATTACCGGCCATTGCAAACCAATTGGATGCATCACAAAGTGAGACAACGCTGCTTTTTACAAGCTATAATGCGGTCATGGCGGTTGCTATGCTTGTAACAGGCACTATATCTTCAAAGCTAGGGATGAAAGGCACACTACTTAGTGGGATTGTCATCATTGCTTTATTTGCTGGATTATGTGGAGTATCGAACGATATTTGGTCACTTGTAGCCTTAAGAGGTGGCTGGGGACTTGGGAATGCCTTATTTGTCGCTACGGCATTAACGGCGATTGTCACATTAGCTACAGGTGGAAATGCAAAAGCAATTATATTATATGAAGCCGCAATTGGATTAGGAATTTCTGTTGGTCCATTACTAGGAGGATGGCTAGGGGCGATGTCATGGAGAGGTCCCTTTCTTGGGGTAGCTGTTTTAATGGTCATCGCTTTTATAGGATTATCGATTTTAATGCCTAAAGCAAGTGGGACAACGAAGGGTGCTAAACCAAAGACTTCTATATTGGATCCATTTCGGGCGTTGAAACATCGTTCTTTATTAGTCTTTGGGATTACAGCAGCCCTATATAACTTTGGCTTTTTTACCTTACTAGCGTATGCCCCATTTGTATTAGGATTAGATGAACATGGCTTAGGTTTTGTCTTTCTAGGTTGGGGACTACTACTAGCTATTACGTCAGTCTTTATGGCACCAAAAATCCAGCAATGGTTTGGCACAATTAAATCCATGTGTTTAATGCTAGGCTTATTTGGAATCGTCCTTCTAGCCATGGGACTTTGGACTTCCCACCAATGGCTAGTAATCTCAGCCGTTGTAATCTCAGGCGCACTACTTGGAAATAATAATACACTAATTACAACAGCAGTTATGAACGCCACAACAGTCGAACGCTCCACTGCCTCTGCCGCATATAGCTTTCTTCGATTCATCGGAGCCGCGATCGCTCCATTCTTGGCAGGAAAATTATCGGAAATCTTTAACCCTAGCACCCCCTTCATCGTCGGCGCCATCTTCGTCTTCATCTCAGTATTAGTCGTATGGGCCAACCACATCCATGTAAAACATGTTGATGATGTAGAAACAGGACACTAATTCGGGGACAGTCCCCCGCTTTGTTAAAGTGTTAAAGTTTTATCAAGGGGATACCAATAAAGAAAGTTGAAAAACCGAAGTCAGACAGGATCTGACTTCGGTTTTTCTTATCAAGCTAATTTCCTTGGTGTAGTGGAATCTGAGATGACTTTGCTTTTCCCAGCATTTACTCCGGTAATAAAGATGACCATTGCTAGCAAAAATAGCAAAAGTAGGGGGATTTTCCAACTATGAAATAAATCATGTAAACCACCAAATAACATCGGGCCAACAGCAGCCAAAAGATAGCCGAGAGACTGCGCCATTCCCGACATTTCGGCAGCTTCTTGTCCACTCGAAGTACGTAAGCTGAAAAACATCATTGCTAGACTAAAGGCGCTTCCGGCTGCAATCCCGATCAGGATAACCGATAGGGGGATGAGTAGCTTGCTACCCAGGAATAAACCGACGATGCCAGCCATAAAGAAAAACGCAGTGATTCCGGATATGACTTTTTGGTCTTTCATTTTTTCGGCTACGACCGGAATAATAAAGGTAACAGGAATAAGCGCGAATTGCATAAGGAAGAGCATCCAACCAGACGCACTTGAACTATATCCATGTGTTTGAAGGATTTCAGGCAACCATGTAATAAATGTATAAAAAATCAATGACTGTAATCCCATAAAGATGGTAATATGCCAAGCTAATGGAGAGTGCCAAATGCTTTTGCCTTTTTGTTCAGAGGCCTTGACGACTTTTACGGATTCACTAGGTTTTCGGAGTTGTGGAATCCAAAAGAGTAGGGCAATAATCGCAAGGATGGTCCAAAAAGCCAGTGATCCTTTCCAACCCACTCCTTTAATGGAAGCAATCGGTACACTTAAACCTGAACCGAAGGCACCAAATAAGTTCATGAAAACGGCATATATACCAGTGACAAAGCCAATTTTTAAAGGGAAATTCATTTTAATCAAACCAGGCAAAAGGACATTTCCTATTGAAATCGCCATACCAATCATAATCGTACCTATAAAGAGAAAACTCGTTCCGAAAAATGATCGTACTATTAATCCAATCATTAAAAGTAGTAAGGAGAAAAAAATTGTTTTTTCCATACCAAGTCGATTGGCGAGTTTAGGTGCGAAAGGAGAAAGAAGGGCGAAAGCGAGTAATGGAAGGGTGGTAATGCTCCCAGCTACAGCATGACTCAGACTTAAATCATCACGTATAAATGAAATAAGTGCGCCGACAGATGTTAAGGGAGCTCTTAAGTTTGCTCCTACTAATATGATTCCTAGTAAAAGGAACCAATGCGCTTGATGGATTGGTGTATTTTCTAATGATGTCGTGTTTTTACTCAAAAGTCTTCCTCCTTAAGCTCTAATGCTAATCTTTTTTTAAAGTCAAAAATATATTCATTGACATATTTTATCGCCTCTTCGATATTCTGCTCTCGAATAGCATCTAATAGTTCACTGTGAATCATTTTTTCACAGGCAAATGATGTATCGATAATCATGAGTTTGCTAATGGATGTATATAAAGGGTCCGTCATATATTCATATAGCTCTTGAAGAAGTTGATTGTGTGAGGCCTTCACCATAGCTTTGTGAAAAGCCATGTCAGCTGAGATAAAATCCTCAACCGCATCCCTTTGGGCAGTGTCTCGACATTGCTCCATATAAAACTCAAGCTGGTGAAGATCCTCATCATTTCGATGAACGGCAGCTAATTGTGCAGCCTCCCTTTCTAGAGCTAATCTCACTTCCAATGTTTCAATTAAATTGGACTTTTCAAGATGACGTTCCATGGCAGCGCCCAGTGAGCTTGAGGAGCGGACAAGTGTTCCACTTCCTTGCTTTGTCTCCAGTAAACCTGCATGAACTAACGCACGAATCGCCTCTCTCAAAGTATTACGACTAACCGCGAACTCCTCCATAAGCTCCATCTCTGGCGGCAACTTATCGCCAACCGTCCAATGCCCCTTCTCAATCAAACTCTCAATCTGCATCACAACCTGCTCCACCAAAGATAGCCGACTTGCTTTCCTTAACATAACAAACACCTCCTTAAAAATTTGTAGGATGATTGGTATGTAGGATATATTAACATAATTGAAAATGGAAGTAAATCTGGGGACAGTCCCCCGCTGTGTTAATGTACTAAAGTTTTTAAATATTGAAGATTAGGATTTTGGAGTGTCGAGGGAGAGTAATTTTGGGATATTCATGTGTAAAAAGGGGACTTTTAGTTTGTTATTATAATCAAAATACCTTTTTGACAATTTGAAAAGGATACCCGCCATGACTATAATGGGGCTAATAAATTTGGGAGGGATTACATGGCACGAAAACTACGTGTATGGTTTCCGGGGGCAACTTATCATATTACGGCTCGCGGGAATAGGCGTGATCGTATTTTTCGAGAAACTCAAGATTATCAATACTATTTGAGCCTAATTAAATCTTGTAAGAATCATATCTCTTTTAATCTTCATGCTTATTGCCTCATGCCGAATCATATTCATCTGTTATTGGAAACAAAAGATCAGCCACCTGGTCCGATTATTCATTATATTCATAGTCGATTTGCCATTCGTTTTAACAAGCGTTATGAATTATCAGGACATCTATTCCAAGGGCGTTTTCATGCCCAATTAGTCAGAACAGATGATTACTTTCTCACTGTATGTAAATACATCCACTTAAATCCAGTTGAAGCAAACATCGTCACTAAACCAGAATATTATCCATGGAGCAGCTATGCGAAACTAGTCAACAACAAAGAAGATCCCATTTTAGAAACGAAAAAAACCCTAACACTAGGGGACAGTCCCTTGACACGTTAATGCATTATCGTAGTGGGGGACAGTCCCCAGAGGTCGGTTTTTGTGTGAAAATCTGCAAGTCTTCCTTGATAAGTTAGTTCGAAACGAGGAGACTCTTGTAAATCATGAGGGGTGATAAGTGATATCGGTTTATCAAATTTAATTGTATTAGATTTTAATAAGACAGTTGCAACAAATTGAGAGCAGAAGAAAGCATTTTTTCTTTTTATCGGTTTATTTAGCGCAACGGCGAATAATCCAATTAGATTGTATCGATAGATTTCCGCATGTGCGGCGATTCTATTAATATAGTGATTCATCTTTTCCAATTCGACATCTGAAATCGTACAACAATAAATAGAACACCGCGCTTGTTTAAAGAATTTTCCGTGTAAGTCTTCCTTCACAAATCCAGCTTTAAAGGGATTAAAGGGATGTTTCCTCCCGAAACTATATACTTCAATCAAATTGGGATCAAAGGCAATAGACGCGTGGTTATAGGGTTTTTTTGTATATAATTTAATAAGTCTTGTAAATAGGGTTCCTGTATCCGAAAGGAGAATATATACCTTTTTTTCTTCCATTGTGACTCCTCCTTGTTAACATATCTTCATCTTACCGGCTTCTGTGTTTAATCATAAGGAGCTTAAGAAATATTTTCGACTAAGCCTTGAGGTCTATTTACCAGCTGAAAAATGAAAAAATGGAAACAGGATTTAATTAGACTTTGTATCCATTTTTTCATTAATTATCGCACCTTCTGCTTTTTTTCGCCCTTTGACATATAAGCCCAGCCGCGTATGATGATAGGTTTAACAATAAATTATCACAAGGTATTGATCGCAAATATTTTGTTTCCTTTGCCGATTGCAATTTTAAAACGGATTATTTTTCAAGTTTATATACGAAATAATACATACTCAAAGGCCACCAAAGTACACAAAAGATCGGATAGACTGCCCAAATTGTGCCTGGAGAAGAAATGACATTTACACAGATAAAAAATAGGGTGATCAATAGGCTAGCATGGATGGAATATTGAAAATAGGTTCCCCTTTTAACATGATACAATGATAGTGGCCACCAAAGTACAACAAAGGCTGGATAGATGACCCATAAATATTGGGGTGAAAATATCATATTTAAAATAAAATAATATATGATAATACTTATGCTGCCAATGAGAGCTGTTGACATCGCTGCGGCTTTATCGCCTAAAAATACAAGGATCGGCCACCATAGGAGGGGGTAAACTGCGAATAGAAACCATGGATAGTCAGGTGTATTTAGGTGATTTGTGAGAATTAGAAACAATATAATCAGAAGACTATAGAAGAGAGCAAGTTGTCTATGCTTTCCTTTTCGAATAAAATAGTAGCCCATTATCCATAGAATCAATGCGAAAGCGGGATAAATGACCCAAGGATAACCTGGTCCGGTAATGAGATTGACGATGATTAAAAAAACGACGGTCATCAGACTGCCTACTACGACGAAACCAATATCATAATTTTTCAAATATACCCCTCCTTATTTATTCCGAAGCCAGATAAAATACATCGTTAACGGCCACCAAAGTATGGCGAAGGTAGGGTACACAAACCAAATCGTATGGGGGGTATAGTAAAGGTTGATAAAAAGTACTAGGGCGATAATCAACGAACTTCCCCATAGAGAATAACCTAAGTTTAATTTTCTCATCTTTTTCTTTTGTGGTTGTGTCCCACCTATACCTAATTCGTGTTTTAAATCTTCAATATCTCCAAAGTCCACAATGGCTTTATTAATTGCGTCTTCTTCTGCTTTGCCTTGTTCCATTAGATCCCATACTTTTTCTTCAAGATTTTGTAATACCTCCTGCATCAAAGATTCTTTTTGTTCACTACTGGGAATATCTTTAAATAAGCTATGCACATGGTTCTTCAATACTTTCATTTTAACCCCTCCATAAATAGATC
>NZ_JADIJK010000003.1 GCF_017355205.1 Bacillus sp. SD088
ACACTCGGCCTCTGAATCTTGAGGCTTCGGCGGTGTTGCGGAGTCCGACCATATAGGCTGCTAAGCGCATATTGATTTTTCGAGTTTCCGCTGTGTGGTAGACATTTTCAAATGCTTCTACCAATTTGGCGGTCAGTTTTTCATTGACTTCTTCTTCTGTCCAATAATACCCTTGATTATTTTGCACCCATTCGAAGTATGAAACGGTCACTCCTCCTGAACTGGCCAATACGTCAGGCACAAGCAGAATCCCTTTATCTGTTAAGATCCGGGTTGCTTCCTCTGTTGTTGGTCCGTTTGCTGCTTCAACCACGATCGATGCTTTAATATTTGGTGCATTTTCTGCTGTGATTTGATTGGCCACCGCTGCCGGTACAATAATATCGCAATCCAATTCAAACAATTCTTTATTGGAAATTGTATTTTCAAATAGGGTTGTGACTGTGCCGAAACTATCACGGCGATCAAGTAAATAATCAATATCTAGCCCGTCTGGATCATGCAGGGCCCCGTATGCATCGGAAATCCCGACAATTTTTGCCCCTGCATCATAAAGGAACTTTGAGAGAAAGCTACCTGCGTTGCCAAAGCCTTGAATGACGATGCGCGTGTCTTTTATTTTTAAGCCACGTTTTTTGGCTGCTTCTTCAATACAAATAGTTACACCTTGAGCTGTAGCCTTCTCTCTTCCTTGAGAGCCTCCAAGCACGATCGGTTTACCTGTAATAAAGCCAGGAGAATCATTTTCACGCAAATGGCTGTATTCATCCATCATCCAAGCCATGATTTGTGAGTTGGTAAAAACATCGGGCGCAGGAATATCTTTCGTTGGTCCGACAATTTGACTAATCGCTCGAACATATCCACGACTTAGTCGTTCAATTTCATTCATTGACATGGTACGCGGATCACAGATAATTCCGCCTTTCCCGCCACCATATGGGAGATTCACAATTCCGCATTTAATTGTCATCCACATCGACATCGCTTTTACTTCTTCTTCGTTCACCTCTGGATGAAAACGGACGCCCCCTTTCGTAGGACCTACCGAATCATTATGTTGGGCACGAAATCCTGTAAAAACTTTAACAGAACCATCATCCATACGAACAGGAATTCTTACAGTCATCATTCTCATTGGCTCTTTCAACAGTTCATACATTTCTTCGCCAAAGCCAAGTTTGTGGAGACCATCTTTAATAACCTCTTGAGTTGATGTAAATAAGTTAAGATTTTCCACCATCGTTTTATTTCGCCTCTTTATTCATTAATCAAATTTATCTTACATTCAAACATGTTTGTCCTGTAATTTCCACCAATATGGTCAAAGGAATACATTCTTTTTCTAAAAACTCATAATTAAATGGTTAGGGTACACATTTATTAATTTTACATAAAAGATGGAATAGATCCAAGCGAACGCTTCCAATACTTTTTCGCTTTTCAATAGCATTAGGTTAGATATTAAAAAAATCCTCTATCGTTTACAGAATAAGAATTCAATTTTTCCCCCTTCTGCCACGATTTTATGAAGTTAGCCTTTATTTTAGTTCATCTTCCCATCTTATTTGTATGCGCCTACCCCTCCCTATTCATTCATAATGCTATGCCTCTTCATATTACCATATTCTCCATGTATTGGGATAGGTCTTTTCCATAGGATTTAATAAGAAGCTACCACTTTTTCAACACCCTAAAAAGAGGATGCCTGTCAATCAGACACCCTCCGGCTATTACTTATTTCTTCAGTAAATCTTTATTATCAGATTGCTTAATCCATTCTTGTAGTTTATCTTTTAATGTATTGAAACCTTCCCCACTTGCTTCAATGGTTGATTCGGTTGTTGGTTTACTTGGCTTCGTATTTTTTTGTTTAACTGGTGGCTCTTCTGTAGCTTTAATAGAGAGGCTAATTTTACCGTTATCTGGGTTCACTTCAAGAACCTTCACATTCACCTCTTCATCAATAGATAGAAACTCATTAATATCTTTTACAAAGCCATGTTTAATTTCTGAAATATGGACAAGCCCTTGTGTTTGATCATCTAATGCCACAAAAGCGCCATAAGGTTGAATACCTGTTACTTTCCCTGTCAATACTGTACCTAGTTCATATTTTGTCGTCATGGAAACACTCCCAAATTTTATATAATATCTTCTTTTTACGCAATTAAACATTTTAACATAGATTCCAATCCAAATCAAAACATAACCATACCTACCAATTTCTATTCCCGTTATTTTCTCTTTCAAACCTCTGTTTAAACATTTTATTTCGGGTAACTATAAGAATAGAGGTGAGTCTATGACTGCGATATTTTCTACACATTCCACCCAGATAAACGGGATTGATCTTTATTATGAAAGCTACTATCATCAGCACAAACCTAAGCTTCCTACAATTTTATTACTTCATGGGTTTCTATCTTCGACTTTTAGCTTTCGGAAATTAGCGCCTCTTCTTGCTCAAGACTTTCATGTTGTGGTGGTCGATTTTCCACCATTTGGCAAAAGTGGAAGATCGTCTTCGTTTCATTATTCTTACCAAAATATCGCTTATACTCTTTGGTGTTTAGTGGATCAGTTGCAGGATTCATCCTTTATCGGAGTTGGCCATTCTATGGGGGGTCAATTGATACTTAATATGATGCATCAAAGATCTAATTGTATCCAAAAAGGGGTTTTTCTTTGTAGCTCCGGCTATTTATCCCGTCTTAAGCCACCTTACACTTATTTTTCGTACTTCCCTTTCTTTGAAAAGGTGATTAAGCATCAACTTGGGAAAACAGGAGTGCTAGGAAATCTACACCATGTCGTATATGATCAAAATATGATTGATGAGGAAATGATTCGCGGCTATTCCGAGCCTTTTGAAGATGATATGATGTTTCGTGCTTTTAAAAAAATGATTCGGCATTGGGAAGGCGATCTTTCCACCGACATTTTGAAAACCATTCAAGCTCCTAGCCTATTGATTTGGGGTGAAAATGACCGAGTAGTTCCGCTTCAGACAGGGAAGAGATTGGCCCAAGACTTACCCCATTCACAATTTATTTCTTTGCCTCAGACAGGACATTTGCTACCAGAAGAAAAACCATTTGAAGTTTATCAGCATATAAGAGATTTCATATATTCTGAGTAGATACTTTAAAATTAATTTAAATATCGCTAGAATAGAGATGACGTAAGTGTGCTGAGGAGGAAAAGGAATGTACAAGCTAAGTGAAAAAGTCGATAGAATCAATACCTCCTCCCTAAAATGGGATGGAATGAAGCTAGCCTTTGGAAAAAATGAACTTCTGCCAATGTGGGTAGCAGATATGGATTTTAGTCCACCGGTAGCTGTGATCGAGAAGCTGAAAGAAAGAATCGACCACGGCGTATTTGGCTACACAATTGCCAATGTCAACACAGCGGGGGCGATCGTTGATTGGACGAATAAACGACATGGGTGGGAAATCCAGCCTGAATGGATTTTATACAGCCCTGGTGTTGTTCCTTCAATCGGAATGGCGATTCAGGCTTTTACCGAAGTAGGAGATAAAGTATTACTGCAATCCCCTGTCTACACACCATTTTTCAATATGATTGAGAACAATATGAGAGAAGTGGTTAATTCACCTTTGCAATTGGTTGATGGACATTATGAAATTGATTTTGCGGATTTTGAAGAAAAATTAAAATCAGGTGTAAAACTATTTCTATTATGTAGTCCTCACAACCCAGGTGGACGTGTATGGAGCAAAGAAGAATTAACGAAAATAGCCGAGCTTTGTAAGCAATATGGGGTACTGATCGCAGCAGACGAGATTCATGCCGATATTACGTTTGCACCGCATCAACACCGGGCATTAACCTCACTAGATCCGTCTTATCAGGACTTTATTGTGACGTTTATGGCACCAAGCAAAACGTTCAACCTTGCTGGTTTACAGGCATCCTTTATCGTGGCTCCGAATGAAGATATGCGCAAAAAGTTGACAATCATTCAACAAACATTAAACCTTACAAGCTTAAATACATTCGGAATGATTGCGATGGAAGCCGCTTATCGTGATGGTGGAGAATGGTTAAATGAATGTATTGCTTACATCGAAGAAAATATAAATCTTATTGATGAAGAAATATCACGCTCTCTTCCAGAACTTGAAGTGATGAGACCAGAGGGTAGCTATCTTGTATGGATTGATTGCCGAAAAACAGGATTAAGTGATAAACAATTAAGGGAAAACCTTTTAGGTAAAGCAAAATTAGCCGTAAACTTTGGTGTTTCATACGGAGAAGGCGGAGAAGGATTTATTCGCTTAAATCCCGCCTGTCATCGTTCGATTGTAGAAGAAGGACTGGAAAGACTAAAATTAGCATTTCAATAATAACAACGCATAGTAAAGCACCCATTTCAATTTTCGTGGGTGCTTTATCATGCTATTCTTTTTCCTTCACTGGCTTTTTATCTTTTGTGATTTCACCACAAGCAATCCGTTCGCCGGAATCCCCTGCTGGCTGGGTCACCCCATCATCCGCGTCCTCATGGATAACAATTGAAGTGCCATCCTTTGTATAAAGGGAGTTTTTTCCTTCTGTTAATTTCAATCCATTTGCCATAAAATCTACTTCGGCCTTCCCATCCTCTTCTACGATTAAATTGGGAAGATCGCCTGCATGCGGCCCTTCTGGATTCAACAGACCGTGTTCTTTATCATCTGGATTAAAATGATCACCTGCTGAAAGAAAATCTGGTGGTTCACATTTCCATTGATCATGTACATGCATCGCATGTTCACCAGGGGGAAGTCCTTCTAAATCAACCTTTACCTTCATCCCATCTGCTTGTTCTTCAAGTGTCACTTTTCCTAAAGAATCACCATCTCGATTGATCACGTCAACCTCTAACTTCTTAGGGGGTGTCGAACTTTCACAAGCAACAAGCAGAAAACAAAACAAAAAAGGGAGAATTTTTTTCACATCTATCCCTCCAAAAAAGAAGTCATTGTTCGTCATTATTTCCTTAGCAAAAATGAAATATCCTTTTAGGGAGAATTTTTCTTCTTAAGAAAAGCGTAAGCGCCTTGCTCAGCCCCGACAAGCAAATGTTCTGAGACAAGAAAAGTCCGGTTTTGACTTTTATTGGCTCAGGTTATTTGACCTCGAGGGGCTAGGCGCTGGAGCTAGATCAAAACATTAGCCAAAATTTATACTTTCTTACCTTATAAGAAAAGCGTAATGCGCCCACCTATCGGCGACAAGCAAATGTTCCTGAACCTATAAAGGGTGCATTTTCCCTTTATAGGTTCAGGGTATTAAGCAGAACATCGGCTAAGTTCGCGTCGTCCTGGCGCAACGTCGATGGACTCGCTCCTGCGAGCCTCGAGTCGATGGCGCCTGAAGCTGACAACAACTACCCAGCCTTGAAGCAATCTAAGAAAAACTTTATACTTTCTTATCTTTTTATAAAAAAACTGCACCGCCAAAATGTCAGGTAACTCTAACATTTTGGGATGCAGTTCATTTTAAGAATGTTGGTTTTCCTGCTCTTCCTTCAATCGCTCTTCTAGTTCTTTCGCTTTTGCTTCTTGTTTCTTGGAAATCTTTTTGAAAAAGAAAACAACTAAGCCCGCCACAATGACTACAAGAGCTAATTGGATAAAGGCAGGAATATATTCTGTTTTGTCCTCTGGAAAATACATTGGGATAATATTCAACACAAATATGTGGAAAATTGATAACAAAGGAAACATCCTTTCTGATAAGTATGATCCTATTATATCAAAGCAAATAGACAAGAACCAATGATCATCTTCGACAAATATGTGAAAACCGCCATTTGACGGCTTCGTTTTACTCTTTTATAATATCAATGCTTTCGATTACAATATCTTCGACTGGCTTGTCACCAGGCTGTGTTTCGACGTTGGCAATTTTATCAACAACATCCAATCCTTCAAGCACATGGCCAAAGACCGTATGACGATGATCTAAATGAGGAGTACCGCCTTTTTCTATATAAGCTTGAATGATCTCCTCTGGAAATCCTGCTTTTTCTAATTGCGGCTTAAAACCTGGATCTAATTGATTGTTCTGGACAATAAAAAATTGGCTTCCGTTTGTATTAGGGCCCGCATTCGCCATGGACAATGCTCCACGAAGATTAAACAAATCCATTGTGAATTCATCTTCAAATGCTTCACCATAGATACTTTCTCCACCGGCTCCAGTACCAGTCGGGTCGCCCCCTTGGATCATAAAATCAGGAATCACGCGATGAAAAATAATACCGTTATAATATCCTTCTTTTGCATGGGTAACAAAGTTTTCAACTGCCTTTGGTGCCTGCTTTGGAAAAAGCTTGATTCGAATTGAACCTGCATTCGTATTTATTTGTACTGCTTTTTCATCCTCCGCTACCTCTGTTGATAACTGTGGATACATGTTTTGTTCGGTCATTTCTGCATCTCCTTTTTTGTAAAATAAGAAATATGTACGGATCCATTCCGTTTCAGAAGTAACTTTACAGGATTCCAAGGGAAATCGCAATATTTCGAGGTTAGAACATCGAATTCAAGCAGTGAAAGGGAATAAATCCTGCTATACGAGGGTATTTTTTTCTATCCGAGAGTATTTCTTCGCCATACGAGAGTATTTCACGCTATCCGGGAATAAAAGACCTCTCCCTTTCATTTTCACGCCATTTCTCCGATAATAGATAAAAGCAGAGAAAGGAGTTAGTTGATGAAAATCGGTGATATCATTGTAACCAATAAAAAAACCGGAAAATACATCGGGGAGATTACAGCTGTTCAAGAGGATATGCTAACAGTGCGAATTTTAGCGGTATTGAACCATCCTCGACAAGGGGATTTACATAACCCCTTGCAAGCAGATGTTCCTTTTTTTCATGAACGCAAAGCGTTAGCTTATCGCGAACAAACCAATGTCCAGACCCGAATTGTCAAACCTTATGAAGGGGATATTCCCGACTATAAGGATTCTTTAAAGAAGGCATTCCAAGCATTAAAAGAAAAGCTCGAAGCTGAAGCAGATGATTCGTATAATCAGCTCGCATTAAAAGCATTAGACAGCATTGCCAAGGAATACGCCTTGATGTACTCCATCACCTTCGATTAATGCCAATCTCGGGCATTTTTCTTTTTAAAAAAACAAAGACCCCTTTCCCCATCTCCCTATGGGTTATTTAAAGGGATGATGCAGGATTTTTTTGTCCTCACAAAGGGGTGCTTTAAATTAGTGAAGGAATAAAGAGAGTTTAAATATGACAGTAATAAATATGACAGTAAGAAGAATAAGGCGATAAGGATTTTATTCCTATCGCCTTATTTCATCGCACTCCTAATTTGCTCCCTATTCACTCTTGATTCGTTCTTGAATCAAAATATCTAAGCGCTCTTTCTCTTGGCGCAAAAATGAATTCACATCCATATCCTCATCAAATAAAACTCTCCAATCAATCGACTCGACTAGAGTATTCAGATTTAAATAGCGATCGTACGGACTGACGTTCTCCGGTCCAGGGTTAGGTGGGTATTTAAAAAATGCATCTGTATTGTATTCTTGCATCCCTTCTACTTCCTCCCCAAATACCTCCTGCATCTTTGGATCTTTTAACGGTGAGGCCACAGCATATTTACTTGATTGCATTTCTTGAGCCTCATCGGATAATATATAGGCTAAAACTTCGAACGCTTCATCTGGATGCTCACTCGTTGCGGTAATCGCGTAAGCATTGCTCCATGAAATCGGTGCATACTCCGGGTGCCCATCCCAAAGTGGGAAGGTTGTCAAATTAAAGTTTATATTTCCATCATTATGCACTGTTGTAATTGCATTCCAATATGGAGACATAGCCACTGTCCCTTCCTCGATAAACCCTTTATAGAACGGTGGAAATGGATAGTTCCCCGGAATGTTTACAAAGTCTTGATACAGGGAAGCAATATCAGACCAGATTGAATCCTCCTGAAAAAGCAATTCGCCCGTTTCAGGATCTGTAAAATTTATTGGCAGTTGTTGGATTGGAAGTCGAGAGGCGGTATCTTTCTCTCTCATATCAAACGTAAACCCCTTGTAATCCACACCGTTCCTTGTCCCTGTAAGACGATAGGCCAATTCCAATGTCTCTTTCCATGTCATCCCATCTTCAGGATACGGTTCCCCAAATAAGTCAAAAATATCTTTATTGTAATACAGGGCTCGAACCCCTCGATTATAAGGCATAGCCAGTAATCTTCCTTCCCCCGTCGGATCTTGGTTAATGAAGGAGGTAAGAATACTTGGTTCAATACGATCCAAGTCAAAATCATGTTTCTCCGCCAACTCAATCAAATCAACTTCAAGCTCGTATTCAACTATATCGGAATAAATCCCGCCCTGATTGCCTATCCAAATAATATCCGGTACCGCATCGTTTAAAATCAAATCCTCCATTGGCGTATCCTCAATTCGCTCTATAGTAATATGTGGCAGCTTATCCTCAACTGGTTCTTTTATAAATTCCGCGAAACGCTCGTCATCAAAACTACGCGTCATAATCGTCACAGTAACATCTTCCACTTGCTCTTCTTCATCATCGTCCCGTTCATTCGAGGGAGAGTCTACTTGCCCTGAGCAAGCTGCTATAATAAATGCGAACAAAATCATAGTCGTCATGCCCATTACCCCTTTAAGAAACCCCTTACAAAATCTCATTTAGAAAACCTTCCTTTCTATTCAATTTTTGTTTCCTTAGGAATATCTCTCAATCAAGTCGTCAATTAGCTAATCTCCCGATTTTTGACATCGGTGTCATTTTTTTCTTTATGATGAAAAGTTTAACCGTCACTTCTATTGGATGAGGGGTTACTTCTATGAATATATCGTTCTTCAATCTATATAGGTTGTCACCCCCCAAAAAAGCCATATTTGTTTAGACATATCCTCTAGTGTTTTCATAGAGGGGAATGAACATGTTAAATAATTTCCTTTTTGGGGGACTAACCCATATTTGTACTTTCGATTCTAATGTAATCAATTCATTTTCTTGTATGTTAGGCGTTGTTTCCTTCTGGTGCCGGATAAGTTCTCACTTCATTTATTCTAGCCAGTTCGGAACCATGTGTTTCATGTACATTTATTCGTAGCTTATTTGTAGCTGGAGCACCTGTGACAGAGTGGATACGTAGTCGTTGATAGTTGTCTTTTTCCTCAATCAGTGTTTGCCACTTTCCACCAACCTCGCACTCGATTGTATAATGCTTCACGATCTCTGGCTGTGGACCGCCCCATTTCATTTTCTTTACATAATCATCTGAATGACTAAGCGTCAATACTCGATGTTGGCCACTATCAAAGACCAATCGGATTTCGCCAAGTTGAAATGGATCATCCCAGCTTAATTCAATCCACTCTGGCATTGTTCCAGGTGGGACAGCACTTATCCAACGATTAGTGCCTTCTATCCCTCTACTTCCTTTAACCCCTTTAGGACCCAAAGTAGCTCGCGTCTGTCCAGAAATAATATTTAAGGCGCGGCCATCATTCTTCTCGCTTGATGCGGTAATAGTAGCTTTTCTCGCATAATCGCTTGTATCTTCATTAGTGACACCAATGAGATAAGCATCATCTCTGAGTAAATTTTGTTGGATCGCCGAAAGTGACAGATGATCCAGTAGTAACTTATGTGGCGTCAGTTCCTTTTTCACGGCATGCGCTGCAGCTGTTCCAACCCCCTGTCCAACTACCGCACAGGTAGCCATGACCCTAGTTGAAGCAAAGGCCACATGTGTAGCGGAAATATTACGCCCAGCAAACATTAAATTTTCAATGTCTTTTGATATACATGCACTTAAAGGGATATCATATAAATGTGGAACTTGAATACTATTCGTTGGTTTCATATCGCTTGCATCAATCCCTTCAGGGGGATGTAAATCAATCGGCCATCCTCCATAAGCAATCGAATCTTTAAAAGGTTTAGCGTCTGTTATATCGTTTTGAGTTAAAACATGCATCCCCTTAAATCTGCGGCTTTCCCGTTTTCCGGGTAAAAAGCCAAACCATTCTAATGCCCAATTATCGGCACCATGATTGCCTTCATTTTTAATATGATCCCATACGCCTAGCATGATGGCTAATAATTCATCGCGGATCGTTTCATTGTCTTTAATGGTGTCTAATGTTCCGCCCCATTCTACCCACCAATAGCCATATTCTAGTCCCCTATCCGTACCAGCTGAGGCATGAGGGCGCAACTTTAGGTCTTCTTCTGTAAATTTTCTTGCCCATGTTGGCGCCTGGAATTTTGCAGGGTAACCAATATCTCTTGCTTGAAACAATAAGCTTGAACCCTGCCGGTAATTATCTCCTTCATCATTCGCGAACTCTTCATTATGCGTTTTCTTACTCTCTCGTCCCCAAAAATAAGATGCGCCCGCTTCCTTCCTAAGCGTCCATCACCTGTACAGTCGACAAAAATAGCGGCCTTAATTGTAAAAATATCTTCTGTAGATTGCCGTTCCGCAATTACCTGTTTTATGATACCTTGATCGGCTATAGCATCTGTTACGACTGTATTTAATAATAAGGTTAAATTGTCGTTTTCACGACATTTTTCATAATAGATTAGATCCAACATTGAGGGTGAACGTTGAGGATTTCGTACAGCCGTTTCTAAACGAATTTCCTCAATAATCCCACCTTCTCTTGCTTCCGTTTCTAATTTTTTTCCCCGTTTTCCACTGGCATCAGCTCCAACAATATGCATACGCACCTCACTGGAAGCATTTCCTCCCAGTACAGAACGATCTTGGCATAAGATCACTTTAGCCCCGTTTCGTGCAGCTGCAATTGCCGTTGGAACTCCAGCTGCTCCACCTCCAGCGACTAATATATCACAATACAAGTCTGTATGTTTCATCTTTCATTCCCCCTTTCAAATTAATGTTTAACGAAGTAAAATGAAGGCTTTAAAAACGCTTTCTCTTTTAAGTTCTGGAAAGACAACTCCTTTCCACCGAAGCCAAATTCATTATGATATAATTTGAAGAAATTTCCTTAATAAACAGAATATAGGAAATTAAAAAACTTTTAAATGCACATAATTTATTTTGTCATATCCAAAATTTCAAAAAAGGATGAGTAAAATGAAGGACTCGATAACATTACCAAAGTTGATTAGACATGTATTTTGGAATAAAAAGAAACACTTTTTACGAAAACAAGATACGTACTCCATGTGGATGTTATTCGCCATCGAAGAAGGGGATTTTACATACCAAATTGATAAATCCGCAGGACACGCAAAAAAGGGAGACATTGTGTTTTGTCCTCCACGGGTTGCTTTTCACCGCAAAACTGAAACTCCTTTAAGTTTTCATGCCATTGTTTTTGATTTTCCTTATCATGAAACGGGGTTCTTGCAAGAAATGTTGCGACAAAATGAACATAAATTATTTGTTCCGCTTACTACACGCTTATTTGAAAATTATCAGCAACTCCGAAAACTACATCCCCTCTCTGATGTGGTTCCGTTAAAACAGATTTATTTTCACGATATGTGGATCATTATGAGCAACTACAACCCACCTGTCTTCGAGAGAAAGGGACAAAAACACCAGGACGATCCTGTAATGAAACAAGTCCTTGCTCATCTAGAAAATCATGCTCATCAACCGATCGAAATCAAGCGTGTTGCCAGCAAATTCCACATGTCATCCGTTCAATTGACTCGTCGCTTCAAAAATGTTTATCATATGACCCCCATGCAGTATCTGACTTCCATCCGTATCGAAAAAGCGGCCAACTTATTATTGGAAACCAATTGGAATTTGGAGACGATTGCTCACGAAAGTGGTTATGAAAGTGGTTATTATCTCAGTCGAATTTTCCATAAGCATATGAATGTTCGACCTTCTGACTACCGAAAAATCAATCGTTTTTAGAGGCTATTCATCTACTTGTAGTTAGATGTAAAAAAGAGTGTCCGTGCCATAAATTCTATTTAGTTTTTTCATGAATGGTTAATGTTGATGGAATTTCTATCGATGGCAATTCCATATCCCCCTTTAGAAAAGAGAACAGCGGCTAAAATCACACCGTCCTGGTCACCGATGGCACCTGAAGCTGGATCCAGTATTAGCCATATGTATGCTTTAATTTTTTTAAAAAAAAGCAAAAATCCCTTGTTCGTCGCTAGCTTTCCCCCTCTCCATATCGGTCATTTAAAGGGCGGACATATTGAATTATTTCACGATTGGATTATAATAATATTTAGTGTTACGAAATAAATATCATCAAGAAGGTGTTATTATTAGTATTGCAAAGCGTAATTTGCTAATCATGTGGGTTTGTAATTTTTTAGTTGCGGCAAGCATGACAATGGTTGTACCGTTTATCTCCCTATACATTGAAACGTTCGGAGATTTTAGCAACGAATATGTTCAAAGGTGGGCTGGTTTAGTTTTTGGAGTAACCTTTATCAGTGCCTTTTTATTTTCTCCTATCTGGGGGAAAATTGGGGATAAATACGGATTTAAGCCGATTCTCCTTATTACAGGATATGGAATTGCTTTATCCGTTTTTATTATGGGAATTGTAAGTAATGTGCTCGGACTCTTTATTCTGCGGATGTTTATGGGGATTGTGACAGGCTTTATTCCAACGTCCATAGCATTAATTTCGAAGCAGACGCCCAAAAATGAAGCTGGTAAAACACTTGGAACATTGCAAATGGGGAATGTTTCAGGTAGCCTTTTTGGTCCTTTGCTTGGAGGTTTAATGGCGGACACCTTTGGTTTCCAATATACCTTTATCATTACCGCAATCGGTGTAGCCATTGCTTCAACTGTTGTTCTCTTTGGAATACGTGAGATCAAGCAAACAGAGGAAGAACGGAAGCAATTTAAACCTCATACTAGTAAAGATGTGATAAAACTGATTTTCAGTCGCAAATTGCTGATTATGGTTATGCTTGTTGCATTGCTAATCCAAATCGGTAATTTCAGCATACAACCGCTTTTAGCGTTGTATGTCAATGAACTGACCCAAGCAACGAGTGTTGCCTTTCTTGCAGGTATGGCTTTTTCGGCCACAGGGTTTGGAAATTTACTGCTCACCCGTCAATGGGGAAAATTAGGAGATTCCATTGGATTTGAAAAAGTGTTACTGATCTTGCTTGTGCTCGCATCGATTTTGATTATTCCGCAAGCATTTGTATCAGATCTCTGGCAGCTTGTGCTTTTAAGGTTTTTATATGGTATGGCGGTCGGAGGCATGCTTCCTTGTATTACGGCCTATATTCGCCTTGAAGCACCGCTGGATATGCAAGGAGAAGTGCTTGGATATAATCAAAGCTTTCGATTTTTAGGCAATGTGATTGGTCCTGCCTTAGGAGGATTTGTTGCTGGATTCGGAGGAATTTCTAACGTCTTTTATGTAACTGGCGGTTTATTCCTTGTTGGGTTTATTCTTCTATTTGTAAGCTTTAGGCACGACCAACAAAAGCATTTAAGTGAAAGTATGTAAGACTCCTAGGATTCCTGGGAGTCTTTTTGTATTATGTTGGTTCTAACATAAAAATCCACCCTTTCATTTTTATTCATTATGAAGAAAGTTTATTTCTGCCCTAAAATATATCCCATCTCAATTCTCACTTCTTTCTTTTCCATATCGTTGTTTGAATAACTTAGTAGGTCAAAACCAGTTAGTTTGAATCCATGTTTCCTATAAAATTTTATTGCAGAAAAATTGGATGTCTGCGTCTCTAAGACAATGGCTCTAACTCCTATCTCTTTTCCACGTCTCTTTGCATATTTCATTAGCCTACTACCAATCCCCTTTGCTTTCATTGATTTCTTTACATGAATATCCTGTATCCTCAACACATTATTCCATTTTTCATGATTGAAACTAATGACCCCAACCTCATCACCATGTAATTCCGCTGCATAACATTCCAATTGAGGTAAACTCTCATCAAAAATGTCGCCTTCCTCATATTTTTCGAATTTTTCTTTGAAATTCATTACGGATAAGTTAAAACTCCATCCATTTTCTTTTTCCATTATAGATATATCATAATATTGATCGGAGCTATATTGATAAATTACTTTTTTTCCATTTGGATAATCTTCTTTTTTTACTCTCCTTATGTTAATCATTGATTCCCCTCCATAATTATTTATTATAATTGAATAGAACCTTTAACCAACGACGCCTTATTGATAGAATCATTACAAATGAACTTAGAAATGGGAGGGTAATATTTGAATACATTCATACAAGGAAGAACTCTTTCAAGTCAGTTCTATAGGGAGATTATCCAACCTTTATTAGTAAACATCCCTCATGATGCAGTTTTGGTTGGGGAGGGATCTGATGTTTTAGGCTTTGATCAGCCAATCTCGACAGATCATGATTGGGGGCCGCGAGTAACTATTTTTGTTTCCAAGAATAATGAAATCCACTCAATCCGGAACAGGATTTTAGCCAATTTACCAGAAAAGTTTCTTGGATATTCTACTTCTATAGATGAGGATACGAGCAATATTCAGGTTATTACAGCTAAGGAATGGTTACAGAACAATTTAGGTATTAAAGATATTCACGCTTTATCCTATGATGATTGGCTATCGTTTCCGCAACAGCACTTACTGCAATTTGTCGGCGGAATTTCCTTCGCAGATTCTCTTGGTGATTATAAAAAGGCCAAACAAATTCTTTCATGGTATCCTGATGATGTATGGCGGTGGGCTATGGCTTCACAGTGGTATTTAATTTGGGCCAGTGAACGACTGATACAACGCACTTTAGAAGCAAAAGATTATTTAGGTTCCCAACTCATTGTGCAAAAGGTAGTTCGATATATTATTGAAATGTGGTTTCTACAAAATAAACAGTACAAACCTTATGATAAATGGCTTGGTTCAGCCTTTGGGAAAATCGCAGGATCTGATTTTTTCAGAGAAAAATCCTGGGAAATTTTTTCTACTAATGATAAGAATAAACAAATTGAATTGTTGCAACAAATGCTTGTTAGATTAGGGGAAAACCATAATAGACTTAGATTATCTAAGGTAATTAATCCTACAATCGTTTCTTACGAGGTCGGAATAAATAATGCAGTCCGTCATTACAAAACATTCAATTCTAGCGCCTATAAGGACGCTTGTACCGAAAGTATTGAAGATCCAACTTTACAAAAATTAATTTTTGTAGGAACTGTTGACCAAATGACCAATGTTTCTGATGCAATGATTAATTTTTCAGATTGGACAAAGATCCTCCGAGAAGGTTATGCAAAAGCACTTTCAAAATCCCGGTAAAAAACTAGTCACTGCTTGAAGATTAAGTATTAATTGAAATGGGAGGTCCACTTCCTTCTCATGGATCGCCTATTCTGTTGATGCAACCAACGAACCCACGCTGGGTGTCCTTGCTCTTCTTCGTACCACCACTTATGTTTAAACCCCATCCTATCCAAGCTTTTTGAAATGGATTGTGCAGTAGTGGATTTTCCCGACCCAGGAATCCCTTCAACCATTATTAATTTGGTAGTTTCCATCAAATCACTCCCTATTAAAAATAATATTAGCACTCTTAGGAGTAGAGTGCCAATATTATTATCATTCCTCTGTTATGGAGCCTTAAGGCTTTAGATTAAAGGTGTCCGCTAATAATTCGTATGATTTATGCCGTGAATTTTTTTCGGTCAACATATTCAAGATCATGATCTCATCCACCATAGCCTCTGTTGCGAGTTTCTTGAGTTTCTCCGCTACATTTTCCACATTCCCGACCACAAAACGGCCTTTATTTTCTTGGCGCACTGCTTCCTCCTGAGCTGTATATCTATGAGAACTTGCTTCTTCAAGTGTTGGAGGAGCATGATGAAACGCACCTGTTCCCCATCTTACCCATTGTAATTCCGCTGGTCCCGCTAGATATTCAGCTTCTTCCTCTGTCTCTGCTGCAATCACAATCAGGCTTAGGAGACTTTTCGGCTCCTGCATAAAAGCGGATGGCTTGAAGTTTTCACGATAAGCTCGCAACATTGGAACAGCTAACTGTGGTGAAATATGTGCTGCAAAAACAAAGCCAAGTCCATAGTGAGAAGCAAATTGCATCCCCCCATCACTCGAGCCAAGCATATAAATATCCGGAATCAACCCCTTATCCGGTGAAGGTGTAATATTTTTGAACGGATGCTCATTTGGAAAATCATGCGTTAAAAAGGAAAGTAATTCATCTAATTGTTCTGGAAAATCATATGTTGTAACCGCTTCTCTTGAGCGTCTTAATGCCAGGGCGGTCAAACCATCCGTCCCAGGAGCTCGTCCGATCCCTAAATCAATCCGCCCAGGGTGCAATGCCTCCAATAAGGAAAAATTCTCTGCTACCTTTAGTGGACTATGATTCGGCAACATGATCCCGCCAGAACCGATGATAATGTTTTTCGTAACAGCCGCTGCGTGAGCGCTTAAAACATCCGGAGAGGTACTCATCTGATGCTTGGTGTTATGATGTTCCGCAAACCAGTAGCGTGTATAGCCAAGACGATCGGCTAGCTGTACCAAATCCGTAGAACTTTGTAGTGTTTGCGTGGCTGACTCCCCATTATACATGGTCGCTAAATCTAAAATAGATAATTTTACATCTCCATTTAATTGGTTACTTGCCATCGTCAATCAATTCCTTCCACTTTGGATGCTTGATTCTTTTTTTCATTCACACTTCCAAGATTACCTGGGAGTAATTTTCGTATGTTGCAAAAGAATATATGTATACTAGTGTACCATCTTAATTCCCCGCTCCGTCAAATGTGAACATTTTGTGAATAATCCGATCGCATTATTTGTTTCTACTTATTTAATAATTACGTACTCATTTTTGTTTTCCAATGTTTATTTTGTGAAAGAAAAGCGATTCTACGTTATACTCACATTAAATGCTTTGGGTCGAAGCCGTGAAAAAAGGAGGATTTTATTTTGTCATTATTGCATTTTTCGATCATTGCACCACTCATCCTTGCAATTTTCATTCCTTTTTTATACAAGAAGGTGAAAGCAATACATACTGGGTGGTTGATTGTCTGGCTACCAGCCCTATTATTTATTTACTTTCTTCAATTCCTTCCACAAATCCAAAATCAAGGAGCCGTTGAAAAAACTGTTGCTTGGATTCCCTCTTTAGGAATTGATTTTACCGCTTATGTAGATGGGCTTGGATTATTGTTTGCCCTCTTAATTACTGGGATTGGTACGCTGGTTGTCCTTTATTCTGTTTTCTATCTCGATAAGACAAAGGAGAATTTAGGGCATTTTTATGTGTATCTTTTGATGTTTATGGCGGCCATGCTCGGGGTTGTCCTCAGCGATAATTTAATCGTGCTTTATGTCTTTTGGGAGTTGACTTCTTTTTCATCTTTCCTCTTAATTGGCTTTTGGAATCATAAGGAACGTTCCCGCTATGGCGCGCAAAAATCCATGCTACTTACTGTATTTGGTGGGCTTTCGATGCTGGGTGGCTTTTTGATCCTTTCTCTACTAACGGAATCATTCAGTATTCGTGAGATCATTAGTCAAGCTGGCTCCATTTCAACGGAACCACTATTTATTGTTGCATTAATACTCGTTCTACTGGGAGCTTTTACAAAATCAGCCCAGTTTCCGTTTCATATCTGGTTACCAGATGCGATGGAAGCCCCGACACCTGTCAGTGCTTACTTGCATTCTGCAACAATGGTTAAAGCCGGTATTTACCTGGTGGCAAGAATGAGTCCTGTCTTTGCAGAGCAAGGACTCTGGTTGTGGTTAGTCGGTGGGATTGGATTACTCACCCTATTCTGGGGATCAATCAATGCTGTCAAACAAACGGATTTAAAAGCGATTCTCGCATTCTCAACGATTAGTCAGCTTGGCTTGATTATGTCGTTGCTTGGAGTAGGGGCTGCCGCTCTTCATTATGATTATTTGCTAGAGAATTTTTATATGGGGGCAACGGTTGCGGCTGTCTTCCACTTGATCAATCATGCGACATTTAAAGGGAGCTTGTTTATGGTTGCAGGGATTGTCGATCATGAAACAGGAACACGTGATATCCGTAAATTAGGTGGACTTATACAGCTTATGCCGATCACAGCTACAATCGCCTTTATAGGGACCTTTTCGATGGCTGGTCTCCCTCCGTTCAATGGATTCCTGAGTAAAGAGATGTTTTTTACAAGTATGGTCAATGTCTTACACTTGGATATTTTCAACCTAGAGACTTGGGGAGTGCTGTTCCCTGTCATAGCTTGGATTGCGAGTGTGTTTACCTTTATTTATAGTATGATGCTCTTTTTCAAAACATTTACAGGTAAGCTTCAGTCTGAAAAATTGGAGAAAAAGCCACACGAGGCTCCGATTGGGATGCTGGTTCCCCCAATCATCTTAGGCGCTCTTGTGATTGTATTTGGTTTTTTCCCAAATATCTTATCGCAATCCGTGCTAGAACCGGTCGCATCCTCGATCTTACCAAGCCTAGTTGATGCCGGTCATGAGATGGATATTCATATTAAATTTTGGCATGGATTTAACCCGGAATTATTCATGACTTTAGGCGTTATTCTTTTTGGGATTATTTTATATAAAACGATGGAAAAATGGATACCGATTTATGGAAAAATCCCTTCCTTTTTAGCCTTTAATTATGTGTATGATGCTGGTTTAAAGCAATCAGAAAAGGGAGCGAATAGGCTTACAAATTTCTATATGAATGGCTCGATCCGCCATTATATGGTCTATATCTTTATCTCCTTTATCGGGTTTTTAACCTATGCGATTGTGAGAAATCAAGCCTTTTTGGTTGATACATCCAATCTTGCGCCGATCGGCCTGTATGAAGTCGTTTTGAGCTTGATTGTTGTTGCGGCTTCCATTACGATTTTAGTCGCAAAATCGCGGCTTACTTCGATCATTGCTCTAGGGGCTGTAGGCTATACAGTCGCCCTTTTCTTTCTGTTATTTAGAGCACCTGATCTTGTGTTAACACAATTAGTGATTGAAACAGTTTCAGTCGCGTTATTCCTACTTGCTTTCTATCACTTACCAAAATTAAATAGGAAGGAAGAAAGAATGGGCTTTAAGGTAACGAATGCGATTGTCGCGCTTGGTGTAGGGGTCATCGTTACATTGATTGCTTTATCGGCTCATAGTCAGAAATTGTTTGACTCAATTTCAAAATATTATGTTGAAAACACAGCGGACAAAGCTGGGGGTGGAAATATGGTAAATGTCATTCTCGTTGATTTCCGTGGCTTTGATACAATGTTTGAAATTGCAGTCTTAGGCATTGCCGCATTAGGTGTATATGGCATGATTAAATTACGACTTTCAAGGAGGAGAAATGAATGAAGTCCAATGACCTTATTCTACAAACGACGACGAAAATAGCCGTTTTTATCATTTTACTCTTTTCCCTCCATATCTTTTTTGCAGGTCATTATTATCCAGGTGGAGGATTCGTTGGAGGGTTATTAACTTCAGGCGCCCTTGTCTTGCTCCTGCTTGCGTTTGATATCAAAACAGTGGCAAACAGCTTACCCTTTAATTTTCGGATTATGATTGCAATCGGTTTGCTTTTTGCAATAGGAACGGGAGCAGGCGCCCTATTTTTTAACGTCCCTTTTCTTACGCATGCTTTTGATTACTTCAACCTGCCTTTACTTGGGAAGACTTCCTTGCATACAGCCGTCCTCTTTGATATCGGGGTTTACCTTTGTGTTGTGGGAGCGACGATGACCATTATTCAAACGATTGGGGGAAGTGAATAATGGAGATTTTAATGGCGATTTTGATCGGCTTGCTTTTTGCTAGTGCTGTTTACTTGATGCTTTCTAAAAGCTTGCTACGTATTATTATTGGGACAGGCCTTTTAAGTCATGGGGCTCACCTATTACTGATGACGATGGCAGGATTAAAACGAGGAAGTGTACCATTATTAGGGGAACAAGCGGAAACCTATACGGACCCGATTCCTCAAGCTCTTATATTAACGGCGATTGTTATTAGTTTTGGGGTAACGGCCTTTTTCCTCGTTCTCGCCTATCGGGCCTACCAAGAACTAGGTACAGATAATATTGATGAGATGAGAGGTTCTAAAAACAATGATTAATTTATTAATACTACCGATAATCATCCCATTATTGACAGCAGCGATTTTACTTTTCTTTGGTAAAAAAATTTCTGTACAGCGTTGGATTTCCGCCATCTCCTTGATGACTACGTTTGTCGTATCACTATTTTTAATCCATAAGATTGATCAAAACGGTATTCAGACGTTAAACGTTGGTAGCTGGCCAGCTCCATTTGGTATTACCCTTGTCTCGGATATGCTCTCAGCTTTACTCGTCACAACGGCTACCTTGGTCGCTCTAGGCTGTGTCCTTTATTCGTTTTACTCGATTGGAAAAGGTCGAGAAAATTACTATTATTACGCGATTGTCCAATTTCTATTAGTTGGGGTTAATGGAGCCTTTACAACCGGCGATATTTTTAATATGTTTGTCTTTTTCGAAGTGATGCTAATGGCATCTTATGTTCTACTTGTGATTGGCGGAACAAAAATTCAGTTACGGGAATCGATTAAATATATTTTAGTAAATGTCACATCTTCTGCCCTATTTGTTATTACGGTTGGTTACCTGTATTCAATCGTAGGGACTTTAAATATGGCGCATATTTCTGAAAGAATTTCAGAAGTGAACCAACCTGGTATTTTAACCGTAATTGCCATCCTTTTCCTGATTGTCTTTGGCTTAAAAGGAGCGATTTTCCCGCTATTCTTTTGGCTTCCAGGATCCTATTATGCACCGCCTGCACCGATTATGGCTTTGTTTGGAGCATTATTAACAAAGGTTGGCGTGTATTCGATCCTACGCACCTACACATTATTTTTCTATCATGACACAGGCTTTACACATCAACTATTAGCCGTCTTATCGATTTTGACCGTTATTCTAGGATCGATTGCAGCTATTGCCTTTAAGGATATGAAGAAGATCGTTATTTACAATATTATCGTGGCGATTGGCGTCATTACATACGGAATTGCGATGATGAATGCAGATGGTTTATCAGGAGCCGTTTTTTATGTAATACATGATATGATCATTAAAGCTGTGCTTTTCCTATTAGTCGGAATTATCATCAAAATAACGGGCGCGGTCGACTATCGTAAATTTACAGGCCTGATCAATCATTACCCTTTGCTTGGCTGGACATTTTTTATCGCCGTCTTAGCCTTGGCTGGAATCCCACCACTTAGTGGCTTTGTTGGAAAGCTATTGATCGCACGGAGCGGCTTTGCAGCTGGAGATGTGTTTGGGGCGATCGTGATTCTACTATCGAGCCTGTTGGTGCTTTATTCACTAATGAGAGTCTTTCTAAATGGTTTTTGGGGAGACCCCAATGGCAGCAGCAAAAATCCTGAAGTGGCAGTTGGCAAGCTTCTTGTTCCAGTCATCAGCCTCACCATTGTCGCTATCTGTTTCGGAATCTTTTCAGAAGGGGTCTACCATTATATCAGTCAAGCCACAGAGGTATTAATGAATCCTGATATCTATATTCAAGCCGTTTTAGGAAAAAGCTAAACGCCCATAAAGACCGCTTATGGGCGAGATTGATTAGACGAACCTTCTGTCGGCGTTGCTGTAGTACGATCGCTTTCTAAACCAGGTTCAAAGGAGGTTTTTTAGTGGCATTTCAAATTTTATTAAATTTCTTCATGGCATTTCTCTGGATGTTTTTTGAAAGCTCCTTCCAATTAAACACTTTTTTAATTGGCTATTTACTTGGACTCCTCATTATATTTATTATGAGACGTTTCTTTCCATCCAGATTTTATTTAGCCAAAGTGTTTGCGATTATAAAATTGGTCCTTATTTTTATAAGAGAATTACTTCTTTCCAATATAGCTGTTTTAAAGGTTGTATTAAGCCCTAAGCTATCGATACGCCCAGGGATTTTCGCATTACAAACAGAGCTCCGATCCGATTGGGAGATCACATTGCTTTCCCATTTGATCACATTAACACCGGGAACATTGGTCGTGAAATTGTCAGAGGACAACAAAACCTTGTACATTCATGCGATTGATATCGAGGAAGTGGATGATGCGATCAATAGTATTAAACAATCCTTTGAGAAGGCTATTATGGAGGTGAGTCGCTAATGTTAGAGATCATCTTAAAAATTGGATTAGTTGGTTGTAGCTTATCTTCTGCCATCCTGCTCATCCGTGTGATCAAAGGTCCATCCGTGTCAGATAGAGTGGTCGCATTGGATGCAATGGGGATCAACTTAGCGGCGATTACCGCACTCGCTTCAATGATTTATCATACAACAGCGTTTCTTGATGCCATCCTTCTATTCGGAATTCTCTCCTTTATTGGAACCGTGGCATTCTCGAAGTTTCTTGAGAAAGGAGAGATTATCGAAAATGAACGCCGTCGTTGAATGGATTATTGCTCTTTTTGTCCTACTTGGCACCTTCTTAAGTCTTGTCTCTGCTACGGGGGTCATACGCCTCCCCGATGTGTATACGCGAAATCACGCAGCCTCGAAGGCAACGACTTTAGGAGTCCTTTGTACACTTATTGGGACCCTGATTTTCTTTTATGCAAGTGATGGAGTTATTCAATCTCGCGTTTTACTAGGTATCCTTTTTATCTTTATTACCTCTCCTGTTGCCGGCCACTTAATCAGCCGTGCCGCCTATGAAACAGGTGTCGATTTATCAAACTATAGTGTACGAGATGATTTAGCAAGAGATAAGCAAGATTAATGGAAAAACGATGAAGCGTTCGTTCTTGGCGATCGTTCATCGTTTTTCTAATATTGTTTCAGGAAGCAAGCTTATTTCTTCGGCACCACCGCGATCGTACATCTCGAGACACAGATAAGCTGTCCCTCCTCATCGCGAATTTTCACATCCCAAACCATCGTACTTTTTCCATGATGAAGTACCTCTGCGGTCGCTGTGACTTGTCCATTTTGCTTGGCTCGAATATGATTCGCATTAATTTCTAATCCAAAGCAAATTTCTTTCGCAGGATCAATGAGCTGAGCAGCCCCGTAGCTGGCGACCGTTTCAGCAAGCGCAACTGACGCCCCGCCATGCAAATAGCCAAAGGGTTGAATCGTCCGTTCATCAACTGGCATGTTGGCAATGATTGTCCCCTTTTTTACCTCAAGAAAGTGAATCCCTAAATTTTCAACTAATGTTTGCTTTTTCATCTTCAACACCTCTCTATTCATTGTATAATAAAACCCCCAAAATATTGGGGGAATAATGGTCGATCAAAAAATTTATATTAATATCCATACGGACCTATGCCACCATAACCACCATAAGGTCCGTAACCCGGGGCACCACCATACGGGCCACCAGGTCCGTATCCATATGGGACCGGACGTGGTGGATAAGGCAATGGATAATAAGGCCGTGGACGGAAAACCGCATTCGCAAGTCCGCCGCCTAGTAAGCCGCCTACAAATCCACCAATAAGCGGAGCGCCAAAGAAAAAGCGTTGATCTTGATAAGGCTGGGGTCCTCGATAATAATGCATTATTTAGCTACCTCCTTTGTCTATACAGAACTTCTCTATTTTTCTAAGCTTACACACTTAGCCAAAATAGGGCGGAGGCTGAAAAGCGCCTCCTTCTATTCTTTATATGCGACAAAAGCGGAGGTGGATTGGGCATTGTCCTCATTTATAAAATCATCGCCGCGAGCCAGCCAAATAAAATAAGGGGGATATTATAATGTAAAAATGTCGGGACACATGAATCCCAAATATGATTATGCTGTAAATCGGCATTTAAGCCAGCGGTCGGACCTAATGTACTGTCAGAAGCAGGGGAACCGGCATCTCCCAACGCTGCAGCTGTGCCAACTATACAAATGGTCGCAATTGGACTAAAGTCAAGTTCTAACGATAACGGAACAAAAATCGAGGCAATAATGGGGATGGTTGAAAATGAGGAACCGATTCCCATTGTGACAAGTAAGCCGACCACAAGCAGCAGCAAAGCGCCAATCGATTGATGATTTCCAATTAAATTTGCAGCATTATGAACAAGCTTCTCGATATCCCCTGTCTGCTCCAATACCTCAGCAAAGCCAGATGCTGCGATCATTGTAAAACCAATGAACGCCATCATTTGCATTCCTTTGGTAAATAAAGCATCAGACTGTCGCCAAGAGATCGAACGACTAACATATAAAACAGCAATACCAGAAATTGCACCGAACACCATGGAATCTGTGGCGATTTGGACAATCATCGTAACAAAAATTGCCACAATCGAAAAAATCACGCCCCACATTTGATAACCTTCTTTTTCTTCCTCTTTTGCAGAGGTAGAAGAGTTGTATTGACGAGGTTTTCGATATGAAATAAAGACCGCAAATAACAGTCCTAAAAACATTCCAGCTACCGGAATAAGCATCGGCGCAGCAATATCCGCTATTTCGATGTTCAATCCATTTTTGGAGATATTATCGACCAATATTTGCTGGAACAATTGGCCAAAGCCGACTGGTAATAATATATAAGGTGCCGTTAATCCAAATGTGAGAACACAGGCAATTAATCGACGATCTAATTGTAGTTCATTCATAATATAGAGCAAAGGCGGTATGAGTAATGGAATAAAAGCAATATGAATGGGAATCACGTTTTGTGAGAAACAGGCAGTGACGAAAATGACAAAAATAATCAACGTCTTCGATAAAGCTTTTCTTCGCGAGTCTCCTTCTCTCCCCACTACTTTTAAGAGATTTTCCACAAGCCATTTGGGCAAGCCAGCATGAGAAATCGCAACAGCAAAACCACCTAATAAGGCATAACTAAGAGCAATATCTGCTCCGCCACCTACTCCAGCAGAGAAAGCCCCCACAGTCGCATTCACGCCTAACCCGCCAACAATTCCTCCAAACAAAGCTCCGATAATCAGAGCAAAAACAACATTGACCCTACATAAACTTAAGACTAACATCACGACAACAGCGATTACAACAGCATTCATTCAGATAACCTTCTTTAGTTTGCTAAATTGGTAGAGTAATAAAATAACATATTTAAGCTTACCTTTTCTCTTTTATTTTGTCAATATTGGCTCGTTTCCTAAAATAAACAAAGCCGTAAGAATGAAGCGGACCTCGTCCCAACGCTTCTTACGACTTTAAAAATTGAGTTATATTTTTCTCATGTTTATATCGAAATGGTTATGCCTCTTCGTGATTTTCCACTAGTAAGGCAAGGGTACGAACCATCACCCCTGTTGCGCCTGAAGGTCCTAAGGAATGAGCTTTATTTGTAGTGGCGGTCCCAGCAATATCAAGATGAACCCATGGCGTGTCTTCTGCGAACTCGCCAATAAAAGCGCCCCCCATGATCGCATGCCCTTCCCTGCCAGGTGAATTATTTAAATCCGCGATCGTGCTGGAGCGTACGCGTTTTTTATCTTGCTCTGTATAAGGCAAGCGCCAAATGAATTCCCGAGAAGTTTTGGAAGCAAGCAATACTTCCTCAAATAGTTCTTCATGGTTGGTCAAAGCCCCCGTTTTATCTAAACCTAAGGCAACAACCACACCCCCTGTTAAAGTAGCCACATCAATAAGATAATTGGCTCCATGTTGTTTGGCGTATGTCATCGCATCCGCTAAAACTAATCTGCCTTCTGCATCTGTATTTAATACCTCGATCGTTTTTCCGTTCATGGAGGTAATCACGTCATCAGGTTTCATGGCATCCCCACTGATCATATTATCTGTAGCTGGGATAACAGCGACAACATTTTGTTTTGGCCGTACCTTTCCAATCACTTCCATGGCTCCTAGAACAGCCGCCGCTCCCCCCATATCCGTTTTCATCCCAACAATGCCTGTTTTCGGTTTCAGTGAATAGCCGCCAGTATCAAAGGTCACCCCTTTTCCAACTAACCCAATCACGTCATCCCATTCTTTCTTACCCTGATATTTCAACACAATCATATAAGGAGGTTCAACTGAACCTTGGTTGACAGCAAGAAGTGCCCCCATGCCAAGCTTCTCAATTTCCTCCCTCTCTAAAATTTCTACCTCTAATTCCACTTCTTCAGCTAATGCCCTTGCATAAGCTGCTAAATCAGCCGCTGTTAATAAATTCCCTGGCGTGTTGACAAGCGTTCGAGCAGAATTGGTTGCCTCGCCATAAATCTGTCCAACCTGTAAAGAGGATTCGATTTCTTCGGCTGAATTCTCTGTAAACACATCAATATTCTCGATTTCCACATCAGGTTCATTGAGTTTCTGCTTATACCCTTTAAACGCATAAGTTGATAATGAATAAGCCTCTCCAAAAGCAAAAGCCGCTTCTGCTACACTGATCTTCGCGCTTGTAAAAGAATCCAGATCAATGGCAAAAGAGTGAATTCGTAAATCTTGAATTTTTTTACTAGCTTGACCGAGTGCTGTTTTTATATCTGCTTCGGCTTTTTCCCTGCCTAAACCAACAAATAAAAGTCGCTTACTTTTTATTTTTCCAAATGTATGTATGAGCGAAAGCGCCTCATGTTTGGCTGATATATCCCCTGATTTCACTAGCTCTGTTAATTGGCCATCCAATGCCTCATCAAGTGCCTTCAGCCTCCCCGCGAATTTTTCAGGTTGGTCCCATAACCCAACCACCAGACATTCCTGTTGACTTGCAAATAGATCCTCATGTTTCACTGTAAACATACACATACCTCCTTCCATTCAATTATACCGAATGAATGAATGGGATTGAATTAGAAGGACTTAGTAACAAGAAAAAACGCCGGATTTATGGCCCTTACTCTGTTTTTCCTGAATGACATGACGGTCGGATGATTCAGCCTTACGCTTTTTCATAATCCTCTCAATTAACGTCACGGCGTACCCTTCGCCGTTCCCCTTTTCCTCGCTTCATCCTATTTCGGGCACGGCCGCACTCTTCGCCATTCCCTTTTCCTCGCTTCTCCCTACTTCGGGCACGGCCACACTCCTCGCCGTTCCCTTTTTTCTCGCTTCATCCTATTTCGGGCACGGCCGCACCCTTCGCCGTTCCCCTTTTCCTCACTTCATCCTATTTCGGGCACGGCCACACTCCCCGCCATTCCCCTTTTTCGGGCACGGCCACTCAACTTATTCTAACTTTTTCATCCATTCTATGGTTAACGTCACGGCCATACGATTTCGCCCCCTCCCTAATGAGATTCAGCCACCTAATAAAGTGAAACTTCATTCAGTGGGGGTTTTTTTCATCCCCCACTGAATGTTAGTTGAACCAATCAGGTATTTACTGGCAGTTGTCCCCCATTTACAATTCTCGTTTTCACCTCGAATTTTTGAAGTGGGGGACTTACTGCCAGTTGATTCGGGATAAAAAGTCAATCCTTCCCTGCAGTATTTATAATTCTTTCTTAGAATATTTTGTGGTATGATAAAGTGAAACTTCATTCCCGATTGATCTAAATTGGACAAATCGAGGATTTACTAGCATTTGACCCGCTTAAATTCTTGAAGTGGGAAACTTATGCCAATTAATAAATTGAAACCATCTACTTGTGATGGAAAGGATGTCATGGATGAGTCTCCTTCATAATTATCCGCTTTGGATTGCGATATCTGCGATCTTTTTTGCACAGTTTGTAAAAGTACCACTACAGTTTGTTGTGACAAGAAAAGTAAATTGGAAATTAATCACTTCCACTGGTGGCATGCCTAGTTCCCATTCCGCGGGAGTGACGGCTTTAGCGACAAGTGTGGGAATTGATTCTGGCTTTGACTCTACCTTGTTTGCTATTTCGGCTGTTTTCGCTACGATCGTCATGTATGATGCAACAGGCGTTCGCAGACAAGCTGGGGAGCAAGCAGCTGTCATTAATCGGCTACGAGTTGATTTTCAAAATATGATTTCCGATATACAAGCTTGGCAAGGTAGAACAGCCAAACAAAAGCAGGAAGAATTTCAACATTTGAAAGAATTACTAGGACATAAACCAGTAGAAGTATTCTTTGGTTGTGTAACGGGGATTCTATGGGCCATTGTGATCTATAACCTATTTGAATTATTATAATTTAATAGCCCTCTGGTTTTATAAAAGTTCAACCTTAATCAAAAAAAAGATCTGTCTCACCCTCTGCAAAGAGTGAGACAGATCTTTTTATTTATTTTTTTTCAAGAAATTCTGCCGGAATACTTGAATGGATTCTTCTTCATTCAAAGATGCTAGTGTTTCTTCCGTCAACTTCCCATCGCCTTCTTCAATAATAAACACTTCTACCGTTTGTTTTCCCCATTCATTATATACATCGTCCACAGTCTGATAGTACAAATCAATCTTATTGCCCTTTATTTTCGAACCCGTATCCGCAACAACTCCATATCCATAACCTGGAATAAAAAGAATAGTCCCTAGCGGGAAGACTTCCGTATCTGCTGCGATCGTAGAATAGACATCTCTTGTTACCTGAACCCCTGAATAGGTGATGCCATAAGAAGGGTGATCAGGCTCTTTTCCTGTCGATTCTACTCCAGCTGTATAACCAGTGGCAACTACTTCTTTACTCGGATATTTGGACCAATCTTGCTTATCAAGGTCTTCTAGCTGATTTATATCTCGAAGGATATTTCCATGATATGTATCAGGCGCTTCTAGCTTCTCTGCTGTTTCCTTCATGGCCGACATTGTAATTTTTGGATGCTCTTGTGGTTGAGGTGTTGAATGCGTTGTCCACATCATAGCCAATGATTTCATTTGTATCCCCGTTAAAAATTCGATTGTCGTGATAAGTGCTAATGAAAATAACAGCACCATACACGTTCTTTTAATGAATATTTTCATCTTTATTTTATAACACTCCTCTCAAACTATATCTTTTCCCAGTTTGAGAGGTTTTAATCATTAAATGAAACTTCAATCAGTGGGGTTTTCTTCCATCCCACTGATTTGCCCCAAAGCATGACATTCTATCTCATCACTTTCTGTACGTCAAAACGTCTTTATGACCTGCGTTCAGCGGGGATGAACCAATCTGAATCCTAACGGTAGGGATTACTGACCGTTAATGCGGGAAAAATGACCAAAAACCGCTTTAGTTCTTCTCAATAGCCCTTAGATTTCACTCGTTTAGTTCAAAATTTTATGTTTGATAGGGCAGGCAAATCACCATTTTAGTCCCCTTTCCAACGGAGGATTCAACGTCTATTTCCCCACCATGCAACTCGACAATTGCCTTGGCAATGCTCATGCCTAAGCCGAGTCCATCTTCTTTTTCACTGGTATTCGTCCCACGATAATAACGATCAAACAAATTTTGCACAAAGGCCTCTTCCATTCCTTTGCCATTATCCTCGATTTGGATATGCGCCATCTCTTGATCTGCTACAATTCTAACAACAACCTTCGTATGAGGAGGATTATGCTTGATTGCATTATGAATCAGATTGTCCAACACTCTTGTAAACCATTTCGGATCCAACTCAATATAGAGCGGCTGATCAGTCCCAACAAACTTCATTGAAAAATGAGCAAGTGTAAGATCTGCTTTAAATTTCGCCGTGATTTTCTTTACATATTGATTTAACTCTAATTCTTGCTTTTCCAAATGAATCACACTATTTTTCAATTGAAAAACTAAGGAAAAATCATTGACAAGTTGGAGCATATAATCACCTTTGTTGCGAATCACTTTGCCAATCTCTTCAAGCTCACGCCTAGAAAAGTCATATTTATTGCTTTCTAGCATATGTCCATAACCTTGAATTGTCGATAAGGGCGTACGCAAATCATGTGAGATCCCCGCCATCCATTCTTCTCTTGACCGTTCAAGCCTTTCCCTTTCCACCTCTGCCTTATTCAACTTCTCAGCCATCCGATAAAAGGAGTGAAACACCTCTTGATATAGGCGATAGCGGTACTTTGTTTTTCCTTTTTTCTTGAACAGTCGTTTTTTCTCTTTTTCAGTCAATACTTCATCATAGCGTTGATTCTCCATCCGCTCCAACCAATTAACAAACAAAATTAATGGGCGACCATAGCGATAGCCATTCCAAGCAGAAAAGAAAATCGTAACAAGCAAGCTCACTACAATCGAGATGATTAAAATTTGCGCTTCTTGATCAGAAAACAACCAAACCGGTTTTTCTGCCTCTTTACTAGGTACATGCAATACCCATGATATATTGGAAGCAGGGTCATTATAAACCTTTACCTGTGTCGGATGCTTCCCTGGCTCATAAATACGACCAATCAATTCTAATGCATTCCAACTTTGCTCTTCACCCTCGCCAATTGTCTGGACCAGTTCTCCCCCATCAAAGATTTGCAAATAGCTATCCATTTCCTGTAATTCAATTTCGAGAGCAGGGAGAGCTTGTTCCAGCACCATGCCCTCATGACTATAGGCAGAAAACCATTCACCAAGCATTTCTTTATCATTATGCTGGAAGCCAAAGACATAGTAATGCTTCCCATACAACCACGAATCATAATTGGTTCGGATCGGGTAATGATCAATTTCTCGTGTCTCTTCCATTAAAAACAGTTCATTAACCGTGTAGGACGTTGGTAAAGAGGCTGGTGTATGAGCAGAATAAATAACGCGACCATCCTTATTCATAATTTGCATCCACATATCGTTTTCCGCTAATAAGTCTGACCATTTACGATCTAGTTTTACGGTATCATTCTCAATAACAGCTACGGTTGGAATCGCCTCTACTAAGCCATCTGCTGTATTAGTGTTTAACTCATCCTGTGTCATTAAATTGGCTACTAAAATAAGCAAAAAAACAAACAATAAAAAAACGGAAATGAATAGAACAATAAATTGAATAGAAAAATGGAAAGCAAGCCTTCTTTGCAGTTTCATGAGGGGACTTCCTTTACAAGCTTGTAACCAAGTCCACGCACAGTAAGCAGAAAGATAGGACTGCTAGGATCTGGTTCAATTCTTTCGCGAATTCTGCGAATATGAACCATGACCGTATTATCATCAGCCATATGTTCATAGCCCCAGACCGCAGTAAATAGTTGCTCCTTTGATAAAACACGATTCGGGTGTTTGCAAAAATAAAGTAACAATAAATAGACTTGGGCCGGACACGGTACCATTTTCCCTTCGACAAGTAAGTCCCCTGTTTCCTCATCTAAAATAAAGTGCCCGAAATCATGTCGCTTTTTATGATGGCGAATGGGAGAAGTGCTCACGTCTTGCTTTCTTCTTAGTTGCGCTTTAATGCGAGCAACAATTTCAAGCGGGTTAAATGGCTTTGTCACGTAGTCATCCCCGCCTTTATCAAACCCTGTTAAAACATCAAAATCAGTTATCTTTGCGGTTAAAAATAACACATACGCATCCGAATATGCACGGATTTTCTCACATAAGTCAAAACCATTTGCATCAGGGAGCATAACATCTAAGACAATAAAGTCGATTGCTACCTTTCGAACCCACGCCATTGCTTCCTCGCCTGTCTCTGCTTTATATATATGGGTAAATCCTTCTTTTTTTAACACCATTTCAACCATCTGCATGATTGCTACTTCATCGTCCACTAATAAAATCGGACTGTCTTTCATAAGTCTCACTCCTTCTCCCTCATCCTAGCATAAGAACCTTTCTTATAGTTAAACAAGTTGTCGTAAGAATTAAGGCAATGGTAAGGTTCAGGTTGCTTCCTGGTTAATTCCTTCTCTTATGATGAAAACAGGATCAAATGTTTTTAGGAGATGGTTAAATGAAAAATAAAAAGAGTAGAGTTCAAGCTATTGATGGGATTCGTGGATTTAGCCTATTAGGCATACTATTAGCAAATCTGTTGATTTTTCAGTACGGCATTTGGGGAAAGGATGAAATGGAATTCTTCACGCTCTCCCCCATGGATTCCTTTCTGAATGAATTTTTACGGATTTTTGTAGAAGAAAGCTTTATGCCGATTTTCACCTTTCTTTTTGGCTATTCGTTGATGATGTTGAAAGAAAATTTGGAAGAGAAAGGGCTGAAGGTAAAACGATATTTTGTGCGGAGATCCATTTTTTTGTTGGTAGTGGGTGGCTTACATGCAACGTTTTTATGGGAAGGGGATATTTTAACTTTTTATGGCATTATGGGCTTTTTCCTTTTACTGTTTCTCAAACGCAAACAAAAGACCATTCTCGTTTGGGGCATCCTGCTTTCCTCCTTATTACTGCTATTTGTCGGGATTGGTGCCTTTATAGATGGCGGGCAGACTGAACTTGCTTCTCCCCAAAAATTAGCCCCTTATATTGAAAAGACCAATGATATTTACGGAACAGGTACCTATCAAGAAATCAAATACCACCGTAATCATGAAGATCCTTTAGGAGAGGATGTCTATTTCTTGCTGTTTGCGAGCCTTTTTTCTCCGATTTTCACGGCGCCTATGTTTCTCTTTGGCATGTATGCAGCAAAACGCAAACTATTTTTCAATCCATTAAAGGAAAAAAATCTTTATAAATATGCTGCAGCCATTCTAGTTCCTGTTGGGCTCGTCTTAAAAACCATATATCAGTTCTTCCCAGAAACAAGCTGGGCAGAATTGGCAATTACACTCGGCGGACCATTGCTTGCAGTTGGATATATTTTCAGTATGGCGCTTTTATACTGCCAAAATTGGTCAGGGGAACTGCGTATACTGTTGGAAAGTGTAGGAAAATTATCCCTGACGAATTATATATTACATACAATCGTCTGTACAACCATTTTCTATGGGTATGGCTTAGGGCAATTCAGCAAAATGGGCATCGGCTTCAGCATCCTTCTCGGCCTTGCCATCTTTGGATTGCAAATGTTCATTAGTCGCTATTATTTAATTTATTTCCGTTCTGGCCCACTTGAGCTGATCAACCGAATGTGGACCTATTTCTCCTGGACAGGAAGACTGAAAAAACGAAAAAAGCAGTCGAAAGCTGCATAAAGGGAAACTTCAACAGTGGGTTTTCCTCCCATCTCCACTTATTTGAGAGGATCGAAGGCTTAAATTCGTGCCGCCCTGGCGACAGGCTCAAAATACGACACCCTGCATAGTAGTCCTTATACGTCGCATCGCCTTTGTGACCAACAGCCTATTATTAGGCCTTTTACTCAAAAAAGCGGAAGCGGATATCCAGCCACGTACAAATTTAAAGGGGTTTGATGAAATAAAAGAATTAATATTGACTTATCCTAGGAAGAAACCGTAACTTTGATAGGCGCTAGATTAGGGGAGTTCATCCTCATCTAATGCGAAGTAAATTTTACTTATTAGGATACCTCATCGTAAAATGAAATTGATATCCTATTTTTTGACAAAGGGAGGGATAAATATATTGAAGATGAACGATGTATCCATCAGAAAGATGAAACATACTGACTTTGAAGTAATGGCACAATGGTTGAGTACTAAAGAGGTGTTGGAATTCTATGGAGATGTGAATGCCCCATTTACTTTGCAACAGGTGAAGGATAAATACGAACCGAGGGTGAATGGCGCAATTCCTATCATCCCTTATATTGTTGAATTAGACAGCATGTCCATAGGCTTTATGCAACAGTATAAACTTAGTAAAGAAGAACAAGAAAAATTGGACTATCCTGCACATTTCAATATATATGGAATGGATCAATTTATTGGTATCCCTTCGCTTTATAACAAAGGGATTGGAGCAATCATGGTTCGTCTAATGCTGGATTATATAGCTCATCATACCGATGCCGAGATCATTCTATTAGACCCAGCTGTGTCCAACATAAGGGCAATAAGATGTTATGAAAAATGTGGATTCATGAAAGTGAAAAAAATAAATGATGAGACGAATTGGTTAATGGAATATAGAAGGAGGTAGGTAATGTGAAAAGGGCGCATAACGCCAAAAGGCCACTCTCCCCTTTTGGCGTTCTTTTGCTAATGATACTAGTAATCTTTCAATTTCAAAATCTCAAGCTGAAAGTTTAGGATTGACCAGCGAGGTGTCAGCATCTATTTATCGACCCTCATTTAAAACATCCGGTAACCTTTTGCCCTGAGGATGCGCATAGTAAAACCGGATAAAATCGCTCCCACAAGACCAGCACATAGAATTGTAATATCTGCTGGGGCCAGATTCGTCAAATTCTTTCCTAATTGCGAGAAAGCTGTTTTACTATTTGTAAAATATTGACTGAACGGCAATGTATTTATAATCAATAATGCAACAACCGGATACACAAGAGCCATGACCCATGTCATACGCAATAGCATGTTTAGGATAAATCCAATCCCAAAAAAAAGCACAAAGAAAAGTAACATTGAAATAATTAAAACTGGTAAACTCATGGATGGCACAGATATTTCCCCCTTATTTTACACTATCTTTCAGTTTACTGAATCTAGCAGAACGCGTCAATCGGAATTACTTGTAAAGTAAAAAAAGCGCAAGCGCCCGTTTAGCGACGTACAAACTTTTTAGGGTTCTGACGAGATAAAGGAAACACCATGAGCTTGGAAAGCGAATGGATGTTGACTTATCGTAGGAAGAAACCGAAAGTTTGCTAGTCGCTGGGCGCTGGAGCTGGATGTCAAGCCGCAACGTAAACAGTTATCCACAGGCCAAGAATTTTATAGTTTCCTTAACAATAAAAAAAGCGCAAGCGCCTATTAGGAAGCTGCGATGGTTGCGTGTTTTAATAAGCGCCTATGAACATATTTCTGTGATATTTCGACAGTTTTGTGTCCATAGAATTAGCTATGAACACATTTCTGCGATATTTTGAAGATTTCGTGTTCATAGAAAAAAAGAGAAGCTTCCAAAAAGGTCAGTCATTGACCTTTTTGGAAGCTTCTTTTCATAACCTTTATTTAAATAAGTTAAATTTACCTTTTTTCATGGTGAGCGGTACGCCGCCAATCATCAGTAGTGCACGATTATCAATCATTTTCTTCATGAAAGAAGCTTTTGTGCCGGTTACTTTTTTACCGAAGACAACTCCAATCGCATCATCATCACCAAGAGAGCATACTGTTCCCTTGTTATCAAAACTAAACGTTTGAAGATCTGTATTACCGTTAATTAATTTGGTAAAATTCCTCGCTAAAAGTTCTCCCTGCTGCATAGAAATTTGTGCTGTTGGTGGGAAAGGACGATTAATTTCTTCGTTAATAATCAAAGCACAGTCCCCAATAATAAAGACATCTTCATATCCAGGTGCACGTAAATATTGATCTACTTTTACACGGCCACGCATATTTTCGAATCCTGATTCTTCAACGATTGGGTTACCACGAACCCCAGCAGCCCAGACAACTGTTTGAGCTTTAATTTCTTCTGTTTCGTCTTCTCCTTTTGCCACGACGATTCCATCTGGTGTCGCCTCTTTAATGGCTGTTCCAATCATAAATTCAACGCCTTTTTTCTGTAGGTTTGCCATCGCATATTGAACAAGCTCTGGGTCAAATCCTGGTAAAGCGGTTGGCGCAGCTTCCACACAAACGATCTTCACTAATTTTTGGTCAATATCATATTCTTTACAAAGCTCTGGAATACGATTACCAAGTTCACCTAGGAACTCAATTCCGGTAAAGCCTGCTCCACCGACTACGATAGTTAAACGCTCAGGATCCTTTTCTCCCTCAACTTTATACGTCGCAAATTGATATTCAATATGCTCGCGAATTTGTCTAGCAGCATTCACGTTTACAATTGAAAATGCATATTTGTCTAAACCTTGAATACCAAATGTTTCAGGAGCAGCACCTAGAGCGACAACCAAATAATCATAAGAAAGCTCTTCGTCTTCAAGAATCACTTTTTTTGATTCAGGCTCTATCTTTGTTACCGTTTTTTGGACAAAATTTACTTTCCCTGGATTAATCACCTTCGAAATATCATAACGTACTCGGTCATGATGAAGTGTTCCAGCAGAAGCTTCATGAAGCCATGTTGTTTCATAATGATAGTCATTCTTGTTTACCAATACAATATCAGCATCATTATTTCCAAGATACTTTTGCAATTGAGTCACGGTCATAAGTCCACCGTATCCAGCACCTAGCACGACAATTTTTGGCCTGTTCATAGTATATCCCTTCCCTTTTACATCTTCTTCTTTTAGAGGATGTTCAAAAATTCCGGTAAAATTGACACTTCAGGATATATGGTCTTCGACATCCTGTAACGAACATCGAAGTCAGTAGATCCTGTACAAGTCCGCTACTCGAAATTGCGCCGTTTCGAACTTCTTGGTCCTTTTATCCTCTTTTTTGAACACGTACTTTAAACGGGACGTTCAAAAAGCCTAGTAAAAATAACACTTGAATTTCTTAATTGTCTGTTTCAACAAAACCTGACTTTTCCTGTGCAAATTTCCTATTTGATACAGCCTCTTTCTGAAATTCTCGCTTTTTTTAAATCTTCTTTTTGAACACTTATCTAGAGAAAGCACGAAATATAATGTGATTCTATTCACGTACCACACTAGAAACCCAGAATGTTGTCACAAATTATTAACATTAGTCTCAATATACATTATATGCTTTTATTCACCTTTTTCAAGCAGTTATTTTAATCCAATTATTTTTTTTATTATTTTGAAGCTCTTTATTGTATTTTATTAGGTGATTCGATATTATGTAACACTAGCAACTATATGGTATGATAGAGAATGAATTTTCTTAGTTACTACAGGAGGGATTTTCTTTGAAAGAAGATCAACAAATATATGATATTACCATTTTAGGTGGTGGACCAGCAGGCATGTTCACCGCATTTTATGCCGGCTTGCGTGATTCCAGTGTGAAGGTGATTGAAAGCCTACCGCAATTAGGTGGACAACTTTCAACGCTTTACCCTGAAAAATATATATACGATGTTGCAGGCTTTCCAAAAATTAAGGCGCATGACCTTGTCCAAAATCTCAAGGAGCAAATGGCGATGTTTTCTCCTACCTTATGTCTTGGTCAATCTGTATCCAATCTGGAGAAATTAGAAGACGGGACGTTTAAATTAACATCGGATCAAGAGATTCATTATTCAAAATCCGTGATTATCACAGCGGGAATTGGAGCTTTCCAACCTCGTCGTCTTGAATTCGATAGTGCTATTCCCTTTGAAGGAAAAAATCTTCATTATTTTGTCGACGATATGCAACAGTTTAAAGGACAACGTGTAGCGATTTTGGGTGGTGGCGACTCTGCCGTCGACTGGGCCTTAATGCTTGAGCCGATTGCCGAAAAAGTTAGCCTGATTCATCGACGGGATAAATTCCGTGCCCATGAGAGCAGCGTAACCCAATTACAAAACTCCAAAGTCGAAATATTAACACCCTTTGTGGCATCAGACCTTATTTGCGATCAAATCGCCATCCGTAGTCTAGAACTTGAGGAAGTCAGAGGAGATCGCAAGCATACTGTGGAATTGGACTCTCTTATTTGTAATTATGGCTTTATTTCTTCCTTAGGCCCTATTAAAGAATGGGGTTTAGAGATCGAAAAAAACTCGATTGTGGTCAATAGCCGCATGGAAACAAATATCCCAGGAATCTATGCTGCAGGCGACATTACCACCTATCCCGGTAAAGTCAAACTTATTGCTACAGGTTTCGGCGAAGCCCCAACGGCCGTTAGCAATGCAAAAGCCTATATTGATCCAAAAGCACGTCTACAACCGATGCATAGTACTTCGTTATTTGAGTAGTAAGCAAAAAATCAGTGGAGCATGTGTGCTTCACTGATTTTTTACCGTTAAAGGATGGTATTCCATTTTATATTTTTAACACTTCTCCGGTGTTCCTGTCACTTTCGCCGTACGGAAGGACGAGCCACAGCCACAAGAAACAAGGGCATTCGGGTTTTCAATGGTAAAGCCGCCACCCATCATCGACTCTTTATAATCAATCACCGTTCCTGTCACAATTGGCGCCGTTTCCTCATCAATCACAACCGGGACGTCATGGGCAACAAAGAAATGGTCAGATTCTACTTTATCATGATCCAAGCTCATGCCATAAGATAGGCCGCTACATCCACCACCATTGATCGAAAAACGAAAATAAGCATCCGTTTCCTCATTATGCTTCATCATATCCTTAATCTGTAAAGCTGCTGCTTCCGTAAGCGTAATAATTTCACTCATTATTTGCACCCCCATCTATTTGTGCTTCGGTATCCTTTAAGTATATACCTCTTACACGATATTCTCAACCAATGCAATTGGTTTTAAAACATCGGATTTTCTTCAATATATTGGTAAATCGCCTTTACAAGCAATTCTGGCGAGTCTCCCGTCACAACCTCCCCATTAACGAGGGCATACAAAGATTCAGCACACAGATCACAATGATCCAAGCAGCCGTATTCGATTATATCCAAATTGGGATCTTCCTCTAAAATTTGTAATGCTTCATAGCTTCCCATCCCAAGATTACTAATACAAAATTCAATAATCGGATTCACACAATCACCTCATCCACATTATTATCGTACTCGCATTCGTCCCATTAGTCAAAAATCTTATTCAATAGAAAAAATGAGGGGTATTTTTCTCTCTAGAAACTCAGCATGAATGGTTGTATATCAAGCCTGAATTCGGTATACTTTACCGTGGGATTAACCATACATATTAAACGATTCATACTTTGAAACTTGTTATGAAAAGCCTTTATTATGAAGAAACATCTTCAACGATCCTTCTTCGCAATATTATACTCACACAAGTAGCTGGCAAAAGGAGATATTTTTATGAAAAAATTAGTACTACTCGGCGGAGGATATGGTAATATGCGGGTGCTTCGGGAACTGCTTCCTCACAACCTTCCCGAAGATTGGACAGTTACATTAATTGATAAGGTTCCTTACCACTCTATAAAAACAGAGTATTACGCCCTCGCAGCGGGAACGATATCCGATCAAGATGTACGGGTTTCTTTTCCAGAAGAATCGAGGTTAAACGTACAATATGGAGAGGTAACTAATGTTGATCTGGATGAAAAATTGGTGCATGTAGCTCATTCTGAACCCATTTCGTATGAGCAATTAGTGATTGGCCTAGGCTGTGAAGATAAATATCATAATATTCCTGGGGCTGATCTATACACACATAGCATTCAATCAATTGGAAAAGCGCGTGATACATCTCAAACGCTAAATAATTTATCGGCCAATTCTGTCGTCAGCATTGTCGGTGGAGGATTAAGCGGGATTGAACTTGCAAGTGAATTAAGGGAAAGTCGCCCGGATTTGATTATTAAACTTTTTGACCGGGGAAAAACCGTTCTTTCTTCCTTTCCTGAAAGAATTAGTCTCTATGTCCAAAATTGGTTTGCTTCAAATGGGGTCGAAGTCGTTAATGAAGCCAATATTACAAAGGTAGAAGAAGGCATTCTCTATAATAATGATCAACCTGTTTCCGCAGATGTCATTGTCTGGACGGCTGGCATTCAACCAAATAAAATCATTCAATCCATGAATATTGAAAAAGATCGCCAAGGGCGAGCCATTCTCACCCCTTATCATAATATTCCTCAATATGAAGATGTCTATGTTGTAGGAGATTGTGCAAGTCTTCCTCATGCACCAAGTGCACAGCTTGCTGAAGGACAAGCCGAACAAATTGTAGAAATCATGAAAAAGAAATGGAATAATCAGGCATTGCCAGAAGAAATGCCATCAATAAAATTAAAAGGAACACTCGGTTCTTTGGGGAAGAAAAAAGGTTTTGGCATGATGGTAGACAGACCGATTACAGGAAGAATCGCCCGGATTTTAAAATCAGGCGTCCTTTGGATGTACAAATTTCATAAAGGATAATGAGTTTCATTCCCTAGATTTTTTTTCTAAATCTGATTATAATGGTAGGTAGGAAAGGAGTCGATCACAATGAACGAAGAAACAACGTTAGATCAAGTTCAAGTAGTCTTAGATAAATTACGCCCTTTTCTCCTTCGGGATGGTGGCGATTGTGAACTCGTTGATGTAGATGAGGGGATTGTAAAACTCCGCTTGCTTGGTGCATGTGGAACATGTCCAAGTTCGACCATCACTCTAAAAGCCGGCATTGAACGCGCCTTAATTGAGGAAGTACCTGGTATCCTGGAAGTGGAGCAGGTATTTTAAATACAAAAGCACAAGGTTTCCAATACTCTCGACAAGCATATGATCTGAGCTGTTGGCGCCTGAAGCTGGACGAAAAAAGCTTTCTGCGCTGACGTCTGCTTTTACTAGTCAGCGCTAAGCTTATTCATCGATTACCCTTCAAGAACCGGTCATACTCCGGTTCTTTTTTTATGAGTGTTACAGATTTAACCATTCAATCGGGGGCATGTCGCCAATTTGTTGATTGGCTATATGATAAAACTCCTTTAAAAAAAGTTCGTAATTGTGGGCATTACGAATGTATCGATGGAGTTGTTCCTCAAGTTGCTTTTGCGAAGCTTCTGAAGAGCTCAAAAAGTAGTTTTCCACACAAAGAAAATAATGCAGCGGGAATAACAAACGCGCATAGATCAATCTCCATGAGTACCTGGATAGAGGTGCAATCGATTGATATCCCTGCAAAAATTTCGTGAGCAAAGGCTTATACGAGCGCTGATGGAGAAAATAACATTCTCGAACCCACTCCGCAATATCTCTTGCCCGATGATCGAGTACCCAATCAAATGGACTTCGTATTGCTAATTGGTCTGAATCCCATGTACTCTCCTGAAAATTTTGATGGCAAATCGTTCGTTGATCTACCTGTGTAAAAGCTTCATCAAGCTCCGTATCTTTTACATATTGAATCGCATTTTCGCAAATTCCTAAATAATAAGGGAATGATTCTACAAATAATTGATTGAATCGCTCTTCACTTGACTCACGAACAAGTCCTGACCAAACCTTTTCCATTTGCTCTAATCTTTGAATCCAATATTCCTTCCACTGTCCTTCACGATTAAAATGCGTGATAGGGGCTTGCAACTGTTTCCCACGTTCATGGAACCTTGCCAACTGTCTTCCTCGATTTTTCCTCTTGGAGCTATTAACATAATAGTTATGCAACACGACATAATCTTGCTCATTTAATGTCACCAAATACTTTTGGTCGTTACCCGCAACAAATGTTGAAACTTTTTTATCTCCAATCTTTGCCATATGCTCTGACATCTCATATAATTCTAATAACACATCTTCTCCCAATTGGGTCACTTGAATCGTACTATATACGGAACCTTCAACAAGGTAATACACCATATCGCCTATTTGTATGGAGTTTTCGGGGTGGATATTGAAATAATTTCGCAAAATGTCTTCTGACATGCTACATCCCTCTTTTTACCTGATCTATCTTATTTATATGTGCGATCACCCCACTTTATGGGTGTAAGGATAAAAAACATATAGGCCCTTTTAGATTGTAGAAAGGATGTTAAATCATGGACCAAAAGAGAAAAGTTGGAAAAACGGAAGAGACTGCACGACGTTTATTAGAAGAAAGAGGAGTAAAGATTGAAGATATTGCGGAATTGGTGATGTATCTGCAAAAAAAATATCACCCTGATCTTCAAATAGAGGAGTGTACAGATAATATTGAACGAGTTTTGCAAAAAAGAGAAGTACAAAATGCGATTTTAACAGGCATCCAATTGGATAAACTAGCAGAAAAAGGCCTTTTGGATGAACCTTTACAACAAATTATAGCGGATGATGAAAGCTTATATGGCGTGGATGAAATTTTAGCCTTCTCCATCGTGAATGTCTATGGCTCAATTGGCTTTACAAATTATGGCTATATTGACAAACAAAAACCAGGCATTTTAGAAAAATTAAACGATCATTCGACTGGAGCATGTCATACCTTCCTTGATGACATTGTTGGAGCCATCGCCGCAGCCGCCTCAAGTCGATTAGCGCATAGTAGCAAAGGCGAACAATGAACAAAAGCGCAAGCGCCCGTTTAGCGACGTACAAACTTTTTAGGGTTCTGAGAAACACCATGAGCTTGGAAAGCGAATGGATGTTGACTTATCGTAGGAAGAAACCGAAAGTTTGCTAGTCGCTGGGCGCTGGAGCTGGATGTCAAGCCGCAACGTAAACAGTTATCCACATGCCAAGAATTTTATAGTTTCCTAAACGAGAACAAAAGCGCAAGGGCAGCTCCTTGCGCTTTTCTCATTTATTCAAATTTCCAGTCAGCTAAAGAATCAACTACATAGGTAGGCTGGACCATTTTTTCAATTAGCATTTCTCTTGTGGTCACACCTGTATGAACGAGGAGCGTGTCTAAGCCTGCTTGAATCCCCGCTAAGATATCTGTGTCATAATTATCTCCCACCATCAATGTGCTTTCCTTACTTGTCCCTATTTGTGCCAGCGCCTGCTCGACAATAATTGCATGTGGCTTGCCAATAAAAATTGGTTCCGTCTGCGTGGACACTGAAATGACAGAGGTTAAAGCCCCATTTCCAGGAAGAAAGCCGCGTTCAGTTGGCAACGCGATATCTCCATTGGTGGAAATAAATGTCGCGCCATTTCGAACAGCTAAACACGCCTTCGCTAATTTTTCATATGTAATTTCTCGATCCAACCCAATCACAACCGCATCAGCCTTTTCGTCAACCAACTCGAAGCCTTTTTCTGACAATGCTGATTGCAGTCCTTCTCCCCCAATCGCATAAACAGAAGCTCCAGGCTGTTTCTCATGGAGAAAATTCGCTGTCGCCATCGAGGTTGTAAACACTTGATCCGTCCTTGTTTCCAAACCGAAATTTTTTAACACTTGCGCAACCTGTTCCGGACGTTTCGAAGAATTATTCGTTACAAACAAATAAGGAATTCCCTGTTCCTTTAATTTCTCCACAAATTGTAAAGCTTCTTCTATTTTTTCTACACCGCGATACATCGTGCCGTCAAGATCAATTAAATATCCTTGATAATTTTCCAAAATGATAACTCCTTTTCTCCTTGTCCCCCATCATTTTTTAAAAGCAGAGATCGGACCTAATTCATGAACTAAATAATTTCTAATGGCGTTTGGAAAAGCCGCTAATGACTCCCCTTGCTTTACAACATTTTCAATAATCACATTGTGATCCACCACTTCATATTGTTGAACAAGCATTTTTCGACAAGCGATCACCTGTTTAAGGCTATCAGAAACAGTGGCAGTAATGACCCTCTCGTCTGTTAAAATATCAACAATATCTTCATAACTGCCGGGATCCCTCATAATAAATCCATCAATCATCGCATTGCCTGTATCTAATATCGCTTCAATGATCGTATGGGAAATCCGCTCTAACGCAGCTTTTTCAAGATCTGTCTCCCAGTTTTGATGGGATTTCAGCAATTTCAATTGCCCCTCCATAAAGAGGAGACGCTCTTCTATTTTTTCACGATCAACAAAATACATCCCTTTTCCCTCCTGATTGTACTGTTCTTATTTTAGCAGAAGAAAGAAGGAATGGTCCACAGACATTCGGGAAATCTAAGCACAAGAAAACGAAAGGTGGGTGAATGATTTGACAGGGAAAGATCGAGAAAAAGATGAAGTAACAGGAATTCCCTATACAGATGTCTCGAATGCTGAGACACAGGAAAACTTCCTTACTGCAGAGGAATTTCCAGAAGGTGGGTACGGGGCAGCAGAAGGAAAAAATACGCCAGTTGAAAACAAATCAACCCCTTGGAAGAAGGGGCAACGTAAATATAGTGCTTTTAACTATGAATTTAAATCATTGCACCAAAATCTCCCGCGACAATTTCCAGGTGCCCATCCAACCCATGATGATCCTGATACGGATACACAAACACCATACGAAGATAGTGAATGATAAAGGGGAATTGAACGGCAAAATCCCATGCCGTTCTCCCCCCCTTTCTGTGAGTACCGACCGTTTTTTAAACGATGCTGACCATTTGTAATCGAAAGTGTTTTCTCCTCTTTATTTATCCACTTTTTTCAAAACAAAATAAGCACAGCCAAAATTACAGTACTCATACAGATATTCGTATAGGGAATTAATTTTACTCTCGTGAGCCGCTTTTTGATTTCGATCAGAGAAGAATCCTTTTAAGCGCAACTGTCCATATCCCCAATCGCCGACAATAAAATCATATTTCGCTAATATATCGCTAAATCGCTCTTTCACAGCCTCTTCTTGGAACCCATCGCGGAATTCACTAATCAACTCATATTTCCGATTATTCATTATAAGCACGCCTTGTCCCTCCACAATTTAAACTGTCTATCTTAATTATAGCTTAATCCCCAACAATTACTAAGTAAAAAATATATTTTCTGAGCACGCTAATAGGAGAGGTTCAAAAAAGTCCGGTAAAAATGACACTACGAGATATAGGTTCTTCGACTATGTAGCGACACGTCCTATGGGCAACACGGAAGTCAGAACATCCTGTACAAGTCCGCTACTTGGAGAAGAAAACCACTTTTCCTTCGTACGATGCGAAACTTTCCTTTGTATTGGACGTTAGCAATGACATTAGTGTAGTCGCCGACTCGGTCTTTTTTATCCTCCTTTTTGAACATACACTAATAAATAAGGAGGTGTTGAAATGAAAGCAAAATGGCCAATCATCCTTTTAACTGCGACCCTTGCAGCCTGTGGAAGTAATAATATTGCTGAAAATGACGATTTCTATCCAAAAAGTGGAAATTCAATCAATTCAGATGAGCAGGCAGATATTTATAATGAGGAAACCTCCGATGACCAATTTGGCTTTGTTCGTCAGGTGAAAAATCCAACACCAGCTAATCAAAATGATACAAAAACGATTCAATGGATGGATCGTGAAAAAGCAGCCCTTCATATTAGTGAAATACTTGTTGTCTTGCCTCATGTATCAGATGCTAGTGTCATTGTAACAGATCAAGAGGTCTTGGTCGCTTATACAACTGATGCAGATGATGAAAAAGGGCGGTTTGAAATAGCTGACCAGGTGAAAAAATCCGTTTTAAATTATGTGCCAAGATGGTATCACGTGTATGTAACAGATGATCCGACATTACGACAAGATGTTGAGAATATCGGTTCGATGACAACACAATCGCCTAATAAAGACCGTTCAGTCAAAATGGTGATCGAGCATATGCTTGAACGTTCTCCTCAAGGACGAACAATGGGTGAAGGTGAAAATGCCAATGGCGAAAAAACTGGCGAAACCAATGACTATATAGAAAAGACAAAATATAAACAACAAAACGATCGTGACCTTAAATAGCAATGAATTCATCTGGGGGAGCTCTCTCCCCTAGCAACAAGATGAAAGGAGGGCATCATTTGAAAAAGCTATTCCCCTGGCTCCTTATCTTCCTTTGTTTTTTTGGTATGAAAGAAGGTAAAGCAAAGGAGCTAAGTCAGGATGAAATCTATCAGCAAAGAATGGATGTATACAAAAAGATCGAAGCTCTTACATCTACCCCTTGGTATTATCTAGCAGCTGTTGACCAATTCGAAAGAAGTATTCGGGATGTCCGAGATGATTTACCTGATCCACCGGCGATTATCGGCTATTATCTTCCACCTGAACAGTGGTCAGGTCCTCTTAATCCTAATCCAAAAGATACCAATCCATACACCATTGAACTTTTCGGCGGCATCGGGAAAGATGGGAATGGGGACGGAAAAATCGATCAGTCCAATGGCGAAGATTTACTATATACATTGGCACAGTTTTTGCGTGAATATGGAGAAGATGATCAATCCTTCCGACTAGCGCTTTGGGATTATTATGAACGAGATCAAACAGTTCGTTCGATAATGGCAAATGCTAAAATTTACCGGACCATGGGCAAAGTTGATTTAAGTGAGAAAGCTTTTCCTCTTCCAAGGAGCTATAACTACACCTATAAAAATACATGGGGGGATCGTCGTGGGTGGGGCGGACGAAGAATTCATGAAGGAACGGATATCTTTGCTGGATATGGGACTCCTGTACGCGCGGTTGCTTACGGCGTAGTCGAATTAAAAGGATGGAATAAATATGGAGGCTGGCGCATCGGGATTCGCGATTTAAATAATACGTACCATTACTATGCTCATCTAAATGGCTACTCCAAGGATTTAAAGATTGGGAATGTCGTGAAGCCTGGTGATGTAATCGGAAGCGTTGGAAGCTCAGGCTATGGACCGCCTGGAACGTCCGGAAAGTTTCCCCCTCATCTTCATTTTGGTATGTACAAAGATAATGGTATTCGCGAATGGTCCTTTGATCCTTATCCTCATTTAAAAATATGGGAACGCTACGAGTATAAAAAGCAATAGAGGAGTTTGGATATTGATTTCCAACTCCTCTTGCCTTTGATACTTTATTTCACTCTGCGGGTTTCGATTCTGGCAAGTTAATCGAAGGATTCACCCCTTGCCCATTATAAAATTGGGGAACATCCCCTTGATAATATCCCATTGCAATCGGGACATCCTGTTTGACTACAGCTGTTTCCGTACCAAATGGGATAATAATCTGCACATTGACCTCTACCGCAACAATAACGGTAATAAAAATATTATTAATCGGATAATGCTCAACCTTGTGCTCTGCATTAGTCTGGACATTCCCTACCGCAGAGAAACGGATGGGAACCTTTGGGCCTAAATTACCTAATAGTGCATTATTGGTTGCTTGCCCAAGTGGGAATGAATAAGAGATGCCCTCTTCTTCATTCAATTTGTCATAATCAATTTCCACCCCAGTATCCATTTCTAATGGTTCTAAGTTGCCTCTCTCCGCCTCGTTTAGATTTAATTGTATCTCCTTGGACAATTCTGATTGAATCTGATTAATCACATCTGTCCGATATTGAACGGTTGTCCGACCGCTACCATCTGGAACCATTTCCGTCACTTCTGATAGATCCTTCACTTCAGGTAGCACATCTTTGACAGCTTTTGTGACAACCATGGGTGCAATTTTTCCAGTTTGGGTCTCCGCATAACTGATTAAAGTTGGTTTCATCCCTTTATTCACAATCCATAATCCCAATAATGTCGAGAAAACAAAGAAAACAAATGACAGCAGTAAAACATATCGAAAGGGTAATGGACCCCGTTGCCTATGTTTTGCATGGAATCGAGCCAAAAGAATCCCTCCTCTCATCAAATATATGCAGAAGAGGAAGGATTTAGCGCAAATGCATTTAATTTTTAAATTGCGAGTTCAAAATGGAGGACAAATAGGACCAAGTCAGCTGAAAACAAACAAAAAATTCGAAGTGGTATTTTTACTGGACTTTTTGAACATCTATTTCAAGCAATTTAACTCATTTTTAACAAAGCATCTTTTCCAATCATCCCAGCTGTAATTCCCAATGCTTCTGCTTCCACTGTAACGGATTCTAATGGAGCATGCAGTAATTGATCAATCGTCTTAACTCCCACTGCACGCCCAGCGATTATTTTTCGATCCACTAATTTTTCATTTAGTAAACCAACATCCAGTGCCCCGCACATGATATACCCCTTTTCATTCGAAATCGTCAACAAGGTGGTTTTTGGCAGTGACACAGATGTAGCGATAAAAGTCTTGCCATCAATCATTAATGGCTCAATTGACACCATATTTATCACCCCTTCTCATAGTTATATGTATGAGAAAAGCATGAATTAGTTGAACCCAAAACACGAGTTATCTACTATGAAATCCATCAAACCCCTTTAATTTCCAAGCCATGATATCACGTAAAAATTCCGGCATAAAATAAGTTTTATCAGGAGAACGTTTTATTCCAGGAAAGTATTTTCCGAATGTAAATAAATCCACAGTCCCTAGCTTATACGTTCGCTCTGAATCAAGTGGTTCTCCGTTAATTTGAACCTGGAGCTCCTCTTTATCCACTTCAATTCCACGATACACAAATTTCCCCATTACCTTTCCTCGAAAACCGAGTCCAATCACTTCAACCTCTGGCCAATCTTCTCTTTCAGCTTCCAAAATAATCTCCTTTAGCTCTGCTCCTGAGAGCTCGACTGTACAAGGGTTAATCGGATGGGGAAGCATTTGATGCAGATGGAATTTCGTCACCCTACCCTTTTTTAAATCTGTTAAAATTAAACCAGAGTTAATAATCGTACATTCTGCCTCACACCACTCATGGACAGCATTACAAAGCAATAAAGCAAGTTGAGATGTGTCCTTCCATGAATAGAAAAGCGGCTCCTTAATCACCGTAACGGTCTCAGCTAATTGTGCTTTGCCAACATCCATATAGTGTTGAATAACCTTCTCTTCCTCCTGCACAGCTGACAGTAAATGAGACTCAAATAGCTTCGCTTTGAACACTGGAAGAGTTTGTGCCTTGGGATCAGCATGAAGTTGGACATATCCAACGAAACGGCCATATTTACCAGCCGCCGCCATCATCGTGTTGTTCATTTTTTCCCCTTCCATAAAAAAATGGTGAGTATGAGACCCTAAAATCAAATCAATTTGGGGAAATAATTGCGTTAGCTTCTGATCCTCATGAATCCCTAAATGCGATAGAACGATTAGGATATCAGCCTCTTCCTTCATCCGATTGAATTGTATTTCCAGTTCAGTAAAAGGTTCCGTCATCTCCCAACCAAGTAGATTGTATAAATTCTGATAATAGGTCGTGACAGCCGTGACACCAATTTTTGTCCCTTTTCTTGTTTGATAGATTTTATAAGGCAGACACCACTCCGGTCGAATCTGTCCAGGCTCATATAAATTGGCGACCAGTACATCAAACTGCGCTTCTCGGTATAGGTCATCCAAATTTTCATGAGCGAATGTAATCCCCTCATTATTGCCAATCGTCACGGCATGATACCCAGTCTCATTTAACAATTCAGTATTCCCTTTACCTCTTGTCCCTTCTGTGAAAGGATGCCAGCGATCGGAGAAATCACCAATATCAAATAGAAAAACTTCCTCTCCAGCCGCCTTATGTAACTGTTGTTTCTCTAGCAAAAACGATTGAATTCTCGGCCAATAGTCAAAATGGCTATGTAAATCATTTGTATGGTATATATGAATCCTTTCAATCATTCATTCACTTCCTAGCTCCGCTTAAAAATAATTACTAAAAACTATAGCAAAAAATGAGGAAAATGGAAAGATAAGTGCTAGCGCCTGTTCTAACCATCTTAGATCGCCAATAGACTATAGTAGGCTGGAAGAAAAGATGGTGAACAGAATAATGGAAGAAACACAGCATTTTTTTATAACAGGTATGCACTGTGCTGCGTGTGCGACAAGGATCGAAAAAGTCGTCTCTAAAATAGAAGGAGTGCAAGACATCCATGTTAATCTTGCAACGGAAAAGGGACGTGTGACCTTTCATAAAAAACGGACAAACCTTAATGAAATCTTCGATAAAATCCGCAAAATCGGTTTTGATGCAAAAGTAATAGACAAGCTCTCTACAGAAGGTAATCCATACAAAAACATCCAAACACTACAGCGGAGATTTTTTCTATCTGCCTTCCTAACGATTCCTTTAGCTTGGGCGATGTTCGATCATTTTACATGGACTCCGTTTATTCATGCTCCCGCCTTCCTAATGGAGCCCTTAATACAATTGATTCTCACCATTCCAATCCAATTTGTCATTGGCTTTCCCTTTTATGAGCGGGCTTGGAAGGCTATTAAAAGCGGACATGCAAATATGGATGTATTAGTTGTTTTAAGTACATCGACCGCGTTTTTCTATAGCCATTATTTGACATTTACAACCTTACACTCATCCATGCCTCCTCCTGTCTTATATTTTGAAACAAGTGCATTTATTATCACCTTCATATTATTAGGGAAGTTGCTTGAAGCAAAGACAAAATTAAAAACGACCGAATCCCTTAAAAAGCTGTATCAATTACAAACAAAAACAGCTACTCTATATGAAAATGGTAGAGAATCCACTTCGCCGATTCATCGACTTGTCCCTGGAGATATTTTAATTATTAAACCAGGTGAAAAAATACCGATTGATGGTGAAGTGATAATGGGCTCAACGATGATCGATGAATCCTTGTTAACTGGAGAAAGTATTCCTATTGAGAAAACCATCGGTGATTCTGTTTATGCTGGAACGATCAATCAACACGGCTTAGTAAGAGTGAAAGTAACAAAAATAGATAGTGAAACGACATTATCTCAGATCATTCAAATTGTCGAGGAAGCGCAGGGCTCTAAAGCACCCATCCAACAGACGGCTGATAAAATAACCGCTGTTTTTGTACCAATTGTGTTAATTATCGCGCTAACAACATTTATAGGCTGGTACTTATTTTTGCAGCCAGATCAATTGGGAGTTGCCTTAGAAAAAACTATCGCGGTCTTAATTATTGCTTGCCCATGCGCACTGGGACTGGCTACGCCTACTTCCGTGATGGTTGGAAGTGGACGGGCTGCCCAAATGGGGATTTTATTTAAGGAAGGGAAAATTCTAGAAGGATTAGGCAAATGCCGCACGATCATTTTTGATAAAACAGGTACCTTGACGAAAGGAAAGCCATATGTAACAGACATGCGTATTGATCCTCGACAGAAAGAAGAAGTATTGAGTTTTATCGGAGCAGTGGAACAAGGATTTAATCATCCAATTGCGAAAACCATTGTCGATAAGGTACAAACGATACTCCCCTCTGTTCCTGTCGCTGAGCAAGTACAAACAATTCCAGGACATGGCGTAGAAGCGACCGTTCTTGGGAAAAAGGTAATGATCGTCAACCCTGCCTATCGACTTCACTCATTATCCTCAAAACAAAGACAACAAGTGCACGAGCTGGAAGCAGAGGGAAAAACCGTGATGATCGCTTGGATAAATGCTCGTTTTGCCGGTATCATCGCGGTAGCAGATGAAATAAGAAGCTCCTCTGCCCCTGCTATTTCGGATTTAAAGCAATTGGGGCTAAAGCCAATGTTATTAACGGGAGATAATCAATATACTGGCATGGCGGTTGCCAAACAAGTTGGCATCCAAAAGCTGCAAACAGATGTCAGCCCCATGGATAAAGCTCGCATCATTCAGAATCTACAAAAAAAGGGAGAAAAAGTCATTATGGTTGGAGATGGTATGAATGATGCACCTGCTCTCGCTGTTGCAGATATCGGGGTGGCCATTGGTAGTGGATCAGAAATCGCCATTGAATCCGGAGATGTCACCATCATCCAAGGAGACCTCCGCCGTCTCGTCAGCGCCATTCACATTAGTAAAAAAACAATGACAAACATTAAACAAAACTTTCTCTGGGCCTTTCTCTATAATATTATCATGATCCCATTTGCCATGCTTGGTCTTTTAGCCCCCTGGCTAGCAGGTGCCGCTATGGCCTTCAGCTCTGTATCTGTCGTATTAAATGCCTTAAGATTAAAAAAGCTCAAACTGCATGCATAGAACCAGACATCGACTTTCTATACGGGATTAAAGACCGGCTATACAGGTTTAAAACTCAACTATAAGGGTTTATTTTCCTCTATACGTGATTAAAGTCCGACTATTCGGGTTTAAAACTCAACTATAAGGGTTTATTCCTCTATACGTGATTAAAGACCGACTATACGAGTTTAAAACTCAACTATAAGGGTTTATTTTCCTCTATACGTGATTAAAGACCGACTATACGAGTTTAAAACTCAATTATAAGGATTTTATTCCTCTATACGTGATTAAAGTCCGACTATTCGGGTTTAAAACTCAACTATAAGGGGTTTATTCCTCTATACGTGATTAAAGACCGACTATTCGGGTTTAAAACTCAACTATAAGGGTTTATTCCTCTATACGTGATTAAAGACCGGCTATACAGGTTTAAAACTCAACTATAAGGGTTTATTCCTCTATACGTGATTAAAGACCGGCTATACAGGTTTAAAACTCAACTATAAGGGTTTATTTTCCTCTATACGTGATTAAAGACCGACTATACGAGTTTAAAACTCAACTATAAGGATTTATTCCTCTATACGTGATTAAAGACCGACTATTCGGGTTTAAAACTCAACTATAAGGGTTTATTTTCCTCTATACATGATTAAAGACCGACTATTCAAGATATAAAGCTCCGCTATTCGGATTTAAAGCTAAAAACCGTCTGTCTGGATCATCCAGACAGACGGTTTAGTTTTTACCAGGGTATACTCATGAGCGTTTAACGAAAACATAATAAATCATGAATGCCAAAAGACTGCAAATAAAAATGGTCACTGCCATTGGCACGGCTGTCTGATCGCCTGCAATACCAACAAGCGGAGAAACAAGCGCACCTCCACCAAATGGAAGAATACCAAGAAACGCGGACGCACTTCCTGCAACCTCACCTTGACGTTGCATGCCCAGTGAGAAACTTGTAGTGTTCACAATCCCCACACTCGAAACAATTAGAAACAACGCAAATAGCAATATCCATAAGGAAAGTGAAAACAAGACAGACAAGATCAAGAGCAAACTCCCTATAAAGGAGCACAGCACACCCCATTGCAATAAACGGGCTTCTTCAATTTTATCAGCCAATCTTCCTGTAATTTGTGCTGCCAGGATAATCCCTACCCCATTAATAGCAAACATGATCGAAAATTGCTGTGGAGTAAACCCGTAAAGATTTTGCAATACAAATGGTGAACCCGAAATATAGGCAAACATGCTCATTGTTACAAAGGCCTGAGCTAATGCGATTCCCATAAATACTCTATCTTTTAACAAGACATGGAATGTTTGAACCGTCTCCAACATCCCACCCTGTCTTCGGTTCGCTTTAGGTAATGTCTCTGGTAGCGTAAACGTCACCGCAAAAAATATTAAAAGGCCAATCGCAAACAAAATGACAAAAACTGCTCGCCAGGATAACCAATTCAACACGGCGCCACCAAATAACGGTGCTAAAATCGGAGCAGCCCCATTCACAAGTGCCAGAAGTGCAATGAATTTCGTTAAGTCTTTACCTGTATACATGTCTCTGGAAGAAGCACGGGCAATGACGATTCCTGCTGCAGCGGAGAAGCCTTGAACAAAGCGTAAACCAATAAAAATCCAAATATTAGCACTATATGCACAAAGTAGCGAGGCTACAACATAAATAGTCAAGGTAACAAGCAACGGGCGCTTTCTCCCCTTGATATCACTTAACGGACCAAATATCAATTGCCCCATTGCCAAGCCGATTAAACAGGCCGTTATACTTAACTGGCCAAACGACGCACTTGTTTGAAAGTCTTCTGTCACCGTTGGAAGCGCCGGTAAATACATATCCATCGATAACGGCCCAAAAGCCGTAAGCAACCCTAAAATCAGCACCATCCAAGCTTTATTGAATGGTTTAGATGTCGGCTGATGATCGATTGCTCGATTCATTTCAATCATACTAAACAAGTCCTCCCTATATACAAAATCACCTATACACCCCTCACCTAATGATTCGCACATGCAAGCGTCACGGTAATGAGTGTAAGCCAATTGTTATGTGACACTCAAACATTATAACATGCGAGAGACTTGCCACTCATTAGAGAGAATTGTGACAAGCACATAGACTATCAGCTTGTATATCACAATAAAAGCCCTACAAAGCAATAAGAAAGACTTAACTTAAAACAAACCATCAATACTCTCGATTTACGATATAATTCATTAAATGTTTCAAAAAAGTAGTTTGCTGTGGGAATTTCTGCAGTGATTCAATGGCAAAGGAATAATGATCCCACATTGCCTTTTTCGCCTCATCTATCCCAAGAACGGACACAAATGTCGAGCGATTATTTTCCGCATCTTTTAATAGGGGCTTGCCAAGTATCGCGGAATCGCCTTCCACATCAAGCAAATCATCCTTAATTTGAAAAGCAAGACCTGCATGATAGGCGAATTTTTTCAAAGCAGCCATTCCCTCTTCCTCCTTGCCAGCAAGAATGGCGGGCATAATGAGAGAAGCTTCAAAAGCGATTCCTGTTTTGTAAAAACAGATGGTACGCAATTCTTCTAGCGTTAATTCCTGCCCTTTAGTATCGAGATCCATTGCCTGTCCTTTACACATTTCTGTTGTCATCTTGGCAGAATAGCCAATCAACCGCAGTACCGTTTGCGGATCGAATCCCTCAAGCGAGGTTTGTTCCTCCACAGCTTTTTGAGTGAGAAAAAGACCACTTAGTTCTCCAATAGCATGGTTATACACCTCATGAACGGTTTGCCGTCCCCTGCGGATTGACGCATTATCCTGTGATGGCAAATCATCAAAAATCAACGAGGCCGTATGCATATATTCCAATGATTTTAGAAGCGGCATAATAGCAGTCTGATCAAGACCATATTCGTTTACAGCCATTACCCATGTCATAATGGATCTTAGCCGCTTGCCGTCTCCTTGCAGGCTATAGTTGCAAGCTTCTACTATAGATTCCTTGATAGCAGAATCCTGCTCATCCTCTGTAATAAGCAGATTGTCATTCATTTGATGCCTGACAGACTTAACCGTAGCGATAAACTCCTCCTGCTCCCTTTTTTCCTGTTGTAAATCTGCTATCATATGATCCCTGAGGAGTTTATCAAAAAAATCCACATCCTTGGCATTTTTGACCATATATTGAATCAATTCATTGAATTCTGGAATACCAGCTGCAAAAATATCCATAACTTCCTTGTATTTTTCAGCCCCAATTCGCACCTTATAGCGTTGCAAACCATTAATGGCTCTGTCTAAAATCACTTCACATGTTTTTTGGTCTGAACCATATAATTCATGGATTAAATAGGAAATTACTGCCCAATACATTTCAAACGGGTTGACCAAATCCGGGCGCTTATCATGATATTTCAAGTAATAGGTATACGGTGTCACTCCACCCTGCTTCATATCCTCAAACATATCCGCAAAATCATCTGCAAGCTGGTTGTAGATTCCATAATAAAAAGTTCTGCTGTCAATGCCTTCATCTTCTGCAGCACGAATGATCGACCGGACAATGAGTCGGGAGGAAGCAGCTTTCACAATTACAGGGATATAAAGCTCCTCATTCGTGTAATGACCATAGGAAAGATCCTTGGTCCTATCCACTTCCTGCGCTTTAAAGAACACATATGATTGCCCAAGGAAAGTATCTCTAGTGTCTGCTTCCTGGTGGTCCCTAATATATAGAAAGGCCTCTCGAAGTTCGCTATGGATATATTCAATCAGTTCCTTATTCTTACCTATCCATTCTCCCAGATCAGGGACTACTCCAGTAATCAGCGTTGTACGAATTAACTCAGAGTATTGCCTTTCCTCATTAGGGGATAATATCTTGGCATCGAGAAGATCATCAATAAAAGGGTAGGTCAATCCATAAGAATATCCCAAACGGATTGCTTTTTCGAGTCGCTCTGTCCGTTCTTCGAGCAACACCTCATCTTCCATTTCCTCTATGACCTGCATCACGACCCCAGTAATGATCTTTATCAGTTTTCGCTGTGCTTCAGTTGCATCCATCCCAGCCGGAATTTTGGAGGAAACCTTTTTTAATTTCTCCATCACCCAAATTAGAGTGGATTCCAAGCCCTCCTTTTGAGCAAAACGATACAACCCTGCCATGCTGAAAATTTCCTCTTCCTGAACAGTGATGTCCGGCAAAATCAGCTGCCTTTTCAGCCTCTTAATAGAACGTTGAACACGATGTTGGATATTAGGAGAATCCAACGCTTTTCCAAGATCACGCATGAAGATATAAGAAATACTGCGATCCAGATAATCATCCAGCTTTCCTGTTCGATTCATCCACCCTATATATTGATGATAATCATGTCTTTCTGGATTTTTCTTCCAGCCCATAAAAAAAGGGGAAATGGAAAAACGAGGAAGATGATCTTTCTTCCATAAATGAAAGTCTTCTGTCAAAACAGGGATATAGGAGTAGTGGGAGACTTGTTCATTTAGTATGTTAAAATAATCAGCAGCTTTCTGTTGAGCATGTAGATAACCCGTATCGCTGTCTTTCCTTAGATGATCATTCATTCAGCTCATTCCCTCTGTGTAAGATTGGTTATCTCTATATGGTTTCATGGCAATCAGTAAAACGAACAATTCATTGTTTAAAAACAGCATGCTTATTAACCAAAAGACTAAAATAGCAACATGAAGTAACTGCCTAAATAAATCAGCTAGTCTTAATAAACTGCCTTGGCAAAATGTACTTTACGAAAACATTCCTGCAAATGGATAGATATCTTGAAATAATTGGTAGTATAGCTATTTAAATTTTTCTAAAAAAGAAACAGGTTGCAGGTAATCATAACCATTTCTTTCTAATTCTGCTACACAAATCGTAAGCAAAAGCTTCTGCTCTGCAAACGAAGTAGCACTTAAAAGATTGTTTTTTTAAAAAAACATCATTTCCCTCTAGATTATACTAACCTCTACTTCAATGACTTTATTTTGAAGGGATAAAGGTAACTGTAAAACGAAGATTTTTAAGAACTTGTTGAAATTCTTGTGATTCTAATGTGAGCTTTTTCATCAATAAAACTCCTATCGAACCCTATATTTAATATTCATTATACAATAAAAACACTACGAGTAGGCAAACCCCTGGTCAGTTGCTCTATACATTCAGGTATCCTTTTATTAACCTCACTGTTGATAGCGTGACAAGACCGTCTTTTGATGAAAACAGTCAATCCACTTGGACGTTGAGCCAACATCTACAGCTCCACCTTCCAAATTTTTTTAACGTAAAGTGAAATAACGTTTCCTCCAGAGAATGATAGTCGTCACCGTCAACCACCAATATACAGAGCCGTATAATATACGCTGAACTAATCCTCCTGGAATATCTGCAAAAACTGGCTGTAAAAATAAAATAAAAAGTGATGTCGCAGTCACCACGGTACAAACAATCGTCCACCATGCTAAATAAGGCAATTCTTTATAGGTAACTTTACTAATTAGAATCATAGCAGGAATCTGTACTATCATCCCTGGAAGTGCACTTAGTGTATGCCAATAAAAATGAGCATCAGCAGGAATGATTCCTGAAATGCCATAGCTTATTCCAAAAATACAAATACAAACTGTTGCTATTGTAGAAGCGCGAGTTTTCGGCCATAAACGATAGAGTAAAATGGCACCTATAAAAATCGCTAAGCCTGTTAGAAAAAACGTCCAATTCATCAGCCAATGATATGGTGAGCAAATGTCGTATTGGGCAAGTACATACGTGTCTGTTCCACAAGTAGTTACTCCAAGATCACTCATCGGTTGTTTAAGAAAGTTATAGGGAGCGGTGGTTGCGCGAATAACAATTGCTTCTATCATAAAATACCCACTTAATGCAATCCAACAAATAAAGCCAATTATAACAGGCTGCTTATTCAATTTACGGCATAAAGAGAGTGCTGATCCAGAAACAATTGCGACAAGTATCATTAGTACCTCATGGAACCAATCATACATTCTATTCACCTTCCCCCCGTTTTTCTCACCCATCCTTGCTATGTCAAATCCATCATTCTAATAAAATTGCCAATGCATAATTTTATGTATATTACATATTTTATTTAATAAATTAATGCGGTTTGCTGCTTGCTTTTATTATCAAAATCAAAGAAATAAAGAAGCCGTTGTCTATAATTTGAATGGGTGCGGCTTCTAAGTCGCACCCATTCTATGCATTCAACTCTGTTATAAATATATGAATTCCTCATTCAGCTAACTCTCCCCTGCTTTACACTTCCAACTGATAAGATGTTACTTATTTTAAATGTTCTAAACTGGCGTTTAGTGTAGCAGTATGCTTTTATCGTTGTTTGTGATATAGCTAATACCTTAATAGTCCGTTGAGATATTTTATTGTCCCGGTCAATGTAAATGATCTGTATAGGAGTTCTGTTGTCACAAGCTCTTTTCAAAAAATTAACCACACCAACCACTCCGAACGTTTGTTTTTATACATTATATACGAACGTGCATTCTTTGTTCAAGTGGTAAAATATGCTTAAAAGGCCTGGTTCCAGTGTTCACTATACAGTGGTAAAATAATCCAAATCATGTATATATGCTGTATAATTGCATTAATAACAAACGGAAGAGATCATCGTTCCTTCCAACACTAATATAAAAGATGAGATGTAGCATAAATAGGAGTGGGAAAAAATGCCAAAGACAGTTATTGGTAATAGACGTTCAAAATGCCATGTTTAACGAATCTAACCCGATATACGAAGGAGAAAGCCTACTTAAAAATCTTCAGGAGCTAATTAATAAAGCGCGTACTACTAATGTCCCCGTCTTTTTTGTTCAACATAATGATGAAGAATTCATAAGCGGAACACATGAATGGGAAATTCATTCTTCAATTATTCCAAAAGAAGGAGAAATTGTAATCCAAAAACATACCCCTGATTCTTTTCATGAAACTGAGCTTCAGGAAAAACTTAAATCAGGGCAAATTCAAAATCTTATTGTCTCTGGAAATCAGACTGAGTATTGTATAGACACAACGATTCGCCGTGCATTTAGTCTTGGCTATCGTATTACACTTGTCAAAGATGCCCACCGGACATGGGATTCAAATATATTAAGTGCTCAACAGATCATTGATCATCACAATGAAGTGTTGGGTAATGCCTTTGTAACTCTTAAGGAAACCAAAAAGATGCAATTTCTTGACTAGAAAATAACCAAAAGTTATTTAAGCAAAGCCCCACAAAAGGGTACGGCACCTCAAGTGTTAGGTTTTTACTAACATTTGGTGCAGTACCAAAGTGAGGGCTATTTTTTATATTAATATAAAGAAGTATAGTTTATTTGGTTTAGTTACAAGATATAAATATCTGTTTTAAGTAATAATGAATAGGAGGAAATGAGATGGATCAAAGCTCCGTTTTGATTGATATGTACAAAAAAAGTGAAGAGCTAAACTCCTCGCTTTTATCCTATTGGTACAAATTTTCTTACCTAGATACATGGCAATTTTGGGCTGTAGTGGGCTTATTAATTATCCCCTTAATTATATTATACTTCAACGTTGATCGAACTAAGATATTTGAAATATTATTTTTTGGATTTTCTATACATCTATTATGGACTTACATAGATATTGTATTAGGAGCCACCACACTATTTGTCCATCTATATTTTATCATTCCCATCTTACCATTTGCCCTGAGTATAAATTCATCAGTACTACCTATTGGATTTATGATGATGTATCAATACTGTATAAACAATAACAAAAACTTTTATCTATATACAGTTCTAGTAAGTGGAATATTTTCATTTGGATTCGCATCAATCGAAATGTTAATGGGTTTTATTGATTTTAATCGAGGTATGAATGCATTTTTTATTTTTATCATAGATCTAGTCGTTGTATTTTTATCCTACTGGCTAACTAATTTTGTTAAAAGACTAAGTATAGACAGAGCAAAGCCCTCACCCAAGTGAGGCTTGTTTTTTTACACTTTCTCCATACCACTAAGATTAGCTGTCATGTACGTGCCACTTTTCAGCTTTACATTTTAGATCATAGAGTAGCTTCACTAGTCGCTTTCCTGCATTCCAATCTGGTTTGTCAACACATACTTAGCATATTACGGAAAAAAATAGAAGAAGACGAACTTCAAAAGTTCGCCTTCTTCACTAAAAGAAAATCTGACTTGGCATAAAGTTGGCACGCAGCCACATTTCCCTTTTGTATTTCACCCTAACCCTTGTCGTACCAAAGGTTGTAGGGGTATTATCCAATCGAACCTTCCATCTCAAATTTGATTAGACGGTTCATTTCAACAGCGTATTCCATTGGTAGTTCTTTTGTAAATGGTTCGATGAAGCCCATAACGATCATTTCCGTTGCTTCTTGCTCACTGATTCCACGACTCATAAGGTAGAAGAGTTGTTCTTCAGATACTTTCGACACTTTTGCCTCATGCTCCAATGAAATATTGTCGTTTAAGATTTCATTGTATGGAATCGTATCGGAAGTGGATTTATCATCCATAATAATCGTATCACACTCAATCGTAGACTTGGCACCACTCGCTTTGCGGCCGAAGTGGACCATTCCACGATAGGAGACCTTTCCACCATGTTGAGAGATTGATTTTGACACGATGGAAGAAGATGTATTTGGTGCTAAATGCATCATTTTCGCACCAGCATCTTGGTGTTGCCCTTTTCCTGCCATGGCAATCGAGAGGGTCATTCCACGCGCCCCTTCTCCCATCAAAAAGACGGAAGGATATTTCATCGTTAATTTAGAACCGATATTTCCATCGATCCATTCCATTGTCGCATTTTCTCTACAAATGGCCCGTTTCGTTACTAGGTTATACACGTTATTTGCCCAGTTTTGAATGGTTGTATAGCGACAATAGCCACCTTTTTTGACGATGATCTCCACAACGGCACTATGAAGAGAGTTTGTTGTATAAACAGGTGCTGTACATCCTTCTACATAGTGGACAGACGCGTCTTCATCGACAATGATCAATGTACGCTCGAATTGTCCCATGTTTTCCGAATTAATCCGGAAATATGCTTGAAGCGGTGTATCGACCTTTACACCTGGAGGAACATAAATGAAAGATCCTCCAGACCAGACAGCAGAATTCAACGCAGAAAATTTATTGTCTGATGGTGGGATTACTGTTGCCCAATGTTCACGGAAAATATCTTCATTTTCCTGAAGAGCAGAATCTGTATCCTTAAAGACGATCCCCATCTCTTCAAGATCTTCTTTCATATTATGGTAGACAACCTCTGATTCATATTGAGCGGAAACTCCAGCCAAATACTTTTGCTCAGCTTCTGGAATTCCTAATTTATCAAACGTTTGCTTGATTTCTTCAGGAACCTCATCCCAAGAACGCTCTGTATGTTCAGATGGTTTTACATAATAGGTAATCTCATCAAAGTTCAATCCACTTAAATCTCCACCCCATTGAGGCATTGGACTTTTGTAAAATTGCTCAAGAGATTTCAAGCGAAATTCTAACATCCACTCTGGCTCTTCCTTCATTCTGGAGATTTCTTCTACGATCTCTCTCGTTAATCCCCGTTCTGAACGAAAAATGGAAACGTCCTTGTCATGGAAACCATATTTATAATCGCCAACTAACGGTGCTTCTTTCGCCATTCTTCATTCCTCCATTCTAAAAATTTTCCCTGCAAGAAGCAGGTCACAAAGGCTTTTCGGTTTTCCCTTGCCTATTCCGAATCTCACCTTTGCTTCTTCAGCGAGTAAAATCTACACTGAATGAGTTTCGTTTATTCATGCAATCCTTTTTCCATTGCCTTCCACGCAAGTGTGGCACATTTAATTCGGGCTGGAAACTTGGAGACTCCTTGTAAAGCTTCCATATCACCAAGATCAAAATCTTCTTCATCATACTCCTTGCCCTGGACCATTTCGGAAAAAATATGAGAAAGCTTATAGGCTGCTTCTACATCTTTTCCAATAATGGTTTGTGTCATCATCGAGGCAGATGCCATTGAAATGGAACAGCCTTCTCCTTCGAACTTGGCATCTGTCACCTTGCCATTCTCCACCTTCATGGTAAGATGAATTCGGTCTCCACATGTCGGATTATTCATGTCAACAGTAAGATTACCATCCTCTAAGCTGCCTTTATTACGTGGATTTTTGTAATGATCCATTATGACTTGTCGGTAGAGTTGATCAAGGTTACTAAAAGCCATTCGTGAAATACTCCTTTGTTTTGACTAAGCCAGCTACTAGCTTGTCAATGTCTTGTTCCGTGTTATATAAATAAAAGCTCGCTCTTGCTGTTGCAGAAACATTTAACCATTTCATCAAAGGCTGTGCACAATGATGACCTGCACGGACGGCGATCCCTTCTGCATCCAGAACAGTAGCCAGATCATGTGGGTGTACATCCTCTAAATTGAAGGTGATCACACCTGCACGCTGTTCAGCTTGTTCTGGTCCATAGAGCTTTAATCCCTCTACAACAGACAATTTCTCCAGTCCATATGCTGCTAATTGATGTTCATAGGCGAGAATCTCGTCAGGGCCAATCTCATTTAAAAAGTCGATCGCTGCACCTAGGCCGATCACACCAGCAATAATAGGCGTCCCTGCTTCGAACTTCCATGGAAGCTCCTTCCACGTAGATTCTTGCAGCCCAACAAAATCAATCATTTCGCCACCAAATTCGACTGGCTCCATATTCTCTAACAGTTCCTTCTTTCCATACAGAACACCAATGCCTGTAGGACCACACATTTTATGAGCAGAAAAAGCAAAGAAGTCACAGTCTAAATCTTGTACATCAATCCTCATATGAGGAGCGCTTTGGGCACCATCCACAACCATAACTGCGCCATTCTGATGAGCAATTGCAGCCAATTCTTTAATGGGATTAATCGTCCCTAATACATTCGAAACATGCATGATTGAAACAATTTTCGTCTTCGCTGTAATCGTCTGACGCGCATCCTCAAGATCGATCGTTCCATTTGCTTGTAAGGGAATATATTTTAAAGTAGCTTTTTTTTCCTTCGCGATTTGTTGCCACGGAATAATGTTACTGTGATGCTCCATATAGGAGATCACAATCTCATCGCCTTCTTCAAGGTTCGCTCTAGCGAAGCTTGCTGCAACAGTGTTCAGAGAGGTTGTTGTGCCTCTTGTAAAAATGACTTCCTCCGTCAAGGAGGCATTGATAAATTGGCGAACCTTTTCTCGTGCTTCCTCGTAGCGATCAGTCGCCCGAGTGCCCAATGTATGAACACCGCGGTGCACATTCGAATTATATTCTCGGTAATACTGATCTAATGCTTCTATGACTTGCACAGGCTTTTGCGAGGTCGCAGCACTATCCAAATACACAAGCGGGTGTCCATTGACTTCTTGATCGAGAATCGGGAAGTATTGGCGAACCTCTGAAAATGTCATTACTTAACTTTCCTCTCAATGATTTCTGTTAACTGGTTTTTAACAGACTCAATAGGTAATCTCTCTACAACAGGTGCTAGGAAGCCATGAATAATTAATCTCTCTGCATCTACTTTGGAGATTCCTCGACTCATTAGGTAGTAAAGCTGCAATTCATCTACACGCCCAACAGAAGCAGCATGTCCGGCCATTACATCATCTTCATCAATAAGTAGAATCGGGTTTGCGTCACCACGAGCTTTTTCACTTAACATTAAAACACGTGACTCCTGTTCAGCATTTGCACCTGACGCACCTTTTTCGATTTTTCCAATACCATTAAAAATAGAAGAAGCAGCATCCTTCATCACACCGTGCTTCAGAATAAAGCCTTCTGTCTCTTTTCCGTGGTGGACAATGCTTGTTGTAAAGTTTTGTGTTTGCTTTCCTGTTCCAACTACAACGGTTTTCGCATTACTATTGGAACCATCGCCAATTAGATCTGTCACATTTTCAAAGATCGTGTCTCCATCATTCATCATCCCTAAAGCCCAATCAATAGTAGCATCGCGCCCTGTAACACCACGGCGGTTCACATAGGTTGTAGAGCCTTTTGCAAGAGTATCAACAGCACCATAAACGACTTTGGCATTATTCTCTGTTACAACCTCAGAGATAATATTAAAAATACCATTGGTTTCATCTGATACGGAAAGATAGTTTTCAACATAGGTAACAGAACTATTATCATCTGCTACAACAAGCACATGATTAAACATCGCTGCTTCCTGATCATCGAAAATAAAGACAGATTGAATCGGTTCTTTTACTTCTACGTTTTTAGGAATATATAGGAATGCCCCGCCATTCATTAGCGCAGCATGAAGAGCTGTTAGTTTATGTTCATCGACCTTTACGGCATTCTTCATAAAGTATTTTTGTAAAAGCTCGCCATGTTCTGTGGCTGCTGTTTGAATATCTGTAAATATAACCCCTTGCTCCTTCAATTCATCTGAAAGAGTTAAATAGGCTGCTGTTTGATTATGTTGAATATACAAATTCTTATTTGCATTCTCAACATGAACAACATTCTTTGCGACCTCAGGCAAATCATTTAAAGATTGGAATACTGTTCCTTCTGCCTGGTGCTTTTGAAAATCAGTGAGATTCCACTTTGTGATTCTTGTTTTATCAGGTTGTGGCATCGGTGTTTCATCCGCAAGGGCCAATGCTTTTACTCTAAGATCTGTTAACCAAGCAGGCTCGCCTTTTTCAGTTGAGAAGGAGCGGATATAGTCTTGATCGATTGCCATTTTCGTATCAATTGTCATTATGATCCTCCTAACACTTATGCTTCTTGACCAACTGTTTCGTCTTCAATTCCTAGCTCTTCTTTAATCCAATCATACCCTTGTGCTTCTAGTTTTTGTGCAAGCTCTGGACCACCAGATTTTACAACACGGCCTTGCATCATCACATGCACCTTGTCAGGGGTGATATAATTTAGAAGACGTTGGTAGTGAGTAATGATCATGCAACCGAATTCGCTGGAACGCATTTCATTAATTCCTTTTGAAACAATTTTCAATGCGTCAATATCAAGACCTGAATCGATCTCATCAAGAATCGCAATCGCTGGTTGGATCATCATTAGCTGTAAAATTTCATTCCGTTTCTTTTCCCCACCAGAGAATCCTTCATTTAAATAGCGTTGCGCCATATCAGGATCCATCTCTAATAAATCCATTTTGCTATCCATTTCTTTAATAAATTTCATTAAAGAAATTTCATTACCTTCCCCGCGACGAGCATTGATGGAAGATCGAAGGAAATCGGCATTGGTTACACCGCTGATTTCACTTGGATATTGCATCGCAAGGAAAAGGCCAGCTAAAGCGCGCTCATCCACTTCCATTTCTAATACATCTTTACCGTCCAAATGAATAGAACCGCTTGTCACTTCATATTTGGGATGGCCCATAATCGCAGAAGCCAACGTTGATTTACCGGTCCCGTTTGGCCCCATTACTGCGTGAATTTCCCCGCCCTTTATTTCTAGGTTTACACCTTTTAAAATCTCTTTACCTTCGATCTCCACGTGAAGATCTTTAATAACTAATGTTGAAGCCATGATCATACCTCCGTATCGAGATTGTGATTTTTTATTTGAATGAGTATTTCTTTTCTTTTACTCCTCTCCCATCTTAAACCATTTTAAAATTATTATCAACTAGGGAGGGTTTTTCCACTATGTAACTCTTTTTTAAAAAACGCGTTAAAAAAGGCTGGCATATAAAATGCCAACCTTGTAATTCTAGGTTTCTACGTTTATTAAGGTCAGTTTAATTGATTTCTTAAACATGTATTTTCCGTTCTAAATCCGATGCCACTCTTTGAGAACGCAAGTAGTCTTTTTCTCGTTTTTTCTCAATCGTCATTCGAATGTCATGTTGTCTTTTGTAAACCTCGTAGCCAACTCCATGCGCCGCATGCATCGCTTTTTCCATACCATCTGTGTACTCAATCTTTAAGGGATTAATTAGGGACCAATCCTTTCATTTTTTGACCTTTTTAAATATCTTCTAAAGGTCATTTTTTCATTGCCCTTTTTACGTTCCCTATTATAAACGATAAAAAACAAATAAGAAAATAGAAAATTTCGTACAATACAAGCCTTAACACGTACAATATAGGGGTTAAAACGCTTTTTTGTGCAAAAGTATCTATTTAAAAAACTCTATCTAAAGACCTATAAAACTAGGACTAAAAACCTATAAAACAGAGCTTTTTTGAAATTATTAAGGCAGATGTAATTGCTCATATAAATATGGAACAGAGTGAAAGGCATAGATTTTGTTTTCAATTTTCCCTTTATTTAATTGAATCAGACACGGAACACTTTCAATTGAAAATTGTTCAGCGATTTCTGGTAAATAATTAAGATCCGCTTTTTTAAAAGGAGGCTCCGCCATCATTTGTTCGACAATTCCCAACATTTTTCCAGCCACTTGACATGTCCCGCATAATGGCGTGTAAAAATAGAGAATCAATGATTGCTTGTTTTCTACGGCTTCTATTATTTCATCTTTTGTACATTCTTTCATGAAATCATCCTTTTAGAAAAATACATGATCGTTTAACATAATTAAAAAGTTTAACCCGCAGATCGCGGGTTAAAACGGTGTTTTTATTTAATACTTCTATTATTCCGCACTTGTCATCTCCGCATATTTTTCCGCGGTCATCAGGTTGTCCAGTTCGCTTTTATTCGATGGTTCGATAACAATCATCCAAGCTTTTTCATATGGAGATTCATTCACAAATTCAGGGCTATCATCGAGGTCTGCATTGACTTCAACGACTTTCCCACTAAGTGGTGAATAAAGCTCTGAAACGGTTTTAACAGATTCTACACTACCAAATGGTTCATTCGCTGTGACGCTATCCCCTACTTCAGGAAGCTCGACAAATACGATATCCCCTAGTTCATCTTGTGCAAATTCTGTAATTCCAATTCTTACTTTTTCTCCTTCTTCTTTCACCCATTCATGCTCTTCTGAATAGAGTAATTCTTTTGGTGTATTCATCTTGATCCCTCCATAGTAATAATAATCCTATCCAAAAACGACCTTTTTCAACCGTTCTATGTACATTGTTGCATTATCGGTTTTAGGCACTTCTGTTAGCCTAGCTCGTCCAAGTATTGTTGAATTCCTCTTCTTTAAACCCAACGGTCACTGTTTGACCATCTGTAACGATCGGCCTTTTGATTAGCATGCCATCACTAGATAGGATTTCAAGTAATTCATCTTCTGAAGCTGTACCAATCTTGTCCTTCAATCCAAGCTCCCGATATTTCCTGCCACTTGTATTAAAAAACTTTTTTAATGGCAGCCCACTTGCTTGATATAATTTCTCTACTTCATTACGGGATGGAGGCTGCTCGACAATATGTATTTCTTCATATTCTACTCCATGCTCATCCAGCCATTTTTTAGCTTTTCGACATGTTCCACATTTAGGATACCAATAAAAACGTAAAGCCACTAGTATCTCTCCAATCCAAATAGATTGCACTGATTATAACATAAAAAATAATCATACACATAGACGAAAGTCTTTTTAATAAATACCCATGCAAGTTGCAACCAGTTTAATGAGAATTCCGATCAATCATTCTATGATTGCGATCATTTAGTCGAGATCTTTGGCCATTTAATCTAAAGGCTCGGCCATTAGCTGGGAGGTTTTAACCGCACCATAAAAAACACTGAGTTAAGGTGCTCTCCTGTCGGACAGCGCACCCATCTCAGTGTGATGCGATTAGACAATATAGCGTTCAGCCGCAATTAAGCAATCAGCTGCCGCTCTTTTCTTGGCAATACTATTAATCGGTGTATGACGAATTAATTTACGCAAAGCAGAATTCATCATCCGGAAGGTATCCCCTTCTTCAATTGCGGCCAGACTCTCCCTCGCAAATTGCTCCACTTTTATGATTGCCTGTTGGCAAAAGATTTCTGTGTAAAGCAGTTTTTGCTTACTTTTTTCAACACCTGTTTTGGCTATTGCCTTTTCAGTCCGAACCACAACTGATTCCATCGCATATGCCAAGGAAACAACATCAGCCATCTTACTTAAGATCTCCTGCTCTTGTTCCAATTTCGCGCCAAATTTCTGGGCACCTAAACCGGCGATCATTAAAGCCACCTTTTTTGCCCCAGTAACTAAGTATTTTTCTTGCTCTAATGGTTCATCTCCCGGCTCTTCTGGCATGAGCATCATTAATTCTTCTTGCAAGGTTTGGGCTTTTTCTAGCAATGGGAGCTCCCCTTTAAAGGCCATTTTTAAAAAGGTGCCTGGAACGAGCAAACGATTTATTTCATTAGTGCCTTCAAAGATCCGATTAATCCGTGAATCGCGATACGCTCTTTCAATCTCGTACTCTTGCATATAACCGTATCCGCCATGAATTTGCACACCTTCATCGACTACATGGTCCAATACTTCTGAAGCAAAAAATTTATTCAAAGAGCATTCAATTGCATATTCGCGAATTGATTCAGCCACTTTGCTACCGTCTTTTACTTCCTCCTCTGTTAACTGGCTCATTTTCTCTTCAAACAAGCCAACGGTTCGATAAACAGAGCTTTCTGCTGCATATAGCTCCGCACCCAATGCCCCGAATTTCTCTTTTGTTAAATGAAATTGAGCGATCGGCGTTTGAAATTGTTTTCGTTGATTGGCATACTTTAATGTAATTTCAAGCGCACGTTTAGATCCACCAACAGCTCCAACGCCAAGCTTATAACGCCCAATATTCAAGATATTAAAGGCAATCCGATGGCCTTTCCCAGCTTCACCCAAAAGATTTCGGACAGGTATTTCTGCATCTTCTAAGATTAACGTCCGTGTAGATGAGCTTTTAATCCCCATTTTCTTTTCTTCCGGGCCGGTAGAGACCCCCGGAAAATCACGTTCCACAATAAAAGCCGAAAAATGTTTTCCATCAATTTTCGCATAAACAATAAAAAGATCTGCAAAAGCGGAATTGGTGATCCACTGTTTTTCTCCATTTAAAAGATAATGGGTGCCGGCTTCATTTAATGTAGCTGTTGTTTTCGCTCCTAATGCATCTGAGCCTGATCCCGGTTCTGTTAAGGCATAAGCAGCTAATTTCTCACCTGTGGCAAGGGCTGGTAGATAGGCTTGCTTTTGCTCTTCATTACCGAACAAAACAATTGGGAGTGAACCAATTCCGACATGGGCGCCATGCGAGATCGAAAAACCACCTGCTTGTGACATCGCCTCTGCGATTAAGGAGGAACTGATTTTATCTAACCCTAATCCACCATAATCTTCTGGAACATCCGCTCCTAACAGTCCGAGTTCTCCCGCTTTTTTCAGCAATTCGACTGAACGATCAAACTCATGATTCTCTAGGTATTCAACTTGCGGCAAAACCTCCTTCTTAACAAAATCATCACTCGTTTTGTAAATCATTTTATGTTCATCTGTATAGTCTTCTGGAGTAAACAATTGCTCAGGCTTCAGTTCTTCAATTAGAAAGGCGCCACCTTTCATAATTTTCCCAACCTTATTTCCCATGCCAATTCCTCCTTAGATAAAGTGAAACTTCAATTAGTGGGAAGTTCCATCTCCAAGTAATTCAAGATGGACTCAAGCTACATTCATCGATCCTGAGGCAAACGCAACATCCTGTCAGCAGAACGAATCGGGCTTTTACTGGCAATAATCTCAAGAGTTTAAATCTTGTTCTACTTCTTGCAGTAGGGGGAGCTTACTACCAGTTAATGCGAGACCAATTCAAACACACCCGCAGCTCCCATTCCTCCGCCAATACACATCGTCACAACTCCAAATTGCACTTGTCGCCGTTTCATTTCTTGAATAAGGGATAGTGTTAATTTTGTTCCTGTACATCCAAGTGGATGCCCAAGTGCAATCGCTCCTCCATTCACATTTACGATATCCTCATTGATTCCTAAAGCACGGATGACCTGAATCGCTTGTGAAGCAAAAGCTTCATTCAACTCAAATAACCCGATATCTGCCAATTCAAGTCCTGCTAATTTCAATGCTTTTGGCACAGCTTCAATCGGACCGATTCCCATTACCTCTGGTGGAACCCCTGCCACAGCAAAAGAACGGAATTTAGCGATGGGTTGTAGTTCAAGTGATTTAGCTTTTTCATGGTCCATAACCAATACAGCAGCAGCACCATCACTCATTTGTGAAGAGTTTCCAGCTGTCACAGTGCCTTTAACAGAAAAGGCTGGCCGAAGCGTCGCTAGCACCTCTGCTGTCGTATCAGCTCGGACGCCTTCATCCTCAGAAAATAAAATTGTCTTTTCCTGGAGTTTATAATCTGAATCAACCTTTCGTGAGGTCACTTCAACAGGGATGATTTCATCTGCAAATTTTCCTGCTTCTATCGCTTTGGCGGCCTTTTGATGACTGCTAACCGCAAAGGCATCCTGTTCCTCGCGGCTAATTCCGTATTTTTTCGCTACTTCCTCAGCTGTATGGCCCATGCTCATATAATATTCAGGTACATTTTCCGCAATTTTCCGATTCGGACGCACAACATGCCCCATCATTGGCACCAAACTCATCGATTCTGCTCCACCAGCGACAATTGTCTCAGCCTGACCTAACATAATTCTTTCAGCCGCATAAGCAATAGACTGTAAACCTGATGAACAATAGCGATTAATCGTAATTGCTGGAACTGTCTCAGGTAGCCCTGCCAAGGCACCAATATACCGCGCCATATTCATTCCTTGTTCCGCTTCTGGCATTGCACAGCCAATAATCAAATCATCAAGCTCTCCATCATAATCTCCTGCCCGCCTCAACGTTTCCTTTACGACTAACGCTCCAAGATCATCTGGACGTGTTGAAACCAGCGTCCCCTTCTTGGCCCTTCCAACCGGAGTCCTAGCCCCTGCAACAATCACGACCTCTTGCATGTTATTCCTCCTCACCATCTCTGTAAAAGGATGTTCAAAAAGTCCGGTAAAAATGACACTGCGAATTTCTTCGTTGGCTAGCTTTTCCGCTACTCACGTATTAACTGCATACGTTCCGCTGCTCAAAGCTACGCCGCCTTGAACTTTCGACGTACAGGATGTACTAGTGTCGGTGTTGCTGACAGGACGTCAGCGTCTTTAACCGACTTGGTCCTTTTTATCCTCCCTTTTGAACACGCTCTGTAAAATAGAATACCTCTACGATTATAAGAATCTATTAATTTCTTAACGGCTTTCCTTTCATCAGCATATATTGCATCCGTTCTTGTGATTTTGGTTCAGAGACAAGTTGGATAAATGCCTCCCGTTCAAGGTTTAATAAATATTGTTCATCGACTACTGTTCCGTACGGCAGATTTCCTCCAGCAATCACATATGCCAGTTTTTTGGCAATTTTCATATCATGCTCTGAAATATATCCAGATAACCTCATCGCCTCTGCTCCTACTAATAAAGCAGCATACCCGGTTTCTCCTGTCACCGGAATTTTCTCAGGTGCAGGTGGTTGATAGCCTTGCTCATATAATGTGATCACCCATTGTTTAGCGTCCCAAAGCTGGTGGTCAGCATTTACACTAATACCATCCGTATGTGTTAAAAAGTTGTTTTCAATCGCTTCCTCCGCTGAGGTGGACACTTTTGCCAGTGCGATCGTTTCAAAAACACGATTCGCAACCGCTTGTAAATCTACTTCAACTCCCTCAGGGATGTTTCTTAAAATGTTGAGATATAATTCCTTATTGCCCCCACCTCCAGGAATTAACCCAACACCTGTTTCCACAAGGCCAATATAGGTTTCCATCGAAGCTTGAATATGTGTTGCAGGTAAACTCACCTCTGCGCCTCCACCAAGCGTCATACCAAATGGAGCAATAACGACTGGTCTTTCACTATATTTAATCCGCAACATCGCCTCTTGAAACTTCCGTACAATAAGGTCAACTTCAAATACATCATCATCCTGAGCAGCCATCAATATCATCGCAATATTGGCTCCCACACAAAAGTTTTTCCCCTGGTTGCCAATCACAAGCCCTTTATAGTTTTTCTCCACTTCGTCAATTGCATAGTTGATCATCTGAATAATGTCAAAGCCAATCGCATTATTAGGGGATTGGAATTCTAATAACAGGACTTCATCACCAATATCTATTAAGTTGGCTCCACTATTTTTCTTTACGATCCTTCCTTGCTTTTCTAATAAACGTAAATCAATCTCCTTCGGGTTCTTTTTAACAGGTTGATATTCTCCATTCCTTCCATAAAAATGCTCATCATGATAGAAGGAGGTGTGTCCGTTTTCCACCATGGTTTTAACCCAGTCTGGGACGCCAATACCCTCTGCCCCCATCTTTTCTACTGCTTTTTCAACATCGATCGCATCCCATAATTCAAACGGACCGATTCTCCAACCAAACCCCCATTTCATCGCCTGATCAATCGCGACAAGATCATCGGCAATCTCCCCGACTAACTCGGCAGAAATCGTCAGGACAGGTGCAATAATTTTCCAAAGAAATTGACCTGCTGGGTCATCAGAATACAACAAGGTTTGTAAACGTCTCTCAAGTCCCTTTGCCTGTTTGGCCATTTCCAAGCCAGTTGTTTTTAATTTCTTTCGTGGCTGATATTCAAAGGTTTCTGGGTTTAGTTCCAAAATATCCTTTCCTTTTTTCCAATAAAATCCTTTACCAGCTTTACTTCCAAGTAAATGTTGTTTTTCCATTTCCTTCATAAATTCCGGGATCGCAAAAACCTGCTTTTCCGCCCCATTAACCTTGTCAAAAACGTTCTGTGCGACATGGATAAACGTATCCAGCCCAACAACATCAAGAGTACGAAAAGTGGCACTCTTTGGCCGCCCAAGCAAGGTTCCTGTAATGGAATCCACCTCTCCGATGCTTAAACCAGCAGCCAACATCTCGCGTACGGTTACAAGCAATCCATAGGTGCCGATTCGGTTGGCAATAAAGTTAGGCGTATCCTTTGCCTCGACAACTCCTTTTCCCAGTACATCTTCCCCGAACCGTTTCATAAAATTCAGTACCTCTTGATTAGTGTGTTTAGTCGGAATCACTTCAAGCAATTTCAAATAGCGTGGCGGATTAAAGAAATGAGTGCCTAGAAAATGCGCTTGGAAATCCTTAGACTGCCCTTCTGCCATTGCTTCAACCGAAATGCCAGACGTATTCGAACTCACAACACTCCCTGCTCGTCGGTGTTGATCAATTAATTTTAATACTTGCCTTTTCACTTCCAGTTTTTCAACTACTACTTCAATAATCCAATCAACATCCGTTAACTTTTCGATATCATCTTCCATATTTCCTGGCGTAATCAAAGACAAGCGTTTCTTATGTGTAAGAGGAGCTGGTTTATCTTTCAATAATCTTTTTAAAGCCGTATTGGCCAACAGATTACGGTCACCTGCCTCATCCGGCACAACGTCTAATAATAAAGTCGGGATACCTACATTCGCCAAATGAGCAGCAATTCCTGCTCCCATTACACCTGAGCCAATCACAGCCACCTTTTTAATTCGGTCAATCAAAAAACATTCCTCCTTTTTTGAATGAACAATCATTCATTTTTTCGTAAAAAAGTAATACGAAGATCCTCGTTGGTATTATCAATATATCGAAAAGTGTATCCGCTTGCAATAGGAATAAATTACTGACGGTTTACACAAAATACCCCATCTGCTTTACACTTTATTATTGAACATTCTTGAGTAATGCTGAAATTAAAACCTTGATTGCACTACTTCAACCTCATATTGTGCATCTTGAACCCTAATTGTGCGACTTCATTTTCTTATTACGTATCTTCAACCCCTATACATAAATAATCCAAAGGCAAGCCAAACTATATATGTCAAAATAAAGGAGGTAAATGATCATGATGCAAAATCAACCTATGAACCAACAAAATCAGCAATCCGTTATGCCACAGCCCCCCCCATGTCATTACAACAAAGGATTTTTCTTATATTAATGATATGCTTGCATGGAATTTACTTGCGATGAAAAAAGCTCATCACGCTGCATCTCATTGTCAAGATCAGAAAATTAAAAACAAACTGGAAGCCTGTGGACAGATGCACCAACAACATTATATGAAAATTTTAGGTCACTTAGAAGAAAAACAACAAAATAATTCCATTACCCAATAAAATATTGAAAGGAGTTCTCTTTATGCAAAATCCAAATCAAAACCAAAACATGCAACAAATTAAGAATCCAAGTACTGAAGTTCCGAAAACACCGCAAATGAATGAGCGGGATTTTGTTAACGATATTTTAAGTCAAGAGAAATATATGACCAACGCCTATTCTGTTGCCTTAAATGAAGCCAGTCATCAACATCTTTATGACGATTTATTGGCAATTTTTAATGAAACACAAAACATGCAGCATGACTTGTTTAATCTAATGTTTGAAAAAGGCTGGTATAAGCTGGAAGCGGAACAAACACAAAAAATTCAACAATCCTACCAGCAGCATCAAGGGTACACAACTCAATTCCCTTACCAAGGCACTATCCAATAACAAAATAAATAATGGAACAGACTTCGTAAGGGTCTGTTCTTTTTTATCGAGAATGTTAATTAGGCTTTACATATGGTTAACTATACTTTACAATGACGATGTTAAGCCAATTTAACATAAGGAGGAGCAGTATGTGTTCATGCAAAATCGTGTAAAGGAGCTGCGTGCCAGATTTCAATATTCGCAAACAGATTTAGCCGAGCGAGTCGGAGTGACTCGTCAAACCATTGCTGCGATTGAAAAAGGCGATTATACTCCTTCTTTATTATTAGGATTATCAATCTGCAAAATTTTCAACTTGCCAATGGAAGAAGTTTTCTGGTTAGAAGAGGAGGGATCCAAATGAAACAGTCTATTTTATTTATGATACTTAGTTTACTCACTCTGTTTCTAACAGGATGGGTGCTGACCGCTTTGTATGACGCCTATGCTCAATTTGCAGTCATTATAAAAGAAGATCAGGCTTTACCATGGGAAGTTACGATATCTGCTTGGCCATTCTTTTTTCTTATTATTTATGCTGTCATTCTATTATTCTTCTACCGGCATAAAAAGAAACAAAACGAGAATTTATCATTTTGGCTATTCCCTATGCAGTTTTCAGAAAAAGATGAGCGTGAGCGAGCAATCTCAGGAGAAGCCTGCAGAAAAGCCTATATTGCTACTTGGGTTTCAGCTCCAATAGCAGCTGCTACTCTCGTCTTTTATCCATTATTTGAAGAACAATTTCGCTATTTTCCGATTATCATCATACTACTAATCCCAATGATTCAGATCGTTACCTATTTCTTCCATATTCGAAAAATCTAGCATTAGATAACTTTCTCAACATTAAAGGAGGTCATAAAGTTGTTTACGAATCAAAACAACCAAATCCGCTCCGGTTGGCTCATTCTAATCGGCTTAGTCGCGATGTATATTGCCCAGAGTATTTTTTCCATCCCCGGAATACTGTTTGTGACGGTTACGGAATTCACGAATCAATCCGCGAGCTTTACCATTGACATCATGTCCACCCTCGAGAATCGACCATGGATGCTGTTGCTTATTCAAGGTGGAGGCACAATTGGAGGAATGCTAGCAACAATCCTTTTGTGGAAATTCCTAAACAAGAAAACGCTAAAAGAACTTGGGTTTAAGCGATCATGGAAAGACTTCGGTTTTGGCCTTTTCCTCGGTGCGATTTCGATTACATTGATTTTTCTTTTCTTACTCGCCATCGGAGAGATCGAGCTGCTGAACTCTTTTTCACAACCGGATTTTAATGCTTTTACACTTAGTTTTCTCATTATGTTTATTCTGGTCGGATTTTTTGAAGAAATGTTTTTCCGTGGATATGTCATGCAAACGATGGCCTCACGGCAAAATAAAAAATGGCTGATATATCTCGTTTCGGCTGTGGTCTTTAGTGTTGCCCATGGAGCTAATCCAAATGTAAGTATTATTGGCTTGCTCAATATTGTCTTTGTAGGTCTATTATTTGCTTATATGTTTGAACGGACCAATAATTTGTGGCTTCCGATTGGGTATCATATTACGTGGAATTATTTTCAAGGAAGTGTTTTTGGCTTTGCAGTTAGCGGCATTTCCCCACACGGCCTGTACCAAATCGATGATACGAATGGAAATACCCTTTTAACAGGAGGAGCCTTTGGCCTTGAAGGCGGCCTATTTGCCACACTTTTCATCTTAATTGGATTCCTTATTACTTGGTTATACACAAAAAATAGAACAAGAAAAGCGCAAGCGCCCGTTTAGCGACGTACAAACTTTCATAGTAAGGATGAACAGCTAAAAACGCGCCGTCCTGGCGCAACGCTGTTCTGACCTACATCCTGTAGCCCTGAGATAAAGGATACACGACGAAGCATGAGCCGATGTTGACTTACGCAAGCAGAAGCTGAAAGTTTGCTAGTCGCTGGGCGCTGGAGCTAGACACCAACTGCAAGGTAAGCAAGTTATCCACAAGCGACAATTTTATAGTTCCCTTAACAAACACAAAGGCTGTCTACTAAAAAGTAGACAGCCTTTCTTACTCCTCATCTTCAGAAGCAAACATATATCGTTTATAATGATATCGTACTGATAACACAATACCGATCACCATCATATTGGCTAGTAACCCACTTCCCCCATAGCTAATAAATGGAAGAGGAATCCCTGTTATTGGCATTAATCCAATCGTCATACCAATATTTTGGAAAACATGGAAAGCAATCATCGCTACAACCCCTGCACAAATATACGAATAAAATGGGTTTTTCGTATCTAAACCCGTTTTCGTAATTTGGTATATTAACAGGAAGAAAAGACTAATCACAATACTCGCGCCAATAAAACCGAATTCTTCTCCAATCGTAGTAAAAATAAAATCAGAGTGGCTTTCAGGCATGTATACTTCTCCTTTAAAAAACCCTTTGCCTGATGTCATTCCTGAACCAATTGATTGTAAGGCGTTCACAAGCTGATAACCTTCATCTGTTCGAAAATTATATGGATCTAACCAGGAATAAATTCGCTTATATTGATGCGGCTCCAAAATCCCCTGTAAAAGCTCATGATAATACACCGCAATATAGAGAAGAGCACTGCCAACAACCCCACAAACGGTGAACAAGGGAACTAAAATCTTCCACGTAATCCCTGACACTAAAATAACCGCCAATAAAATCGCCACAAAAACAAGTGCTGTACCAAGATCTGGTTGTTTCAGGATTAATAATGCGGGAACTCCTGCAACAGCACTTAGTTTTATTAAGAGCCAAAAATCCGACTTGCCCGTTTTATGAACAAATTTTACCTGATGGCTTGATGTCACTTTCGCCAACACCATAATTAAAAAGATTTTCATAAATTCAGCTGGCTGGATTAAACCTGCACCCGGAATTTGATACCAGCTGCGAGCTCCATTTCTTTCTGGGGCTAAAAAGAACTCCTTCGGAAAATTCAAGGCATCAATCGCCAAAAGACCAAATAAGGAAAGCGCACAGAGCCCATAAGCATACCAAGAAATTTTCTTCATTTGGTCTGAATCCAATCGCATCATAATATAGGCAGCAACAGAGCCTAGTACATACCACTGAATTTGTTTTGGTACAAAATTCGCTACATACTGTCCAGTTTTTTGAGCACTATAAATCGTAATTAAACTTACTAAAGCCATTAGCATTAATGTTAAAATTATACCGTAATCTATTTTAGGAATTGCTTTTTTAGATGATGTCATAATCTCTTCCTCTTTTTTCAAGTTCAGAACTCCATCTTACCATTATACTGAAAATGTAGCGATTAAAAAAGGAACAAATTATGGACTTTTTATTTCTAAGCCTAGATAATTGAAATATAGTGTCCAACATCCGTACAATATAAGAAGATGTTCAAAAAGTCCGGTAAAAATGACACTACGAATTTCTTCGTTGGCTTGCCTTTCCGCTGCTCATGTATCTACGTGCATACATTCCGCTGCTCAAGACTACGCCGCCTCGAACTTCTTGGTCCTTTTTATCCTCCTTTTTGAACACGCAGTATAAGAAATAGCGATTCCCCAATTTAGTTGAATCACAATTGATACAAAACTAACCAAATGGAGGGTTCCGAATGGAAAATATACAAAGTCAAGAAAAGTTTGAGCAAGTGATTTCAAGTGAAAAACCAACCATCATTAAATTTGAAGCAGACTGGTGTCCAGATTGTAAACGACTAGATATGTTTATTGGCGATATTATAGAAGAAAATCAACAATTCACCTGGTACCAAATTGACCGTGATCAATTCCCTGAGCTTGCCGATCAATATCAAGTCATGGGCATACCTAGTCTACTTATTTTCCAAAATGGTGAGAAACAAGCCCATCTTCACAGTGCTAATGCCAAAACCCCTGAAGACGTTATAGCATTTTTAGAAGAAAATAAATAAAAGTTATCTCCATACAGTTTAAATAGTTCGAATGAAATCTCCACATTATAATTATCAGGCTCCGGATATCCTTCCGAAGCCTTTTTTCGTTTGATCTAGAAAAAAATGGGTACATTATGTAGAAAGACAAAAAGAAAGGAGCTTCCTTATGCTTTGGACAATTATAGGTCTTCTGATTATCCTCTGGGTTTTAGGATTAGTCACAAAGATTGGCGGTGCTCTTATTCACATTTTACTCGTGCTAGCCGTCATTGTATTTATTGTCAACCTTTTTAGAGGGCGAACACGTTAGCTATTGGGAAGGCCCCGGATTTTAATCGGGGCCTTCCCTTTCATTTTCCTTTCATAAACGTCCTTCCTCCTCTATCTCCTTTCTAAAAATCAGTATATTTATATAATATTAAAATGGATGAAAATACAAAATATTACATTATTACACAAGATTTTTCGACACGTTTTTTAATTATTCGCCCCCGTCATTCCTTTACCACTTTAAAGTTATAATGCTTTTCATCGCTGATATTAAATAAAGCGTCTTCTTCCAATTGTAACTTTTGTGAAATAAAAAAAGTTATTGTAATACAATCTATTCTATTATAAAATACATAGTAATAAAGTTATAAAAAGGACTTTTTGATATATTTCTCGGTATTCAGACATTCATTGTGAATTGTCTGAATTTATAGATTTACAAAAAGTAAATAATAATATATTTGAAGGTGTGTATGAGATGAATATGCTCGAAGTAAAAAACCTGAAGACCGGGTTTGATATAGATGGAAAGATCTACAACGCTGTAGATGATGTCTCATTCTCTGTAAAACCTCGACAAGTCGTTGGTGTTGTTGGTGAATCAGGTTGTGGGAAAAGTGTCATGTCCCTTTCCGTTATGAATTTACTACCAAAAGGAATCGGAAAAATTACAAATGGAGAGATTCTCTTTGATGGAAAAAATATTGCTGGCTTATCCGATAATCAAATGAATAAGATTAGAGGAAAAGACATTAGTATGATTTTCCAAGAGCCCATGACATCCTTAAATCCAGTCTTTACGATTGGATATCAAATAAAAGAAATATTATTAAATCATCAAGATATATCTAAAAATGAAGCAAAAATGAAATCTGTCGAATTATTAAAAAAAGTTGGTATTCCACGAGCTGAAACAGTTGTTGATGAATACCCCCATCAACTTTCAGGCGGAATGCGTCAAAGAGTGATGATTGCGATCGCCATTGCCTGTCAACCGAAGCTATTGATCGCCGATGAGCCAACAACCGCTCTTGATGTAACCGTACAAGCGCAAATTCTTGACTTGCTTAGCAGCATCCAAGAAGAGACAAATATGTCGATCATTTTAATCACCCATGATTTAGGTGTTGTATCTGAAATGTGTGATGAAGTGATTGTCATGTACGCCGGAAAAATCGTCGAACGAACAAATGTCGATCGTTTATTCTATAACCCTCAGCATCCATATACAAAGTTATTGATGGCAGCTATCCCGAGAATTGAAGATGAAGTCGAGGAGCTTGCAACCATTAAAGGCATTGTTCCTTCTTTAAAAAATATGCCGCAAGTGGGCTGTCGGTTTGTTGACAGATGTCCATTTGCTAAACCAGATTGTAAGACGATCTCCCCTCAACTTGGAGAGGTGGAGCCAGGACATGAAGTTTCTTGCTTATTATATGAAAGTAGCTATCCAAAAGAGAGTGTGAGGTAATCCTATGAGCCATACATCAAACAAGCAAGATCAGAAGAATTTATTAGAAGTGCAAAATTTGAAAACCTACTATCCCATTAAGGGTGGTTTTTTAAGAAAAACAATTGGAAATGTCAAAGCAGTAGATAATGTTTCTTTTACAATCCGAAATGGTGAAACATTAGGATTAGTTGGTGAATCTGGCTGTGGAAAATCCACTACAGGTCGTACCATCCTAAGACTTTTAAGTCCAACTGATGGAAGCATTCTATTTAATGGTCAAGACATCACATCTTTAAAAGGTAAATCACTAAGAGAAATACGCAAAGATATTCAAATGGTGTTTCAGGACCCTTATGCAACATTGAACCCTATGCAAATGGTTGGAAATGTTGTCTCAGAACCGATTATGAACTTTACGAATAAATCGCAAAAAGCTTTAAAAAATGAAGTGTTAGAATTATTGAACAAAGTGGGACTTCCAGAAGATGCTTATTATAAATATGCCCATGAATTTTCCGGTGGACAAAGACAACGGATTGGTATCGCCAGGGCCCTAGCTCTCAGACCAAAATTAATTATTGCTGACGAGCCAGTATCAGCACTTGATGTATCCGTGCAATCCCAAGTGTTGAACCTTTTGAAAGAGCTGCAGGATGAATTTGATTTAACGTTTTTATTTATTGCTCATGACCTAAGCGTTGTAAAACATATGAGTGATCGAATCGGTGTCATGTACCTAGGAACCATGGCAGAGATTGGTGAAAAGGATAGTATCTATGCTGAACCACTACATCCTTATACACAAGCTTTAATTTCAGCCATTCCTTCCCCTGATCCAAGGGAGAAAAAAGAACGGATTGTTTTGCAAGGAGATGTGCCTAGTCCGGCCAACCCTCCTAAAGGCTGCCCATTTCACCCAAGATGTCCAAAAGCATTTGCGGAATGCGCCTTAACTAAACCTCAATTAAAGGAGGTGAAGCCAGGGCATAAAGTAGCCTGCCATTTATATAATTAATATGCTTATTATTGATAAAAGAGAATAACGGAGGGGAATCTCATGAGAAAATCAGTATTATGGTCTTTAGTCGTTCTGCTGACCATGTCACTGTTTTTAGCGGCATGTGGCGGCAATTCAGATGGCGAAAAAGAAGAAACAAATAAGGATAGCAATAATAATGAACAAGCAGGAGATAGTTCTGAACCTAAAGAAGGCGGCATCGTGACGTTTGGTACATCTCAAGCGCCAGAAGGTGTGTATGATCCAGCTTTCTCTGGAAGTATTGTTGATAGCCATGTTCAAGGTTTTATGACAGAGAGCATTTACACTGTCAATGATGATCTAGTATATGAACCAAATCTAGCGAAATGGGAAATTAGCGATGATGCAAAAACTTATACATTCACCTTTGAAAAAGGCGTAAAATGGCATAATGGTGAAGAATTAAAGGCTGATGACTGGATTTTTGCATTGGAGACTTTAGCAGATCCAGATTACACAGGACCACGTTACAATTATGTTTCTGATATAAAAGGGGCTAGTGCGAAAAAAGAAGGAAAAGCTGATTCAATCGAAGGAATTGAACAAGTAGACGATTATACGGTGAAAATTACTTTTGAGGAAGCAAAAGCAAATAATCTAGAGAATCTTTGGTCCAATCCAATGCCAAAGAAACATTATGAAGGCATTGCTGTTGCTGACTTGGAAGAGTCCAAAGAAGTTCGTGAAGAGCCTGTTGGCTTAGGACCATTTAAAGTTAAAAAGGTTGTTGATGGCGAGTATTCCGAATTAGAGCGTTATGATGATTATTGGCAAGGCAAGCCGCTACTTGATGGTGTTATCGTCAAGATCATTGATCCATCATTAGCAAGTGGGTCATTTGAAAACGGCGAAATCGATATTATGGATATTACTCCTCAAGACGTAGCTGAACTTTCTAATCTAGATAATGTTCGTGTCGAAGAAACAAAAGGTGTTGGCTATTCTTATATTGGTCTTCGTTTCGGTCATCGTGATCAAGAAACACATAAGAATATTGCTGACTTCGATAAATTCAATTCAAAAGAATTACGTCAAGCTTTATTACATGCAATTGACCGTCCAGCGATGATTAAAGCATTTCTTGAAGATAAGGCTGAAGTCGCCAATACTGTTATCCCAACTGTATTCTGGACAGCAGCAGATGAAGCAGAATTAAATCAATATGAATTTGATCAAGATAAAGCAAAACAACTTTTAGATGATGCTGGCTATAAAGATGTAGATGGTGATGGGTTTGTAGAAGATCCAGATGGCGAGGAATTTAAGATTTCATTTGGTCATTATGCAGGATCCGCAGCATTTGAAGGCCGTTCACAAGCAATTGTACAAGCATGGAATGATATCGGTGTAAAAACGGAACTTGCAACAGGTTCTCTAATTGAGTTTAACTTATATAACGATATGAAAGACAGCGATGATGATGCCCTAGAAGCATTCTTTGGTTCTTGGAGTATGGGGTCTGACCCTGATCCAGCCGGATTATGGGGAAATGACGCTGAATGGAATTATGGTCGTTGGGTTGATGAAGAGAACCAAAACCTATTGAATGAGGCTTTAGGTGAAAAAGCCGCTGGCGATCAAGATTACCGTAAGCAAGTGTATGTTGATTGGCAAAAACATTTCAATGAAGAACTACCAGCTCTTCCACTATGGGAAAATTTAGACCTATATGGCGTTAACGAGCGCCTACAAGGTGTCCATATAAATGCTGTCGGTTTCCAAACAGATATTCATAAGTGGTATGTTACAGACTAAACATTCATGTAGATGATTCATCGCTTTTTCTATCCAACTAAAAGTCGTTGAAAAAACAATTCTTCCTACTTATCTGGGACCCTTTATATAGGTGGCCCTAGATAAGTAGGTAAATTTTATTATTGATAAGGAGAAGTCACATGCTTCAATACTCATTACGCAGAATACTTGGCATGATCCCATTATTGCTCCTTATTTCGTTTGTAGTGTTCGCCTTGGCATTAATGATGCCTGGAGATCCATTTGCTGGCGAAATTGATCCTTCAAATACAAATCCACAATATATTGAAGAAATGAGAGAAAAATTAGGGTATAATGATCCAATTTACGTACAATACGGAAGATGGATCTCTAATTTTGTCCAAGGAGATTTCGGGAAATCCACTGTCTATAAAAAACCTGTAGCAGATCTGATTGCGCAGCGAATACCAAATACATTATTTTTGACAGTTACTTCATTAGTCATTACGTATATTTTTGCTTTTGCAATGGGATTATTCGCCGGAAGAAAGCCATATACACTAGGAGATAATGCGATTAGCACATATAATTATTTAGGGTTAGCCGTGCCTTCTTTTGTCGCTGGGATTGTCTCAATTTACTTTTTCTCCTTTAAATTAGGATGGTTTCCATCCAGTGGTTCAGTCTCGATTGGCTTAGACAAGGGAACTTTGAGTTACTATTTGAGTAGACTGCAGCACGTTTTATTACCTGCAGCTGTTTTAGGTTTAATGGGAACAGCCTCCTATACACAATTTTTACGAAACGACATTATTGAAAATAGTCGAAAAGATTATGTCAGAACAGCAAGAGCCAAAGGAACAAAAGAATCAAAAATTTACAATCAGCATATTTTGCGTAATTCAATTATTCCACTTGTTACATTTTTAGGATTTGATATTGCCACATTAATTGGTGGCGCCGTTATAACGGAAACTATTTTTACTTATCCAGGAATTGGGCAACTCTTTTTAGAATCTGTTGAAAGAAGAGATTACGCCGTCGTTATGTCGATCACAATGTTACTTTCTTTCTTAACACTTCTTGGAAATTTAATCGCTGACCTACTTTACGGTATCGTTGATCCGCGGATTAGGCTAGATTGAGGAGGGGAAACGTATGGAAATGATTACTGATAACAAAATTACAAAACCGCAAAAAAGCCCCTCTCCATGGATGATTGCGAGAAGAAAGTTCGTTAAAAATAAATTAGCGATGACGAGTTTCATTTTTGTTGTTCTCGTTATCCTGCTTTCTATATTTGCACCTTTATTAACAAATGAAGATATCGCTCGTGTTGATTTTATGAAAATCAGTCAGCCGCCATCTAGTGAGCATTGGTTAGGAACTGATACCAATGGACGTGATGTATTTGCACGTATACTTTACGCTGGGCGATCTTCTTTAACCATCGGCTTTGCTAGCATGTTTCTGATTATATTAACAGGAACCATTGTTGGGGCGATTGCAGGGTATTTCGGTGGCGCACTAGAGACTATCTTAATGCGTTTTACTGACTTTGTCCTAACCTTTCCTTTTTTAATCTTTGTAATTGTATTAAATGCTATCCTTGTAGGGAAGATCTCAGGGATTTGGACACTAATCCTCGTTATCTCCGCTTTGAGCTGGGGAGGAGTGGCCCGGCTTGTCCGGAGCCGAGTTTTAGCTGAAAAGGAAAATGAATATGTATTAGCAGCTGAGTCGATCGGCGGGAAGCCATCGAAAGTGATTATCAAACATTTGCTGCCGAATGTCGCTTCCACTATCATTGTCCAAGCTACCTTGTTAATGGCTTCTACGATTGTCATCGAATCAGCTTTAAGCTTCTTAGGCTTAGGGGTTCCACCAGATACACCGAGCTGGGGGAATATGTTATTTGAAGCACGAAATTCTGATGTACTTAAGAATAAACTCTGGATGTGGGTCCCACCTGCAACGATGATTACCTTAGTTATTTTATCGATTAACTTTATCGGAGAAGGGCTAAAGGATGCCTTAAATCCAAAATCCAGAAGATAAAAAGATGACCGTGAGATCCTCACGGTCACTTTTTAAGGTTTAAATTTTGTGCTGGATCCAGCTCCAGCGCCCAGCGACTAGCAAACTTTCGGTGCCTTCCTACGATAAGTCAACATCCATTCGCTTTTCAAGCTCATGGTGTTTCCTTTATCTCAGGGCTACAGGATGTAGGTCAGAACAGCGTTGCGACGTACAGGATGTACTAGTGCAGACAAAGCGCCAGGACGGCGCGTTTTTAGCTGTTCATCCTTACTAAAAAAGTTTGTACGTCGCTAAACGGGCACTTGCGCTTTTCTTAACCTGTTGCGCCAACAAATTGGCTGCGGTACAAGTCTGCGTAAAATCCATTTTGAGCAATCAATTCTTCATGGTTGCCTTTTTCAATAATATCCCCTTCATTCATAACTAATATCAAATCGGCATCGCGAATCGTTGAAAGTCGGTGAGCAATGACGAAACTTGTTCTTCCTTCCATCAGTTTATTCATTGCTTTTTGGATATTCATTTCGGTACGAGTATCGACACTACTAGTTGCCTCATCCAATATCAATATTTTTGGATCTGCTAAAATCGCGCGGGCAATCGTGATCAGCTGTCTTTGCCCTTGCGAAATATTAGACGCATCCTCGCCCAAAATCGTGTCATATCCATCAGGCAATGTGCGAATAAACTCATCTGCATAAGCACTCAATGCCGCTTGTACAACCTCTTTCTCATTCGCACCTTCTCGGCCATAGGCAATGTTTTCACGAATCGTTCCTTTAAATAACCACGTATCCTGGAGAACCATCGCAAACAATGCTCTTGCCTGCTCCCTTGATAATTCAGCAAGATTTCTTCCATCTATTAAAATTTTCCCTTGATCAATCTCATAAAATCGCATTAATAAATTAATAATTGTCGTTTTACCTGCGCCTGTTGGCCCCACAATCGCAATTGTTTGACCTGATTCCACTTCTAGAGTTAAATCTTGGATAATCGTTTTTTCTTTCTCATAACCGAATTGCACATGCTCAAAGCCAATTCTCCCTTGCAATCCTGCAAGATCTATCTGCGCAGGCTCTTCTTTTATTTCCTCTTCTTCATCTAAAAGATTGAACACTCGTTCTGCAGACGCCAAAGCTGTCTGAATCATATTGGCAATCCCAGCTGCTTGCGCCATTGGTTGTGATAACTGTTGAGAATACTGGATAAACGCTTGTACATCCCCTACTTGGATATTCCCGCTTAGCACGCGAATTCCACCGACAATGCTGACAAACACATACCCAAGATTTCCGACAAAGGTCATAAGTGGCATCATAATTCCACTAATAAATTGCGCTTTCCATCCTGAATCATACAGTCGATCATTCATTTGATCAAAATCAGCGATCGCCTTTTTTTCATAGCTAAATCCTTTTACAACTTGATGACCGGAAAACATCTCCTCAATATGGCCATTGACATTCCCCAGCTCTGTTTGCTGTTGGACAAAATGCTTTTGCGAGCGGGATGCAATCATCTGCACAACAAGAATACTTAGAGGAAACGTAATCAGTACAACTAACGTAAGCAACGGACTAATAACTAACATCATAATAATCGTGCCGATAATCATAATCGCGGATGTGATTAATTGAGATAAGGCTTGTTGAATCGAATTATTAATATTATCGATATCATTAATCACCCGACTTAAAACATCTCCATGTGGATGCTGGTCATAATATCTAAGTGGAAGACGTGTTAATTTTTCATTCACTTCTTTCCGCAATTCTGCTGTTGTTCTTTGCGAGATTCCTGCCATCATATACTGTTGGAAATAAGAAAAAATCGCCGATAATATATATAGCCCTAATAAAATAAACAGCAGTTTTGCTAAGAATGGAAAATCAACACTTACTCCGTTTTTGATACTGGCAAAAATAGAGGATGTCGCATCCCCAAGAAATTTAGGGCTAATGACATTAAATAATGTTGCAAAAATAGCAGCAATCGCGACAAGAATAATCTGCACTTTTCTCGGCTTCAAATAAGCACTTAAGCGAAACAGTGTTCTTTTAAATTCCTTTGGTTTTTCACCATGCATTGCTTGTCCACGTGCCGGGCCTCGTTTAGGCATTTTCTGCTGGCTCATGCTCCTTCCACCCCAATTCCCTGTGATGCAGCAATCTCTCGATAAATTTGATTTTCCGCTATTAATTGATCATGTGTGCCAATTCCAGCAATTTTCCCTTCGTTCAAAACAATGATTTGGTCTGCTTGCATAACGGTGCTAACTCTCTGTGCCACCATAATGATGGTACTATGCTCTTCCATTTGGCTGAGCCTAGCTCTTAATTTTGCATCTGTTTTATAATCTAATGCCGAAAAGCTATCATCAAACAAATAAATTTCCGGCTTGCGAATTAAAGCACGAGCGATAGATAATCGCTGTTTTTGCCCGCCAGAGAAATTAGCCCCTCCCTGAGCCACTTTCGCATAAAGGCCTTCCTCTTGTTTAAAAACAAAATCTGAAGCTTGCGCGATTTCTAGGGCTTCCTTCATTTCTTCTTCTGTTGCTTGTTCCTTCCCAAACTGGAGGTTCTCTGCAATCGACCCACTAAATAAGGTGGCTTGCTGAGGAACATAACCTATTTTTTGACGTAATTCTGTTTGCGCCATATCTCTCACATTCACACCATCAATGAAGATCGCTCCCCCTTCCGCATCATAAAAACGAGGGATTAATTTAAGCAAGGTGGACTTTCCTGCACCTGTACTACCGATAATCGCAGTTGTTTCTCCGGGCTTTGCTTGAAAGGATAATTGGCGTAAAACAGGTTTTTCTGCTCCTTCATAACGAAAGCTCACATCCCGAAATTCGATATATCCGTGGGCTTGAGATGTTTTCGCTGATTGCGGATCCTCAATATCCTTTTCGAGCGCAAGAACTTCATTAATTCTCTTTACAGAGGCTTGAGCTCTTGGTATCATAATAAACCCCATGGAAAGCATCACAAGTGACATCAGGATCATCATCGCATATTGCAGGAACGCCATAAGGTTACCTACTTGCATAACTCCTTCATCAATTCGAATCGCGCCAAACCACACAATCGCGATGTTGGTAAAATTCATGATAATCATCATCACCGGAAACAGTACTGCCATCATTTGATTTACTTTGATGCCTGTATCACGAAAGTCTTCATTTGCTTGGTTAAATCTACTTTTTTCAAAAGCCACTTTATTGAAAGCGCGAACCACTCGAATCCCGGTTAAATTTTCGCGAACAATTAAGTTAAGCCGGTCCGTCTTTTTCTGCAAAGAGGCAAATAAAGGCATGGCCTTTCTTGAAATAATAAAAATGACAAGCACTAAAATAGGGAGTGCGCCTAGAAAAACAAGTGATAAGCCTGGATCTCTAGTCACTGCTAAAATAATCCCTCCGACAAGCATTAAAGGCGCACGTGTCATCATACGCAACACCATATTTAACACATCTTGGACGATTTTCACATCATTCGTGGATCTTGTGATTAAGGAAGCAGGCCCAACTTTGTCAAAGGCCTGTAAGGAAAAATCCTCCACTTTGACAAACAAACTCCTTCTCACATCTCGTCCAAACCCTTGGGCGGTTTTCGATGCGAAATAGGAAACACCCACTGTAATCACAACAGCTATTAAAGCAGCAAGTATCATCCAAATTCCGACCTTTATTATGTAAGAAATATCTCCCTTGACAATCCCAATATCAACCACATTCGCCATTAGGGTCGGCAGAAGCAACTCTAATAGAATACCAGCGAGCGTTAAAATAATAACCGCACTAATCTGCCATTTATAGGATTTCAAATGCCTCAACACGCTACCATCACTTCCCTTTTCATTTCCTCTTCTAATGGTATGGTTTATTCTTTCATTGGTCAATGATTTTATGTAGGAATATTTCTTCTATTTTAATCGATTTCTTCTACCAAAAAAGGTCTCCCAGTTCAAACGATGAGAGACCATTCTATCATTTTTAGCTTGCCCCTTTTTCATCCTTAATTCTAATCTCTTCCTTCTCGGTCAGTTCTCGGATAAAGGTATTGACATCAAGTCCCGATTCAATGAAATCCTCACCTAAATGCTCAATTTGTTGAAATGCGCCAACATCAAATTTTGAACGTGATTCAGGACCGCCAGCAGCTTCTAGCTTATATAGCGCTTGTAAATTTTTCCCTTTAAACTTTTCCATTCTTTCCCCCACTAGCATATCATCAATATCCTTTCCTTCAAATAGATGGTTGAAAGGTGCATGGATTGGGGATTCTCCTAAAGAGCCAATATGCTCATCAGAATATAAAAATTTCATTACTTCCATCGCTTCGTCCTTATGTTGGCTTGGCTCTGTAATGCCAAACCCCCAACCGCCTGCCAATGGACCGATATTGGAAGCCTCTTCCCATTGTGGGTATGTGACAATATCAAAGTTTAAATCTTCAGGTGTGGCCATATCCAGCCATAATGGTCTCATCGCCAATGTCCTAGATTCTGTCCACGCGTCCCCTTCCGGCTTTTCATTCCCCGGCATATTATAAACACTCTCTACCATTTCCAGCCATTGCTTAACATAAGGGTTGTCTGTCCATAATACTTCTTCTGTTTCAGGATCAATTAATTGCGTCTTTCCGATAATCTGGGTCAAAGGTAAATGTCCATTACCGGTGATATCCAATCCCTGATATTGTATACCATTCCTTTCACCTGTTACTTTGGATGCAAGTGTAATTACTTCCTTCCAGGTCATCCCATCTGTCGGATATTCAACACCAAATAGATCAAAAATATCTTTATTATAATGTAAGGCATAACGATCAGCCATAAAAGGCAATAGCCAAAATTCGCCATTCGCCCATGATTTCCATTCATCCAAGTGCGCTGGATCATACTGCGATAAATCGAAGTCATGCTTGTCTAGTAATGGTGTCATATCGTAATTCAGCTCATATTCTTCTAAAAGCGCAACATGGTACTGGCGATGAGCAAAGATCATGTCTGGAATATTGCCAGCGGAAAGTGCCTCCTCAATCCATTCTTTATTCCCGGTATCCCCTCCGATGTTATTCACCGTAATATGAGGAAATTGTTCTTCCACTGCCTCTTTAATATTTTTCTGAAAGTCTTGTCCCCAATCATCCCACATCATAATCGTCAAAGTAATGTCCTCTTTTTCAGCGCTCTCTTCAGAATCAGACACAACTTTCTCCTCTTTATTGCAACCAACCAATAACAATACGATCAATACAGAAAAAATAATTGACTTTAATAATAGCTTGCACATAAACCTACTCATCTCCTTTATTATTATAAAAATTTTGAAACCGCTATCATTTTTGTGCATATTTAACTGTACTGCCGCTATCTCTCAGGCTTAGAACGATCGGTAAATTGATATTATTGCCGAGCTGATAACAAAATTGTCTATTTTTAATATACTGAAATCTTGCTATATACATCATAGAATTAAATAAATATACTTACAATGGTAAATTTTATATGAATGAAGGATAAAATATTGCTATCGTTAATCAAATTTTATGCAAATCAAAAAAACCCTTCCATTTCAAAAAATCAGAAGGGTTGTGCGCCGCTATATAGGGCGACTTACGCTTTTCATTGTCTAGCTCCAGCGCCCAGCGACTTACGATTTTGATGTTATTGAGCAACTTTTAATAAGTCATCTGCTTGCTCTTCGGTAATATCTTCAATAATGCTAATTTCACTTATTAAGGCTTTATGTGCATCACTTAGTAATTGCTTTTCTGTTGAATTAAGCGGTTTTTCTCTTTGTCGATATAGTAGTTCTTGCACGACTTGAGCGGAATTTTGCATTTCTCCTGATTTAAGCAATTCCATGTTTTGCTTATATCGTTCTTTCCATGGTAGGTCACCTTTCGGCTGTTCATGATGGAAATTCTCTACAATTCCTCTTGCTGTCTGAAGATCGACAACAGCGCGGATTCCCACTTTGGCTAAATTCGCTCGTGGTAACATAATGTTCAATTGAGTAATCGGAATAGAAATGACGCAATATTCCTTTGTGTGACCCTGTATTTCTTTCATTTCAATCGTTTGAATAACCCCTGCTCCATGCATTGGATAAAATACTTTGTCACCTATATTAAACAAATGATCCACTCCTGTATTTGTTCTATTTATATTATACCACCATTCAAACAAATACACAAATTAATAATTTTAACATGATATTTTTACTCAAGTCAACAATTTTCATCTTTTTTTATAAAAAAATCGACGATCGTTAATTCGTCATATATATTATAAAAAATCTACTTGAGAAACAGTGAAATCACTTCATCCACAGAGTCTAATATTCAGACAGTGCACCATTCAGCTAGCTGGTATATCTAACGGTTTTTACTCTCTCATCAAAGATATCTACGAACTTTTTTACAATATTCCTTGTATTTACTGCCATAAATTTTTCCAAAGAATCTTCTTCGCGGCAAATTTGGCGATTAATAAACCAAAACCCGACAACGAAATATAGTTACAATATCCAATTTGGGATAATTAAAAATATCCCGATCAACATAAACAAAAATGCTGTATAGATTGGATTTCTACTAATGGAAAATACATCTGATGTAACGAGTTCATTCGGATGATCCTCATCTAAGCCAACACGAAAACTTTTACCAAATACGATCAGGCTCAACAAAAAGATGATAAGACCAAGAATACTAAATGTAATACCTATCCAGGTTAATATCCGTTCTTTAAATAATACGGCACTCGTCCCCCACTTACAATTCTCATATTCACCTCGAATTCTTGAAGTGGGGTCTTACTGCCAGTTAATTCGGGATAAACTTTGATTATATTCTGCCTTTGAAATACAACAAGCTTTAGAGGTTATCTTCAGCTTTGCTCCTCCCCTGCACAAAACGTACAAACGTTCTCTAACATTCCTCGTTCCACCTAACAAAATGACCACTATCACTTTCAATTGGTATTTCAAATTATGCCGATGATTGAACATCATATCTAGACAATCGTGCCCGTTTAATGAAGATCGCTTTGCATAATTTTAAATTTCGTCGTTACTTCCGTATTCATACTAAATCATCCTTTTTAGATTATTATCTGTTCTATCCATACTTAAAGTTCCTATTCTTATTCCATTATAAGTCGTTTGTTGAAAGAATAAGTACTCAGATGAACACCATTCTCAATTCCTAAAATTTCTCTACCTTTCCATAAGCCAATTTCACTTGTTCTTTTAGTTGCTGATTCTCTTTCTCTAATTTCTTTACCTTTCTTTTCAATGATTGAATAAGAGAGCAGCTTTATTACCTTCATTTATGTTCCAATTTATTTGTAGGATCTATTATTTGTCGTTGACGTAAGGATTCCATACGCTCACGTAGTTCAGAATTATTGGATAATGTTGCTTTTTTACAATCATAACTGACCATCCAAAACGTCTTTCTTTTCATGTATTCTGACTTATCAAAAATGATGTTTCCACCTTTTATACTATTAGTCCTTTATTCTATAAAAAACCTCTAAAGGCATAATTGTATTGCACAAAAAACGCAATTTAATATCAATACAACAAGAAAAAACCAATTCCTCCATTTTACTGAGAAATTGGCTTTTTAATGCTTTAATTTCTTTTTTTCCTTACACTAGCCTTTATTGATATTTCGGTAACCAGTCTCCATGAGCCTCAATCAAATCGTCACAAAGTGCGACAATATCATCAATGGATAGCTCTGCTGAGGTATGTGGGTCAAGCATAGCAGCTTGATAAATATGTTCTTTCTTTTGCGTAATGGCAGCTTCAATTGTCAATAATTGTGTGTTGATATTCGTTCTGTTTAAAGCGGCTAGTTGCTCTGGTAAATCGCCAACATATGTTGGTGTCACACCACTTCTATCTACAAGACATGGTACCTCTACTACCGCTTTTTCAGGTAGATTGCTAATTAAGCGGCCGGTGTTTAAGACATTCCCGCCAATTTTATAAGGGACATCTGTTTCCATTGCTTCGATGATATATGATCCATATTCATGTGTTCTCTTATGCTGTAATTGTTGATCATGTACAAGATCATCGCGCATCTTTTTCCAACCCTCGATTTGATTCACACAGCGACGTGGATATTCATCAAGTGGGATATTAAACTTTTCTATTAATTCTGGATAGCGATCCTTAATAAAATATGGATGGTATTCAGCATTATGCTCAGATGATTCTGTAATGTAATAACCAAATCGTTTCATCAACTCAAAGCGAACCATATCATGATGCTTTGTTTCTTGCTTTTCCTCTGCTCGTTTTTTAATTTCTGGGTATAGGTCTTCTCCATTACGAGTAATTTCGAGTAACCAGGCCATATGATTAATCCCAGCAATTTTCCATTGAATATTGTCTGTTGGCATGTCCAATGATTTCAAAAGTCCTGGTGCACAAGCTTGAACACTATGACAAAGTCCTACTGTCTTAATCCCTCCATGACGCAACATGGTACCTGTCAGTACAGCCATTGGATTCGTGTAGTTTAGGAACCAGGCGTCTGGACATACCTCACGCATATCTTTGGCAAAATCAAGCATGACAGGAATCGTTCTAAGATTTCTAAAGATCCCGCCAATCCCAACAGTATCCGCGATCGTCTGGCGAAGACCGTATTTTTTCGGCACTTCAAAATCAGTAATCGTACAAGGATCATACCCACCAACTTGAATCGCATTAATAACGTATTTAGCTCCTCGAAGCGCTTCCTTTCGATCTGTATAAGCTTTAATTCGAACAGTAGAGCCTGTAGTAGATTTTAAATTATTCAACATAGCCTCTGAATCTTTTAATCTTCCTTGATCAATATCAAAGAGAGCAAATTCAAAGTCCTGAATACTCGGGACTAACATACAATCTCCTAGAACGTTTTTCGCAAATACTGTACTTCCTGCACCTAAAAAAGTGATTTTCGACATAATTTTCCTTCCTCCTTTAAATACCATAGCAACTTATTGCTACTTCAAAATATATGAAGATTGCTGATTACCTCTATAATAATCGCTAATGAATAAGCTTTCAATGGTAAAATGAAGTGAAAAAAGGGTATAATATTGCTTTTTTTATTTTATCACAGGTTGGGCATTCTTCTTAATTTAGAAACGCTCTCTGCTTCAATTTCTCCCACATATTAATCTCTTCTATCTTCTTTCTATTCGTCTGAGTCTTCAATTGCAGCCTTTTGACTATTTATCTTCCGAATCACAGAGGGATCAAATTTTGCCTTGCGCTCGTAGGTATAGAGACCATTTACTTCCTGTTCAATATCATAAAGCTGGGTATAACAAAAAGCACAAACAGCCGGATTTTTTAATAAGGTCTCTGTCAATCCCTTATATCTCTGCAAAAAGTCTTCTTCAGATTCTGGCTTATTTCCATAACCCCATCCTTCTTGATCTCCAGGGTTCCACCAAATCCCTCCATATTCACTGACAAAATAAGGCTGATTTTCATATTGTTGACGATCTGGGAATGTCACATACGTTTTTCCGCCACGGCCCATTTCTGCAAATTTTCCGGCGAATTTTTCCACATCCTGTTCATAATCATGGATATCAAATATATCTGTTACGACATGGAAGTTCCCGCTAGTATCAATCACAGGACGTGTGGGATCTAACCGTTTTGTCACTTCATACGTAATACGGAGCACTTCATCATTTTGCCGTGTCCCATTTTGATCCCATGTTTCGTTAAATGGGCACCAACCAATCAGTGCAGGACTATTGAAATCCCTTTCAACTGCTTCCATCCATTCCGGTAAAAAATGTTCCAATCCTTTGGAACCTGTAATATCTAATCCCCAGTTTCCGTGCTCTCCCCAGACAAGATAGCCGAGTTGATCTGCCCAATAGAGAAAACGAGGTTCAAAGATCTTTTCATGAAGGCGTGCCCCATTAAATCCCATTTCCATCGAGATTTCTATATCCTTTTTTAAATCTTCATCAGTGGGCGCTGTATAAATCCCTTTGGGATAAAAGCCTTGATCAAGCACCAAACGCTGGAAAACAGGATTCTCATTAATCAAAATCGCTTTGTCTTCAATCGAAACAGAACGGACGCCAAAATAACTTTCCACTTGATCAACCACTTGTTCACCTTTTTTAAGCGATAAGGTTAGATTATAAAGTTCTGGTTTCCCAGGTTCCCATAGATGAACCTCTGATAATGAAAGATTGCTATGAATAGAAGCACCCGATACATAAGTCGCTGCTTTTGCAACGCTTTTCCCTTTGTATGTAGCCTCTAATTCTACCTCTAATTCTTTTTCATATTGGTTTAAATGGACATCAACTGATACTATTCCTGTCTTAGGATTAGTTTTATAGGCTGTGTTTCTGATATAAGTATGTGGAACAGTCTCCATCCAAACGGTCTGCCAGATACCCGTGGTGCGAGTATAGTCACAACCAGCTGAATAATACCCGCCACTTTGTTTTCCACGCGGCTGTAAGCCAGAACGATTATCATCCTCCGCACAAACAACAATAACGGCCTCTTCTCCATCGAGAAAATCGCTTACATCAAATGAAAAGGGCGTATAACCTCCTTTGTGCTCTCCAGCCTTTTGTCCATTCACCCATACATGGGCATGATAATCAACAGCTCCAAAATGGAGAATAGTCCGTTGCTTCAACCAACTCTTGGGAATTTGTACCGCTTTCTTATACCAGACAGCTGCCATAAAATCAGTATAGCCAATGCCTGATAGTTCACTTTCTGGGCAAAAAGGAACTTGGATGGTATCCGTAAAAGGACCATCTTTGAAAAATTCACGCTCAATCCCGCTTTTTCCATGGTCAAAAGCAAACTGCCATTCACCATTGAGGTTGAGCCAATCCTTCCTTTCCAACTGCGGACGTGGATATTCATTGCGAATTGTCATCAATCATCTACCTCCATTTTAAATAATTGCTTTCTTCAAAAATCATTATACACATGTTCACCTAAATTAACGAGAGAAACAAAAATCACATATTCACATTGTATTCCTTTCATCTTATTGCTATATTCATGATAAGAATCATTCACCCATCATTACAATGGTAAAAAAATAGAAAGCAGGGTAGAATATTGCTATCTGAACACTCCAATAAAAAATATGAATCTTTCGGTTTCAGATTTAACGGGAGCCACCAGGATGAGATTGTGGGAATTTATGCTATCGGCTGGGAAAATGTGAATTCTCCCAATTATAACTGGGATGGCATGGCGCGAAGCGAAGTTGGCAAATATGTATTTCAATATACCTTATCAGGTCAAGGCATGATCGAAATAGATGGAAAAAGGTATCCCTTAACATCTGGAAAAGCCTTTTTGGTAGAGTTGCCCAGTCCACACCGCTATTTTTTTCCTAAAGAGAGTGAGCATTGGGAGTTTATTCATATTACTTTATATGGGAAAGAAATTCAAAGAGTCTTTCAACTGATCCATGAGGAAAAGGGACAAGTGATCACCTTTCCACCTGAATCAGAATTGATCCAATTATTATTAACGATTTATCAAAAAGCAGTGGAGAAAAACATCACGGATGCCTATCAGGCTTCTGCATTAGGTTATTCTTTTATGATGGAGCTTTATCGATTTGCTCGTCATTTGGGTTCACCTATCCAGCAATGGCCCGAACCTATTAATAAGGCTGCCTTATTTGCTCAAAAACATTATGATAAACCCATTGGGCTCGATGATTTAGTCGAAGCATCTGGTTTATCCAAATATCATTTCACACGACTTTTTCATAAAACAACATCGATGACCCCGTTAAACTATTTAACCAAAATCCGCCTCGATAAGGCGATGGAATGGCTTCTTACATCTGATCAGTCTATTCAAGAGATTGCTCGAAAAGTTGGCTATTCCAATGGTAACTATTTCAGTAAAGTGTTTCATAAGCGAATGGGAATGTCTCCCGGACAATTTCGCAAAAGCAAACACACTGTACCTGTGGACCATATCGTGGTGGATTAACAAGAAAAGCGCAAGGCGCCCGCCTATCGGCGACAAGCAAATGTTCTGGGACAAAGAAAGGTGTTCTTTGCCTTTCATTGGCTCAGGTTATTATGCAGAACATCGGCTAAATTCGCGCCGTCCTGGCGCAACGCCGATGGACTCGCTCCTGCGAGCCTCGAGCCGATGGCGCCTGAAGCTAGACACCAATCGTAAGGTAAACAGTTATCCACAAGCGACAATTTTATAGTTTCTAACAAAAGCGCAAGGCGCCCGTTTAGCGACGTACAAACTTTTATAGTAAGGATGAACAGCTAAAAACGCGCCATCCTGGCGCAACGCTGTTCTGACCTACATCCTGTTGGCCTCCGACAAGCAAATGTTCCTGAACCTAGGAAGGGGCTTTTTCCCTTCATAGGTTCAAGGTTATTTGACCTAGGGGGGCTGGGCGCTGGAGCTAGACACCAATCTTCCCTGTTAGAACTTATCAACAATTTAGGTTTTTGTCATTTGCTATACAGCAAAAAAACAGAGCTTAAGGGGTGAACCATGAAAGCAAAACCAATTTATGTAGAAGTCCCTATCAAAACGGAAATTGAGCGTCTATGGGCAGCTTCTCAAGATCCTCAAAAACATGAGCAATGGGATTTGCGCTTTAGCTCCATTACTTATATGCCAAAAAAAGCAGATGAAGCGCAGCTTTTTACATATGAAACAAAGATTGGATTTGGGATAAAAATTGCGGGCTGGGGAAAAAGCACTAGTGAGGTGCGAAGTCAAAGCCAGGATGGCTCCCGTACTTCGGCTTTACACTTTGGTACAGAGCAATCTATCAGCATTATCCGAGAAGGACGCGGGTATTGGAAGTATAAACCAAATGGGGATGCTATCGATTTTATTACCCAGTATGATTATCAAGTGAACGGAGGGAGATTCGGGAAATTATTTGATGTGCTCATTTTCCGTCCTCTGATTGGCTGGGGAACCGCTATAAGCTTTGATGTTTTAAAAAGGTGGTTGGAAAAAGAAGAAACCCCTGCCTCCCAATTCTTACGCTTTTTTTCCGGTTGGATGATCACGTTTCTTTTCTTTTTTATTTGGCTGTATCATGGATTGGTGCCAAAAATCTTCCATCCCCATCCCGAGGAAATAAGTATGATGACCAATTTATTGCCTATCCAGCTTCAAGCTGCGCAAACGTTGACAGCGCTAATTGGAATAGTAGAAATCCTGTACGGACTATGTTTAGTCATTGCTCGTAAAAAAAGAAAATGGTATATCTTGCAAATGTTCGCTTTCCCAATTTTGGGCTGCTCTGCCATTATAGCCAATCCAGATTATTTAGCACATCCTTTTAGTCCACTCACTTTTAATCTGGCATTGATCGTTCTATCCATACTTGGTTTTCTATTACACAAGGATCTTCCTACGGCAAGGAGCTGCAAACGAAAAAAATGAGGTGCCCACATGTCGATTTATAAGGAAGTTATTGGAGAGGAATTTTTCCAATTACACCCCATGCTCCAAAAGAGATATCAATTTCCTTTCGAAGCGAAAGGAATCATGAGTCATATTCAAGGTGGACCTAAATGGTTATTTCCACTATTTTACATAGCTACTAATTGGAAGCTTCTTTTTCCAGAGCGAGGAGAGAATATTCCTTTTTCCATCAAAAATATCCCTTTAAAGGGACCAGAAGATGAAGAACAAATTTATTGGGAACGCGTTTTTCATTTTGGCTCGAAGAAGAGATTTTTCAATGCAAAAATGAGCCTAGATCCTAATCGAATGATCATTAAAGACTATCTTGGCGAACCAAGCTTATTTTACTCTGATTTAACGATGTCCGTGTTGAGTGATGGAAGTTTGCAAATTGATTCAAAGGATCAAAAACTTGTTTTAGGTAGATTTGAAGTCCCCCTTCCAAAAATGCTGCAAGGCTTGGCGACTGTTAAAGAGAAGTATTTGGAAGATCAAGAGTGTTTTCATATTTCAGTGAGCGTGATCAACCCGCTAATTGGAACCGTATTTGCTTACGAAGGAGAGTTTAGCACGCATGAAGTTACGCCCATTCATCCTTGTTCATAGCCTTTTATTTTTATTAATCGCCAGTTTTAGTATCCAACCCTGGCCTTCCATTATGCTGACGATTGCACAAATTGTTTATATTCCCATCGTATTGCAACTCGTATCCAAACAACAAGATTGGTTGAACAGATTGTATTACTATTTCTCCATTCCTGCTTACGGAGCTGTCGCTTTTTTACAATGGACAGACCAAACTTCTTGGGATGGCTGGGTCGCTGCGATTTATTTCCTATTTACGATCATGGTAGCGATCTATGGAGTAAGTCGATTTTTACAAAGAGGTTTCGTACATTTAGAGGAATTTTCCATCGATCTAGGACTTATTTATTTGGCGATGGGAGGAGCTTGGTTTTGGGCATATGAAGCCGGATGGAACACCGGTTTTTCAGCGATCCTTACCTGGCTAACCGCGATCCATTTTCATTATTCCGCCTTTCTATTACCAATTTTTATTGGCTTCTTAGGAAGACAGGCAAAGTCGACAGCCTATCGCTGGATCAGCCCTTTGCTTTTAGTATCTCCGCTTATTGTCGCGATTGGCATCACTTTTGCCCGTTGGATTGAGTTGCTTTCGGTCCTCCTCTATATCATTGGCATTGGCGGATTAATTTTCTTAGCCTTTCGATGCGCTCTTCAAAACCTTTGGCAAAAACTGCTCGTGCGCCTTTCATTTCTCTCATTAGCTGTCACGATTAGTTTTTCACTTTTATATGCCTATGGCAACATATCACATTTATTTATTGTTAATATTGATTTCATGCTTCGTTTTCATGGTTTACTGAATTGTGTTGTGTTCGCTCTCTTTGGCGTAGTGGGATGGTCGCTCCATGTCCCTTCCCAAAAAACAAGCAGCTCTGCTTTTCCGATTAGCCAGATCCGCGGAGGATTGGTGATTGGGGAAAAACTTATGGAAATAATAAAAAATGACCGTAATGGCCCTTCTTATCGAGGATTAGTCGATGATATGCGTGTTTATGGGGTGAATAAACAAGCACTCTCTCCTACGATTATTGATTTTTACGAACGGACAATTGATTATCGACTTTCCGCAAAAATTAACTGGTCTAGTTGGTTTAAACCCTTGGCCGCTCTCTATCGAATATGGAGTAAATGTATGCAACAAATCAATTTACCCATTCATCACCGTGAAATCGAGATGACAGGGGGCATCTGGGGGATTCGCAAGGATTTAGACGGACGAACAGCGCCTCGCGCCTGGCTACGAAAAATTGAAGATGAAATCGTGTTTGTCGCCCTTTATTCTGAACACAGAACAAACGAAAGAAACTATATGAATATTGCGCTACCGCTTCCGTGGTCTGCAATGACTGGAATCTTAGATGTAAAACCTTTAGGATCCGGCTTACAACTAACAAGCAAAAAAGACCAGCAACAATCTGATGCTGGCATTTATCTCACCTGGAAAAAGTATGTATTCAAACTACCTCTGGAAGAATGCTTCCATATCGAAGAGGTGCAAACAGGAGAATTGCGTGCCAAACATAAGATGTGGATCTTCGGCCTTCCTTTTCTAAAAATTGATTATAAAATTAAGCAAAAATAAAGCGAGACTTGTCAGGGTGTTAGCGTCCGTTCCCCCACTCAGCCTTTTTTGACGTCTTATCGTCTTGAAGTGGGAGCTTACGGACGGTTGCACGGGATAAATGGGTCTCAAGTCTCCTTCTTTTTCCTTAATTGTTTCTCTTTAATTCATGATAAACCCTTTTAAATTCCTTTCTAAACTCCGCTTTCTTTACATTGCGATTTTGTGCAATGTCATAAAACTTTTTCCCTGCCTTATGTTCATTCACAATATCCACCAAGGCACTATTGCTTAACTTTGCAATAATCGCAGCGTTCATTATATGATGAGTCTCCAAGGAATTTTCTGCTTGGATTTTTTTCAATTCTTCTGGAGAGATAGCAGAATATCCAGCGATATATCCGAGAATTTCTTCTTGATGATCTTTATAAAACTTTTTCATCTTCTTATGCTTGGCTTTCATTTTCTTATGCTTTGCCTTTATTTCCTTCACATCGATGCCAAAATGACTAGCCGTTTTTTCCCAAGATTTGCTTTTTTGATGGTGATTCAATACATCCTCAATATCTTTTCTCGCAAGGTGAGCAATCCCCTTTGCATGAAAAATATCTTTTTTTGAATAACCTTTGTCAATCAATGACTGAAATTCCTCTTGATCCATGTGAAAATGAGTCGTTTCATGAGCTGCTGCATTTCCAGTCAGGGTACTTATTGCAATGAAAGAAATACAAAGTGCAATTACAAATGTTTTTAACTTTATCAAATCCGAGCACTCCCTTTTTGATTATTTCGCTTGTTAGTGTAACCAAAAAAGGAAAAATCATTAAAAACAATGCTCTCTATTCTCTTTTTATTAATATTGGCTGAAGAAGTCTGTTATTTTGAGTGAACTTCATGAATTATAGCATCTTCATCTAACTGGGAATCTTTTAAGGCAATTATAGCCCCAAGTGATTGGAATGTTTCAACCACATTTTCGTATCCACGTTCGATGTGCTGAATACCAGTAATCTTTGTTTCCCCTTCTGCCACAAGCCCCGCAAGGATTAAACAAATACCCGCCCTTATGTCAGAAGCGTGGACGAGCGCGCCATTCAAAGGCGTTCCTCCCTTGATGAAAGAAACTCCTGAACGGACTTTCATATCCGCTCCCATTCTTCTTAACTGCTGGACATGATGAAAACGCTGGGGATACACTTTATCACTAATAATACTTTTACCCGGCGCTTGTGTAAGTAATGCCGTTAAAGGTTGTTGTATATCTGTCGGAAACCCAGGATACATAGATGTTCTTACTCTCGAGGCTTTTATAATACCATCGGAGTGTGCGGTGATCGATTGATCATCCACCTGGATCGTTAACCCGATTTCCCTGAGCTTTAAAATGCATGCAGTTAAATGATCAGGAATAACATCCTGTACCGTGACAGTCCCGCCTTTCATTCCAGCTGATATTAAAAAAGCACCTGCAATTAAACGATCGGGGATAACACGATGAACGCCACCCTTTAAATGTGGAACTCCAGTAATACGGATCGTGTCTGTTCCAGCTCCACTGATCTTGGCGCCTATTTTATTTAATAAAATTGCTGTATCAATCACTTCCGGATCACGAGCCGCATTTAATAAGATCGTACTTCCTTTGGCTCGCACAGCCGCTAACATGATGTTAATCGTGCCACCTGAAGTAATCCGGTCAAAATAAATTGTTTCCCCTTTTAGTTCAGTCGCTTCCACTTCATAATAATCCTTGTGAAAGGTAAATTTCGCCCCCATCATTTGCAATGCTTTGATATGCTGATCCATCGGACGACTAACAAAATCATCTCCACCAGGATAACCTAGCGATATTTTGCCAAACTTCGCTAGTAAAGCACCCACAAAATAATAAGCTGTTCTAAAAGCGGAAGATTTTTTTGGATCGAGACATGTGTGATGAATCTTCCTAGGATCAATCTGCACTGCCCCCGAAGAATCACGATACATTGTACAGCCAATTTCGTTTGCTATTTTACATATGACCCGAAAATCAGAGATATTTGGAACACCGAGTAAGGTTACCTCATCATCAGCTAAACAGGATGCCGCTAGCAAAGCTAATGAGCTATTTTTAGAACCTGGGATATGAATTTCACCTTGTAATTCTGGAGAGGATTGTACACTAATCCATTTCATCTATTTCACTTCCATTCTCTTCTTCATCTGCAAATATGATATCAACATTTCTTTTTCTAATTTCTTGAATTGCTCTTTCCGGTGCTGCTTGATCTGTTATCACGAGATCGATCGTTTCAATCGGAGTAGAAGTAATAAACATTTGTTGTCCTAACTTCTCATGTGGTACAAGACAAATGTTTTTACGGGAAACTTGGGCAACAGTGCGAGCAAAAGCCCCACTCTCTGGTGTTGCAGTACTAATTCCATCCCCAGAAACTCCACCACCTGTTAAAAAGCCAATATCTAATGTAAACTTGCTCATCATTTCAATCGCTAATATATCAATCATACTGCCAGCCGATTCCGCTCGCAATTTTCCACCGATTAAGTAGGATGTAATATTGTCCTGCATTCGAATGAGTGCAGCAATTTTCATTGAATTGGTGATTACAGTAAAAGGAATATCTGTGGGAAGATATTTCAACATTCCATATTGAATGCCAGCACCACCTATATAGACCGTATCATCTTGCTTAATATAAGAAGCTGCTAGCTTGGAAATCGCATTTTGGTGAGGAGCACCTTCTCCGTATCGCTGTGATTCCGGTTGTGGCAAGGTCCGAACCTTTGGATTGGAAGACCTTGATATCGCTCCCCCATACGTCTTTTGTAGTAAACCCTGTTCCTCCATAATCGTTAAATCCCTGCGTATAGAGTCAACAGACATTTCGAACAACTCAGATAGATCCTTTGCAATAACTCGGCCTTCTTGCTTTAATAGTTCTAAGATCTTCTGCCTTCGTTCCTCTGCTAACATCCTATTCATCCTTTCAAACTAACATCTGCCCTCTTCTTCTTATTATTATGCCGGATGTTTCACTTTTGTCAATAAATTCATTCGTTTTGTTTCACATTATTGCTTTTTTTAAAAATACTTAGCTTTTCTCCCCTCAAACCAGCAAAAAACCGACGGCGCTGTATCGCCGAACGGCTTGTAATTTCATAGTTTATAAAAGTGAATAAAGCTCTACAAATGGACCGCAAATATCAAGCAAAATTCAACCAATCCACTGTGTGGGCAATGTTTCTAATGGAAGCCTATGGTTTAAGTTTTCATTTTTTATGTTTTAGTAAACATAAAAAATGAATATATTAAAAAGGACCGGACGGCCTGTAATAGAATCGCTTTAAAAGCAATCAGCATTAGACAGATAATCCGCCAATTGCTTTCTAGGTCAAGGGCGGATTATTTTTATGGTTAAATAACTAGGATTAAGCTTGCGAAAGTAATGGCAAGCATTAATCCTTCACCTCCCTCTCAGATTTACCGAGACAAGGGGCAAAGAAAAGGTGTTGACCCCCCTTGGAAACTTATTCTATTACATGTCCATTAATAACCTAATCAATATAGGTTAAGTGAATAGCACATTACATAGAGTTGCGCCACTCTAAATGTAAAAACAGCTATATTCCCAGTTTCATCGTATTTTCAAAGATATTTGTGCTATCAAGCGAAAGTTTAAACTGGATAACTTTTACAATTCCCTTTCTTATATTACCGTTTCAATTTCAGAATACTTTTTCGCTCGCTCATCGGCCTCGATTGCTGCTTTTGTAGCTTCTAAAATATCTCTATGGGTGATCCCTATTTGTTCTCCATTGATGCGTCGTAAGAAATCCTCTGTAATATTTCCCTCCACATTTTCTAGTTCGACACGCCTAGGTTGCTGTTCATGAGTCACTAGGAACATTAAATTCTCATTAGTAATTAAAGGGTCTCCCGATAGACGCAGCTCAGCATATCCTTTTGTACCCACGACGAAGACACGTCCATCTCCATATGTTTTGCTTGCTTCCGGTGTGTGCCAATCCACATAAAGCTGTGCGAGTATATTACCTTTTAGCAAAACTTGAAGGGAGGCAGTATCATAAAAAGTGGGATATTCCGGTAAAATATTTTTGCTTACCATTCCCTCTACCTCAATGATTTCTGCACTAGTCAACCAACGCAGCAAATCAAAATCGTGAACAGACAGATCTATTACCAATCCCCCACATTGTTCCTTAGAAAAATGCCATTTTGGACGGTTAGCAGGTTTTAATTTATGGGGTTTGCGGATGCCGATATTAACGATCTTCCCTAAATCTCCCTCATCTATATACCTTTTTAATGTTTGAAATGCTGGCCGATAACGTTCTGTCAAAAGCATCCCCACTTCGATTTTGCCTCGTTCTATGGTAGACTTCAATCGCCTATAGCCTTCCCGATTCGAAACAGCAGGCTTATCAACCATGATATGTTTTCCTCGCTCTTCACAAAGTTCAATCAGATCTATTTTTTGATTATTAATCGCAGAACTTCCAACAATATCGACGTGACTTCCGAGTAAGACTTCCTTATCTTCTACAATTGGAAGCTTGTATTTGCTTGCCATGGATGTAAGCAATAGTTTATTTTCTGTTTCATACATACCCACACATTCATATCCAAGCTCTAACATTTCCTCAATAAAAATGCCAATATGTTCGTGCTGACATCCGATTATAGAAAAAGCTCTTTTATCCATCTTGATCTCCTCACATATTATATTTGTTCGTTAGATTGGCAGCGCGCACCTCCTATAAATTTTTTGCAAGGTAGATATTTTCTCTCTCGCAATGAAGCAAATTATAAAGAGGAATAAAGCGTGACGGCCATCAATGGGGCTTCATCCAACAGATGGTTAGCGAGACTTATCGTCCGTTAGTCTCATTGTCTTGAAGCGGAGGCTTACGGACGGTTGCACTGGGATATACGAGTGTTCCAGCTTTATAAGTTTGCAGTATATTCACATGTTTATCTTCCAAGTTAAAAACGACCAAATCGGCAGGCGCTCCTTCGATCAGACCTTTTTGCGTTGGAAGCTTCATAAAAGTAGAAGGGCGAATGGCGGCCATTTCCCACGCTTCCCATAAATTACATAAGCCTGTTTTTAAAAGATAAGTGACCCCGTCTTTGAGCATTTTTACTGAACCTGCCAATAGATTGGGATTTGCCTGTAAATATAGCTTGCCTTCGGGTGTCAGCACTACCTTACCACCAATATGTGTTTCATACTCACCAGCTTCAAGCCCACTTAAGTAGACTGCATCACTAACTAACATTGATTGAAAGCCCTTTGTTTTCATCGCCACTTTTAGGAATGATTCTGGTAAGTGGAATCCGTCGGCAATGAGACATGTCCAAAGATCATCTTGTGCTAATTGCTCCCAAATATAATTTGGGTGACGTGGAAGATTAACATGTGCACCATTCCCTAAATGTGTTGACATTTTAGCTCCAGCTGCAACGGCTTTTTGTATTTGTTCAGGAGTCGCGGCTGTGTGCCCAATCGCAACCACCACGTCGTTTTCTACACATTTTGATATAAAATCAAATGAACCGGTCCATTCGGGAGAGAGTGTGATGATTTTAATCATCCCTCTCGCAGCATTTTGCCAGGTCTGAAAAAGATCCCAGTCAGGAGCTTTGATGTATTCCTTCCCATGTGCACCTCTAGGACCATCTTCTGGAGAGATAAACGGTCCTTCAAGATGGATTCCGGTTATACATTGTTGAACTTGTTGATCACTTGCTTTCGCAATGACTTCCACTGCCTTTTCGATGGCTTCATCATGATTCGTTATGATGGTTGGACAATAAGAAGTGACTCCTTCTCTCCATAGGGCTCTTGTTATCTGTTCAACAAGTTCTTGAGAGATTGGCAGTGTATTAAAATCATTCCTTCCATAACCATTTATTTGTAAATCAACCAGCCCTGGAGCAATATATGGAAGTCCCCTCTCCCTTTGTTTGGCAACAGCTTGTATTTGACTAATTGTCCCCTCTTCTATTGATACAAAAATCTGTTCACCCGTAGCATAATGAATCCCTTCGATCACCGTTTTCATTTTATGCTCACTCACTACCATAAGAGTCCTCATCTAAATAAAGGATACAATTTGGATGACGTCGCAAAACAGTTGCTGGATTTTTGCTTGAAATCGGGTTGTTTAATGTTTCCTTCACCGCAACCTTCTTTGTCTTCCCTGGAACAATACAATATAGATAGTTTCCCGACATTAATGCAGGTATCGTTAAAGTAAGTGCATGTGTTGGCACATCGTCAATCGTCGGAAAGCATCCGTCATTTACTTGTTGTTGACGGGAGATCTCATCTAACTCCACCGCTTTAATAAATTGTGGATCTTCAAAGTCTGCTACCGGCGGATCATTAAAAGCGATATGACCATTCTCACCAATTCCTAAACAAACGATATCCACTGGAGCTTCTTTTAAAAGCTGGCTATACCGTTTACATTCTTTTGTTGCATCATTTGAACTATCAATTAAATGGATGGTACCTGGTTTAACATGATCAAAAAGCTGATCTGTTAAAAATGTACTAAATCGTTGTGGCGATTCAGCTGATAACCCTATATATTCATCCATATGAAAAACTGTAATACGACTCCAATCGATATCTGGAGCCTGCCTTAATGTTTCAAGAAATTCATTTTGAGATGGAGCTGAGGCAAAGATCATTCGAATGTTGGCTTTTTCCTGTAAAAGTTCTTTCATTTTTGCTATAACATCTACTGCTGCAGCCTTCCCCATCGCTTTTCTACTTTCATATACTCTAACAGTTAAGTTTCCGACCTTTTCCTTTTTAATAGGATGTATAAGTAGATTCAACTTGTAAATAACCCCTTTCCCTGTTTCTTATAAGTTGACCGTTTTTCCAGTTGAACGGCTTTCATTTGCCGCTTCCAAAAATCTCGTAATCTCCAATGTCTCCTCATACTGAATGGGCGATTTTCCAGTATTAAAAAATGGAATGATTTGCTCTAAGAGAGTAGCATAATAGGGTTTTTTATAAGCAGATACATCAACAAAATCTGTCCCTTCTTCTGTATGAATCAATGCGCCAAATGAATGATTGCTTTTGCGATTTCCCCTGATACACCCGATTCGTCCATCTGCCCATTCACCAATAATCAAATCATGATCCGCGCTCGTTGCAACCGTTACCTTTTGACATCCACTGCCAAACACTCGATAGAGCATTTCTACAGTATGAACCCCATACCAGAATAGACCATGATGAGGTTCGATAGCTAACGGTCCATAACAATCCATCCCTATTCGATTTTTCCTCTCTGCTTTCTCAAGCACAGCTGATAACCCAGCTGCATACCGAAGAGCCGAACAGCTCATGATTGGAGTTTGATATTGTTTAGCTAGTCTCTGCATCTCCTTCGCTTCTTCTGTTGTCGTGGCAAATGGTTTATCAATAAATGTTGGCTTTTTAAAGGAGACAATTTTTCTAAATTGCTCCAAATGAACTCTCCCATCAACAGATTCTAATAATACCGCATCACATTTTTCTGCAACTTCCTCTGGGGTATGGACCATTTCTATCCCATAGCCATCTCGTAACTCGTTTGTAAAACCTTCTACACGACTATAGCTTAACTCCATGTCCGACGATCCTCCGGGATATGCTACAACCACTTCTCCTCCAGGTACATGAAAATCATTGTTCGGATCATTTAGTAATTTAGTAAACGCTATAACATGTGACGTATCTAAACCAATCATACCAATTTTAATAGTACTCATGCATCGATCCCCTCCTCAAATAAATTTTTCTCATGCCCTTACTTTCACTTCTTTTCCAGTTCTTGCAGATTCATATATAGCTAAAATTAAATCCACAGCTTTACGGGCTTCCTCACCGGGTACAAGTGGAGCACGGTTTTCATTTACTGCTTGGATCATGTCATCCACATAGATGTAATGCCCTTGACTCGAAATTGCTTTTGGATCATTGCTTCCTCCTTCTGTATTACTCACTTGGGGCATTGGTTCATCATGATCAATAAAATTCCACAGTTTAAAGCCGCTATCTGCAAAGATAATAGAACCTTTTTCGCCATGAACTTCGAATCTAGTTTCTTGACCTGGATAAACGGATGTTGTTCCTTGGATCACACCGAAAGATCCGTTTTTATATTTCACCGCCACAACCGCGGTATCCTCTACTTCAATCTTTCGAATTAACGGAGCAGAATAAGCAAATACAGATTCCACCTCACCTGCCATCCATTGGATTAGATCGACGCCATGTACACCTTGATTCATTAATGCTCCACCGCCATCCAATTCCCAGGTGCCTCTCCAGCCAGCACTCTTATAATATTCAGGGCTACGATAATATTTTAGATAGGCATCTGCTAGAACTAGTTTGCCAAGTTTTCCCTCTTGAATGGCTTTTCGCGTTTTAATCGCTGCCTCTAACGTTCTTCTCTGATAAACAGCCCCTAATTTTACATGATAATTTTTACAAGCCTCTATCATGTTCGTCATTTTTTCCCGGGTAATATCCAACGGTTTCTCGCATAACACATGAATTCTAGCCTGTGCAGCCGCAATAGTCACATCTGCATGTATCCCACTGGGCACACAGACTGATACAATGTCAATGTCTACATCTGTAAACATTTTTTCATAGTCTGTATACGTATAATTGATACCATACTCGCCCGCCAATTTCTCTGCTTTTTCTTTATCGACATCACAAATAGCAACTAGTTTTGCGTCATTATGCGCTGAAATCGCTCTTGCATGGGAGGCTGAGATAACTCCTGCACCTACAATCGCAAAATTTGTTTTCTTCTTCATTTTCATCACCCTTTTTTATATAGAATCGTTAAATCCCTCTATATAGCAGAGGGATTTTCACTTATAACTAATTTAACTCTGCTTCTTGCATCCTATTGTAAGCCTCTTCATATATGTCTATTAATTCTTGTACACCTAAATTTTCAATTTCTTTCACATAGGTATCCCATTCACTTAAATCTCGTTTCCCAATAATAAATTTAGCAATTTCTTCATCACGATGTTTCGTAACTGCTTCTCCTTGAATTGCGATGACCTTTTGTTCTTCCTCTGAAAACGCAGGAACTGGAACGATCGGTGCATCGTATTGTGGACTTTCTTTATACGCTTGCTTTACCTCATCACTAAACAGGACCATATGAGAATCATAATCAAACCATGAATAAGTTGAATATAAGGATATACCTGTCTCTGTACGTAATTCTGATGGGCTTGGATAGTCTTCAATCCAGCTTTTCTTCCCGTCTTCTTCCTCGTATGTTTCCCCTTCAATTCCCCAGCTTAGAGCATCTCTCCCTTCCTCAGAAAAGGTCCAATCAATAAATTGAATAACTGTATCTATGTGATCAGAATTTACCGCGATGGAGTATCCTCTTTGCTGTGTATGTGCAGAGTAATCTAGTTGCGGGCCTCCAGAAAAACCGGCAGGAGGTGGCATATTAACTAACGTATAATCTTCATTTTCTTTACGGTTTTCAACATTAAACATGTCAATTCTTGAAATATAGTCTTGTGTAATAAATGATGTGCTGGTAGACATTAATTCTTGCCATCCGGCTACATCTAGCGATAAGAAGTCTGGAGGAATTAGGTCTTCCTCGTAAAACTTATTAAGATACTCTACCATGACAAGATAATTGTCCTCGACAGGTCCGTAGCGCCACTCATCTTTTTTATTATCATAATAGTAATTCCAATCTGTTCCAAAGTTTGTTGCAAAGTTTCGGATCTTTTCTGTACCATTACGAAAACCGAGTGGATAACTTTCTGGATAGACCTTCTTTAATTCTTGTAAAACTGTATGAAGCTCATCCCAATTATTCGGTATCTCTAAATCGTGCTTTTCAAAAATATCCTTTCGATACAACCAAATCATTCGATTCGTTTCCCCAATCCCAATGTTAGGTGAAACATACATTTTTCCATCATGAGATAGAGCTGCTCTCGCTGCATCTGGAAATTGATCCATCCATGCTTGTAAATTAGGCATATTCTCAATATGATCCAATAAATTTACTAAAGCACCTTGTGAACCATATTTATTCCCTGTCGCGTAATCTGGCATGCCGATTAAGTCTGGCAAGTCTCCCGAAGCAATTACAAGATTTAAAGACTCATTATAAGGATCTGCCGCGATGTCAATATCCATATTCATATTACCGCCATCTTCCATTAAGTCCCATATCAGCCAATCTTTTTTAGTCGGCCAACTTGGATGTTCATTCGTATAAAATTTAATCGTTGGCCTATCTTTATTTGAACCGATTTCATTCGTAGATGAATCATCTGAACAAGCCATCATTAATCCAGAAACAAACAGCATCATAATTATAAAAGAAATCACCTTTTTCATTGGTTGAACTCCTTTAAATTGTAAATTAATTTAAATCCACTTCTTGCATTCTCATGTAAGCCTCTTCATATATGTCTATTAATTCTTGTACACCTAAATTTTCAATTTCCTCCACATAAGCATCCCATTCACTCAAGTCCCGCTTGCTAATCATAAACTTAGCAATCTCTTGGTCTCGATGTTTTTTAATCGCTTCCCCTTTAATCGCTATAACTTCTTGCTCTTCCGGTGTAAAGGATGGTACAGGAACGATTGACGCATCGTATTGTGGAGACTCTTCATATGCCTGCTTAACATCATCACTAAATAAAATCATATGTGCATCGTAGTCAAACCAAGAATAGGTTGAATTTGTGGATAGCCCCGTATCAATTCGTAGCTCAGCAGGGCTTGCATAATCTTCAATCCAGCTCTTCTCGTCATTTTCTTCTGTATAAGTTTCCCCTTCAATTCCCCAACTTAACTTGTCTTTTCCCTCTTCAGAAAAGGTCCAGTCAATGAATTGGATTGCTTTGTCGATATGATCGGAGTTTATCGCTACCGAGAATCCACCATCATTTGTGTGTGCAGAGTAGTTTAATGGCTTTCCATCAACTAAACCAACCGGTGGCGCCATATGCTTTATCGTAAAATCAGAGTTCTCTTCGCGATTTGTAAGATTAAACTCATCAATTCTGCCAATATAATCTTGTGTTATAAAAGAAGTATCTGTCGAGATCAATTCTTGCCATCCAGCTGTATCCGTTGATAAAAAATCTTGAGGTATTAACTTTTCTTGATAAAATTTATTGAAATACTCAATCATAACACGGTAGTTTTCTTCAATTGGTCCATACCGCCACTCATCCTTTTCCTCATCATAGTAATAATCCCAATTTGTAGCAAAATTAGGTGCAAAGTTGATCAATTTGTCTGTACCATTCCGAAAACCAAATGGATAGCTCTCTGGATAGATTGATTTTAACTCTTGCAAAACTGTATAAAGCTCATCCCAAGTAGTAGGTGTTTCTAAATCATGCTCTTCCAAAACATCTTGTCGATACATCCAGAGCATACGGTTGGTTTCTCCGATACCAGTGTTAGGGGATACATACATTTTTCCATCATGGGAAAGTGCCCTTCTTGCTTCATCCGGAAATTGTTCCATCCATGCTTGTAAGTTCGGCATATCCTCAATATGATCCAATAGGTTCACCAATGCTCCATCAGCACCATATTCATTAGGGGTTCCAAAATTTGTCATCCGCATGATATCAGGTAAGTCTCCAGAAGCCACAATCAGATTTAAAGACTCTCCATAAGGTTCCGCCGCAATTTCCAATTCAAGATCCATATTAGTCTCATCCTCTATAATATCCCATACGATCCAATCTTCATTTGCTGGCCAGCTGGGGTGTTCATTCGTATATAATTTTAATGTTGGTCTATCCCCATCAGATCCCGAATCAGAGGACAAATTGGAATTAGAACCACTTGATGAATTGCTTGAACAGGCTACCAGCAAAGTGAACACAAACAACACCATTATGAAATAAGAAAGCAACTTTTTCACCATGAATCCCCTTTCATTTTCTGCTTTAAAAAGCTAAATATTCCATTCCAAAGGCTTTCTCTTAACAAATTCTTCTTACGTCATTTGCCTAATCTTTTAAAGAACCAATCATCACCCCTTTCACAAAATACTTTTGAAGGAAAGGATATAGTAAAAGAATGGGCAGTGTCGAAACAAGTATCGTTGCATATTGAATAGATTCCTGGATAACCACTGCATCTGTCCCCGACACTGAAGCCATTTCTTCAACAAGAACCATATTTCTAAGAATAATTTGTAAGGGGTAAAGAGCATTATCCCTTAGATATAAAAGCGGCAGCATAAAGTTATTCCAAATTCCTACTGCGTAAAACAAACCAATTGTGGCTAATACTGGTTTTGATAAAGGCAAAACAATGCGAATAAATATACCAATATCATTTAACCCATCAATTTTTGCAGATTCCTCTAATTCATTCGGTATTGTCGAAGAAAAAAAGGTTCTCATAATAATTAGATTCCATGTAGAGATTGCTGCTGGCAGTACCATAGCCCAAACCGTATCCATTAAACCTAAATTTTTAACGACAAGAAATGTAGGAATCATTCCACCGCTAAATAAAATGGTGAAAACAATCATGAGCATAAAACCTTTACGAAAAATCATCCTTTTCTTTGATAGCGCATAAGCTCCCATTGCGGTAATGATTAGCGATATAACTGTGCCTAACGTTACATATATAAGGGTATTTAGATATCCAGTGCCAATCCTTGGATCACTTAGCACATGTAGATAATTTTTTAACGTTAAACCCTTCGGGATTAAATTTACGTCCCCTCGCAAAACGTGAACATCTCCACTTAATGAGACAGCCATCATATGAAGGAAAGGGTACGTCGTAACCAAGGCAACTCCTAACAGAATAATGGCATTTACGATTGTAAACGAAGTGAGTTTTCTTCTGTTTCTCATTCATAGCCCCTCCTTACCACAGACTTTCTTGTCCAGATTTCTTTGAAAGATAATTGGCAGCAAATAAAAAAATAAAACTTATGACACCAAGAAATAATCCAATTGCCGTAGCATAACTGTAATTCCCGTGAACTAATCCAACCCGATAAACATAAGTAGAAATAATATCTGCCGTCTCATAGGTAACTGGATTGTATAGCAAAAACACCTTTTCGAATCCTATTTCCAGCACTTGACCGATATTTAAAATACCAACTATAAAAATCGCCGGTAATATGCCAGGTATCGTAATATATCTTAATTTTGCAAATCTCCCTGCACCATCTATTTCTGCTGCCTCATATAATTGCGGGTTAATCCCTGTTAGCGCAGCTAAAAAGATAATCGTTTCCCAGCCCATATGCTGCCAAATTTCGGATGAAACAAAAATGCTACGAAATAATTCCGGGGTAATCATCCAATTGATTGATTCAACCCCTAAATGAGAGATCATTCGATTCACTACTCCATCTGAGGAGAGGAAAACAACAATCATACTTGCTACAACCACATTGGAAATAAAATGGGGTAAGTAACTAACGGTTTGCACAAAGCGCTTAAAAAACATACTCTTCACTTCATTCAATAAAAGGGCAAAAATAATTGGGATAGGGAATCCAAATATGAATTTGTATAGACCTAACAAAAATGTGTTACGTAATAATAGATAAAAATCCGGGCTTTCAAAAAACGTCTTAAAATATTTCACCCCAACCCATTCACTGTCCAACACGCCGGCAAATAAGTTATAATCTTTAAACGCAATAATAATCCCAAACATTGGTGCATAATGGAAAATTAAGTAATAAAGTAAACAAGGAGCAAAGAGGATTAATAAATATTTACTATCATTCAGCTTTTTCATAAAAGCTTTCTGTTTTTTCACTTTGACATTTGCCTTCACAATCATCTTGTTTGTTTCGACAGCACTTAACTCTTTCATGACTTTCTACCTCCCCTTTATAATGATAAAAAATCTAGCATTGTTTTTTGAAACCGCTTTCAAAGACAAGTCGATGATTAACAATAGTCCATCATTTGGCTATAGTAATCGATTACTTTGTAAAGGCAGGATTTTGGAGTATGATTTAAAAAGCGGTTTCTAAAGCTTGTGTAGAATGTCGTTCAATTATCTTAGGCTGTAGGACAATATCCACTTTTTCTATTCCTTTTCCATCTAATTGATCAAGCAGGATATTACATGCCATTCTTCCCATTTCATAGTCTGGTTGCTGTATGGTTGTTAAGGATGGTGTAATCATCTGGGAAAATTCAATATTATCAAATCCGATAACAGACATTTGTTCAGGAACTTTCACACCGTGATTCGCTAGTTCATTCATAACACCAAATGCAGTCATATCATTACAAACAAATATTGCCGTCGGCAAATTGGAACACTGTAACAATTTTCGGGTTAAATCAATCCCATTGTTGAATTCGTAATTTCTTTCTGATAGTTCTTCCTCGTTTGAAGCAATCTGAATCCATTCCTTTTCTGTCTTCATTCCGTATTTCTCCAACGCATGCTGATATCCTTCGTAAATACTTAAGCGACTTGGCCGAGTTAAAGGAGAACTAATAAACCCAATTTTTCGATGGGCTTTTTCTATTAAATACTCAGTTGCCAAAAAACCTCCTTTTCTAAAGTCAAACTGGATTTGGCTGCAATCCAATCCTTCAATGGTTTGGTCAAATGCTACAACATTTAAACCCTTCTGCACTAAAGCTTCAACTAACTCTTTATTAGACGAAATCGAAGAAACAATTAACCCCCTTACTTGCTTTTCCAGTAATGTTTTTAAATATTCCTCTTCAAGTTCAGGACTTCGGTGGGAGTTACATAAAAGTACATGATAACCCCTACTTCTAGCAATATCTTCAATCCCTAAAACAATAGAAGAATAAAATGGATTGGTAATGGATGGTATGATCACACCCACTGTCATGCTATTATTGGTTTTCAATTGTCTACCAATCATATTTGGTATATAGTTTAGTTCTTTTGCTACTTGTTGTATTCTCGCTTTTAATTTGTTACTAACTGGGTAGCCACTATCGCTTAATACACGTGAGACCGTAGCTGTGGAAGTTTGTGCCTTTTTTGCGATATCATAAATCGTTGCCTGCTTTTTCATCAGTTCCTCACCATATAGTAATCGATTTCTATAAACCCATTACCTTTCCTTCATAGTAATATTTTTCTATCACCCTTCTAATCCTTTAACCAAATAGCCTAAAGACTCAGATATTTTTTAACGTTTAAATGTTTTTGGTTATCTCTAGTTGATGATTATAATTTACTGAACTCTCTTCTAAAAGACAAGTCTTTTAATTGTCTTTTCATGACCGGAAACTGTCTTTTAATCACGACACCTTCATATGACGTTGTGAAAACACGAAACAGTTAGTTGCACATTTTATTTTTAAAATTGGTGATTATAATAAAAAAGCTTATTTCTAAACCGTTTTTTCCAGTAAAAAAAGCCAAAATAAAAACCACCAAATTATGTATTTGGTGGAGACGGTGGGAATCGAACCCACGTCCAGAAATATCGCCACTTAAGCGTCTACGAGTGTAGTCGACATATTGTTATTTCGCAACTTCTTCGGCCTATCGACGGGCTTCCAAAGTACTAGCCTGTTTAATCTCTTCCTTGGCCCCCAGGCGGAGAGCTTTCGGCGTATCCCACTAAGAGTGAGTCCCTTACCCTACCACATGGGCGATGGAGGGAGGAACCGCATCAGTGCCTTATTAGGCAGCTGCTAATGCGAAGTTATTGTTTTCTTTGCCAGTTATTATTGGCGTTGACGTTTTGACGAGGCCGATCCCCTCGACTCGCAACCTAAGCTCAAACTATCCCTGTCGAATCCGTAACGTCCCCATATAAAGGAATAAGGATTTGATCCTCAGATCCTTTCCAAGTGGGAACTTGGAATAAATGAAGCCAATTGCTTACGTTCATTATTATAACATAATACCATAAAACATCAAGAATTCACGACTGCCAATATTTGCTGAGATTATTTTCATTTGAAAATTTTCTCCAGCTCAATCGTTACATTTTCAAAAAGAAAGGATTTTGCCGTATCAGGATATTTGAAGGTATTGGTTGCACTCACTTCGTTTTTTTAAAAATAATAAATCGTAACATCCCGATTGAATGGATTGACGATCCAGTATTCTTTCACTCCGGTTTCCATATATAAATCTAACTTTTTCACCATATCTTTACTTCTTGTACTCTCTGATAGCACTTCTACGACAAGTGACGGAACCCCCATATAATAATCACTTTCATTTATGTGATCATCCAGATCACAAATCACCATTAAGTCTGGTTGAACAACATTCGGATCCTTCCGGTTGGGTCTTTTAGGCTAATATCATAAGGGGCGACAAACGGCATGCATTCATCTTGAAATGTATTAAAAAATAGACCAAACAATTTAGTGACTGCATATTGATGGGCCGTTTTTGGTGAGACCAATAAATAAATCTCTCCATCAATGTATTCATAGCGATTCTCCATATCACGAGTTAATTCCAAAAACTCCTCATACGAGGCCTTTCTTCCTTTGAAATGATACTGCTCTGCTGATTCCTTGACTGAACTGTCCCATATAATCTCCTTCGTTGGATGATCCTTCATCGATTGCAATCGAGCTATTTCTGTCCCATTACGGGTAATAATGACTTCTTCTTGGGCAGCAAGTTGTAAATACTTCCCAAAATTATTCTGTACTTCGGTTGAACTAACAATCACGGTTCCCACCTCACAATCCACATTAGCTAAAATAGCTAACTTTATTAGCTAATGAATCATAAATTGCCAAACGAATTCATCTATTTACAGATCTACTCCCTCAGATTTAGTCTTTACTTGGTACTTTGCATCTTTTCGAATCCACATCCACAAGAGACTAAAACCAACTGCCCCTAATAATGCAATCACAGTACTTACTTGGTACATCATTTGCGGCCCTTGTGACCCGAATAGCCAACCACCAAAAAAGCCTGCTATAATCCCAGATATGCCGCCCCATGTCAGTGCATAGACAGCTTGTCCACTTGCCCGCAGTTCAACAGGGATCAATTCAGCTGTTAACGTTGTGCCTATATAATAATAGCCACCGAAACTAATGCTATGCAGCATTTGGATAAAGATAATTTGAACAGGTGATACTGCAATAGACATTAAAAACCAACGAAACACAAATAATAAACTCACAATAATGAGACAACCGATCATAGTAGGAATATTCCTTTTTAAATAACGATCAAATAATAGGAAAACAGGCACCTCAAAAATAGCAGTCAAAAAAGCAGCCCAGCCAATTAATACAACAGAACCACCTAATTGATCAATATATAAGGAGCTAAAAGTTTGATTCATCGAATTCGGTACAGAAATCAATACACCTAATAAAACAAATACTAAGAAATACTTATTCCCAAACAAAGCTCGACTATATCCGCCTTTTGTTATTTTTTTCGTCCCTTCAACTTTTCCAGTTGGAAGCTTGATCGTAAATAAGATCGTTAAAAACAGCATAACACTGTAAACAATCCAGAGATTTCCGATCCCTATCCAATCAATCAATGGACTAACAGCAACAGCCAATAGCGCCCAACCTAATGAACCCCATAGTCGAAACGAACCAAATTTATACCTTGTCCCTTCAATGGTATTCAAGATCAAACTATTACTTTGTGAAAATAAAGGCGTTTGAAATAGGAAAAAACAAAGCATCGCTATAAAAGCCCACACCATTGAATTTAATTGGAAAACAAATTGAACGATGATCAGATTTCCAATTAGCATGATCACTAAAATACGGCGAATATTTTGCAGGCGATCACTCCAATATCCCCAAAAAGGATTTGCAAAAATCGAAACAAAAGGACCACCTGCCATAAGCATGCCAATTGCCATTTTATTAAAACCTACACTTTGAAAATAAAGTGGAAAAAAAGAAAGTAAAATCGAGATAGAACCATAAAGGAAAAAATTAAATAGTTTTACATGGATAAGGGTATTTTTATCTGTCGTATGTGCCAATCGTAGGTTCCTTTCCAAGTGAATATTGTGTTGAAACTGATTGCTTCTAATTTAGATTTCCCGCAGATAATATGCTAAGAGTTAAATTTCCGCTTTTTTGATCAATCGCTTAACCGCACCTAACAGCCATTCAATTTCAATATATTGATGTTTCTCAGAATTATGCTCAATTCCCCAATACCCATCATAACCACCATCTCTTAACATGCGAATGATGCTTTCTCCGTTTTCTGCTGTGGCGGTTTTTGCATCAAAATGGGTATGATAAACCCACGGAGCCACCATTTCGTCACCAATGCTTGCATCTTCCTGCCAACGGCCCATATGCAATAAAATGCCAAAACTAGGATGATGAACGGCCTCCGCAATTTTTTTCAAATTTTTCGGACTTAACGAAGGGCCTGTATGATTTTCTGGACCAATCTTATAGCCAAGATTGGCTGCACGATCAGAGAACTCCTTGTATCGTTTTACAATATATTCAAATTGCTCTTCCTCCATATCCAATGAAAAATCTGGGTGTGAACCAAAATGACCTCCTGTATCAATTCGAATTGTTTTTGCTTGAAGCATCTCACCGACTTTTATATGTTTTAGGGCATTTTGATAGAGGCTTTCCCGTTTTTCTGGATCTGGATCCCATATATGTGCCCCATCAATCGCATAATTGACTAATGTCATTTCTCTTTCATCCAATGCCTCACGAATTTTTTTTACATATTCTTCTTCAGGAGCCTCAAAACTTTGATTAGCAAATTGCCCATTCCAAAAATCTACTGTATCTAATCCATACCTATATTTAACCGTTTCCAAATAACCATAAATATCCATTTTCCCCTCATACATCGTATTCCTAAATGAATAACCACCAATCGATAGCTTCATAGAATAGCCCCCTAATATAGAATTTAATATGCCGTCTCTGACATTTTACCACTATTTTCTAATTGATCATATTTTAGACCTACTGCTTTTGGGTGTTAAAATGAAACTTCAATCTGGGAGAATTACCATCTGAGCACAAAAGCGCAAGCGCCCGTTTAGCGACGTACAAACTTTCATAGTAAGGATGAACAGCTAAAAACGCGCCGTCCTGGCGCAACGCTGTTCTGACCTACATCCTGTAGCCCTGACATGAAATGCAAAAGACGGCTGATTAGGAGGACAAGCAAATGTTCCTGAAACGAAGAAGGGCGAATTTTCCCTTCTGCGATTCAGGGTTATTTTGCGGAACATCGGTTAAAGGCTCGACGTCCTGTCGAAACACCGATGGACTCGCATCCTGCGAGTCTCTCGCTCCTGCCGTCTGTAGCTAGACAGCACGGCGAAGCATGAGTGAATGTTGACTTACGCAAGCAGAAGCTGAAAGTTTGCTAGTCGCTGGGCGCTGGAGCTGGATGTCAAGCCGCATCGTAAACAGTTATCCACAAGCCAAGAATTTTATAGTTCCCTTACCATAAAAAGTTGTCCAGCATAAACATATGCACTGAACAACTTTTTCATCACGATTATTTTCCCACCGCTATTCGTATCAATTACTTGTGTTTTTCGTTTTTCTTCTCATGAGATTCTACCAAGCCGCTATACTACCATCCGCTCTGGGCTCAGTTCCACCAGTTAAAATACCCGTTTTCTCATCTCTGCATATAATTTGCCCTCGGCCAAACATACCAGAGTCTATGGCTCTTTGCACAGCATGGCCTTTCCTAATTAAAGCTTGTGCGATATGGTCAGGGAATTGCGGCTCGACTTCAATTAATTTTTCCTTTATCCATCTCCATCTTGGAGCATCTAAAGCAGCTTGTGGATTAAGCATAAAATCAACCATATTCATCACAATTTGAACATGGGCCTGAGGCTGAATCATTCCACACATTATGCCGAATGGCCCAACTGGCATATTATCCTTTGTAATAAATCCAGGGATAATCGTGTGAAATGTTTTTTTACCTCCTTCTAATCTATTTGTATCTTCAGGATTTAATGAAAATCCACTCCCTCTATTTAACAAACAAATACCAGTGTCAGGTACAACTACTCCAGAACCAAAATCTCCTGCATGACTTTGTATAAATGAAACCATATTCCCCTCTTCATCCGCTGTTGCTAAATATGCAGTACCGCCTGGAATCGGCTCTCCTGCTTCTGGTAATATAGCTTCATCCTGAATTAAACCTCTTCTTCCCTTGGCATATTGCTCTGAAAGTAATTCCTTCTCTGTCACACTCATATTTCGCGAATCAGTAATATATTTTAGACCATCTACAAATGCTAATTTTACAGCTTCAATTTGTTTGTGATACGTGTCTACAGAATCTTTGCTGTGAAAATCAAAATTTTTTAATATTTGTAAGGCTAGCAAGGCTACTAATCCTTGCCCATTCGGTGGAATCTCCCATATATCATAGCCCTTATAGTTTACATTTAGGGGTTGCACCCACTCAACTTGATATCTAGCAAGATCTTCCATTGATAAAAAACCATTATATTCGTTTACACAGTGGACAATTTTTTCCGCAAGTTCCCCACGATAAAAAGCTTCTCCATTTGTTTCAGCTATTAATTGTAAACTCTTCGCATGGTCAGGAGCTCTCCACACTTCGCCAATATAAGGTGCTCTCCCGTTAGGAGCATACACCTTGAACCATTCCGCAAACTCTTCGCCCTTGAACTTATTTTTAAACTCATGAAAACGAATATTCCAATACCTACCTATTTCTACTGATACCGGAAAACCTTCAAGTGCATAATCAATGGCTGGTTGTAAAACAGTAGATAATGGAAGTCTGCCATATCTTTCTGACAAAGCCACCCAAGAAGCCGGTGTTCCTGGCACAGTAATGGGAACTACGCCTTGACCGGGCATGCGATCATATCCCATGCTTTTCACTTTTTCGATAGAAATATTTTGTGGAGCTGGTCCACTTGCGTTTAATCCATGTAATTTTCCTTCGGTCCATACTAAGGCGAACGAATCACCGCCTATGCTAGTGGAGTTTGGTTCTACTATTGTCAAACAAGCTGATGTTGCAATCGCAGCATCCATGGCATTTCCACCATTTTGCATAATTCTCAGTCCTGCTTGCGCTGCTAAGGGTTGCGTTGTTGCAACCATCCCCTTTCTACCATGAACAGCCATTCTTTTAGATGGATAAGGATAAAATTGGTGATCTGTATTCATGCTTTTCCCTCACTTAAATAGTTCACCTAAATATAGATGTGGATTTTGATTGATTAATGACTTCATCTACTGATACTTCCCGGCCAAGAGCATTGGATAAGTAAATACCTTCACTGATAAGCATAGTTTGTAGTGCAATAGCAGCGGTTGGCAAAAGTTCCACCCTATTTTGTAGGGCGGCAATCCAATGATGTTGTGGTGAATCATATGCGTCTTCGTTTTCATTCAAGCTATGTCTCCTTATCTCCATGCGCTCTAAGTCGGGTGTACTATCAAAATCTATATCGGCAATCGTTGAATGGAAACTAAAATCCTTTTTACTAAATTCTCCTGGATATGCAGGTAGTCGAATTCCACCTGAAGATCCTACAATACTAGGCCCTTCAAATTGATTCAAATGAACAGACCAAGCTTCTATAATATCCAGTGTTAAACCTCCATGAAATCTAATAAATCCAAGTCCCATTTCTTCAACATTGAATCCACTTTGTTCTTGTCTATGGCGATCCATTGGCATTTCTTGATATAATTTTCCAGTGATTCTGTCTACCTTGGGCAAATCCAACAGGTATAAAATTTGCGCAATATGATAAACACCCATATCAAATAATGCGCCACCTCCAGCGCTTTCTTTTCTTGTAAAAGCAGGAGTTCCATAGCCATCTACAAATGGTCTGCCCCTTCGCCTAAAACCCGTTGAACGTGCATGATAGATATTTCCCAACATACCTTCGTTTATCAAAGCTTTAGCTGCTTTTGTATCACTCCGGAATATGGATCTTAATTGAATATGAAGTAGTTTTCCATATTCTTTTGCTGCCTCAACCATTGCTTTCCCGTCAAAGTAGGTTCCAGCAATAGGTTTTTCACAATATACATGCTTGCCTGCTTGAAAAGCTTCAATCGTAATAGCCGAATGTAAATTATTATGCAAACAAACATCAACGGCATGAATATCATCACGTTTTAACATCTCTTTATAGTCTGAATAAACATGCGGGATATTGAACTTTTGCGCAACTTCCTTAGCTTCGTTTCTATCAAGATCACATACTGCAATAATTTCCACATTATTTATATCCAAATAATTCTTTATGTGCTGTTTACCAATTAAACCAACCCCAATAATGGCGACTTTTATAGCTTCCACATTCTCATCCTTTCTCAATAGTATAGACTTTTATCAAACTCTTCTTTAACGAAGCTAATGCCCATTCAATTTCTAGATAATGATTTTCTACAGGATTATATTCTATTGCCCAATATCCACGATACCCCGCGTCCATAAGCGGCTTTATTTCATTTTCCATATGATTTAAATCTGTTCTTTTAGGATCAAAGTGAACATGGTAAGCATAGGATGCCAGCATAGAATTGCCATGCGATTGATCCTCACCTTTCCACCGGCTAGCATGGAGTAAAATTCCATAATTCGGTCGGTCAACAGCCTTTGCTATATCAAGCATGGTTTTTGGAACAAGTGAAGGTCCCATATGATTTTCTGGGCCTATATAAATACCATATTCCTCTACGACCTCACAATATTCTTGATAACGCTTTACAATTAAATCAAATTGTTCTTCATTTATTTGTAATGATTCATAGCCGCCAGTATCAATTCTAACTGTTTTGGCACCCAATAATTTTGCTGCTTCTAAATGCTTTAAAGCGTTTTCGTGTAATTTTTCGCGAATAGCTGGATCGGGGTCCCAAATATGGGCCCCATCAATCGCAAAGTTTACAACAGTCAAGTCTCTTTCCTCTATCGCATCTTTTATATTCTCAATATATGTTTCATCTGATAAAATTCGTAACGTATCTTCTTGCGTAGAAAAAAATCCATTCCATAAATCAACAGTATTTAAATGGTATCGATATTTTACCGTTTCTAAGTAATGGAAAATATCCATCTTATTTTCTTTAAGCAAATTATAGAAAGAAAATCCGGCTAAAGATATATTCATAAACGATAATTCCTTTCAAAAGATTTAGGAGGCCACTGAAAAAATCATTTCCGTAAGGGAGTCTAAAACTAAGTTGTTGATTCCCGTTCCATGCGACTTCGCTTTCTGCGGGCGTAACGGGGAGCAGTGCATTTGCACCTGTTGGGTCTCCCCTGCCCCGTACTCCCGCAGGAATTCTTCGCCGCCTTCCACTCCAATCAAGAGAATCCTTAACATAGATTAAATTTTGGGGATAGCGAATATTCAGACGGAAAATCCATCGTCTTTTCACAGTAAATCATTCATTTTCCTAAAAAATATAAGATTTTCAGTGGTCTCATGTTTAGGCGGGTTTATTTATTTTCTTAGATTTTGAGATTGAAATTCTAATAAGTTCGCAATTTCTGATCGATATTATTCTTTGCAGCAACTTCAACGGCCTGCCCTCTCCTAGCTGATTCATAAACAGCCTCGACCAATTCTAATGCCCTAAGACCTTGTTCCAAAGTACTTTTCGGCGTATCTAATCCTTTTACACAATCAATAAAATGCTTAACCTCATACGCATGCCCTTGCTGCAATTCATCATTTGGGGAAGGGAAACTCCAGCCTTGATTAGAAGTAACATGTGGTTTTAAGCTTGTTAGCTCCTCTAGAGATTTCCCATATCCAGTATGACTATGCACTCTTAACCCGCCAGCATCATGGGTTGTACTCACATAGGCTGTTCCTTCTTTTCCAAATATCTCCAAGCGAACATCCATTCCACCAGTTATTGCCCAACTAACAATCAGTTCTGCCATTCCACCATTTTCGAAGCGAACAATAATAACAGCAGAATCTTCAGCGCCGTTTTTGCAATATTCCTCCCATTTCAGAGTCCCTGTCTCCGCATAAATTCTTTTAATTTTAGAATTCATGATCCATTCCAAAGTATAAAGCCCATGTATCCCCATATCGATTACAGCTCCACCGCCTGTCAAATCTGCATCCCAAAACCATTTACTATGAAAAGGCCCATTATGGACTTCATTGGACCGAAGCATAATGATATCTCCTAAGCCACCTTGATCGATAATTTCTTTTATTTTTACTAAAGCTGGCTTAAATCTCATGTTCTCACCATAAAGTGCTAAAACCCCATTCTCCTTGGCAGCAGCTACTATTTCTCTAGCCTCTTTTACATTACGTGCCAATGGTTTTTCGATTAAGAAAGGTTTCTTTTCCTTTATGCAGGCCATTGCTATTTCATAATGTAGATGATTAGGAACGGTAATATCTACACAATCTATATTGGGATTCGCAACTAATTCTCTCCAGTCATTGGTCCAATTTTCCACTCCAAAATCATTCGCGGTTTTCTTTGCATTCTCCATACTTTTTGAAGCAATCATGCCAATATTAATGTCAAACATTTTATAACCTGTCGCATGTGCTTTGCCCATAAATCCCGTTCCGATAATCCCAACTCGTATCTCTTGTTGACTGATCATGTTTAAAACTCCCCTTTCAAAAATATATTGCTTTAACCTTTTGCACCAGAGATAACAATTCCTTTAATAACATGTTTTTGAAAAATGAAGAATAATATTAATGGTGGCAATATAGCGATTAAAGAAGCCGCCATTAAAAGGTTCCAGGGAGTAGCTGTATACATGCTTGTAAAATTAGCCAACCCCAAAGAAAGCGGATACTTATCTGTGCTGCTTAAATAAATTAAAGGACCTATTAAATCATTCCAGCGATACATAAATTCCAAAATTGCTGCTGTCGTCATCGCCGGAATCGATAAAGGTAATATAATTCGGAAATAAAGTGTAAATGTACCACCTCCATCAACTTTCAATGCGTCATCTAACTCTCTTGGTAAGCCTAAATAAAATTGCCTTAATAAAAAGACTAAAAAGGCACTTGCACCGAAAGACGGTATAACTAATGGTAAATAGGTGTTTAGCCACCCGAATTCATTAAAGATTAAATACTGAGGAATCATTGTCACTTGTGGTGGTATCATCATTGTCGCTAAAACGATTGCAAACCAGATATTTCTACCTCTTGCACGCAATCGTGCAAATGCAAAAGCCACCAGTGTAGATGTGAAGACCGTTGCGGTAACTGTAACAACTGTATACCATGATGTGTTCCATAGGTATCTACCAAATGGGACAACTTCAAACACTTCAATAAAATTACTCCATTGTAAAGGCCAAGGAATCCAAGTCATTGGTACTGTATGTACTTGACCTAGTGTTTTTAATGAGGTGGATATCATCCAGACTAATGGAAATAAAAATAAACAGAGACATAAAAATAGGAATAAATAGGTTATTACTTTGCCGAATGGGCTTACATCTCCTGGTTTGTATAACTTTCTAAACCATTTTTCAGGAAAAATATTTTTCAAACTAACCGCTCCTAACTTCTATTATCATATTCATAATGTATTTGTTTCCGTGAAATCCATAAAGTTAGCATAGTTAGTAAGGCTATGATCAAAAATAATATCCAAGCTTGAGCTGAAGCATAGCCCATACGAAATTGGCTAAATGCTGTTTCAAAAAGATTGAGTACATAAAAATATGAGCCCCATTCCGGACCGCCCGAGGTAATAACATAAGCCTCAGTAAAAATTTGAAAGGACGATATAATGGCCATAATAGTATTAAACAAAATGACTGGTGAAACCATTGGGATCGTGATTTTGAAAAATCTCTGGAAAGCATTTGCACCATCAATCGCTGCTGCTTCATATAGTTCATCAGGAAGACTCTGTAAACTAGCTAGAAAAATGATCATGGTGCTTCCCAATGCTGTAAAACGCATTAAAACAAATGATGGAATAACCCAAGTTGAACTTGTAAACCACCCAGGTCCCTTGGCACCAAATGTAGAATGGATAATGTTATTAACAACACCGAAATCTGGATTGAGTAGCCATGCCCATAGAAAAGCCACTGAAACTCCTGAGATTATGCTCGGTGCATAGTAAAATGTTCTAAAAAGTGCTTGTCCTTTAACCTTTTGATTTAATAAAATAGCTAGCAGTAGACTCATGATGATGGTAAATGGGACGCCTAAAATGACAAAGTACCCAGTAACCTTTAGAGATTTATAGAATAAATTATCTTGGAATAATTTAGTATAGTTAGATAGACCAACCCATTCAGGTGTTTCGATTACATTATAATTTGTGAAGCTTAGAATGAGTGAGGCTATTATCGGACCACCAATAAAGAAGACGAAGCCTAAAAGCCAAGGAGATATAAATAGGTAAAACATCCCCTCTTCCTTCTTTTGTTCTCTATTCATTGATCTTTTAAGTCTTAAATTTCTTTTAGTGTGATTATGTGACAAATTGCGCTGATTTCTATTTTCCACCAATTAGATCACCTCTTTTTAGCGATGAGGCTGGGACAAAAGTCTTTTCACCAAAGAAAACACCGAACCACTATCGCGTATATAACCTGCTCCGAAAATATACTTCGCTTTCCGCGGGCGAGTGTCAAGCCTCCTCAGGCTTGCCTTCGGGGTCTTGCCAAACTCTTACTTCGCACTGGAGTCTAAGTATATTTCCTTCGCTAAGGTAATTAATTATTCGTCTTCGGCACTTAATATAATTTTGTCACAACCTCAAAGTAAGCCTTACTTTTAATTAATCATTTAAATTTCTTAGACCTTGGTCGACTTCTTCCAACGCTTTATCAATGTCCTTATTATTATTGTAAACCGCGTCAATGTTCTGATTTATAATCGTTCTGATGTTTGAAAAATCGGATATTTTATGGTTGTCAGCTGCTCTGCCATATTTCATTGCTCCTTCTATCGCCTCTTTAATTTGCTCTTTCGTCATAATAATATTTTCATAGCCTTCAATCGTTTCATAGTACTCATCATTTAATTTTTCGTAAACTGGCGGATTATTTAAATCCACCATTTGTTGGTAGCCTCCACCTTCTGGATCTGTAATAAATTTAATAAATTCCCAAGCTTCGTCAGGATGCTTAGAATCCTTCCCTATTGTCCATGGATCAACATACATTGGAACTTGCCTATCCTCCCCAGCAAACGGTAATGCGGCAAATCCCCAATTAAATTCTGCGGGTAAATAAGACATTACTCCCCATCCACCATTAATGGCCATTGCAACTCTTCCAGAAAGAAATGGATCACTAATCTGGGATATTGCCTCCACTTGTGAAGGGTTAGGCGATACTTTATGCTTGTAAATTAGATCATAATTAGCTTGTATTGATTCCTTATTTTTAGGATTGTTTAACGCCTGTGGATCACCCATCTCACCAGTTTCATACGCTTCTTTTGTAAAAAAATCTCCCCCAAAGAACCAGGAAAAGCGATTTGGAGTTTCGGGATTATAGAGACCATAGATTGCCTCGTTCGGAATATCGATATTTTTTGTTAATTTCTTAGCCTTATCCACCATTTCATCCCAATCCCAACTTACATCTTCCCAATCCGTTGTAGGATATTCTACTCCAGCTTCATCAAAGATGTCTTTGTTATAAAATAAATAAGTTCCCATACTTAACATCGGGATACCATAAGTTTTCCCTTGAACCTTATACAACTCCATCAACTCATCAGGAATCCCATTTAAAAACTCTGCATCGCTCTCGACATAATTGCTTAGATCCAATAATGTATTTCTCTTTTGATAGGTGCCAAACCCAGAACGCGACCAATTCGGTGACCAAACGTCCGGTGCATTTTCCCCAGCTAACATTGTGGAAAGGCGCTGGTCCATCTCATCTTGTGGAATCGTAACTAATTCAATCCGGATATTTGAATGTTCTTTTTCAAAGTCTTTAACCACTTGCTTATACCACTCATCACGAACTGGACTAGTCGTTACTAACCAAGTTAATTCGGTTTTTTTAGAGCTTCCTCCTGAACTTTTGTCAGAATTACACGCAGCAAGTATACTTGGAAATAGTAACAATATCGCAGAAAATACAGCTATCTTCTTAATTAAACTCAAAATTTCCCCTCCTTATTTTCAGTTAGTTTAGAAACCCCTTACAAATGGAGAAAAGTTACAATTTTCCCCAAATCTTAGGATAACTTCTCTATATCAACTATCTTATAAAAGAAGGATTTTTGTTTCTTATAGTAATTCAAGAATTCCTTATAAAATTTTTACTAATGGCAAGAAGATTAGTAGGCATGGGGATTTGTCAGGGGATATTTACGTGAACCTGTTGGTTTGGAGTGAAAGTGAATTTAAAACACAAAAAGTTTTCTCCCATTATTCGTTAGCATAACGAGAGAAAACAAGAATAGTCATATAAAATTAAAACACAGAACCATGTAGCGGGTCCAAAAGAACTGGTATTTGAATGGTTTAGTTAGCAAAAACCCTGGCTCTCGATTTATTTCTAAATTGCTTTGGAGTCATCCCGACAAATTTTTTAAATACCGAAGTAAAATATGGAATATTATTATAACCTGAGTCTAATGCAATCTCGATAATTTTCAAATCGGTTTTTGCTAAGAGATTTCTTGCATAATGAATACGCCTAGAATTCAGAAATTCAGTAACGGTCATATCCGTCCGTTTTTTAAACTCTCTGCTAAGATATGAGGGATTGATATGAAACACAGAGGCGATTCTAGTTAAGTTCAAATCCTGTTTAAAGTTCTGATTTATATAGCCAATGGACTCGACGATGATTTGCGGTAAGTCTATCTCATCAATACACTTTTTATTCACATTGATCTGCTTATTGTAAATTCTATTAATCTCGATGATCAAAATATGGAGCAATGAAATTAAATAATCCAGGGATGTTTTTGGGAAGCTATTATACTCTGTTTGCATTCGATCGAAAACTAATTCTAATCGTTCTTTTTCCGTACAATCCAATTTGATCATCGGTGAATAATCAGCATAATTCACTTTTATAAATTCCAAGACATCTATTCCATCCATATTCGGAAATTTTTCACCTAATTCTAGGTTAAAAATAATTACTAATACTTTAAAACCTTTCTTATCGACTAGTTCTGTCTTATGCAATTTATATGGACTAATCACAAAAAGATCACTGTGAGCAAAATCATATTCGTTATCTTCAATATAGCATTTTCCCTGCCCCTCAAGGATATACAAAATTTCAATTTGCTTATGCCATTCCCACATCATTTTCCAACCATTACTATTGTGATCAATCTTTAAGTCAATGTATTGTAAATCCTGCCTAGTCTGCAGCATACTAAATCTCCCCATTTTACTACCAAGAGTAGTCATATTCATATTATACGTTCGGGATATTTATTAATCTAGTTGCGCTAAAGTGAATCTTTATAATTTTCAATATCAATGAAATAATGCTTTATTGTCCAAGGCTTTGTTTAAAACAATCTTTTAAGCCTTAAGTGATATTCCTTCATCCAAAATAACGGTAAGATTCGGATGTAGCTGTAAAACAGAAGCTGGAAGCTCTGGTGTTACAGGTCCATAAAGTGCTTTATAAACAATTTCCGCTTTGTTTTCACCTTTTGCCAGTAAAATAATTTTTTTGGCTCTCATAATCGTCTTCATTCCCATCGTAATCCCTCTTTTGGGAACTCTATGAATCCCGCCAAAAACATGTGCCTTTGATTCTCTCGTTTTTTTGTCTAATTCAATAACATGTGTCGTCGTTCCAAATGCTGTCCCTGGTTCATTAAAACCAATATGCCCATTTAAGCCAATTCCTATGAACTGAACATCAATTCCTCCTTTTTCTGCAATTTTATCTTCAAATTGTGAACAAATTTGCTTAAAGTCCTCTTGTTCTGAAATATCTTTTAAAAAGATTATTTGTTCTTTTCTTAAGTTTAGCCTTTTAAAAATTTGATCATGCATTCTATAATAACAACTTGCAGGATTAGTACTGGTCACCCCTATATATTCGTCCAAATTTACGGTGGATAAGTCATCAACGCTTACATGGTTATCCATTATTTTTTCTGCAAGTTCTTTATGGAATCCAACTGTAGTGTTTCCTGTTGCAAATCCAAGAAGTGAGTTAGGTTTATTTTTTATTTGGGTCAAAGCGATTTCCGCTACTTTCTCATCGTATTCACTCTGTTTCAAAATATCGATATTCATTGTTTCACTCCCTTACATAAGATTCCACATTTTTCAATGCTACACTAGCCGCTCCCAATAATCCCACATTATTATGATTTAACTCTGTAACTCTTACACTCTTTAAATTTTTTTTGGTGACAGGAAGGGCATAATCATCTACAAATTGTTTGATTTTACTAATAACTGCTTTATGATTAAAAACTCCACCGCCAAAAACGATATGTTCAGGATTAAATAAATTTAAAATATTCGTCGTCCCTATTCCTAAGCCTTCAATAGCTTGCTCAGAAACAATTTTTGCAAGTTTATCTCCATTATCAGCCGCCTGAAAAATCGTACTTGAATTTAACTTATTCCTTTTCTGAAGTTCAGATAAAACAGAGGTAGGGTATAGATGAAACCCATCTACTGCTTGTGTAATCATGCCACCACCAGAACTAACGGTTTCAAGATCATGGTAACCGCCTATGCAAGAGTTTATCAGCATCTTTCCTGCTTCTCCGGCATAATTAGCTACGCCCCTATATAATTGAGAATTGGATACGATCCCCATTGCAATGCCAGTTCCAACATTTAGATAGATAAAGTCTCCAGATTTCTGCCCAACTCCCCATTGCATTTCAGCTAACGTTGCCGAATTAACATCGTTATCCAGAAATACTGGTAATTTTATTTTTTCATGGATCATTTCTGCTAATGGAACAGATTTAAAAATTGGAATATTTATGGCACTTTGCCAGATTCCTTTGTCCGGATCAACATGTCCAACTAACCCTACTCCAACTGCACTCACATTGAATCCAGCGTATTGATCCACAAAATTACATAATGAATTATGGATACATTCAATTGACTTTTCTTGCGAATCGCTATTCATTTTATAGTACTTTTTATGAAAAATTTTTCCGAATTCGGATACAATGCCAATTTGAATTTTGGTTTTTCCAACATCTATACCAATAACTGAAGTAAGTGAATTATTTTTAGTTATCATTATAAAATACCACTTTCACATATTATAGTCTTTTTACAACTGATTGCTCACTAGCATTTTCCCGGCTTACGATAAACCGATATAGTATTTATCCTTTCTCACCCCTCCTTATAATTAGCTTTATAAAATCATTATAAAAAAATCTCATAAAATAACTAACATTTTTATGACACTTTCTTATACAAATTTGCTATTTGGCCATGTGGTGTAAAATAAAAAGTTGTCCAGCACTTATGCACTGAACAACTTTTTCATTACAACTATACTTTTTGTCGCTCTCGAAAGGCTCTTTCGATATCTCGCTTGGCTTCTTTTCGTTTCAAATCCTCGCGTTTATCGTATTTCTTTTTCCCTTTGGCGAGTCCGATTAATACTTTTGCGTAGCCGTTTTTAATATAGATTTTCAATGGAATAATCGAGTATCCTTGTTCCTTCGATTCTCCAATTAATTTACTAATTTCTTTACGATGCAATAATAATTTTCTAGTTCGTAAAGGGTCATGATTATAACGATTTCCCTGTTCGTATGGACTAATATGGACATTGTGTAAGTATAGCTCTCCATTTTGGATCCGAGCAAAGGAATCTTTTAAATTAACTCTTCCAGCCCGAATCGATTTAATTTCTGTCCCTTGTAAAACCATTCCCGCTTCATACGTTTCTTCAACAGAATAATCATGACGCGCCTTTTTATTTTGCGCAATCAGTTTTCCTTCCCCTTTTGGCATGTGTAATCCCCCCTCTATTCTGTTCTATGAAATTTGGTTCCTCTATTATACACGAAGGAGAAAAAGGGTGGAAGCCTCCGCCTCCAACCCATCTGACATCATGACTTCTTTCTTCCCGATTTTTTACTTTTATTTCGATAAGCCTTTTTCTTCTTTTTTTGTGGTGGTCTTGTAGACCACTCATCATTGTCACTACGATTTTCTTGTGGCCCCTTTGCCTTATTCCCCTTTTTCAATTTAAGGATTTGCGGCTTCGTTTCATCTTCATGCTTCGGTCGCTTCTTTTTCATCCCGACAATTTCAAAATCAATATCATGCTCATCCTTATTAACATTGATCACGCGAACAGTAATCTCATCGCCAATCCGGAAGACAGTTCCTGTTCTTTCTCCAATCATTGCTAAATGACGTTCATCATAATGATAATAATCATCTGTCATATAACTCACATGGACGAGCCCTTCGATGGTATTGGGAAGTTCCACAAATAAACCAAAGTTAGTAATGGAACTAATCATGCCATCAAATTCTTCACCAATTTTATCTTCCATATATTCTGCTTTTTTCATCTCATCCGTATCTCGTTCCGCATCAACTGCACGACGCTCCCTTTTTGACGTATGATCCGCAATATCTGGAAGCTCTGCATCCCACTTGCTCCGCGTGCCCTCATCCAACTTTCCTTCAAATAAGTAAGTCCGAATCAAACGATGAACGATTAAATCAGGATAGCGGCGGATAGGTGATGTGAAATGTGTATAAAATTTCGTTGATAAACCAAAGTGACCGATGCTCTCTGGATCATATTTAGCTTGTTGCATGGAACGAAGCATCATCGTAGAAATCACCATTTCTTCTGGTTTTCCAGCAACTGCCTCGATAATATCTTGAAGAGCACGCGGGTGTACGGAATTAGCAGTTCCACGGACAATCAATCCGAAATTCGTAATAAACTCAAAGAATCTTTGCAGTTTATCTTCTTTTGGATCTTCATGAATCCGATAAATAAATGGAACATCCATCCAATGGAAACGCTCTGCCACTGTTTCATTGGCGATTAACATAAATTCCTCAATGATTCGCTCCCCAATCGACCGTTCGCGAATCTCAACATCAGTTGGTTTTCCGTCCGCATCCACTAAAACCTTTGCTTCTTTAAAATCAAAATCAATTGCTCCACGCTTCATTCGTTTGTTTTGTAAAACGCCTTGGAGCTCCTCCATTAATTCAAACATTGGCACGAGGGCTTGATATTTCTCCCGTAATTCTTCATCCTTCTCGATTAAAATCCGATTCACAGCTTCATAGGTCATTCGTTCTGTCGTCTTAATCAAGCCAGGAAAGATCTCATGGCTGACTACTTCCCCTTGTCCGTTTATTTCCATTTCACAAGAGATCGTAAATCGATCTACTTGTGGATTTAACGAACAAATCCCATTTGATAAACGATGAGGAATCATTGGAATGACGCGATCAACTAAGTAGACACTTGTACCACGCTCATAGGCTTCACGATCAATCGCTTCGCCTTCACGAACATAATAACTAACATCAGCAATATGGACACCTAATTTATAATGTCCATTTTCCAGTCGCGATAAGGTCACAGCATCATCTAAATCCTTCGCATCTGCCCCATCAATCGTCACAATCGTTTCATTACGTAAATCTCGTCGATTCGGAATATCCACTTCATCCACCACATCTGGGATGCGATTGGCTGCTTCCATAACTTCGTCTGGGAACGCGAGCGGGAGTTCATGCTGATGGATAATCGATAAAATATCGATGCCTGGATCATTTTTATGGCCAAGGATTTCGACAATTTCTCCTTCAGCATTTTTTCGATTCTCAGGAAAAATCGTAATATGGACGACTACCTTATGGCCGTCGATCGCTCCCATACTTTTATTTTTCGGGATAAAAATATCATCGGCAATTTTCTTATCATCTGGAATAACAAAGCCAAAATATTTCGATTCCGAATACGTCCCGACAACTTTTTCAGAACCACGCTTTAAAATTCGGACAACTGTTCCTTCGCGCCTTGATCCTTTACTTTCATTCGCAATACGGACCAAAACATGATCACCATGCATAGCGCCATTCTTCTCATGGGGAGGAATAAAGACATCATCAAGACTTTTGTCATCTGGAATTAAAAAAGCAAAACCTTTTGCATGCCCCGATAGTGTCCCACGCATCAAATTCATTTTTTCTGGTAAGCCATAGCGATTACTTCTCGTTCTGACGACCATTCCTTGTTCTTCCATATAGACAAGCGCTTTTACAAGGCTTTTAAAATCCTCGGCCTCTGTAACTTGTAAATTTTCCTCAATTTCACTAACAGTGAGCGGTTTTGCTTCTTCTTGCAGATACGCTAATACCTTTTCGATAAAGATTTGTCTATTCTCTTCCATTTCCAAGCCCTCCTTGGCCACCTACTCCGTCCAATCTAAGCTCTCTAGAAAATGATAAATATCCTCATGAAGAGTTTCCTTTTCTGGACCTAATGTAATCACATGTCCAGATTTTTCGTACCATTTGATCCCTTTTTGGGAGGATTCCACTTCTTCATAAATAATATTGGCACTTTCCGGATTAATCATCTGATCATTTCTTGCTTGTACAACAAACATGGGATTATAAATCATATCAACAGATTCTCGAACGCTCGCTATTAATTCCTGCATATCTTTTAGCGTGTTCATAGGAGTCTTTTTGAATTCATTCATTTCTTGTTCAATTTGCTCTACAGATTTTCCTTCAAATTGCTTATATTCTTTCGCATATTGTACAACTCCGTCATACATTGTTTCCTCTGTTTTAAAAAACACGGGGGCACACATGGGAATAATTCCCTTTACAGGTACAGTGTAACCCAGTTTCAAAGAAAAAACACCACCAAGTGAAAGTCCGGCGACAGCAATCTCCTCATGTCCTAAATCTTTTAAGTGCTGATAAGCATTCATCACGTCCTGCCACCAATCCTCCGGGCCTGTATGAAGCAATTCCTCTGGAGGGACACCATGCCCTTTATAAATAGGTGCATGACTTGTATAACCCTTCTTTTCAAGAAAACGTGCTAGCATCCGAACATCCGCACTATTTCCAGTAAATCCATGTAATAGTAAAACAGCCCTTTTTCCTGCTTTAAATGTAAATGGCTGTGGGGGTTTAATTTTCATTTTCATAACTCCATTTCTCTATATCTATGCGGTCAAGCTCTTCATTTAGTTTAAACAAAGATCGATCGAACAATCCAGAAAAACGATTGCTCATCTCGCAAAATTGTCCATTCAATATATATTAACCACTAAAAAAACCTGGCCCATATCGACCAGGTTTCGAATTCAAATATTTATTCAAACATAACCACGGTAATGGCCAATAAAAAGAACAAAACAGAAAGGATCACCGTTGTACGATGAAGAATTAAATCCATTCCACGCGCTTTTTGCTTTCCAAATAATTGCTCAGCGCCTCCAGAAATAGCTCCTGAGAGTCCAGCACTCTTTCCAGATTGAAGCAGAACAACACCTATAAGTGCGATAGAATCAATCAATAATAAAATAATGAGCAGTGTGTACACCAAATTCCCTCCCTAAAACGAACATAAAACGTTAACATAAATGTAACATAATTGAGAACAATGAACAAGATATTTTTATCCTGCTTAAAGCACCTGCCGATTTCTTAAGTATAAATCCAAAAAGTTGATATCTATTTATAAACGAAGAACAAAAGCGTAAGCGCCTTGATCAGCCCCGACAAGCAAATGTTCCTGAACCTAGGAAGGGGCTTTTTCCCTTCATAGGTTCAGGGTTATTTGACCTCGAGGGGCTAGGCGCTGGAGCTGGATGTCGACCACGACATAAGCTAGTTATCCACAAGCGACAATTTTATAATTTCCTTAACAATGAAAAATACCAGCTCCATATAGAAGCTGGATCATTGACCAATTTGTAAAAGCCACATTTGCCGTATCTAACTTAAAGAAGCTTTATACACCACTTGACTAAGTGGGTGTTTGCAGAAACCTTCCTGCTTGTCCTCCATGTCTTATAGACAGAGATTTGTCATTTCGGTTTCAATGTAAAACTCCCTAAATTCTAACTAGGTGAAAAACTTAATTAAAGGTACGAACAATGTAGCCTTTAAAAGTATCTTACTCCTTTTCAAAAGATATAGCAATAGTAAATACTTACATAAAATCTTTCTCAGCGGAAATCATTCCTATAACCAAGCATGGAGCCCTTCGTAATTTATTTTCCAACTCCCATCATCTGGAAACCCTGGGCAATTCGGATTTGGTGCATCTTTCCAACCACATACCATCATCGCTACTGCTGTCAATAAACCACCATTCCCCGGTAAATAAGCCGTCAATCCTGGTCTTTGATAATTATGGCCATTTGGTAAATAGGTATTTTTTGTTGCTTCCATCATTAAAAAGTCTACAGCCAGTTCTTTTTCTCCTAATCGAGCAGCTGTCATAGCACACATCGGAAAATCCCATCCCCAAGCGCTTTCCCAATCCCAAACCTCGTATACCTTTCTGAGTGTATTTCTCATAATCTCTTTATCTATCAATGTTCCAGGAAGAATTCCTAAGGCACCTACCATAGACGGATGGTCATGATTTTTCTCCGTATAGGTTTGTTCACAGTTTTCATGCGCAAGATAGACATCTTCTTTCAAAGGAGGGGAGGACATCGATTGAGCCACTTTTGACCATGCTGGATTCACACTGATACTTAATCTTTCCGCCCATTTTATAGCAATATCTAAGCCGTACTTCCAATACTCTAATTCATATGGTGGATTTATACTTTCCTCCATTCGGTGACATTCTTGTGCTGGAATCAATGGAGGACCAAGGATATAGGCAGCTTTTTCTTCATCCCAATGAGCATAGGAAGCCATGAAATCAGCTGATGCAAAAATCATGTCTTTATATTTTTCCAACAATTCCTCTGTTGGAGTAGCCAGATAAAGTAATTCTGCTAATGCGATTGGATGCGGTTGTTGCCAGATAAGTCCTGGTGCTACAGGAGAAGGACTCTGCAAGCCATCCATCCCGACCATTTTCGGCCATCTCGCTCCCTCATAGCCTTGACTTTTGGCTAAATCCTCTGCCAGTGGAAGGATTTTATTATACCATTCTAAGCTTTTATCAAGAATATCAGCGCGTCCCCATAAAGGAAAATGGGCTGCATGCCACCAATGCATTTCTAAATGAAATTTTCCAAACCAGCTATTATACATATACCCAGTCTCTTGTGGTGGCAATGAGCCTCCACTATGAATGGCACATAAATATTGAGAAAGAATGACTCTTCTTTCTAAATCAAAAGCCCTTGGATCAGCACTTCCGGAAAAATCAATCGCCCCACCTGTTTGCCAAAAATCTGCCCAGTGCTTTTCGCTTTCTGACAAAACATCTTTTCCTTTTACAACGGCAGGATCACTAGGTGAGAATGATACTGTAAAAGCTTGTTCATCGGATGCTCCATCTGCAGTTAAGGTAAATTCATGTTGGCCAGTTTGTTCCCAATTCCCTTGTTCCCAACTCCAGTATACTTGGTAGAAATCTTCATCAAGAACTCTCTTTAATAGAACAGATTGTTCGGTATTTTTAACAATCTCGGTTATATGCCGATCATCTGCCTCCCAATTTGGAAAAGTTGCTTTGGCCCATGCATTATCAGTCACATCAGGAGCAGGAAATGAAATTTTCACTTCCATCCTTTGACTTTTTAATAAGGGAGATAACACTTTTACACTAATCACATCTTGATGAGGGTGACAGGCAGTATATACTGTAACAGGCTCTCCATCTACTATATAATGACTTTCCACAATCCCTGTCCATAAATGATGGTGCTGATCAATATTTTCAATTGAATCATGGGGGATTTCACAATGATCTTCTGTTAAAAAGCGAAAGGCTATTCTCCCCAGCTGTAGGCGATGGGGATTTTGTCGTAGCCAATGATAGGCTTCATCACATTCCTCTGGCTTCATTGGATAATAAACTTGCCGCCCATAAGTATCGAAGCTTTGATAACGGATATCCTTTTCAGTATATAAGTTTCTACGCCCTGTATAATGCCAACCCCAATTGGATTGTGTCCCAAGTGGACTTTCATATGCCTCAGGATAGGTCTGCACCCCCGTAAAGTCAAAACTAAAACCAAATTCTCCATTTCCAACCGATAATGGTGCCAGTGGCTCTACCTTTTTAATAATTGGATCATGTCGTTCAACTATGCTTTTTCTATCCATTCTAACACCTCAACAACATTATTTTTATTCGGCTAAACGGCTCTTTTTATCTTTTAGCATTTCCCGATATTTACCTGGTGTCGTATGTTTATATTTACGAAAGACGCGGATAAAGCTGTTTTCATGTTGATACCCTACCTCAACAGCAATAGCCGCGACCTTTTTATCAGTATTTAATAATAATTCCTCTGCTTTCTCAATTCGTAGTTTTGTTAAATATCCATAAATCGTATCAGCTGTTTTTTCTTTAAATATTTGGCTTGCTAAGCTAACACTAATCCCAATCGAATCAGCAATTTCCGTAATCCCAATGGCTTTATCTAAATGTTCCTCCATATAAGTAACCATTCTCTCACAAAGGATATTCTCTTTATTTTTCGCTTGCTTTTTCCATTTTTCGCTTGCTTCTTTCGCACCTTCTTTTAAAAGCTCTTCGATTTCCTCTAAACAAATTGTGCTTATTTTCTCCACTACTATTTCCTTAGATTCATTTTGGCTTTCTGGATTTTTTTTGCTCCAAATAACATTAACCATTTCGGTTAATTTTGAGTGAACGCTCGCTGGGAAGTATTGTTTATTCCGAAATTCTTGAATAATTTCTTCCACAAGTGTCATCGCCTGTGTCTCATCACCTCCAATAATTGCTTCAGTCAATTGTTCTAAGCTAGGCTCGATTTTCATTGCAATATGCGGTTCATTTACATTACATTCATCAATTTCTATAACACTTCCATAGCTTTTATAGAGTCGATATCCTAACGCTAACTCTGCTTCTAAAACCGCCTCCTTGATTTCCTCTACTTTTTGTTTTACTTGACTAATGCCAACAGAGGCAGTGAAACCTAATAACCGTTCAGATGTAGATAACGCTTTCAGAAACTCGCGTGATAGTGTAGCTTTTCTACCATCATATTGAAGTAAGACAGCAATTTTCCCTGGACCAAAATCCACACATTTATTATAAGAGTATTCCATAAGAACTTCTGAAATAATATTTTGCAGGGCGAATTTTAAAAGTGAGTGATCCGTACTTGGAAATTTCTTTAACCATGCCCAATAGTTATCAATTGAAATAATCGCTATGACTAAACTATGATGATTCCAGTCTCTGAAATAATGATTCCACTTTTCTTTTATTTCCTCTCCAGACTTTAATTCTCCTTGGTAGATATCCAGAATAAATTTCGACGATGCTTCTAATTTCATCGTATCTAAAGTTTTAGCTAAATGGGCATGATCATCGATTAATTGGCCTGCAACATACTCCAGTTCGTTTAACCCTTGTTTTGAAATATCTTGTTCCTTCATTATAAATAGTTGCTTTAACCGAAAAACTGGGCGAAAAACCTTTATATTCATATAAAGGATGGCTGCCAAGCCAATAGAAAGAGCAATTAATGAGACTATAAATACAATATGACCCACTCGTCGAGATTTCGCCAATATACTTTCCTGGGTTACAAGCGAAACGTATTGCCAACCCGTAACAGGAGATTGCACCTGACTAGCCAATAAAGTTTCATCTTTATACGTAAAATCTCCTAATCTTTCTTTTCTAAGATTTGTCATACTTTCTTCAAGGCTCTTTTTATCAAATGCATAATTTGATACTGAATAAAGGATTTCATCTTGTTCATCCATAATAAATCGAGTACTATCTAGATTGGTTAGTTTTGGTGGATTAATGTTTGCAAATAAAGTTTCCTCCTTTAAATTGATGGCCACCAAGCCTTTAAAATCACCATGAATTAATATTTTTCGAAAAAGAGTAATTTCCGAACCACTATTTTTCGCGCCCTCAGGCACCTCGCGCTTTTTCACAACCATCATCTTATCTGTTAGCTCATTGGCGACATCCGTCCATTCGGAATCAACAAACGTTTTTTTCGTTGCACTATAGCCGTGTGGAATCGTCACAAAACTCTCCCTGTTCATATCATATACATATATACTTTTAATAATGGACGAATTATTGATGGAAGCTGATAACATTTTATAAATCTCTGTAATATTTCCATAAGAATTTTGTTCATCACTTGTAAGAAATTGATAGACACCGTCATCTAATGCAACCTCTGTCGCAATTCTATTGCTTTCATTAATTGCTTCATCGATAAAATTCATACTGATCTGCAGCATCTGTTGCTGCGGGTCATTTAATTGTTCTTGGAGAACAGCTTTAGATGTATTGTAAGATGTAATACTCACAATGATAATAACAATGAAAATTGTAATCGTTAAGAATAACCAAAGACTGGTCTGCGTTTTAAGTAAATTATAATTAAACCACTTTTGAAAAAAATTAGGCATGTATCTCCCCCCCTTTTTAGTATACTACATGCCTAATTATGGAATCTTTTTTTATTTTCATATTAATGGAGGAGTGATTTATATGTTTTACTCCCCCTTCCATTTACCAATCATGGCATTCGTATAGGATTTGAGGATATTATATAAATGAATGGGAAGTACCTGATCATCCTTTTGAATTTTTGCCAATTGCTTAAAATTCTCCATATGCTTCACAACTTTTTCCTTTTTATCTTGCTTTTCATAGGCTTCTACCGCAGTTAAATGGAGATTCAATGCATGAGCGGATTTCTCGTCAGTCCATTCTCCTGTTTCTTTAAACTGTTCGATGAACGTCTTCATGCTAGCCGTTGCAACTTGGTCTGGTGTGATTTTTACTTTATTTGATATCTTTGATTCCCCACTCGCATTCTCTGCTTTAAGGTAATAGACATACTCACCCCCTGGCTCAACGGTTCGATCGTAGAAAGTTTCCACTTTTGCATAGCCCACATTTTCTACTCTACCATTCGCTTCTCTATAGATATTGAATTGATTGCCACCACCACCTGATGTCCATATTAACCCAACAAATGATTCTCCCACTAATCCAACTTTTAATTCAGTTGGAGCTTGTGGTAATGGCATATCAATGACTAGCTCTTTTGAAGGATTGGTCTCGCCTATTTCATTCAGAGCCGTAATTTTGTATGTGTAACCAGATCGATTGTTATCAACGCTGTTGTCCATATAATGTGTAGAAGTTATATTTTCGATCAGTGAAAAGTTATTATCTTCATTTGCCTTTCTATAAATATTATAGCTTTCCGCTCCATCCACTGCTTCCCACAATAGTTCAAAAGTTGAAGTTGTGATTTTGCCTGTCGTTAACCCGACTGGAATTTCAGGTAAAACAACAGGGGGACCGGTTTTAGTACTAATATTATTTGTTTTTTCTGATTCACCACCAACTCCAGTTGCTGATACTTTATAATAATATTTTGTATCTGGTGTCAGATTCCCATCCGTATACTCCGGCTTTGTAGCACTCGCTACTTTTTTGTATGAGCCCTCTTTCTCATTTGCCCGATAGATGGAATAGCCAGTCACATCCTCAAGAGCTTCCCATTTTAACTGAATAGACATGCTTCTTGCTTTTATAACTTCCAATCCTTTAGGTGCAACTGGTACTGGCACTGAAGAATCGTAAGCAGCAAGTTCCAATTCATTTGAATGTGGTGACTCCCCACTGGCATTAAGAGCAGATACTTTATAATAGTAGGTGTGTCCCAGTTCGAGATCATCATCCACATATTCTGCCGTTTTAGAAGTGGCAACTGCTTTTAATTGATTCACAGATGATGAACGATAGATTAAATAGGTGTCCGCATCATTTACAGGTAACCATTTTAAATTCACAGAAGCATCACCTAAAACTTCACCTTCCAATTCAGTAGGGGCCGATTCAGGTGGCTGTCCCTCTGAATTCGGTTTTAGCGCCATAAAATAATTCATTCGTGATGTATTATTGTTAGACCCTGTCACAACAAACGAACCCGCAGGATAATGCTTTTTATATAGTTTATACTTGACTGGTTGATCATCCTCTATCAATTTTCCAGTATCTTCATAAGATGCTAGCCATTCAGGTAATGTGCCAATTCGCGAATCATGGGCAACGTACACATCCGTATCTGCCACCACATGAAAGGAGAGCAAATCATCATTAGAGGCACTTCTTGAATCAACTGCTGACCGAATCCATTCCATCCCAATAAGCTCATCAGGTATTGAAGTGAATCGATAAACGCTATTGCCTGTCATTCGATCTCCAGCAACAAAATCTCCAACCTGCAAATTCTTTTCGATTGACCATTTCTTTGCATTTTCTATTCCATTCTTACTATTATCATTGATGATTGCATTTCTGATCCATTCTCCATCCATCCCTACAACAGGTTCTTTGACAGGTTCTTCTGGATCAGGATCTGTTGGTGGAATAAATGGCGGTCCTTCCCACTCTGGTGGCGATGTCGGGTAATCCTTTGGAAAACTTGGTGCAGCTAGTTCATTTAAATAATATTCTAAGTTCGTATAGCCTTCCCCGTGCATATCTCCATTTCGATCTTCCGGATCATTGGGATCTAATCCATTTTTGATCTCCCATTCATCTGGCATACCGTCTCCATCCGAATCAAGAGGCAGTGTTCCCTGTTGAAGAGCCGGATATCCTCCTACATCGGTCTCATGTCCGATGATAACACCAGTTTGATCTCTGACACTGTCAATTACACGTTTATCTACGTCATCACGAGTCAGTGATGCACCCGAGTAGTCTAATACATACTCATAGGCTTCTTCTGGTTCCTGTGTATGCACTAAAGGATATTCAAACCGTTCTGGAACGACTACACTTGGTCTTTCAGCCTCAATCATATCAGTACCTGTGTCCTTCCCATCAAGGATGCCATTTTGATTATGATCAAGGCGATTATTCTCAAGAAATACTTGATAGTTTTCATTTCCTCTAACAATCGCATATTCAGGATCTTTAGAATTTAAACCGGCAATAAAGTAATTTCCAACCACATTTCCATAACCTTTGGTACCCGATTCCCCTCCTGCTACATACGGATATTGGCCCCAATTATAGACAATATTGTTGACAAAATCGATCTGCCCTTTGGTTTTCGGATTACGATCATTATTATGAGCGTATACATTATGATGCATTGTAATTGTATTCATTTCAATTAAACCACCCATTGAGTGTGTAAGAAGCCCTTCCGACATAATTGACCATTGGACAGTAATATTTTTTGATTTAGGATCTTCATAGTTTTTGCTTTTAATAGATAACACTTCATCGGTAGCCCAGGAAAATGTGCAATGATCAATGATTACATTTTGACTATCTTCTATATACATCGCATCATCATTAAAGTCTTCTTGGGCGCCCATACGAAAACGGACAAACCTAATAATAATATCTTGCGAATTAATGAAACGAAGTGTGTTTCCCCGGATGGTAATGCCATCTCCTGGGGCTGTTTGTCCTGCGATCGTGATATTGGACTTGTTGTTCACAACGGTCTTGGGTATGGTAATTTCACCTGATATATCAAAGACAATTGTCCTTGGCACATCACCCGCAGTCATTAAAGCATCATGGAAAGTACCTGGACCTGTTAGCTCTCGACTTGTGACATGATAAACTTCCCCACCCCTGCCTCCAACTGAGGCATAGCCAAATCCTTCTGCACCTGGGAAAGCTGGTAATTTGCTATTATCTGCTTTTGCAGAATGATCGTATGGTGGAAAAATAGCCAGACATAATACAACTGATAACATGAGGGTCAATATTCTCAAATATGATACCTCCTAAGATAAAGATAGACTCTCGGCATTCACTGAGTTAGATGGTACAAGGTTTTCTTACTATTTTTCCTCCTAAATTTTATAGGGGATATTTCACTTTTTTGTAGAACTTCCATTCTATATTGAACGAGATTATCATCTACAAATGGTGAATCCGCTAGTCATCGTTGATTTCCGTTCTATGACGCTTTCCAGGAGCATACGGTGATCCTCCTCCCTGCTCATATCATGGCCTCATTACACCATACCAGCCCGTTATTTTTCTCCACCTTATTTGTGCAAATGTCTAAAACACAACATACTTTGCTAATGTACTTCAGTAACTCAAAAATAATGCGAAACTGCCATCAGTAAAAGTTTCTTCATCCCCGACTGATGGTGAGCATGTTTCGCAACTGTTTCATTTTACTTTTTCATACCATTCCTGAACCCGTTCTGTTACAGTATCACCACCAGATTCCTTCCATCTATCCACAAATTCATCAAATTTTTCAATCGGCCATTCTCCAATAACAATTTTAGTTAAATATTCCTGAAATAACTTATGAGACTGAATATCAGGAAAACCATCATATACAGTGCTTGGTAATCCATCTCCAGCAATTCGTCTTGCATCTTGGGTACTAATTTCAAAAATATCTTTCACCATTTTCTGCTGATCCTCTGGAAATGTTTCTTCAATTCTTTTTTCCATGTCCTCTTCTGTTGTTAAGTTCCTCATTCCTAATGCAATTGGTGTTTCGTCAGTAGGGGGAATTAATACCTTTTTGTCATCCTCAACTTTGTGCTGTGCTCCCTCTATCCCAAATTGAACGAATTCTTCATTCTCATCATTATAAAAGAAATCTAGTAATTTTAATGCAGCTGCCGCCTTATCTTCTGATGAAAGTGGGATCATCCATTCCGCTTCTCCCATACTCTTTTGGGTTACAAAACCTTCATAGCCCTCGACTTTTGGTAAAGGCATCCCGACAATATAAGCATCCGGTGCTCCTACCTTCATGGCTTCATAGCGCTCATGCAAGTTTGCTGGCAAATGATACCAGCTCCCTACTAAGTTATTGTTAATTTTTGCTGTCCATACCTCCCCTTTGTTCAAAAATGTTTCATTGTCTAATAGTTTCTCCTCGTATAGATCACGAAGAAATTCAATAGCCGCCCTCATATTTTCTGAAGTACCGGCATAATTGATCTCACCATCATAAATATCCCATTCAGGATTTCCTTCCCACATTGCCACACCATATAAAGCGAAAAGATGATCCATCCATTTTCCAAACTCTCTACCTGAAGTTGGTAATTCATCTTTTTCACCATTTCCATTAGGATCCTCATCCCGAAAGGCTATCAGTAGTTCTTTATATTCTTCCAATGTTTGCGGCATTTCTAGTTCAACCGCTTCAAGCCAATCCTGACGTAATAATGGCGTCCTTTCTGGAACAAGAAATACCTTTGGAATATAATAGATTTTTCCATCCTCCGACGCACTTCTAACAACATCCCATGCTTCTTCAGGAATATTCTTCCACACATTTGGAGCGTATTTAGGTAATAAATCATCAAGTGCTAACGCTCCTCCTTGTGTAATCAAGGTTTGTTCAACCCCGCCAATTGGACGTAGAATATCTGGTAAATCATCTGAGGCAATCATATAATTTAACTGTTCTGCCGGATCTGAGCCCGCAGGTGTTGTCATTAACTCATATTCAACACCGGTTTTATCCGCGATATATTGGACATGCGGGTCATCGTTACCTGGAATGGTCCCTTTTCCTAGGTGACTCTTATACACTTTGACCTGCACAATTCCATCATCTGCATCTTCCCCACCTGCAGATTGTTTCGCTTCATTTTTACCACTACATGCCATCATTGTGATAGATGCCAATAGTAAAATAGCTAATAGAAAACAGCGCCTTCTAGTTAATCTCACCATCACTTTTCCCCCTATTTATTTTTACTCTTTCAGTGATCCTAGTACTGCTCCTTTTACAAAATACTTTTGTAGATAAGGATAGACTAATACAATCGGAATGGTTGCAAAGATAATTGTTGCTGCTTTTAACGTTGTCGTATTAAAATCAAAATCTCCAACTATAAGATTCACTGCTGCCAACTCCTCTGGTGCTACAAAATATTCCCTCAATCTTAGCTGGAGCGGATACAATTTTTCATCTCGAATGAAAAGAATGGCTCGCATAAATGTATTCCAATAACCTACAGCGTAAAATAAGCTGACTGTTGCAAGCACAGGTTTGGAAAGAGGCAAATAAATTTGAAATAAGAGGCGAAAATCATGGCAGCCATCTATTTTCGCTGCATCATCCAAATCACTTGGAATTCCCATAAAAAAGGTTCGGATAATCACCATATTAAATGTGCTAATTAAGCCTGGTATAATAAGCGCCCACAAAGAGTTCATCATCCCTAACTCTCTTACTGTTAAAAAGAAAGGAATCATCGGGGCATTAAAGATCATTGTAATCACAATGCCTAGCATAATCGGCTTCTTAAGTAAAAATTCTCTACGTGATAACGGAAAAGCTGTTAAAACAGAAAATAACATACTAAGTAGTGTACCTACTACTGTAATATAAACCGTGACGGCAAATGATCTCCACAAAACCTTATTTTGAAGAATATGTTCCCAGGTACCCGTTGTAAATTCTACTGGCCACAGAAAGACTTTTTTAGAATCAGCTGCGATCGGTGAACTAAACGAAACAGCCAATAATTGGAGTAATGGAGCGATCATTGTCAAAGCAGCCAAAATAAGAATCATATAGTTCAATACCTGAAATGTCTTTTCCCCTGTTGATATTTTCATTACCACAGCCCCTGATCTGTTTTTCTAGCTAAACGATTAAATATCCATAGTAATGCAAATCCAATAACGGATTGGAATAGTCCAATGGCCGTTGTCATACTATATTGACCTTGTAACACACCAGCCCGATATACATATGTTTCAATAATATCGCCTACTGAATAAGTCATCGGTGTTAATAAATTAAAGATTTGATCAAATCCTAGTTCAAGGAAATTACCAATATTAAGCAGGAACAACACCAATATAGTAGGAAATAACATCGGAATCGTAATATGGATCGTCTGCTTCCATCTGCCTGCTCCATCAACTACAGCCGCTTCATATAAATTGGGATTAATCCCTGCAATGGCAGCTAAATAAATGATCGTCCCCCAACCAATTTCCTTCCATATACCAGAAAGCACAACAATCGTACGAAAATACTTTTCTTCCTGCATAAATAAAATCGGATCTACATCAAAAAAGCCTAAGATAGCGTTTACAATTCCTTGAGTGGATAATAGCTCAAATACAATTCCACCAACCACTACCCACGAGAGAAAATGTGGCAAGTAAAACAAACTTTGAAGGGTTTTTTTGGCAAGAAGTACCCGAACCTCATTAAATAATAAAGCTAAAATGATCGGCGCAGGAAAACTAAACACCAATTGATAAACAGCAATGGTTGCCGTATTTCTTAATACAAGAAAAAAATCTTGGTAAGAAAATAAAAACCGAAAATTATCTAAACCTACCCATGGACTACCCAAAATCCCCTTAAAGATTTGATAATCTTGAAAAGCAATCACACTTCCAAATAAAGGAATATACTTAAATATAATGTAATAAATAATCCCTGGCAAAATCATAATATATAGCATCCAATGTTTTTTTATGTTTTCTACATAGCGATTTTTTCTCCTTCGCAGATTCAACTCCTTTTTCGAACTCATTTCTGTCTGATTCTGTGCGGATAACTCTGCCAACTTTCCAATCCCCCCTTTATTCTAAAATAATGTTCATTCGCTATTATACCGACGGCCCAACGGAACCAACAATTGACCAATCTTCCATTTTATGCACAATTATCTTTAATTTAGGAAAAATATTGGATTTGTGCATAGCATAAAAGAATTGTTCATAAGTAAAATGTTAAGAAACGTATAAATGTCAACACAAATATGTACACTTTCGCTTGTTTAAGGATGTACAAAATTACTCATTTTCTTTCGTAAAATGATCCTTCAATCGATAGGAATCCCCAACCATTGTAACAACTGTCGCATGGTGTAAAATCCGGTCCAAAATGGCATTTGCCAATTTGGGTTCCTGAAACACCTCATCCCATGTTTTAAAGTTTACATTAGTCGTTAAGATGGTACTTCGCTTCTCATACCGCATGTCAATCAACTGAAAAAACAACTTCGCATCCTCTTGGTCAATGGGCAAATAACCAATTTCATCAATGATTAATAGTCTATACTTTGTATAATGCTTCAAACGAGCTTCTAGACGGTTCTCCAGCCGTGCTCGTTTTAGATTCTGAATTAAGTCATGACACTTAATGAAATAAGTACTTGTCCGTTTCTTAGCTGCTGCGATTCCTATTGCGGTTGCCAAGTGGGTTTTTCCCACTCCACTTGGTCCCAAAAATACAATATTCTCGTTTAACTCAATAAACCGAAGGGTGAGAAAATCTAGAATCTGCTGTTGATTAACTGACGTTTGAAAGGTAAAATCAAAATCCCTTATTTCCTTCAAATGTGGAAAACCTGCGACCTTTACCATGGACTGCGTCATATTCTGCTCTCGTACATCAATTTCATAATTAGATAGCTTGATTAATGTATCAATAAACGACAGTTGATTCCGTACTCCAAAATCTATCACTTCATTTAAATGTAACGTCATTTGCTTTAGCTTTAGATATTCTAAGTTTCGTAATAAATGTTGATAATTAGTTGCTGAACTCATTACTTATACACCTCTCCAATGGTTGCTAGATTTTTCTTAGCTAAATCATCTATCTTAGGGTAGTAGGGGGCTGACACAGTCAAGCCCGCCTTATAATGGGACTCCTGATAATTAAGCTTCGCTTTGCTTACGGGATGTTGTGCAATGAGTTTCATGTTATAATAAATCCACAAGTGGTCATCATACACCTGTAAGCCTACTTTCTTTCCTTGATATTCTGGTGGTACGGAGTATTGGTTTGATTTGTAGGAAATCATGTTAGATGCATTGACTTTTACAAGTGTATGCTTGATTCGGTAGGAATCTCTTACTTTTTCAGTTGGTAGCTGGAGTAAGTGGTTCCTTTCTTTTTTAAATTCAATTATTGGAATTTTTCCTGTCCCTTGGTGGATCTGGTAATTCACTCGGTTGGCTAAATCCTGGATAAACTGATGTAGCTCCTCTAACGTGAGTTGGCCTTGATAGGCGTGTATTTCGTCCAATAGTTTCATCGTCGTTTCTATTTTTCCTTTAGTCCTTGGACGTCCAGCGATACATGCTCTTACCTTAAAGCCATAATCTTTTGCGAATTGCTCAAACTTCGCATTCACTTTCCCTGGATAGTGTTCTGTTCTAGCTTCATCCATCACGGTTTTCATATTATCCGTAAGGAGTTCCGCAGGAACACCACCAAATGCTTCAAAAGCTTCTGTTAAGAAGGAAAACAAAGTACTTTGTGATTTTGATATACTCATATGAAATGCCCGTATCCTAGAAGTAGAGAGTATGAGTGCTGCTACGTTTATCTCAACCTTTTCACCATCCTTTGTCTCATACAGAATGTTTTCCTTCCAATCTAGTTGTGCTTGTTTGCCTGGAGGAGTTTCATAACGAACAGTTCCTTTAGGAGAAGGAATGCGCTTGTCTTCCTCAAAGTAAGCATTAAATTCAGGTGTGCGTGCAATGTAAGCACGAAATGTAGAAGCTCCACACTCTAATCCATGATTATCCTTTAAATATTGCCACAGCACTCGGCGATAATAAAATACCTGCTTAGAATCCTCCGATAAAAGGGCAGCGATAACTTCATAGTACTCATCAATTTTAGAAGATTTCTTTCTTGTCCTCTTAGGAATAAATCCATTTAAGTACTTATCAACGGTTCGACGATCGACCCCTAATTCCTCTGCCAACTTGCTCTTATTAATTTTCATTTTTATATGCTCCATTATTTGTTTGAATTTTGGTAAGTCTGAAAGACTTTTTATCTCAAAATTAACGTCAACATTGAACGATATATACATTCCTAGTCACCTCATGACTAGTATGTGGAATGTCAGCGACTTTGTACATATTTATCCAAGCGTTACTGTACATATTTAAAGTATCATTTCTAAAGAAACGCAAAAAAGAACAGGGTATATTGCTATACCCTGTTCTTTTTTGCGTTTCTAACTATCGAAAATTTAATCAAAAACGATTTGGTAAATAATTTTCATTTGACGATTTCTTTCCTTATCCCTTCGCTCCGGATATTACAATCCCCTGTATAAAGTATTTTTGCGCAAAGAAAAACAGGAGCAAAGGTGGAAGTACAGCCATAACTGAACCAGCCATTAATAAATTCCAAGGGGTCTGCGCGTAGGTGGCCGTAAAATTAGCCAATCCCAATGATAATGGGTACAAATCCGAATTATTTAAATAGATTAATGGTCCCATCAAATCATTCCAGCGAAACATAAATTCCATAATCGCTGCGGTTGCCATTGCTGGGACTGAAAGTGGTAGAATAACCCGAAAAAATAAAACCGTGTAGCCACCCCCATCAATTTTTACCGCATCATCTAACTCACGGGAAATTCCTGTATAAAACTGCCTTAATAGAAAAATTAAAAAGGCACTTCCACCAAAGGCAGGAATAATAAGTGGTAAATAGGAATCGACCCATCCTAATTTGTTAAAAATTAAATATTGCGGAATCATCGTCACTTGCTGAGGAAGCATCATCGTGCTCAAAACAATGGCAAATAGAATTAGACTTCCCCTTGCCCGTAATCGGGCAAATCCAAAGGCAACCATAGCAGAAGTAAACACCGTAGCAAAAACTGAAATCGCGGTATACCAAACCGTATTCCAGATATATTTTCCAAAGGGATGGTCTGAAAATACGTCTAAGTAGTTTTTCCATTGTAAAGGATATGGAAACCATTCAGGTGGTAATTTAAATACCGCCCCTTGCGTTTTGAACGAAGTGGTCACCATCCAAAATAAAGGAAACATAAAGAGTAGTAGCCCAAGTAAAATAAGAAAATAGACTAAAACTTTTCCTGCTACTGATAATTCACCGGGAGCATAGCTTCTCTGTCTTCTTCGCTTCACTTTTTCTACCTCCTTGTTTCGGATTCATAATAGACATAGCGCTTGGAAACGAGCAGGGATAACATCGTTAAGGCAAAAATGATAATAAAAAGGATCCATGCTTGTGCGGATGCATACCCAATTTTAAAATCAGCAAAGGCAGTATCAAAGAGATAATATACGTAAAAATAGGACATCCAATTCGGCCCACCCTTTGTCACAACATATGCTTGAGTAAAGATTTGAAAGGAACTAATAATCGCTATGATCGAGTTAAATAAAATAACAGGAGAAATCAGTGGTACTGTAATATTAAAAAACCTACGGATTGGTCCTGCCCCATCTATGGAAGCGGATTCATATAAGTCATTAGGTAAACTTTGCAAGCTCGCTAAGAAAATGATCATGGTGCCGCCCAGTGCTGTTAATTGCATTAACACAAAAGATGGAATCACTGTTTTTGCATCTGTAAACCAACCAGGACCATCGATCCCAAAGACTGAATATAGAACAGAGTTAACGATCCCAAAATCAGGGTTTAACAACCACGCCCATAAAAAAGCAATCGAAACACCGGAAACTACTGTCGGAGCATAAAACATAGTTCGGAAAAAGGCTTGCCCTTTAATTTTTTGATTTAATAACAGTGCTAGCACTAATCCCGCACAAATTGTAAATGGAACAGCTAAAACAGCATAATACACTGTTACACTTAAAGATTTATAAAAAAGATCATCGGTAAATAGAACTTTATAGTTTCTTAGACCAATAAATTCGATTGCATCGGTAATATTATATTTTGTGAAACTAAGAAAAAGGGATGCAATGATCGGCCCACCAATAAAAAATATAAAACCAAGTACCCATGGTGAAATAAACAACCAAAAAGCGACTTCTTCTCGTTTTTGTTGGTTTTTGAAGCCGCTCGTTCTCTTTTTCTTCATTCAAATCCCTCCTTATAATGAGGTGTTTAGTTATACGCGACCGTCTTCCTTAAAATGGCTTAGCAGAGAAAACGGTCGGCGTACCGTTTCCCGTCTTTATTTATCCCCTGTCGCCCGTAATTGCGCATCCAAATCTTCTAGACCTTCGTCTATATCTTTTGTGCCATCGTATATCGCATTAATATTTTGATTAATTGTATTTAATATGGTTGAAAAGTTACGAATTAAATGGTTGTCTGCTTCAAATCCATATTTAATAGCACCTTCATGTAGTTCTTTTAACTGCTCATTGGTCATCCCTGCTTGCTCAGCAACATGGTCTAACCATAGATCCATTAGCTGACTATTAGCCGGTGTTTCATTCGTCATTTCAACCAGTTCTTTCGCCCCTTTTTCAGGATCGATCAAGAATTTGATGAATTCCCACGCCTCATCTGGATGCTTACTTTTAGCGCTAATATTCCAAGGATCCACATACATTGGAATTCTCCGATTATCCACTGTGTAAGGCATGGGTGCAATTCCCCATTGGAATTCTGCAGGTTGATAACTACGAACGCCCCAACCGCCATTAATCGTCATCGCCACTCGACCAGTTAGAAAAGGATCGCCAATTTGCGAAACCGCATCCAATTGTGATTGTGTCGGCGATACTTTATGCTCATGAATTAAATCATAATGGGCTTGAATAGCTTGCCTATTGGCAGGATCATCCAAAACATTCGGTTCTCCAATCGCTCCCGTTTCATAAGCCTCTTCTTTGAAAAGATCCCCACCCCAGAGCCAAGCGTCACGATTTCCATGATTAGTATTTAATAATCCAAAGACCTGATTATTTTTATCGCCTATATTTTTCGTTAATTTTTTTGCATAGTCAACCATTGTATCGTAATTCCAAGATTCATCATCCCAGTCAGTAGGCGGATAATCCAATCCGGCCTCATCAAATAATTCTTTGTTATAAAAGATGTAGGAGCCCATTGCTAAAATCGGAACCCCATATTTCTTCCCATCAATTGTATATATATCAATAAGTTTCTCATCGATCCCTTCAACTGCATTAGGATCTTTTTCTAAATATGGGCTTAAATCTAATAAGGCACCTAGCTCTTGATATGTTGCAAATCCAGAATCTGCCCAGTTCGATGACCAAACATCAGGCACATTTCCACCTGCAATCATCGTTTGCAATTTTTGATCGATCTGTTCTTGAGGAATTTCTTGAAGTTTAATTTTAATATCAGGATTCTCTGCTTCAAAATCCTTTACCATCTTCTCCTCCCAAGCTTTTAACACTGGATCACTACGAACTAACCATGTCAACTCCACCTTCTTTTTTCCGGCCTTTTCGTTTCCGGTAGAACTACAAGCCGCCAACCCAAAAACCGACACAAAAATCAAACAAACGGTCAATACTTGAAATGCTGCCTTTCTCGTCATCTCGCGACCCCCTTGATATTTTGTGAAAAATAAGGATGACTTGTCCTTTAGCAGAAAATCATCCTTAAACTAACAATATTCATTTTAAAAGGAAATTATTCTTAAACGGTTTATACTAATAGCCGGAGGATTCCAAAGTTTAAATTGAATAATAGGATTGCTGAGGGATTAACATTTGGAGAAGTTGTTATGAGGTTTCTGGGGCTGTCCAAAAAGGCTTGGAAAAAAAGGAGAAATGGATATATAATTCCGGCTTTTTTTCAAACGCTAAGAAAATCGCCAAAAACGGCGATATGCCTGCGGGAATAGCATCGGCTGAAGCTGTCTTTTTGGTGATTTTCTACTTTTGCGCTAAATTTTTTGCCTTTTTTTGTTCGGGAGCAGCTCTATTGTCGCTATTAGTAAAAGTTGGCTAACATTTTTGTGTGTGGAATACAAAAATAAAGAACTGACTTCTCTTAAGCTAAGAAAGGAAAAGGTTATATCATTCGAAGATACAAAAAATGTGGCTGGGACAAAAGTATTTTCCCACAAGACAAAACCGACCTGCTAGTTTCTATACTCCGCTCCGGGAATATACTTCGCTAAGGCAATACATTGTTCGTCTATGAAGCTTAGCATTTAAGTTATGTCCCAGCCTCATACCCTGGCCTTAAACCACAGTATCTATCAGAGGTTGTTCAAAAAGTCCGGTAAAAATGGCTCTGCGAGATAGAGGATCTTCTACTAAAACCGCCCACGTCCTGTGGGCAACATAGAAGTCAGCACATCCTGCCAATCCCTGCTTAAAGGCTGCACCGCCTCGAACTTTCGACGTACAGGATGTACTAGTGTCGGTGTTGCTGACAGGACCTCAGCGTAGTTGCAGACTTGGTCCTTTTTATCCTCCTTTTTGAACACGCACTATCATTAAATATTAATCCTCATTATATCTTTTAAATGCTGTATTTTTAATTTCCATATATTCTTCCAATCCCATTTTCTTTATTGTTTCTACGTATTTATCCCACTCTGAAAAAGAAGTTGTTCCCGTAATAAATTTGTCTCTCATTTCATTAGCGTATTTTTCAATATCACTTGCAAGCGGTGCTAGTTTACTATTTTCCTCCTGCGAAAAGGTAAACTTTGGCCACACTTCCTCTATCAAATAGGGCTCTAACTTTTCGGTTGCTTTTAAGGAAGAGGGCAGACTTTTGAAATAATCCTCTTTTACAATACCTGGGTATCCCCCGCCAAGCCAAGAAAAGTATTTACTTTGTTCTTGTTGAATTGTATTACCATCAGTACTTTTTGTGATACTATCGACGTATTCCAGGTCGCCATTTTCATCCTTTTTATATGTCTCACCCTCAACGCCCATAAAAAACAATTTTGCTCCTTCATCACTATAGAAATAATCCATCCAACGGGCAGTTGCGGCGGGATGTTTATTTTTATCAGTAATTACAAAACTTCCTGTATGAGACAGTGGAGAACCTACATAAGCATGCTGTTGCTCCCCATGAGGACCTATTAATGGCTCCATTCCAACATATTCGTTTTCTATGCCCCAACGACTTTCAGGATTTGACGTTACAGAGCTGCCATATACTCCTTCTGAACCAGTTGCTTGAAATTGATTTGCATCAATCGAATAAATATTCTGTTCAATTAGCTTTTCTTCATAAAGCTTATTTACATATTGAAGTAATTCTTTATAGCTATCCGAAATACGATAAAAACGTAGTTCCTCTGTTTCAGGATCCATATCAATAAATGGTTGATTAATACCTCTATTGCCCACTCCAAAAGCTCCATTTAGATAATATAGCAGTGTATCAATTGAGGTCGAACCAAATGGAATCTCATCTTCTTTTCCGTTTCCATTAGGATCTTGTTCCTTCACCGCCTTAAGATATTCGTAGAATTCATCTGTTGTTTTTGGCAGATCCATTCCTACTGCATCAAGCCAATCTTCTTTTATCCACGGCCTATTCACAACAAGGACTGATTTATAGTCCGGTGAATAGATCGTTGGTAAGGAATAAATATTTCCGTCGGGTAATGTAAGTCCTTTTTTAATTTCCGGATATTCTTCAAACAGTTTTTTCAAATTGGGCATATTCTTATCTATCAAATCATTAAGTTCTAGAAATACACCCTGTTCTCCATATTTAACTAAATCCGTATCTGGTACGAAAGCAGTATAGAGCACCTCGGGATAATCTCCACTAGCCAATGATAGATTTCTTTTTTCTTCTAATTCTACTGTTGGGACTAAGCCCCAATCAATGTGAATATTGGTCATTTCTTCGTATTTTTCCCAAACCAATAATTTGTTATAATCATCAGCTGTTAACGGAGATTTCCCTGTCATAAAGCTAATTGTAATAGGCTCATTAACTATAGGCATACCCGTCTTATTTAAGTTCTCTTCTCCTTCTTTCGTATTTTTAGAATCTACCCCTTTATTGCTACATGCAACTAATGTTAATAAAAGTACTGTAACTATCAAAGGTAATATTTTACATTTCATAAATATTAACCCACCTTGTTTTATTTTTTTCAATGAATCAGTTTCATAATAGAAAATTCAGTATTAAAATCAGAACAATGTTGATTTCCGCTCTAGGACGACGCTTTCCGGGGGCGTGTGGTGAGCTTATCCTCCAGGAGTCGCCGCCTTCCGCTTCAACCAGTGTGAAGGTTACAATAAATATTTGAATCATCACAGCGTTCGTGTTTTTTCTTTTGATCGATGATTATGAAATTAACTCTAATAACAAAAAATTGGTTTGATTTTCATCGATTGCATCTGAAACTTTTCTTGCTGTTTTGGAATCAATTATACTAACACCGATCAGGCGTGCTTCCTTTTATTAGCTATTTTTATAACGATCATAAGCTGCTTTCTGAATTTCCATATATTTTTCAAGTCCCATTCTTTCAATTGTTTCCACATATTTATCCCATTCAGAAAATGGGACATTTCCGGAAATAAACTTCCCACTCATTTCATCCGCATATTTTTCTATATCTGTTTGTAAAGGAGCCAATTTTTGATACTCGTCCTCTGTATACATAAAAGGAGGCCATACTTCTTCGATTACATCTGCTTTGAACATTTCGCTTGCTTCAAGAGACGAAGGTAAGCTTTCAGCCCCTTTGAAAAATTCCTGTTTAACAAGTCCCGGATATCCTCCACCTAAATAAGTAAAGTATGGTCTTTGAGCCTGTTGTAAGCTGAGTCCATCTGGATTGTCTGTAATATGCTCCATATATTGCAATTCACCGTTATCTGCGGTTTCATAAGTCTCTCCTTCAACCCCCATAAAGAACAATTTTGCTCCGTCATCTCCATAGAAATAATCAATCCAACGAGCCGTTGCTTCAGGATGCTGATTTTTATCTGTTATAGCAAAACTACCTTTACGAGCAATAGGTGAAGTGATGTACGCCCATTTTTTATCCCCATGTGGTCCTTCTAAAGCGGGCATTCCTACATATTCATCTTTTAATCCCCAGCGAGTTTCAGGATTTGAAGTAACAGAACTACCATATAAACCTTCGGATCCAGTTGCTTGAAACTGATTCTCGTCAATAGAAAAGATATTTTCTTCAATTAATCCCCCACTAAAAAGTTTATTCATATACTGAAGCAGTTCTTTATATCCATCAGCTGTCCGATAAAAACGCATTTCATTTGTTTCTGGGTCCATATCCAAAAAAGCATGGTTCCTTCCCCTATTTCCTACACCGAATGATCCTTTTAGGTAATATTCTAGAGTACTGATTGAACTGGATCCAAAAGGAATTTCATCTGCCTTTCCATTTCCATTAAGGTCTGTTTCTTTCACACCTTTTAGGTATTTATAAAACTCCTCTGTTGTTTGCGGGGTATCCATCTCTAATGCCTCTAACCAATCCTTCCTAATAAATGGCTTTATATTACTTGTCATTGATATGAAATCAGGGGAGTAGATCGTTGGTAGAGCATAAATCTGTCCATCTGGATGTGTAATACCCTTTCTAATATCTGGAAATTGATCAAGTAATTGCTTAAAGTTCGGCATATATTTATCTATTAAATCATTTAATTCTATAAATATTCCCTGCTTTCCATATTTCGATAAATCCAGATCAGGTACTCCAGCTGAATAAAATACTTCTGGATATTCCCCACCTGCCAATGCTAAGTTTCTTTTTTCTGTTAATCCCTCATTAGGAATCAATCCCCAATCAATATTAATATTTGTCATTTTTTCATATTCTTCCCAAATAAGGACCTCGTTATAATTTTCAGCAGTGATCGGTGGCTTCCCTGTCATAAAGGTTAAAGTAATTGGCTCATTCACAATGGGCATATCCGTCTTATTAAAGTTTTCTATTTCTTCTTGATTTGAAGCCGATTCCTCTTCTTTTCCTTTGCCATTGGATTCTTTCTCATTCTTACTGCAGGCCGACAATACCATGAATGCAATCGCTATCAAAATCAATATTTTTTTTATTTTCAATATCGACACTTCCCTTATACAATTCGTTTTTATTTGTTTTTATATACTTTTATCCTCTATTCAAAAACTCCTAATCTTGTAAAGCTTCCACTTCATCACTATCATTTTGAATCGAACCAAGATTATAGCCGTACTTCAGGTTGGATGTTTTTTCATCAAACCAAATACCATAACGAAATTTCCCGTGAATTATATTATCTCTTATAATTCCTGTATGAGTCGCTTGTTCAAAAGTCAATGCATCTGAAGCAATGTCCGTCTGGGTTACAAGTGTATTAGTGGAGACCAATAATATTGAACTATTATGAATTTGAACAAACTGGTTTTTAATATCGATGACACGATTATCTTTTATATCTACGATTTCACAGTTTGAGACATCAATCCCCTCTTCTGAATGATTGATTATGTTATTCATTAGTGCAATAGTGGTTAAACCTTTACAATAGATGCCCGCTTTTAAAGCCTTCGTAACGATATTGTGATCAATATCTCCTAGTGAGCTATCTTCCAGTTGTAATCCTTCCTCTTGTGTTTCTTCCAAATGATTCTTAGAAATTACATATTGGGTACAGTTTTTTAAAAAGATACCATATTCATTCGGTTTAAAGATTTGGTTGTTTGTGATCGCTATATTTGAACAATCTATTAGTTCAACTGCGGATTTATCCATATAATTAATTGTATTATTTATTATTGATACGCGCTTTACATTGCTAATGATGATTCCATTATCTTTACTAACACTAAGTGTATTCCCCTCAATTTGTACATCTTCTGAAACAACATCAGTAGAGTAAATTCCAATAGCAAAACGCCTATTTCCTTGGAAATACTCAGGATAGATTTCCTTTCCATTAATAAATTGATTTTTGGTTATATGCATTCGTCTGAATGGACCAGCTTCACCAAATGTTTGATGTTTAGCCCCACTAACTGCATAAATTCCTCCACCGCATTCATAAAAAGTATTCTCCGTAATCGTCACGTTTAACCATTTGTAGGGACGGATTGCATAATAACACATTTCTTCAAATGTATTATTTCTTATTGAAATATTTTGATGCCATTTCCCCTCTTTATGCGTATGACCTCCAATACCAGCTGGCCAAGCTTTAAATTCAACAGTTGTCTCAATTCCGCTTTTTTGAAATGTGTAAGAGTTTCCCTTACCAAAATAGCAATTTTTAATGATAACATTCTTACAATGAGTATCATCATAAGGAAGTGCACCTTGAATTCCGCCAGTCCCAGCATGGTCAATTTGAATTGCCTCTACATACCAACGATTCTCAGCCAATTCTCTATAGCCATAAAACTTACAATCCTCTATCACCACATTCTTGGAAGAATTAATTTCGATGGCATGAGCATCAATTAAATCGTAAAATTTGCAATTTCGAAATGTCCAATCCGCTGCGTGCGCAAATTGAAGTACATTTCCATCTTCATAGCAAAGGACGCTTGGATTAAATCCTACTAATTCGAATTGTGCATTTTCAAATAAAATATTACCATTCCCTGTATATCCCTCATGGGGAGTTCCGTTATATTCATAGTTGCGTAACATTGTTACTGTGTGGTTTCGCCAAAAGATGGCTCCCTCTTCACATATGACAGAAGTGTTTCCGTAAATTTCCAAGGCTTCTGACCAAACATAATCACCTTTCGTAACATATATAGTGATCGACTGCTTAATTTCATTTGATAAACGAAATACTTTCTGAAAAGCTTCTGTATCGTCATTTTGTTTATCTCCTTTTGCACCCCACCACTGAGGATAAACAGCAGCTCCTGAAAAATTACCAATCACCTTCCCGCTACCAGCAAATATTTGAGTAGCTTTTGCTTCAATCAAGGATTGGATTTCAACCACTGTTCCTTTATCTGCTTTTAATACTGCCCCATTATCGAATAATAATAATAGATTGCGGGGAAATAATAGGTTTTTCCCAATTAGATAAGTACCAGCCGGAAAATAAATGGTCGCCTGTTTATCCCCCAATGTATCTACTAATTGCTTTAATGCAGGAGCATCATCTTCTGTTCCATTCCCTGACACATTAAAATCCTTAACATTATACCAATCTCCTCCACCAGAAGACTTTGGTTGAGATACACTATTATCCTCTTTTTCTTCTTTATTATCTTGGGCATAAACATTGAGAACATTAGGTAATATTCCTGGAACAGTCATAAGACCTGCCATAAGGCCTAGTGAACCGACAAATCGTCTTCTGGTCATATTTGGATTGAACTTATTTTTATCCTTATTATCGGGAGAACTGTCTATTTTCATTTGCATACCCTCACTTTTTTATGAATAGAACGGAACAATCCTGTTATCTTCCAAAATATCCTCCATACGTTTACATTCCTTCAACATTTTTCTGTTGAGAAACTCACTTATTTACTTGTTCCAATTTTGACTTCGAGTAAAAATTGTTTATTACCCATTCGCCTACTTTTATGAGCGGATTTTATTTATCATCATCCTTCTCTTTTCCCATAAGGTCATTCGCTGTTCTTTTAAATTCGGATAATGTCTTTCCGAAGGCAGCACCAAGCTCAGGGAGTTTTTTAGGACCAAACAGAATTAACGCAATAACGAGAATGATAATTAAACTTGGTATTCCAATATTTGGTAGCAATTGATCACCCCTTAAATGATTTAAAACAATTACTCCTTATTAAATCTAACAAACACTTCCCGATCTTGTTTTCTCCCTTGAACATATGCCTTTTCGAAAGCGTATTCAGGATTAAAAGCATCAAGGTCTATCTGACATGTTTTCACTCGTAGATAACCTTGATCAAGCTCAATGATTTTGAATTCGAAAGGTGTTTCTACAAATGAACTACTAGTTATAAATACGTCATTAGAGATTGATTTCAAGGTATTTAAATGATTATGTCCTGACAAAACTAACTTTAGCTGCGGATATCTTTGAGTCATGTTTAAGATAGATTCTTGAAATGTAGCCGGTGGCTCATGGATGACTTTTTTCAATCCACTTTGTTCTGTGCTCATGCCAAAAACCGGACTATGGGTTACTAACACATGAATTTTGTCTAAATTTCTATTAATGCTGGTTTCTAATAACTGTAATTGTTCATCTGATAAATAAGGCTCCTGAATCTTTCCCCAATAAAACTCACGGCCACATTCCCAATGATTAGGTAGGACATGAACTACACACGTATCGGCATGAATATCGAAGTTAGGTGATTGATTAATAAATAAATTTGGAGCTTCATTCAGCCAAATCTTTAAAGCATCAGGGTGATCCAAATCATGGTTCCCTAAACATAAATACGTAGGAACAGAGAAACGAAATAAATTCGCAGCCTGTCGAATTGTATCCTCATTGCATGATTGGACAAGGTCGCCCCCATGAATAATAAAATCATAATGGCACTTTTTAATTTCTTTCCTTAGACAAGAAATAAGCTGGTTAATCTTATCCGGATAAGCCGGTTGTTGGTGGAACCCAATCGGATCCGCCCCAATATGGGTATCTGTTAAATATAAAAAACGAAGTATGGTCTGTCTCCTCCTTTCTTTAGGGTGATAAATTATTTCACTACTCACAAAAAGTCTATCATCAACAAAAATGGAACAAAACAAGTGATGCTTTTACTTCATATGTGAGTTTTATGAGTGGGTTTTTCATTCGAATTTTATTTGTTTTTCCATTCAAATATAAGGTCAATGTAAAAATTGACATATGCAGTATAATATCCACATGATTCTGTATGGAGCTGTCCAATAAGTCTTCAACAACGGAAAAAGAAATGAGAAATGAATGAATCCTCCTTCTTCTTTGTTTGTGAATAAACACTAAGAAAATCGCCAAAAACGCGACACGCCTGCAGGAATAGCATCAACTGAAGACCCCGGAGCGAAACGAGGAGGCTGAAGCTACCCTTGAGGCAAGGGAGCCTTTTTGGCGATTTTCGATTTAGGGACAGCCCCAAGTTTAGATCACCAACTAAAAAACAAACAAAAAATCTTTCCTAATCAACTATCACGTCAATCAGAAAAGATATTTATAAAACTCTTTTTTCATCTATATTTTGCCGGTAAGACTTTCGATATTGGCTTGGAGTAATGCCTTCTTCTTTTCTAAATTTCCGAATGAAATTAGACACATCGAAATAACCAATATCTAAAACGATCTCTTTAATTGTACGGTTCGTGTGGAATAATTGATCTTTACATTCTTGCATTCGCAATTCCCAAACAAACTGGGTAAAGGTAATCCCCGTTTGCTCTCTGATAAATTTGCTTAGATAAGTACTAGATATCTGAAAATGATCCGCAATACTTTCTAGGCTAAGGTCATGATGTTTGTACTGTTTTTGAATATATTCCATGATGTTATCTCGCAGCTGATAATTATGACTTTCTTTTCTTTTTTCAACTTCTAAACAAATTCGATCGATAGAAATATTGGCATTCTCTTTCATCTGAGCCAATGATTGGAATTCAGACAATTCCTTCACAGCTTCAGTATGATGGAGGATGTCTAATTCAGAAGTGGTTTTCAAAATGGTGTTGATAATATCAAAACAAGTACATTTCAGTATATGGTTAGAAGTATTCTTTTGGACAAGACTTGATAAGATTTCTGCTAAGATTTCTTTTGCTACAACAGGATCTCCTTGTTTTAAGCTTTGAATAAATTTTAAGCGACTTTCTTCTGGAAACCAAATCGTTTCTTTGTTTTCTATAGAAAGATCTTCAAAAAAGATAACTTTATTTGCATAACCTAAGAGGCTATTTTCTGTAGAGGCAGAGGCTTCAATAAAAGAACGATTGATTTTATGTGCCCCTTTATAAATTCCTCCGACACCAATCACAGGCATCATCAAACGATATTCTTTTAAGACTTTGATCAAATGGTGTACAAATAATTGGCGATTATCATTCAGATCGGCTGAATTTTCTCTATTACTCACAATGAGGGCAGCAGTATAATCGTGGACTAATTCCACACCATACCCAGTACAATCTTGATAGGAGACATGATCAATGAGTTTCACAAGCTTTTCCCAATAACAAAAGGCTTCTTGCCGTTTGATTTTCCCTTTATAAGATAGAGCTATGACGAAAAAGGAGTCCCCTCTTAGAAATACTTTTAGATCATTTGCTAAAGTAGTGATTTCTTGCGCATTGTTCATTTCACCCTTAAGTAGATTTGATAGAAATTGGGCTCTAACAAAGGGTTTATGTATGACTATTTTTCTCTTTAAGCGCTCGCTATCCTCATATATGGATTCAATTTTTGTTCTAATTAACTCAATTTCATTTTTTCCCGCTAGATTTTGTCCGGACTGTTCTTTATTTCTTAGGGAGTGGACTAATTTTTCAATCGGCTTATAATGTTTCACAGATAGAAAACAAACAATAATCATCCCGGCTGCCGCAAGAATAAATAATATCACAAAAATGGATTGTTTCAGTGATGTCATTTTTCCATAAAACTGTTCTGTAGGCATTACAGTAACAAAAGTCCAATTACTTGTTTGCGAGCGGATAATAGAAAATGAATAATTGTCATTTTCAAAGTCTTCATTGGAAATGCCCGTTTTCTCCGAAGAAACCTCTTTTACAAAATCTAAATCCATTTGTATCCCATTTTTATTGGAAACTAGTAAATTAAATTCATCGTCAAAGATAAAGCTCGCTCCATCATATTTACCTAGCGTATTTTTGATTAAATTGGACAATGATGTTTCTTTAATAAAAAAAGTAACGGTACCAATTGGAATAGAGCTATCAATAGGTATAGGATAGGAATAGGCTATAACTCGCTGATTATTACCATTAATAGAAATGGTGTTAATGACTTGTAACATAGAATCAGACTGGGCCTGTAATCCCTTACTAAGATCTTCTATACTCTGGGGTTGAACCTGATAGTTATTGCGAACAAAAGTCTGAAAAGTACTTACTCCTCTAGAAGAATAAACGAAATCCTTAGTCTCGTGGAAGTTTATAAATAATTCATCAATAAAAGTGTTGTTCATTTTATACTTTACGATTTCTGTTATAGCTTGTTTATCTAAATAGGGCTGGGTGAGCATATAAGGTGTTAATCGCTGGTCATTTGAGATTCTAGTGGCCAAATGATTTAGTTCAATTAGTCTTGAATCCGTAATATCTCCAATTTGGTTTATTTTGTCCGTGTTTGATTGGATGATTTCTCTTTTTAAATTTCCTACTGATAAATGATATAAAATCATACTAATCGTGATAAATGGCAACATGAACACAAGCAAATAGGAAAAAAGATATTTATACAATAACCTCGGTTTCTTTTTAGACCATTTGAACATTTTCCCCCTCCTCCCCCTATTTTTTGATGCGCTTTCAAAAAAGTCAATTACTCATCTCATATTATAGTAACATGATGCAATTCTTAAAATATAGGTCAATTTTGACAAAAACACAAGGGGGTTCAAGGCCCTAAAAGTAATACATGACTATTTCAACAGTATTGCAACAGATGCGTTTTTAATTTTACCTTCATCCTAATAATGGATATATTTTTCTAGCTCTATTTAAATTGATCAACTCTTTCAAATCAACACCATTATATTCGTATTGTTTATAATTTAGCATAAAAAAACTGCACCTCCAATTGTTAGATGGTATCTAACAATTGAAATGCAGTTCAGATTTCTTGTGTTTTTATAGATAAGACACTGTCATTGATGACCGATTATCTATTAATGTTATAAAATGTTTTCACACCCAAGTATTGCGCTGTTTCTCCCAAGTTGTCTTCGATACGAAGCAATTGGTTGTATTTAGCAACACGATCTGTACGAGATGGGGCACCTGTTTTGATTTGCCCAGCGTTTGTCGCTACGGCAATATCAGCAATTGTGCTATCTTCGGTTTCACCAGAGCGATGCGAGATCACAGCTGTGTAGCCGGCACGCTTGGCCATTTCAATTGCATCAAAAGTTTCAGTGAGTGTACCAATTTGATTCACTTTAATCAAGATGGAGTTCCCAACCCCTTCTTGAATACCACGCTCTAGCTTTTTCGTGTTGGTTACGAATAGGTCATCCCCAACAAGTTGAACAGTTTTACCAATACGATCTGTCAACAGCTTGTGGCCATCCCAGTCATTTTCATCTAGACCATCTTCAATCGATACGATTGGATACTTATTCACCATCTCTTCGTACCAATCAACCATTTCTTCTGAAGTACGGATAATGCCTTCGCCTTTCAAATTGTATTTGCCATCTTCATAAATTTCAGATGAAGCTACATCCATCGCTAATTTTACTTGTTCTCCTGGCTTGTAACCAGCTTTTTCGATAGCTTCCATAATTGTTTCTAGTGCTTCTTCATTTGATTTTAGGTTTGGCGCAAATCCACCTTCATCCCCCACACCTGTGTTGTAGCCTTTTTCTTTCAACACAGATTTTAGGCTATGGAAAATTTCTGCTCCCATACGCAAAGCTTCTTTAAAATTAGGAGCACCAACAGGCATGACCATAAATTCTTGAATATCTACATTATTGTCAGCATGCTCTCCACCATTGAGAATATTCATCATTGGTACTGGAAGTTGCTTTGAGTTGAATCCGCCAAGGTACTCATATAGTTCAAGACCTAGGTAATCTGCAGCCGCACGTGCAGCAGCCATGGATACACCTAGAATCGCATTGGCACCAAGCTTACCTTTATTTTCTGTTCCATCTAATGCAATCATTGTTTGGTCAATGCCAACTTGATCTGTGACATCAAAGCCAATAATTTCATCAGCGATGATTTCATTCACATTATGAACGGCTTTTTCGACACCTTTTCCAAGAAAACGGCTTTTATCACCATCGCGTAGTTCTACAGCTTCATATTCACCTGTAGACGCACCACTTGGAACAAGCGCTCTACCAAAAGCACCTGATTCTGTATATACTTCTACTTCAACTGTTGGATTGCCACGAGAGTCTAATACTTCGCGTGCATAAACATGAGATATAAATGGCATAATCAATCTCTCCTTAAAAATAATTTTTAGTGGATGTTCAAAAGGTAAGGATCAAAGGCTAAATTCGCGACATCCTGTCGCAACGCCTTTGTGACCTGCGTCCTGCAGGCCTCGGTAAAAATGACGCTTCGAATTTCTTCGTTGGCTTGTTTCTGTGCTCCTCGGAAAAGAAAACCACTTTTCCTTCGTGCGATGCGGGTTCAGGGTAGCTTTCCTTGTGCTCATGTATCTAATTGCATACATTCCGCTGCTCGAAACTGCGCCGCCTCGAACTTTCGAAGTACAGGATGTACTAGTGTCGGCGTTGCTGACAGGAAGTCAGTGCCTTTAGCCGACTTGGTCCTTTTTATCCTCCATTTTGAACACGTATTTTTATTATTTTATTTACGATCTATTATTGAATTTCCTGTCATTTCTTCTGGTTTTTCAACCCCAAGCAGGTCTAACATTGTCGGAGCTAAATCAGCTAAGATTCCTCCATCTTTCACTGTTATTCCCTTCTCTGTCACAATAACAGGTACAGGATTGGTTGTGTGAGCCGTCATTGGCTTCCCTTCAAGTGTCACCACTTCATCAGAGTTTCCATGGTCAGCTGTAATAATTGCTTTTCCGCCTTTTTCTACAATCAAATCGACAATTTTACCAAGGCACTCATCCACTGCTTCAATTGCTTTTACAGTCGGCTCTAACATACCTGAGTGTCCAACCATATCTGGATTGGCAAAGTTTAAAATGATTGCATCAAACTTATCCGCCCGAATTGCTTCAGTCAAAGCATCGGTTACCTCATAAGCGCTCATCTCAGGTTGTAAATCATAGGTAGCGACCTTAGGCGAATTGATTAAAATTCTTTCTTCACCTGGGAATGTTTCTTCCCGACCACCACTCATAAAGAAGGTAACATGTGGGTACTTCTCCGTTTCAGCAATTCTCAATTGCGTCATTCCCTGATTCGAAATCACTTCACCGACGGTATTGTCTAAGTTCACTGATTTAAAAGCGACATAGCCTTTTACAGTTTCAGAAAAATGGGTCATACAAACAAAATCAAGATTCTTCGGAAGATCCTCGCCTCGATCAAATCCAGAGAACTCCTCATTAGTGAACACATTAGAAATTTGAATCGCGCGGTCTGGTCGGAAGTTATAGAAGATCACTGAGTCCTCGTCATCAATCGTTGCAACTGGTTTACCATCAGCATCTGTCATAACCGATGGAATCACGAACTCATCAAAAATTCCATGCTCATAAGAATCTTCAAGCATCTCTAATGGATTAGGGTAAACAGGTCCATCCCCATATGCCATCGCACGGTATGCCTTCTCCACACGGTCCCAACGCTTGTCACGATCCATGGAGTAGAAACGTCCGGAGATTGTTGCAAATTTCCCAATTCCATACTCATCCATTTTTGCTTGTGTTTCTTTAATATACTTTTCTGCTGTTTGTGGCCCTACATCTCGTCCATCTAAAATCCCATGGACATAGACTTCTTTGACACCTTCATCTGCTGCAAGTTTTAAAAGAGCAAAAAGGTGCTGAATATGACTATGAACACCGCCATCAGAAAGTAGTCCCATTAAATGCAATTTTTTACCCGTTTTTTTCACATGGTCAATCGCTTGCTGAAAAGTTTCGTTTTTAAAAAACTCACCATTACGGATCGCCACATTTACACGGGTCAAACTTTGGTAAACAATTCTTCCAGCGCCAATATTCAGATGGCCGACTTCGGAATTCCCCATTTGGCCTTCAGGTAATCCCACTGCCTCTCCGCAAGCTGTCAATTGATTATGTGGAAAAGTGTCCCAGTAACGATCAAAGTTTGGCTTTTTTGCATGTTTCACTGCATTCCCTTTTTCTTCATTCCGAATACCAAATCCATCGAGAATAATCAGTGCAACTGGTGCTGTTTTACTCATTGGCTGACGCCTCCAATAATTGAAGAAATGATGCTGCTTCTAGGCTCGCACCGCCTACAAGCGCTCCATCAATATCTGGCTGATTCATATATTCTTGAATATTTTCAGGCTTCACGCTGCCCCCATACTGAATTCTAAGTGCATCTGCTGCACTTTCGGATACATGCTGCTTCACAACTTGACGAATATGAGCGCAAACTTCATTGGCATCTGCAGCTGTGGAGGATTTTCCTGTTCCGATCGCCCAGATTGGTTCATACGCAATCACGGCTTGCTTCACTTGATCTTCTGATAATCCTTCTAGAGCCTTGACCACTTGTCCTTCAACAAGCTGTTTTGTTTCATTATTTTCACGTTGTTCTAAAGTTTCTCCCACACAAATGATTGGAACAAGACCATGCTGATAAGCAGCATGTGCCTTCTTATTCACGCCCTCATCTGTTTCATTGAACATTTCTCTACGCTCTGAGTGGCCAAGAATCACATAAGTAACACCAATATCGTTTAAAGCGACAGGACTAATTTCACCTGTAAAAGCTCCATTTTCTTCAAAATGCATATTTTGTGCTCCTATTTTTACATCGGAATCTTGGACAGCATCGACTAACTGACCGAGGAACAATGCCGGGGAACAAATAACAGCATCTGCATGCTCAGCACTAGGTACCTGTCCCTTTACTTCATTCGCAAAATGAACCGCTTCTTGAAGTGTTTTATTCATTTTCCAATTTCCTGCAATAATCGGTTTACGCAATGTTAACCACCCTTTCGTACAATCTTTGACAATAGCTAAAATTTGATTGAATAGCGAATCTAGCTTGTCTTATTTATCATCAAGAGCTGCAACGCCTGGTAATATTTTCCCTTCCATAAACTCAAGGGAAGCTCCACCACCGGTTGAAATATGACTCATTCGGTCTGCTAAACCGAATTTTTCAACTGCAGCTGCTGAATCTCCGCCACCAATGACAGAATATGTATTTGTGGCTTTCGCAAGCGCCTCTGCAACAGCTTTTGTTCCACCAGCAAATGCATTCAATTCAAAGACTCCCATTGGTCCGTTCCAAATGACCAATTTCGATTCTTGAATCACTTTTTGATACGTTTCTCTTGTTTTTGGTCCAATATCCAAGGCTTCCCAATCAGCCGGAATTTCTTCAATGGAGACCACTTTTTTATTAGCATTTTCTGAGAAGTCATCAGCTACAATTACATCTTGAGGCACGTAAAATTGGACACCTTTTTCCTTGGCTTTATTCATAAATTGACGTGCAAGGTCAAGCTTATCTTCTTCTAGTAGAGACTTTCCAACTTCATGACCAAGTGCCTTCACAAATGTGTAAGCAAGTCCACCACCAATAATTAGATTATCTACTTTATCTAATAAATGATCAATTACCCCGATCTTATCTTTTACTTTCGCTCCACCAATAATTGCGGTGAACGGACGTTCAGGATTTGATAAAGCTTTGCCTAGAACGAAAAGTTCTTTATCCATTAAAAAGCCTGCTGCTGATGGTAAGAATTTTGCAATGCCTTCTGTTGAAGCATGGGCTCTATGTGCAGCACCAAATGCGTCATTCACATACACATCTGCTAAATCAGCAAAAGCTTTTGCCAGTTCAGGATCATTCTTCTCTTCCCCAGCATAGAAGCGAACATTTTCCAGTAAGAGGATATCTCCCTCATTTAGCTTAGAAATTTGCTCTTTTACTGATTCACCATAAGCTTCATCTGCTTTGGCTACTTCTTTTCCTAACAATTCACTTAAACGACGCGCAACAGGAGTAAGACGAAGCTCTTCTTTTACCGTTCCCTTCGGTCGCCCTAAATGACTTGCTAAAAGAACGATCGCACCTTGTTCTGAGAGATATTGAATGGTTGGTAGAGCTGCACGAATACGGGTTTCATCCGTAATATTCCCCTCTTCCATGGGGACGTTAAAGTCTACTCGGCAAAAAACCTTTTTCCCTTTTACATCAAGGTCTTTGATTGATTTCTTTTCCATAATAGTACCTCCTCCTAGATAAAATGAAACTTCAATCAGTGGGTACACTGATATAAGATGAACTCAGGCTAATTCTGCCGCTCCTGGCAACACCTGAGTGACCAACATCCTATTGGCCTCAACCAATCGGGCATTTACGGGCGTTTTTCCTCCACTATTGACACTTCTGATCATCCAAAACATAAGTTGGGAGGTATTACCGACCTTTAATGCGAGATAAAAGATAAAGGGGAAGGGGACTAATGCCCGCTCCCCCAACTAAGGTGTTTCAAAGTTATTATGCTGTTTCATATATATTATAGATTATAGCCCTTGTTTCGCAACATAAGCAACAAGATCCACAACACGGTTGGAATAACCTGTTTCGTTATCATACCAAGAAAGAACTTTGACCATGTTACCTTCCATTACCATTGTAGATAGTCCATCAACAGTAGAAGAATGAGCATCACCATTGTAGTCAGTAGATACTAAAGGCTCATCTGTGTAAGCAAGGATTCCTTTTAGTTCACCTTCAGCTGCTTCTTTAAGAGCTGCGTTTACTTCTTCAGCTGTAACAGATTTATCAAGTTCAGCAACAAGATCCACAACAGATACGTTTGGAGTAGGAACGCGCATTGCCATTCCGTTTAGTTTGCCTTTTAGCTCAGGCAAAACTAGGGCTACAGCTTTAGCAGCGCCTGTAGATGTAGGGATAATGTTTTCAGCTGCTGCACGGGCACGACGATAGTCTTTGTGTGGTAGATCAAGAATTTGTTGATCATTTGTGTAAGAGTGAACAGTTGTCATCATTCCACGCACAATGCCAAATTTCTCATTAAGAACTTTTGCAAAAGGAGCTAAGCAGTTTGTTGTACAAGATGCATTGGAAAGGACATGATGGCTCGCTGCATCATATTTGTCTTCGTTAACACCCATAACGACTGTAATATCTTCGCCATTAGCAGGAGCAGAAATAATGACTTTCTTTGCACCAGCTTCAAGGTGTTTTGCTGCATCTTCACGCTTTGTAAAGCGGCCAGTTGATTCAACGACAATCTCAACGCCAAGATCTCCCCAACCAAGAGCGGCTGGATCACGTTCAGCTAGTACTTTAACGCGCTGATCACCTACTATAATAGTATCTCCATCCACAGATACTTCTTGATCAAGTTTACCATGAACTGTATCATGTTGTAGTAAATGCGCAAGCATACTTGCATCCGTTAAATCATTTACAGCTACAACCTCAACTTCTGGGTTATTAAGTGCTGCACGAAACACAACTCTTCCAATACGTCCGAAACCATTAATACCAACTTTTACTGACATATCTAACATCCTCCTTTTAATATCATGGATAATAATTAATAATTTATCTTTAAAAGAGATATCTATCTAAGATATATCTTTTAAAATCGACTTTGCGGCCCCTTCATCTGTAATTAAAATAGTCGATTCAGGTGCACTTTTAAAATAAGATTTAATCGCTTTGGCTTTTGATTTTCCACCGGCAGCTGCAATCACATACGATTTATCAAATAGATCTGATATTCGTAAACCAATGGTGGGGACTTTATGTACTATTTCCCCTTTTTCATCAAAATAATAACCAAAAGCTTCTCCAACTGCTTTTTCACCTATTAATTTTTTCATAACGTTTTGTTCTGTCGCTCTTCTATTCGCCATGGTGATTGCCTCGCCGATACCATGCACAATAATATCAGCTGATTTAATTTTTTCTACAACATCCATAATAGCAGGTTCTTTCAGAAGAGATTGCTGAACTTCTAGGCTAACTTGATCTGGCACATATAGGACGCGGTGCACTCCATTTGTCTTCTCTGCCATTGTAGCACAGATAACATTGGCTTGATTTTTCAAGTCTTCCCCAAGTCCCCCTCGTGCTGGCACGAACAACAAATCTTTGCCTTGCCCCATCTCTGCTGTAAGCATTTCTGCGGTACAAGCCATCGTTGTTCCACCTGTTACGGCAATTATTTGCTGATCTTCGAAACAGCGATTAAGTGCTTCTGCACAAGCTTTCCCTAATTCCTCTTTTACAATTAAGGATTCATCGCTATCACCTGAAACGATCACTACTTTCTTAATGCCTAACTTTGTCTTTAATGCTAGTTCCGTCTCGCTAATGCCAGTCAATTCCCTCATCACATCTTCAAGACCTGCAAGCAATTTCTTGCCTTTGCCTGTAACAGACATGCCAGCAGTATTGATGCGGATTAACTGACCAGCCTTAAGAAACTCCGCCTCACTTCTTAAAATCCGCTCGGTTGTCCCTAGCATATGGGCAAGTGTACGCCTGCCAACAGGTTCCGTTAAACTAATAGAACGAAGGATCTGATAGCGATTTTGCATAACAGACAGCATATCTGGCACTAATTTTGATTGAAGCTTTAAAAGATTGTGCATGTTTTTGCTCCTTTACCAGAAGGTCGCCTATTGTCCCGTCAAGACATATAATGTCCCAATTTTACTATAGAAATAGGATAGCAGCTAATTTTATTGTAGCACTGGGTCTTTCACGAATCAATCTTAACACCGGGCATTTTTTGTCCCACATAGACATATTGTGACCCAATTAAAATACAATAAAACAATCTACAATTATTTTACCATTAGTCGTTTTTTAAAGCAATTTAGATTTGACTTTTTCCTCTAAAATCAATAAATCAACGATACCTGATTGAACAATCTCTCCATCGATTTCAATCACAGGAATCATCAAACCGTATTTTTCAGTCCATTCTTCGTTTGATTCGATGTCTTTTTCAATGATATGAATCGGATAATCATTCTGTAGTAGGTTTAGGATACTTTTCGCATCGACACAAAGGCTACATCTGTCTCTTGTGTAAAAAATAATCTCCATAATCTATCCTTCTTTCTTATTTCCTTTTTCACGTTGTTACGATAATTATTTTTAGGATGTGTACAAGCGCCTTTTTTATGTTATAATGAACATAGAAACCTTACATTTGCATACAATAATAAGGACCGTCCATGCGCGAACATGGATCAGTCCCCAATAGACCGATCCCCGTCAAGAGGGGTAGGTAGCGGGCAAAATAATCCCTCACATACCTGCCAGAGTGCATGAGGGATTATTTTTTATGGTTTTTATCAGAAACGATAAACGCAATTAACATCCCGAAAGATATCATAAGCGTTAACTCACTAACAATGTCCATTGGCATCACCTCCCTCCCGGGAAGTCTCTCATCCGAAGACTTACGGCAGAGCAACAGTGCTACCAAATTCCCTCATGCGAAGCCGATCTATTGTTCTTATATTATACCATATTAAAAGGAGCAATAGGCCGATTCCTTTAATGGATTGGAAATTTTTATTAAACAAACCGCTCTAACACACAAAAAATATAGCTTGCATTCTATTGAAACTTGTTCTATAATTTCATATCGTACGCTTCTTTTTTTGCCCTCGTAGTGTAACGGATAACACGTAAGATTCCGGTTCTTAAAATGTGGGTTCGATTCCTGCCGAGGGCGTAATAATACTGATACACCAACTTTTGTTGGTGTTTTTTTATGTTGTTGACCAAGTAAGTGGATTTTTCATTCATATATAAAAACAATATCCCAAATTAAGAAGGAGGGACAAGGAAAGCTGCCCCGCATTGACGCGAAGTTTTGCGTTAACAAAAATCACATATTTTTGTTTAAAATCATCTCAAATGGAGAATATGGTATGTTATAGGAACAAATTTCCAAAAGTCAAATGTCAGGTTGATTATTTGACCTTTATTGACCATCAGTGTATGATAAGAATACATAAAGTTTTCAACACTTTAGGGAATCTGTTTTTTTAAAAAAGGAGGAGAAATAAATGAATTTAATTCCTACAGTTATTGAACAAACAAGTAGAGGGGAACGAGCTTATGACATTTATTCTCGTTTGCTAAAAGACCGTATTATTATGCTTGGAAGTGGTATTGATGACAATGTGTCAAATTCCATTGTAGCACAGCTTTTATTCTTAGAAGCGGAGAATCCTGAAAAAGATATTACGATCTTCATTAACAGTCCTGGCGGAAGTATTACAGCAGGAATGGCGATCTATGATACCATGCAATATATTAAACCAGATGTCTCTACAATTTGTACGGGGATGGCTGCCTCAATGGGGGCTTTCTTGCTCGCCGCTGGTAAAAAAGGCAAAAGATTTGCTTTGCCTAACAGTGAAGTGATGATTCACCAACCACTTGGTGGTGCCCAAGGGCAAGCAACTGAAATTGAAATTGCGGCTAAACGGATTCTATTCTTACGTGAAAAGCTCAACCAAATTTTAGCTGATCGTACAGGTCAACCACTTGAAGTCATTCAACGTGATACAGACCGCGATAACTTTATGACAGCTGAAAGAGCGAAAGAATACGGGCTAATTGATAGAATCATCGAACGTAAAGAAGAAATTGAGGAGAAAAAATAATATTACCTAAAATTTCAAAAAGGTGATGAAGATTACATAATGATCTTCATCACCTTTTTGATTGGCTTGTTTACTTCTAAATTAGAACCCGGCTTATTAAGAACCTATTTCTTGAAATTGGATATTATGCAATCTCGCAAATAGTCCATTTTGTTGGACTAATTCCGTATATGTTCCATCTTCTTCAATGCCATTTTCTGTTACGACAATCACACGGTCTGCATCGCGAATCGTCGCCAGGCGATGAGCAATCACTAATGTCGTACGGTCCACAGCTAGTTCATTCAATGCTAATTGAATAATTTTTTCTGTTTCCGTATCAAGAGCTGAAGTGGCTTCATCCAAGATTAGGATTGGTGGATTCTTCAAAAACATGCGAGCAATGGCCAAGCGCTGTTTTTGACCACCAGATAGTTTTAAGCCTCGCTCACCAACTTGCGTTTCAAAGCCTTCAGGAAGTGAGTCGATAAAGTCCTCTAAATGAGCTTTCCTGGCTGCCTCACGTATTTCTTCTTCACTAGCATTCTGTTTTCCATAAGCAATATTTTCAAGAATTGTCCCTGTAAACAAAAAGACATCTTGCTGAACAATCCCAATTTGAGAGCGTAGCGAATGTTTGGTCATATCTCGAATATCTATTCCATCAATCTTAATGGCCCCTTTGTTTACATCATAAAAACGCGGGATCAAAGAACAAATCGTCGTTTTTCCTGCACCAGAAGGTCCGACAAAAGCAACAGTCTCCCCTGTGCGAATATTTAAGTCAATTCCTTTCAATACCTCTTTATGTTCATCATATTGAAAGTGAACATCCTCAAAAGAAATATTTCCCCTTAAGTAATCAATCGCAACAGCATTAGGACGATCTTGCACTTCTGGCTCTTGATCGATAAGATCCCTGAATCGTTTAAATCCAGCCATCCCTTTCGGATATAATTCAAGCAAAGCACTAATTTTATCCACTGGTTTGATCAATACATTTACATAAAGAACAAAGCTAACCAATTCTCCGTATGTTAGTTTTCCATTAAAACTAAACCATGCTCCTACAACAAGCACCAATAAAGTAACCAGTCTTGTCATCATATAAATGCTGGAATGAGTTCCTGCCATGACTTTGTATGCCGCGAGCTTGGCGATCCGGAATAACCCATTATCTTTTTTGAAGCGATGAATTTCAAATTGCTCATTTGTAAAAGACTGGACAACTCGGGCACCAGAGACACTGTCTTCCACTCGAGCATTGACGTCCGCAATCCGGCTGTACATGTTTTTCCATGCATGGTTCATTTTAATATTGCAATACGTCACCAACCAAATGAGGAAAGGCACCATAATGCAAGTTATTACGGCTAAGCTAGGATTAATTTGGAACATGATCGCAAAAGCCCCAACAAAGGTCATGATCGCAATAAAGAAATCCTCTGGACCATGGTGGGCAAGCTCGCCGATATCAAATAAATCATTCGAGATCCGGCTCATAATATGGCCTGTCTTCGTATTATCAAAAAAGCGAAACGATTGGCGCTGAACATGGGTAAATAATTGCTCGCGCATATCTGTTTCAATATTAATTCCCAGCTTATGTCCTAAATAACTGACGATATATTGAAGTAATGTGCTCAATAAATATACAATGAGTAACAGAACACCCACCGTAAATATTTTATTCCAATCGCCTTCCGGTAATAGTTGATCAATAAACCATTGAACCGCTACCGGAAAAGCTAATTCTAGAATAGCCACGATCACCGCACTTGAAAAGTCGATAATAAATAAACGTCTATGTGGTTTATAGTAAGAAAAAAACTGTTTTAACATCGTCTAGCTCCTTCAATCATTAAATCCAATTCTACTATCTTTTATAGTGAATCCATTGAATATATCGTCCATGTTACCTCATTTCTTATGTATGGTCCATCCCTATTTTTTTCCAAAGAAAAAGAGTGTTAAACAATGCATTCAACACTCCTTTTCAAGCACACTAATTATTATTTTCAATAAAGTTGGACAACTGCGCAACTGCTTCTTCTTCATCACTACCTGTAGCAGAAAGTGTTACAAGTTCATTTGGTCCAATCGCAAGACTCATTAAACCCATGATACTTTTTGCATTGACATTTCGACCGCCTTTTTCCAGATAAACATCTGCGGCAAAATTGCTTGCCTCTTGCACAAATTCAGCTGCATGACGAGACTGTAACCCAGCTGGCAATTTAACTTCTATTTCCTTAGCTACCATAGTTCCTCACCCCTTTCCTTATTTATATGTGTTGCTTGTTTCACCTTTGCGTATTTTTTCTGCAATTTCATCGATTTTTCTTAATCGATGATTAATGCCCGATTTGCTGATTGAATTTCCGGAAACCATTTCGCCTAATTCCTTCAAGGTTAAATCTTGATGCTCCATACGCAAAATGGCAATCTCTCGAAGTTTTTCAGGCAAGATATCTAAGCCTTCTGTTTCCTGTATATAGCGGATATTTTCCGCTTGTCTTAATGAAGCACCAATCGTTTTATTCAAATTAGCTGTTTCACAATTCACAAGCCGGTTCACGGAATTTCGCATATCCCGAACAATTCGGACATCCTCAAATTTCAATAAGGCATTATGAGCTCCGATCACACTAAGGAAATCAGCAATCTTCTCAGCTTCTTTTAAATAGGTAATATACCCATTCTTGCGCTCTAAAAACTTGCTATTCAATGAAAATTCATTCATGAGTTCACTGAGTGCCTGATTATGCTCTTTATATAGAGAGGCAATTTCAAGGTGATAGGAAGATGTCTCCGGATTATTGACAGAACCACCTGCTAGGAATGCCCCTCGTAAATACGAACGTTTGCAACACTCATCTACAATTAATTCTTGTGCAATGTCGTGTATAAAGGTAAAACCTTCCCCTAAAATTTTCAAATCGCGCAAAATGGTTTCTGACTGTTTTTTCAGACGGACAATATAGACATTATTTTTTTTGAGACGCATTTTCTTCCTAACTAATAATTCTACTTCAGTTGCATAAATCCTTTTTATTAAAATATAAATTCTTCTAGCAATGGCTGCATTTTCGGTTTGCACATTTACAACAAGAATACGATTGGAAAAGGAGAGTGAGCCATTCATTCTAATCAGGGCAGATAATTCAGCCTTTGCACAGCAATCTGCAGGTTCTAATGTTGTTAATTCTTTTTTTGTGTCTGAAGCAAACGACACCTCTGCCACCTCCTAAGAAAATCGCAAGCGCCCATCATTATACGGCTAATGCATAACATCCTCTAAGCATATTCATGATGAAAGCTTTTTCCATTTGCATGAGGATATATGTAAGTCATTAGATAACCGATAAATGAACTGTTTTCGCAACAATTCCTTTTCGTTCACTCCTATTTCTTTTCAATAAGAGAATAAAGAATCTGAGCGACTTTTGCAGTATCGTGTCGAACGAGTCCTTTATCTAAGCCAATAATTTCTTCTGCAATAACGCCAACTCCCAAATTCGCCAAGTTCTCTACATCAAAAACAACCGGTCTCGCTTGCTCTTCCTGGTATCGATATTTTAAATGGGTTGGGATTGGTTTATTATTGACAAGCACAAGATCAATAAAGGGACGATCCATATGGGAATATAGCGCGCGAATATGATCACTTGCGGAAAAATTCAATGTTTCTCCAGGCTGTGTCATCAAGTTGCAAATATATACTTTTTTGGCTTTTGCTTTACAAATTTCTTCCCCAATTCCAGGAACTAATAAATTTGGTAAAAGACTGGTATACAAACTTCCAGGTCCTAGCACGATCAGGTCCGCTTCACGAATCACTTGGACGGTTTCCCTCAAGGGCTTAATCGGCTCAGGAGTTAAAAAAACTCTTTTAACAGCTTTCCCTGATTCAGGAATTTTCGATTCACCACTTACAATCGAACCGTCCTCCATTTCAGCATTCAATACTACACATTGATTGGCTGCAGGAAGAACATGACCGCGTACATTTAATACCCGACTCATCTCTTGGATAGCATGAACAAAATTCCCAGTGATGGACGTGAGTGCGGCGAGAATTAAATTTCCTAGAGAATGGCCAGAAAGCTCACTATTTGAATTAAAACGATGCTGAAACATTTCAATGATCAAAGGTTCTTGATCAGATAAAGCAGCAATGACATTTCTTACATCCCCTGGTGGCGGTATTTCCATTTCCTCTCTTAAGCGCCCTGAGCTTCCACCATCATCTGCCACTGTCACAATGGCAGATAAATCAACAGGGAGATTTTTTAAGCCGCGCAATAGAACGGGTAACCCTGTACCCCCTCCTACGACAGCTATCTTGGGACTTGATGTTTCTGTCATAGTGTTTTTCCCTTTCTCTTTTGAATGTCTCGATGAGTAATCGATACGTGATAATCATTTTCATAAAATTTACCAATATATTCAGAAAGGGCGACAGAACGATGTTGTCCGCCCGTACAGCCAATCGCAATCACAAGCTGGCTTTTCCCTTCCCGTTTATAGAGGGGCAGCATAAAAGTGAGTAAATCTGTCGTTTTCGCAAGGAATTTCTGTGTATCATTCCATTTTAAAACATATTGATACACTTCTTCTTCCATTCCAGTTTTAGGCCGCATGTGATCAATATAATGCGGATTTGGTAAGAAACGTACATCAAATACTAGATCTGCATCAATAGGAATCCCATGTTTAAACCCGAATGACATCACATTGACCGTAAAGGCGGTCTTTCTGTTCGCGGAAAAATCTTCTATAATTTTTTCACGCAATTCTTTCGGCTGCATATTGGATGTGTCATAAATTAACTGAGCACGACCTTTTAATTCATCTAAAATATGACGTTCTCGTCTGATTCCTTCAAGAGGTAACCCCTCTGTTGCAAGCGGATGGGAACGACGTGTTTCTTTATAGCGTCTTACAAGAGCCGCATCATTTGCATCTAGAAAAAGAATTTGGGGAGTCATCCATGTTGAACCAGAAAATTCATCCAACACACGTAATAAAGTATCAAAAAACTCACGCCCTCGTAAATCCATAACAAGCGCTACTTTATTCATCTTATTTCCAGATTCCTTCATTAATTCCAGAAACTTTGGCATCAATGCAGGAGGCAAGTTGTCCACGCAAAAGAAGCCTAAATCTTCGAAGCTATGAATGGCGACTGTTTTCCCTGCCCCTGACATTCCGGTAATTATGACTAGTTGTATGTCTTCAGATCCTATTGTGCTCATGCATTCCACTCCGTTTTCCGTTTCGCTTTCTTTCTCATGATATTATTATACTATCAATGAGGTGTAAATAACAGCCTGTCAATTCTTTTAAAAGTGGGAGTTATTTTTTGTCAGCTATAAAAAGCTGTAAAAAAAAAAGCACAAGCCCTAAGGCTGTGCTTTCAAAAAAGGGATATTGTATAAAAAGGGGGTCAATATCTCATATATATAATGTACCCGAAAATCATTGCACTACTGTTACAAACAGATTAATTCAGTGTAACTTTTTTATTGCGTCCAAATTGCAAGAACGGACAGCATTTCCCCCTTGTTAAAACAGGCTTTATTATTGAGCAGTACCTATTTTATCCTTTAAATTTTCAATAAAAATTTGTGCACTTTGCGCAGCAATACTCCCATCCCCTGTTGCAGTAACAATTTGGCGAAGCAGTTTATCACGTACATCTCCAGCTGCAAAGATACCGGGAATTTTCGTTTCCATGTCTTCATTTGTTTCAATATATCCTTGGGAGTTAGTAATTCCTAGGTTTTCAAATGGTTTTGTTAATGGATCCATTCCAATATAGATAAAGACACCATCTGTTTTAAAATTGGATTCCTCCCTAGTCTCAGTAGAAATGAGCGTGACAGAACCGACTTTTCCATTTTCCTCATTGACTTCTTTTACGGTGTGATTCCAGATAAATTCAATTTTGTCATTGGCAAAAGCACGATCTTGGAGGATTTTTTGAGCTCGCAGTTCATCACGACGATGGACAATTGTCACTTTACTAGCAAAACGAGTAAGGTAAACACCTTCTTCAACCGCTGAATCTCCACCGCCAACAACAACAAGCTCTTTATTCTTAAAGAAGGCTCCATCGCACACAGCACAGTAAGAAACACCTCGACCGGTTAGCTCAGTTTCACCTGGAATGCCGATTTTACGGTACTCGGCACCTGTTGTAATAATCACAGCACGTGCTTTATATTCTTTGTTACCTGCTTTTATCACTTTATACGTTTCTTTATCCGTTACTTCTTTTATATCCCCGTAAGCATACTCAGCGCCAAATTTCTTTGCGTGGTCCATCATCTTTGTGGACAATTCTGGACCAAGAATATGTTCAAAACCTGGGTAGTTTTCCACATCCTCTGTATTAGCCATTTGCCCGCCCGGAATACCGCGTTCAATCATTAGTGTAGACAGATTGGATCTTGATGTATAAACAGCTGCTGTCATTCCAGCTGGTCCTGCTCCTATAATAATCACATCATATATTTTCTCATCTGACATGCTGTACACTCCTTTTGTTATCTATTCCATAGAGAATGTTCAAAAAGACCAGTAAAAATTAATCCAGCAAATTTTCACCGTATAGGATGTACTAGTGCTTAGTCACTGACTTGAGCCTTTTTATCCTTCTTTTTGAACATACATTTATTATTACTGATCTATTTCTATCGTATTAAAGAGCGCCAGTTTCGTCTATTTATCTGCTCATTCTAATTCGTTTTCCAAAATACGGACATACTTCCGTAAAGTGGAAGTCGAAATAGCATACTCCTTAGCTATTTCCAATTGTGTTTTTTTATTATGGCGCGTTTTTAACCAAATATACTCTATTGCACCCGCTAAGGCGAAGGGATTTTTAATCGCAGTTTGATTTTCAAGCATTTTAAAAAAAGCACGAAACCATAATAGGAGTAAGCTACGTCTTTCCCATGCTTGTGCTTGATATTTCTCGAATAATACCATTGCCACTTCATGTCCTTGCATGATCTCATCTTCATGCGAAATAAATTCAGGATTTAGTTCTGTTTGTAAAATATAGTTTAAATATCTTTTTTCAAATGGCGTAAATTTGTCTAAGTCCATTTGCTCCAATTGTTTATAAATTTCTGCTTTAGATGTGGACACAGAGATTAAAAAGATTCCATATAACCTATTTTCAAGGTGCTCACTAGTCAACCATTTCATAATGGTCACATCCTCATTCTCAAAATGAGTAATCGCTTCTTCTGTGACCTTCCAAGGTTCCTTTTGTGAAAGCGCAGGATTGATTTTGGTTAATTTCTCCCAAGCCTCCAAGGCTACTTTATGATTTCCAGAAAAATAAGCGGATTTCGCTAACCAATAATAATAAGAAGAATCTCCTTCATATCCATATTTCTGTAAATGACGTAGCCAAGAATAGGCTTGATGATACTTTCCAGCCAAAGCAAAGGTAGCGCCTAGTTTATAACGATGTTCAAAATGAATCGGTTGGACTTTATCCAATGCTTGGAGTAATTCCTCTAACGCCTCTAGCTTGTCTTCATAATAAAGAAATACAGCTAAGTTACAGAGAGCATGTAAATTGCCTGGACTTTGCTCCAATACATATTGAATGATTTCAAATGCTTTTGTTGTTTTACCTTCATAAAAATACGCCAGAGCCAAATTATTGTATGCTGGCCAAAGCTCAGGATAATCTTTCACAGTTTGTTCAAGTATTTCGATTGCTTGTGACATTAAACCTTCTTGCAATAAATCTCTGGCTTGATCAAGTTGGGCAATCATTTCATCTTGTTTAACAAGTTCAGAAAAGCTTTCATCATCTTCTACACCAATTAAATCTAATAACTCTTTTGCTTCTTCCGCAAATTCTCCTACTTCGTCTAACTCAAGATAGAGTTGCGCATTCTTATAGGCTTCTGTAAATAGCCCCAAGTGGGCATCATTATTAGCCATAAAATAATAACATTCGGTTAAACTTTCATCTAATTCTGCCAACACCATTTGTAACAGCTTATTGGACTCCTCATATTCTCCAATTTCAGTGTGAACAATAGCTAATTGACAGGCAATGATCGGTTCCAAGGGCTCTAATTCAAAAGCTCTTTTCAAATATTTTTTCGCTTTCTTCATATCAAAACGATCATATGCTTTTATACCTCTATTAAAATAGTATTCTCCTGTTGGGATAAAAGAAAATATTTTGGCTTTATCTAATTTTCCTTTCGAGTTGTTAAACATCAAAATCCTCCGTTGCTGTATTCCTTGTCGCTTTTTGTAGTATATCATACGACACCCACGCTGACACACCTCGAATTTTGGAAATTTTTCTACTTTTATACCATTTTTTATAAGAAAAGCGCAAGCGCCCGCCTATCGGCGACAAGCAAATGTTCCTGAACCTAGAAAGGGTGCATTTTCCCTTTATAGGTTCAGAGTTATTAAGCAGAACATCGGCTAAGTTCGCCCCGTCCTGGCGGCAGACTCAAACGCGACGTCCTGTCGCTTCATCTGCACTAGTACATCCTGTACGTCGCAACGCCGATGGACTCGCTCCTGCGAGCCTCGAGCCGATGGCGCCTGGAGCTGGACAACTCCAAAACTCGGGCTTAAAGCAAATCCTAAGGAAAATTTTATACTTTCTTACCTTATAGAAAAATGTAGACCAGGTAAAACTACATAGGCCTGCCTCTTTTGCTTTATATATTGCAAAACAGAGACAGGCTAAAAGCATAAATGGGGCTGGGACAAAAGTGGTTTCACCAAAGAAAAAACCGAACTAGTATGATGCATGTCCTCGCTCCGGAAATATACTTCGCTTTCCGCGGGCGGCTGGTGAGCTTCCTCGTGCTATCGCACTCCGGAATCTCACCGATGCCTTTCCTCCCGCTGGAGTCTACGTATATTTCCTCCGCTAAGGTAATGCATTGTTCGGTTTTAGAGCTTATTTTTTTAGTTTTTTCCTAGCCTCATTCATCCCATAAATGGGGTCATCTTTCCAACGCTCTTCCCGCTCTTGCTTTGTATAGATCACTTTCATTGGGTTTCCCCCTACGAATGCTCCTGCGGGCACATCCTTATGCACAAGAGTACCTGCTGAGACAATCGCATGATCCCCAATTGTAATTCCTGGCAAAATCGTGGTATTGGCTCCAATCATGACATGGTCACCAATACTCACTTGCCCTAAACGATATTCTTTAATCAAATATTCATGTGCTAGAATCGTGGTATTATAACCAATCACAGTATTTTCCCCAACCTTGATTTTCTCTGGAAACATCACATCTAACATAACCATCAAAGCAAAAGCTGTTTTTTGACCGACCTCCATTTTTAGGAAACGTCGATACAGCCAATTTTTTAGTTTTAAAAAAGGGGTGTATCTAGCTGCTTGAATGACGATGAAGTTTTTCATTACTTTCCAAAATGGAACGGTTTTATACACATGCCAAAGTGAGTTCGCTCTTTCTACCGGAAAGCGCTCCGTGCGTCTCATTGAGGTTTAACCCCAATGATATTCAATAAATCAGCCATATGATCCAACATAAAATCAGGATGATAACTTTGTAAATGATCCTTCCCTTTCAAAGACCAAGCAACCCCGCAAGTAGTGGTACCCGCATTTTTACCACCAAGAATATCATGATAATTATCTCCAATCATGATCGTTTCCTCTGGTTGTGAATCAAGTAAATGCATGGCCTTATTTAATGGTTCAGGATCTGGCTTTACATTTTCCACTTCATCCATTGTAATCACCACTTTAAAAAATGGCTCTAAATGGGTTAATTTTAGGCCTTTTAAGACTGTATTTCTTTTCTTTGTTGAAACAATTGCCAATTTATAGCCATTTTCATGTAAAGTCCGTATCGTTTCAAAAACGCCATCAAATTCCTTCACAAGCAAATCATGTTGTTCAAGATTATGTTTTCGATACACTTGAATCATTTCTTCGGCTTTCTCAGGGTCTAGCCCATGAAACACATCGAATAAGGATGGCCCCATAAACGGAAGCACGTCTTCACGTTGGAACCTGCCAGGAAAATATTGTTCCAATGTATGTAAATAAGAAGAAATGATTAATTCATTCGTGTCAATTAAGGTTCCATCAAGATCAAATAATAATGTTGTAAGATTCTGTCGCATGCCAAAGCCCCTTCCTATCTTGTCCTTCTCTGGTGTCACGAACCTTGATCCTTATATTTTTGTTTGGCCATTCCCGTGTAACGACGATAGAACCAAATCGCAATGGCAATTAAAATGATGACAAGTGAAATGACTTGAGCCATCCGTAATGATTCCAGCATTAAGCTGTCCGTACGCAGTCCTTCCACAAAAAAACGGCCAATTGAATACCAAATAAGATAACTTAAGAATAGTTCCCCACGTCGCAATGAGCTTCTCCTTAAAAGAAGCAGGATGATAAAACCGAGTATATTCCAGACAGATTCATATAAAAAAGTGGGGTGATAATACTCTCCATTTATATACATTTGATCAATAATAAACTGTGGTAAACGGAGATTTTCTAGGAATGCTCTAGAAACAGCCTCCCCATGTGCTTCTTGATTAATGAAATTCCCCCAACGTCCAATCGCTTGTCCTAAAATAAGACTTGGGGCGGCAACATCTGCCAGTTTCCAAAAAGATATATTTTTTTTGCGGCAAAAAATTACTGCGGTCGCAACGGCTCCGATTAGAGCTCCATGAATGGCGATCCCACCTTCCCAGATCCTAATAATCTTTTCTGGGTGCTGGGAATAAAAGCCCCATTCAAACAGTACATAATAAATCCGCGCACAAATAATTGAAATCGGAATCGCCCAGATCAAAAGATCCGTAAATGTATCTTTTGGAAGTCCCCTCTTATTCGCTTCACGTACAGCAACAATAAGAGCCAGAGCAATTCCTACCCCAATAATAATGCCATACCAGCGAATAGCAAAAGGTCCTAATTCAATCGCTATCGGGTTAATTGGTTCAATGCTCATTCTTCCTCTCCTTTCTAAATCGTTATGTCATCATATCATGATCATTACCATTTTGAATAACTTCAGCTAATCTTTCTGTAAATTGCTTCGCCGCATTCACTCCCATATTCTTCAAACGGAAATTCATTGCAGCCACTTCAATAATAACAGCAAGGTTACGCCCTGGTCTTACAGGGATGGTTAATTTCGGTATTTCTGTATGAATGATTTTTAGTTTGTCCTCATCAAGACCTACTCGATCATAATGCTTTTGCTCATCCCAAAGCTCTAAATGAACAGATAAGGTAATCTTTTTACTTGAGCGAACAGCACCTGCCCCAAACAAAGTCATTACATTGATAATGCCCAATCCGCGAATTTCCAAAAGTTGTTTTAATAACGGGGGCGGGCTTCCTACAAGCATGTTTTCCTCAATTTCACTAATTTCCACACAATCATCTGCGACAAGTTGATGGCCACGTTTAATGAGGGCTAATGCCGTCTCACTCTTCCCGACTCCACTTTGTCCTGTGATCAAAACACCAATGCCATAAATATCAATTAAAACACCGTGCACAGCCGTTGTAGGGGCTAACTCACTTTCTAAGTAATTCGTCAGCTTACTGGAAAAACGGGTTGTCTTCATCGATGTTCTCAGCAAAGGAACACTATTACGTTCTGCCGACTCAACTAATTCCTTGGGGATTTCTAGTCCTCTCGAAATAACAATAGCAGGTGTTATATCATTACAAAGCAATTCCATTCGTTCTTTTCTTTCACTTTTTAATAATCTGCTACTAAAATCAATTTCTGTTCTGCCTAGCAATTGAACACGTTCTGCAGGGTAATAATTAAAGAAGCCTGCTAATTCTAAAGCTGGGCGGGAAATATCCGTGGTTGTAATCGGTTTATGAACACCTTCTTCTCCACTTATAAGCTCCAAATCGAAACGCTCTATGATATCTTCTGTCCGAACTTTGGACAAGTCCATCACTCCTTGCCGTTTAAATAAACTTCTAATGAATAAGCTATCTAGACATCATTGACTATTTTATCATTATATATGATATAAAAACCACTATTCGATTTAAGTTTCTATGAATATTGACAGATACTAGTTCCTTTTGTAAAAAACATCTTGTTCAATATGAATTTCACCTGTCACGCTAATCCCCCAGGAGTCAACAGTGATCGAATTCCTTTCTATTATTTCTACCAATTCATTCAGCATTCGTAAGAAATTATCCTTTGGCACTACTAAATCATAAATATCCGAATATGAGCTCGAGATCATCAATTCTTGTTGTTGAATCATGATAGCCGCCCACTTCTACTAGATACTTTTATTGTAACTAAAAAAGGATATGACTCCCATTTTTAATTCGGGAATCATATCCTTTATGGACTGTTTTATTAGCGTCCTCAAAATTAACCTACGTTAAGGACTCTATTAATTGGAGCAGAAGGCGGCGAAAACTCCCGTGGAAAGCGAAGCCGCCTGGAACGAAAATCAACAACTTAGTTTATACACTCTCTTAATGGAAATGACTTTTTCAGTGCTCCCATTTAAAGGATTCATTTACATGTCAATTTCTTTTTCTCGGTTCTATAATGATTTTTTGAATCAGGAGATTGATTAATGACATGATCACAGCGAGAAGCAAGGCTACACCAAATCCAGAGATTTCAAACAAGCTTCCCATTAAAGCATCTGTCATTAACAATGTACATGCATTAATCACAAATAAAAATAATCCTAACGTTAGTAAAGTAACGGGTAAAGTGAAAAGAATGAGTATCGGACGTACAAGCATATTTAATATAGACAAAATGATGCTAGCTCCAATGGCTGACCATATACTTGACACCTCAACCCCTTCAAAATACCCCGCAAAAGCGAGAAATAAAAGGGCGTTGACAAGAATCCCTATACTCCACTTCATCTTACTGACCTTCTTCTTCCTGGATATAGACAGAGCCTGTCTTCGTGTTAGCGAACAAATGAGCTTTTTCGTTATCTGTACCCGTCCGTTTGAATTTTACTTGTTTTTGAATGATTTCATTCTTTTCATGCATGATATCAATATTATTTAATTGCAGTTTATAATTCCCAACATTGGATTGAACGTCTCCATCAATCGCGATTCCATCGGGAAGCGTAACATGAATATTTCCTGTCACTGATTTTGTTTCAATGATATTTGGAGCTTGTTTTGTAACAATACAGTCAATATTGCCATTTAAGGATTGCAAGCTTAGATCCTTATAAACACCTTCTGCTTTAATCGTACCATTGACTGTTTCGGCTTCCACCTTTTCAATTTGCGATTCAACTAGCGCAACTTGACCATTGACAGTATCTAAATCAAGTTTTTCTCCTTGAATGTTTGTAAGATCCGCTTTTCCATTTGTTGTTTTAATAACGAAGGATTCAGCTTGTAAATTTGTGCCTCTTACTCCGCCATTAAAGACACGAATCGAGATTTTCTTATACATTTTTTCAGGGATATAAATGACTGCTTCTACCTTCATCAACTTAGATTGAGTTCCGAAGACGAGTAACCCATTCTCATACTTAAATAGGCTATGATCTAGGAAGTAGGTTCTCGCTTCTTCGCGGTCTTCCGTACGGTAAACCTTGGCTTGGCACTCTATTCTTACTTCCGACTGATCCCAGGTCTTGATTCTTACAGGACCGTTTGCCACATCAATATCAATTCGCTCAACCTGTTCTCCCGCTTGCTGAAAAGCATGGGGAATTTCAACTGTTTGATTAAATTGAAAATCAAAATCCTTCATTTTATTAAAGGTAGTTTGAACAAAATCGAATAATCGTTCACCAGCCGACTCAAGCTGGGAATAGATATTTTCAGCAGAATCTGTTTTTTCCTTTTCCTTCCTTTCATCTGTTTGCTGATCATCTTGAGAAGTCTGTTCCTCTTGCGTACCCTTTTGAAGAGAAGTAGTTGGTTGTGCTTGAGATTCTTTCTTCGGTTCTTTTGGCTTGGAAGTCGAAGAACCCTTGGTCGGCTCTCCTTCAAGTGCTTCTAACAAAATAATTGCCTCTTGTGCTGAAAGCTTTCCATCCTGTACCATTTCAAGTATTCGTTTCTTTTCCTCGTTCACGTCAGCTTCCTCCTTTTAGGTTCTAACAGAATTTACGGATATAGGCCGTTGTAGGTTTCAAAAAAAGCTGATTCCATTACTAAAAAATTATCTATTCGACAAAAACCGAGGCGTGCCAGGCACTTTAAACGTTCATTTTTTCAAGGATTTTTCGATTCATTCGTTCTTTGTCCCGCTCTAAGATCGGCTTTAGGTAGTGTCCCGTATAGGAGTCAGTTGTTTGTGCTACTTTTTCTGGGGTTCCTTTTGTGACAATCGTTCCGCCTTTGTCTCCGCCCTCAGGTCCTAAGTCAATGAGATAATCAGCTGTTTTGATCACATCTAAATTATGCTCTATAACTAGAACGGTGTCGCCATTGTCCACAAGTCTCTGTAAAACCCCTAATAAGCGGGCGATGTCCTCTGCGTGCAATCCAGTTGTTGGTTCATCTAAAATATACAAAGAACGACCGTTGGAACGACGATGAAGTTCCGAGGCAAGCTTCACCCTTTGGGCTTCTCCTCCAGATAACGTTGTGGCCGGTTGCCCTAACTTCATATACCCAAGCCCAACATCGACAATGGTTTGCAGTTTACGGTTGATTTTAGGAATATTAGCAAAAAATTCTAATCCATCTTCAATCGTCATATCTAATACATCTGCAATATTTTTCCCTTTATATTTTACTTCCAATGTTTCCCGGTTATACCTACTACCGTGACAAACTTCACAGGGAACATATACATCAGGAAGGAAATGCATTTCTATTTTGATGATGCCATCCCCTTTACAAGCTTCACAGCGTCCTCCTTTTACATTAAAGCTAAAGCGACCTTTTTTATATCCGCGAACCTTCGCCTCATTGGTTGAGGCATAAACATCACGCACATCATCAAACACTCCTGTATACGTGGCAGGGTTTGAGCGTGGCGTCCTTCCTATCGGGGATTGATCAATATCAATGACTTTTTCCAAATGTTCAATCCCTTTGATTTCTTTAAAATTGCCTGGTCTTGTTTTGGACTTATGAAGCCGTTGCGCCAAAGTTTTATAAAGGATTTCATTCACTAACGTACTCTTCCCTGAGCCTGATACACCTGTTACCGCAGTAAACAAGCCAAGGGGAATTTTCACTTGAACATTTTTTAAATTATTTTCTTTTGCCCCTTTAATTTCAAGATAACGACCATCCGGCTTACGACGTTCAATCGGTAGAGGGATGAACCTGTCACCTGATAAATACTGACCTGTTAAGGATGCCTTATTTTCAGCTACTTCTTTCGGTGTTCCTTGAGCAACAATTTCCCCACCATGTACACCAGCACCTGGTCCAATGTCAACTAAATGATCAGCCGCAAGCATGGTATCTTCATCATGTTCGACAACAATTAAAGTATTGCCTATATCTCGCATGTTTTTTAGTGTCGCAATTAAGCGGTCATTATCCCGTTGATGAAGACCAATGGACGGCTCGTCTAAAATATAGAGAACACCCGTTAATCTTGAACCAATCTGAGTAGCTAGTCGAATTCGTTGGGCTTCTCCACCTGATAAAGTACCAGCAGCACGGTTTAATGTTAAATAATCAAGTCCAACATTGACAAGAAATCCGAGCCTTTCCCCAACTTCTCGCAAAATTAATTTCGCAATTTGCGCATCTTTCTCTGATAATACCAATTCCTGAAAAAACTGGTTGGCATCATTTACCGATAACTCTGTTACTTCACTAATATGGCGGCCAGCTATCTTCACAGCTAAACTTTCTTCTTTTAAACGATGTCCCTTGCAGCGAGGACAGCGCTGCTGCGCCATGTATTTCTCCATTTGTTCACGGATATAATCGGAGCTTGTATCACGATATCGTCGTTCCACATTATGAAGCACACCTTCAAAACGGATACTGCTTTCACGCATACGACCAAAGTCATTTTTATAACGAAATGTAAATACTTCATCTCCGGAACCATGGAGAATAATGTTTAAATGTTTTTCCGGTAAATCTTCTACAGGTGTATCCATATCAATTTTAAAATGGGTACAGATCGTTTTTAAAAGCTGTGGGTAATACTGTGAACTTACGGGAACCCACGGAGCAATAGCATTTTCATTAAGGGTGAGGGAACGATCCGGGATCACCAAATCAGGATCCACCTCTAGTGTAGAACCAAGCCCATCACAATCAGGACAAGCTCCAAAGGGACTATTAAAAGAGAACATTCTTGGTTCCAATTTATCAATTGAAAATCCACATTCAGGACAAGCATGGTTCTCACTGAATAAAAGTTCCTCTTGATCAATGATATCGATAATCACTTTTCCTTCCCCTAAGCCAAGAGCTGTCTCTAGTGAATCAGCAAGTCTTGCTTCTACGCCTTCCTTCACAACAACTCGGTCAATAATCACTTCAATCGAATGTTTTTTGTTTTTTTCAAGCTTGATCTCTTCGCTCAGGTCTTCGACTTCTCCATCAATTCGCACACGCACATATCCTTGTTTTTTTATTCCTTCTAATACTTTTACATGGGATCCCTTACGTCCGGAAATAACAGGTGCAAGTACTTGTAATCTTGTGCGCTCAGGATAGGTCATAATGCGATCAACCATTTGTTCAATCGTTTGCGAGCTAATTTCAATTCCATGGATCGGACAGATTGGCTTACCAACTCGTGCAAAGAGCAAGCGAAGATAATCATAAATTTCTGTGACCGTTCCAACGGTCGAACGTGGGTTACGACTTGTTGTCTTTTGATCAATCGAAATAGCTGGTGAAAGACCTTCGATGGCATCTACATCCGGTTTATCCATTTGTCCTAAAAATTGCCGCGCATAAGCAGATAGAGATTCTACATATCTTCTTTGTCCCTCAGCATAGATAGTGTCAAAGGCGAGGGAGGACTTTCCAGATCCTGATAAGCCCGTTAAAACAACGAGCTTATCCCTTGGGATTGTCACATCAATATTTTTTAAATTATGAGCTCTTGCCCCTTGAATGATTATTTGGTCTTGTGCCATCGTTTGCTCATCCTTCCGCTTTCAATTCCAATAAAGCATCACGTAATTGTGCTGCACGTTCAAAGTCTAATGCTTTTGCCGCTTCCTTCATTTCCATTTCCATTGTCTCAATAAATTCTTCTCTTTCTTTTTTAGACATCTTTTTCAGATTCCCTTTAGCGGTATATTCTGCTGGATCCTCTGCTGCAACTGTAGCTCGAATAACATCGCGAATATCCTTCTGAATCGTCATCGGGGTGATGCCATGTTCTTGATTATATTTTTCTTGAATAGAACGACGCCGTTCCGTTTCAGATATCGCCTTTTCCATGGAATCGGTCATCTTATCAGCATACATGATTACATGTCCATCCGAATTTCTTGCCGCCCGTCCCATCGTCTGAATAAGAGAACGCTCTGAACGCAAGAATCCTTCTTTATCTGCATCTAATATCGCAACAAGTGAAACCTCGGGTAGATCCAAACCTTCTCTTAATAAGTTAATCCCTACTAATACATCAAAGGTACCCATTCGCAAATCTCGAATGATTTCAATTCGTTCTAATGTTTTAATTTCAGAATGCAAGTACTGCACTTTCACGCCAACTTCTTTTAAATAATCGGTTAAATCCTCGGACATTTTTTTCGTTAAGGTTGTAATAAGAACTCGTTCATTTCGTTCTACCCGTAATTGAATTTCACTAATCAAATCATCGATTTGCCCTTCGATTGGGCGGACCTCAATTTTCGGATCTAGCAATCCTGTTGGGCGAATAATTTGCTCGATCATTTTCGGTGTATGTTCTAGTTCAAATGGGCCTGGGGTAGCAGATACAAAGACAATATTGTTAATATGTTTTTCAAATTCGTCAAATTTCAAAGGACGATTGTCCAAGGCAGATGGTAAGCGAAAACCATGATCCACTAACACTTGTTTCCTCGCTTGGTCACCATTATACATTCCTCGTATTTGCGGTAGGGTCACATGCGATTCATCAACCACAATTTGAAAATCCTCTGGAAAATAATCAAGCAATGTATAGGGAGTAGCGCCAGCCGGCCTTAGTGTCAAATGTCGTGAATAGTTTTCGATTCCAGAGCAAAAGCCCATTTCACGCATCATTTCCAAATCGTATCTTGTGCGCTGTTCCAGTCGTTGTGCTTCTAATAATTTGTCATTTTCCTTTAATATTGCCAACTGCTCCTCTAATTCTTTTTCAATATTAGCAATCGCTACCGTCATTTTTTCTTCACCAGTAACAAAGTGAGAAGCCGGAAAAACAGCGGCATGATCTCGTTCTCCTAACACTTCACCTGTGAGGACATCCACTTCTCGAATCCGGTCTATTTCATCTCCGAAAAACTCAATCCGGATACAATGCTCATCACGCGAGACAGGAAAGATCTCCACGACATCTCCGCGAACGCGAAATGTCCCGCGTTGAAAGTCAATATCATTCCGAGCATATTGAATATCAACTAAACGACGTAATAATTGATTTCGCTCAATTTCCATTCCTGTTCTCATTGATAAGACATGGTCGCGATATTCAAATGGTGATCCTAAACCATAGATACAAGAAACACTGGCGATAATAATTACGTCTTTCCGTTCAAATAGTGCAGACGTCGCAGAATGTCGCAATTTATCAATTTCATCATTAATGCTGGCATCTTTCTCAATATACGTGTCTGTTTGTGGCACATATGCTTCCGGCTGATAATAATCATAGTAGCTGACAAAGTACTCCACAGCATTATTTGGAAAAAACTCTTTAAACTCGCTATACAGTTGCCCGGCAAGTGTCTTATTGTGGGCAATCACAAGCGTCGGCTTATTTACATCCCGAATCATATTAGAGATAGTAAAAGTCTTCCCAGTTCCGGTCGCTCCTAGTAAAGTTTGGTATTTTTTTTTATTATGAATTCCTTCGACAAGCTGTTCAATCGCTTTTGGTTGATCACCTGATGGCTTGTATCTTGATACCAATTCAAAAGTATTGTCCAATCATTCTTCCTCCTAACTCGATTTTTATCTATATATAGTCTAATAGAGGATGTTCAAAAAGTCCGGTAAAAATGACACTGCGAATTTCTTCGTTGGCTTGTTTCTCCACTGCTCATGTATTAAAAGCATACATTCCGCGGCTCGAAACTACGCCGCCTTGAACTTCTTGGTCCTTTTTATCCTCCATTTTGAACACGCACTAATAGTGATTTATTTTTACATGTCTTACATTTTACCACAATTCCTATAAAGATAACCAGTGAAAAGCGAACGTATTTTCGATATTTTTTTCAATAGCCACCCACTGCTATAGATAATAGAAAAAAACAGGACCTCCTAGTGGGCCTGCCTTCTGTGTTCATAGTCATATTTCAATTCTATCCTTCAATCGTTATCCTTTGTCTTAGACTCCTTTTTAGGTGGTCTATTCTTATTTACCATTCGATCCGTGATAAACAGGCCTATTGTTAACGATGCAGCCTCAATCGCAATTAAACCCCAACCATGAATGTACCCTTTATAAGCAGAAACAATAATTAAGGCCAAGGTTAAAAAAAAGCCAACACTTCTTCTATATGTCACTCTAGTAAACAGAACCATTAGTATCGCCGGAATAAAAATGGCTGAGAAAATTTTATCCATTGTCTCACCTACTCTATAATTAAAGCTTCTCTCTTAGTTTTTCTCAATTACAAAAAAAAAGCAAGTTTTAACTGTAGGTAAAACGCAATATTAACCAATGATCCAAAATTGCAGAAGTTTTATAAAATAATTTCTAACTTTCCAATCAGCTATCAACCAAACTGTCCCATAATATATTGTTTTGTTTTTTCATGTTCTGGGTTCGAAAAAAGACTTTGGGTCGGCCCATATTCAACAATTTCACCATGGAGGAAAAAGGCCGTTTGATCTGAAATTCGAGCCGCCTGCTGCATATTGTGAGTAACAATGATAATCGTATATTTTTCTTTTAATTTTAAAATAAGACTTTCCAGCTTTTTTGTTGAAATCGGATCTAAGGCAGAGGTCGGTTCATCCATTAATATTACATCTGGTTGAATCGCTAGTACTCTTGCAATCACTAATCGCTGCTGTTGTCCTCCTGATAAGCTTGTAGCAGGAGCACGTAAATCATCCTTTACTTCATCCCATAAAGCAGCGGAGCGAAGACAAGATTCTACTGTGTGATCCAGTTGTTGTTTTTCCTTTCGTCCGTGAATCCTTGGTCCATAAGCGATATTATCATAGATGGAAACTGGAAAGGGATTAGCTTGTTGAAATACCATGCCGACTTTTTTTCTTAAGTCAACAACATCGACAGAAGGGTTGGTGATCTCCATTTCATTTAGATAGATCTTTCCCTCTGTTCGACTTTCTGGTATAAAATCATTCATTCGATTGAGTGTGCGTAGAAAGGTCGATTTTCCGCATCCTGAGGGACCAATTAATGCGGTAATTTGGTTCTTTTTAATTTCAAGATGAATATTTTTAAGCGCTTGGAAGTCTCCATAATAAAATTGAAGATTTTCTGCTTTCATTACGGTTTCTTTTTTATGCGGCTGATGCAATGTTAAAACCATCAATTCCACCCCTTATCCAAAAATTCCAGCAATATATCCTGCTGTCCGTTCATCTTGAGGGTCGGTAAACATTTCTTCTGTTGCCCCAAATTCGATTAAATCTCCCATGTAGAAAAAAGCTGTGTAATCAGATATTCGAGCTGCCTGTTGCATATTATGGGTCACAACAATGATCGTATATTCTTTTTTCAATTCACACATTAGTTCTTCAATTTTTCTAGTGGAAATAGGGTCTAATGCTGATGCTGGTTCATCGAGTAAGAGCACCTGAGGCTTCATCGCAATCGCTCTAGCAATACATAGACGTTGTTGCTGCCCTCCTGAAAGACTTAGCGCAGACGAGTGGAGTTTATCCTTTACTTCATCCCATAAAGCCGCTTTTCGTAGCGCCGTTTCAACGATTTCGTCTAATTGCTGTTTCTTTTTTATTCCATGGTGAGCAGGACCATACGCAATATTTTTATAAATGGATTTAGCGAAAGGATTGGGCTTTTGAAAAACCATGCCAATTTGCTTTCGTAATTCAAACACATTTACTTCCGTTGAATGAATCTCAATATCACGATAATGGATCTTGCCTGTTACTTGGCAATGGTCAATACTATCATTCATTCGATTCAAGGAACGCAGGAAGGTTGATTTCCCGCAACCTGAAGGGCCAATCAAAGCTGTAATTGCCTGATCAGGAAAAGCGAGATCAATATTTTGTACAGCAATCTTATCTCCATAAGCAACAGTGACTCCTTCAGTCGCTACAATCGAACGTGTCGGAAGGAAAACTATGTTTTTATTTGGCGTAAATCTATCCACTTGCGTATTTTGATTTACTACTTTAGCAACCGCCATTTTCATACCACCTCTCTTATGTTGTAGTCATTTTTCTAAATACAAGATGACCAATCCAGCGTGCTGATCCGTTGAATAGTAAGATTGCTATTAGTAAAAGCGCGGACGCACCACTTGAAATTGCTGCAGCATCAGGCATGATCCCTTCCCCATTAATTTTCCAGATATGCACTGCTAGCGTTTCTGCTGGTCGTAATGGATTGAGCGGAGATGCAGCCGAAAATGGGTTCCAATTGGAAAAGTCAAGTTGTGGGCTGCTCATCCCAGCTGTGTAAATGAGGGCGGCTGCTTCTCCAAAGACTCGACCTGCTACAAGAATAACCCCTGTTATTAAACCAGGTAAGGCAGCTGGTAAAATAATCGTTGTGATCATCTCCCATTTCGAAACACCTAAAGCTAATCCTGCCTTCCTTTGTTCATCAGATACATTTTGAAGTGAATCTTCCACAACTCGAACCATTATTGGCAAATTAAATACGGTTAAAACACAGGCCCCTGACAGAATGGAAAAGCCCCACCCCATATAAATCACGAAGAACAGAAAACCAAAGAGCCCGACAACGATAGAAGGCAAAGAAGATAGTACTTCTATCATCGAACGAATAAAATCTGTAAACTTGTTCTTAGGTGCATATTCCGATAGATAAATGCCCGCCCCTAGAGAAATCGGAATTGCCATTACAATAGTTAACACTAGTAGGTAAAAGGAATTAAATAATTGGGGCCCAATCCCTCCACCCTCTTCAAAAATTTGTGGTGAAGATGTGATAAAATTCCAACTTAGTTTCGGTACACCTTGAAAAAGGATATAGCCTAGTAAACTAATAAGAAGCCCGAGAATAAGAAAGGCAATCCCGTAAAAAACGGTTGTTGCGATCCGATCGATCCATTTTGCATTCATACTCCTCGCTCCTTTCTTCCAATCCATCTTACGAGCATAATAAATAGAAATGACATCATTAATAAAATAAGGGCTAAAGACCAAAGAGCGTTATTTTCCGCTTGTCCTAATACGGTATAGCCCATCCCCATTGTCAAAATGCTTGTAAGTGTGGATGCAGGTTCCATTAGGGAGGTTGGCATTACAGGTGAATTGCCTATCACCATTTGGACTGCTAAAGCCTCTCCAAAGGCACGCGCCATTCCAAAAATCATCGCTGTCAGCAAGCCAGATTTAGCTGTTTTTAAAATTACTCGATAAATCGTTTGCCAACGTGTCGCTCCCAATGAATAGGATGCTTCCCTCAACGAACGGGGGACAGAAGCAATCGCCTCAACCGATAAACTTGTGATCGTCGGCAAAATCATCACTGAAAGTACGATTGTCCCCGCGGCAATGCCAAATCCACTTCCTGAAAAAGACTCTCTCAATAACGGAACCACGATAGAGAGACCGATAAAACCATAAACAACGGAAGGAATTCCTACTAATAGTTCCAAGACAGGCTGTAATACTTTTTTCCCGAATCGCGGTGAGATCTCAGACATAAACACCGCTGCCCCAATCGCAATTGGTGTACAAATGAGGGCGGAGAGAAGCGTGACAATAAAGGAGCCTGTAATCAATGGAAGTGCTCCAATAATCGGTTTTCCCAGCTCACTTACCGCTCCAGGATTCCACTTTAAGCCTGTCAAAAATTCTATAATACTCCCTTTATTAAAGAGGAAGATCGTGACTCCTTTAGAAACAACAAGAGCAAGAATCATCACGGTCAGTAAAATCGTGATTCCCACTGCAATCAAAGTGACGCCCTTTCCCATCTTCTCCAATCTCAGCTTCTTATTTGGCTTCGTGATATCCATATACATTTCACTTTCCGCTTTAGCCAAAGCGATCGACTCCTTTAATAGCAATGTGTAATTAGAGATAAGAAAGAGGCTGCGACGTAATTAATACGTTAAGCTCCAAGGACGAAGAATGCATTGCCTTAGCCAAACAAATATACGTAGACTCCTGCGGGGAGTGAGAGTTGCTACTCGCCCGGGGAAAGTGAAGTATATTTCCAGAACGGAGGTATATGCACCCTATGTTTCAGCCTCTTATCAAGCTTATTTTATTATTGGTTACTTACTTCCCCGTTAGCATTTCGATCGACTTTCATGCTTGTGACGGGAAGGTAGTCCATTTTCGGAAGTAGCTTAGTTTGGACTTCCTCTGTTAACATATAATCAATAAATTGTTTTGTAACATCCACTGCATCACCATTCGTATACATATGCTGGTAAGCCCAGACTTTCCATCTATTCGTCTCTACATTTTCAGCCGTTGGTTCAGCGCCATCCATTTTCAAGGCTTGTATAGAATCATCAATATAAGAGAATGCTAGATAACTAATGGCACCAGGCGTTTCACTAACAATTTTTCGAACCGTACCTGATGAATCTTGTTCTTGTGCTTCAATCGCTTCTTCACCATTTAAAGCAAATGTTTCAAATGTATCTCTCGTACCTGAACCTTGCGCTCGATTGACGACAATGATTTCTTGATCAGCACCGCCAAGTTCTTTCCAATTTTTGATTTTTCCTGTAAAAATATCAATCAACTGATCTTGCGTGACATCTTCAACACCAACTTCTGAATGAACAACAGGTGCCATGCCAACGACGGCAACTTTATGGTCTGTAAGTTTGTCAGCTGGAATCCCGTCTTTTTCTTCAGCAAACACATCTGAGTTTCCTATATCAACGGCTCCTTCACTAATCTTACTTAGACCCGTTCCACTTCCTCCCCCTTGGACATTAACAGTTACTTCGGGGTGTTGTTGCATAAATTGCTGAGCAGCCGCTTCAACTAAAGGTTGCATAGCACTCGAACCAACCACAGTAATGGAACCTGTTAATTCGTCACTCTCTGTTGATGTTTTTTTACTTGTTTCTGTACTAGGTTTACTAGTCTCTGATGCCGATTCTGAACCTGCCTCTGTATTACTACAAGCCGCCAGAAGCATTGTAAACATAAAGAGACATCCGAGATACGCGATCCATTTCTTATTCATGAGTGAGCCACCTTTTCTGTTTGGATTGCAATCATTGATTGCTTATCTATACAATAAACAATCTCTTTTAAGTGCCTATAAATAGTATGTGAAGTTTATGTAAAGCTTTGTTTGGAATTTGTAAAGAATAAAAGCGCAAGCGCCTTGATCAGCCCCGACAAGCATATGTTCCTGAACCCAGGAAAGAGCTTTTTCCCTTCCTAGGTTCAGGGTTATTTAGCGGAACATCGGCTAAGGACGCACGTCCTGTGGCAACGCCGATGGACTCGCATCCTGCAAGCCTCTTGGTGCTAGGCGCTGGAGCTAGATGACAAAACTCAAAATTACAACTTATCTACAAGCTAGAATTTTATAAATTCCTAAACAAGTACAAAAGCGCAAGCGCCCGTTTAACGACGTACACACTTTAATAATAAGGATGAACAGCTAGGCACGGCTTCCTGTCGCTTGGTCTGCACTAATCCGCACTGCCGATGCGCCTAGAACAGGAATCACCCGCACCATCATGCAAATTATCCACAAGATAGAATTTTCCCATCGATCTTTCCATGACAAAACCCCCGCTTATGAAAGCGAGGGTTTGTCATGGTTTTCATGTGTTTTTGGTAATGTAATAATAAAGGTTGTCCCTTTTCCTTCTTCACTTTGCACTTCAATTTTCCCATGATGGGATTCCGTTAAATGCTTTACAATCGCTAATCCAAGGCCCGTTCCACCAGAACGGCGAGACCGAGCCTTTTCAACTCGATAAAAACGTTCAAATATTCGCGGCAGCTCAGATGCTGGAATACCAATCCCGGTATCCGAGATACTAAGTTTTACTTGATCGGCCTCCTCCCACAGCTCCACAACAATCTTCCCTTCTTCGGGTGTATAAGCGATCGCATTAGAAAGGAGGTTTAAGACAATCTGGTGAATTCGATCCTTTTCTCCCTCCATCCAAATATCGTGCTTCTGTTCTGGAAGGACAAGGGTTAGTTTCTTCTTCTTCGCTTCTTTTTGAATCGTGTTCACCATATTCCAGACAGCTTCTGTCATATTCATTTGTTCAAGTTTTAAAGGAATATGATGCTGTTCAATTCTCGACAAATATAATAGCTCACTAATTAGTCGATGGAGCCGCTCGCTCTCCTGATAAATAATACTAAGAAATTCTCGACAGACATCTTCATCGTGCATAGCTCCGTCTAATAGAGTTTCCGCAAATCCTTTTACCGACGTGATCGGCGTCTTTAATTCATGAGAAACATTGGCGACGAAGTCCCTTCTCATATTTTCTAGCCTGCGCACTTCCGTTACATCATGCAATACCGCGATCATCCCTTTTCGTACCTGATTCTCGCGGACATATGGGGCAAGATGGACATCCATGATTCGCTCCCTTGGATAATAGAAAGTGATTTCTTTTCTTAATTCTTGTCCGGTTTTTAAACATTCCTCCATCAAGGAACTGAATTCTAAATTTCGACTAGCATCCATATGCATTTTCCCTGGAAAAGCTTGCGGATCCTCTCCCATAAATTGCGCCATCGCCTTGTTCGCTAATAATATTCTGCCTTGCATATCCACTAATAAGACACCACTCGTCATATTCGCTAATACACCTGAAAGCTGCTGTTCATTTTCCTGAATCGTCTCCATTTGATTTTTCAAGCTCGAAGCTAGCGTATTAATGGACGTTGCCAATTGTCCTAATTCACCTCGTGGTTGGTGATGGACTCTGGCAGAAAAATCTTTCTCTTTTAGCCTTGCCGAAACGCTAATCATTTCTTCAATCGGTTTAGAGATGCTTTTCGCTAATCTCATCCCGATTATTCCGGTAAGAAGAAAAACGGTAAGTAAGGAAATACTGATGCTAATCCATAACTTGCGTAAAGCAAGATCAATTTTCTGAAGAGAGTAAGCCACTCGAATGGCTCCAGCTGTTTCGTCTTCTTCCATCATCGGAACGGTCACATACATCATATGAAAGCCGAGTGTTTTACTATAGCGAATAGATAGCCCTGAGGAAGCATGATCCTTGAGGACTTGTTTTACTTCTGGTCGATTTAAATGGTTGTCCATCTCCGCAGGAGAATCCTCTGAATCAGCTAATACATTTCCAGCCTGATCCAAAACGGTTAATCGTGATTGGATCGATTCAGCCAGCAGATCCATTTCTTCCTGAAGTTCTGGCGGAGTGGCAAGCAAGCCTTCCCTCTCAATGACATTTACTACTAATTTTGATGTTTGAAGTAAGTGGGTTTCTTTTAAATCATAATATGTATCTTTCATCATTCTTGATAAAAACAAGCCCGAAAGGACTAATAAAACGGAAATCAATAGTAAAAAGGAAAATGTGATCCGAACCCATAATTTGTGAATCATCACGGTTGCCCCAGTTTGTACCCGAATCCTCTCACTGTTTTAATATACAGTGGCTGCTTCGTATCTTTTTCAATTTTTTCACGTAAATGGCTAATATGGACATCGACAATCCGTGAATCTCCAACAAATTCATAATTCCAAACGGCATCTAATAATTGATGACGATTAAGAACTTTGCCCTGATGATTCGCCAAATACAAAAGCAATTCAAATTCCTTCGGTGTCAAATCAAGCTTCTCACCAGCAAGCTCTGCCTCGTATTGATCGGGAAAAATAGCGAGATCACCGATGCGAATCATCGTTGCTTCCTGCTTTGGTGTCTCAGAAGATTCATTCATTTGCGATCGTCTCAAAATAGCTTTCACTCTTGCAATGACTTCACGTGGACTAAAGGGCTTTGTCAAATAATCATCTGCCCCAAGTTCTAGCCCTAATACCTTATCAAATTCATCATCCTTCGCAGTTAGCATTAAGATGGGAGTTTTCAGTTTTTCCTGGCGAATGGTTTTACAAACATCCATACCATCCATACCAGGAAGCATTAAATCCAGAATAATTAAGGTAGGATTTTCTTCCAGAGCTTTCTGTAAACCCGTATTTCCATCTCCTGCTGTAATCACCGCAAAGCCTGCTTTTTCTAGATTAAATTTTAATAATGTAACAATGGAAGGCTCATCATCAATCACAAGCACCTTTTCCATTTAATTCGCCCCCTTTGTCAGGATGTTAAAAAAGGATCAAAGGCCAAATGCGCCTTTATGACCTGCGTCTGCAGGCCTCCGGTAAAAAAAGACTGCCTCTTTACTTTTTGAGACAGCCTAATTGAACTTATGATTTTAATGTACGTTTTTCCATCAAAACAGTCAAGCTTAATAGTGTGACAAGCACAGTCGCTCCCATATCAGATAAGATGGCAATCCATAGAGTTAGGAGACCTGGAATCGTTAAAAGCAAGGCAATTAGCTTTAATCCTAAGGCTAAACCAATATTGAGTTTAATCATTGCATTGACTTGTTTTCCAACTTTAATGGCAGAAGGTAGTTTGCCAAGATGATCTTGCATCAGCACGATATCAGCTGTCTCTATCGCACTGTCGGTCCCCTTGCCCATTGCAATCCCTAAATCGGCCGTAGCCAAAGCTGGAGCATCATTAATTCCATCTCCGACCATTGCAGTGATTCCTTGCCCCGTTAATTCTTTGATTTTCTCCACCTTTTGATCTGGCAATAATCCTCCATAATAATCAGTGAGTCCAATATTTACAGCGACTTTTTCAGCCGTTTGTTGGTGATCTCCTGTTAACATCGTTGTCCTCTTAATCCCTGCTTTATATAACTCTGCAACAATTTCCTTACTCTCAGGGCGTATCTCATCGGCAATTCCGAATAAGCCCAATACTTTCTCATGATCGGATACAGCTACTAACGTAAACCCTTCGTTTTTCAAAGTTTTTAAATCATTTTGAACAGCCGCTGTCAGAGCAGGAGCCGGAATACTTTTTTCATTTCCTAACGTATAATTGAAACCAGCAATCACGGCTTTCACACCTTGACCGGTAATCGTTTCGATGTAGGTAGGCTCTTGAACAGCCACATCGTATTCTTCTACTTTTTTCATCACGGCTTTCGCCAGTGGATGGGAAGAGTTTTTTTCAATTGCTCCGGCAGTCGTTAAAAAAGTGTTTTGATCATAAATGACCATTTTCTCAACATACGGCTCTCCCTTTGTTAATGTCCCTGTTTTATCAAAAGCAATGGTGTCGACTTTGCCCAATTGCTCAAGAAAGACACCACCCTTGATTAAAATACCATGTCGAGCATTTCTTGTGATGCCCGAGATTAAGGCAATTGGTGAAGAAATAATCAATGCACAAGGACACCCAACAATTAAAACAGCAAGCCCTTGATAAATCCACTCTCCCCAACTTCCGCCAAACAGCGGAGGAACAACGATCACTATAACTGCAATCATCATAATCGCAGGAGTATAATATTTGGCAAACTGATTAATAAACTTTTCTGTGGGCGTTTTTGTTTCCTGAGCTTCTTCAACAAGATGAAGAATTTTAGCTAAGGAAGAGTCTTCATAAGCCTTCGCGATTTTTATCCGCAAAACGCCCTCATTGTTAATACTTCCGCCAAAAACAGAGTCTTCTATCTCTTTTTCTACGGGCATCGATTCTCCGGTAATCGCCGCCTCATTCACAGAGCTTTTTCCCTCTATGACGATCCCATCTGAAGGGATTTTCGAACCTGATTTAACCAGGACGACATCCCCTACTTGTAAGGCTGAGATCGGGACAATGTTTTCGCCATTCTCCGAAATGCGTATAGCCTCTTTGGGGGCAACCTCTAATAAAGCCTCCATTGATTTACGAGCTTTTTGCATCCCTAGCCCCTCTAAATATTCGTTGATTCCGAACAGAATCGCAACTAAGGTTCCTTCCTTCCACTCGCCAATGCTAAATGCACCAATTAAAGCAATGCTCATTAATGTATCAATATTAAACTTGAATTTGACAATGTTTTTTAATCCTTTTATAAAGGTAGTGTATCCACTTAGAGCAGCCGCAAAAAGAAAAAGAAGAATCGCTATCCAGCTCTGGCTAGCATGTTCTACGAGCAGTGCACTAGCAAATAATAAAACGGATAATCCAATAAGCAATATTAAATGCTGGACTGAACGATGGTCCTGTGGATCTGGTTCTTGCTTGACGAGAACCGCCCCATCACCCGCTAATATCTTTTCTATTTTTTGCAATTCGACTTGATCTGAAACAATTAATTTACTGGAGTTGAATAGGACCTTCGCATCCTCTCCATGTTCCAGCTTTTGAATATCCTCTTCCATCTCCCTTGCGCAATTGGCACAAGACAATCCTTGTAATTTGTATTCTGCCATTTTTGATCAACTCTTTTCGATCTTAGTGCGTGTTACTTCAGACAAGGCTCTATAGGTCTGGCACGATAAAGTGAAACTTCATTCAGCGGGGGATTTTTTTCATCCCCCACTGAATGTTAAGGATCAAAGGCTAAATTCGCAACATCCTGTTGGCAGACTCAAACGGACGTCCTGTCGCTTCGTCTGCACTAGTACATCCTGTACCCTTTGTGACCTGCGTCCTGCAGGCCTGAACCAATCGTGGATTTACTGGCAATTGTCCCCCACTTACAATTCTCGTTTTTATCTCGAATTCTTGAAATGGGGGTCCTACTGCCAGTTAATTCGGGATAAATTAAAAATGGTTCCTTATCTAATTCATTTAGTGTAGATAGGTTTTACTGAACGACTACCATTTACTCTTCTATTTATATGCATACATGTTCATATATCAATTATATTTCAACCACATAATTTGTCAACTAATTCAAAAAAGATTTCCTTTTTTGTGACAATATACAAAAATTACTTCAGTTTCATCAAGAGAGTTTGCTTGTCCAATTGAAAATAGGAAAGAGATTTGCTATATTTGTATTGAAGGATTGGAGGATACTGGTTACAAAAGTGACCAAATTTTGCTTCTTTAGTCTTTGACTTTTATTTAATCAGTGGAAATTCCCCAATGATTGAATTCTCACTTTACCATAAGATACTATTTTAAAGGTGGTTTTTATATGTCCTACGTTATTACGGCACCATGTATAGGAGAAAAATTCGGCGAATGTGTCGAAGTTTGCCCTGTCGATTGTATTCTAGAGGGGGATGAGATGTTTTTCATCGATCCTGATCTTTGTATAGACTGTGGAGCTTGTCAAGCCGTTTGTCCTGTCGAAGCAATTTATCATGAGGAAGATATCCTTCCAGAAGATGAAAAATACTTCGATAAAGCAAAGGAATTCTTCGCAGCTGCAGATTAATGTATTTTAGAAAAAAAGGTGGACTTGCCCAAGTTCACCTTTTTTCTGCTTGTATTACCATATAGCCAATCTTATCAGCATACTCCATTAGTAAAAGGCTTTGTTCTACTAAAATTTGTTCAACATCTTCACTGTAGACCACGGTTCCTCCGTTATCCAACATTTTTTCTTCATCTGCATACTCTGATAATTCTTCTGTCATTTTTCTATCTTTTATAATGGTAAAGTTTTGAAAGCCCGCGTTTTTTAGCTTCGATAGCCATTCTTCCTTCGTTAAAATTTCCTGAATTTGATACAGATTTTTAAATTGCTCTAGCTCTTCAACCTTCATTTGTTCTTGCACACACATTTCATTACAAATAAAAGTTCCCGCTTGTTTTAAAGCTCTTCTCAATTCGTCTAAAGATTTTTCTATTTTCGTAAAAGCGATAACCGATTCCGAAACAATTAAATCAAATTGTTCATCAGCAAATGGAAGTTCTTCGATATCAGCTTCAATAATATCGATTGGTAAAGCTTGTACGCCTGCGTGCTGACGCAAATGGTGAATCATTTCTGGATGTTTATCAACTGCGACAACTTGACAACCAATGGTTTCAGCTATATATAAAGTTGTTTGCCCCATTCCACAACCTATATCAAGCACTTTCATTTCTTTAGTTAACTTTATATTTTCAAGTAGCCTTTTCGTCAAATAAAAACCACCTGGATGAGCCCCATGTACTTTCCCTTTTGCCAATGCATCATGATAATTGAATGCCATCCTTTCCGCTCCTTCATTGCTTATTTATACAATAAGATATGATAGTTGCTCCTGAGCGTGATGTTATTATTTCCGCTTAACAACTAAGTTGTTTGTCCATTCAAAAGCTTAGAAAGGCACATAGTCTAATAAAGGATGGATTACAGAGGTTGTTCAAAAAGTCCGGTAAAATCGATGCTGCGAATTTCTTGGTCCCTTTTATCCTCCTTTTTGAACACGCACTTAGAGTTAGGGAGGTGTTAAGTTTGCCAGTGAATCAATATTATCATGCTTGTCGCCGTGGTATTGGCCGTCCTGTGATGATTACAACCAGAGATGGTCAAGTGCATCGTGGCATTATTGACCGTGTCTCTTCCAATCGAGTTTATCTTCGTCCATTGGGTGGATCCAATTATGGAGGATATGGCTATGGCTGGGGATGGGGTTGGGGATTTGGCTGGGGAGTTGCTTTAGGAGCCATCGCTGCCTTAGCTTTCATCCCCTTCTTTTAACGTATATGCAAAAGAGGGATTCCACATTGACAATAATGGAATCCCTTCTTTTTTCAAAATTATACATTATTGTCAGGTATAAAACATTTGTCGATCTATATTTTTGCCTATACACCTTCCCAAAACCTGAATAGGATAAAGTGAACCTTCAATCAGTGGGGGTTTTCTTTCATCCCCCACTGATTGTTAGTTGAACTAATCGGGCTTTTACGGGCAGTGTATCCCCCACCTATGCTTCTCCGTATTCTCTAAAGCCTTGAGGTGGGGGGATTACTGCCCGTTAATGCGGGATAAAGCGAAATCGTTATTTAGAAAGGAGGATGGACATGTCCCATGAACATGAAAAGAAGCCGAAAGAAATACATGTGGAAAACCTCGTTATTCACGCAAAAAATGTGGAAATAAAAGAAGAAGGGCAGGGTAAACCCCCTCATCATCGAGACCCTTGGAATTTCTTTTGGGGAAGAAACCAAGAAGAAGCGGTGGAAGAACATTCCGAAGATAAAAAGGAGTAAGGCAAGCAAATCTATTTTAAAAAACTCAATCGCTGTTCATACGTTAATTGCAAAAAAAGGGAAATGCCAAAAAAGCACTTCCCTCTTTTCCTTTGCAATGAATATAAGCTTAATCTTTTGTTCTACGAAGCAACAACATAAAAACGGTAATGAGAATAAAGGCAATCAGGGCTAAAAATGGGATGGTGATGAATCCCAGCCAGTTAATATATTGACCATTACAGGGAACTCCACCAACACATGGTTTCGCAGCCACTAGCCCAGGTACCTTTTGAATTAGGTAATGATAAAAGGATACCCCGATTCCAATAATGGAAAAAGGCAACACGTATTTTTTTATATTTTTATTCTGCTCAAATACGGCGATCCCAATGATCACAACTAAAGGATACATAAGGATTCTTTGATACCAGCAAAACTCACAGGGGATAAAGCCTTTGATTTCACTAAAATAAAGACTCCCTAATGTGGCGACAAGCGATACAATCCAAGCAAAATAAAGAAGATAATCCTGAAAGCTCGACTTGGTATTCTTCATCCTCTTACTCCAATCCTTTTTCAATGAGATTTGCAATAGATTTATAATCAAACGGATCCTCAACAACGATACCATTGATGATAACAGTTGGAGTCGATTCAATATTATGCTTTATTCTCAACTGATTATCAAGGTTGACCTCTGGTGATTCTAATGGCTGCTCCTCATTATACTTTTCAATCTCTTTGTCAAATTGATCTATATCTAAATCAACATTAGGTGCTGTTTCTTGAGCAATCTCTACTAATGTTTCATTTGTCACCCATTGTTCATCATGTTGTTCAGTTGCGGGCTGTGCTGCGAATAGAGCTTCATGAAATGCCCAAAAGTTTTCAGGATCTTGTTTGAAAACAGCCTCTGAAGCTAATGCTGCGCGAACAGATTCCTCTCCATGAAATAGAACATTTATATAAGAAAGCTTTGCCTGTCCGGTATCAATATAATCCTCTTCAAGCTGTGGTAGTACTCTTTCGGACCACGCTTTACAGCCTGGACATTTATAATCACCAAATTCCACAATGGAAACCGGGGCATCCTCCTCCCCCATGGTAGGTTGATTATCAATATTGGGGTGTTCGACTTTTGGCGCATTTTCTTGATCTGTTTGATCTAGTTTCTGATTCAGGATGATAATAGCAGCGACGGCAATCACTACGACGGCAATCGTAATGATCATTAATTTCTTATTATTCATTTGGCACCTCTCCAGGTTTTTTCTAGTAAAGAAATGGGGTTTCTCCCCCTTTTAGTTCACGATATTCCCTTTTCACAGTAACTAGAGAATTGTCAATATGGGGTTTAGGCCACCAATGAAACAAACATTTTCCACTGTAGGGAAACATCACTTCAATTCCTTTGTTAATCCTATCATACCCCTGGAAGGTAGGTAAACTAACATTCCGTTACAAAACAATGTCTTCTTCGTGAACTTTTCCGTTATTTCTGTTATAGAGGATGTTAAGAAAAGCGCAAGGCGCCCGCCTATCGGCGACAAGCAAATGTTCTGAGACAAAGAAAGGAGTTCTTTGCCTTTCTTTGTCTCAGGTTATTATGCAGAACATCAGCTAAGATCTCGACGTCCTGGCGGCAGACTCAAAACAGGACGTCCTGTCGCTTCGTCTGCACTAGTACATCCTGTACGTCGCAACGCCGATGGACTCGCTCCTGCGAGCCGATGGCGCATGAAGCTGGGCAACAACTGCCCAGCCTTAAAGCAATCTAAGAAAAACTTTATACTTTCTTATCTTTCAAAAAAAAGGCTCTGCGATTTTCTTCTTAACCAACCTGATTAGGCTGACCAATTTTCTGATTTTCTATGAAAAGAATGCCGAGTTCATGATGATCTCCCTCATATAAAGCTCCTTGAACAATCCGGATTTCATTATTATGATCAAACACTTCTAATTTACAATATGCTCGATTTTTTGATAGAGCCTGATACATTTCTTCCTGACTATTGACATTTACTTTGTTACAGGTTTGAATAACTTCGCCTGTTTTGAGTCCCATTTTCTCAGCTGGAGAATTTGGCAGCACGTCCAAAACCATGACACCAGAATTTCTTGGAGCATAGTAGTACGGATTGTTATTTTCCCTTATACGGTGTCGGTAAACAAGCCAAACTCTTCCTATTAGAGCAAATACCGATGTGATGATTGCAGCGTATGCGGGTAAGAGGAAAACACCCACAATTCCTACGATGAGAACAAGCAAGCCAAGGCTTAAGACATTTTTCCCCATTCGCTTAACAGCAGCACCAGGCAATTCCGTTTGAATCTGCTGTTGAAAACCGACCAAAAATGGCAGTAGCACAAGAGAATATCCCTCAGATCCAGACGATATAACAGGCCACCAATCAAAAGGCAATGTTAAGACACCAGAAGGAAGAAAAAGAAAAGTAGGAAGAAGCCAAAATCTTTTTGTTTGCAAAGCCCCTACTATTAATCCTCTACGGCTTGTCCGTAATTTAGGTGAGACATCCTTCAACCCATTTTTTATCATGAGTATCCCTTCAGCAACCATTAATAAGCCCAACATAACAGATGCGCCAAGCAGGTAATTCGAATCCAACGAATCAAGGAAGTCCCATTCAATGGAAAATAGAGACAATGAGCTTACTAGTAGTAAAGGGATGCCAATCGTGAAAGCAGCTGATAGCAATCTAGCATTTCCAATAATAGTTAATACAATCGTAGTAACCGCTACTATCAATAGCAGTTGTAACGGAAATGTCAAACCTAGCAAAATAGTTACAATGGATAGAAGTATTCCAACGAGTATCCCCACAGGAAATAAATGTCTCAGCTCAAGAAAAATAGGATGTACTCTCATATGAAAATCACGTCGTTCTCGCTTTATTCTCCAGAACCCCGCCAATACCACCCATGTTATTGAGAAATAGAAAATAGGATGAAGTAACACTCGCCCTATCCCTTTAGCAACCTCTATGGTCCATTCCAAGTCCCTCCACATCCCTTCCGAACATTAATATAACTTCTATTTTACCAGACATTAGAAGAAAAAGGATAAAAATATGGCTAGACATCTGAAATTTTCAAAAATGTCTAGCCTGCCTTTTTTGAACATCCGTTTCAACTGAAAATATGTTCATTCATCATTTATTTTTTTGTAAGGATTTTAAGGCAACTTGCAATTGAATATCATTTTTCTCATCTTTTATAAAAGAAGCAATTTTTCCTTCTAATTTTGCTACTGTCTGATCATCGATTTCCCCTGTTACTGGCAGTTCCTCAACCGATTGAAAGGCTCTCACTGCTTTTTCTGTTTGTTCATCAAAATAACCATCGATTCTGCCTGGAGAGAACCCTAATCCCTTCAACATCTCTTGAGCAAATTTAATATTCTCATCATTCATATTTATTTTGAATGGTTCCTTGTATTCAATGGCATGTACATTAAAATAGGCTGGCTGCTGAACCTCAATCGTAGGTTCAACCCCTTTACCATGTATCCAGTTTCCATCAGGGGTTAACCATTTCGCCATTGTTAATTTTAAATTACCTCCAGCTTCCAATGGAATTGGTTGCTGCACCGTCCCCTTGCCGAAAGTCTTTGTACCGATTAAGGTTGTACCATTGATTTCATTTAAAGCGGCCACAAGGATTTCTGATGCAGAGGCGCTGCCTTCATCCATAAGTACAGTAATAGGATAGTTTTTTTGCTGTTTCAATTCCGAATAATAGGTTTGCTTTTTACCTGAACGCTCCTCGATTTGAACATATGGTTTATCCCCTGTCACTAATTGAGCGAGGATTTCTTGCACACTAATTAACATGCCACCCGGATTTCCCCGTACATCAATCACAAGGCCATCGATCTTTTCCGCTTCCAGTTCCTTTAATTCTGCCTCAAAGTCTCTCGCTGTTGCCTCCGCAAAAGAAGTGATCTCAACATAGCCAAATTTCTTTCCACCACTCTCTTTCACTTCGGAAAAAACGGTCAAAATCGGGACTTCGTCTCTGGCTATCTCGTATGTGAGCGATTTAGATACACCAGTCCTCGTTATATCCAGTGTCACCGTTGTTCCTTTTTTTCCACGAATTTTACTCGATGCTTCGTATAAATCCAACCCATCAACAGGGTCCCCATCAATTCTAATAATTTGATCCTTTGCTTTTAGCCCTGCCTTTTCAGCTGGGGAATTTTTTATTGGGGAAATAATCACAAGCTTTCCTTCTTGAATGGCAATTTGAGCTCCGATTCCATTAAAGCTAGAATCCATGCTCTCATTAAATCTTTCTGCGGTCTCTTCATCCATATACACAGAATAGGGGTCTTGCAATGTCGCAACCATTCCTTGAATCGCGCCTTGAGTTAATTTCTTCGTATCTACTTCTTCTACATAAGCCTGTTGGATTAACTCATAGGCTTCTGCTACTTTTTCCATAGCTGGTAGTATCTGCACTGTTTTTCCTTCTTGATTCCCTTGTGTCTCTTGCCAATTCGGAAGAATCCACACCATACTCGCATATATACCGCTCGCCCCTAAAAGGAATGAACAAACGGAAATAATAACCAGCCACCTTTTCTTCATACATTTCCTCCTCACCGCAATTAGGCCAACAGGATGTTGGTCAAAACGGCGAAGACATGCGGACGGAGGCCCACACGACGGTCAAAACGGTGTTGCGAATACAGGGACGTACTAGTGCAGGCGAAGCAACAGGATGTTGCGTTTTGAGCCTGCCGCTAGGACGACGCGAACTTAACCGTTTATCCATTTTAGCCGTTTATCTCTTCATCCATTCTCCTTTATGAATAGCCTCTATAAAGCCTATGCGATGAGGGGACAAGTTATAACTAATTTAGGACAGCTGCCTTATTGCTTTGAAAAATACTAATAAAATCTTCTAACATAGCGCTAGCTGTTGGTTTACTCCCCGCTCCCGGTCCTTGAATCATGATTTTTCCAGCCAAGGAAGTTTCCAGCACGACTGCATTATCTACACCTTCAACAGAATATAAAGGATGCCTGCTATCGATTTCAACTGGACGAACAGAAGCCTGGATACGATCTCCTACCTTTTCCAACTCTGCAATATGCTTAAAACGGCCGTTAGAATTGGAAATCTTATCTTGTGAAAGGCTTGCTATTCCTTGGAGTTCAACTGTTTTCCATGGTGGTTGCTTCCCGTAGATCAGCTGACTTAAGATCATAATTTTATAGAAAGCATCGATTCCCTCTACATCATTCGTTGGATCAGCTTCGGCAAAGCCGAGGGATTGAGCTGTTTTTAACACTTCGGCGAACGGAAGTTGTTTCTTTCTCATTTCCGTTAAAATAAAATTAGAAGTACCATTTAGCAATGCTTGAACCCGCTCAATTTTATTCAACTGTAGTTGCTGCTGAATGGTGCGGATAACGGGGACCCCGGCTGCAACGGTCGCTTCGTAGCCAATTTGAACATTGTTTTCTCGCGCCTTTTCCAACAAACCTTCTCCGTGTTTAGCGAACATTTCTTTATTGGCTGTAATAATATGGCATCCGTGTTTAATGGCTTCATCCAGGTAATGATGCGCAGGTTCAGCACCGACAATCGATTCAAAGAGGACATCAAGCCCTGGGATTGACAAAATTTCCTCAATATTATTGGTCACCATAACATCTTCTGCTACTTCACGCTCTTTCTTTTCATCTTGGATCAGTACCGCTACTACCTGCACTTCGGCTCCAATAAGCTCCTTTAATTTTTCTTGCTGATTACATATAACCTCATAAACGCCGGCTCCAACTGTGCCAAGTCCTAATAGTGCTGCTTTAATGATTCGCACCTATTTCTCCCCCTTATTCATGGATGTCATTTAAAAAAGGAGACTGAAACGCATGGCGCCAGCCTCCTAGCTTTCTTTGTCCTTACTTTACAGACACTTTTTCTACGGCTTTTTCGATCGCTTGATTAAGATCAGCTATAATATCTTCGACAGCTTCAAGACCAACCGAGATGCGAATTAATTCTTCCTTTACCCCAACAACCTTTAACTCTTCCGCACTTAATTGTTGATGCGTTGTGGAAGCAGGGTGGATAATTAATGATTTTGCATCTCCGACATTCGCAACATGGGAAAATAATTTCACATGGTCAATGGTTTGTCTTCCTACTTCTCTTCCACCCTTAATGCCGAATACGATGATTGAGCCAGCACCTTTTGGTAGATATTTTTGCGCTAGTTCATTGGAAGGGTGATTTTCTAAGCCAGGATATGACACCCACTCAATCGCTTCATGATTCTCTAAAAATTCCGCTACGGCTTTTGCATTTTCTATATGTTTATCAATTCTCAAATGTAATGTTTCTAGCCCTTGTAATAATTGGAAAGCATTATCTGGGCTTAAGCATGGTCCGAAATCACGCAGTAATTGCACACGTAATTTTGTTGCAAAAGCAGCGTTAGGTACATCAATCCCATAACGAAGCCCATGATAAGTTTCATCTGGTTCGACAAAATCAGGGAATTTCTCGTTATTCCAATCAAACTTTCCTGAATCAACTACAACTCCACCGATTACAGTGCCATGGCCGCCAATCCATTTTGTTGCAGAATGGATGACAATATCCGCTCCCCACTCAATCGGCTTACAAAGATACGGTGTTGAAAAAGTGCTATCGACAATAAGTGGAATCTCATTTTCATGCGCAATTTTTGCAACAGCTTCCACATCAAGAATATGCAGGCTTGGGTTTCCAATAATCTCGCCAAAAAGTGCTTTTGTTTTTGGTGTGATCGCTTTGCGGAAATTTTCCGGATCTTTCGGATCTACAAACTTCACATTAATTCCATATTTTGGCAGTGTCACAGCAAATAGATTATACGTACCTCCATATAGATCCGTGGCCGCAACGATTTCATCACCAGCACGTGTAATATTCAAAATCGAGAAAGCAATGGCAGCCATTCCAGATGATAGACCAACAGCAGCCGTACCCCCTTCAAGCAAAGCGACTCTTTTTTCAAATACATCAACCGTTGGGTTGGTAATCCTTGTATAGATATTTCCCGGTACTTCTAATCCAAATACCTTTTGCGCATACTCCGAATCTTTAAATACATAAGAGGTTGTTCTATGTACTGGAACAGCGCGTGCTCCTGTTTCATCAGGCTCTTGTCCTCCGTGCAATAATAAGGTTTCTGGTTTATATTGTTCTTGTGACATTTCCTCTCGTCCTCCTTAATGATATCATCCTCATCGCTAACACTAGTCAAAAAACCCCCTTCTGATAAGAAGAGGGTTTGATTGTATTTCCGCTCCTTATCTCTCAGACCATGCAGTCTGTAGGAATTAGCACCTTTTCAGAATAATTCCTCTGAAGGTTGCTGGGCATCGCAGGGCCTATCCCTCCGCCACTCTTGATAAGAGTATTACGATTCACTGTTATTAACATCAAGTATAGTCTATTATTCTCTAAGAAGTCAACCTTATTTTCAAATAATATATCCATTATCTTGTTGTTTACTGTCTATTTTAAATCTTTTACAAGCCTTTCCATCATTTCTTCGTCCATAGGACCAATAATACTTTTCGCTATCAATCCATTGGAATTGATAAAGTAACTTGTCGGAATAGAGATAACCTGGTATTTATCGCCCACTTCTCCCTTTTCATCTAACAGAATAGGAAAATGCAATCCATACTCCTTGACAAACTTTTCAACTTTTTCTCGCTTATTGCCAACACGTTCACCGGAAGTAAGATTCACAGCAATCACTTCTACACCTAATTCTTCCGCTTTTTCTTGATAAAATTTCTCCATATGGGGCATTTCTGCTTTACAAGGACCACACCAGCTTGCCCAAAAGTTCAATAATACTTTCTTTCCATGTAGGTCAGATAGTTTGAACTTTTCACCAGTTAATGTTTCTAATTCAAAATCAGGTGGAATATCCCCTTCGGTTAAGCCTTCCGAATAAACGCCATTGGATGTTTCGGTGGCAGCCTCCAGCCTTTGCTGGAGAACTTGTTCTTGAATTTCTTCCACTTCTTTCTTCGCTTGTGTTTCTTGGACAATATTAATGACTAAAACCCCTGCTAAAATCGCTAAAAGACTAAAGCCAAATATTTTCTTCGTCATGATGAAACCTCCCATTTTCGCAAAGCTATCACTAAGATTATAGCCATGAGGAAATAAGTGACCATTGGAATGGATAGTAAAGAGTGATGAAGGGAATAAAATATCGCCTGCACAGCTGTATAAAGAATTAGTAATTGTTCTTTCCATAATAACTGATTTTTATTCGACACGAATAATATGAATACTCCACCGATGAATAATTGCATTCCCGTCCATAGGAAAGACCCTTGATTCAAAATAGCCTGGAGTACCTCATATACAATCATGGAGCAAATCCAAGCTTGATACATATTCGCTACTTGCAAATTCCGAAGTCTAACCTTATGTAATGTATAAAAAATTGTTACTGCAAAACCAAGCCAGTATCCCTTCACACCGCCATTAAAGTATAAAATAGATAAGGGGTGAGCCCATATCATCGGAAATTGGAAAAGAAGGACACTGAACTTCCATGTTACCAGCCATATAAAAACAGCATTTCCATACCACTCTGCCGTCAACCTCTTTTTACAGAAATATAGGCCTGCAGCTGTAAGGATGCAGGCACCGACAATCGCAATCCAAGAAGCGGGAATCGTTAATGTACCAATGGTATACCACTTAATGAATCATCCCTCACTTTCCAAAGACAAATATCGCCTTATAAATGCATGTTCAAAAAGGACCAAGTCGGCGTCAATCGTAAACATCCGACACTAGTACGTCATGTATGTCGAAAGTTCGAGGCGGACTTGTATAGGATGTACTGACTTCCGTGTTGTCCACAGGACGTGGGCAATTTTAGCGGGAGATCCTTTAGCTCGCAGGGCCATTTTTACAGTGACCTACAGGAAGGAAGTTATAAAAGCGTTGCGACAGGATGTCGCCTTTGAACATCCTCTACAAAATCGGTGATAACAGGCGAGAAAATGATTCCTTAAAGCGAATGTAAAGAGAACGATTTTGGTATTCTTCCCAGCTTAATCCATGAGAATGCTTAACATCCTCATGAAAGATATCGACTAATTGTTGGACAAGTGCTCGATCATATAAAAAGGCATTCACTTCAAAATTTAATTTAAAGCTACGAACATCAATATTTGCCGTACCAACTGTGGCAATTTTACCATCTGCAATAATCGTTTTTGCATGAATAAACCCATTATCGTAAATATAAACTTTCGCCCCTGTCTTTAGTAATTCTCCGACATTCGAATAGGTCGCCCAATATACAAAAGCGTGATCTGGTTTATTTGGAATCATCAATCTTACATCGACCCCTGAAAGAGCGGCTATTTTGATTGCATCAAGCACACTTGCATCTGGAATAAAATAAGGTGTCTGAATGTAAATATATTTTTTGGCTGATGAGATAAGTTTTAATATCCCATATTTAATTTGCTCCCATTCAGAGTCAGGGCCGCTTGAAACAAGTTGGACATCTGTATCTCCTTTTGCACCAATTTCTGGAAAAAGTCTGTCCTCATAACGAATTTTTGCCGATGAAGCTTGGTTCCAGTCGAGAATAAATCTCGTCTGCATGCTAAAAACAGCCTTACCGCTGATTTTTAGATGGGTATCTCGCCAGTAACCAAATTTTTTATTTAGCCCAAGATACTCATCGCCAATATTGAATCCTCCGATATAACCATTTTCACCATCAATGATCACTAGCTTGCGGTGGTTGCGAAAATTCACCTGTAAATTTAAGTGGGGGATTAAAGCAGGAAAAAAAGCACTTGCCTTTCCACCAGCTTCAAGCAAAGGTCGGAAAAATCTTTTTGGTAATCGTCTTGAGCCCATTGCATCATATAAGACTTTTACATCTACGCCTTCTTTCGCCTTTTTGACAAGCATTTGCAGTAACTCATTGCCAAGTTTATCATTCCTCATAATATAATATTCCATGTGGATATGATCTTTCGCTTTGTCTAAATCCTGTAATAAAGATTGAAACTTATCTTTTCCATCAATAAAAATCTCTACCTTATTATCTTGGGTTAATATGGAACGATCATTCACAAGCAACATATAGATGAGATCTTTATATTGAATTGTTTTCGTATCGTGGAAAGGAAATTCTCCAGTTTGTAATAGTTCAATTTGATTTTTAGTAATCTCCATAATGCCAATTTTATTCGAATCTTTCCATTGAAAAAGCTTTTTACGGCTTAAATTCTGTCCGAAGATAAGATATAAAATAAAGCCAGCTACAGGGACAAAAAATAGAACTAATAGCCAAGCCCATGTTGAGCCAGGATCTCTTCTTTCCAAAAACACTACGAAGACAGCCAAGATAATATTTAATAAAAGTGCTAAACTAACCAAAGCTGCACTAATCGCTGTAAAAGTCATATAGGCTCCCCACATCATTTATTTTCTGAAAGCAGATTCCCCTCCTTAAGTATTTCAGAGGTACATCCTTTTCAGTTCTGGTTTATTTACCATATGAATGGCTAATTTTTCACAAAAAATACTCCACTATATCTTAGCATACTCTTTACATGAAAACACGAGGATTGAGCGTTTGAATTCACCTTTTGTCGGTAATTAGATCATCTAAGCGATTCACCTTTCTACTTCCTTGCCAACTAACGCGATATTACAGTAATTTATTTGCTAAGAAACGAAAAAAGCCGCATCATCTTGATACGACTTTCAATCGGAAAAGGAGCACCTGGTAATAAGTTGTTCCCTTTATTAATTTAAGTAGTTTAATGGATCTACAGCATTCGATTTTGAACCGTTCCATAATCCACCTGCATGAACTTCAAAATGCAAATGTTGACCAAAAGAATGTCCTGTATTTCCCATAACGCCAAGTTTTTGACCTTTTTTCACCGATTGTCCTTCTGATACACTGCGACTTCTCATATGTGCATACACTGTTTCATAGGTTTTTCCGTCAATATGATGAATTACAAACACGACTTCTCCATAGCTGGAAGATTGGTAGGATCTATGTACAACCCCATCGGCAGCCGCTACAATTGGTACGGCCCCACTATTGGCAATATCAATCCCAAAGTGGGTTGCTCCCCATCTTCCTCCAAAACCAGATGAAACAGTTCCAGCAGCCGGCCAAGAGAAAGTACCCGAACTTGCTGGCGGGGTCTCCGGACTTGTAGAAGAACTATTAGAATCACTTGAGCTACCAGAACTACTGGATTCAGGTGGAGGTGTTTGACTCTTTGTCACCGCAGGCGCTTCATTTGTTTGAGCTTCTTCTGCTTTTTTGGCTTCTTCCGCAATTCTATCTTTTTCCTGTTGAATCGCTTTTTGTAAAGTCTCCTCTTGAGTGCTTAATAGTGCTTCTTCTTCCTCAAGAGACATTTTTTCGCTTTCAGCATGCTTTTTCTGAGCAGCTAGTTCATCCATTAACACTTTCTTTTCATCATTCTGTGACTTCAAGTCCGCTTTTATAACTTCTAATTCTTCCAGCATTTCATTTAAGCTAGCAAGCTTCTCTTCTACTTTCTTCTGATCAGCCTCTAACTTTTCCATATCTGCCTGTTGCTCTTCTAAAATCTTTCTATCCGCACTAACTAATGTCGAAACAGCTGAGACACGATCCACTAAATCTCCAAAGCTGTTAGCGCCTAATACAACATCAATAAATTTAACAGAACCACCATTTTGTTGAATATTTCTTGCGCGGTCTCTGAGTACTTCATTTCTCTTTTCAATTCGTTCTTTCAACTCTTTAATTTCCTCTTTTAATTGCTCAATTTCTGCTTTTGTATCGTCAATTTGCTGTTCTTTTTCTTTTAATTTTTGATCCGTATCGGCAATCTTCATTTCTAATTTCTCAATTTCGTCTTCAACCGAATGTTGCTGGTTTAAAATATTAGAAATTTCCCCGTCTTTTTGATTGATCGATTCATTTACATTCGATTTCTTATTATGAATATCGGATTGTTGTTGCTCGAGATCATTCAGTTTAGAAGTGGCTTGTGCCTTTCCCGTATTCGAAAATAAACCTCCACAAACCAACGTTGCTGCCAGTGTCACCGAAAGTACTGAACTTTTTTTCAAGAATCGTTTCCCCTTTCTCCCCTTGCATTTATCCTGGATTACCTTCCAATCAGTGGGATGAAAGAACCCTACTGAATGAAGTTTGACGGTATCCGCTGTCTAGACCAATGCAATTTTCTTCAAGATGCTTATTCGAAATTTGCTTATACTTTTAAGAAGCGTCGAACAGAAATGAAACTCCCCCATGCTCCGATAATGACGCCGATCAGTAAAAGTAAGAGACTTACCTGATAGACAAATGGTGTATATTCAAGCGGGGACATAAAATAATCATCTGGAATACGTTGTGACAAAAAGTCATATCCATAATTATATGCTGTTGCAACAATGCCAATAGGAATCACAGAACCTAGTATCCCCAACCAAATACCTTCAAAAATAAATGGCCAACGTATAAACCAATTCGTTGCTCCTACTAGTTTCATAATTTCTATTTCTCTTCTTCTAGCAAAAATAGTAATTTTAATCGTATTTGAGATTAGAAACATAGCTGTAAACAATAATCCAACGACGAGAACGGCCCCAACATTGCGGCTTGTCCTTAATAAACTAAACAAGTTCTCAACTTTTTTCTCGCCAAATTCAGCGGAATATACAAAATCTAATGCACGAATTTTTTGTGCCACAACAGGTGTTTCATCTGGTTGCCTCGTTTTGACAATAAAGACATCGTGAAGAGGATTTTCGTCATCACCAATAAGGCTCCATTCTTTCCCCATTGTTTGAATAAGATGATTGAGCTCGTCCTCTTTCGACGAAAAGACAACCGACTCTATTTCGGGAATTCCCTCAATGTTTTCCCCTAATTCCTTTTGTTCATCTTTATTCGCCGTCAAGTCAATATGTACACGGATCTCCACATCATTTTCTATGTCCGTTGCAAATTTATTCATATTCATCATAATGACAAGAAAGACACCAACCAACAGCAATGTCACCGTGACTGCACTTATTGACGCAAACGTCATCCAACCATTACGGCGCAGACTTTTGAAGCTTTCTCTCAGATGGCGACCGATGGTTCTAATTTTCATAGCCATATTCCCCCCGATGCTCATCACGGACAATTCTTCCGTTTTCGATGGCAATAACCCGATGTGTAATAGTATTTACAATCTCTTTATTATGGGTGGCCATTATAACGGTTGTTCCATTTAAATTAATTTCTTCTAAAATACCCATGATTTCCCACGCTGTATCAGGATCCAAATTTCCAGTAGGTTCATCCGCTATAATCAACTTAGGATTATTGACGATTGACCTCGCAATCGAAACACGTTGTTGTTCTCCGCCTGATAACTCTGAAGGAAGCATGCGCATTTTATGTTTCAGCCCGACCATGGAAAGAACGTCCATCACTCTATTTTTAATGTCTTTCGGTCGATGTTCTGTTACTTCCAAAGCAAAAGCCACATTTTCAAAAATCGTCAATGTGGGCAATAATTTAAAGTCTTGAAAGACTACTCCAATATTACGTCTTAAAAAAGGAACTCTTCTATTTTTTAATGTGGATAAGTTAATCCCATTTACGAGTATTTTTCCCGATGTAGGTTTTTCTTCTCTATAGATCATTTTGATAAAAGTGGATTTACCAGCACCACTTGGACCAACAATATATATAAATTCACCCTGCTGTATATCAACATTAAAACGATTAGCGGCTATAATGCCGTTCGGGTATTTTTTCACAATATCCTGCATTTTAATCATTTTCTCACCCGACCTTAAAAAAAGCTGTATTTATAAAGGTTGTTCAAAAATTCCGGTAAAAATGACACAGCGAATTTCTTCGTTGGCTTGCTTTCCGTTGCTCACGTATTAACTGCATACGTTCCGCTACTCAAAGTTACACCGCCTTGAACTTCTTGGTCCTTTTTATCCTCTTTTTTGAACATGCACTTAATATGCTGTCAAATAAAGAGATTTCCCGTCAAACTATGACGAAATTTCATAACAAATTCATTATAACATCCCAATTTGCGCTTTTATATTACAGTTATATTTCATTTTAGAGCTTTAGTTCTAAATTCTTATCTTTTGCGATAAAAACTATTATTTTTCAAGTGATTTTTCATTAAATTTTGTTTATTTATCTCATGTTCCACAAATAAATAGAGTCAAAAGGCCTATATCTATCGGTGTTCTCCATAGGAATAATAGTGGTATATTAACAAGAGTTTCGTCATCACTATATGACATTAGAAGGGGAATTCCGCACAAAAGAATAGAGGCTTTTGTCGTTTTAGTGATAATAAAAAACGACAGTTGTTTCTCACTGTCGTTTTGTTTCTCACTTATTTTTTCTCAGATAACCATTGAGCTACCTTGTCAGCGTCATCACCTGTAATGATATTTGGAGGCATTCCGGTTCGCCCATTTTCGATAACTTCTAAAATGTCATCTTTAGATAATTCTGCACCAATATGAGCTAACTCTGGTCCGTTTTTACCTTCAAGATTTTCTCCGTGACAAGAAATACAATTGTTTTTCACGATTTCCTCTGCATCATTTGTTGCGGTTTCGCCGCCTGTATCGTTGCCAGTATTATTATTATCAGCATTATCTCCACCACCGCCACAAGCAGCTAGACCAATCGCTAACATAAGTGCTAGTGGTAACCCCATCCATTTTTTTCTCATGGGAACAACTCCTTTTCTAGATTGATCTATTTTAGTATACCAATAACAGACATTAATTAAACGCAAAAAAACGGTGTGAAAATAGGTATAATCTTCCAAAAGCGATGGGACTCCAACAGAGGCACGGGCTTGGGTAATTAGCACAAGTTTGTGAACCAAAAAAGGACTGAAAGAATAAGCTCCTTTCAACCCTTTTATTTTTATTATTTAAACCCTTGAACGCAGGTAGGCATTGATAAAGGCATCTATCTCTCCATCTGTCACTGCTTGAACATTGCCTGTTTCTTCATTCGTGCGATGATCCTTCACCATGGAATACGGGTGGAAAACATAAGAACGGATTTGACTTCCCCAACCAATTTCCTTTTGTTCCCCTCGAATTTCTGCTAATTGCTTTTCCTTTTCTTCTAACTCGCGCTGATAAAGTTTCGCTTTTAGCATGTTCATCGCTTTTTCCCGGTTTTTAATTTGTGATCTTTCATTTTGGCATGTTACAACCGTCCCCGTTGGGATATGGGTAATCCGAACAGCGGAATCTGTTGTATTGACGTGTTGTCCACCTGCACCACTTGAGCGATACGTATCAATTTTCAGGTCATCCTGTTTGATATCTACCTCGACATCATCCGAAAATTCAGGCATAACATCACAGGATACAAAGGATGTGTGACGACGCCCAGAAGAATCAAATGGTGAAATTCGTACTAAACGATGGACACCTTTCTCAGCTTTTAAATATCCGTATGCGTTATGACCTTTAATCAACATCGTTACACTTTTAATGCCAGCTTCATCTCCAGGTAAATAGGATAGGATTTCTGTTTTGAAATTTTTCTTTTCTGCCCAGCGTGTGTACATCCGCAAGAGAATCGATCCCCAATCTTGCGACTCAGTTCCACCTGCTCCTGGATGAAGTTCGATAATAGCATTGTTTTTATCATAAGGATCGCTTAATAATAATTGCAATTCAAAATCATTAAGACGGTGGATTAGCTCCTGTAGTTCTCTTTCAAGCTCGGCTTCGAGGTCAGGATCACTTTCCTCTTTGACGAGGTCATGGGTCAATTCCAAATTTTCATGGATCTCTAGCAATTCCTTATATTCATTCACTATGTCTTTTAGACTATTCGCCTCATTAATGACCGTTTGAGCCGACTGTTGGTCATCCCAAAAGCCAGGCTCAAGCATTCTTTCATCCAGCTCAGCAATCCTTGTTTCCTTCTCTTCTAAGTCAAAGAGACCCCCTAAATTCAGCTAATCGCTCCGCTGTTTTTTCAAGCTCTGTTCTTACCTCAAATAATTCCATTACAAGCACCTCAACTGTGTCAGATTTATCCCGCATTAACGGGCAGTAATTCCCCCACCTCAAGACTTTAGAGAATACGGAGAAGCATAGGTGGGGATACACTGCCCGTAAAAGCCCGATTGGTTCAAGCCAACAAAATGTTGGTCACAAAGGCGTAGCGACGTACACGACGTACTAGTGCAGGCGAAACGACAGGATGTCGTGCTTTGAACCTGCCGACAGGATGTCGCGATTTTAGCCTTTGATCCTCTGAAATCAGTGGGGGATTGAAAGAAAATCCCCACTGATTGAAGTTTCACTTTATTTCATTGATGGGAATAGCGATAAACGCACTTACGTTAATCGACCATGACATTGTTTGTATTTCTTACCACTTCCACATGGGCATGGATCATTCCGACCAACTTTTTCACTTTTTCGGATTGGTTTTCTTTTAACCTCTCCACCATCTTCTTTTGGATTCACTGCCTGCCCTTTTGCAACTTCTTCCCGTTCCAAGTTATTTCTTATTTCTGCCTTCATGATATATTTAGCTGTGTCTTCCTCAATAGCCTCCACCATGCTTTCAAACATGGTAAATCCTTCACTTTGATACTCCCTAAGTGGGTCAATTTGCCCATAAGCACGTAAATGAATACCTTGGCGAAGCTGATCCATTGCATCAATATGATCAATCCATTTAGTATCAACAGAACGAAGCAAGATGACTTTTTCGAACTCACGCATTTGTTCCGGTGTTAAATATTCTTCTTTTTCATCATAATGCTTTTTCACTATGTCAAAGATGATTTCTTTCATTTCTTCTCGTTCTCTTCGCTCTAAATCTTCAACTGCCAAGTCACCTTCAAACAGAACGGTCGCATTTAAATAATCAATTAATCCTTGGATATTCCACTGTTCTTCTTCTGGCTCCGCTGTATAGCTAGCAACCGCCCGATCAATCACAGATTGAATCATTTTTTCAACGATATCTCGGAGATTTTCTGAGCTCATTACATCATCACGCTGCTGATAAATGATTTCTCTTTGCTGACGAAGAACATCATCATATTGTAAAAGCTGCTTCCGAGCATCAAAGTTATTTCCTTCTACTCGTTTTTGTGCTGATTCAACTGCTTTGGAAACCATTTTACTTTGGATCGGTTGAGAATCATCCATGCCCAACTTTTCCATCATCGATTTCATATTTTCAGATCCAAATCGGCGCATTAATTCATCTTCCATTGAAAGATAAAACTGTGTAATCCCTGGATCCCCTTGACGTCCGGATCGACCTCTTAGCTGATTATCAATCCTTCGGGATTCATGACGTTCCGTACCAATTACGGCTAAGCCACCTAGCTCTGTTACACCTTCACCCAGTTTAATATCTGTACCACGACCAGCCATATTTGTCGCGATCGTAACGGCTCCTTGTTGTCCAGCTCCGGTAATAATTTCCGCTTCTCTCTCATGGTTTTTCGCATTTAATACATTATGCTTTACACCTTTTTTAGTTAGTAGAGAAGAGACTAACTCCGACGTTTCAATGGCCACTGTCCCGACAAGGATCGGCTGCCCTTTCTGATATCTTTCATAAATATCTTCTACCACTGCATTGAATTTACCATTCATAGAAGAATAAATTAAATCAGAACGGTCATCCCTAACAACCTCCACATTCGTTGGAATCGAAATGACTCGCATATTATAAATATTGCGGAATTCTTCTTCCTCTGTTTTGGCCGTACCAGTCATCCCCGCCAATTTATCATACATGCGAAAATAGTTCTGAAATGTGATCGTGGCCATGGTCATTGACTCACTTTGAATTTCAACGCCTTCTTTCGCCTCAATCGCCTGATGTAATCCGTCACTAAAACGACGTCCTTTCATCATCCGGCCTGTAAATTGATCGACAATAACAATCTCGCCTTCTTGAACCACATAATCCACATCATGCTGCATGCTGACATGTGCCTTTAAAGCTTGATTAATATGGTGGTTAAGGACAACATGAGACAAATCGAATAGATTATCGATTTTGAAAAAACGTTCGGCTTTATTGATTCCCTCTTCTGTTAATTGAACCCCTTTTGTTTTTTCATCGTACGTATAATCTTCTTCTCTTTTTAAAATTTCTGCAAAAGCATTTGCCTGTAAATATAATTGTGTCGACTTCTGAGCTTGTCCTGAAATAATTAATGGTGTTCGTGCCTCATCAATTAAGATCGAGTCAACTTCATCAATAATCGCAAAATGAAGAGGGCGCTGAACCTTTTGTTCCTCGTACAGCACCATGTTATCGCGGAGGTAGTCAAAGCCAAACTCATTATTCGTTCCATACGTAATATCTGCGGCATATGCTTCTTTCTTTTCTTCCTTTGACATGCTATTTAAATTAAGTCCAACAGTTAGACCAAGAAATTGATAAAGTTCACCCATTTCTGTTGCATCACGACTGGCCAAATATTCGTTTACTGTCACAACGTGGACACCTTTTCCAGTAATCGCATTTAAATAAACAGGCATTGTTGCGGTTAATGTTTTTCCTTCACCTGTTTTCATTTCCGCTATATTTCCTTCGTGTAATGCCACGCCCCCCATAAGTTGGACTGGGTATGGATAAAGTCCTAGCACTCGGCGAGAGCCTTCTCGTACTACAGCAAAAGCCTCTTCTAGCATATGGTCTAACGCTTCACCATTTTGATATCTTTCCTTTAATTCATCGGTTTTTTGGCGAATTTCCTCATCCGATAACTGCTCCATCTCTGTAGCTAGTTGATCAATTTTCTCTGCCATTTTTTCTAATCGTTTCAAATCACGCTTATTGGGATCAAATAATTTATTAAGAAAAGCTGCCATATTTAAACGCTCCCCTATCTATTAAAAGTGCATACTTCTTTTGAAAAAAATATTAATTAAAACAAGTTGTCAAAACTAAAACCTTTTACCTAATTATCTATCATATCACTATCGGTTTTCTCTGACAACATTGGAAAAACTCCAAAAGCTTCAGAGGAAAATCGCTCCATAAATTAGAGCCCCAGCAATAACAAGGGCGGGATGTACTTTCCATTTTGCTAATAATAGATAGCTCATAAGTCCAATAAAAATTGTCTGCGGAAGACCAGCACTTTTTGTAGAATTTGCAAAGAAATCAAAGGTCATTATACCCAAAAGCACAGCGATAGTAGGCCGAACCAATTGAGTCATTTTTTTAACCTTTGGCGAATCTTTATGTTTTAAAAGTAGGCCTAACAATGGAATCATCAGAACTAAAGAAGGAGCGACTGTGGCAAATAAAGCGATAAAAGCGCCTAACACACCACCTTGCTGATAACCGATATAACCGGCCATCTTCGTAGCAATAGGGCCTGGTAAGGCATTTCCTAAAGCCAACACTTCACTAAACTCTTGAACAGTAACCCATTCATAACGTCCCACTACTTCATGCTCAATCAAAGGAATAGAAGAAGGCCCACCGCCATACCCAAGAATCCCCGGAATAAAAAAGGCAATAAAGATCTGCCAGTATATCATAGTGAACTCCTTTCATTTTCTGCGTTTACAGTTGATTTCTTCTTATTTCGTGCTGAAAGAGCAACAATTAATAAAAGAGCGATCACGATTGCTGGGTGAATACCTAATAATTGCATCACAATAAAGCTGCCAACAATAAGGAGAAGTGTAGAAATCCATCCCAAAGATTGATTGGATTTTTTAATAAATTCCCATGTGAGGATCCCCATTAGAACACCTGCTACTGGAAGAACTGCCTGCGACATCCCAGTAACCCAGGGTTTATCTTTATAAACACTTAATAAAGATAAAAATATAATCATCAAAGCTACTGTTGGCACAACTGTTGCAAAAATGGCATTGATCATGCCAAGCCATCCGCCAACTCGCCAGCCGATATACCCGGCCATTTTTGTATTGATTGGCCCTGGCAAGGCATTTGCAAGAGCCAAAACATCGCCAAACTCATCGTCATCCATCCATTTATACACACGGACTACTTCATGTTGAACCAACGGAATGGCAGAGGGCCCTCCCCCAAACCCAAGTATGCCAGAACGAAAAAAGGCGATAAAAATATGTACATGTTTCAAACCAATCCCCTCCTCTAAAACACCCTATAAGAATAACAAATGATAACTATGCCGAGAAGATGACTTTCTGATTAAAAAATAAGAAAAGCGCAAGCGCCCGTTTAGCGACGTACAAACTTTCTTAATAAGGATGAACGGCTAAAAACGTGCCATCCTGGCATCCTGGCGGCAGACTCAAACGCGCCGTCCTGTCGCTTCGCCTGCACTAGTACCTCCTGTACATCGCAACGCTGTTCTGACCAACATCCTGTTGGCCTGAGATAAAGGATACATGAAATGCGAAAGACGGCTGATTAGAAGCGACAAGCAAATGTTCCTGAAACGAAAAGGGTGAATTTCCCCTTCTACGATTCAAGGTTATTTTGCGGAACATCGGTTAAAGGCTCGACGTCCTGTCGAAACACCGATGGACTCGCATCCTGCGAGTCTCTCGCTCCTGCCGTCTGTAGCTAGACAGTACGGCGAAGCATGAGCCGATGTTTATCGTAGGAAGAAGCTGAAAGTTTGCTGGGCGCTGGAGCTAGATCAAAAACACTAGCCAAGAATTTTATAATTACCAAACAATAAAAAGCACGCCACCGTTGAGGCAGCGTGCTCCAGATAGATTATTTCTTAATTTGTTTCAATCAATCCATACTTTCCATCTTTACGGCGGTACACAATATTTGTCGCATTGGTTTCAGCATCTGTGAAGATAAAGAAGCTATGCCCAAGCATATTCATTTGCAAAACGGCTTCTTCACTATCCATTGGTTTAAGACTAAACTGCTTAGTACGGACAATCTGAAGCTCATCTTCTACCTCGTCATTAGCTGGAAGCCCATTTCCATTCATTTTGAAAAACTCCTTGGCGCTTCCTTGATCTCTAAATTTACGATTAACTTTTGTTTTATGTTTACGGATTTGTCGCTCTAATTTATCAACAATCAAGTCTACGGCTGCATACATGTCATCATGCTCTTCTTCAGCGCGAAGGACTAATTGTGGAAGGGGAATTGTTATTTCAACTTTTGCTTTTTTATTTGGATTAACTTTTAAATTAACGTGAACATTTGCTTCAGGGATTTCATTAAAATATCTTTCCAGTTTCCCTACTTTCTTTTCAATGTGATCACGTATTGCATCTGTAAGGTTGATGTTTTCACCGCGAATATTATATTTCAGCATTTTAACTCCTCCTTATATAATGCCTATGTATATATACTTCTACATTCCCTTTCAAACTCCTGCTTAATCCAATAAAAAATTTGTCGATTTTTTTACATTTTAACAAAATGGAGAGCATATCGACACTAAAGCGCAAAACTACTCTCCAAATGGACTTAATTTTCTCTATTACTGCCGTTTATCATAAAACATTCCGTCCAAACTATCTGTTGCCGCATACGGATTAGCATAATGGCTAACAGACTTCTTTTTCTTCTTTAGTGTTTTAAGGTCCATTTGAATATCTTTTAAGAACTGTTTTAACAGAGTATTCATTTCTTGATCCCGAGCGAGCAAGGCTTTTCCCAGTTCTTGCTCTTCATCTGAATATGGGGCTTGGAGATCTGCGAAAAAAGTCGAACGTTGTTGTAATAGGGTTTCGATTTTTTTAATAGTAGCCTCTCTTTGTTGAACAGCAGTTATTTGAGCCAATACAATGATTTTCTCTGTGATGGCTAAACATTGTTGTAGAGTATCCATTAAATGCCACTGCTTCCTGCTGCATGTTGATGTTGACGATTTAATTGGATTGCTTGTTTCCAAGTATCACGAAATTCCTTGATCATTTCTTCCATTTCGGTCAGGATTTCAACATCATTTTTAATATTCGCTTCCATTAAACGCCGATTCACATAGTCATAAAGTGTCATCATGTTTTTGGCTACCGGTAATTCCATATTTAAGGTGACCATTAGCTCACTAACAATATTTTGCGCCTTTTGGATATTCGTATTCTTTTCTTCAATATTATTTTTTTCCATGCCCACTTTAGCCAAATGGATAAACTTAAGACAGCCATTGTAAAGCATTAATGTTAACTCTCCCGGAGCAGCCGTTGTTACGGCATTTTGTTGATACGTCTGGTATGGGTTTGCACTAGCCATTTTTTCACTCCTCTAAAATGTAAATGTTGCTCTAAAATCCACCAAATTGTTGCATTAGATACGCCGATTGCTGATTAGCCTGTTGGATCGCTCTTTCCATCGCGGTAAATTGACGCCAATAGCGATTTTCCGTCATTTTTAGCCTTTCTTCAAAGCGATCAATACTTTTGTCTACATTAATCAATTCACGTCCAAGTGTGAATTGTTGATTGGTGGAAGTAGCACGTCCAGCTTTTTCTTGCACCTTTTTCATAGAAGCATCCACTGTATCATAAAGTCTGTGGACGATCCCTTTCCCGGCTTCAGAATCATTGCCGCGGAATAAATTTTCAACAGATTCGGGATCTTCTTCTAAAGCTTCCTTTAATTTCGCTTCATCGATTTCTAGCTTTCCGCCTTCAAGATAATTAGCGGTTGTTTTAATGCCGATACTGGCCAATTGTTTAAAAATGCCGTTTGTCTCCACCGTGCTGTACATATCCATTCTCATACTGGATAATACGCCTGATAGCACCATATCGCCTTTTAAAAGACCACTTCTCGCCATTTCTTCCCATTTTTCTTGTTGCTTTTCAGAAAGCTCGTCCCGCTCATCATCTGTTAAAGGTTTATAATCTCGAAAACGTTCCTCATTCAATTTACCGCCAATTTCTTTAATTAATTCATTGTATTGATTGACAAATTCCTTAATATTTTCAAGTACCTGTTCTGAATCATTTCCGACTGAGATGGTTGTTGGTTGTTGACCACTAGCAGAGTCAGATTCGAATGTTTGTTTTAAGGTAATGGTGACACCATTCATGTCAAAAGTGTTAGAACTACGTTCGGTTGTGAGTCCGTTGATCGTGAATTTGGCGTTTTGCCCGTCCTGTAATTCTGCGTCCTTAAAATTTAAAATATCTTCCATAAAAGCTCCAGTTACAGAGATATCGCCAGTTCCATCCTCGCCAAATTTACCGGTTTCCTTACGTGTTAAAGTCACTCGATCTGTGAATGAATCATAAAACATCGTAACTCCTGCGCTCGATTCATTGACTTTGCGGATCACGCTGTTTAAAGTATCTGTCCCTGTCATAAAGATAGTTTCGTTTACTTCACCTTTTGATGTTTGTGTATTAATACCAAAAGAGGCATAATCCTGGGTGAAAGTGGCTTCCATTTTTTTCGGCCAGTTTTCTTCCTCATCCTCTTTAAACTTCTCGGAGTTGAAAGTAATAATTCCTGTATCTAGGTTAATATGTCCTAACACATCTGCTGAGTCATCACTATTTACAAGTGTGCTGTTCCCCTGTTCATCTGTTGCGACAATGTATTCAGCACTATCAACAGCCACTGTAATTCCTTCAGTTAACGAACCTTTCCCTAGGTTCCAAGTAGTAGCTGGTTTTTCACCAATCTCCAATGTTTGTGTTTTTTTATCTAAAACATAATCAACCTTAACGACACTGCCTTTTGCTGGGATGATATTATCCCCGAAAATCAATTCCCCCTTACTATTTACTACTACTTGATTCTCAGATGCGACGGCATTTTCTGAGAGATCAATCTTTGCAGTAACAGCACGTCCATTAACAACAACCTTTATTTCCTCTCCATCTTTAAGTTCTCCATTTAATTTCAATGGCGGTACATTCCCTACCTCATCTACAGTTAAGGTTTCCGATTCGACAACACCCGTTTTCCAGTCAGCATCTACCTGGTTTTTTAATCCTTTAGTTGGATCTAGAGAAATTTTCCCTTTATTCACCAACCTCGCCGCTTCCGCCAACTGTTCTACCTTCGAAATCGAATACGACGCCTGTGCAGCACCACTTGAAACCGTGGCTGTGACGAATTGTTCATTTGATGAGGAAACTGTTCTCGCTCGGTAGTTGGTTGTTAATTTTAAATTTGCAAGCTTGTCCCGAAAGCTAAGTAATTGTGTATTAAGTGCTCTGTAGTCATCTCTTTGCCATTCTAGGATTTGTTTCTTTTGTTTCAATTTATCGAGTGGAATACGTTCGGCACTCATTAAATCCTTTACAATTTGATCTATATCCATTCCACTTGCCAAACCGGCAATTCTCATCTACCTCACTCCATCTATCCTTATATTTTTTTGTCGACCATGATGCCTAAATACTCGGTCATTGCCGCAAACATATCCAGTAATTTTTTCGGTGGAATTTCTCTCACTACTTCATCTGTCACTTCATCCACAAGGGTGACATAGTATTCATTCAATTGATCATGGAATTGAAATTTCAAATGTGTTTGTGGAGAGGCTTTAAGAAATTCATTCATTCCATTAACAACATTTGCAACATCTTTTGAAGAAGGTGAATCCATTTTGATTGCCTGGTCCTTCGTTACAATCTTTTCTATTGTGTTATTTGTAGTTATTGGTATTTCTTCAAATTTGCTGGTCATACTCCCACTATTTGTTGATGTGGATGAGAGACTTCCCCCTATTGGTCCTGACATCACTTTACTCCCTTTCACACATTGGTTTATTTACAGCTAATATCGGCATGAAACCCTTTTTGTTTATAGATAATCTATACTAATTTTATTCGCGCGCTTTATGGCTATCGCCTATTTCCCGCTTGAGATTGCGTCTTTTTTTCATGGGAAACATATTATGCAATGGAGGAGATTTGGGTATTTCACTCCAAAAACTTTAATTAAAGAGGAGGTTCCCCTATGAATCAAATGCACTATCCAGTAGAATTTCATGATCAATTTGGTCATACGGATCACAGATTAATTGGCCGCCCATTTGGATTTGGCAGACCATTCGGTTTTCGACCAGGCTTTGGGCGACCGTATGGATTTGGCTTTGGTGCTCCATTGCTTGGAGGGTTTTTAGGTGGTTTGGCACTCGGCTCCTTGGTCCAACCTTACCCTTATCCTTATTACCCTGTTTATCCATATGGAGGCTATTATTGGTAAACAGCTGAGATGATAAGCAAGGATTTCCCGGGAAATGGCGGATTTTGTTGAAATATGAAAATTCTCCAGATGATAAACCTTATGGTAAAAACTTTATTTTGCAGATGGGGTAATTTATTTGTGAATGGGAATACCAAAAGGGAAGGAAAATTTTCATAAAAGGAGTGACCTTCATGAAAGGCACAGCGATTATGGCAACGGTTGCCCTTGGTGCTGCTTATCTACTCAGAAATGAAAAATCACGTAATAAATTAATGAATCAATTTAAAAGCATGGCTTCAGTAATGAAGTAAACAATTTAACCTATCCGTCAGTTTTTATTCCGACGGATAGGTTATGTTTTCTTATTCTTCCACCAATCCCAAACATCCTGATAACGCATTGGTTTAGAAAAATAATATCCTTGTAAGATCGGGCAGCCGATCTGTTGTAAAATCTTATATTGCTCTTCTGTTTCTACACCTTCACAAACGACTTTTAACTTCAACATATTGGCAAGATCAATGATTGATTTTGCAATTCTCACGCTTACTTCATTATAAGTAATATCCTGAATGAATTGTCGATCGATTTTTATTTCTTGAACAGGAAAATGCTGTAAATAATGAAAGGCAGAGAACCCTGTTCCAAAATCATCAATACTCACTTGAAACCCATGTGCCCGGATGGCTAAAATTTGCTGCTTCGCTTTTTCTAAATCTTCGATAGCCACATCCTCTGTAATTTGAACAATTAATTGCTGGGCATTCACATCATACTTTTGCAAACAAGCTGCTAGAAAATGCTGGAGGGATGGATCCAAAAAATGTCTAGATGAAATATTAATGGAAATGGTTATTGCTTCCCATCCTTGTTTTTTCCATGTTTCTAATCGTCTAAATGCTTGTTCAATTACCCACTCCCCAAGCGGAAAAATAAGTCCTGTAGCCTCAGCTAGTTCAATAAAGGTTCCTGGCATCTTCACTCCTTCCTCTGGGTGTTGCCAGCGAATTAATCCCTCCAAACCAATTAATTCTCCGGACATTGCATCCATTTGAGGCTGATAATATAATTCGAATTGCTCTTGTTCAAGCCCTTTTCTTAAACTCATTTCTGTGCGAAAGTCATTCCTCATTTTTCGCGTTATTCCGTCATTATATTCCACCCGTAAATCACGAACGACCATTGTATTCTTTTGATTTAAAGCTGCTTTTGCTTTCGCTATGCAATCTTTTGGCGTATTCCCGTGCTCGGGAAAAACACTGATCCCATAACTACAGGTAACAAAAATCTCCTGATCATAAGCTGAAATCGATAAGCCTAAAACCTCTATCATTTCATCCATTAAGAGCTGTACAGATTTTTTCAAACATCGGTCTAACAGAAACAGACCAAAAAAACCATCTGCAATATGGGTAGCAAAGCCTCGTTGGTTCATCATCTTTTGCAATCGCTCTCTCGTAATGGCTAATACTTGTTCAGTATATCTGTCTCCGAGAACATTCCTTATTTCAGGAAACTGATCTAGTTGAAGATAAATAAAATAAGCTTTTTCTTTAGCTTTAAAAGCTTTCCCAAAATCATCGGCTAGCATCAAGAAGTCATCGTAGGGATACAACCCCATTAATGAATAGGTAGCAACAAGTTTATTAAGACGATTATTAGAAGAGCTACTCGGAGTTAAGTCCATTATAAACACGTCCTTGTGAATCTGTACTTCTTTTCTAATATCGGTAAAATTTCGACGAATTCCACACATTCTTCTATTAAATTTAAAGTGAATTTCAGAAAACACGCACTTCTCTACTGTTACTCAATAGATGATGTGCTATACTAAACATTAAAAATAGCAAAGGAGTTGATTTTGAAAAAAAGGACGTTTGGGAGTTATGAGAACGGCTTATTCTGAATGAAGTCGTGATAATTGCAAGTTCTAGAAATTGATGTCGTTTACATTCCATCTCCCAACCATTTACATAAAGCGGTAAAGAGGATGTGAAAAAACAATTGCCTTTGGTATAAAATCTTATCAAGGGAATAAAATCTGGTAAGACTGTACTAAATTATGCTGAAAGAGTGACAGATTGACTTTTTAATAGAAAGGGAGACAGCTCTATGAAAAATATTCGTGTCAAAGGGATTGAAAAGGAAATATCTAGTCTAGTAATGGGGTCAGATTATTTCACACCCGATAAAATGGAAAAAGTTACTGAGGTTTTAAATGACTATCTTGAAATCGGTGGCAACACAATTGATACCGCTTTTATCTATGCCGGTGGAAGAAGTGAAGAAGCGATTGGCATTTGGATGGAAGAAAATAAACGTCGCGATGATGTTATCATTCTAACAAAGGGTGGTCACCCTAATGCGAAAGGACCACAAATTAATAAACAAGCCATTGATAATGAATTAAAAATTAGTTTAGAGAGATTGCGTACAGATTATGTGGAATTGTATGCCCTCCATCGTGATGACCCAAATGTACCTGTTGGGGAGATCTTAGAAATTCTTAACGAGCATGTAGAAGCAGGTCGTATTGGTGCATTCGGTGGATCGAACTGGTCTTTTGAGCGTTTACAAGAAGCGAATGATTATGCTGAAAAACATGGGTTAATTGGCTTTAGTTACAGTAGTCCTAATCTTAGTTTAGCTAAAGCGCAGGAACCTTATTGGGCTGGCTGTGTTTCTGTCGATGATCCAATTATGTCTTGGCACGAAAATAACCATATGCCGCTATTTTCATGGTCTTCGCAGGCACGTGGATTTTTCACTGGGCGTTTTACACCAGAAGACCGCTCAAATGAAGATTTAGTCCGTGTTTTCTATAATGATGAAAATTGGGAGCGTTATCGCCGGGCTGAACAGCTCGCAAAGGAAAAAGGCGTGGAAACGATTCAAATCAGTCTTGCCTATGTATTAAATCAAGCATTCCCGACAGCTGCTATTATTGGACCACAAAACAAGCAAGAAATGGTTTCCTGTCGTCAGGCTGCAGATATCCGTCTAACAGAAGACGAGATTCAGTGGCTTGATTTGAGAAAATAATGAATTAAAGTGTTAGTCAGTAAAAAAGAAGCTAATGACCAACTAGTATGAAGGAAATTAGCTTCTTTTTGTTTGATTAGCGCCTTTTTCTCAAGTTTGATTTTTCAGATGGTTTCCATTCGATATGAACAGGCTGCCAGTCACCATTTTCAAAATACCAATCTGTTTCAACAACTCCAAGTTGATCCGCGTGATAAGCACCACTAATCTGTCGATAGCCTTTCAATCCATAGCCATCTTTTCCCTTTATTTTAACCACTTCAAAAAAGGCGATAGGATCAATCATTAATTCTGTCGGTTCATTCAGCTGCCCATTTTTTTGATATAAGCCAATCGAAATATAATCCTTTCTACGATCCCATAAATCGAGAATAATCGGCTTCCCTAATCCTGGAATCTCGATCACAGCGACAAAGTCTTGGTCAAAATGACCTTGGACCGCTAGCGGAGTTGGAAGAGGAATTTCTTTTATCTCTCCCCCTTTAGCCGTATGCAAAGCGTAATTATAAAGCCCGCCACTTCCCCCGGTTGCGCTGGAATATAAAATATCATCTACTCCGTCATGGTTTAGATCTGCAAAATCAAGCTTTGGCTCATAACCACCCTCATAATCAATTTTTAATTTTTTGCCTTCGAAAGTCTTAATTTCAGCCCAGATCTTTTGGTAATAAGGAGAGTCGCCTTTAAATGGAATACCATAGACGATAATATCGTCCAGTTTTCCATCCCCTGTCACATCATGCTTGTATTCTAAAATCGTCTTTCCTTGCTCAGCGGCAGCAGTTGGGGTAGAAATGGCAAGAATGACAACAAACGCAATAAGAACAAATACCAGTTGCTTTTTCAAAAAATCCCTCCAATCATTGGGTGATATGAATATGATTCCCTTTATGAATTGATTTATCCCGCATTAACGGGCAGTAATCCCCCGCTGATTGAAGTTTCACTTTATGAAAAGCGATTTCATTCTTTTCTCGTTTTTTATATTATTCGGCTAGCCCATTCACTCTGTTTTTTTAATCACTTTATAAATTGAGCCATAGAGCGTGCTGTCAATTGATTCGGACTTGCGAGTACAAATGGTTGATCTTGATCAGAGTGGGCAAAAAAGTTAACCTTTTTTGGGATACCTGGAATTAAATCAAAGTAATTATCGCTGAAAATCCCCTCTTCTTGGGCATCAAGCCAAACATTTTTGGCGAGATAATCCGTATTTAAGATAAATTCGGGTCCATTACTTCCATTCACTTCTTCTATCGTGATCGTCGGTTCAGCAAGATCGATCTCTTTCATACGTTGGAAGTAGTATTCCCCATGAGGATCCCTTTGCTTGAACTTCCATTCATTTAAATTCTTAGTTTTAATTTTCATGAACAATCTCCACCTTGTTAAAAATTACGGAAAGAGGCCCAGTAAAATTGGACCTCTTTCTTAGTTTTTATTCTAAAAATCTCTTATTTACTCCATAATTCTACTGTATCTTGAATAATTTTTGTATATTCATCTTCTGCATCTTCGACCCCAACTTTATCTAGATCCTTCATAAATGTATCCCAAACATCATCATAATCAGCGGGATCTGCAAGAATAGCTTCTGGGATCCGTTTAAATGTCACATCTAGCATTCTTTGATTCTTCACCTCAAGATCAGAACCACCTGGAATGGCAAGATTGTAGGCCGCTCCCCATGGCTTCACTTCGAATTCATCCATTTGCGGATATAAATCTTTCCATAATTCAACACTATATGCTTCTAGAACTTCTTTTTCCATGTCAGTTTGATTTTCAATTTGTTGTTCCCGAGTAGCAACCGTGAACGTTTGTCCAGTGGAATCCAACACACCATCACCATATCGTGGAGCGAAACGTTGAAAGTTATACCCAATTCCTGTTTCCTTAGCAAAGTCTTTATTATTATTACGGTATTCCCATACATCTTCTGGAATTTCACGTTTGCCATCCACTATTTCATAATGTTCGCCTTCAAGACCCCAGTTCAACATGATTTGCGTTTCTTCTGATACTAAGTAATCAAGAAATTTAATCGCACGAACAGGATCTTCACAATCAACTGTTATACCAATTCCCCATCCCGCTTGGAAACCAGGGCTTTGATAAACATGGGACTGATACTCCTCACTTAATGTAATGGGATACATTCCATACATTCTCTCAAACTTACCTGCATCACGTAGGGCATTTTGAGCTTCCCCGACCATATAATCTGGAGCAATTGTTGCCAATGCTCGGCCTGTAGAAAGCTTGGATAACCATTGCTCCTGTTTTTGCACAAATGATTCTGGATCTAACAATCCTTCATCATTCATATGGTTGTACCAACGGAATACATCCTTTTCAACTGGACGACGATAATGTAGTGTGGCTTCATAAGTGTCGGGATCTACATAATATTCACCATCATCCCCAGCACCCGTCATCATAAATCCACTATTTAGAGTAGAAGCTTGGAAACGCCAACCATCTGATTGAAGTGTGAATGGAATGGTTGGTTGTCCATCAATTTCTGGATGTGCTTTGTAGTATTCACGAAGTACATTTTCTAAGTCTTCAAGCGTTTTCATCTCTGGATAACCTAATTCTTTCACGACAGCATGTTGAACAAGTGCACCGTAGCCAGGATACATAGCTTGATTATCCACACTAGCATTCGGGATAATATAAATGGACGGATCATCTTTACTCCATTTCAAGCGATTCATATTATCACCAATCATTTTCTTCAGGTTTGGGGCATGCTCTTCAATAAGGTCGGTAAGATCTATTAATGCACCAGCATCTACCAATGTTCCAGCTTCACCCTTCGGCAAAATCATATCAGGATATTCTCCACTAGCAGCCATTAAGGCGATCTTTTGCTGCCCGCCATCGATATCAAACTCCGGTTTCAGTGTTATCCCCGTATCCTCTTTAACCTTTTGGCCAATTGGGCTCTCCATTTTTTCCCAATCTGCATTAGCATCGGAATCAAACACAGTTAAGGTAATCTCTGCATTGTCATCTCCAGATGAGCTATTCGTTTCTTTGGAAGCTCCATTCTCTGAATTTTGGCATGCAGCGGTGAAAGTGATTAAAGCAGCAATAAAAACCAAACTAAAGATCTTTTTAAAAGATTTCATCCCTTTTTTCTCCCCTTATATATATATTGTGCAAACAGGTAATCCTGTCTTTACCAGAAATGATTATTGCTTCACTGCTCCCAAAGTCATACCTTGGATAAAGTATTTTTGTAGAAAAGGATAAACTAAAACAATTGGTACAACTGTTACCATCGTGATCGCCATTTTAATCGATTCAGGAGATACCATTTGTGATTGTTGCGCCGCGTTTGGCCGCATTTGATTAGCATCTACGTTTCCTCCCGCAGTCGTATTTTCTAGAATCTTCATAAGTTCATACTGTAAGGTCGTTAAATTTTCATTCATACTGTTATATAGATAGTTATCAAACCAGTTATTCCATTGGCCAACCGCAACAAATAGTGCAATCGTTGCTAGCACCGGCTTACAAAGTGGTAAGATAATCCGGTAAAAAATAGTAAAATCATTGGCACCATCCATCTTCGCCGATTCCTGAAGCGAATATGGAAGCCCATCCATAAATGATCGTATAATGATAATATTAAAAGCACTGACTAATCCTGGTAAAATATATACCCAGAAAGTATTCATTAGGTGTAAATCTCTAATCAGCATATATCCTGGAATTAAGCCTCCTGAAAAATACATCGTTAACACGATGGCAGTTGAAACAAATCTTCTGCCTTGAAAATCGCTTCGGCTTAACGTAAAGGCCACCATCGCTTGAATAAAAACACCTAAAAGGGTCCCGATAACGGTTCGTAAAACGGAGTTTGTAAAACCAGTTATTAAGTTATCGTATTTGGCAATTTCTAGATAATTATTGAATGTAAATTCGCGTGGCCATAAATAAATTCCACCTCGAACCGTATCCGTTGATTCATTTAAAGAAATGGCCAAGACGTTTAAAAAAGGATAAAGTGTCACAATCATTACAATGAGTAAAAAGGTATAATTCAAAATGTCGAATAGATAATCTTTATATGTTGATTTATTTAACACACTTTTCGTTGCCATACATCATCCCACCTTACATCACACTCTGATTTGAATAACGCTTAAATATTCCGTTTGCAAGGAATAATAGGAAGATACTTACAACTGAATTAAAGATTCCGAGCGCAGTACCATAAGAAAATTGCCCTAAACCAATCCCATAATTAAGCGCATATAATTCTAATACCTCGGAATAATCCACAACGAGAGAATTCCCTAATAGCATTTGTTTTTCAAATCCAATACTGACTAAATGGCCAATATTTAAAATCAATACAACCAAAATGGTTGGTCGAATACCCGGTAATGTGATATGCCACATTTGTCTTAACCGTCCAGCCCCATCTACTTTTGCTGCTTCATAAAGTTGGGAATCAAGGCCGGCAATGGCTGCTAAAAAGATAATCGCATTCCACCCCATTTCCTTCCATAAGTCTGCAGCTGTTACAATCCCCCAAAACCATGATCCCTGTGCCATAAATTGAAAGGGCTTATCGATGATGCCGAAATTTACAAGGAGATCATTCACAATCCCACCATCAGTTGATAACATTTTGGTCACAATCCCAGCTACAACCACCCATGAAACAAAATGGGGTAAATACGTAATCGTTTGTACAGTTCGCTTTAATAAACTATGACGAACTTCATTTAGTAACACGGCAAAGATAATCGGGACAACAAAGCCAATCGTCAAGCCTAGTAAACTCATTGCCAATGTATTCCTAAGAGTTAAATAAAAGCGTTCATCACTTAATAAGGTAATAAAATGCTGTAAACCTACCCATTCTTGTTCAAAAAAAGCTCTTCCAGGCCTAAAATTTTGAAACGCCATTGTCCATCCCCAAACAGGGAGATAATTAAATACAAAAACCCATAAAACAAAAGGAAGTGACATCATATACAACACTTTTTGGGAGAAAAAGGTCTTCCAGAAACTATGTGTTTTTATTTTTTTATTCTTTGTATCCATTATTGGATGCGGTTTCTTTTTTACCGTCTCCATTTCATCCCCCCTCCTTATCGATAACTTTATTTTAACGCTTATGCAAAGGTAAAAATACCACGATAATGAAGACAAAAATCATATCAAAATGCAAGAAAGCGCTTTAATTCAATAAGGATGAACGGCTAATTTCGCGCCGTCCTGGCGCAACGCCGTTCTGACCCACATCCTGTGGGCCTAATTTCGCGCCGTCCTGGCGCAATGCTGTTCTGACCTGCTTCCTGTAGGCCTAAAAAAAGAGAAATCTCCATAAAAATTATGGTGATTTCTCTTTCATTTTATTTTTTCTATATTCAGTAGGCGGCATTCCAACATACTTTTTAAATTTACTATGAAAATAATCAACATTAGCATAGCCTATTCTTTCGGCCACTTGATAGATCTTTAAATCTTGCAATAAGAGTCTTTTTCCATTTTCAATTCTTACTTTATCTAAGTAGGTATTAAAATACTCGCCGGTTTGTTCTTTAAATAATTTTCCTAAATAAGCCCGATGATAATTAAGCGTTTCTGCTAAAGTATCAAGTTTAATATTGGAGTGATAATGGCGTTCAATCAGCCGCATCATCTTTTTAACAATCATATCGGAACGTTCGCCATCCATTTGCTCGACTATTTCCGCTAATAAGGCATTTACACATGACAATAATTGACCAATGGTTGGTTGTTTTTCAATTTCAATAATGTTTGAGACAATACTTGTTAAGGTTCCTGATATTTCCTGATATTCATGTAAAAACCTATTGACTAAAATAGAAATAAGGTGCACAAATTTCTGTTTAATCCATTCTTCTGATGGATTTTCCTGAATCAATTGACTCGCTATCTCCAGACAAATATTTTCTACCTCTTCTAAATCAGCTAGTTCAATTGTGTAAAATAGTTTATCAAGTGTCGCATTTGATTGGCAAGACTTCTGTTTCGTATCACCATTCCTTTGAGTGGGTAAAACGGGCTTTGATTGTGGAGTTAAAATGGTATCTTCATCATAAAAGAATTTTCTTGAGATCAGTAAAGCGCTAGTTTGATAAGCATTTGCTAATTCTTTTAGCTGTACTGCTGTATCAGTAAAAGCAGCCGTAAAACTCCCCTGTTCACTCGAAATACATAATTTTAACTGCTCATATAAATGTTCGCTATTATGGAAAGCAAGCTGACCATTCATGATGACACCTAAATATCGTTTATAGGTAAATACGATCCCTGTCTTCTCCCGCTCTTCGAACTTTTCTTTCAGTTTCTGTTTACATTTCATCCCATCCAATGACTCATCTAAACTCAATAATAACAGACGATATTTCTTCCACTCTAGCTGCTCAAAATAATTTACCGCTTCCTTTTCGACCTTCCCACTTAAAACAGTCTGAATCATCCATTCTTTTGTTTCTTCCCTCACTTTTACTTCATACTGTTGCGCTACCTTTTCTGCTTTCATTTTTGATCTAAGCGATTCCAAATAGCTTATTAATTCCTCCTCAACAATCGGTTTTAATAAATATCCTTCCACACCAAAGGAGATCGCCTTTTTGGCATATTCAAATTCAGCATAGCCACTTAATATAATGAAATGAACAAATGAATCCCTTTTCCTTATTTCCTCTATTAGTTCAATTCCTGACATTCCCGGCATTTTGATATCCACAATCATCAGACTCGGTAACAGCTGTTCATGCTTTTTGATTGCTTCCCCCCCATTTCCAGCTGTTTCCACCTGGTTAAATCCGTATTCTTCCCATGGTATAAGCGCTGCTAAACCTTCGCGAATGGTTGGTTCATCATCGACAATCAATACCTTAAACATCTGTATCCCTCTCTCGTATAGGTATTAAAAAGGATATTTTCGTTCCTTTCCCTAACTCACTTTCAATCTTCAAACCGCTAGACTCCCCATAAGTAAGTAGTAGTCTTTGATGTACATTGCGTAAGCCGATACGAATGCCTTCTTTTTCTTCATTCTCAGCTAACATTTGGTGAATTTCTTCCAATTTGATCGCACTAATCCCCTGGCCACTATCAGTTACTTCAACATAGACGCCTCTCTCTGTTCTTCTTGTATGAACAGTCACTACCCCTCCCCCTGTTTCATTCTCTATTCCATGAATCACCGCATTTTCTACTAGCGGCTGAATAATAAGTGGGGGAATTTCCAATTCATTCGTCAAAGGATCAATATGTAAGTCATAATGGATCCGCTCTCTATAGCGGAATTTTTGAATTTCCAAATAGGATTGGATTACTCCCATTTCGCTCCTAAGCTTGACCTTACTTGTCCCAACTTCAATACTATTGCGCATCAGTTTTCCTAATAATTTTACAACTTGTGCAATTTCCTTTTCTCCATTTAAATTCGCTCTCATCCGAATCGACTCAAGCGCATTAAATAAAAAATGCGGATTGATTTGACTAGCCATCATTTTAAACTTAATATGGTTTTGTTTCTGTTCCATCAATCTTGTTTGTTTATTTGATTCTTCCACTTCATGCAGAAGTTGCTTTGTATTGATCACCATTACATTTAATTGCTTGGAAAGTTGACCAATTTCATCTTTTCCATCCACGAAAATCGGCGTATCGAAGTTTCCCCTTCCGACTTCATTGATCTGTTCACTTAGTGACAATATTCGATTTGATAACAATCTTGAAAAATAGTAGATCAAACATAATGCAATACACACACTGATCAATACCACTAACAATCCCATTTTGCCAAATCGTTTCGCATTTTCTACAATCTCATCGTTTGGAATAATAGATACAATTCTAAGACCATTCAAGCTATCCTCTATCGAAATATTCTCCATAAAGATATGTGATTCTTCCCCATTTACTTTTCCACGGAATGTTCCTGTTTGCTCACCGCTTATTTGTTTGGGATCAATTATTTTATTCAATTGTTTTGTCGTATACTCCGGCTGATTCGTCGCAATAATATTATTTTTATCATCAATGATCAGCATCGGCGATGACTCCTGAGACAAGATTAAATTCATTTGCTCTGTATTTAGACTAATGACTAACACACCATACGTCCTTAAATCTATAAAATCAACTCGTCGAACTAAACTTATATATTTTTCATGATGTCTTGTTTCGTCTTCTATATACATCCAGCTAGCTAATCCCTTTCCTTTTCTTGCACTGGTATACCATGAAGATACTTTCGTCTGTTCAGAAGCAGGTATAATTTGCCAATTATTCAGTAGGGTAGGATTGTCCATGTAAAACCGAATGCTATTTATTTCTTGTTGATACGTATTGATATAATGATAAAAAGTATTGTAATCGGTATAAGCTGCCACCACATCATAATTCGTTTCATATTGAGTATTGACAATTTCTTTAAATCGCTGATCAAAGAGAATATTATTTGATAAATAGATGGGGATCTTTAACATTTCTAAAGTTCTTTTTTTCACCCGATCAATATTAGCCGTTTCTTGTTTGACCGCATCTGAAAGCGCAAATTGCCTTAACTCATTGGTTAAAAACCCTCCTACGATCATGACTGGAACAAATACAACCAACACAAAGGAGAAAAATAGCTTATTTCTTAACTTCATGTCATTTATCCTCTTCCTGGTTGGAAAGAGATTCATTGATATCACCCACATTCATCTTGATGTCATCAGAAGAACCACGATATTATATCATTCTATCTAGTTCTGATTATAAGCTTATATTTGGCTGTGAATGAAGGTCATGTCCATGGACTCCGCCAAGATTTTCTTTTAGTAAGAAAATACCAGGCAAAGACAATGCCCGGCATTTTATTGACTAGAAGATGCACAAATGTCTAATTCCCTGACCAATTATCACCATATAACACTACTTTTCACAATTTTTAGAACCTCGAAAGCTTTTAACGAGGAAGGATTAGCGATTGGTTGAATTGAATCGTTATTATATTTTCTCCTCTATGTTTGGTCTAATCCTCTTTTTCTATATTAGAAAGCGCATCCAATGTGACGCAATAGGAATGACTGTATATTTTTTTCAACTGCTTATCTGTCGTACTTTTACCACCTGTTACGAAGTCTCCATACCATGGCATATACCATAGCCACGAGGTTTCACTTTCTATTAGCTTATCCGGATCTGGTATTGGACCATTTTCTGATAAGGTTACAGGCTTTTTATATTGAACAAGATTAACTGCCTGTTCAAACGCTAGTTTTAAAGGGCCATAGTTTCCATCAGGAACATAAATATCGACGCTTGCTATATCTACATATTCGTCACCCGGATACCATTCAGCGTCTGGCGCGTTCCAAACCCAAATTAAGTTGTTTAGGTGATGATCGTTTGTAAAGTGGTCATACATCCAAACATATAATTTCTTATACACTTCAGGGCCTTTCGCTCCCCACCAGAACCACTTCCCATCTGCTTCATGAAGCGGTCTCCAAAGAACGGGAATATTTTTTGCTTGCAATCTTTTTAGCTGTTCAGCAATTTCGTCCATATCCGCTAAAAGGGCCTCATATTCTTTCGTTCCAGAAATCAATGCCTGCTCAAGATCAAAATCTGTATGCTCTGTGTAAAAAGCCTTATCCTTACCTCCTAGAGGCGCATACCAGTGCCAACAGAATGTCACAAGTCCTCGATGTTTTGCTCCCCATTCAATCGCTTCTTCAATGGAGCCCTTATTCTCATTGATTTCGACGATCTTATCTTCTGTCGGATTTTCGGTCTCTGTATGTAAGGAGTAACTAAGAAGATCAAATCCTCTTAAAGCAGGAAGTTTGCCCGTGATTTTTTCAATATAGTCCAACTCCGGGCCACGTGCATAGGCTGTATGTTGACCTGTGATAATTTTCTTTCCATATATCTTTTTAAAATAATTCATTAACGCTTTACATTCCTTGGATGCAGATGGATTCGTTAATGTGAACGACGGCTTTAGTTTTGCAGGAGCTTCACTCGGGATAAGTGTAATACTTTGAATATCAATGCCGCCCCAATCTTTGCCAAACTGAATGGAATGAATTCCTTTACCAAGTTTCAAAGTCATAATATCCATATCGCCAATCTGCCCTGGCGACAATCGAGACTCAATTTCACCATAACTATCACCATTAATAAATAAATTATTTCGCGAATATCCTTGCATAGCTTTTTGCTTTATAACTAACTTATAATATCCCGTCTTCGATAGCGTGAACGATATTTCGACCCACTCATTTTCATTTAAATTTCCATCCGTTACTACTACAGTCACTTCATCCTTTTGTTCTGTTCGCAACCTTTAACCCCTCCTTTATTCCTATTAGGTATAGTTTAATATATTATGCACAAAAAAGTAATAGTAAAGTTATTTATATTCTGAGAATACCAAAATTGATTTGTATAACAAACCTTGATATCATTAAAAAATGAACTTATCGATTAGCTTATAACGATTGTCATAGCTTTTATCTGAATAGAGAGAATACGAAATGGAGAGTGATGCCGCATGAAAAATAATGTAACCATGAAGGAAATTGCCAAAGAGGTTGGTGTTAGTAGTGTCACAGTTTCAAAGGCATTAAATGATAAGGAAGGTGTTAGTGAGGAGCTCAAGACTACAATTAAGAAAGTAGCAAAGGAAATGGGTTATCGATTTAATACAGCCGCGAGATCGATTAAAGATGGGCTCTCCTATAATATTGGAGTTATTATTCCTGAACGCTATACAAATGTTGTTCAGTCTTTTTATATGCATTTTTACCAATCCATCTCAAAAGCTCTAGAAAATGCAGGTTATTATGGAATTTTACATATTCTGTCGGCACAGGATGAAGAAAGTCAAAATCTCCCAAGAACATATATGGAACAAAAAATTGATGGATATATCGTTCTCGGACAGATTCACAAACCCTATATAAAAAAATTGAAAACGATAGAGCTCCCCATTGTCTTTATGGATTTTTATGATGAGCATTCCGATATCACTGCTGTTACAACTGACAATTTTTTCGGTGCCTATGAGATAACAAACTATCTCTTTCATCACGGTCATCGAGATATTGCCTTTGTCGGTAATATTTACTCGACAAGTAGTATCCAAGATCGGTTTCTCGGTTATTACAAATCGTTATTAGAACATGGAATAAAATTAGATGACACTTTTATCTTAAGTGATCGGGATGAACACGGAACCCTTACAGAAATTCAACTTCCTGAAGGTAAGCTTCCCACAGCATTTGTCTGCAACTGCGATCAAGTCGCCCATCTATTGGTAGGTAAATTAAAAAACTTAGGTTACCAAATACCAAGCGATTTTTCAGTTGTTGGCTTTGATAATGATATTTTTGCTACGATCACTGACCCTAAACTTACCACCATTGAAGTCGATATTAAGGAAATGGCACAGACGGCTGTGACATTTATCCATGAAAAAATAAAGGGCAAGCCAGATATTGGTGGAAGAGTGCAAATCAAGGCTAATATTGTCTATCGTGACTCTGTAAAATCCTTACAAAATAAAGTAGAAATTTGATTAAGAAAATTATGTACTTTTATCCCGAAGTAAGCCCCATCGAAGTTTACCAACAACCACTTCCTGTTTCGAACACTTATGCTATTCTTAAGAATCAGCCATACACCTAAGGAAAGTTGACGAAGGAAGCGATATAATAAGAATAGGGTTAATGCTTCGAAAGGAATGAAATAGATATGGGGTATGTCGAGGATTTGAGAAAATTAGTAGGGCATAGGCCATTAATACTCACAGGCTCTGTTGTGATCGTGTTGAATAAGCAAAATAAAGTGCTTTTACAACAGCGCAAATATCCATATGGTGTTTGGGGATTGCCTGGCGGGTTAATGGAATTAGGCGAATCTACAGAAGAATGTGCGCGGAGAGAGGTTTGGGAAGAAACAGGACTCACGATTGGGGAGTTAGAGCTGATCAACGTTTCCTCTGGGAAAAGTCATTATGTCAAAGCACAAAATGGCGATGAATTTTATGTCGTGACAATTGTATATGTGACAAAGGATATTGTTCAAGGAAAACCGCAAGTCCATGACGATGAGTCCCTGCAAATAAAGTTTTTGCCATTACATCCATTACCAGAAAATATGGTCGGTAGTCATCGAAAAGCCATTAAGGATTATCTTGATCGTGCATAAAGTGAAGCTTCATATGGGATAAAGCGATTAGAGGCTGGGACAAAACTCATATGTTAAGCTCCAAAGACGAACAATGCATTAGCTTAGCGAAGTATATTTCCGGAGCGGGTGATATGCACGATATTCGGTTTTTTCTTTGGTAAAACACCTTTGTCCCGGCCTCTTTTTTACTTCTGCATTTGTTCTAACATTCGTTTAAATTCTTCCACACTAGATAATTCTTCACTCTCTATAAGATTTGATGCATAGAGGAATTTTAGTGGAAGTAACATCTCATAAATGGTCTCTGAAACAAAAATTTTATTCGGAACTGCATTTCGATTTTGCAAAAACTTTAAAAAAGCTTGTTGGCATTGTTGCACCCTGTTTCCACCGGCTTGCATTTCTTGAAATAGAACCATGCCACTGTCTTGATCGATCGCTACACTTAAATTAGGAAAATACGGACGCTCTCCTTCCTGTTCCTGAATTGGCATATTGACAGGAAAGAAATCAAATTCGACGGTTCCCTGATCTTGTTTATACTTGGATAAACGTTTTATTTCCAACTCTGAAAGATAGGATGGATATTCCTCCTCACTGGTGACATCCCAGTTAAAGATAGAGGATGTGACATATTCAGATGTCCATCGTATTTCTCCTTGTGAATTTTCTTTTGGAATCCTTGCTAACCATGCTCCTTGCGCTGTTTCTTCTAAACGAGGATGCTGTTTTTTTATATCTTCCACTAAATAGGGTAATTGCTCTAGCGCCAATAAAAGGAGTCTCGCTTCTTCATGATCAATCATCCATGGAAAAAAACCTGGCTGGTAACTACGAAATTCAGGCCACTGATTTTTCCCTCTAAAAGAAACATCAGCTTCTTTAATCAGCTCATAATCCGCTTTTTCAAGTTCATTCCGATTCACAAATGAAACTAAAACAGCTCGTTGTTTCTGAGAAAGTTCAAATGCACTCTCCGCACCTTGATTCAAGATTTGTAATAAAGATTCAAAGCCTTCTTTCCCAATATAGATGGCAAGTCCATACAGTTCATGGGCATTCCCAAGCACACTGCAAAACACCTGATCTTTTGTGAGGGGGTCCGTAATAATATAAATATCATCCCCCTCTACTATGGTCCAAGGGGCTAGCTTGTTAAACTCTTTTGCCGCAAGCAATAGACGAGTCCAATCAAAATCGGGTTTATTTTGTTCTAAATAAAAGCTGGCTAACGCTTCATTGACATAATCTGTTAAATCATCGGTAGTCATGGTCTCTTCAGGAGAAACATCATCTACGTACATACCTCGACTATCCTCTTCTGGTGCCTCTCTCATCGCCTTGACACAAAAAGGATAAGCCACTCCTTTTTCGGGTGCCAGCACTTTTTCCAAAATAATTTCATGGTTCCAATCGTCACCAAAATCATAGGTATAGACTGCTCGGTCTTTCTCCTTTTTAAAGAAATCTGCGAGTACGATTTCTGCTTCATCGTACGAAGGTGAAAAAAGACCATATTCGTCCTCAGGACCAATTTCCAATGGTTCGATGCTTTTTCCATTGGATTTTGTCATCCTATACGTATGTAAATGATAATCTTCCCATTCAAAGGCAAGTTGTAAAACTTGGTGAAAATCTAAAAAAGTCATATTGGATTCAACCTGTAATCGCCGCCAAATTGGCGGTCGGAAGCCAAGCAATTGTACTTTAAATTGATAAATCACATTGTCACCTCATCATGCTTTTCTTTAAGTGCTGTTCAAAAGGGAGGATAAAAAGGACCAAGTCGGCTAAGAGCGCTGACGTCAATCGCAAACGGCCGACACTAGTACATCCTGTAAGGCCGCGCAGCCTTGAGTAGCGGAGAGGCCAGCCAACGAACTTGCGCGTGTGTGGTGACTTCGATGTTCGACATAGGACGTGTCTGCACTTAGTCGAAGATCCTTTATCTCGAAGTGTCATTTTTACCGGACTTTTTGAACATCCTCTTTAAGTGTAAATCATTCAAAGCAAATTTTCTAGACATCTATGGTCCTTTCACTCTTTTGACTCTCCAATACATGAAAAACTACCCTTTTCAAAATGGAAGGGTAGTTTTTCATTATAAAGCGAGACGCCATCAGTGGGGGACTTAGGGATGGCGCACAAGGAAAATCGTGATCTAATCTTTTTTTCGAAGTTTTTCTACTTCGTCTGCAACGAATTGTACTTGCGTGCCAACGATAACCTGAATATTATGGGCACCCACGACGTTAATACCAGGAACACCAGTTGATTTTATTTTGGCTTGGTCGACAGCGTCCATATCTTTTACTTCAACACGTAAACGCGTCGTACAATTTTCAACGGCTGTCACGTTTTCATCTCCACCAAGTCCCTCATAAATCACGGTGGCCATTTTGGAAAAGCGGTCTTCTCCTTTGTTGGAATCCGTTTCGTCTTTAGGAGCAACTGCTGTTTCATCTTCTCTTCCCGGTGTTTTTAAATTAAATTTGAGAATTAAGAAGCGGAATAGGAAATAGTAGATTACGCCAAAGACCAATCCCTGTAACAGTAACATATAAGGCTGATTGGCGAGCGGGATCCGTAAGCTTAAGACATAATCGACAAACCCTGCACTGAAACCAAATCCTGATGTCCAATGGAAAAAGGCCGCAATTCCGAGGGATAATCCCGTTAAAACCGCATGGACCACATAAAGGGCTGGCGCTAAAAACATAAATGAAAATTCAAGCGGTTCCGAAACCCCTGTAAAAAATGAAGCAAAACCAGCGGCCAGCATAAGCGAAGCGGCTTGTTTCTTTCTCTTTGATTTAGCTGTATGATACATGGCAAGTGCTGCGGCCGGCAGACCAAACATCATAATCGGGAAAAATCCCGCTTGATACATGCCGGTAATCCCTTTAATTCCTGTACCATCTCTGAATTTACCAATATCGTCAATCCCGATGGTGTCGAACCAGAAAACGGCGTTTAAAGCATGATGAAGTCCAGTTGGAATTAATAATCGATTGAAAAATCCATATAAACCGGCACCGACAAATCCTAACTTACTAATGGCGGTTCCGAACGTAACTAACCATGAATACACAACCGGCCAGATGAAAAACAATGCCACTGCGGCGATTAACATCACAACAGAGGTCATAATCGGAACAGATCGTTTTCCACTGAAAAAAGCAAGAGCATCAGGTAACTTCACCTGACTAAAGCGATTATACATCAGAGAAGCCATAATCCCCGAAAGAATTCCAATAAAGGCATTACCAATTTTTTCAAAGGCAGGATCGACAGCTTCTTCTTCTATTCCCTGGAACAATGCAACCGATTCAGGAGATAGTAAGGTTGTTACAACGAGAAATGCAACTAATCCACTTAATGCGGCAGAACCATCCCTTTCTTTTGACATCCCTAACGCCACACCAACAGCAAAAAGAATGGGAATATTATCAATAATGGATCCTCCTGCTTTGACCAAAAAGGCAGCAGCGACATTTTCAGCTCCCCCGCTAGGATCAATCCAAAAGCCAATCCCCATTAAGACGGCGGCTGCCGGCAAAACAGCAACTGGTAACATCAGGGATCGTCCAAGGTTTTGCAGAAATTTCATCATATCCATAACCTCCTCATATCGATAGATTCTCCTATAAGTAATTTTTTATAATTCCGTGTTTGTTAAAATAACCGTTTCTACTGTCACCGTTCAAGGAAACCGTTTCCAAACTAACATAACCCCAGTCATTTTCTGACTAAAAACGGGGTCAGGTGCTTCTTCTATAGGAAACACTCCACCCTGCATCAGCGTCACCCTATCCCGTTTTTCGAACAATTTTTTAAACAGCATGCACCTCTCCTTTCTTCTACTGTATTCTTTCTATACCACAACAAACTCCATTCATTCCTATTTGATAATATGCTTCCGGGAAATTTTTTACCCTTGAAACATCAACTCGGTAATAAGGTGAGCGATCCAATCTACTCCAAGTGAAGCGATCCAAACGAAAGCTGGAATAGCAAAACTTTTCAAAGTTTGCAACCAATGAAAGCTTTTCTTACGTTTTTGTAGAAGTCTATCGGTAACAAAAAACAAAATAGCTGCACCTAAACTAAATGGCAGAAGAACAAGCCCGAAGATAATGTGTAAAATGCCTGAAAGCAACATTTCCTTCTTGTTGTTTCCGCTCTTTTTCACTAGGAACTCCGCTATCTTATCACTGGCTATAGAAGTGAGCACACCATAAAACAAAATAACAGGAAAGCTATACAATAAATACACATTTACAACCGTAATTGTGGTGTAAAAATAATTTTGTCCTGAGTCTCCAAAGGGATTGGGAGAAATAAATCCTAATAATAGGGCAAATAAAGTTCCAGATATTGTTGCCGTTATTATTTTTCTAGCTAACATTTTCTTCTCCCTTCTATATTTGTAACATTTATTTAGTCATTTTGCTTTTTCAACAGGAGAAATTGAGTGGAATAAATCCGAGGAAAAAACAACTGGTGATGAATTCCAGTTGCTTCCAAACTTAACGCGTTATAAGGGAATTAATAAGGGGACATTCGGCCATCTCCATTTAAACAATAGGATAGGTAATAATTTTTTAGCAAAGAACGTGTTTGTCTAACTTCAAATTGGTTGATTGCCCATTTACTAGATGACCTTTCTTGAAGTGTTGGAGTGGATTGCTACGTTCGACACGATGAAGTTTTATCAAAAGAAAAATATGAGCACAGCCATCAACTTTGTATAGTGGTTATAATTCTTTCCACAAGTCGACATGAAGTAAAGTAAGATCCAAATTTACCACACAGTTAATCTCTTTTCTGTTTTTCAAAAACCAAGTAAAGAATTTGATATCTTTGATGACTTCGCAAAATGGAAGGATTTTGAAATGTTTTTTTGCATGATAATGTAAATATTGAATAAGTACTTCCTCACGAATAAACGATAAATATAGAAGATCTGAATATTCATATAAAAAATGAAACATTCTATCCAATGATTCTTGTTTTTTTGACGGAATTCCTAAATCATCGACTTTAAATTGTGATTGTAATACATCAAATCTTGATCGCTCTTGCAATGTCATGTTTCACCCCTATGTCCATAAGTTCGAACAAACAATCTTTCAATATACATATTTTTCCAATAATAAACATCATACGACAAGTATCCTTCCTTTTCAATCGATATCCATTATCTCTATCTGCAAAAAATCGAGGAGACTAGTAGATATCTACTAATCCCCTCGATTTATTTAACTAGTTTTCAGCGTGTAAGGTCAATATTCCCACCTAAATGAGGTTGAGCTGCATGCTGAATCGCTGAAACATTTGATGATTGTAACAATGTTTTCAACGCTTCTCCTTGTTGCCCCATCATTTCCATCGTTTTTTTTGTTACCAAAACGGACGCCTGTTGCTTAAGCTGAGTCTGATTTAATGCCATTGATAGACCCGCAATATCCAATCTCATTCCTCCTTTCTACTACTCGGAATGATTATTCTAATGAATATATCGACTAAAAAGAAGATTTCTTTAGGCGAACTATTTTAAAAGGGGGGTAGTTCATTTGACCTTTTTTTCTGGATCGTGTACTGGTTGCTCACGCACGATAGATCCATCATTTTCGCGTATCCACGTATCAAATTCACGTTTCCCTGCCTTCAATTGGATCACACGTGCTCCTGTTGGAAAATAGTCATTCCGTTCATTGTCAATGTAACTCACATACTTCGTTGCTCGGCCATAACAAAGGCGGATACCATGGAGTGTACTACAAAAGTCATTCGCGTGATCATGACCAACGAACGTCCCCATCACATCACCCATTTCTACTATTGCCGAAAAAAGCCCTGAATTCACCAGTGGCGTATGGCATTTTCCATCTAATCGATGGCCGTAACAAACTTGATTCTCCCAAGCTTCATTGTATTCCGGTAATGGTATATGGAAAAAGGCAAGTGCTGGTAAAGGGTTCCCCCCATTTTTTTCTGTAAAAGCCTGAGATGTTTCAACATACCAGTTAATCTGATCTCTCCGAATCCAATCATATCCACCAAACGGGGAATAATCACCACTATCCAAAAAATAAAGCGCAGCGGCTACCTCTTGTTGATCATTCATAATCGTCAATGCATAATTTCCGGCACCACTTACCCCTGGTGGATCCTCCTTAGCCACGCAATATTTATGCTCCAATTGAACCTTATGTAGTTGCTTCCTTGTCGCACTTCCTTCTGAATCATGGTTTCCAAAAACAGCAGCCCACGGAACTTGATAATCCTCCGCCACTGCTACTGCACGGCGGAATGATTGGATGGGATCTTTTGTTCTTGCACTCGCAATGAGATCCCCCGTGAAGACAATTAGATCAGGGCGTTCCTCGCGAATCACCATCTCCATTAAGCTTTGTGTTTCCTTATCCAGCTTAGGCGAATCAGGATCATAATCAAATTCATCAATAAACTCGACATCGGTAAATTGGACGATCGTAAATGTACCATCATCTCGAAACGTTAAACTTTTATTCATCTCTTTTGCTCCCCTTTTTATTTTTCCTATGTATCACTTCACCATCCAAGTGAACTTTTCCTTCTTGGCTTTGAAACTATTCCTTTATGAGTGTGCTCTGGTCTCTTTTCAAAAAAATAACGATCCTAATAGAGAGGGATCGTTAAAAGGGTTTGAGGATCATCAAAGCAATAATGATCAAAAAGAGTAGATTTTCGAGATTTTCATAGCGGTTGAGCTTCTTAGATAAGCGAAAGTATTCTTTTGGTATTTCTTCTCCTTGATGCTGGTTGACAATTTCTTTTACAGGAATCGCAAAAGGTTTTAAAACGAATGGTCCCATCGCAAGGGCAATAAAAAACAAGATCAAGCTTACAATATACCAGCCCATCCGAAAAAGATAGGGATGCATCATCCCCATAAGTAAACCAGTAATAAGCAATAATGTACCACCGATCATGACTAAAATATGCAAGTGATGTTTTATCTTATAAGCATGGCGCAGTTCTGTCATCGTCTTGGCCGATTTTGGAATGAAACTCAAGACAAAACCAGGTCCCATTCCAAGAATCGCCGAGAAGATATGTATAAAAACAAGTATTGTATAAACGGTATTCAATTAGTACTCCTCTTCCCTTACAAATATTAAGATTTTCCCTTTACTCCTGAGAATTCTCTGTTTCTTCACTATTTACCATAATGGCTGCCACCTGTGTAAGACGCTGAAAGAAAAACTCCCCTGCTGGATGATCACTTAATCCCGCTTCATCAAAAGCTTCTTTCATACATAATAACCAATTTTCAGCACGGATTGGGGTAATTTCAAATGGGAGATGCCGTCTCCTCATCGCAGGCGGACCATAGACTTGGCTATATAAAGGAGGTCCACCAAGAAACTGAGTTAGAAACATCCGCTGTTTCTCCATAATTTCCTCCATGTCCCCTTCGAAAAGCGGACTAATTACAGGATTCGCATAAACCTTTGGATAAAAGGTCTGCACTAATCGATCGATCATATCTGCACCAATTTGGTTATATAACGTTTGTAAACGGGGTTCTGTCACTTCTACTCCTCCTTATACAGTTATAGTTTACCATAACCTATCTAGAGATAAATTAATGTGATTTATCTCACCAAAGCTCTTTTATTATGCTAAATTTTTTGTAAAAGTTGAGAAGCCATTCGAAAAGGGAAAAGGCCTTTTTCAAGTATGGAGAAACCCATTATACGCGGAAGAAACCCATTTTTCCCCATGCAAACCCATTATGCACTGAAGAAACCCATTTAAAAGAGGAAAAAGCCCTTTTTGAAGAGGATCCCCATTCACAATGCACGATACGTGGACAAGAAGAAAAACAATAATCATTTTTCGCAGTGTACTTATTTTTATATGTTAGTAGGAAGATTACAGGTGTCTAAATTTAACATCTTGATGTATATCGAAAATATCGGGGGACAAAAAGCTCAGATTTTGGTTTAGCGGTTATACTTGACAAGTCTATCAGAATTTAATATATTATTCCTATCTTTTTGATAGGAATTATGGAGGAACGAAGATGAAATTATCAACGAAAATCACAGCTGGTTTGGTTTTGGGGATTATTTTTGGCGTTATTATAAATCTCTTTTTCCCACAAATTGTACCAAAACTCGATCGATATGTGCTGTCGCCAGTAGGCACGGCCTTTTTAAATGTTATTCAATTTGTTGTTGTACCAATCGTATTTACTTCATTGATTGTTGGTTTTTCCAGTATTGGCAATTCTGAAAAAGTAGGCCGATTGACGTGGAAAATTATATTTTTATATATTATTACCAACATTCTTGCGCTTGTTATTGGTTTTGTGACTGCCTACATCTTAAAACCTGGAAAATCAGTTGGTGATTTAGGTGATGTAGCAGCTCAAGAGGCTGCGGAAGGACAAAGTATTATTGATTGGCTCGTTTCGATTATCCCTACCAATCCATTCGCTTCTTTTTCAACTGGGAATTTGTTGCAAATTATTTTTACAGCGATTCTCTTTGTGATTGGAATTCGGATGGCTGGCGATCGATCCAAACCGTTTCTCTCATTTATTGAGAGCTTCCATGGAGTTGTAGAAAAAATTACTTTAATTGCCCTGAAGTTCTCACCAATAGGGATTTTTGCGTTAATTAGTTCGGTTATTGCAACCCAGGGCTTTGATATCGTGCAAAAATTGCTTATGTATATCCTGGGATTAATCATCGCCATCGTTATTATGATCATCGCCTATGCTTTAATCTTGAGTCTAATAAAGATTTCACCCATCCGTTTTTTGGAAAAGTTTTCAACCAACATTTGGCATCGCCTTTGGTACTGCCAGTTCGAATGCAGCATTACCTGTCGCCATCGATAATGGAAAAACTTCATTTAAAATGCAAGAGGAGATTGCAGGTTTTGCTATTCCTTTAGGAACAGCTTTAAAACGTGACGGTGCTTGTATTTTGCAAACTTTTAACGCATTGTTTGTAGCACAGTTATTTGATGTCCAATTAACGGCTACACAAATTGTTGCGATTATTATTAGTGCACTCGTTGTTTCATTTAGTACAGCTGGTGTACCAGGCGCTGGGATTATCATGATGTCCACTGTGTTAACAGCTGCAGACCTTCCACTTGCAGGTATTGCACTTGTTGCTGGTGTTGACCGTCTAACTGATGGTTTTAGAACATTGTTAAATGTTGTAGGAAATACGGCAAATGCGGTAATGTTAGATAAGTGGGAAGCGAAAAACGCAATTGATCCGAATCAAAAGACTTCCCAACAGGAAAACTAAAATATCGAGATGAAAGGAGATAACGATGAAGTCGACAATAAATTGGCAAGGCAATATGGCCTTTTCTGGTCAAACTGCTTCAGGACATGAAATTCGCTTGGATGCTGCTGAAGAGATAGGTGGCCAAAATTCTGGGGCTAGACCGATGGAACTGCTTTTGTTCTCTGTAGCAGGCTGTACGGGAATTGATATCATTTCCATTCTGAAAAAAATGCGCATAGAACCAACTTCATTTAGTATGGATGTGAATGGAGATCGTGCGGAAGAAGTACCAAAACGTTATACCCATATTCATATCCATTACTCCTTAGAAGGAGAATTACCTGACAGTAAGGTCGCAAGGGCCATTCAATTATCAAAGGATAAATATTGTTCCGTTGCCCATTCTTTAAATGTAGATATGTCCGTTAGCTATTCAATCAATGGAATAGCCGGGAAAGAGGACGTTTAAGCATTTTGTGTAAGGACGGAATCCTAGATGGTTTCCATATTAAACACCCATTGCACCTCAATTGTTAATCAATTTAACAATTGAGGTGTATTTTTATAGCTTTGAAAAAAGCAATGGCGCAAAATACGGCCAGTACTTTCACTTTTTTTAATCAGAACCTTTTGCCTCTTTAATCAATGTTTCAGCCTCTTCTTGAGCCTCTCGAATCGCGGTGTTTATATCAACACCTTCATAAATAATCCTATTGGCACTCTTACCAAATAACCATCTACCCGTTACTTGATGCTCAGAAGCTCTATTTTCAGGAACATTTAATGGATGACGCGTAAAGGCTTCTATATTCTTGTCCTTAAGAATGTCCAAATTGTAATCAAGTGGATCGGTGTCATGAATCCATTCGTCTGAAATTAAATATTCAATCACTTTAAATGCCTCATCAGGATATTCAGAATATGGTGAAATTGCATAGAAAGTACCGTCCGTATATGGTTGAGTTGGATTATTTTCATCTAAAAGTGGCCAGCTTACAAAGTCAAAGTTAATATCACTTTCCTCAGCCGACTCTGCTAACCCTTGAGCAATATAACGTGCATGAAGTGCCATCGCCACATTTCGCTCATTATAAATCCCATAGCTCCATGGATCAAAGAAATCCTCTTTCCCATTATCTGGGATATTCCCAGGAATAGACGCAACTTCTTTTATTAAAGAAAGTACCGTTTTTACATCTTCACGGTTTTCAAAATGCACTTCATCATCTGCATCAACAAGCCAATCATCAAGCATCCCTACCATTTGCGGATCTAACGCAATGTCTAATCCACGGTACTGTGTTCCATCTCGTTCACCTGTTACTTTACGAGCAAGATCAATCACTTCTTGCCATGTCATATCATCTGTCGGATAGGGTACACCGAACTTATCAAATACATCCTTATTATATGCCAATCCGTGGTATGTTAACTGACCAGGTAATGAATAAATTCCATCATCATCAGGTTTATGTGCATGCATCGCTTTTATTCGATATTCTGGCCAATCACTCATATCTAATTGATGTTTTTCAATTAATGACGTTAAATCAAACAGCATTTCGTATCCTTTTAAAATACTTAAACTATAGTCTGTTAAGACCATAATATCTGGAAGCTTTTGTTTTGAAATTTCCTCTTCAATTGTCTCCTTATACGCATTTACTACTTGGATATTCTCCCATTCGAATGTAATATGTGGGAAAACTTCTTTCAAACGTTTTTCAACTGCTTCAGGCTCACCTGGATACCAGAAACGCATCGTGATATCTTCTTTTGGTTCATCCTCTGCGTTATTTCCTTCACCCGACGAATGATTTTCACTTGCATTATCTGTGTTATTCGAGCTTCCTGGTTCTGACGAATTAGAACATGCAGCTAATAGCATTATACTTAATAAAAGACCTAAAATAACAAGTAAGCGCTCTCTTTTCAACCGTTATTCTCCCCCCTTTTATTTTTAACCGACTTTTTGTATGTTCTAGTATTATTATATTATAATATTCCGATAACTTCTTGTCTGTAATGGAGATGATGAAACAAGTATCTGTCTATAAAGGAAGTAATCCAATATATTAATTGTTGTATTGTGGAGAGATTCTTTCACGTCTAAACTGAGATGGGGGCACGCCCGTTTTTTCACTGAAGTAGCGACTAAAGTGAGCACTATTTTTAAACCCAACATCTAATGCAATATCAGATATTTGTTTATTTGGTTCTATTTCAAGCAAAATTTTCGCATGATCAATTCGGCAACGCATGACATATTCCATAACAGTTATTCCTAGAATATCTTTAAATAGCTGGGTAATATGACGTTTCGATATATGGAACTCTTTGGATAAGCGATCCAACGTTAGCTGCTTCATATGATTTTTCGTAATCCACGCTACCATTTTTTCCATTAATGTATCCTTTTCACTTTTGTTTAATATAATTTCAGCAAGCGGTGTTTGAGCTAAATGATTGATTTCAAATAAAAGATCGATAATCGTATTTTTCACTTGTCCTTCAACTAGTGAATGATTAAGTTGATTGTTATCTTTGCGGCTGATCAAATGATTTAGCCTTGCAATACAATCCTGAAAATAGACTAAATCCGCTTGGTCCTTCATTCGAATAATCGAATTATTCAACACTGAAAATATATCAAATAATTCGATCGATTTCATCGATTTTAAGATCAAAGCAATAAATTCTGGTAAAAATTCTACTGTTGTTCGTACATAAGGATGGGGTGGCATCGTACATGTATGATGGGGCGTTAATCCATTTAGTAATACAATGTCGCCAGGTTGTAAGTCAAAAATACGATGCTGAATAATGATTTTCGCCTTCCCTTCATGAAAATAAAAAATTTCAAATTCACGATGTGAATGATAATTCATGGAATGATGCTTATTTTTCTTGTAATCAAAGCGAAACCAACGGTGTTCCAAACTACTAACCTCCTTTTCTTTGTTGAAAACTTCAATTACGTTAATACATTACTGTAGTTATTTTCGACAAAAGTAAGGGAAGTCCTGTTGATTCCGCTATATATTTAGAACACTCAGATTGAAATACTACAGACTTATAAGACCGTACACCAACCTTTACAACAAATCCTTCCTTAGCGTCATACACTCTGAAAAAAAATCCCGGTAAAATAACGGCTGACTGTTATTTTACCGGGAAAAGTTGTTTGGATAGACTTTCACTGACTTGGATTTAAATTCCTCAGTCATTATTTTATATGTAACCGCATTTATGTTCATTGTTTCCTTCTCTCACTTTTGCATCAAAGAAAATCCATAATGATCTAAATCAGCTTCCGCTTTCAGTAGCAACAATGTAAGTGAAACAGGTCTCGACAATTGTGTGGGTACAGGACCTACACAACTTCTAACTTAGTTCTAAATTTAAAATCTTTGCCGAAATTTCACTTAGATAAAAACTATTATCTTTCAAAATGAGATCTTTCCATTTCACTACTTTTTGCTAAATGAATTGCATAGGGAATTGCATGATTTGCTACTTCAAATTCATAGTAAATGATGCCGGGCTTATTTACATTTACTTCTATAATATAAGGTTTAGAATTTTCCCTATTAATTGCTATATCCAAACCAAGCTCACTGTTATTTATATCATATGAATTTTCAACTAGTGTACAGATTTCAAGCGATATTTTTTCTATTTTTTCTTTTAACTTTCCTGCATCTACTTCTTTAAAATTTCTTTTTAAAAAACCTAAAATCTCGCCAATATACCCACCGTTTCCAGTACTAGATATAACTGCATTATGAATTCCAATACGAGGGTATATATTAACAAATGACCATTCACCGTTTCCATCCTTCATCATATGAACTCTTATATCAAACGGTTGATCATCCATTGTTCGTGTCTCGATATATTGTTGTACAATAAAAGGTCCTTTTTTAATTAATTCCCTTAGATACTGCCCAAGAGTAAGTTCATTAAAGTGTGTCTCTTTTTCACCAATCGCCACAAAGTAATCCAAAGCATTTTTTTTCTCAATATAATGAACTCCACTTGCAAAGGATCCAACTTCTGGTTTAAGTATCACCCTGCCATAATGTTGAATATAATGAAAGATGTCTTTTACACGATCTACTCTTTGATATGGGATTATAGCATCCTCTAGTAAATTTGTAGATGACAATTTATCATATACTTCCAGTTTACTAATGGAATTGCCAAAAAATTCATTTGTAAATGGAATTCCTTCTAGTTCCTCGTAAATTGTCTTGTACCCTTTAATGCCTCTTAAGCGTAAGCGATCATAAATAACATCGGGATATTCAACAACTCTAGGAACCCATTGTTTATTTTCATAAAAGTATCCTCTAATACGCATTTCATCATAATCAATGTCTTTTGGAGTAAAGTAATAAAAATGGACATTTTCAAATTTAGCTACATAAGCACATGCGACGGTTAGATCATTGATTTCATTTTCATCCACTAGCATAGCAATACGGTAACGTTGATCTAATTTTGCATGAACTAAATTTGTGTGTTGAGCTTCAAAATGTCCATTGTCTCTTCTTACTTTCTGTGATTCATTAGTTAAATATATTCCATTTTCAGCAATATATTTTGCATAAGCAATGGTATTAACAGCTCTTTCTTCTTCATGATAAGTAGTTTGAGGACCGTTATTTACTTCATGTAGCCAAATCCGATCATTTTTATCAATAGCTAAATCTAAACCTAATTCGTCAAGGGCCAATCCGTGTAATTTATCAAGATGAAAAGTAAGGTCCATCGCCAGCTGTTTGATATTTTCTTCATACTTCTTACTATTTTGACCAAACTCATTTTCAAAAAATGCTTTTAGATCCTGAGTTCTACCTCCTCGGCTAATATTACTAAGAATACTCTTTTTGTTACCAACACGAGGATAAATTTTGGTCAATGTCCATTTTCCTTCTCCGTTTTTTTGCACATGAGCTCTAATATCGTAGGGTTCACCATTCTTGGTACGACATTCTACATAAGGCTGAAGTAAATAGCTATTCCTTTCCTTTAATATTCTCTCTTTAACCCATACATCGAATTCTTCTTGGGTTAGAACTTGCTTTTTTTTATGTTCTAAAAGGGTATATCTATTATTTTTTATTTCTAAGAAATAAATATTTCGACCTTGCCTACCTAATAATGGCTTAAATACAACCTTTTTATTTTCTTTTAGAAACTCATCGACGATAGATCTATCTGTTATTACTTTAAAAGGAACTAATAATTCAGCGTATCTGCCTGATTTCACTAACTTTTTCGGTAGAGAAAATTTATTACCAAGACCAAAACTGGTAAATGGAAGAATCTTTCTCAGCTTTCTTTCTACTTGTGATTGCTGTGCGCGGGATCTTATGCCTATATTATGAATTACATCGGGGAAAGGAATATTCTCTCTTTCCCATTCTTCATTATTAAATGTATCGGCCGTTATCTCTTCCTTTTCAAAATCTACATCGCCAGAAGAAAAAAAGTACAGTTTTACTTCTTGTTGCACGCTTTGTTTAATCAAAGCGTTGATTCTTGCTTCCGGATATCCATTTCGTGGATTGGTCTCACATAGATAAACCCCTATCCTTATACTTTTTTGTACTTGTTCGCTATCTTGATTTGTTAAAAAACAACTTTTCAAGCTCTTAAATTGTGGCATTAACGTAAACTGTATTATCTCAGAGACTTTCAGTAAATTTCCTTTTTCTAGTGTTTTGGCAACTAAAAGTATTGTACTCTCTATATTTTCCAAGTGGTTACTTGCATTCAATTCAGTATCATTTAATACGATCTTTTTTATAGCTTCAAACCCTTCTACAATGGAGCTAAATATAAATATACCTTGATTTGTTTCCTTTTTTCTTATTAAAACTGAAAAATGTTCTGTTGCCTCAATTAAGGTATCAATTATATTAAGTGTTTGAGTATGCTTCCTGTCTAGTATATCTCTCATTTTTTAATGCTCCTTGCTTTTTATAATTGTTTTCGGTAATTGCTAATTTTACTTTGCTTTAAGTTGAGGTATATCCACCTATAATATCGGAGAAATATAAAAAATTTGGAGTAGTAGGGTCGGAAAAATGGGTATTATATTTGAAAAGTTTTTATAAGTTAGGAAAGAATAGTGTGAAAAGAAAAAATCCAGTTATTCGGAATCGAATAACCAGATTTGGCAAAATTATCGAAGTAGTTGTAATACTCCCTGTGGAGCTTGATTCGCTTGTGCGAGCATAGCTTGAGATGCTTGTGCGAGGATGGAATTCTTAGTTTGTTCCATCATCTCCTTCGCCATATCGACGTCTCTAATACGGGATTCCGCTGCAGTTAGGTTTTCAGAAGAAGTGTTTAAATTGTTAATTGTATGCTCAAGTCGGTTTTGAACAGCCCCAAGTTTAGAACGCTCACCAGAAACCTTATCAATTGCTGCTTGGAGACTTTCAATTGCCATGTCAGCACCCTCTTGTGTGCTAATGTCTAGTTCACTAACCTCAAGTGTTGCAGCATCCATCTTACCAATTTCAAGATTAATGTTTTGCCCCTTGTTAGCTCCAATATGGAAAGTGAATCCTTCTTCGACAGAGCCATCAAGAAGTTTTTGGGTATTAAACTCAGTTTGATTAGAAATACGGTCAATTTCTTCATTTAATTGTGACAGTTCTTTCTGTAATTCCGCACGATCTGAATTTGTATTCGTATCGTTCGCAGATTGCACCGCCAATTCACGCATACGTTGAAGAATTGAATGTGTTTCATTCAATGCACCTTCAGCCGTTTGAATCAAAGAAATACCGTCCTGAGCATTTTTAGAAGCCATATCCAGTCCCTTAACTTGTGCTCTCATTTTCTCTGAAATTGCTAGCCCAGCAGCATCATCACCAGCACGGTTGATACGCATACCAGAAGCCAATTTCTCCATTGATTTAGATTGTGCGTTTGAAGCAGCACCCAATTGACGATGCGTGTTCAACGCTGCGATATTGTGATTGATAATCATAGTATATTTTCCTCCTTGAATGTGCCAGCCACGTCCTTGTGGATGGTTGTTCTTGTGTTTTCACGGAGTTGAGGATCGGCCGCGCTCCTCTCATCCGCTTCACTTATAATATCGTCATGATTCGGGAAAGTTTAATGGTTTTTGTTAATTTTTCTATCTTTTTTTGTAATTTTTTGGGAGTCGATAGCTGTTCTTTGTAGAATTTTTTATAGGCAACAAAAAAACTGCCAATGAACACCATTAACAGTTTCATTTCATGTACTATTCTTTTTTCGCCTTCGCCAAGACACCAAACAGATTTCCCACACCAGCGGATGCTGCTGCATTCTCCTGCTGGATTTCTGCCCAAATTTCCTTCCGGTGAATTTCCACATTTTTTGGAGCGTTGATACCAATTTTGACTTGGTCGCCTTTGACTTGAGTGATGGTGATTTCGATGTCATCACCGATTTGAATGGATTCGCCTTTTTTTCTTGTTAGTACGAGCATCGAATCACCCCTCTACCACTTCGCCGAAGAGTGGCGTTTTGGTTTTGTAGTTTTCTTGATTGAGAATCACTTGCTTAGCATGACTAGTCTTCACATTCATAATAATTGGCGCTTGTAAATTAGCAGTTGTTTTTTCAAATGGATCTTGCACCGTTAAGATTACAAAGGCACTGACATCTTGATCACTTTCAATATTCAACAGTTCAATGGTGTTCTCATCTAATGAAAAAGTATAATCTTTAAAAAAGCTATATGGATCAGCAATAACAAAGGCTAGTTCTGGTGTTTTTACTGATTGCAAGACTGAAACCGAGTCCATCTCTGGTAATGGCAATAAAGTGAATTGTTTTTCATCTTGGAAACCGGGGATCCCTTTTTCAAAAATAAGAATTGATTCTTTCTGGATGTCGATTTCGCCATGGTATTTCGTTTGGATGTTCATCTTTCACACTCCTATTTTACAAGATCAATTTTCAAGTGGTTTCTTTGTGCTAACTGAATTTGTACATCTCCCGGTGAATAGTTCATGATAGGTTTTCGGATCGTTGCATCAATCCTTGGTTTTCTTGGTTGGAATTGAATATCTACACGTCCAGGTTGATAATGCGTTTTAACCGCAAAAGGGGATGGGATCCACGTAATATTCACCTCTGGCATAGGTGGATTCGCTTGGCGTCTCGCTTGCTCCACATAAGCGTTTTGCCCATTCTGAATCGCAATCATTTCATCGCCTTCCTGGGCTACCCGGGCAATGCCTTCCATTACTTTTTGATTTCCCTTCACCGCATTTTCCTTTACTGCTTTAAACGTACTCTTTAGATTCATTTCTTCCCAAGCTTGCGACTGATCAATCGTTAACTTTCCTGGGGTGGTTCGCATTTTCAGATCAGCTCGTGGTTGCTCAATCTGTAAATCCGCTTTTGGCTGTTGGATTGATTGTCTTGCCGTCACCGTCTGAATCGCAATTTTTGCTTGGTGTGATTCCAGTTGAATCTGTGGGATTCGCATACCGTTTCCCCTTTCTATGAAAAAGGGATGTCCTTATAAAGACCATCCCTTTTCCTCTAAACTACCTATAACGGATCTAGTTCCAGCGCCCTTTTGGTGCCTTCCTACGATAAGTCAACATCAGCTCGCCTCAGGCTCACTGTGTTTCCTTTATCTCAGGCCAACAGGAGGTTGGTCACAAAGGCGCTGCGCCAGGACGGCGCGTCTTTAGCCTTTGAACTCTATTATCCAATTTTGTACGTCGCTAAACGGACGCTTGACCCTTTCTTATTATCTTAAAAAGTCCATCAAGGTCGGTTGAATAATCCGTGCGCCAATCGACATGGCTGCCCGATGGACTGCCTCTTGGGCTTTAAAGTCCATGACAACTTTTTCGAATTCAACATCTTCATTATCAGACATAATACGGTTAGCGATAACCTCTTGATTATCAATCCGATCCTCCATAAAATCAAGTCGATTCGTCCGGGCTCCTAATTCCGCTCTCCCAGATAGCATTTTATCACTACTTGCATCTAGATCATCCAAAAAACCATTTAAATCAGTTTCGCCCTCTTTTAAAGCTGTTTCCAAACGATCAAGCACAGCAAATACGCTTGTCTCTCCAGTCCCAAATACAGCTTCCCCTTGCATATTGACAGGTACTTTAATCCCCTTTGCTAATTCAAACTCGACATCATCTGAATTAAATTCAATTGTGTCCCCGTCCACAGGTGCAGTTAAAGTGTCTGTTCCATTAAAAATATACTTATCACCAACTTTGGAATTAGCGATGGTTTTGATATGTTCTTTTAACTGGGCAACTTCCTCAGCTACAGACTTAAGTTGACTTTCATCATACGTATCGTTGCTGACTTGAACGGTTAATTCACGGATCCGCTCCATTGCTTTGCTCGCTTCTCCGATCGCAGAATCCGTTGTCTCTACCCAGTTCCGTGCTTCTGTAAAATTGCGTTTGAACTGCTCAATCTCGGTCACATTTGTCCGATAGAACATCCCCTTCATCGCCACAACTGGATCATCAGATGGGCGGGAAATCTTCTTCTGTGTTTGCGCTTGTTCAAATAATTTATCTAATCGCGAATAGCTTTGATTAATGTTGTACATAACATTATTGGCAATCATGCCTTCTGTTACACGCATTCAATATCCCCCCTTATCTCCCTACCATACCCATGCCATTAATAATTTTATCCAGCATTTCGTCAATCGCCGAGATCATTCTCGCAGAGGCTGAGTAGGCATGTTGAAATTGAATCAAATTTGAGAACTCTTCGTCTAAAGATACCTCACTGACCGAACGGCGATTTTTATCAATCGATTGGAGGAGCACAGTCGTATTGTATTCCATGCGATTCGCTTGCTGACCTTTTACCGCCATCTCTCCAATTACTCCTTCATAAAAAGATTGGAGTGTGCCTGATTTAATATCTAAATCGGTCAGTTCGGGCAACTCTTCCATACTGCCTTCACGAATCACCCAATTTTTCATATCCGCTAGCCTTAAGGCATTTTCACCGTTTCCGCTCTCCTTACCAGCTAAAGCAGCGGCCACTTTATCGGGATCTTTTAAAAGGACACTGATTGCGGCAGCTGCACCTTCATATGTATCACCTACAGCAAAAAAGTCTTCCCCTGTCTCCTCGTTTAGGTCGACTCCACCTTTATGTACTTCATTAAACACTTTCGCAAAGGTAAAGGCATATTTATCAAGATTTTCGAGCATTTCGGGATAGTCATCATTATATGCTTTGAATAAAGCAGCTAGTTCTCCATTACCTTCACCAAGTGTGTTGTAGGAAAGTTCTTTTTCACCTAAATAGAGTTCTCCCGTTCCTTCTTTCCATTCCATTGAACGGGCCCCTTGTTCATCAACAAGAAGTGTCTTTTCACCATTAATCATAGCGTAGACTTTCTTTCCTCCCTCAGCAATGGCCAATGTATTTCCGCCATTTGCCACCGTTTCAGTTGAGATAGGTAGATAGCTTGCGAGTTCATCTAATAATTGATCTCTGGCATCATATAAATCATTTGGTAAATAACCATGCGGTTCTACCTCACTGATTTGCTCATTGATGGCCGCAATATCTCGTGTAAGTGCATTAACTCTCGTAACTGTTAAGTCCATCTCTTTTTTAATATCGTTCCGCACCGTCGTCAGGGAAGAATGTAAATATCGAAAGGTTTCCGCCACAGAGCGAGCCCGTTGCAAAACAACCCTTCTCGCCCCTTCATTTTCTGCATTAGTACTCAAGTCTTGCAGGGATTGCCAAAACTGTGTCATTGCGGCCGAAAGACCATTATCACTAGGCTCATTCATAATATCTTCCATTTGCTTGATGGAATTAGACATCGACTCATAGAAACCTAATTGATTTCTCTCACCTCGATATTGACTATCAATAAATGTATCGCGAATCCGCTGAATTGAACCATCTTGTACACCTGTCCCTAATTGTCCAGGGATTTGTGGTCGATTCATCGATCCAGCTGGATATGGCGTCGTTTGTTCAAAATTAACACGTTGCCGTGAATAACCAGGTGTGTTCTTATTCGCAATATTATGGCCGGTGACATATATGGCGCTTTGTTGCGAATACATACCACTTTTGGCTGTTTCCAGCCCCATAAAAGTAGAACGCATGGAAGCTCCTCCTTTAGATAGAAATTGTTCATAATAGTTTCATTATGCTTGGGAATCAAACATTGATCGATTGCTTTCTGAATAGGGATTGGCTTTTCCTTGCTCTTTTGTGTAGTTGGGAACTTCTTGTTCCGGTGCCAGCATATCCAGATTCATATTCAAAAACTGTAAAGAGTATTGCAGGAGTTGCTGGTTTAAACTATTCACATTTTGGAGCTCACCTAACACATCAATAAGTGTGCTTTGTAATTCAGACAATTTTTCCTGATCCGCATCATCTAGTTCTTTTAAAATCTCGGAAACGGTTGTCTCTTTTTGATTGGTTATTAGCAAGGACGCCTTTTCCCTTTTTTGATCTGCAACTTGAATGGCCGTTAGAATCTTTTGTTCTTCACGGAGCATTTGTGATAATGCTTCTATATCATTTTTTTGCAAAACCTCAGTCTTCTCGATCGTCAACGTCAGTAGCTGTCGATGGAGAGCAAGCAAATTTTCCATAGATTCAATGAGTGTCTGAGACGACATTCGTACGTCACTTCCTAATTTAAGTGTAGATATTGATTAATAACCCTTCAATTTCTCCGACAAGACTTAGAATATTAAGCCCGGATTTTTCCTTATCAAGGACAGTATTTGCCAAATCGATCAGCTTCTTGTCCACGTCTTTAACAATTTTATAGACTTTTGTCCGGCCGCGCCAGTCAAGCCCACGCTGCTCCTTTAGCTGCAGTCCATTGTTTACTGCATCCTCCATGAATGATTTCACAAGTTGTTTATACTTTTTAAAATCCTCGATGGTTTGTGATTTGGCAAGTTTCTGCCCTTGCGCCTCAATATCTTGGCGCATCTGATCCATCCGCTCATAGACAATTTGTTCTCGTCCCTTCGTCATCATCTCAGAAAAACGAACAGACTCCGTTGCTTGTTCTATCTTCTTTTGAACTTGATGGATCCCCGTCTTTTCAACTCTGCGTACATCCATGAATATCACTCCGCCTAGTGTAATACTAATGTCCCCGTTTTAATTCCAATCTTGCTTCGGAAGATCTAATCTCCTCTGAGTTATGAGTTTCTTCCATGAGTTATGGGTTTCTTCCATGAGTTATGGGTTTCTTCCATGAGTTATGGGT
>NZ_JADIJK010000030.1 GCF_017355205.1 Bacillus sp. SD088
CAGCACGAGGAGGATCATTAGCCGCCCGCGGAAAGCGAGCATATTCCATTTGCGGTATTCATAAACTATATCTCGTTCCACACTATTTTCCGATTACCGATTTAATTTCACAGAAACCCAAGTTAAGAATACATTTTAAATTTCAGGGCAAGACTGACTTCAGTTTTTCCTTTGTTTAGTCGTTGAGCTATTTCCTCAATAGATAATCCCTCTGCCTGAAGAGATTCAACTTGATCTGCAAATAGACGGGTGTCGGACAGAATATCCAACTCCCCTTCACTCTCTTTCATTCCTGATTGCTCAACAGCATTTACATGATATGCTTTTTCTGCTTGCATTCTCGTATAGTTCTTTGCCTTCACACTAGGTTGATGTTCCTCAAGTTGATGTTCGCTCTTGACATGCCCCTCATTATTCATTTCATGCAAGTCTTCAGCCTTGGTTTGTTGTGATGTGTGGAAATCAGCTACCTTCGACATAAAAAGTTGGTTTTCTTCCTTCATTTCTACTAAAAAGCTCGTCAGAAATTCTTCGGTTTCTGCTTGCATTTTTTTCTGGGCCTTTTCTATTTCCATTAACCGATTTTGTCGCATGTATAATAATACAACAGCAAAAATTAAAATTGCGTTTAAAATGAACAATAGGAAAATTAATGCACTTGTCAATTATATCCCTACCCACTATAATCTATTCTTTTTCCTTTATACGGATGTTGCTCATTTACTAACTTGTTCTCCGCTGTTTTCTCTTTTTTATTTTGATTAGAGTGACGCTCTTTTTGATCCTTAGCAGAAGGATCTTCTTTTTTCAAGCGAACCTCATCATTCTCATCCAATTGATTGACTCGCTGTCGCTCTTGTTCAATCCTGTCCTTTGTTTCTTCCTTAGCTTGTTCAGTCATAGCTTGCCCTCTTTGTTGCAATTGTTCTGCTATTTTCCCTGCTTCCGTTGTTCTCGGGAGTGCCACCTGCAATTCAATTAATTTTAAACTCATGGATTTCCCCCATATCGTTTTTTTAACAGAATTACTTTCAACTTCGCCAAGGTTTTTGAATGAATTTGCGATATTCTCGAGGTTGACAGTTGCATTACCTCGCCAATCTCCGTAAATGTAAGTTCTTCCTTATAAAACAAGCTTAACACTAGCTGTTCTTTTTCCGTTAAATCCTTAATCGCTTCTCCCAGTTCACTAAGCCACTCTTTTTTTATAAGTTGCTCTTCAGGTCCTACTGATTCCTGATCTTTAATTGAATGAACCGATTGATCCCCGTCCTCATTCGTAGCTATTTTTTCATCTATAGAAAGTACACTGGAAAAAACATGCTCATTTAAGACACGGCATACCTCGTCTTCCGTATAGCCACAGTTTTTAGCAATCTCACTTATAGATGGTTTGCGCATCAGATGCTGTTCCAACTCATTTGTAGTCACTTCAATCTTTTTTACTTTTTCCCGTGTGCTTCTTGGAAGCCAATCCTCTTTTCTTAATCCATCAATCACAGCACCTCTGATTCTAAAGGATGCATATGTATCGAATTTTAAATCTCGTGAAATATCAAACTTATGCAGGGCATCTAATAATCCCGTCATCCCTAGACTTCTTAATTCTTCTCTACTCACATTTTTGGGAAGTCCAACGGAAATACGCTGAACATGATATGAAACTAAGGGCATATATTTCTCAATCAACTGATTTCCTGCATCTGCATCCCGAGAATGAATCCATAAATCCCAACATATTTGCTCATCAAGCAGTGGTGAGTGCGACATCCTATCTTCTCCTCACATGTATAAGCTTTTTTTATACTGATATCTATATCTCGAGGGCTTCATGATAAGCCTTTCTAATATATAAAATTGATGATTCTGGAACAAATTCAATCGTTCTTCCACTATTCCCACCTGTATCTTCTCCGACAACAGGGATATTCAAATCTTTCAACTCCCGCTTTACTGCTTCCACATTTCTCGGCCCAATTCTCATCTGCTCCGTTTGTTTTGCGAAATTAAACATTTGAGCGCCACCAGCAATTTTAGCTTTTAATTGATGACGGATTGCTCCTATTGCCAATAAATCCATCACCAATTTTTTAATAGAAGTATCAGCAAACTTGGCCTCATTTAATGGTTGACGTCCTTTAGCAAGTGATGATTCTGGCAGCATAATATGGGCGAGCCCAGCTATTTGTGATTGCTGATCATAGATCACAACACCCACACAAGAACCAAGCCCCGCCGTTCTAATTGTATGTGGTGCCTTCACTATATTCATATCAGCTATTCCGACACGAACTACTGTCTCAATCATCAATTCTAACCCCAAGCTTTTGAAAGATTGTTGCAAAAGAGCTTGGATCTGGCAGTAGAAAAAAATGTCCCTTTACACTCTTTGAATCATCACTTGTCTCCTCGTCATTTAAAGCTGTATCAATTACAATTACATAGTCCTGTGATTGAGATAGCTCGATCAAACCATAACTGATAACAGCACCCGCCATATCGATGCTAATAGAAGGAACAGAGGCGTGTAATCGTAATCCTGTAAAATCAGATAGGGACGTTAAATAGGAGCCTGTGAGAATATTCCCTAACTCTTGCATTGCCGATAAGGCCATTTCTGAATAGGGCGGCTGTGATAAAGAAAAAGTATTGTTTTGTGTTACCTTCTGTACCAACTTTGTTGCTTGTTCGAGAGGTAAAATAAAAAACATACTCCCCGAAGCATCTCCCTCAACTCTTAGAAATACCGCTGTGACAACAGTATCATGGCCGCCAGCTAACTCTAGCATTTGACCAAATGTGATGATTCGTGCTGTCGGTACTTTCATTTCAATATTTTTCCCTGTTAAAACCGATAACGCAGTAGCGGCATTTCCTGCACCAATATTCCCAATTTCTTTCAAAATATCAAGGTGAAATGGCGTGATTTCTGTTTCAAACTCCATTGTTCATTTTCCTTAATTCAGGCGGTTTAATCGTCAATTCTAAATCAAGAAGAATGAATAGACGATGACCTATATTGGCCACTCCGGAAATATATTCTTCCGCAATCGAACCAGCCACATTAGGACATGGTTCAATTGCTTCGATAGGAATATCTAAGACATCATTTGCTTCATCTACGATCATGCCTACCGTAATCTCATCCCATGTGACAATGATAATTCGTGTACTATCTAGATGATCGGAATCCCCTATCCCAAACCGTTGTTTTAAATCAATAATTGGAATAATGATTCCTCGTAAATTTATGACACCTTTTATAAATGCAGGCATATTGGGGACTCTTGTAATATGGAGCATTTTTTCTATTGCTGTTACATATTCTGCCGAAAGACAATATTCTTTCTGATTTAGTTTGAAGACGATCACTTTTTGCTTAGAATCAATCACTGCTTCACTCATCATCGTTCACTCCCTTTTTTCACTTTATCCCGAATTAACTGGCAGTAAGACCACCATCAAGAATTCGAAGAAAACACAAATTATAAGTGGGGATCAACTGCCAGTAAATCCCCAATTCGTTCAGGCTAACAGGATGTCACAAAGGCGTTGCGACGTACAGGATGTACTGGTGCAGACGAAGCGACAGGACGGCGCGGTTTGGGTCTGTCGCCAGAACGGCGTGGCCTTAGCCTTTATTCAGTGAAAAGAAGTTTCACTTTATTAAGGCATTACAATCTATGATTAAGGCTACCTGCCCGTCACCTAAAATCGTTGCACCTGAAACCGCGAAAACTTCTGCTAAATAATTCCCTAAAGATTTCAGAACAATTTCTTGCTGGCCAATGAAAGATTCAACAGCTAAAGCAGCCATTTTTTCACCTTTCCGTACAATGACAATCGATACAAATTCAGATTCACTAGCAGTGCTATTCTCTATATGGAAAACATCCTGTAAGGAAAGTAATGGCACAACACTTCCACGGAAATCAATAACAGGCTGATTATGGGCAGTCATAATCTCAGATTTTTTGATAATTGCTGTTTCAATAATCGATGAAAGTGGAACAGCATATTTTTCTGCTCCTACCTCTACAAGTAAAGCTGAAATAATCGATAATGTTAAAGGTAATTGAATGGAAAATTTTGAGCCCTTCCCTTCGGAAGATTCAATCGAAATAGAACCTCCCAATGACTGGATAGTCGACTTGACGACATCTAAACCAACTCCTCGACCTGATACATCTGAAATCGTCTCAGCTGTAGAAAAGCCTGGAGCCATAATTAATTCAAAAGCCGACTCATCTGATAACAAATCTGCCTCATTTTGCGAAACAATGCCTTTCGATATCGCTTTATCAATCACCTTATGTCTATTAATTCCTGCTCCATCATCAGTAATTTCAATGAAAACATGATTACCACTATGATAGGCTTTTAGATTAATTGTTCCATTTTCTGACTTTCCACTTGCTCTCCGATCATCAGGACTCTCAATACCATGGTCAATAGCATTTCTTAATAAATGGACAATCGGATCGCCGATTTCGTCAATAACAGTACGGTCCAATTCAGTTTCAGCACCAACAATATGTAACTCCAGCTGTTTATTTAAATCTTTTGCCAGTTGTCTAACCATTTTAGGAAAACGATTAAAGACGGTTTCAACAGGTACCATGCGCATGTTCAGAATAATATTCTGTAAATCACTAGAAATTCTTGACATTCTCTCAACCGTTTCATGAAGATCCGGATGGTTAATATCTTGAGAAATTTGTTCTAGTCTACCTTTATCAATCACAAGCTCTTCAAAAAGATTCATCAAAATATCGAGGCGATCAATATTGACTCTAATTGTCTTAGATGGTTTCTTTCCTGTTCTCTCTTTTTCATTCTTTGCTACTGACTTATCGTTTTCACCTGAGTCTACCGTTTTATGCTTTACGTTTGTTGATGGATTCTTTTCCTGCTGAACCTGAGTTAAATCAACAGCCTGGACTTGAACAGATTCAATCTCAGATATTTTCATAATCTTATTGACCAGTTCATCTTCTGACTCTTTCGTGATGATCGTTGTGATGAATTGGGATTCAAATTGTTCTTCCTCTAGTTGCTCAACAGACGGCAATGATTTAATGACATCCCCCGATTTTTCTAAAACCTCAAACACCATGAAAACACGAGCCATTTTTAATAAGCAATCCGGCATTAAATTCACTTTGATTTCGAAACACTCATGCCCTTGTTCGCGTGACTGCTCAATCACCGTTTTTTCGTATTGATCATATTCGAGCTGATAATCAGGAGAAGTTTTCTCATCAGTAACCGTAGTAGCTATCTCTTGAATGGCTTTATCTTGCTCTGGGTTTAAACCATTTTCTAATAATTGTAATTTGGCCATTACTTCCGTGACATCTTTCTTCCCGTCACCGCCAGACTCAATTGAATCGACCATCGTTTCTAAATCATCGACTGCAAGAAAAACAACATCTAATAAAACAGAAGTGACGTCAATTTGTTCATTGCGAATACTATCAAGAACATTTTCCATTATATGAGTAAGATTAGCCAAATCGCTATAGCCCATTGTGGCTGACATTCCCTTTAATGTATGAGCAGATCGGAATATCTCATTTACAACTTCTAAATCTTTCGGATTTTTCTCTAATGTTAAAAGATTTTGGTTTAACACCTGTAAATGTTCTTTACTTTCATCGATAAAAACTTCCAAATAATGATTCACATCCATACGCCCACATCCTTATTCTATTAGTTTCATAATATTCATAGCAATATCATCCAATTTGGTAACGGAATCGACTAATCCCGTTTCAATTGCTGCTCGCGGCATTCCGTATACGATACAACTTTCCGAGGATTCGGCCATTACGATCGTTTGGCCATTCGCCTTTAAATGTATAATCCCTTTTTTTCCATCTGAGCCCATCCCAGTCATAATGACAGCAATCTTTTTGTAAGTTTTTAATTGACTTACCGATTGAAATAGCACATCAACCGATGGGCGATGTCCATTAACAGGCTCAGTCTCAACAATCTTTATTCTTACTTCTCGCCCTTGTGATATAAGCAACATATGTTTCCCGCCTGGCGCAATATAAGCCGTCCCTTTTTGCAAAATCTCTCCATCTTCAGCTTCCTTTACCTCAATTTCAGAAAGGTTATTTAAGCGATTAGCTAAAGACTTTGTAAAATTGGGTGGCATATGTTGAACAATTAAAACAGGAACTTGCAAAGTTCTCGGCATTGCTGATAGAACAGCCTGTAATGCTCTTGGTCCTCCAGTGGATGTTCCTATACAGACGATCGTGTGATATTGGTCTTCTGAAAGCATTCCCTTTGTCTCCTCAATAATTTTGCGCAACATCCTCTTCTAATCTTTTTGAGAAAATAATTTGCGTAATTTCCCAATAAAGGAACTTGGCATATACGGTTGGGTTATCGGCTTGTTTTGGTCGTTCAAGTAACGATCAAGGATTAGATCTAATTTAATGGATATAGACGACCTTGGAAATTTAGTAGAAAAAGCTACCTGACTGATGACTGCTTTTCGAACATGTGAATCTTCTGGTAAGACACCTAGTAGGTTCACTTCTTTATGAAGGAATTTACGAGAAGTTTTCTGTAATCGCTCTAGTGTTTCTCTTCCCTGTCTTTCATTGTCTGCACGGTTACAAATTAAAAAAAATTCACTTTCTGATCCTTCCATGCAAATAAACTTCATCATCGAATAGGCATCTGTCATGGCTGTTGGTTCAGGTGTTGAAATTACAAAGATATCCTCAGCTGCAAGTAGAATTTTCAATGTTGCTGTAGTTGCTCCCGCTGCCATATCAAAAATAATATAGTCATACAGCTGTTGTAAGTCCTTTAATCCTGTCAATAGTTTGTTTATCATAGCTGCAGTTAATTCAATCGTTTCATTTAACCCATTCCCCGCAGAAATATAAGAAATCCCTGCTGGCATTCGATAAATAATATTTTCGATAGCCAAATCTTTATGCAAAAAGTCAAATAAGGTATAAGTGGGAGCATGACCAAGGATGATATTGACGTTTCCCATTCCAAGATCTAGATCAAATAAAAGAACTTTATAGCCCCGCTCATTTAACTGAGTCGCTGCATTAATGGAAATATTTGATTTACCAACACCACCTTTTCCACTCACCACGGCTAGTGTCTTTGCTTGATTCTCCATATTGGTTTCAATCATTCTTCTCAATTCTTGGGCTTGATCATTCATTGTTTTCATTCCCAACCAAGTAATGAGCAATGCTTTCTGGCGTTGCTTTTATGATATCGTCGGGGACATCTTGTCCAGTCGTAATATATGAAACACCAGTCTGATAATGACTGATCATATTGTATATAACTCCATATGAATTGGTTTCATCTGCTTTTGTAAAAATAAATTGGTTAAATTCCATTTCAAGAAAATTATCTGCTATCTTTTGCATATCTTTTTCCTTCATAGAAATGGATAATAAAAGATAAGTAAAGATATTTCTTTCATTCCCAAACATCTTGTTTAATTCTTCTATATAGCGTTTTTCGCGATAATTTCGTCCAGCTGTATCAATAAAAATAAGATCATAATCTGAATACTTATTAATCGCCGCTATAAGATTCTTTTCCTCATAAATTACTTCTAAGGGAACTTGAAGAAGCTCAGCATATGTTTTTAGTTGTTCAATAGCCGCTATCCGGTATGTATCCATTGTCATAAAAGCGACCTTCTTTTTTTCCTTTAGAACCGCATTTGCCGCTAGTTTCGCAATTGTCGTTGTTTTCCCTACTCCTGTTGGACCAACAAAATTAATGATTTTCGCGTGCTCTGGAATCCCCTCAAATGAAATATCCTGCAAGTCCTGCAAAATTGCTTGAACGCACCAACCTTCAATATCAGATTCAGTTGGTTTTTCACGATGAATTCTCCATCTTTCTAGCAACTGATCCCCAAGTTTTTTTATAAGTCTGTGCTCTAAGTCAACAGCCAATAATTTCAATAAACATGACTGGATTTCTTCTGGATAATGATTCAGCGATATAGAATTAGTCCGTTTTAAATGTGAAAGTTCTTTTTTTACATCAGCAAGTTGCTTACTAACATTTTGTTGCTCATTGTTTTGTTTTGGCTGAATAGGGGACGATAGCGACTCTTTCGTTCTTCTCTCTCTATTTATTTTAGTAGAAGCGACCGTGAGCGGCTTATCATCAATAGCAGCCACAACTTCGATCATTTTCTTGCGGAACAGCCCCATAAAGCCACCCTTATAGACAATTTTGGAATTTAAAATCACCGCATGATCGCCTAATTCTAGCTTTACCTTTTTCATAACCTCTGGCATTGTCGCAGCTCTTATTTTTTTCATATTCATCCGATGCTCACCACCCCACTACTTTGCACTTCGACATCTGCCTCTAACTCGTTATAGGATAAGACAGGGACATTGGGAAAATATCGCTCTGTTAATTGTCTGAAATACATTCTAACTGCTGGTGAACAGAGAAGTATCGGTGTTTGCTGTCTTAATGATTGCTGTTCAATTTGATTCGCTGTTGATTCAAGAATAGCTTGAGAATCGTTTGGATCTACGGACAAATAATTGCCATGCTCTGTTTGTTGGACACTGTCTGCAATTATCTTTTCAATCTTCGCTGAAACGGTAATAACATGCAAAGTTTCATTTTCATTAACATATTGCTTTGTAATTTGTCTAGCTAATGCTTGTCGGACGTATTCAGCTAAAAGATCTGGATCAGACGTCATCTTAGCGTAATCAGCTAAAGCCTCAAAGATAATCGTCATATTACGAATCGAAACATTTTCTTTTAAAAGTTTCGCTAATACCTTCTGCACCTCACCAATTGTTAAAGGATTCGGTGTCACTTCTTCAACAAGAATCGGATATGTTTCTTGTAAATGATCAATTAACTGTTTTGTTTCTTGTCTACCTAATAATTCATAAGCATTTGCTTTTAATACTTCGGTAATATGTGTGGATACGACAGATGGTGGATCAACCACAGTATAGCCCAATATTTCAGCTTGCTCCTTTACTTCCTCTGTTATCCATTTCGCTGGCAATCCAAAAGACGGTTCAATCGTATCAATTCCTTCAAGAGTATCCTCACCACCTGGACTCATAGCCAAGTAATGATCTAGCAGTAATTCTCCTTTTGCCATTTCATTCCCTTTGATCTTAATCCTGTAGGCATTTGGTTCTAATTGAATATTATCGCGAATCCGTACAACAGGAATGACAATCCCTAACTCCAAAGCAAGCTGCCTACGAATCATTACTACTCGATCAAGCAGGTCTCCCCCTTGATTCACATCAGCTAGTGGGATTAATCCATAACCAAATTCAAATTCAATGGCATCAACATGAAGTAAATTCACTACACTCTCAGGACTTTTTAAATCCTCTGCTTCTGCCTCTTCAGTCTGCTGATCGAGTAAATCCGATTCAGAAATGGCTGGTGCACGAGAGATCATCATACCGCCAATGGCTAATGTAGCAGCTATAGGGATCGTTAAGAGATTATTAATGGTTGTAAATAATCCTAATAAGAAAATCGTTACAGCGGCTATATATAGCATTTTGGAATCTGAGAAAAGCTGCTTCATAATGTCACTGCCTAAATTTCCTTCAGATGCAGCCCTTGTCACAACAATTCCCGTTGCAGTGGAAATAAGTAACGCTGGAATTTGGCTAACAATCCCGTCACCTACAGTAAGCATGGAATACTTTAGAGCTGCTTCTCCAATAGGTAAGCCTTGTTGAACCATTCCAATGATAATACCAAACAATAAATTAATAAGGACGATGATAATGCCAGCAATGGCATCCCCTTTAACAAATTTACTTGCCCCATCCATTGCCCCATAAAAGTCCGATTCTCTCGAGACTTTCTCTCTGCGATCTCGTGCCTCGTGTTCTGAAATCACTCCAGCATTCAAGTCAGCATCAATACTCATTTGCTTTCCTGGCATCGCATCTAGGGTAAATCTCGCAGCAACTTCCGAAACTCGTTCTGCGCCTTTTGTAATGACAATAAATTGAATAACAATTAAAATGGCGAAAACAACGAGACCAACAAGAATATTGCCTCCAGTTACAAATGTTCCAAATGTCTCAACAACCCCGCCGGCATCCCCTTTTGACAATATCGACCTCGTTGTCGAGACATTAAGACCTAAACGAAACAAAGTAAGTAACAATAATAGCGACGGAAATATAGAAAATTGCAAAGCTTCATTCATATTCATCGAAGTAAGTAATACTAGGAGTGCAAGAGAAATATTGGTGATAATCAATAAACTTAATAACCATGGCGGAAATGGAATAACCAACATGGCCACAATTAAAATCACACTAGATAATACAGCTATATCTTTAAACTTCATAACATTTCTCTCCCTATATTGAAAAGCGCATGCGCCCGTTTAGCGACGTACAGACGAGATAAAGGAAACACGATGAACCAAAGGGTGAATCGATGTTGACTTACGCAAACAGGCACCGAAAGTTTGCTGGGCGCTGGAGCTAGATCCAGCATTAACCGAAATATATACTTATTCTATATTGAAAAGCGCAAGTGCATGATCCACCTCACGTAAACTAAACCTTGTTCTGAATTCGATATACATAAGCTAGAACTTCCGCAACTGCTTTAAAAAATTCATCAGGTATTTTATCCCCAATATCAAGTTGATCATATAATGAGCGAGCTAACGGTCGATTCTCGACCATGATGATCTTGTTTTCTTTAGCGATTAATTTAATTTTTTGCGCTAAAAAATCGGCGCCCTTCGCAATAACTACTGGAGCATCTGCTTCCTTTTCATCATATTTTAATGCAATGGCATAATGGGTTGGGTTTGTAATAATCACATCTGCCTTCGGTACTTCTTGCATCATGCGCGACATCGCCATTTCCCGTTGTTTTTGCTTTATTTTTGATTTAATTAATGGGTCACCTTCAGAATTCTTAAATTCGTCTTTTATGTCCTGTTTAGACATCCGAATATTTTTCTCAAAATCATATTTTTGATATAACCAATCAAAAATAGAAAGAAACAATAAAGAGATCGATGCGGCTATTCCCATTTGAATCGTTAACTTCCCCACTGTTTTTAAAGCAGCCCCAACCGACTGTTGAGAGAGTTGTAAAACATCCTCAATATGAAGATACAAAATAAAAAAAGTTACTCCACCAACAAAACCGATTTTTAAAATTGATTTTAATAACTCAACGATCGCCCTAATGGAAAAAATTCGTTTAAATCCTTTAATAGGATCTAATTTTTCTAGTTTTGGTTGAATGGATTCAGTTGAAAACATAAAACCAACCTGAAGTAAATTAGAAGCGACACCTGCGACTATAGCAAGTAGAAAAACAGGGCCTAATAATAAAGCTACTTCTTTTAATACAGCCAACATAATCGCATGGATATTTTCTTCCGTTAAATCCATCAGCATGAATTCATTAAAGGAGTGGCGGAAGGTCTGGAGTGCAATTTCTCCCATATTCGATGAATAAAATTGCAAAAACATAAAGACAGCTAACAATCCGATCGCTGTATTGACATCCTGGCTTTTAGCTGATTGACCTTTTTTTCGCGTATCTAGCCGTTTTTTCGGTGTTGCTTTTTCCGTTTTTTCACCGGCAAAAAATTGAAGATCCAATTTAAGTTGCATCAGCCAGTGCCTCCCATATAGCTCATCACATCTCTTAATACAACGAGCATTTCCTCAAACAGATTTTGTACAGCGGCGAATAATAAGGCCATCACGATAAAGATCACAATAAAACTTACAGCTATTTTGATCGGAAACCCGACAACAAATATATTTAACTGCGGCACTGTTCTTGCCACAATGCCAAGGGCAACATCAACTAAAAATAATGATGCAACGATAGGAATCGCCACTTGAAAAGCAATCATAAACATCATTCCAAAAGATTTTATAACATATAAAATAAAGCCTTCTTCTCCAAACGCCACCACAAATTGGTCGATAGGAATAAAATGATAGCTATTAAAAATACCATCTATAATTAAATGATGTCCATTTACCGCTAAGAGAAAAAGCAGAGAGAAAGTATATAAATATTGACCCATTAAAGGACTTTGCGCCCCTGTTTGGGGGTCAATCACATTCGCAATTGCAAACCCCATCTGAAAATCGATAAATCCCCCAGCAATTTGAATAGCGGATAGCATCATATAAGCAATAAATCCTAATAGTAGCCCGATAATAGCTTCTTTTAAAATTAATAGTAAGTATGTGCCATCGATTGGAATTGGTGACACATCTAAGGTATAGTAGATCATTACAGCTAAAACAAATGAAAAGCCTATTTTGAAGATTGTTGGAATCGTTCTATATGAAAACAATGGAACAGACACAAAAAAAGCAGATATTCTCATAAAAATAAGCAATACGATTGAAAATTGTGGAATTATTGTATCCATTGTATCATCCTATAAATCTTGTTAAGTTCTGAAATATATCTGCTGTATAAGATAATAATTTACTTATCATCCACGGTCCCAAAACAACTACTCCTACTAAAACAGCAATGATTTTCGGAATAAAAGCTAAAGTTTGTTCTTGAATTTGCGTGGTTGCTTGAAATATACTGACCGCTAGCCCTACAGCTAGTGCAATCAATAACAGCGGGCCTGCTACTATCAAGATCGTATACACGCCATTTTTGGCTAAGGCAATGACGGCTTCTGCACTCACTATGATCACTCCAAATACTTTAAATTTGTTATTTTGTTATAAGGGCATATTCAAAAAGGACCAAGTTGGTGACTACACTGACGCCCTGTCAACCGGACTTTTTGAACACCCTCTAAAAATGGTTTAGCCAAAACTTTGTAATAAAGACTGAACGACTAAATACCATCCATCCACTAACACAAACAATAAAATTTTAAAAGGCAGTGAAATCATAACAGGTGGAAGCATCATCATCCCCATCGACATTAAAATACTCGCTACAACCATATCAATCACTAAAAATGGGATAAAAATCATAAAGCCAATTTGAAAAGCAGTTTTCATTTCGCTAAGTGCAAATGCTGGTACCATAGCAGTCAAAGGAATATCTTCAATTGTTTCCGGCGGCTCTGCTTGAGAGTAGTTTAAAAACAGTTGCAAATCTTTCTGTCTTGTGTGTTTACTCATAAATTCCTTAAATGGTACAGCTGCCCGCTCATAAGCCTCTTCTAAGTTAATTTCATCATTAAATAAAGGTGTTAAGGCTTGGTCATTTACCTCATGTAAAGTAGGAGCCATCACAAAAAATGTCAAAAATAAGGCTAGTCCTACTAAAACTTGGTTGGGCGGCATTTGCTGTGTTGCAAGCGATGTTCTGACAAATGACAAAACGATAATGATTCTCGTAAAAGAGGTCATCAAGATCAGAATCGCAGGCGCTATAGATAACACGGTAAGTAACAAAAATAGCTTAACGGAAGTTGAAACAGCATCAGATGAACTACTATTAAAAAACTCCATGAATTCATTCATCTTGCGAATCCTTCCTTTCAAACTGTTCCATTGCTTTTTGCCGCTGTTTCTTAACCGAATTCAACTCATCTTTGAGTTGTTGCTGGAAAGAAGAGGGTGTTCGCCCATCTCCCTCAGGCTTCTGTTTAACTGGCTTTTTGACGAATAACTTCGAGATTAGATCCGTCGGTTCTAACTTTTGCTCAAGTTGTTTATTATGTTGATGCAGAAACTCATTCATTTCCTTCTCATCTGTAATTTCCTGCAATAATTGGATATCTTCCCCCACACCGAGAATGAGAATTCGCCTTCCCACTTTCACAAGCTGAACAGATCGATTTCCTCCTAGTGTAGTTCCCCCGATACTTTGGATAAGTTTATTTTGTTGATAAGATTGGCTCTTCTTTTGAATAAATTTCAATAGAAAGTATAGGATAGCTAAAACCAAAACAAGAGATGCCAACATTTTTAATACATCCAGAAAATTTATTCCTACTTTTTCTGTTGGTTGATTTTCATCAGTTTTTCTATCAGTTTGATTTGTTGTATTTTCTTCTTGACATTCATCTTTATTTTCGCCAAAACAATCTGCAACACTCCCATCAAACGATGCGGCGTCTGCATGACTATTGACATATATATTTCCTATCAAAATAATCCCAAAAAAGATCAATAGCCATTTTTTATTTCGTTTCATTTTCATTTATCCCAACGTTTTTTGAATGGCTTCAATCACACGATCTGCTTGGAACGGTTTAACAATAAAATCCTTCGCTCCCGCTTGAATCGCGTCAATCACCATGGCCTGTTGCCCCATTGCTGAACACATAATAATTTTCGCTGCAGGATCTGCTGCTTTTATCTGTTTAAGAGCTGTTACTCCATCAACTTCTGGCATCGTAATATCCATGGTCACAAGATCAGGCTTTAGTTCATTGTACTTCTCAATCGCTTGCTGCCCATCAGAAGCCTCTCCCACTACTTCAAATCCATTTTTCACTAGAATATCTTTAATCATCATCCGCATAAAAGCAGCATCATCTACAATTAAAATTCTTTTTCCCATATTATTCCCCTCCAAATGACTAATTCAGTTTCTTTAATCGATCTGATTGACTGACAATATCTGTTACCCGCACACCAAAGTTTTCATCAATGACAACCACTTCTCCTTTGGCAATAAGGCGACTATTTACTAAAATATCAACAGGTTCCCCAGCAAGCTTGTCCAATTCAATCACAGAACCAGCACCTAACTCTAGAATGTCTTTCACCGAGCGATTGGTTCTACCCAGCTCTACAGTAACTTGTAGTGGAATATCTAAGAGCATATCTAAATTTTTCGTTTCATAACTAGGTGTTTCCATTTCATTGAAGTCTGCAAATGTCGCCGGTTGGACATTGGGCTGTGCGTGAGAATGACTTGCATATAAAGTTTCTTTTGTGTCTAGAGCCTGGTTACTATGATCTGACTCCGTATCCGTATGTTTTGAATTATTTTCAACAACCTCTGATTTATTTGTGGTCAATTGTTGCGGGTCGTCATTTTGCAGTTTTTGATCTACTTCTTCGCCTCCTGCTAAAAGATCCCTGACAAGATTACGAGCAAATTCAATCGGTAAAACTTGCATGATTTCCGAATCAATTAATGTCCCTATTTTTAATTGAAAAGCTACCTTTACGAGTAGATTATTCTGCGGAATATTGGACGTTCCTTCTCCTTCAGAAATATTCATTAAATCAACTGTTGGAGGAGAAATATCTACACGCTTATTAAAAACCGATGACATAGAAGTAGCTGCTGAACCCATCATTTGGTTCATCGCTTCCTGAATGGCACTCAAATGAATCTCATCCATTTCTTCAGATGGATTTGTGCCATCTCCCCCAAGCATCAAATCAGCAATAATCGTTGCATCACTTTGCTTTATGACCAAAATGTTGACTCCGGAAAATCCTTCTGTATATTTGACTCGAATAGCAGCACAGGGATGTGGAAATTCCTCTTCTAATTTAGCATGATCAATGATCGATACGGATGGCGTTGTAATCTCTACTTTTTGATTAAGTAATGTAGATAATGCCGTAGCTGAACTCCCAAAAGATATATTTCCTAATTCACCAATGGCATCCCTCTGTACTTCATCTAAATAATCTTCTACAGAATGTACGACATCTTCTGTTTTTGTTGGTTCTTCAGGAGTTGACTGACCACCATTCAATAAGGCATCAATCTCCTCCTGAGAAAGCATATCACCACTCATATTCTTGATCTCCCTCCTTCATTGTATCTAAGATTTGGATGGCAACTTTTTTATTTCTTTTTCCAGGCTGACCGATGAATTTCGGTTTCCCTCCCGTTTTTATTAGAAGAGGGGTATCTATTCTATTATTTAGCTCAATGACATCTCCACGGTCTAATGAAAGAAAATCTTCAATCATAATGGTTGCTGATCCAAGTTCTGCAGAAACGGATATAATTGAATCTTTCACCTTTCTTTCAAGTAATAACGCCTCTTCCGGTTTCGTTACTTTCTTTTCACTCGCCATCCAATAATGAGCTGAGAGCTTCGGAATAATGGGTTCAAGCATGACATGGGGGATACAAATATTAATCATCCCACTTGTTTCACCAACGTTTGCATTCATAGAAATCACCACAACTGTTTCATTCGGTGAAACAACTTGTAAAAATTGTGGATTTACTTCTACGTCTGATAATACAGGGTCTATTTCCACCATACCTGACCAAGCCTCTTGTAATTGATCTAATGAGCGTTCAAATAAATTAGTCATCAGCTTCATTTCAATCTCGGTAAGATTATCAATCTTATTAAAGCCATTCCCTTTTCCGCCCAACACACGATCAATCATGGAATAAGCAATCACCGGGTGAATTTCCATAATCATTCTACCGTCTAATGGAGGAATCTCAATTACATTCATCACCGTCATATTAGGGACTGATCGAATGTATTCTTCGTAAGGTATTTGATCAGCCGATGCAACTGAAATATCAACGAACGTTCGTAGTTGAGCTGAAAAATATGTTGTGAGTAAACGAGCAAAATTTTCATAGATTCTCGTCACGCTTCTAACCTGATCTTTTGAAAAGCGCAATGCCCGTTTAAAATCATAGTTCTTTACCCTTTGTTTCTCTTCTTCTTTTTTAAAATCATCCGCAGTCATTTCTCCAGTGGAAATGGCCGATAATAGGGCATCTATTTCACCTTGGGATAATATTTCATCAGACATAACGACACCTCCGTTTCTGATATAGAAATTGACTTATGTCCAGTTTAGCTCAGTGCCACAAATTGGTTGTTTACGTTTTTCATATGTATCCATAATGACCAATTTGTATAAGGGTCTACAGGAATACGAGTCAGTAGCCATTCACCTGTGACCAATGGCCTTTGCTTTACTTATTAAGAGATGATGTAGGAGGTGATGTACACTTTTACTACTTTCCCTTGCTGCATTAAATCATTAATTTGTTTTCTAAAAGCTTCACTAAATTCTTGCTTTTCTTCCTTACCCTCTAGGTCTGATTCATCCATTTCAGAAAGTTCATCAATTAATAAATTCTGTACTTGGAAATCCCTTTTAACAAATTCTTCTTTCGCTTTCTTACTATCCGTTTGGACCTTCAGTGATAACTTAATATATTTACCGCTAGCTAGATTGGTTGTGATTTCTGGTACATCGACCGAAACCTTTAATATTTCATCAATGGTTGGCTCTTTATTGGAATCTTTATGGTCCATTTTCATGATGATAATGAGAGCCAAAGCAGCAAGCAGTAGAATGGCCATTAATAGTACAATCATTGTTGATGCCAATTTTTTATTCATTTTTTTCATCCTTCCATCCTGGTTGGCCCATTAAATGGATAGATTGATAAAAATCAATCATTTTTTCTTTTACTTGGTCCTCCGATTCGGCAACAATATACTTTTGACCATTTGTTAAAGTAATTGTTGTATCTGGAAATGCCTCAAGCTTCTCAATATAAAGGGCATTTAAGTGAAACTTTTTTCCATTTAGTTTGGTAATCTCAATCACTTGTTGGTTGGGCTAATCATCAAGCCCCTATCCTCCTTGTATTAACGTTTTAGATTGACAAGTTCTTGTAAGATTTCATCAGAGGTTGTGATAATTCTTGTGTTTGCTTGAAAGCCACGCTGTGCGACAATCATTTCCGTAAATTCTTCAGAAAGATCCACATTAGACATTTCTAAAGACCCGGAGACCAATTTTCCAGCACCAACATCAGCAGGAGCCAAATAGGTCGCTTCTCCTGTATTAGCTGAGCTAACGTATAAATTTTCTCCAACTTTTTCCAAGCCACCTGGATTTGCAAAGCGAGCAAGGGCAATAGAAGCGTGAGTTGTGTATAATTCTCCCTCTTTTTCAAGCCCTAATTTGTCTGCTTGAATGTAATCAATTGCATCCATTGTGGCTGTCACACCATCAGATGTAATGCCGGTGAGTGATGACATATTGTTACCGTTTGTCAACGCTGTTTTAGCTGCATTGACAATCGCATCTTCATTTGCCTGACTAGGATCTCCTTTATACGTTTGGTAAGCATTGTATACTTCTTCAGCAGCCTGGCGTAAATCCGCAAAATCATTGATCGCATTTTGAGCACTCTCAACTGCGGCCGCAGCCTTTTGCACAGCGTCATTAGCTGCTGCAATGGCCTTTGGATCTCCAGATTCAATTGCGTCTGTTTGTAAAGATGCTGCTTCAATTTCTAAGAGACTAGCCTCTTTTTCAGCTTGAATCGTTAACTCTTCCAATTCATTGGTCAGCTTATCTAATAGGTCTACATATTTTTGTGATGAAGGATTTTCCACTAAATTTTTAGCTGCAGCGGCCACTTTTCCAGCGATTTCTTGTGCCTTTTCTGCTGTGGTCATACCTGTCTTTTTAATAAAACTAATCCTTCCATCTTCGGAAATACTTAGACTTTCAACCTCATCTACATTGCCGCCGTTCATATGAAGAGGCTCTAAGTTCCCATTTTCTGCATTTAAGGCCATGACATAATGCCCTGCTCCTGTAATGAGATAACCATCTGTATTTAAATATAAGTTACCAGCTCTTGTATAATAAGTGGATGTCGGGAAGAATGTATCACCAGCAGGTGTCCCTTCTGCTACAACAAAATAGCCATCCCCTTGAATACCGAGATCAAGCACTCTCCCGGTCGATTGCATGGAGCCCTGAGTATCGATTGTATCAATCGCAGCAAGCTGGGACCCTAATCCAACCTGTACAGGGTTTTTCCCACCTTTATCCTGGGCTGGTCCACTTGCTCCTGACACAGTTTGGTTCACCATGTCCTTAAAGGTGACACGACCTTTTTTAAACCCATATGTATTCACATTTGCTATATTATTTCCAATCACGTCTAATTTTGTTTGAAAATTCTTCATCCCGCTAATACCTGAATACATTGAACGGATCATAATTCATTTTCCCCTTTCGTATTATGCCACTTCAATCATCAAGCGGCATGTGGCTTTTTTTAAAAGCACTCGGAATTTTATTAATTTTGGATTTTAATTAGTTGATTTAGTTTAACTTGCTGATCGTCTTTCATCTGAAGAAATAGTTGTCCTTCTTTTTGGATAATCGATTGGACTATCTCCTCAAATTCAATCCCCTCTTCTTCCCATGTAATCGTCTTTCCAATCAAGCTACTTGCTTGAACTAATGGGGATTCTTCGGATGGTTGATTGACTTGAGAAATATTTGCTGGAAATAACTCCGTTCCATCCTCCAAAATGAATTTAACAGTTTCTCCCACAAACTGCACCGATGCGACAATTCCTTTCCCTTCTGTTACAGTCGCTTCATCTTCATCTGTCACATTATGCCAACTTACCTCTTTCCCAACAAAATGACTATATTCAATTAAACTTGATTGGATTTCTAATTGCACAAGCTTTTCGATGGAGTTACTCATATTCGTCATTTGTTCTAGAGAAGAAAATGTTGCCATCTGTGATATAAATTCATTATCTTCCATCGGATTCATCGGATCTTGATTCTGTAATTGAGCCATTAACAGCTTTAAAAAATCATCTTTTCCCAATCGATCATTCTCTGTTTTTACTTCTGTATTCTGTGTCGGTGAATAAAATAAAGTAGGATCTAATGAGGTTGTCAATTTCTCATTACACCTCCTTTTCGAATAGAATATGATTCATTGTTTCCTGAAAATTCGACTCACCATCCGCTTGTTTAGTATCCTCTTGAAATGCTTGTCGATTTTCTCGTCCTTGCTCATTTTGACCATGTTGATGATTCGTGTATTTCAATTGACTAGAATCCCCATACGAGACTTCTATGCGTTCAACCTGGATATTCTGTTGTGAAAAGGCCTGCCTTAAACTATGCATCTGAACATCCAACATTTCCTTTGCTGTCGAAGATGAAGCTAGGAACCTCGCCGTCATAATTCCATCCTTTTGAAGCAATTCTACTCTTAATGATCCCAATTCTTCTGGATAAAGCCTGATCGTCAGTCTAGCTGTATGTGCCGTTTGATTAAAGTTTGAACGTCCCATTATATTGCCTAACTCTCTTACAAAATTTCGAAAAGCAGGCTGTTGCTCAAGCGGCTTTTGCAAATTCAATTGATCTGTCACCATGCGTACGAAACGATCCTGACTTCCTGCTAGGTCTTGTGGTAAAGATGAATCCAAATCCTGTTCAACTGTATTTGCCATATTGATTTGATTCTTTGTAAAATGACTGCCTTGTCTAGTTAAAAACGGTGATTGCTCAGTTGGTTCATTCGCTTTAGTAAAAGCTTTAGGGATTGCCTCTTTAAAAAACTCTAACTTTGACAATTGCTCGATTTTTTCTTTTACCGTTTGTGATAAATCATCTAACTCGATCAGCTGTCCCATTTCTTCTGCTGGGACAGGGAATTGTTTTGCTAATGATTGAAGACTTTTTTCCATTTTGAGCAAAGTGAAAATTGGTTCTTGGGGAAACCCGCTCCAATCTGTTGGCTTCAAATCATGTAGAGCTTGAAAAATTTGTTTACTCATTTCCACTATCGTATTTTGCTGATCTTCGGAAAGCTGAAAATCGATATTCTCTTCTAACCAACCTGCTATTTGCGAAAAAGAAGTCTCCCATTCGGGAAATTGCTCCATTATAATAAAGTCTAAATCAAGATCATCGGTTTTTTCATCATCACTCGACACTTTCAAAAGAGTAACTTCTTCCGTCATCCATTCAAGTAGTTTTTCAAGTGGGGATTTTGCTTCTTCCGATTGCTTTAAAGAGTTTTCTTTCAATGCGATTTGATTTTCTTTCAGCAAACTCCCCAACAGTATTGTAAAATCTGTCTCTGATTCAGTTTCTACTAGTGAAGCACCTAACATTGTAGGACTCATTTCAACCATATTAATTTTCATGATTCTCACCTAACTTTCCATTTAAGAGATTTTCAAAAAGTCTCGTAAAAATGTCACTGCAGGATAAAGGATCTTTGACTAAGTGCCAACATGTTCTGTGTCGGATGTTAGCGATTGACTCAGCACCTTTAACCGACTTGGTCCTTTTTATCCTTCTTTTTGAACACATGTCTAGTTAGCATTGATAGATATTTGCTCTGTATATTTGGCCGCTTTATCAGCTGGCATATTTTCTAAAATCTTCGCTAAAGATTCTGTTGGTAAATTTGTAAGGATTTTCACTGCCTCATCATTATTCATTTCTAGCACAATTGGAGCAGCTTTCTTTGGAGACATGGATGCATAGGTTGAAACGACATCCTTGAAGGCTCGTTTATTTTGCTCTTGTTGTTTTTTTAATTCATCTATCGTTTCTTCTAATCTCTTTTGCTCAATTTTATAACGCTCTTGCTCAGCATCTTTATCTTCTATTTTTTTTTGGAGCTGTTCGATTTCCGCATTCTTATTTTGAATTTCAGCATCCAATTGAATCATTTTTTCTTTGTATTCATCTATATTTTCTTTATCTTCTTGAACAGCTACTTGTGAAATAAAAGGGATTTTCTCTCCAAGTTCCTTTGCATGTTGAAAAACATTTATCCCTGCAATAGAAGCGATGATGAGCCCCGAAAATAGTGCAAACAAAAGCAGAATCAATCCCCAATAAATAAAGCGTCGAAAAAAGGGTGTTTTTTTTTCAAGCGGCTGTTTTTTCAAGGCCTTTCCCACTTTCTCACCTAACTTCCTCCTCGAAAAAAGTACTGCCTTGAGGAAAATTCATCGAGATGTAAATTTTCTGTTTGATTAAGTACTTCCCTATAGGCTTGATAACTTTTCTCTTTTAATTTTTCATACTTTTTCACTTCAATATTACTTTCCTTCAATTTTTCTTCATGCCAATTCATCGTGTTCCGTGCATGGATCACAAGCCCTTGGGCGTGTTCAATCGACTTCTCTAAATTGGCAATAAAATATTGGTAATGCCTGATTTTATCAACGGCTAACCCATTTGCTAGTTCTTTTGATTGAAACTGTTCAAGATCTTCCTTTTTCTTTAGCAAATCATAAAGATGCTTTGCTGCTGTAGTAAACTTTTTTACAGATTCTTGATAGATATGTAACGATTCTTCCTTCTCTCGTTCTCTTAAGGTTAAGATTTTTTGGAATTTATATTGAAAACTCAATTTTCATCACCTGTTCCTACTAATTGGATCAGCTCATTCATACTTTGTTCCATCGAAATTTTCTCGTCTGTCCTCTGCTTTAAAAAGGACAAAATACGCGGATAAAATTCAATTGCTTGATCAATTTCTTTTGAAGAACCTCGTTTATAGGCGCCAATATTAATAAGGTCTTCAGAATTTAAATAGGTGCTAAGCATCTCACGCAATTTTTCTGCGCTGCTTTGGTGTTTTTTAGAAACGAGTTCATTCATAAGTCTACTTACGCTTTTAAGGATATTGATAGCAGGGAATTGACCTTTATTCGCAAGCGCCCGATCAAGAACAATATGGCCATCCAGGATTCCCCTTACGGCATCAGCTATCGGTTCATTCATGTCATCACCATCTACCAATACGGTATAAAAAGCAGTGATCGAACCATATTCATTCGTACCTGTCCGTTCAAGCAATTGTGGGAGGATCGAAAAGACAGAGGGCGTATACCCCTTTGTTGCTGGCGGTTCACCAACTGCCAACCCAACTTCTCGTTGCCCCATTGCTACCCGAGTGACAGAGTCCATCATAAACATTACATCTTGCCCCTTATCACGAAAATATTCAGCAATCGCTGTTGCCGTAAAAGCTCCCTTTATTCTCATTAAAGCAGGCATATCAGAAGTAGCCGCTATAATAATTGATTTCCTTAACCCTTCTGGTCCTAAATCCCTTTCGATGAATTCCCTAACTTCTCTCCCCCGCTCACCAATCAACGCTATGACGTTAATATCTGCCTTTGTATTTCGCGCAATCATACCGAGTAAAGTACTTTTCCCAACACCACTACCAGCAAAAATACCAAGTCTTTGTCCTTTTCCCACAGTTAATAAGCTATCGATCGACCGAACCCCTACCTCTAATTGTTCTGAAATGGGGGGTCTGCTTAAAGGATTAGGCGGCGCTTTGTCTGTATTGGTTGACGTCATTCCCTTGGGGATCTGAAATCCATCCATTGGTCTTCCTAGAGAATCTACGACTCTGCCAATTAACTCAGGTCCAACTTTTATTTGTAATGGCTTTGCAGAAGCTTCCACTAAACTACCGGGAGCAATTTCTCGAATATCTGTATAAGGCATTAGAATAATATGCTGTTCTTTAAAACCAACCACTTCAGCCATTATTTTTCTTTTAGTCGTCCCGTTTCCTACATGGATATAACAAACGTCCCCAATGGAGCTTTCTGGACCTTGGGACTCAATCATAAGGCCTACAACTTTGTTCACCTTTCCGTAGCGTTTATACGTATTAATCGTTTTGATCATCGGCAATAACTCTTTCGCCATCATGACTCTTCACCTATCAAGATTTCTAGTAACTTTTCCTTTAATTCAACAAGTTGACTGGAAATGTTTGCATCAACCCTGCCGTGTTCTGATTCGATTTGACATGCGTATTCCTCCAAATCTACATCTGGATAAATAAAGCAATCCACATCTTTTGGAAAAATAGTTTCAAGTTCTTGTTTTTCTGATATGAGTAATTCATATTGTGATGGATGTACATGAATTTGAATTTCTTTACTATTTCGAACCTCTTTCAGAGCCGTTTGCACAAGTGGTATAAAACGTTCGGGTTCCACCTCAAAAGTACTATGCATAATCCTTTCAGCAACAGCAATTGCTAAGTCCAAAATAACGGATTCCGAACTATGAACATACTGCTCATACTCTACTTTGGATTGGTCGGTAATTTGTTTTGCCTGTTCAATTTTTAAAGTATATTCGTCCAATCCTTGTTGCCTACCCTCATTTGCTCCAATTTGGAAGCCTTCTTCATAAGCCTTCTGAACCAAATCTTTTTTCTCCAACTCCCATTGACTCTTTTGTTGCTTTATATCCGCTAATAATAAATTTGCTTGTTCCTTAGCCTGGTGAATCAGAGTTTCGGCTGTAAGTTTGGCTTCAGAAATGATACGTTGCTCTTCATGATCAAGATATTGCCTATCGATTGAGCTAGTCTGGTTCGGCTGATCCAACTTTATTGATTTAATCTGTATCATTTTTGGAGTTTCGTTTTGATCTGTATCCAAATGACTTTTAAAAAGCCTAGACAATAATATCATCTCCTCCACCACGAGCGACGATTATTTCACCAGAATCCTCTAATCTACGAATAATACCAACAATTTTCGATTGTGATTCTTCTACATCACGCAACCGAACAGGTCCCATAAATTCCATTTCTTCTTTAATCGTTTCAACCATTCTAGTAGACATATTGCGATAAATGATTTCTTTCACTTCTTCACTAGAAATCTTCAATGCCAATAATAAATCTTCATTCTCACACTCACGTATAACCCGTTGGATGGAGCGATTATCAAGTGTGACGATATCTTCAAACACAAACATCCGTTTTTTAATTTCTTCCGCCAAATCAGGATCTTCAACAGATAAGGCATCCAGTATTGTTTTTTCAGTGGATCGATCTACCCCATTTAATACATCTACTACAGCTTCTATCCCGCCAGTTTGTGTATAATCCTGCGTAACTGTTGTTGATAATTTTCTTTCGAGAATCGATTCTACCTCACTAATCACTTCAGGTGAGGTTCGATCCATGACAGCAATCCGTTTTGCTATATCCATCTGTACATTTTGTGGAAGTTCAGAAAGTATTTGTCCTGCTTTTTCGGGATCCAAATAAGATAAGATTAGCGCAATTGTTTGTGGATGTTCGTTTTGAATAAAATTTAATATTTGAGCAGCATCGGCTTTGCGAGCAAAATCAAATGGTCGCACCTGCAAGGAAGAAGTCAGCCGATTGATGATAGCAAGAGCCTGTTCCTCGCCTAGCGCTTTCTCTAAAACCGTTTTGGCATACCCAATTCCACCCTGCGAGATATAATCTTGCGCGATGGCAATTTGGTGGAATTCATCTAGAACGCCCTCTTTAGCTTCCGCCTCAACTTTTCTTACATTTGATATTTCCAAGGTAAGTTTCTCAATTTCTTCTTCAGATAAATGTTTATATACCGATGAAGCAACATCTGGTCCCATAGAAATTAGGAGTATTGCTGCTTTTTGTTTGCCTGATAAACTTTTTTTAGACAATCTATAACCCTCCTAATCCTCAGCCAGCCATGTTCGCAAAAGCTTTGCAAATTCATCAGGTTTTTCCTTAGCTAATTTTTCTAATTGTTTTCTTCTCATTGAACCTTCAGACGCTATTTCTTCTGGAATATCTGGTATTTCAACTTGAGATTCTGGCGATTCCTCTAACCATTCCTCTTCTTCCTCTATTTCTTCATCTTTCTTACGAGATCTTAGTAAAAATACAAGTAAAATTGCAATGATGACTAATAACAAACCACCAGCCACATAAACCCACCACGGAATCATATTTCCCGGCTCTTCCATTTCAACTTTTCCATTAAATGGTTGTACAGATACATTGATCTTACTTGCAATTTCGTCATCTGAAAGATCTGTTCCAGCGTCTTTATCAATAGAGGTTTTCACGATTGTTGACAGCAACTCTTGAATATCCTGTCTACGATCTTCAGGAAATGTGTTGACATTTTGCGGATCTGGCGGTTCAACCATGACTTGGATCCCAAGGTCGCGAACCTTATAGGGGCTTTCAACGATTTCTTTACGAATCCGATTAATTTCGTTATTAATGGTTTCTTCTGTTTTTTCATAGTCCCCATTACCGCCTGCATCTTCTAAGTATTCAGTCCCACCTGCATCTTCGGCATCAGCTGTTGGCGGAACTCCACCAGCTTGCTCGCCATTTCCTGTATATGCTTCCGTTATTTTGTGAGCACTAATCGCTATACCTTCCATATTTTCTTCATCAACGGGTGTAACTAAATTTTCTTCGCGATTTTCCTGAGTAAAGTCAATATCAGCAGTGACAGATGTGACAACTTTATCAAAACCCATCAGAGTTCCTAACATATTTTGCACTTGTCTTTGAATATCACGTTCAACCTGTTTTTTTACTTGCATTTGTTGCGTCACACCATTTTCAGCATATTGATCCTGATTTAAGTCAAAATATTCAAGATACTGATTGCGGATTACGACGTTTTCTACAGGTAAATTAGGGATCGTTTTGGATACGAGGTGATAAAGTGATTTAATCTGTTTCTCATTAAATTCATAACCCGGTACTGTTTGTAAAACAATGGATGCAGAAGCTTCTTCAGTAGAATCATTGAGAAATACTCCTTTATTCGGTAAATTAATCATGACCTTTGCTTGATCAATTCCCTCAATAGTTTTCATAAGCTCTGCTAATTCTGTTTGCATCGCACTAAGTTTTAAAACATTAAACTCATTATCTGTCATACCAAAACCAGCATTTTCACCGAAGAACGAATAATCTATTTGTCCAGATTTAGGTATTCCCTCTGAAGCTAGCTCAACCATAAGTGATTCAGCCTGATCTTCTGGCACTTTAATCGTAGAGCCGCCACTGGCAATTTCTGACTTGATTCCTTTTTCGTCAAGACTCTCTTTAATGGATCCAGTTTCATTCGGAGTCAAGTTTGTATACAATGGAACGAATGTAGTTTTTGTTGAAAAATAAATAATAATAAAAATAATAAATAGAAATGCAAAAAGAGATCCACTGATCATAAATCGTTGTGTTTTTGTTCTATTAATCCAATATTCTTTTAAACGATCAAATTGCTTGTTTACTGTCTCTTTCATTTATAAGCCCCTTACTAAATCCTGCAAAATGATTATCTTATTAAGAAAAGCGCAAGCGCCCGTTTAGCGACGTACAAACTTTTTAGGGGCCTGACGAGATAAAGGAAACACAGTGAGCCTGATAAGGCGAGCTGATGTTGACTTATCGTAGGAAGGCACCGAAAGTTTGCTAGTCGCTGGGCGCTGGAGCTAGATCAAAACACTAGCCAAAATTTTATACTTTCTTATCTTTGAACAAAAGCGCTAGCGCCTTGATCTAGGAAGAAAGGCTAAATCCGCGCCGTCCTGGCGCAACGCCTTTCTGACCAACATTCTGTTGCCCTTCGACAAGCAAATATTCTGAGCCAAAGTGAAAGGAGCTTTTTACCTTTCATTGTCTCAGATTATGTATGAAGCATAATATTAACAAAAGCACTCCTTACGAGAATGAGATTTCATTGAGCCTTTAATCAGACCTGCATTCTCATCATCTCTTGGTAAGCTTCAACCGCTTTATTTCTAATTTCCAAAGCTGTTTGCATTGTAATAGATGCTTTCTGTGCCGTAATCATTACATCATGTAATTCTATATTCTGCCCGTATACTAGTTTTTGGGTTGCTTCAGCAGATTGAATTTGGGCATTATTTACCTCGTCCATCGCATTTTTGAGATAAGTTCCAAAATTGTTTTCTGTCCCTTGAGACAATGATTGATTTTGACTATGTTCAGGCAGTGTTAAACCTTTTACTACATTATTGTTAATCAACACTGTAAGATTCCTCCTTACGAATTACTTGCCAATTTGCAAAGCTTTTAGATACATCGATTTACTAGCATCAAACACAGTCACATTCGCTTCATAGGAGCGTGTAGCACTAATCAAATCAACCATTTCCTTCAATGGATCAACATTTGGAAGCTGCACATAACCATCTTGATTGGCATCAGGGTGATCAGGATTATATTCTAGGCGATAAGGAGCATCATCCTCTATAATTCTGGTTGCTTTTACGCCGTTTAGTTGTTGATTCTGTTGTCCTACTGCATTATTCAAATAAGAACTAAATGATGAAGTTTGCGGCTGCATCACAACCATTTTTCGTGTATAAGGTCTCCATTCACCGTTTATGTATTGGCCACGTGTTGTATCGATATTTGCCATATTAGAAGAAATTGTATCCATTCTCAGGCGCTGGGTAGTAAGCGCTGAAGATGTTATGCCCATATTTTGAAACACTGTCATATTACTTCCCTCCCCTTAGAACATTTGTCAGCATGGAAAAGTTCCCATTTAATCTTTCAATAAGAGTTTGGTAGTATAGTTGGTTTTCGGCCATATCGGCCATTTCTTGATCAAGATCAACATTATTTCCATTACTATGATATTGATAATTCCGTTTTGTGTAGATAGATGGCGTCTGCTTCGCTTGATCAAACGGAAGATGACGGGAGTTTGTACGTCTTAGTTCCAGTTTTGTATTTTCTAAAACATCCCCAAAACTCACATTTTTCGACTTATAGTTTGGAACATCTGCGTTGGCAATATTGTTAGCTATTACTTTTTGCTTAAGAGCCGAATGGCCTAAACCTCTTTCTAACGAGGTAATAGTGCTGGAAAATAATTCCATTACTGTCACCACTTTCTAAATTAATCTATATTTCGACATGTTTCTATTTCTTATTGTATTACTATTGTCATACCACGTCCATATCTGTTTAGATAATTATATGTCTTTTTTTAAAATTTAATGACAAAATAGTACTTACGACTCACAAAAAAATAGAATGCTTTGTCGATACACAGAATTCGCATATTAATCAACAATCTTTTAAGGTTAAAAAAGGCCTACTTGGTATGTTAAATATACATGAGTTTAGTAATAAAAATGACAAACAAAACAAGAAGCTGCCATTTCCAGAAATGGCAGCTTCTTGTCAATTCTTATATTAGTTTGTGGCTAATGTTCTAATTTTGCGTTTCATCGTCTCGAGAAGCTCACAGACTTTAGTTGCGACGTACAGGATGTACTAGTGCAGACGAAGCGCTAGGATAGCGTGTTTTAGCCATTCATTCCTTATTAAAAGTTTGTACGTCGCTAAACGGGCGCTTGCGCTTTTGTTCTTGTTAAGGAAACTATAAAATTCTTGGCCTGTGGATAACTGTTTACGTTGCGGCTTGACATCCAGCTCCAGCGCCCAGCGACTAGCAAACTTTCGGTTTCTTCCTACGATAAGTCAACATCCATTCGCTTTCCAAGCTCATGGTGTTTCCTTTATCTCGTCAGAACCCTAAAAAGTTTGTACGTCGCTAAACGGGCGCTTGCGCTTTTGTTCTTAATTGGATTTGAGTTGTTCAAGTTCTTTTAGGAACTTCGAATTCAATACTTTGATATAAGTTCCTTTCATTCCTAAAGATCTTGATTCAATTACTCCGGCACTTTCAAGTTTTCTCAAAGCATTAACGATGACAGAACGAGTAATTCCCACACGATCTGCGATCTTAGAAGCAACTAATAGACCCTCGTTTCCATTCAGTTCTTCAAAGATATGTTCAATTGCTTCTAATTCACTATACGATAATGAACCAATCGCCATTTGGACAACCGCTTTACTTCTTGCCTCTTCTTCAATCTCTTCTGCTTTTTCGCGAAGAATCTCCATTCCTACAACTGTAGCACCATACTCAGCCAATAATAGATCGTCATCATTAAATTCAGTCTCTAAGCGAGCAAGAATTAATGTGCCAAGACGCTCTCCACCACCAATAATTGGGACAATCGTCGTAAGGCCTTCCGCGAACAAATCTTTATTTTCAACAGGAAAGGCTGTGTAATCACTACTCATTCCAAGATTAGAAGACGTTTCGGAAACGCGAAGTAAGTTATTCGTATATTCTTCCGGAAACTGACGATCTGCAAGTATTTTTTTCATTCTATCGTTTTCAATTTGCATATTAATGGCAAAACCGAGCAATTTGCCCCTTCTGCTTAATACAAAAATATTTGCTTGAATCACTTCACTTAAAGTTTCAGACATCTCTTTAAAATTTACTGGTTTCCCTGCAGCCTTTTGGAGCATTGCGTTAATTGTTCTTGTTTTTGATAATAAATCCATTGTTTGTTCCTCCTAATTACGATCCATATTCTAAATTTTTCTTCGTTGTAATATTTTGTTTTATATAAATGTTAAGCTATTTACAAAAAATAAAGAGATGCTCATTTGAAGTAAAACATTACTTAAAGTATAAATTGGCTCAGATCTTTGTTTTGTGAAATAGCAGCTAACTTATCATCTACATAATTTTTCGTGATTTTTACCTTATCTAACGTTACTTCAGGTGCTTCAAAAGAAAGATCTTCTAAAAGTTTTTCTAAGATCGTTTGTAATCTCCTAGCACCGATGTTATCCGTTTCCTGATTTACGTTAAAGGCAATTTCAGCTAGTCGGTATACAGCATCGTCCGTAAATTCAATTTGTATACCTTCTGTTTCCAATAAAGCAATATATTGTTTGACAATGGCATTGTCTGGCTCTGTAAGTATGCTAACAAAGTCTTGTATCGATAATTTCTCTAGTTCAACTCTAATCGGAAATCTCCCTTGTAATTCTGGAATAAGATCCGATGGTTTGGAGATATGAAAAGCTCCAGCTCCAATAAACAGGATATGATCTGTCTTGATAGGACCGTATTTCGTGACAATCGTTGATCCTTCCACAATCGGGAGAATATCCCTTTGCACTCCTTCTCTGGAGACATCTGCAGATGCTGAACCACTGTTTTTACTAGCGACTTTGTCTATTTCATCAATAAAAATGATCCCAGTTTGTTCAGCTCGATAAATGGCCGTCTGTGTGACATCATCCATATCAATTAATTTTTGAGCTTCATCATTTGTTAAAATAATTCTTGCTTCTCTGACTGGTAGCTTTCGCTTTTTCTTTTTCTTAGGCATTAGGTTTCCAAGTGCATCTTGCATAGACATCCCCATTTGTTCCATTCCCGATCCTTGCAGCATGTCAAACATGGATGGTTGTTGTTCTTCCACTTCTACTTGAACAAGATAATCTTCTAATTCACCTAATGCTAATTTTTTAGCAATAGCATCCCGTTTTTCTTTTGTACTCATCTCTTCCTGAGTATCCGTTGTTTCATCTGCTTCATCACTTTGATTGCCAAATATCATTTCAAATGGATTTTTAAAATTCTCTGTCTTCTTTTTACTTGGCACAAGTAACTCGACAAGGCGTTGATTTGCTAATCTTTCCGCTTGGCCCTTTACTTCATTCATTTTTTCTTCTTTCACAACGCGAATGGAGGTTTCCATTAGGTCCCGAACCATAGATTCCACATCACGGCCAACATAACCGACTTCCGTAAATTTTGTTGCCTCTACCTTTATGAAAGGAGCCCCAACTAATTTCGCCAATCTTCGTGCAATTTCCGTCTTCCCAACACCTGTAGGCCCAATCATCAAAATATTTTTAGGGATAATCTCATCTTTCATATCATCATTTAATTTTTCACGACGAAATCGATTACGAAGTGCTACAGCTACAGCCCTTTTTGCCTCTTTTTGTCCAATAATATATTGATCGAGCTTTTCAACAATCTGCCGTGGAGTCATGTTTAAGCCTTTCATTTCTGTTTCCAAACAATCTCCTCCTTCATAGCCACCATCATTATAACTCTTCGACAATAATATTTCGATTTGTATAAACACAAATGTCTGCTGCAATTTCTAGAGACGCTCGTGCAATTTCTTTAGCCGATAAAGCTTCCGAAGCATAGTTCTTAAGGGCGCGACCAGCTGATAAAGCATAATTTCCACCAGAACCTATAGCTAAGATACCATCATCCGGCTCAATCACTTCTCCAGTCCCAGAAACAAGTAATAAATTATGCTTATCCATGACAATCAGCATTGCTTCAAGCTTTCTTAATACTTTATCACTGCGCCATTCTTTAGCTAATTCCACGGCTGCTCTTTGTAGATTTCCGTTATACTCTTGCAGTTTACTTTCGAATTTTTCAAACAATGTAAAAGCGTCTGCAACTGAACCTGCAAAACCAGCTACAACACGATCATTAAAGAGCTTTCGTACTTTTTTCGCTGTATGTTTCATTACAACCGCATTTCCAAAGGTAACCTGCCCATCACCGGCCATAGCACATTCTCCGTTATGTTGAACAGCAAATATAGTTGTTGCATGAAATTCTCCCATTTTCTGGGCCTCCTTCACTCATTATGCTCGAGGATGATGATTCATATATGTTCTTCTTAAATGATCTTTGGTTACATGTGTATAAACTTGAGTCGTAGCCAATTGGGAATGTCCAAGTAATTCTTGAACCGTCCGCATATCTGCGCCATTATTAAGTAAGTGTGTAGCAAAGGTATGGCGAAGCATATGGGGGTGAATTTTCCTAGTCATTGATGCTGTTTCGATTATTTTGGATAAAATATATCTTACACCTCTTGATGTAAGTGGTCCCCCACGGGAATTGATAAATAAAAATGGATGTTCATCTTTGCTATTCATTAATTGATTTCTTACATTATGAATATAATTCTGTAAGGCTTCAGAAGCAAAATGACCAAAAGGAATATATCGTTCCTTTCCTCCTTTTCCTTTTACCAAGACTGTCTCCATATCAAAGTCAATATCTTTCAATCGAATACCTGTACATTCACTAACTCTTATTCCTGTTGCATATAACAATTCAAGAAGGGCTATATTTCTTTTCCCCAGAAGGGTTGTTTGATCGCACGCTTTAAAAAGCAAAGAAATCTCTTCTTCATAGAAAAAGCTAGGAATCCTTTTCTTTGCTTTAGGCTGCACAACATATGTGAAAGGATTCTCTGTTATAACCTTTTCTCGCATCAAAAACTTATAGAAGCTTCTTAAACAAGAGATTTTTCTTGCTGCCGACGATCTAGCTAGTTTCCTTTGATAAAGTTCTGTTACATATAAACGTGCATCCAAATATTCTACTTCTTGAACGGAATCAATCCCTTGTGATTTCATGAACAAAAAGAATTGCTCCAAATCCTTTTTATAAAATTCAATTGTGTAGGAAGAATAATTTTTTTCAATTTGCAAGTATTCAATAAAAGAAAAAAACAACTCGTCTAAAGTTTCTTTCATCCCCTCACCTCATAAGGCTATTAAATAGTATCATAATTTATTTGCCATAGCAATAAATGTTACATATTTTTCACAAAGTTTTGAATTATTGTATTCAAAAGTCATTCCAAAGATTTACTCTTATTTATTTTACCTTATTCACGCTTGTATTAAAAATTTAGCGACTTAAAAAACTATTCCAATTGAATGCATGGAATAGCTTTACATACTTATAATTTGCTTACAATCGAAAATGCAGGGCAGGACGTGTTCATTCTTTTTGTCCAGCTCCAGCGCCTAGCGGCTAGCAAGTTTACTGCTTCCTCCTACGATAAGTCAACATCGGCTCATGCTTCGCCGTGTTTCCTTTATCTCGTCAGAAGCCTTTAAATTTGTACGCCGCTGAGCAGGCGTCTCCGCTTTTCTTTGTCTAGCTCCGGCTCCTAGCTGCGTATAAACTTTCGGTGCCTTCCTACGATAAGTCAACATCGGTTCGTCCTTCGTCCTCACCGTGTTTCCTTTATCTCGTCAGGCCCCTAGAAAGTTTATACGCAGCTGGACAATCGCCTGTGCTTTTCTTTATTGCACGGGTTTTTCTTTGTAGTCACAATCTTTACATTGTACTTGAATGCCTTTTTTGATTTTCTTTTCTACGAGTACGCCATTGCATTTTGGGCAGGGACGCGCTAAAGGTTTATCCCAGGAAACAAAGTCGCATTTTGGATAACGGTCACAACCATAGAACAAACGCTTTTTCTTGCTTTTTCTTTCAATTATATTTCCTTCTTTACATTTAGGGCACTGGACACCGATTTGTTTAACAATTGGTTTCGTGTTTCGACAGTCAGGAAAATTACTACATGCCATAAACTTGCCATAACGGCCCATTTTAATAACCATTGGATTCCCACATTTTTCACAATCTTCTCCTGCAGGTTCATCCTTTACCTCTATTTCCTCCATTTCTTCTTCTGCTTTTTCGAGATCCTTTTCAAAGTCTTGATAAAATTCATCTATAATCGCAACCCATTTTACTTTTCCTTCTTCGATTTCATCCAACTCGGATTCCATTTTCGCTGTAAAAGCAACATTGATGATTTCCGGGAAAAATTCCATCATGAGTTCATGGACCAGTTCACCTAATTCAGTGGGTACAAATCTTTTATTATCTAGTGCTACATATCCACGTCTTTGGATGGTATCTAAAGTTGGCGCATAAGTAGAAGGACGGCCAATCCCTAGTTCTTCCATCGTTTTTACAAGTCTTGCCTCGGTATAGCGGGGAGGTGGTTGTGTAAAATGCTGCTTGGGCAACAATTTCTCCGCCATCACTTTATCTCCCTCTTGAAGATCTGGAAGCATATTTTCTTTTTCTTCTTGCTGATCATCCGTACCTTCCACATATACTTTCATAAATCCTGGAAACTTCACCTTTGAGCCATTTGCGCGAAAAATTACAGAACCGTTCAACATATTAACCGTCATCGTATCCATAATCGCCGATGCCATTTGACTAGCAACAAATCTTTCCCAAATTAACTTATATAGTCGTAATTGATCTCTGGATAAATAAGTCTTCACTGAGCTTGGCTGTCTGTAAACACTTGTTGGACGAACCGCTTCGTGAGCATCTTGGGTATTTCCTTTCTTGGCAGCTTTGGATTGTCCTGCCTTGTTGAATTCTTTACCATATTGAGTCGTAATATACTCAGCTGCTTCCTTCTGCGCAACTTCAGAAATTCTCGTCGAGTCTGTCCTCATATAAGTAATTAATCCAACTGTTCCTTCTTTCCCAATTTCAATTCCTTCATAGAGTTGTTGAGCAAGCATCATTGTCTTTTTCGCTCTAAAGTTTAATTTCCGAGCTGCTTCCTGTTGTAAAGAAGAAGTAGTAAAAGGTAATGCTGGATGCCTTTTCCTTTCTTTTTTCACAACAGAATCGACTAGAAATTCTTTTCCCTTTAACAATTTCATAATGTCGTCTACATCTTCTTTGGAGCTTAATTTCTTTTTCTTACCATTCAGGCCAAAATAATCTGCTTGAAAGGCCTTTTTCCCTTTTTTAAAATCGCCAGTAATCGACCAGTATTCCTCTGGAGTAAATTGCTTTATTTCATTTTCCCGATCAATTATAATTCTTACCGCTACAGATTGTACTCTCCCAGCACTTAATCCCTTTTTGACCTTTTTCCAAAGAAGAGGACTTATATTGTAGCCTACCAATCTGTCTAAAATTCGTCTTGCCTGTTGAGAGTCGACAAGATCCATATTAATGGCCCGTGGATGCTTAAAGGAGTCCTTGATGGCATCCTTAGTAATTTCATTAAAAACAACTCGGCAATCTGATTGAATATCGACCCCTAAACTATTTGCTAAATGCCAAGCAATTGCCTCCCCTTCACGATCCGGGTCAGCCGCTAAATAAACTTTTTTTGCCTTTTTCGCAGCTGTTTTTAATTCTTTTAAGATCGGGCCTTTCCCTCTTATGGTGATATATTTAGGTTGAAATTGATTTTCAACATCGATTCCCGTCTGACTTTTCGGCAAATCGATTACATGTCCCATAGAGGCTTTTACTTTATATTTTTTTCCTAAATATCGTTCAATGGTTTTCGCCTTTGCTGGCGATTCCACTATCACTAGATAATCAGACATAAAAAAATCCTCCCTAAAGCTCTAATAACCATAAACATCTTTTTCTATCCTAGTGCAAGCGTCTGTATGACCATACCTCAAAACGTTGAAGTCTGAGTGAAGGGAAACGGACACTAACATCTCAATAAATCTCACTAATCATCAGTGAAGGGTGAAGCTCCCTCTGATGGTAGTCTCATTTTATTTTGCTTCATCGTTAGGTATATTTGTTAGCACGTTAAATCAGAGTAAATACTATATGGCTCCCTACAATTTGTCAATCATAAGCACGTAAGCACTAACTTACATGGCACTTCTCTTTAATTAGAAAAAAAGAATTCTCTAAATGAGGTTGTTCAAAAAGCCCAACTAAAATGACACATCGAATTTCTGCGTTGGCTTGCTTTTCCTGTACTCACGTATGTAAAAGCATACGCTCCGTTCCTCAAAGCCGCGCCGCCTTGAACTCCTTGGTCCTTTTCATCGGACTTTTTGAACACGTACTAAATGAGAAGTTTTTTTATTTATAACTTGTTTGTGAAGGAAAGTCAATTTTTGAAATATAATTCTTCAAAAATATCTTCACTTGAGCTAACGAGCTTAGCACCCTGTTGAATAAGATGATTGGTGCCTTCGGATAGCTTATGATGAATCGGTCCAGGAAATGCAAAAACCTCTCTTCCTGCATCTAACGCCATGTCAGCGGTAATTAATGAACCACTTCGTTTTTTAGCCTGAATAACAAGTGTTCCGACAGATAAACCAGCAATAATTCGATTTCTCATTGGAAAATGCCATTTTTCAGGTTTTCTTATAGGTGGGTATTCCGAGATGATTAGATGTTCTTTTGTCATGAAATCTGCAAGTTTTCTATTTTCACGAGGATATACATGAAAAAGCCCACCACCTAAGACACCAATCGTCTTGCCTCCATATTCAATTGCTTGTTTATGGGCGATTGTATCCGCCCCCTTAGCCAATCCGCTAACAATCGTCAATTTCTCACGAATTAAATCTGGCATCACGGTTCGAAGCGAATTTTCAGCAAAATGATCTGAATCACGAGCTCCAACAATGGCGAATAATCTCCTCTGCATCAAATTAAGGTTTCCTTGAGAAAATAACACCAATGGTGGATCGTGAATCTCTTTTAATAGGGAAGGATAATCAGCATCCATAATGGTCATAAAATGAATATTTCGAGATTGATAGAGTCGAGATAATTGATCAGGATTAATTGAATGGAACTCTTTTAAAAAAGGTTGTAGCTTTTGATTATTCAAACGGAAAATTTGTTGGAGTCTCGCTGGAGACATTGTATAAAGATGGGTTAAGGATGGGTCTAATTGAAGGAGTTTTCTAATGGAGTGATTACTTAGGAAGTTAGAATGGACTAAGTGAAATAATTTGTCTCTAAATATTTTAACCAACCCTTTCTATTTATTATCATACATAGATAGCCCCTCGTCTCAGCGAAAAGGGGCTATCCACACAAATCTCATTGCTATTAATGTGTTTTACATTTCTCGTATAGACCTTTGTTCTTAAGTTCTTTAATCATGGTTTCACCAATAACAGAAGGTGTTTCTGCTACTTCTATCCCACAATCATTCATCACGCGAATTTTCTCATCAGCTGTTCCTTTTCCGCCAGAAATGATGGCCCCTGCATGTCCCATTCTTTTTCCTGGAGGTGCTGTACGTCCACCAATAAATCCGACGACTGGCTTTTTCATATTTTCTTTGATCCAATGAGCAGCTTCTTCTTCCGCAGTCCCACCAATTTCACCAATCATAATAACCGCTTCTGTTTCAGGATCTTCATTAAAAGCTTTTAAAGTATCGATGAAATTTGTGCCATTCACCGGGTCGCCGCCAATACCAACAGCTGTTGATTGACCGACACCTTCTTGTGATAATTGATGAACCGCTTCATATGTTAGAGTTCCCGATCGGGAAACAACGCCTACATGACCTTTTTTATGAATATATCCAGGCATAATGCCGATTTTACATTCATCTGGAGTAATAACTCCCGGGCAGTTCGGCCCAACTAGTCTTGTTTTCTTTCCTTCCATATAACGGACAACTTTGACCATATCTAATACTGGAATATGTTCAGTAATACAGATGACGAGATCCATTTCGGCGTCAACGGCTTCTAAGATCGCATCCGCTGCAAAAGGAGCTGGAACATAAATTACAGATGCATTGGCCCCAGTCTCATTTACTGCATCTTCTACCGTATTGAAAACAGGAACTCCCTCTACCTCGGTTCCACCTTTGCCTGGGGTAACGCCACCAACAATTTTGGTTCCGTATTCAAGCATTTGTTTTGTATGGAATTGTGCTGTAGAACCAGTGATTCCTTGCACAATGACTTTTGTATTTTTATCAACAAAAACACTCATGATTTTCCCTGCCTTTCCTATTTCGAATGGTGCGCATCAACTTATTTAAATGTTTTCATAAATCGAGATTAACCAACTAGTTCAACGATTTTTTGTGCTCCATCAGCCATTGAATCAGCTGCAACAATTTCAATCCCTGATTCATTCAAAATTTTCTTTCCTAACTCGACATTTGTTCCTTCTAATCGAACAACAAGTGGAACCTCAAGCCCTACTTCCTTAGCAGCTTGTATAACTCCCGTAGCAATGACATCACATTTCATAATTCCACCGAAAATATTAACAAAGATTCCTTTTACATGTTGATCCGAAAGAATAATTTTGAAAGCCTCTGTCACTTTCTCTGCCGTTGCACCGCCCCCAACATCAAGGAAGTTAGCTGGATCGCCGCCATAATGCTTAATAATATCCATTGTAGACATTGCGAGTCCTGCTCCATTGACCATACAGCCAATATTTCCATCAAGCGCTACATAGCTAAGATCATATTTCGATGCTTCGATCTCTTTTGGATCCTCTTCATCCAAATCCCGGTATTCAAGGATATCCTTATGTTTAAATAATGCATTATCATCGAAATTAAGTTTTGCATCCAATGCCATAACATTTCCGTCGCCTGTTACAACAAGGGGATTAATTTCAGCAATCGAGCAATCATTATCAATAAATGCATTGTATAGGCTCACCATGAATTTCGCAGCTTTTCCAATTAATTCTTTTGGTATATTGATATGAAAGGCCAGTCTACGCGCTTGGAATCCTGTCAAACCAACAACTGGATCAATTGTTTCGTAGAAAATCTTATCAGGTGTATTTGCCGCAACCTCTTCGATCTCGGTACCACCTTCTTCAGATGCCATCATCACCACTCGATCTGTGGCACGATCCACTACAACTCCAACATAATATTCTTTTTTGATATCGCACCCTTCTTCAATAAGAAGACGTTTTACTTCTTTTCCTTCAGGGCCTGTCTGATGGGTTACAAGTGTTTTTCCTAATATTTCATTCGCATATGTACGAACTTCTTCTAGTCCTTTTGCTACTTTTACCCCGCCAGCTTTTCCTCTTCCACCAGCGTGAATTTGTGCTTTTACGACACAAACATCAGAGCCAAGTTCTTGTGCTGCTTCTACTGCCTCATCAATATTAAAAGCGACTTTTCCGTTAGGGACAGTCACTCCATATTTTCTGAGGATTTCTTTACCTTGATACTCATGGATATTCATTTTCCATCCTCCTGTCATACAGTAAAAAATTGAGTTGCCGTTTCTATTGTATTAAACTGGCAACTTTATGTCCACTATTTGAACGGTTACTAATGTTTATCTCGGTACGACCATCAACTCACTCTACATAGAACGAGATCGTAATCTCCATACAACTTAACAGCTAGCAACCGTTGATTACCGTTCCAAGCGGGCTTGCGATGAGTCTGTAAAACTCTTTAAGAATCATCAGCCTTTTCCTGATCTAACCGATAGACAAAAGCAAATACCTCGGCAACAGCCTGGTATAATTCTTCAGGTATTGCTTCATTTATGTTCAGTTGTCCTAATAATTCAAGTAAGGCGGGGTCTTGTTGGATAGGAATTTCATTGTCTTTAGCCTTTTCCAAAATATTCTCTGCTATTAATCCTTTTCCTTTCGCCAATACGATCGGTGCTTCATGTTTTTCCCTTTGGTAACCAAGCGCAATTGCTTCTTTTCGATTTTGTTCTTTCTGATTCTTCATACTCTAATATCAACCCCAGTATCAAAGCTTGTATGATTCGAAAATGGGTGCCTACTCATTTGCTTGTTTCGATTATCAGCTGTCTTAAAGTGAACGCCAGACAAACTATAGTTAAGCTCTTCTAAACCTGCTTGCAAAATTGGGATAAATGATTGAGCCTGTGCTTTTATTTCATGCCAATCATTGATGATAAGAACATGGACAATCCGGTTTTGAACTTGCATATTCACAATCGTCGAATTTAGATTTTCTAAATCTAAATAAAACATAATATGACAATAATCAGGATCAAATTGCCCATTATCTGTCTTTCTCCCTGTCCACTGAATTGTAAAATCTTTCAAAAGAGAACCCAGTTGAATAGGAATTTCATAAAGATGTGTCTGGATAGTATGATTGCTATTCGAGAGAAGATGCTGACCGTTCATTCTTAATAATAAATTTTCTGCAGCATCCTGAATGCTTGCATTCATCAGGACTGAATTTTCTTGTACCAGTTTTACGATTAGGGGTTTGAATAGTGTGCCGATTGTCTCTTTATTTACTTGATTATGAAATAGTTCTGCTTCATAATTCAGTCCTAGCATTGATAGAGACTGCTTCATTTTAGCTAAAAATACTTCTCTTCCAAAACTGTCAGCTCCGCCTTTTTCTAGCGATTTCACAGTCATATCCCAATCTTCCAGTAGATTTAACAAGGATTTTGCTGTTTCACTATGAGTTTCTTCAGCTAACAGCAGCTGCCTTAACTGACCAATGGAAGAAGATAATGACGTCGTTTCTTTCGTTATAGCGTACAAAGATTTAAAAATACTATCAATAACAGGTAACTGTTTTTTACTGACCATCTTTAAAACCTGCATGGCTGCCTTAGCATCATCCACAGTAGATAGGAAACGAGCTCCCTTCTGAACTTCCTCCTTCGTAAAACGAAGTTGTTCATCCATTAAAAATTCTGTGAATTTATGGTTTAGCTTTGTATCGCGAAGTCCTAGCCACTGAGGAGAAAGAGGGGATTTCATTGTATTGAAAGATTTATGTTCTTTATCAAGGACTTTTAAGGTCATTTCTCCTGATTGATAAGAAACTTGAAACCAATAACCTTTACCACTTACTAGAGGAGCTTCCAATTTCGCCATTAGCTTGTGGCTTCCCAGACGAATTTCCGCATATTGACCTGAAAAAAGCTTCCCCAATTTCCCATAGAAAATTTGTCCTGATTTAAAGGCTGCACTTTTTCCTTCACTTACATTAACCGTTTGTAAAAAGGAACGAATAATCGATTCAAATTGCATTTTTTGCTAATCCCTTTCTTCATATAGAGATTTAATCGGTGCAAATGAAGTACGATGAATTGGGCATGGTCCCAATTGCCTGATTGCTTCTAAATGTCTTTTCGTTCCGTAACCTTTATGCTCTTGGAATCCATATCCAGGATATTGAGTTTCATAATCGTTCATTAATTGATCCCTTGTTACCTTCGCAATAATCGAAGCTGCTGCAATGCTTACACTATTCATATCTCCTTTCACAATGGAGGATTCAGGATAAATACTATTTAATTGAACGGCATCAATCAATAAAAAGTCTGGTCTCACCTGTAAATTCTGTAAAGCAATAAGCATCGACTTTTTGGTTGCTTGTAAAATATTCAATTCATCTATTTCTTTTGCAGAAATCATACCGATCCCAACAGCATCAGCCTTATCCATAATTTGCTCGTAAAGTTGATTGCGTCTGTTAATCGTTAATTTTTTCGAATCATTTAATCCTAATATGTAATAATCTTTAGGCAAAATGACAGCTGCGGAAACAACCGGCCCTGCAAGTGGGCCGCGTCCTACTTCATCTATTCCTGCAATGAAATGGTACCCCATTTGCCGGGCCTTTCTTTCATGATGAGACATCGCCTCATATTGCATGAAACGGCTTTTCTCTAAATCCTTTTGTTTGTACCAACGCTGTAAAAGCGTTTGTACCCCTTTTCGTGAATCCATTTTTAATTGCATTAAGAATGGATCATCCCCGTCATTTATTTCTAAAAGGATTGCTTCAATTTCACGGATGGATAATGTATTTATACTGGATTCCGTCATATTTCTACGCTTTCTGGATCATCCAATGAGAGGTTACCAAATTTTTGCATCCTAATGTCTTTAACTATTTTTTCAGCTGTTTTATCATAATCTGGTTCATCTTCATCCGCTATGTACCGTAAGGAAACAGCAATCTCTTTAAACAAAGATAAATGATCCTTTGGTAACTCATTAAGTTTATATTGTTCCATAAGCCTGTCAGGATAATGAGAATGAAGAAACTGCAAACCAAATTCAGCAATATCTTGCATATTTAATAATGTATCCTTTATTGCTCCTGTCAAAGCAAGTTTATATCCCGTCACGGGATCTTCGAACTTTGGCCATAATATCCCAGGAGTATCCAAAAGTTCAAGCTCTTTGCCAACCTTGATCCATTGTTGTGATCTAGTCACCCCTGGTGTATTTCCAGTTTTCGCTATATTTCGTTTTGCTAATCGGTTAATCAAGGTGGACTTACCAACATTGGGAATCCCAATAATCATGGCCTTGATGGCCCTTGGACGCAGGCCTTTTGCTTTATCCCTCAGCCTTTTTTCTTTCAGAATCTCTTCGGATGCCTTCATAATTCGATTCATCCCTTTACCGGCCTGAGAGTTAACCGCTACTGCCATTAAGCCTTGCTTTGAATAATGAGCAATCCATTCTTCCGTTACTTGTCGATCCGCCATATCCGCTTTGTTTAATAGAATTAATCTTGGTTTTTGTTGGATGATTTCTTTTAACATTGGATTGGATGATGACACAGGTATACGTGCATCAACAAGTTCAAAAATTATATCGACTAATTTTAATTTCTCTGTTACTTCCCGTCTTGCTTTAGCCATATGGCCTGGAAACCATTGTATCGTCATAGCACTCACTCCACTCGTTACTTCACCATTCGAATATCCTGTAATGGCCAGAATACAACACTGGTGTCACCAATGATTTCATTCATAGAAATAGTTCCAATATGGCGACTGTCTTTACTAGAACGACGATTATCCCCCATGACAAACACTTCTCCCTCTGGGACAGTTTCTGTACCTACAGGTGTTTCTTCTAGGGTAAAATCATCTGTTAACTTTCCATCAAAAAGTTCCTGCTTAGATTTTTCCAAATAAGGCTCCTCATAAGCCTCTCCATTGATATATAGAACATCATCCCGATACTCTACTGTATCCCCTGGCAATCCAATAACGCGCTTGATGTAATCCTTGTGCTCTGGTGCATGAAATACGATGATGTCAAATCGATTTGGCTTACCAAGCTTGTTGACAATCATCTTATCTCCATCATGCAAAGTGGGCGTCATGGAATAACCATCTACCACTATAGGAGTAAAAAGAAAGAAACGAATAATAGCAGCTAATGCTACAGCAATTAATAGCGCTTTTGTCCATTCCCAAAGTTCATTTTTTTCCTTTACTGATTTTTCATCATCCATCCCAATCACTCCAGTACCAACCTGTTTTCCTTTCTATTGTACAGTAAAACAAGATAATAAAAAACTTCCTTTTACTACTCTTTATATAAAAAGAGAGCTTGCATACACAAGCTCCTCCTTTTTGCATGTTACATATAAGGTTAGTACATAATTAGCGAATTTCTTTAATTCGCGCTGCTTTACCGCGTAATTTACGCATGTAGTAAAGTTTTGCTCGACGAACCTTACCACGACGCACGACTTCAAGCTTTGCAATTCTTGGAGTGTGTACAGGGAAAGTACGTTCAACCCCAACACCATAAGAGATTTTGCGAACAGTAAATGTTTCACTGATCCCACCACCACGGCGTCTAATCACAACACCTTCAAAAAGCTGGATTCTCTCACGAGTACCCTCAACAACTTTCACATGAACACGTACCGTATCACCAGCGCGAAACTTTGGTAGGTCTGTTTTAAGTTGCTCTTTTGTAATTTCTTCAATAATTTTGTGCATCGAATTCATCTCCTTCCAACCGAAGTTCATACAAACTTTCATCCTTGCAGCGGAACATCGTTGTTACGGCAAACAAGACTATCACAGCCTCTGCCACTAAACTATATTACCATATGGTACCATTCATTGCAATAACAAAAAACAAAGAAGCACTAGAGCTGAATGGACTGTATCATCAAGCAAATGATCCGTAGATCGAAAATATTTAGCGATTTAAGGAAAAGACTTGATAGAAGCTGATAGAGAGCGTATAAGCTTGTTTGATATCTTAGAGCGCTTCCTAATCCTCCTAAACACTATTCTAATAAATCCGGTCGCCGTTCCTTCGTTCTTTTCAGTGATTGTTCTTTTCTCCATTCGGCAATTTTGGCATGGTTGCCTGATAATAATACGTCAGGGACTTTCATTCCTCTAAAATCGGCAGGTCTTGTGTAATGAGGATGTTCTAGTAATCCTGTCGAGAATGAATCATGAATTGGAGAATCTTCATTTCCTAGAACACCGGGAAGTAAACGAACGACTGAGTCAATCACAACCATCGCCCCTAATTCTCCGCCTGTTAAGACATAGTCTCCGATTGAAATTTCATCTGTCACAAGGTGCTCTCTTATTCTTTCATCATAGCCCTCATAATGACCACAAATAAAAATCAAGTGTTCTTCCTGAGCCAATTCCTCTGCTTTACTCTGATCAAAACGATCTCCTTGGGGACATAGTAAAATGATCCTTGGTTTCGTGTCTGTGTTTTCTGTTAAGTGTGATACAGCATCGAAGATTGGTTGCGGCTTTAACACCATTCCAGCTCCGCCACCATATGGATAATCATCCACCGTATGATGTTTGTTATTGGAAAATCTCCGGAAATTTTCAAGTGAATAAGAGACAGCCTCTTTTTCTTCTGCTTTTTTTAGCATGGAGCTTCCTAATACCCCTGCAAACATTTCGGGAAATAAGGTTAAGATGTCGATTTTCATAGGTCCAACAATCCCTCAATTGGATGAATGAAAATTTCTTTATTGTCGATTGAAATCTCCTCTACCACGTCCTCGATATAAGGGATCAGATATTCCTTTCCTTCATCCGATTTTACAACCCATACATCATTGGCTCCAGGAGTGAGTATTTCTTTGACAATTCCAATTGGCTTGCAATTTTCATCTAGCACCGTGCAACCGATAATTTCATGAAAATAAAATTCACCTTCAGGAAGCGCAGCTAATTGGTCTTCAGAAACTTTGAGTATAGCATTTTTCCAATGTTCCACATCGTTTATATTGTTATACCCTGTAAATGCAAGTAAATCGAAGTTTTTATGTTTGCGATGACTTTTGATTGTGAGCTGCAAAGGAGATGGATTCTTTGGCAAGAAAAGATGAAGTTGTTGACCTATTGCAAATCGTTGCTCGGGAAAATCTGTCGTCGCTATCACCCTTACTTCACCGCGAATGCCATGGGTATTGACGATTTTTCCAACATTAAACCATTTTTCCATCTAATCACCTCTCTCGTATCTCTGTTATGATTCCATCTTTGATTATGATTGTCTTACCACTAACCTTTTCTTCCCAATGATCACCGACACTAATGTCAATCATTGCGGAAACTTCTTGATCTTGTAATTCACTGCCAAGCGGAAGTATTTCAACTTGTTCTATTTGAAACTCAATCATTTTTATTTTTTCTTTACGGAGATCAATTTCCTTATCAAATTGGGTTTTTAATCCGCCTGCGGGATATTTGCGATTCCGTTCAAGCTTTTTCATTTCGAAAAAAAGCTGGTCACACTCTTTCTCTAATTGTTGTTTGTTTCGTTCATATTTTTTTAGTAATTGATCTTTACTTTGTTCTGTCAGTACTTGTTTGACATTTACTTTCTGGAGAATCTTCATCTAATCATCCTCCGAGCATTTTTATGTATAGCATTAATATCTTGATAAAATCAAAATGAAGGGAGGTGTCTTCGCCTCCCTTCATTTAGAACAAGCTTTAGCACTTAGCAAACTTTTAGCTTCATCCTACATGAAGTATAAATCGCTATGGGCGCCTCTGCTTTACTCAGTCGATTTCCAAGTAAACCTTTTTTTGTTGTTTTTGTCCTGCTGCTGCATAAATAATCGCCCTAATGGATTTTGCTACTCGACCATTCTTCCCAATTACTTTTCCGATATCCTCTTCATGAGTAATAAGTTTATAAATGACGTGGTTTTCTTCTTCCTTTGTCTCCACACGAACGTTGTCAGGAAAATCAACAATTGGCTTGACGACCGACAGGATTAAATTTTCCATGCTTATCCCAATTATTTGCCAAGCTTGGCGTTATGGAATTTTTCCATGATCCCTTGTTTTGAAAACAAGTTACGAACCGTATCAGATGGTTTTGCACCATTTTGCATCCATTTAATCGCATTTTCTTCATTAATTGTCACTTGAGCCGGTTGTGCAACCGGATTATATGTGCCAATCTCTTCAATAATTCTTCCATCACGTGGAGAACGAGAATCTGCAACTACGATACGATAGAAAGGAGCCTTTTTTGCCCCAATACGTTTTAAGCGAATTTTAACTGCCATTTTATATAGCACCTCCGAATAGTTTCACACAAGATATTATAATATCAAATAAGTGTTTATGCTGTAAAGTACTTTTTCTTAACATCACTAAATTAAATTTAAAAATTACATAAAAGGAAGATTAAAGCCTTTCTTCTTGCCTTTTTGTTGCATACCAGACATTTGTTTCATCATCTTCTTCATCTCTTCGAATTGCTTTAAAAGCCGGTTAACCTCTTGAATGGTTGTACCACTTCCTTTTGCAATTCGTCGTCTGCGTCCTGAATTGATAATATCAGGTTGTTGCTTTTCTTGCTGTGTCATGGAATGAATGATTGCCTCTATTCGATTGATTTGTTTTTCATCAATCTGCAGATTATTCATTCCCTTAATCTTATTGGCCCCAGGCATCATTTTTAATAATTCGTCAAGTGGCCCCATATTCCGCATTTGTGATAATTGCTCTAAGAAATCATCAAAATCAAGCGAAGCATGCTTTATTTTTTGTTCTAATTCTTTTGCTTTCTCTTCATCTACTGAGTCTTGCGCTTTTTCGATTAATGTAAGCATATCGCCCATGCCTAGAATTCTAGAAGCCATGCGTTCTGGATGAAAAGCTTCCAATGCATCCATTTTTTCACCCATACCAACAAACTTAATTGGTTTATCAGTTACCGCACGAATAGATAGGGCAGCACCACCCCTTGTATCACCGTCTAGCTTCGTTAAAACTACGCCAGTAACTTCCAGTTGATCATTAAATGCTTTTGCGACATTTACGGCATCTTGCCCAGTCATCGCATCCACAACTAGGTAAATTTCATCAGGACGTGCAACTTCCTTTACATCTTGTAATTCTTGCATGAGTTCACCATCAATATGCAAACGCCCTGCTGTATCAATCAAGACATAATCAAAATGTTCTTCCTTCGCCTTTTCGATTGCTTTTTGTGCAATTTCAACTGGACTTACTTGATCCCCCATTGAAAAAACGGGTAAATCTAACTGTTTGCCAATCGTTTCTAATTGTTTAATTGCAGCTGGTCGGTAGATATCAGCAGCCACCAATAATGGCTTCCGATTATATTCCTTACGAAGTAAATTGGCTAACTTCCCGGTTGTCGTTGTCTTACCAGCCCCCTGAAGACCGGACATCATAATAACCGTTGGAGGACGATTTGCTACAGCGATTTTGCTTTGCTCTCCACCCATCAAATCTGTTAGCTCTTCTTTTACTACTTTGATAACTTGTTGTCCTGGTGTTAGACTTTTCATAACCTCTTGTCCAACTGCTCTCTCGCTTACTTTTTTGATAAACTGTTTGACAACTTTAAAGTTGACATCTGCTTCAAGTAAAGCAAGTCGGACTTCACGCATCATCGTTTTTACATCCGCTTCTGAAACCTTCCCTTTACCGCGAATTTTTTGCATTGTTGCCTGTAATCGGTCGGCTAAACCTTCAAACGCCATATGGCCGCCCCCTAATCCAATTCATCAAGCAAACCTATAAAATGTTCCAACATCACTTTATCCAATTTGTCTTGATCCAGACAAAGTTTCATTTGCTTGGTGACTTTTTTTCGTTTTTGGTATTTATGAAATAAATTCAACTTTTCTTCGTAATCCTCCAGCATCGCCTCTGTTCTTTTAATATTATCATAAACAGCTTGACGACTGATCTGGAATTCTTCGGCTATTTCACCCAATGAAAAATCATCCAAGTAATAAAGGGACATATAATTCCTTTGTTTTGGAGTCAACAAAGCTTGATAAAAATCAAATAAGTAATTGATGCGCGTAGTTTTCTCAAGCATTGTCATGTAAAACCCACCTTGTTAAGTTAAACGCCTTTACAGCAAAATAATACCGATAAATAACAGGATTGTCAAGAGGCCTTTATTTTTCTTCCTCTACATCGTCAATCATATCAGAGAAAAGCCCATAAACATATTTTTCAGGATCAAATTCTTGAAGATCATCCATTTTCTCACCAAGCCCGACAAATTTCACAGGCAAATTCAATTCATTACGTATAGCCAAGACGATTCCGCCTTTAGCCGTCCCATCGAGCTTCGATAGGACGATTCCACTAACGTCAACGGCTTCTTTAAAAGTCTTTGCTTGAATCAAAGCATTTTGGCCAGTTGTCGCATCTAAAACGAGCAAGACTTCATGTGGTGCGCCCGGTATTTCTCTTTCAAGTACACGTTTCACTTTTTCCAATTCTTTCATCAAATTCACTTTATTTTGCAAGCGCCCAGCTGTATCGCATAGAAGAATATCCACTTTTCTGGATTTCGCTGCCTGTAAAGCATCATACATCACAGCAGCCGGGTCTGATCCTTCCCCTTGCTTTATAACATCGACATCGACGCGCTGTCCCCATACTTCTAATTGTTCAATCGCACCAGCTCGGAAGGTATCTCCAGCAGCTAGCATTACCTTTTTTCCTTCTTGCTTAAATTTATGAGCTAGTTTTCCAATTGTCGTCGTTTTTCCAACTCCATTGACGCCCACAAATAATATAACCGTTAATTCATGATCTTTTATAGCCAATTCTGAGGATAGATTCTCCCCACCATCATAAATCTCAATCAGTTTTTCTGAGATTACGGGTTGTAGCTCCGCAGGATCTTTTATGTTTCTTCTTTTCACTTCTAACTTTAATTCTTCAACTAAATCCATTACTGTTTCAAAACCAACATCAGCTTGGATGAGAATCTCTTCTAATTCTTCAAAAAAGTCCTCATCAACCTTTCGATACCGAGCAACGAGATCATTTACCTTGCCAGCAAATTGATCTCTTGTTTTCGTTAATCCTGTTTTAAACTTTTCGGATACAGAATCTGATGAAGAAGTAAATTTTTCTTTTAATTTATTAAAAAAACTCATTTTAAGTCCCCCCTTTATTTATTGCACCATCTCTTGTGCATTTTCCAACTTGACAGATACGATTTTAGACACTCCCGATTCCTGCATGGTAACACCGTACAGCACATCTGCTCCTTGCATTGTACCTTGGCGATGCGTAATGACGATAAATTGTGTCTCTTGACTAAATGCTCGTAAATAATGACTAAACCTCTGTACATTAGCTTCATCTAAGGCCGCTTCTACTTCATCTAAGACACAGAAAGGTACGGGTCGAATCTTTAAAATAGAAAAAAGCAAGGCAATTGCGGTTAAAGATCTTTCGCCACCTGATAAAAGACTTAAATTTTGCAATTTTTTTCCAGGTGGTTGAGCAACAATATCCACTCCTGTATTGAGCAAATCTGAAGGATCTGTAAGCTTCAATTCCGCATGACCACCACCGAATAGCGCCCTAAACACACCCATAAATTGGTCTTGGATTTCATGGAAGGTTGTGCCAAATCTTCTTTTCATTTCATCATCCATTTCATCCATTACGCGAAATAGATGGGTTTTTGCCTCTGTTAGATCTGTCTGTTGTTCCAAAAGAAAATGATACCTTTCGTAAACTCGATCATATTCTTCTATAGATCCTAGATTAACAGAACCTAGTTCCTCAATGCCTAGTTTAGTTAATTTAACCTTTTTTCGTGTTTCTTCAACAGATAAGATCAAAGGATATTGATCTTTCGCCCCCTCGTATGATAGGGAATAATCTTCACGCAGCATATGTAGCAGGTTATCCAGCTCAACATCGAGCCGATTCTTTTTAACCTCTTCAGCTCTCAAGGCATTGCTTATGCCAGAATATAATCTTTTCTGTTCTTTTAGATCGGCTTCCCTTTGCTCAATCAATACTTGTAATTGGAATCTGTCTTCTCTTTCCTTATTCAACCGCTCTTCTATTTCATTTTTCTCACTAGAGCCTTGTTGTATCAGCTGAGCTAGGTCTTCTTCACTTGTCTGATGTCCTGTCATCTCTCCTTGAATAAATCCCCATTCATCCATAAGTGAGTTTTTATGCGACTCAGCCTCATCAAATTCAGTTGCAAGATTCTTAAGCTGTTTTTCAGTAGACTGAAGCTGCTCGTTTATGACAGCAGATTTTGATGTGAGCTCATTAATTTCTCTTTCAAGTGATTCTTTGGATTGCCTTTCATCATTTCGTTGCTTGGTTAATTCATCTATTTTTGCATTTAAAGAAACGATTTTTTCGCTGCATTCAACAGTAATTTTCTCTAAGGCGTCCATTCGTTCCTTTATTTTATTTTTCTCTTCTTTTAACTCGGTTGTTTCTAAATCATATATAGCAAGACGATCATCAACATTTTTTTTCGTCATCTCTATCTGGGAGAGACCGGCTTGCGCTTCATTTTTTTGCAGGCGAAGCTGCTCGCCGTTCTGTTTCATTTCCTCTACTTGTTGTTCACTATTTGCTAATTGTTCTTTAAGTTCTTGCCACTCTTCTTCAAGATTCTTGGTTTTGCTTTTCATTTCTATTAATTTATTTTTGAGCTCTTCTAGCTCAGTTTTCCGCCCTAATAAAGAAGTCGTTTTTTGTTTAGTGGCACCACCTGTCATCGAGCCGCCTGGGTTCACGACATCCCCATCAAGGGTAACGATCCGATAACGAAACTGTAATCGTTTTGCCAGTTGATTCGCTCCTGCTAAAGAATCCGCAATCACAATATTGCCAAGCAAATGCTCGATCACTTGTTTATAAGCTTGATTGGCTTCCACTAGGTCTGCTGCTATTCCTACAAAAGAGGGATGAGTAGAGAGATCTATTCGTTGATTTGCAGGTAAACTCCTCCCTTTAATTACATCCATAGGTAAAAATGTAGCTCTTCCTAATTGCTTTTTTTTCAAAAAGGCAATCGCATTTCGTGCATCGGCTTCGGTATTGACGACAATATGTTGCATAGCTCCACCAAGAGCTGTTTCCATTGCCTTTGCAAATTGCTGAGGAACATGGATAAGTTCGGCAATCGCTCCTTCAATCCCTGCTAATTCACTCTTTTTAGCCTTCAGGACTTCCTTTACCCCATAATAAAAACCTGTGTAATCCTCTTCCATTTCTTCTAACGTATCTTTACGGGATTCCGCCTTTTGGATAAACTGATAGGCCTTGTTTAACAATTCATTTTTTGCTTCATATTTTTCTCTTATGTCTTTAGTCAAACTTTGAGCAGCTCGAAATTGTTCAATTTGAGCAGTTAACTCGCTGTCAATTTTTTCTACTTCCTGCATTTTCTCATCTAATTGTGCGATATAATTTGCTCGTTGTTCAAGATATTTTCTATTTTCTTGATCTAATCGATTACTCTTGGCAATCTGTTGTTCTAATTGCTGCTGTAAATAACGAAATTCATTTTTCGCTGTCGCTTGTTGATTCAGCACTTCAATATAATCACTTTTTAATGATTCGATCGTCTCCTCAATCGAATCATTGAGAGCACTGGCCATTTTCTTCTTGTCTACTAATATTTTCTTAAGTTCTCGAGCTTCATTTCTTTTTTTATGAAGTTCTGCTTCCGTATCTTCTTGTTTTTGTTTAATTAAGGTTATTTTTTGTTCTGCATCCGTAATGTTTTTCTGCAATTGCCCAGAGTTTAACGCTGCGTTATTTTTTCTTTCTTTTAAAATCCCCAGTCTACCTTGAAGCTTTTCCAAATCTTTTGAAGAGGTCAATAAGGCAGATTGCCATTCAGCAATTTTTTCATCAAAAGCACTTAATTGGCTTCTTTCAGTCTCTAGTGATGACTCAATCTGTTGAATATAGGAGGATCGATCTTTTTCTTGGTTTGTTAGTTTTTCCAACACTTTTTTAGCAGTTTCCCATTGGGTATGCTTTTCACCTATTTCATAGACAGTTAAAGCAATTTCATGTGTCTCTAAATCCTGCTTCTTCTGTAAATAATCTTTTGCCATTGACGCTTGCATTTCGAGGGGTTCCAACTGGCCTTCCAATTCATACAAAATATCATTTACTCGATTTAAGTTCTCAGATGTTTCTTGAAGTTTAAGTGAAGCTTTTTTCTTTCGATTTTTGTATTTTAAAACGCCTGCTGCCTCTTCAAATATTGTCCTTCGTTCCTCAGGTTTACTATTTAATATCTCTTCAATTTTTCCTTGACTGATAATAGAGAAAGCTTCTTTTCCTAGTCCTGAATCCATAAATAAGTCCACAATATCTTTCAGTCGACAACTATGCCCATTCAATAAATATTCACTGTCACCATTTCGAAAAACTCTACGTGTGACACACACCTCATTATATTCAACAGGTAAGGTTCCATCTTCGTTATTTAATGTAAGAGAAACTTCCGCGAAATTGAGCGACTTTCTAGAATCACTACCCGCAAAAATGACGTCCTCCATTTTTCCTCCACGCAATGATCGTGCAGACTGCTCCCCTAAAACCCAGCGTATCGCATCCGTAATATTACTTTTTCCACTTCCATTCGGACCAACAACTGCTGTAACACCAGGCACAAATTCAAGTGTCGTTTTCTCTGCAAATGATTTAAATCCGATAATATCTAGTTGCTTGAGGAACATCATCATCCTCCTCTTTTTTACAGGATTATTGTTTATCTGAACGCAAATGATCTAAGGCCATCTGCGCTGCATGTTGTTCCGCCTCTTTCTTCGAGCGCCCTTTTCCTTCTCCAAGGATCTTACCCTCGAGAGAAACTTGGGATATAAATATGCGATTATGGGCTGGTCCCACTTCTTGTAAAATTTGATATGATAATGTCCTTGTCCCATCTTTTTGAACGACTTCCTGAAGTTGGCTTTTAAAATCCATCGCATGCGAAAAAGCACCTGCATCTACTTTAGGATAGACAACTTTTTCTAACAATGCTACCACCTTGTCTAACCCTTGATCAAGGTATAAGGCGCCTATAACGGCTTCAAATGCGTCTGCTAGCAATGCTGGCCGCGCACGCCCCCCTGTCATTTCTTCCCCTTTTCCCAGAAGCACTGCATCGCCAAATTCTAATTCATTTGCAAACTCAACTAGAGCTGGTTCACAAACAATAGAAGCGCGAAGTTTTGTTAGTTCTCCTTCACTAATAGTCGGAAACTTTTTATATAAGTATTGGGAAATTGTTAATTCTAAAACCGCGTCGCCTAAAAATTCTAAGCGTTCATTATCTTCATAGTTTTTTTTGCGATGCTCATTCACATAAGATGAATGGGTAAGAGCCTGTTTTAATAAGCGTTCATTTTGAAATTGAATGCCGATTCTCTCTTGAAAATCCTTTATTTTTTGATTTTCAAAATGATTTCTTGTTTTGCTTCGATTCGTTTTGCGCATAGATCCTCACCTAAGTTGATTTTTTGTAAAGATGCCCTTATTTACTATACTAAGCGCCTATACTAGATTAAACCATTTTCTCTCCACAGTGTATACACTAAAAAAATTTCTATACAACGTAGAAAAGCCCCGTCAGCAATCGACGGGACATATCCTTACATTAGACTAGGCATTACTTTCTATGTAATTGACTGCATCGCCTACTGTTGCAATTTTTTCAGCATCATCATCAGAGATTTCCATATCAAACTCATCTTCTAATTCCATGACAAGTTCAACAACATCTAGTGAATCTGCACCTAGATCGTCTTTAAATGAAGCTTCAAGCGTTACTTTTGATTCCTCAACACCTAAACGATCCACAATAATTTTTGTTACACGCTCTACTGTGTTTGCCATTTTGTCACCTCCCCTCAAGTATTATAGTCGAATCTGTCCAAAAGATAAAGTGAAACTCTATCAGCGAGGATCATGCTGAATATACAAGCCATAACACAAAAGTCAATTTTTTACATGTACATTCCGCCATTCACGTGAATGGTCTGGCCTGTAATATATTTCGCATCATCGGAAGCCAGAAAAACGGTTAACGCTGCAATATCTTTTGGCTCACCTAGCGAACCTAATGGAATTTGCTTCAACATTGCTTCTTTTGTATCTTCCGGTAATTTTTCTGTCATATCGGTCGTAATAAAACCAGGTGCAATCACATTTACAGTAATCCCTCTCGCCGCTAGCTCCAAAGCAGATGTTTTAGTTAATCCAATAACACCAGCCTTTGCCGCAGAATAATTCGCTTGTCCAGGGTTACCGCTCGACCCTACCACAGAGGAAATATTAATAATTCTTCCTTGGCGTTGCTTCATCATTGGTCTTGATACACTTTTCGTGCAATGAAAGACACCTTTTAAATTTGTATCTAAGACATCGTCCCATTCGGATTCTTTCATCCTCATTAATAGATTATCTCGGGTAATGCCGGCATTATTCACCAAAATGTCTATTTTTCCAAACTCTTGAACAGTTTCCTTGATCATCGATTGAACGGAAGAAGAGTCAGCTACATTACATTGATAAATCATTGATTTTCTTCCTAAAGCGACAATCTCATCCATTGTTTCCTTTGCTTTTTCTTCGTTGCCAGAGTAATTCACAATTACATTTGCCCCTTCTTTTGCAAGCATAAGGGCAATTTCCTTACCGATCCCTCTAGAGGCACCTGTGACAATCGCTACTTTATTCTCGAGTTTCATCGATCATTCCCCCCTTAAGGCTGTAATAGCGGCCTGACAGCTTTCCGGATCTTGAACAGAGAAAGTTGTTACCTCTCTATTAATTTTTCTAATAAGGCCTGTTAATACTTTTCCTGGTCCAATTTCCACAAAAGTATCGACACCAAGTTCAATCATTTTTCGTACAGAATCCTCCCATAGAACAGGAGAATACAATTGCTCCAGCAAAAGTGCGCGAATCTCGTTTTGCTCATTTGTTGGCTCCGCTGTTACGTTGGCAATTATTGGAATTTGCGCTTCCTGAACTTGTATATCATCCAAAACAGCCGCAAATCTTTCTGCTGCTGGTTTCATTAAAGCGGAATGAAAAGGTCCACTCACTTGCAAGGGCAGCACCCGTTTTGCCCCATTTTTTTTCGCTTCATCTCCTGCTTCAGTGACCCCATCAACCGAACCAGAAATCACAATTTGGCCGGGGCAATTCATATTTGCTAACTGCACTGATTTTCCCTTATCCGTTACCTTCTGACAAATATCGGCTAGCAGATTCCGGTCCATTCCTAGGACAGCCGCCATTGTGCCCTCGCCATTCGGCACGGCTTCTTCCATTAATTCCCCTCGTTTTGCGACAGCATAAACAGCTTCGGAAAAAGCGATGGCGTCACTTGCCACTAATGCGGTATATTCCCCAAGGCTGTGACCAGCCGTATAATCTGGTTGAATACCTGCCTCCTTCAAAGCTTGTAAAAGCGCAATACTTGTTGTCAGAAGAGCTGGTTGCGCATTTGCTGTCTTTGTTAATTCTTCTTGAGGACCATCTAGTATAATGGATGTCAAATCACGGCCCAGGCTTTTATCTGCTAAATCAAATATTTTTCTTGCATTTTCTTCCTTTTCCCTTACAGAAGCTCCCATTCCAACGGTTTGAGACCCTTGTCCAGGAAATACGAAGGCTATTTTCCCCATACCTATCTCTCCCTCTTTTTGAACTCACATTATTCGTTGTCTATTTTTAATGAGGTGGCAATTGTTTCGGAAATTTGGTGTTGTACCATTTCCCTGGTTTGTCTGATTGCATGATAAATGGCATTGGCATTGGAAGAACCATGCGCTTTCACAACCGGCGCATTTAATCCAAACAGACAAGCACCACCATATTCTGTATAATCCATTTTATTTTTAATTTGCATCAAGTCTGATTTAATGAGACCAGCTGCTAATTTATTTTTGAAACTATTCATAAAGGTATCTTTTAACATAGAAAAAAGGCTTGCTGCTGTCCCTTCAATTGTTTTTAGTACAACGTTGCCCGTAAACCCATCTGTCACGATCACATCAGCGGAGCCGTCTAATACATCACGTGATTCAATATTGCCAACAAAGTTCAAGTTGGACTCTTGAAGTAATGTGAACGCTTTTTTCGTTAACTCATTCCCTTTATTTTCTTCTGTTCCGATATTCAATAACGCCACTCTAGGTTGAGCAATCTTTCTTACATTCTGTGCATAAATACTGCCCATAATTGCGTATTGCAATAAATGTTCCGGCTTCGAATCTGCATTAGCCCCTACATCTAAAAAAACAAATCCTTTACCATCTAATGTTGGTAATGTTGGAGCAAGAGCAGGACGATCAATCCCTTTAATTCTTCCCACAATAAATAGGCCAGCAGCCATTAAAGCCCCAGTGTTTCCTGCAGAAATACAGGCATCAGCAGTTTTATCCTTGACAGCTTGTGCCATCATTACCATTGAAGCTGTCTTTTTTCTTCTAACAGCTTTAACAGGTTCATCCGTCGATTCAATCCTTTCATCTGTATGAACGATCGTTATCCGCTCATTTTTTTTAACATACTGATTAATTTCTTCTTTATTTCCAAATAACGTACATTCAATATCGGGAAATTCCTCCAGTGCACGATTTACACCAAGGATAATTTCTTTAGGAGCATGATCCCCTCCCATAGCATCAATCGCAATTTTCATACTTTCTCACCTTCTGACGTTTGACTAGAACGAAACATCTCAAATTCCCCCTTAAACACTAATTCTTTATCGACAAAGCTTTTTACATCCACAATCGTACGATCTCCTTGCCATTGCTGTTTTCGAACTTTTGCCTTTGCAATCACTCTTTCCCCTGCTTTTACTGGTCGTGTAAAGTGAATATTTACCTTAACCGTTAAGGCAAGCGCGTCATTTATTACAGCCACAGCAAGTGAATTGGCTTGCGCGAATAAATGATGCCCTCTTGCAATTGCGTTTCGTTTAAATGTATGCTCCTTTTGGACATCAAAGATCGAGATTGCAGCTTCATCTAATTCAATATCGATAATGTCACCAATGACTTCTTCAATCGGCAAAGCTTTCACTTCATCTTCTACATGTTTTTCTGCCACAGTTTTAATTCTCTCTCTTAATTCAGGGATCGCCAACTCCATCCGATCAAGGCGAATGGTTTGCACACTTACAGAAAATTTCCCTGCTAATTCCTCATCCGTAATAAATGGATTTTCAAGGATTGTCTCTTGTAATAAATTTTGACGTTCTTTTTTTGGAGGTCTCATATTTCATCAGCACCAATCAAGATATTAAGACTAGGTATTAACAGTAGTATATAAAAAGAAGGAGCAATGCGCAACCTTTACGCTGGCTACTGGATGTGGGTCAAAACACGTGAAGATTCATCGTGTTATGCCCCTAAAGGAGCGCCCTGGACTTTTGTGTGGATAACTGGCGTGGTGTTGCGGTCAATTAGGAGGCCATCCGTCAATAGGCCCACAGGAGCGAGTCTATTGACACAGGGTGTATTCGAGCAGGCGAGCGACAGGGTAAGCCTTTCTTCCTAGATCAGGGCGCTTGCACTTTTGTTCTTGTTAAGGAAATT
>NZ_JADIJK010000031.1 GCF_017355205.1 Bacillus sp. SD088
TTTCCATTGACCGGGGCTTTCATTATTTCTTCTGTTGGTTTTTCTTTCCCAAATAATTTTCGTAACATTTTTCAAACCTCCATGTAAGTGTGTGTTCAAAAAAGGGGGGTAAAAAGGACCAAGTCGGCGTTGCCTACAGGACGTAGGCGGTTTTAAATGGGAGATCTTTCCCTTGGTATTCAAGCAGCAGAATGTATGCTTTTAAATACATAAGCACAAGGAAGGCTACCCTGAACCTGCATCGCACGAAGGGAAAGTAGTTTTCTTTTCCAAGGAGCGTAGAAACAAGCCAACGAACTTGCGCGTGTGTGGTGACTTCGGCGTTCGACACAGGACGTGTCGGTACTTAGTCGAAGTTCCTTTATATCACAGTGTCATTTTTACCGGAATTTTTGAACATTCTCTGTAATCTATTGGTTTGCTAGTGTCCACTTTAGTACAGTTGCCTGACTTTTACTCGATGCCCCAAAAAGAATAGAGTCATCTAATAGAGAAGGGTAAAACCGGGCAGTGAATGTCTCCTCACCACCATTTATAAATACTTCGATTGAAGACGTATCGATAAATATCTGGAGTGAAGCTAGTGCCTCAACATAACATTGGCGCTTCTCCGTTAATCCGTCGGCATAGCTCTGTCGTTCTAGGGTAAAAATTCTATCCTCTTTTGAATAAATTAATCTTGCTGTTCCACCAATCGTAATATAAAAGCTTCCCTTCACAACATTGATCTGATCAATCATCAGTTCGAGCTTTTTTCCATGTACACCTGTTAAGTTAATGGTTTCTTGTACTAATTCCAAATGATGGGAGTCAGGCAACCCTCCCCGTAACTGTTCTAACTCTTTTACCGGTTTTTGATATATTTTCCCATCGATTAATTTTAATTCACGTGGAAGGGTCATATTATGAAGCCATTTATAGGGAATTGTCGGATGCTCTTGTTCATTTTGATCTGGTACAGCCATCCAGGCAAATAATATTCTTCTTCCTTTTTGATCTAGGGTGGTCTGAGGAGCATAGAAATCAAAACCACGATCTAATTCATCGAAGGGTCCATGCTGAAAGCTTGTCGTTTCCGGATCGAATGTTCCTACTACATATCCTGACTGATAGGCGTTTTGATATTTGAACCCTTGAGCAGACAGCCCTTGGGGAGAGAAAATTAATATATCTTTTCCATTCAGGTTAAAAAGGTCCGGACATTCGAACATATGGCCGAATTGCCCTAAGGATCCTTTTCCCCCTCCTGCTAATATCCCCATATGTGTCCAATCAGTAAGATTCTCAGAACGTAGTAGTGCCACTGCCCCATTTAATTCAGTTGTTTGAGCACCGATAACCATGAAATACGCTCCATTTTGCTGCCAAACCTTCGGATCTCGGAAATGGGCTGTATATTCATCTGGAAGATGTACAATCGGGCCTTTTTTAGAAAAGTCGATACCATCCTCACTGATGGCCAAGCATTGATAGGTTTGTCGATTCCGGTCTTCATCTTTCACATTGCCGGTATAAAACAAATAAAGCTTCCCGTTATGTTCAATTGCACTTCCTGAATAACAGCCGTTTTTTTCAAACCATTCTGAAGGTGTTAGCGCAATAGGTTGCTCTTCCCAATGAACTAGATCTTTGGATGAAATATGCCCCCAAAACTTTGCACCATGACCTGTCTTAAATGGCATCCACTGATAAAAGAGATGGTATATTCCGTTCCACTGAATAAACCCATTTGGATCATTTAATAAACCAACCGGCGGCATCACATGATAATGGAGGCGGTACGGGTCTTTTTCTACTAACGCTTTATTTTTCTCCACTTCTTCCTCTGCCAGCAATCGAAGCCTTTTGTCTTCATTTAGCATTTCTTACTCGCCCACCAATTCAAAGGTTGCTTTTAACGGTAAGTCTTCACTGCTTGTGCCAATAAAAACATCAAATTTACCAATCTCACTAGCATAACTCAAATCACTACGATAGATTTTTAGTTGCTCTTCGATGATTGTAAACGAAATGGTTGTCGTTTCACCCTTTTCAATAAACACCTTTTTAAAGTCCTTCAGAATCTTAACAGGTCTTGCAGTGCTACCAAAGTGATCTCTTAAATAGAGTTGAACGATTTCCTCTCCATCATAATTTCCTATGTTCTCCACTTCAACCGTTACAACTAATTCATCATGTTTGTTCATCTGCTTCTTATTGAGAGAAAGATTCTTATATTTAAAGTTTGTATACGAGATTCCATAACCAAAGGGATACAATGGTTTATTGGATTCATCAATATAACGTGAAGCGAAGCGATAATAACCATTTTCAGCTAAGTCTGGTCTACCTGTGCCTAACTCACTATAAAAGACTGGTATTTGTCCCATACTTCTTGGGAAGGACATTGAAAGCTTCCCTGATGGATTCGTCACACCGTAAAGTATATTCGCTAAGGCTTCCCCACCCATAGTACCAGGAAACCATGCCTGAATAAGTGCATTTGAGTGTTTTTCAACATCCGTTAAGATCAATGGGCGGCCACTATAAATGATGGTAATGAGTGGTTTGTCTAATGCACTGATAGTCTCGAATAATTCCTGTTGGGGTCTAGGGAGTGTAAGGTCTGTACGTGATCCACCTTCACCACTTTGATAGATGCTTTCACCCAATGCCAAGATCACAACATCTGCGTTCTCAGCTACTGTTTCCGCTTCTGCTATTAATTCATCCTGACTGATTAATTCATCAGGAATTTGCTCTTCAAATTTTCCAAGCGATTTCGTTGAACCCTTCTCTAATAAGTGTGAACCTCTACAAAATTGATTATGGTCATTCTTGGAGATCTTATCGACCCCCTCTTTTAGAGTAATGGTATCTTTTACATCGCCCTTTATTGCCCACATACCTAAAGTAGATGTTTCATCATGATAAGGTCCGATAATGGCTACCTTTTTATCTTTTTCAAGTGGGAGGATGCCATCATTTTTTAATAAAACAATTGATTCTTCAGTAAGTCTTAAGGCTGTTTCCTTATGTTCCTTACTTAAGATACTACTGCTTCCCGCTGACTTATTTTTTAATCCCCTATAAGGATCTTCAAATAGACCGAGTTCATTTTTCAAGTTGACAATTCTATATACCGCTTCGTTTAACAATGTCATCATGTGTTCATTGGATTGAACGGCGGCTGTTAATTCATTTGCAAAAACAGAAGTTTTCATATCAATATCAACCGTAGCTTTTAAAGCAAGTTGAGCGGCTTCTTGCGCACCATTTGCATATCCATGAGTGATTAATTCTTCAACAGCCGCATAATCGGAAATCAGAACACCTGCAAATCCAAATTCATCTCGTAATATTTTCTTATTTAACCATTCATTTCCGGTTGAAGGAATCCCATTTAGTGTATTAAAAGCGGTCATCACAAGCTTTACTTTTGCTTTCACAGCTGCTAAGTAACTTGGTAGATATACTTCTCGCAACATGTGTTCAGACATATCAACTGCGTTATACTCACGTCCTGCTACAGGAGCTCCATAGGCAGCAAAATGCTTTACACAACCTGCAATTTTATCTTCCGGTATCGTGGTCTGTTCCGAACTTCCCTGAAGCCCTTCTACGACACTCTGGGCGTATAATTCGGCTATTAGGAGATCCTCTCCTGGAGACTCCATGACACGTCCCCACCGAGGATCTCTTACAATATCGACCATAGGGGCAAACGTAACATGTACCCCTTCCTCATAGCACTCCTTGGCACTTACAGAAGCTGCTTCTTCAATTAAAGGGAAGTTCCAGCTACAAGCCTGTGCCAATGGAATAGGAAAGATCGTTCTAAATCCATAAATGATATCAGCCATAAAAAGCAAAGGGATTTTATGGCTTGAGTTTTTAAGATACTTATCTTGAATCTTTATTATTTCATCGGCGCTCGTAATATTTAGGATGGAACCCGTATGATAAATATTATACTCTTCGTGCAGTCCTAATTTTTTGATCGGACCCGTAACAGTGGTCTCAGTCCCATTCGCAAAGAAATCTCCAGTTAGTTGTACAAGTTGACCAATTTTTTCCTCAACAGAAAGAGAATCAATCAGAGCTAGAAGTCCATTTTTTTCCATCAGTAAAAATCCTTCCTAATTAGTTCGTTTTTTGTTTATCTTTAAAACCAAAAAGATACGTTAGGATAAAGGCTACAGCGAATCCGATAACACAAACTAAAACATAGCCAAAAATTTGGTTATTTAAGTAAAGCAAAAGTCCAGGAATCACTGTGATCGACATCCCTGTTGCTGATAATTGAAGTAAACCGGCAACAAACCCACCTGCTGCTCCACCAATTAATCCCATAATAAACGGTTTTCCATAACGTAGTGTCACACCAAAGATTGCTGGTTCTGTAATTCCTAATAAAGCAGAAAAGGTTGATGGAAAAGCAATCGCCTTTGTCTTTATATTCCTTGATTTTACTGCAACTGCAAATGCAGCCCCAGCTTGCGCAGCAATAGAGGCCGAGCTAATTGGGTTAACTAAGTTTTTGCCTGTATCTGCAAGCATTTGGATCTCAATTAAATTCAATGGATGATGTAGTCCTGTTACAACAATAAGTTGATTGATACCACCATAAACTAGACCACCAATTCCAAATGGTAATTCTAAAATATACGTAACAGCAGTTAATAATAATAACTCTGCTTCATGAAAGACAGGTCCAATTAGGAAAAAGGCTAGAACGATCATGATAAGTAATGTTAAAAAGGGTGTAAGGATTAGGTCGAGTGCATTCGGTACCTTTTTACGGATAAATGTTTCGACCTTCGCACCCAATGCTCCTGCGATAAATGCGGGCAAGACTGAGCCTTGATAACCAGCAACTTTTATAAATCCGAAGAATTTTATTGGTTCTTCTACATTTTGTGCAACATCCCATGAAGTTGGCAGGCTAGGGTTGACAAGCATTAATCCTAATAATATTCCTAATAATTGAGAGCCTCCAAACACTTTGAACGCTGACCAACAAACGAGTACTGGTAAGAAAGCAAACGCAGTATCCGTTAAGATTTCAGTAAATGTAATGAAATTATCTGAAATACTGTCTGGCGTTAAACCGAAAAACGCTAGGATCGAAGGCTGTAAAATTAACCCCCTTACCCCCATAAATAATCCGGTAGCGACCAACGCTGGAATAATTGGTACAAATACATCTCCAAAAAGACGAATTATTTTCAAGAAGATATTGTCATCTTTTTTGTCTGAAGCAATCTCTTTTAATTCTGATTTTGTCGTACCAGAAATTCCTACTTGAAGCATTGCTTCATAGACCCGATTCACGGTACCGGTTCCAAAAATAATTTGGTATTGCCCGGAAGTAAAGAAGACGCCCTTAGCCATATCGATCTCCTCAATCACTTCGTCATCAATCACATCCCGGTCTTTGACAATTAGCCTTAGCCGGGTCGCACAATGGGCCATCGATATAATATTGTCTTTCCCGCCGACGCCTTCAATGACATCTTGAGCAATTTTTTTATAATCAGTATTACTCATTTTTTTACCCCATTTCTGTAATAGTATTTATGTCAATTCATGCTATTTAAATGACCTATATCAACAATGATAATAGGAATACGTAAATAGGGCGTTGCACTTTTTTACTATTTAAGGGTCATTTTTTGACCTTTTATAGTATTTAGGATTGATGTTCATAGTTAATTGGAAATAGTTCCTAAATGACTTTACATTTGAGAAACCTGATTCATATGCAATTTGTGTAAGTGTCTTATCAGTCGTATCCATAAGCACAATGGCCTTTTCTAAACAAAGGTTTCTTTTGAAATCTAAGAATGTCTGTCCAGTGATTGAATGAAATAAACGAGAGAGATAGGCTTCTGAATAACCACAAGCAGAAGCAGTTTCTTTTAGACTAGGATTTTCTTTATAGTGTTTTTTTAGATACTCTACAACAATTTCAAGCTGCTTTAATTGCTTTCGTTCCTGATGTTTATCTTTTTCGTTATTGTTAGAAGCAAAATGGGTAACCAGCAAATATTTTAAGTTCAGTACTTTACTTCGTTCCATTAAGTAGTCATACTCATTCTGCGATAAATGATACGCTTTAATGTCGATTATGAGCTGTCTAATTTCATCTAATATTTTAGATTGCTCATGGCTTTCACAAGTACTTAATCGGATTGAGACCTTTTCTTCCTTAAGGAAATTTTCCGGAAACTGTATAATAGATACATGATTATGGGTAATGCTCTGGGTAGAATGTGGTGTATCCGAATTAATAAATAGCAGATCACCACTATTCATTATAATCTTTCTTCCTTCATACCAAACTTTTAAGCTACCTTCTCTGCAAAAAATAAATTCAGGGCTATGATGCCAATGCATAGGAATAATTCTTTCTGTATCTTTTGCTTTAAATGAAAAGAATTTAATGGACTTTTTTTGATTGATTTCAATGTATTCGTATAAATTATTCAAAATCAAATGTCTCCCCTTCGGACATAACTGAAATAATAAGGGTCCTCTTTTCGTCGAACAATCGACTAAGGAGGACCCGAAGTTTGTACGCAGCTGAAACAGTCGGCTACGCTTTTCTTATTAAGATTCCATTTGCCTTGCTAAAAAGCTGGCGGCTGTTTCGGCGGATTTTTGTTCAATTTCGCCAATTGTGCGATCTTTAGAGAAGATAACGACTGCTCCAATCGGATCACCGCTCGCAATAATCGGTGAAACAGCATATGAGGTTAGTTCTTCTTGATTCCCTTCCACTAATATCGTATTTCCGGCATTTTTTTCAATCCGGGAAGTACGATCCGCCATCGATCTCTCAATCACTTCACCATTATGTTTATTCAAATAGTCCTTTTTAGAAATTCCAGCAACAGCAATGGCGCTGTCTCGGTCACAAATTAAAATAGAACTGCCTAAACTTTCAAATAAGGCTTCTGCATATTCCTTAGCAAAATCCCCCAATTCACTAATAGGTGAATATTTTTTTAAAATAACCTCGCCGTCTCGATCCACAAAGATCTCAAGTGGATCCCCCTCTCGAATTCTTAAGGTCCTGCGGATTTCTTTTGGGATAACCACTCTTCCCAAATCATCGATTCGACGAACGATACCAGTTGCTTTCATCTTATGTTGCCTCACTTTCATCTGATGATTTTCAGAAACACAATCCGATAGTCATGATTGGCAAATCTTTACCAATTAAGGAAGTGTCTCTGCTATTTTGCTTTCATTTCCAACGGTTGTTAAATTTAGTATCTTTCAGATGAAGAGTTCTATTCATAAATTCACTTATTTTTTTGGTCGGGGTATGCAAAAATGTTTTATTTTGTAATATCAGCGACTAGCTGTTTTTAGTTCTTTCATTATTTTCTTAACCATTTCCAGCCATTCTTGTTGGTTCATTTTCCCGATTTGGATGGTAATTTTTAATTGAGAGCCATCCATACCAAGACCCACTTTTCTGCCAAATTGGCTACAAATCTTAAATACCTTCGAGCCGTCGGTTTCACCTGTGCCTAGCTCTGACATGTGAATAGCAATTTCGGATTTGGATTGTTTGATCGATTCCAGTTTGGCTTCTTTTGCATATACTTTCATTTCAGCCACAGTAAATAATAGTTCGACCTGCTCTGGGTAATCGCCAAAGCGATCAATCATTTCTTCTTGTAGTTCTCCAAGTTCACCTAATGTATCAATATTTCTAAAACGTTTGTACATCTCAATTTTTTGGCGTCCGTCCTTAATATAAGTATCCGGAATATAGGCATCCAGTTCTAATTCCACTTCAAATGCCGGCGGCTGTTGTTGAGTAATCTCGCCCCTGCGCTCATCAATCGCTTCTTTCAGCATTTGTGAGTATAAATCAAAACCTACTGAATCAATAAATCCATGTTGCTGAGATCCTAACAGATTTCCGGCGCCTCGAATTGACAAATCTCGCATAGCAATTTTAAAGCCTGAACCCAATTCGGTAAATTCCTTAATTGATTGTAATCTTTTTTCTGCGACCTCTGTCAGCACTTTATTTCTTCTGTACGTAAAATACGCATAAGCAACGCGATTGGAACGCCCGACTCGTCCTCTTAATTGATAGAGTTGGGAAAGTCCCATCCGATCAGCATCATGAACAATTAGTGTATTCACATTTGGGATATCGACACCTGTTTCAATAATCGTTGTTGTTACTAATACATCGAATTCCCCATCAAGAAAGCTAAGAATCACTGATTCTAATTCTGTCTCTGTCATTTGCCCATGGGCATAGGCCACTCTCGCATCAGGTACAAGTAAAGAGACTTCTTCTGCTTTTCTCTCGATATCCTCGACACGATTATATAAGAAATAGACTTGGCCTCCTCTGGCAAGTTCCCGTTCAATTGATTCCTTGACAAGGGAGCCATTATACTCCATCACGTATGTTTGGATTGGAAAGCGATTTTCCGGTGGTGTTTCGATGACAGATAAATCTCGTACTCCTAGCATTGACATATGCAAAGTTCTTGGGATTGGCGTTGCTGTAAGGGTTAATACATCAATATTAGCCTTTAACTGTTTCAATTTTTCCTTATGGGTTACACCAAAACGTTGTTCTTCATCCACAATTAATAACCCTAAGTCTGCAAACTGAACATCCTTAGATAAAAGCCGATGTGTTCCAACTACAATATCGATCGTTCCATTTTTTAAGCCCTTTGTTGTTTCCGTTTGTTGCTTTCTCGTTCGGAATCGGCTAAGGGAACTAATATTGATAGGATAGTCTTGAAATCTCTCTTTCACTGTTTCAAAATGTTGCTGGGCTAATATTGTCGTTGGCACAAGAAACGCGACCTGTTTTCCTTCCATAATCGCTTTAAAAGCTGCTCGAATGGCGACTTCAGTTTTTCCGTAACCTACATCTCCGCATAAAAGTCGATCCATCGGTCTTTCCTTTTCCATATCTCGCTTAATTTCCACAATAGAACGCAGCTGATCCTCTGTCTCCTGATAAGGGAAAGAGGTTTCTAGCTCTCTTTGCATATCACCATCTGGCGAAAAAGCATAGCCTTTAGCCGCTTCTCTTTCTGCATATAGCTTAATCAGATCATCTGCAATATCTTTAACAGATGTTTCCACTTTCTTTTTAACACGTTTCCAGTCACTGCCGCCTAATTTATAGATTTTAGGGTCTTTTCCCTCAGAGGCGACATATTTTTGCACTAAGTCAATTTGTTCTACGGGTACATATAGCTTGTCACTGCCTTGATACCTTAAATGCAAATAATCTTTATGCACCCCATTAATGACAAGTGTTTCAATACCAAGGTATTTTCCAATTCCATGATTGACATGAACAACATAATCGCCTACTTGTAATTCAGAATAACTTTTAATTCGTTCAGCATTTGATAACTTTTGCTTTCTTTTTACTTTTCTTGTTGTTTTATTAAAAATTTCTTCTTCCGTAATAACAGCCATTCTGGATCCTTGTAATTCAAAACCTGTCGTCAGTGAACCGATCATAATTTGAATCCCGGAGTCCCTTATTGAGGGTTCCTTTACAACGGCTGCTTCTATTTCGTAATCCTCTAAAACCGAATGTAACTTTTCAGCTCTTTCTTGGTTAGGAGCTAAAAAAATAACGGAATATTGGTTATGATGCCAGCGATCTACTTCTCCCTTTAACACATGCATTTGACCATGGAAGTTTTGCATTGGCTTACAAGAAATATTGGAGATATTTTGTGGATTGGTATTCGCTATATGGCGCAAAAACATTGAAAGATAAATTTTAGGCTGTGATCGATGGGTGGTCAGCAATTCCGAAAACTGAAGTGATACAGGAACATCATGCACCATTTCTCCTTGTTCCAATAAGGATGTATACCACTCTGCTTCTTCCTTTTCCAATCTTTCATTCATTTCTTGAATACGACTCATCTCATCGAAGATAAGTAAACCGTTGGTAGAAAGATAATCTAGTAAACTTGCTGCCGGATCATAATCAAAAGACAAGTACTTGAAAAATTGCTCTGGCTTCTGCCCATTCCGCAATTGTTCTAAGTCATACCCAATCTTCTCTGCCATTCTTTCCTTTGCATCTTGACTTCTCAATTTTTTTAAAGACTTGGCAAGGGACTCTTCCAATTTTGTGGCAATCGCCTTTAGCTGTGCGCTGCCAACAGGTGATTCAGTAGCAGGGCCGATCAATATCCTTTCTCTCTTTTCCTTTGACCGTTGATCTTCCAAAGAAAAGGTTCGAATAGAATCTACTTCTGTATCAAACAATTCAATTCGAATCGGGTCTGTTTCAGTTAATGGGTAAATATCAATAATTCCCCCACGCATACTAAATTCACCTGGAGCACTGACCATATCTGTCCGTTGATATCCCATTTCTACAAATCGTAGTATCTCTTTCTCTACATTTAATTCTCCGCCAACCTCAATAGCCAGTAAATGTTTCTGCCATTCAGTTGGAGTAGGCAAAATTCTCCTCAGACCTGCAACAGGCACAACAAAAACACCGGGCCGACCAGATGCCATATAATTCAGCGTCTCAATTCGTTGCGCACGTAGCTCAGGACTTGCGATACCAATTTCTGCGGCAATCAATTCATTAGCCGGATAAAGAAATAAGCGTTCCTCACTCATTAATTGCTGCAAATCCTCATATATCTTCTGTGCTTGTAAAAGATTATGTGTCACGACAATGATTGACTTCTCTGTATTATTCGCAACAGATGCAATAACGGCGGATCTTGCAGAACCGGTTAATCCCGAAACAAGCTGCTCTTCTAAATTCTCATCTATTCCTGATAAAATTGATTGTATTTCTGTTTGTTGTGAAATTAAATTTGTTAATGCTTCCATACCTTACTCCTTTTTCTAAAAAGCTTTGACAAAAGCGCTAGCGCCCTTGTTAGCTCAAATGTCCTGAAACAAGAAAGTCCGGTTTTGACTTTTATTGAATCAGACCCACATTTAAATGTATAAAGTGAAACTTCAATCAGTGGGGGGATTATTGGTCCGTTAATGCGGGATAAAATACCCAATAATAAAAAGACTGATTTTGTTAACAGAAAAATGCTTTGGATAACAGTCCAAAGCGTTTAATGAATAAAAAAGTCATACTGATGCAAATCAGGGTTTTTCTCAAAAGCCTTTTGGCAATTCTCACAAATAGTTTGAATTTGGATATCTCCATTTCCACTATAAGTGATCATTTCTTGTCTTTCAATCTCATTTAATTGATGAATACCTAATTCTTCCTCTGTAAGTAGTTCACCATCAATTTTTCCAACTTCTGTAGCACAATGACGGCAAAAATACTGAACCTTCATAAAAACGCGCCTCCTTACAAAAACAATCGGTTCATATAGTATGAACAGGTTTGTAAAGAGTTATTCATCATTAGATATTAAACTGATTCATCACTTCAAGAAATGGCTTTTCAAACCAAGCCTCACAAGCATCCGCACACTTATCAATCACAGGCTGCATGTGTTGCCATTCTTCTTTATGGAATTCCCCTAATACATAATCCGGTACAGTCATGCCCGTAGGCGGACGATTAATCCCCACGCGAATTCGATTAAATTCTTGTGTACCCAAATGGGCAATCATTGATTTTATGCCATTATGGCCACCAGCACTTCCTTTTTGTCGCAAACGAATCTTCCCTACCGGTAAATCTAAATCATCATAAATCACTAATAAATCTTCTTGCTTTATATCAAAATAGTCCATCATAGGGCGAATACAGTCTCCCGATAAGTTCATAAAGGTGAGAGGTTTTACAAGAAGAATCTTTTCTCCATTATGGTGAAGCAAAGAATACACCCCATTAAATTTTGCCTTTGTTAACGGGATACCATATCGATCAGCCAATTGGTCTACCACTTCGAAGCCAATATTATGCCTTGTTCGATTATATGATCGACCCGGATTTCCTAATCCAGCAATTAATTTCATCTTTTATACACTCCAATATATCACACAATGACCATTCCCTTTATTATACAGGAAAGTCGATCCTAAGAGAACTGCCTTTTTAAGAACAAAAGCGCAAGCGCCCGTTTAGCGACGTACAAACTTTTTAGGGTTCTGACGAGATAAAGGAAACACCATGAGCTTGGAAAGCGAATGGATGTTGACTTATCGTAGGAAGAAACCGAAAGTTTGCTAGTCGCTGGGCGCTGGAGCTGGATGTCAAGCCGCAACGTAAACAGTTATCCACAGGCCAAGAATTTTATAGTTTCCTTAACAACAAGAAAAGCGCAAGGCGCCCGCCTATCGGCGACAAGCAAATGTTCTGAGACAAAGAAAGGCGTTCTTTGCCCTTCATTGGCTCAGGTTATTTGACCTCGAGCCGATGGCGCCTGGAGCTAGACAACGAAACTCAAAATTACAACTTATCCACAAGCGACAATTTTATAGTTTCCTTAACAAGAACAAAAGCGCAAGCGCCTTGGTTTTAGGTAGATCCGCCATTAGCCAAATTTTTTATCTTTTTTAATCTTGTAAAAGAGCACAGCGATAAAGCGCAGCCTTGCTTCGGCTGCGCAGTCTCACTTTTATATAATCAAAACCTTGTTTATAATTATTCTTCAGAAGACTTGTCTTCACCAATGACTTCCGGTTCAGCTTGAGTATCTGAATCAGTAGATTCTTCCACTTCTTCCCTCGGTGGCTGTACAGTGACAATTGTTTCTACTTCTTCATGATTAATCGTGATATTATATTTATCTTTAATATCTCCCACTGTTATGGTGTCACCGATTTGTTGATCTGTAACATCCACTTCGAAGACTTCTGGGATATTGCTTGGTGTTGCTGTCACACTTAGTTCGTATAGGACTTGCTGGGTGACGCCACCTTGCTTAGCACCTTCCGCTTCCCCAACTAGTTCAACACGCACAAGAGCATCCATTTCTTGTTTCATATCAACCGCTAGAAAATCGGCATGTGTTACTTCATTTTTAATTGGATCTTGTTGATATTCATGTAGAATAACATTGGTTTTCTTTCCATCCAGATCTAAAGCAATAACACCATTTCTTCCGACCTCACGCATCGTTTTAATAAATTCAATGCTATTGATGAAAATAGGTGTATTTTCAACTCGGTAACCGTATACAACGGCGGGGATATCTCCACGCTCGCGAATTTCTGTTAATTGTGAACGACGTCCGTGTTCACGACGATTTGCAGCTAAAACTGATTCCATTAATGACACGACCTCTCGCAATTATTCAAAATACTATACTTCTATCTATACCCTACCACATTAGAAAATAAACTTCTAATGAAAAGGTTTCAAATTCGGAAATACTCTGAATATGCGGAATTAAAAAGTAAGTCTTAGCTTTCTAGAAAAAGCAGTTTGAACACAATTAGATTTCGTTTTCAAACATTTTATTGCTGGGCTTTCGCATCTTCAACAGCAACATTGATCTCTTCTTCCAGTTCTCTTAATGCTGTATTCACATCAATGTCTGTTTCTGCTAATTTCAAGATTGTTTCATCATAATTAACGAATGAATCCCAACGGCTAACTTGTTCATATTCGGCTGGTGTCCGCTGATAAAATGCTAGGACATTCTTGCCTTCATAGCCCGGATCGTCCTGTCCATATTGTGCTTCCAGCTCTGCATCAATATAAGCAGGCCCACCAGCTGCCGTACGTGCCCTTCTTGTTTGGTTTTCTTTCGAGACGTATTCCATCAACACTTCAAAAGCAAGCTCAATATTGTCACTATGCTTATTAATCATCATTGGTGTCGTTCCGAGATAATGCCCCGTATCTGGCTGCTCTTTCCAAACTGGCTGTGGAGCAATTTCAATATTTTCTCTTGTATACTCCATTTCTCCATATTCCCCAGTTAAGAAAGATTGCCAATCAATCGCCATAGCTGCCATATTATCCTGGAACATATTGCCATCATGATCCTTTTGCCACTCGTAGATACTAGGAATTCGATAATATTTATAAAGCAATTCAAAGTATTGCTTAAAACGCGGGTCTTCTGTCACAAGAGACTCTCCAGTCTCAGAATCAGTCGCATTAATGGCTAGTTGACGCAGTGGCAAAGAAATGGAAGAGCCGCGAACAGAGTCGCTTCCGCTTAACTGCAAACCAATATAATTGATTCCATTTCGTTCTCCTGTCATCTCTCGCGCTAAATCAAGTAATTCGTCCCAAGTCATACTCTCTTCTGGATCAGGATAAGGCACCCCGAACAGATCAAAGATTTCTTTGTTGTAATATAGTGTGGCATAACCCGTTCCATCCGGCATACCGATTAATCGCCCTTCTCCAGCTGGATCGAGCGCTCTGATATGTGCCACAAGCCCAGGATCAAGGCTGTCTAAATCAAAACCAAACTGTTCAACTAGATCATCTAAAGGAAGTAGCATATCTAAATCTTCTAATATATGCACCCCTCCGCCTGTAATAATATCCGGTGTTACACCACTAGCCATAACCTCTTGCAGGTTCTCAGACGTTACATCACTTTGAATATGTTGAAGTGACACATGACCCATCTTATGGTTCACTAACCCCATTCGATCCTGCATTCGCTCCTCATCCCAGCGATCCACCATCGTGATCACAACGGGCTCTTCTTCATTTGTCGCTTCTTCTTGCGATGATTCTGCAGAATCCTCTTGTAAATCAGGGGCGATAATTTCTGATGCACCGCTGCTGCCATTATTGTTTGAACAAGCCATTAACACCATTCCTATCAATCCTAAAAGAACAAGTAACTTTATTGGCTTAAAGATGTAGGCATCTTCTTCCCTCTCTCCATTAAAAGTAAGCACTCTTCGCTAGCGCTTTCCCATCAAAATATATTCCAGACAGAACCTCCACCCTATATACCGAAGAGTGGTGCACCCTTTCTGCTGTTATTTGAATTGAAGATTATTGCAATATACTCAGCTTAAAAGGAACATGGCCCTTAAACAATTATCTCATCAGGTTAATTTTCTTTCTCTTGTAACTCTTGGACTTTTTTATCTGCTTCTTCTTCCGCTTCGCGGAGAACCGTATTAATATCTACTTTGTCAATCGCAAGCTTGCGCTGGGCCTCTCCTAAAATAGAGTAAATATCAGCGTCATACAGTGTCGGTGTTGGAGTTGGGGCTGGCTCAACAGAAAATATATCATCGAGTACCTCTTGTTCATATAAACCTGCTCCTTCTGCATAAGCCCCGCGAATTTCTTCATTATCAAGTACACTCAAACGAAGCACCTCTTTCCCAAGATATGTTTGCGCCTCCTCTGTCACAAGCTCTGCCACTGCGAGCATTGCCGCTTCGCGATTTTCAGCTGTTTCAGGTACTAAAAATAAATGATAGTCAATTTCTCTTCCAAGGTCTGGATTCTCAGATGTTGTTGGAAAGCTTGTAAGGCCCCAGTTTACTCCAGTTTCCTCCATGATAGGAATCCGACTTGTAAAGGCAGCAAACCAATATGGCACCATCGCCAAGCGCCGCTCTTCCATAAAATAATTGAAATTATAATTATACTGTTCCTCGTTTACAACCCCGGGCATCTGGTATAACTGTTCAAGCTGTCTAAAAATCTCTTGATATTCAGGTGTATTAATGGTTGCCTTGCCATTTTCATCGACAACTGGCAGGGATCTTGGGCGAGACATGATTTGCGGCCCTCCTGGAGAGAATCCAATATAATCTGTTCCACCGACATTTCCTGTCACCTGTTTAGACAGCTCGATCACCTCATCCCATGTCATCCCTGACTCTGGATAAGAAACACCAAATTGATCAAAAATATCTTTATTATAAGCAAGGACTCCTTGGTTCATAGAAACAGGCATTCCATAAATAGCTCCTGGTTTCCCTGTCAGCTCCGCAAAACTATTCAGGTTTTCTACAATAGCCGGGTTAAACTGATCGAGAGAGAGGCCACTTGTCTCAAAAAACTCAGACATGTCCCCTACGAGCTCCATGTCAATCTGCTCTAATAAGCTATAATTACTGGTTGCAATCAAATCAGGCACCTTACCAGATGCAATCATTTCTTCGATATTGACGTCTTTCAACATCTCGATCGAGAGATTCCGATACTTTTCAAGGGCTGGAGCAAATAACTCATCGGCCATCTCCTGATCAATAATCCCCATCGCCTTATTCCAAAGCGTTAATGTAACAGGTTCATCGAATACAGATTCATCCACTACTTCTGCTTCATTTGCATCATTTTCATCCCCACTTGTGTCTTGAGCACCATTCTGACAGCCAACTAATAACATAACTATGAAACCAAGATACACAACTAGTGACTTCTTCATTACCCCTCAATCCCCTCATCGTTTTGTGTTTTATCCGGAAAACAGAAAACAACCCTAATACGAATTGACAAATATCAATTCGCATTAGGGTTGTCTCAGTTCGTCTCCACCCGGATTTTTATTATTCTATTAAACTGCGATAATAAGCGCTAGATTCCTGCGCTGGAAATCTTATTACTCATTATCGTTGAAATCGTTTACAATTTCAAGTCCCTTTTTTATATTTCTTTAGTCATCGCTGATATGGCTAGCTGAAACAGCTGCTGCTCCTGCCTGCAAAGCTGCATTCATTTCTTCCTTTGTTTTGAATAAACCACCTGCCACCACAGGAAAAGGGACACTGTTGACTAGCTCCTTAATCACACGCGGCATCAAGCCTGGCATCGCCTCTATAGCATCTGGCTGGATTTTGATTGCTGTCTCAATTGCCTTTTCCATTGCATGTGTGTCAATAAGGAAAATACGCTGAACCGTTTTTAATCCATTTTTCTTACCTTGAATAATTGATTGACTCCGTGTGCTAATAATACCATCTGGCGCAATCACTTCAGCAACATAACTCATACCATCCTGTGTATGGCTCTCAATCCCAGTAATAAAGTCAACATGGACAAACACGGTCTTGCCTGCATTTTGCAAATGATAAACATACTCTGGTAATTCCATCATTTTCCCAGTTAATAAAAAGATGGTCTGATAAGATGATTTCAGGCATTCGTCGGCCTGGTCCCAATTTGTTATTGTATAGATATAAGGCTGTTTAAACATATAATTGCTCCTTTATCTCAAAATAATATCCTAACATTCTGTTAGTTATTGCTCCCGCATGGCTATATCTCTTTCAGCAAGATTAAAACTAGTATTGAGGATGTCACATCTGCTATCCCCTCCCCTAACATCTCCTTAAATGTTCTGGGCCAAAGATAGGCATTCTTTGCCTATCTTTGGCCCAGGTTAAAGTAGAACATCAGCTAAAAGCATGCGCCTGGCAGCAGACTCAACTGACATCCTGCCTTCATCTGCACTAGTACACCTGTGCGTCGTAACGCCGATGGACTCGCCTCACACCGATGGCGCTTAGAGCTAGACATCGAACACGATATCATACAAGTTTACCCACAAACTAGGATTTTATTGTTTTGAAAAACAAAAAAACCCTAATTGAAGAAAGGATCAACACAAAATGCAAGCATATCCTTTGTTCAATTAGGGTTTTCTCATAGTCTCCACCCAAATGTCCATATGTCAGCCACTTTTATAGATGCTCTTATTCGCATTTTTCTATATCCATTTTCACTGTCAATTGGGCTTTTAAGTGTTACAAATAAAGATAGAGGAAGAAAGGATCTAAAACCTAAAAACAAGATTTTGATCCTTTCTTTCAATTAAAATTCAAACAATTAATCAAATAACGTACTAACTGAGAGATTTTCATGAACACGGATAATGGCTTCACTTAATAGAGAAGCAACAGAAAGCTCTTTAATCTTATCAATTTTCTTTTCCTCTGGAAGAGCAATAGAATTTGTAATCACTAATTCTTTAATATTAGAGCTCTCAATCCGATCAATAGCCGGTCCTGATAAAACGGGGTGTGTACAGCATGCATACACTTCTTTTGCTCCATTATCTGCAAGTGCCTTTGCAGCAAGGGTGATGGTTCCCGCTGTATCAATAATATCATCAATTAAAATAGCAACTTTACCATCTACATTCCCAACGATATTCATAATTTCCGCCACATTTGGACGTGGGCGTCGCTTATCAATAATCGCAATTGGCGCCTTCAGACGATCCGCAAGCTTTCTAGCCCGCGTAACACCACCATGGTCAGGAGAAACAATGACGATTTCATCCTTTGAATAATTCTTTGCTTTAAAATAGTCCCCTAAGATCGGCACACCCATTAAGTGGTCAATCGGAACATCAAAGAAGCCTTGAATTTGTGGTGCATGTAAGTCTAATGTAATAAGGCGAGTGGCCCCTGCTGTTTCAATTAGATTGGCAACAAGTTTCGCTGTAATTGGTTCTCTTGCTCTAGCCTTACGATCTTGACGTGCATAACCATAATAAGGTAAAACAATGTTAATTGTCTTTGCGGAAGCTCTTTTTAAAGCATCAATCATAATTAAAAGTTCCATTAAATTATGATTAACTGGGGAACATGTTGACTGTACAACATAGACATCACAGCCACGTATGCTTTCCTCAATATTAATCTGAATTTCACCGTCACTAAAGTTATGGACCGTACATTTCCCCAGTTCCAATCCTACAACATCAGCAATTTCTTGCGCTAATGCACGGTTCGAACTTAATGAAAAAATTTTCAAGCTTGGGTCAAGATATTGATTTGACATTTTGAGCCTCCAATTATTTATCCAAATTTAGTTTCTTGACATAGTCTTCTTTATTAACCTGTCTAGCACGTGCAATCGATAAGGCCTTTTCAGGTACATCATCTGTAATAGTAGAACCTGCGGCGATATAGGAATTCTTCTTAATCGTGACAGGAGCGACAAGATTCGAGTTACACCCAACAAAAACATCGTCTTCAATTTTTGTTAAAAATTTGTTCTTACCATCATAATTTACTGTGATAGACCCACAACCTAGATTCACATTAGAACCCACTTCAGCATCACCAATATAGCTTAAGTGTGAAGCCTTGCTTCCCTTACCAAAGTCAACCTTTTTAAGCTCAACAAAATTTCCGATCTTCACTTCATCATGAATGGTTGATTGTGGTCGGATATGTGCGTAAGGACCAATATTAACATGAGAGCCAATCGAGCTATCATGAACAACCGATTGACGAATGTTCGTATTAGAACCAACGATAGCATTTTCTAACTCACTATTTGGCCCAATTTGACAATCATCCCCAATCACAGTCTGTCCTTTTATCACCGTTCCAGGATGAACAATGGTATCCATCCCAATTTCCACATCCGTATCAATATACGTATTAGCAGGATCCACGATTGTCACACCATTTGCCATATGTTTTTCATTAATTCTTGTTCTCATAATCTTCTCTGCCCGTGAAAGGGCCAAACGATCATTAATACCCATTGTTTCATTGAAATCATTTGTTTGGAAAGCTGAAACAACTTCATTCTTAGCCTTCAATATTTCAATGACATCTGTTAAGTAATACTCGCCTTGGGAATTATCATTCGAAACCTCTTCAAGCGCTGCAAATAAAGCATGATTATCAAAGCAAAACATTCCCGTGTTAATTTCTTTTACATTTCTTTCTTCTTCATTGGCATCTTTATGTTCTACAATCTTTTCAACTTGGCCTGTATGATTGCGGATGACTCTGCCGTATCCTGTTGGATCCTCTGCATAGGCAGTTAAAATCGTTGCCTTTGCTTGTTGCTGATCATGTGCTGCGAATAATGATTCTAAAGTATCTGTACTAATAAGAGGGGTATCGCCGCAAATGACGAGCGTGGTCCCTTCTTTATCCTTCAATAACTCTTTGGCCTGCATCACAGCATGAGCTGTGCCAAGCTGTTGTTCCTGAATCACAAATTCACTTCGATCTTTTAACTGTGTCTGTACAAGCTCTGCCCCATGTCCAACAACGGTCACCGTTTTCCTTACTTGAAGCTTCGCAATATTATCTACAATATGTTCTACCATCGGTTTTCCACAAACCGGATGAAGTACTTTATAAAATTTCGACTTCATTCGGGTCCCGAGTCCTGCTGCAAGAATTACAGCAAATCTATTCGCCATAAACGGACCTCCAATAACCTTTTTTCCATTATTGAATATATCTTATCTACTAGTATTTTTCAAGAAATCCAATACTTTCTATTAAAAGTACGCGTTCAAAAAAGAGGATAAAAAGGACCAATTCGCACGAAGGAAAAGCAGTTTTCTTTTCCAAGGAACGGAGAAACAAGTCAACTAAACTTGCGCGTGTCGAACGTCGAAGTGTCATTTTTACCGGACTTTTTGAACTTCCTCTAAAAAATAACACAATATGTTTAGTATAATCATGATTGGGGAAATAAGAAAGAGATTAGCAGAAATAGGGGAAATTTGGAAGGGGATTTAGCACGAAACTGGTGACCATAGTCCTTATCAACGAAACAAAAACCCTGCACAAAGGCAGGGTTCACCAATCAAAATTTATCTGTTTAAGAGGCTCCAGCTTCTTCCAATTCTGGTTCTCCAACTTCTCCTAAACGATGGTATTCAGCCAATACGGCATCCTGGATTTTGCTGCGAGTACTCGAATTGATCGGATGAGCAATATCCCGAAATTCTCCATCTGGAGTGCGCTTGCTTGGCATTGCCACAAATAATCCGTTATTACCGTCAATAACACGTATGTCGTGTACGACGAATTCTTCATCTAGAGTGATCGATGCAATCGCTCTCATTCTACCTTCCGTGTTTACACGTCGTAGTCTCACGTCGGTTACTTCCATTGTGCTCACCACCTTCTTCTCCCAAGATCGACATACGTATGTATTCAACATAAATTTTGAATCTCCTTCTTTATAGCCCAAATTTTTTTAAAATTTGTAAACTTATTTATTAAAGAAGACGGAAGAAGAAGGGGCGAACCCTATTTTACTTGAGCAATCACTTCAATTTCTAGCAATACATCCTTCGGGAGTCTTGCGACTTCTACACAAGAACGGGCTGGCTTATGAGATGAAAAATAATCCCCATACACCTCATTAATCGTCGTAAAGTGATCCATGTTTTGAATAAAAACAGTCGCTTTTATAACTGTCTCCAACGATGCGCCTGCTTCTTCTAATACGGCTTGAAGATTCCGGAAGACCTGATGAGTCTGTTCCACAACTCCACCAGCAACAATTTCCCCCTCCGGAGTCAAAGGGATTTGACCTGAACTATAAAACAGTTGATTCGCAACGATCCCTTGTGAATAAGGACCAATTGCTACAGGTGCCTGATTAGTCGATACAATTTTCATAATGAATCCTCTCCCTTTCCCTATATAAAATGGAACTCTTTATTATTTTTATAAAAAATCCACTTGTCCAGAGAAGTAATTCCCCTTTGTGACAGTGATTTTCTTTTCCTTCACATCGACATTTGCCAACTTAGCAAGAGATATATACTTGTTAACCAATCGTTCCTCTTGATACTCTGATTCCACTAGCACGCCAATTCCAGCGACCGTTGCATTGAACTCTTTGAGAAGATCAACCATTCCATTAATCGTTCCTCCTGCTTTCATGAAATCATCAACGATTAAAACACGCGACCCTTCCTTTAGGCTACGCTTTGAAAGTGACATCATTTGAATACGTTTGGATGATCCGGAAACATAGTTAATACTCACAGTTGAACCTTCTGTTACCTTATTGTCTCTTCTAACCATAATAAAAGGGACGTTTAAATGATGGGCAACGGCCTGAGCAATCGGAATACCCTTTGTCGCTACTGTCATCACCACATCAATATTTAAATCCGATACAGCTGATGCCATCAACTTTCCTACTTCATTTAAAATTTGCGAATCCCCTAATAAGTCGGTCATATATAGATAACCACCAGGAAGCAAGCGATCGGGGTCTGCAATGGACTCACATAAATGTTGAATAAATTTCTCCGCTTCCTCTTGTTTGATTTTCGGAATAAACTTAACCCCACCAGCAGCTCCAGACACAGTTTGGAGAGTACCAATTCCTCTATTTTCAAAGGTCTCTTTTATAATCACCAAATCCTCACTGATAGAAGACTTTGCAGCCTGATATAAACCTGAAAAGTGGGTCAATGACACAAGCTCCCGTGGATGATTCATTAAATAGTAAGTCATATCTACCAATCGCTCACTGCGACGAAATTTCATTCTTTACCCTCCTGCACAATTGGAAAAGCAGATACCTACTTAGAAGTGAAAACTTTTGGGTTCTATGTCAGGAAAACACTATAGCTACGAAATACACAGCAGCACGTCTCTGGAGCAAACGCCAGCAGCAAAATAAAATGTTGACTTGTCCATAGGATGGAACCCAAGGCTTACTAAGCATTGAGCTAATTAAATACTAGTTAGTCTGGTGTTACTTTTCCATCTTTTTTAAAAATACGAATAATCATATAACAAATATACATGATCGTACGGATACAAACAAGATTTAACTTGTTTTAGGTAATCTAATTTTCGATATTTTTTACTTATGCCCTAATAATCGTACGGCAAAAACTTGACTACAAAATCCGCGCAAACCATTATACACTCTATGAAGCCTTGAATCATGCTGGACAAGGCCAAAGACGGTAGGACCGCTCCCACTCATCAATACGGCATCTGCTCCGAATTTCTCCATTTGCTCTTTAATCAAAGCCACTTCTGGATACATTTTCAATGTAACGTCTTCGAGTGCGTTTCCTAATTGGTTACAAATCCCCTCATAGGATTGCTCATTCAAAGCCGCTATCATGCCTTTCGTATTTGGATGAACAACATTTTTCATGTTCACGTTCTTATATATTTCTGCTGTGGAAACACCTATTTCTGGTTTAGCTAAAATAACCCAACAATTAGGGGGGGGTGGGAGAGGTGAGATTTTCTCTCCTCTGCCTTGCGCTAATGCCGTCCCTCCATGTACACAGAAGGAAACATCCGAACCAATTTCGGAACCGATCTTAGCCAATTCATCGGTCGAAAGATGAAGACCCCAAATTTGATTAAGCCCTTTAAGAGTAGCCGCTGCATCACTGCTTCCACCAGCTAGTCCAGCAGCTACAGGTATTGCCTTATCAATTGAAATTTTTACACCCTGTTGAATTTGAAATCTCTTTTTCAGCAAATTAGCCGCTTGATAAGCTAAATTTCGTTGATCATCTGGAACATAGCGACTTTGTGACGCCACTTCAATTCGATCTTCTTCTAATAAAACCAACTCTAAGCGGTCAGCTAAATCAATGGTCGTCATGACCATTTCGATCTCATGATATCCATCTGATCGTTTACCTAGTATATCAAGGGATAAATTAATTTTTGCTGGTGCTTTTATCAACATGAAATTCACCTGCTTATTTTCCCGTCTGTTTATTGAAAAGCGCAAGGCACCTTAGTATAACGCTGGAGTTAGATCCAGCATTCACCAAACTTAAATACCTTCTTACCTCATAGGGAAGAATCACGCTATCACTTCTACGTTCATTTGCATAAAATAAATCATACCAAATTGTGGCGTAGGACGCTAGATACTTTATTTTAACATAACATAAATTAAGAAGGGACTTTTGAACTTCTCTTTCTGTTGACGGGTCATTCATTCTCTAAATGATAAAGAAAGCCGAAGCACATGGCTCCGGCTGCGGGAATTTGTATTTTGTTTCAAGGTTGCTCAGATCACAAATTATCAGGTTTATTAGAAACTTGTTGTTCAGCAATTTCAATGGCTCTTTTCACCATATTCCCTGCATCCCTGGCCTTTATTCCGCCCCATCCTTCTTTCTGGACAACATCATAAAATCCCAGTTCTTTTGCCAACTCTTCTTTCATCTGATCAGACATGATCCCTTTTCTACGACCCAAAACAAACTCCTCCTTTACCCGCCTTTATATTGTGAACATCGAGAAAGAATTTTATCCTGGATAGTAGTGGTATCTCAGCAAGCAAATGTTCTGAGACAAAGAAAGGCGTTCTTTGCCTTTCATTGGCTCAGGTTATTTGACCTCGAGCCGATGGCGCCTGGAGCTAGACAACGAAACTCAAAATTACAACTTATCCACAAGCGACAATTTTATAGTTTCCTTAACAATAAAAAAACAACAGTAAACAATATTGTTTACTGCTGTCCTAGTGCTAAATTTCCCACTGTATCCTCAAAAAATGTTAGTTCAACTGTTTCAGTAAGTACATCTGCATAGCTATAGGAAACACGTTCAAATGAATTTTCCTCTTGATCTAATTCGATGACAAAAACCGATGGATAAGTTTCTGCCAAAACCCCAGAACGTTCAATTGTCTTTCTGCGGCCGCCATTGGCTTTTAACATTAATCTTCTTCCTAAATTTGAATCAAGAGATCGTTTAATGCTTGCTAATGTTTTTGGCATTGATTCCACCTCACTAATGTTCATTATAACACAAGATGAAAAAATGGTCAAATAAATCATTAATTTTAACAGTCTTTACATTGAGTTGTCAACACTTTTTTATCTACAATATCGCCCATTTTCCTACATTTTTAGTATGGACCTAATTTCAAAAGTTATGTAAAAACTTTATTCTGGGTAAGTATACCGATTAAAAGGGGGTAAAATGGCGTTTGAAGAGGAAAATTCCTCGATATTGTGAAAAACGGGTGGATGGCATTAAGGAAATGTTTAAAAGTCCCCCACTTCAGGCAATTTGCTAAGTGGAGGCTACACGCTGTTGGTCAAAACGGCAGAGATATGTGGACGGAGGCCCACACAGCGTGGGTCTACCTATCCCTTGTTCATCCATCTGAAACATCCCTGCTAAAAAAGTTATTCATCTACAACAGGCTTATAAGGCATTCCAGTTCGCAACACACCTTTTGTTTCAATTCCACCAATTCCCTTTTCACCTGTTAAAGTATTGCGTAAAACATCCCAGACATTGATCCTTTCCATAAAAGGGGTATAACAAATTTTAGCTACAATATAGACAGGGTCTAATGCATGTATATTGACCCGTTGTGGTGAACTAGCAAAATTAGCTCCAGCATGTATAAGCGATTCAAAATGAGATTGGCAAGCCCCTGCAAAGATAACTAATTGATCAAGACTTGGTACCTTTTTTCTAGCCTCTTTCACTGTTTCAACAAAAAATTTTGAATGCCGATAAGCATTTAAATCAACTTTTTTTCCTTTAGCTTTAGAATAAGCATCATGTCCAGTAATGACTAGAACATCCGGGCGATAGTAATCCAATAAATCTCCTATCTGATGATGCATTTCCTTTTCATTACAGTGAACACCATATACGGTGACCCCTATTTCCTCATATAAATGCAGACATTTTTCTAAATAGGAACGATCTCCATCGAGATGGAGAATACGTCCTGGCAATTGGAAATACTGAAAATCCTGGCGATATCCTTGTGTCGCTCTAAACTCCTGCTCATGCATTAATAAGTCTAGATCTTGCCGAAATAACTCCAAGGATTGATCTTCAAGCGAGCGAACAGTTGTCGATCTTTTCAATCGGTCCGACTCATCCATTGGAAGAAGATCGGTAAGCGGTGCATCTGCGATTAGCCGATAATCTTCTCCATATAAAATAGCAACCTTTTTCCCGTCTACCTCAATGATATCTGTTACTCTAAAAATAATGTCACATTTATAAGACGCGCGACCCACAATCATATTGACTTCTACCACAGTCGTCAACTCCAAAAAATAAGCATTCGTTATCTATTAGGCTATGCACGGTTTGCTTGCCACGTGCATGTAACGAATCAACTATTTGGGTTAACAAACGCCCATAAGGAATCACTTAATTTCCCAAACTCCTCGATTGTGAGTGTTTCACCACGTCTTTTAGGGTCAATATCTGTTTTATGCAAAGCAGTTAGAATACATTCCTTTTTATCTTTTCCAAATCCACTTGATAAGTTATTTAAAATTGTTTTACGCCTTTGTGCAAAAGATTTACGTATGACATCAAAAAAGAATTCTTCGTTCAATACTTGAACAACTGGCTGTGTTCTTTTGATCAAGCGGATCACAGCGGAATCCACATTCGGTTGCGGCATAAAAACCGTTTTAGGAACAATCATCACCGTTTCAGGTATTGTGTAATATTGGATGGCAATCGATAAAGAACCATATTCTTTTGTCCCTGGCTTTGCCGCAATTCGGTCAGCCACTTCCTTTTGCAACATAGCAACGATCCCCCGTAAAGGAAGCTGCTCTTCCAATATCTTCATAATAATTGGTGTCGTTACATAATAAGGCAGATTCGCTACAACCATGAGATCTTGTATCTCTGCAAATTTCTCCGCAATGACAGCCTTCAGATTGGACTTTAGCACGTCTTGATGGAGAATTTCAACATTTGCATAAGGAGATAACGTATCTTCCAGAATCGGCAGCAGACGCCCATCAATTTCAAATGCCAGGACTTTTTTGCTCGTTCTCGCTAAATGCTCAGTTAAAGCGCCAATCCCTGGGCCAATTTCTATAGCACCTGAATGCTTTGTTAAACCAGCTACCTCGGTAATGTTTCTTAAAATATTTGGGTCAATTAAGAAATTCTGTCCCAAACTCTTTTTAAATGAAAAACCATATTTATTTAAAATTTCCTTCGTCCGTATCGGAGTAGCAATATCCTTTTGCATTATGTCCGCTCCTCTTGAAAAATCCGCTCCAGTGTCTGTTCAAAATCACCTTTTGTAATTTGAAACATTCTTAAACGTTTGTGAAGCTGTTTTCCGTTTGTATAACCAATTTTTAATAATCGGCCCAATTTATCTCTTCGTTCTTTTGATCTTGGCTCCCCGATCAAGCCCGCTGCTAGGAGATCCCCTTTGGTAATGACCTCTGGTTGCTCCTCTAACATTGACTGCGCCTCTCTTAATGCCTCCTGGATCACTTCTACGGAAGCATGCTCCACGCCGAGGCCTTTTCCATTATGAGCGATGGCCTTTTGCTTCTCAATAAAAGCATGTTTACAACCTGGCACTTGTTCAGAAATGATTTTTCGTATCTTTTCACCTGGAAAATCGGGATCAGTTAAAACAATTACACCCCTTACCTCTTGTGCATGTCTAATCTTCTCAATCGTTTCTCGAGTTACAGCAGAACCATTCGTTTCAATCGTATCTGCATCAACTGATTTATGGATAGCTCGGGTATCATCTTTACCTTCTACAACAATTATTTCTTTTATTTTCATTTTTCCTCCAAAAAAGTGAAACGTTTTTGATTCTAATACGTCTTATATAGTAAGATAGTTTTCCCCTATCTTCCTGACGATTATCTTTTGGATCATGCCAGTGGAACAAAAGATAATCGTCTTATTTAAAAGAATTGCTTTTTAAATTATAACTTTCCTTTCCAAAAAGGACAAAAATGTTAAGAAAATAATTTCTTAACATGAAAAAGCAGAGAAATCAATTCTCTGCTCATTAGATCTATTTAATTCAATACCCGTACTTTCACGTTTTTCCGTCCAAAGCGATAGGCTTGATCTTTATCTGGGACAAATAAATCAATACGATTTCCTTTGATTGCACCACCCGTGTCACCTGCAATTGCATGCCCATAACCCTCTACCCATACTTTAGAGCCCAGGGGAATGACACTCGGATCAACAGCAACGACTTTTGCATTGGGATTTGATTTCAAATCGATTCCTGTAGCCGTGACACCAGAACAACCATTGCAGCCAGCTGTATATGCTGTTGCGCTCATCGTAATCTCATTTCCCTCTTGTGGGGCAGCAGCTTCTTCATTTGTAGCTTCTTTTTTCGTAGCACTTTTTTCTGGAGTGCTGTTGGAAGCGCTGTTGCTTGTTGTAGAAGTAACATTACTTTCTTTGCCGCGTGACACCTGCGCAACTAACACTTTCGTTCCCACAGCCACAATCTTGTCTTGACTATCACTCACAGTTTCCTCTGTCACGAGCTTACGTTTTACTTCTTTGCCATTTTCTTTTATTACTTCATATTCCTTTTTCAAGAGACCTTCTTTTCCATCTTGAACAACCTTTTCAGTCCCTTGCTCCAGATCCGAATCCTTTTTGGTTACAAGCGCATAATCAATAGACTCTTCCACCACATCGGTGACCTTTTCAACGCGGGTAATTTTAACAACTGATTCAGGTTCCACGTCTTCTTTTAAATTCGGTTCTACACGGTCCAAATCACCAAGCTCAATGTCTTGTTGCTTTAAAAGGTCAGCGACCGTAGTCGAAGTAGTCCAAACGTCTTCCTTCTTCTTCCCATTTTGAAGAGTTAAAAGAAAGGCGCGATCTATATTTAGCTCCAACTGATCTTGTATAGCATCCTGCATAGAAAAGTTAATTTCATCGTGTTCATTGACTTCAATTTTCTCTTCATCCAAGAAATCATCTACTGTTTCAGCTGTTGTCCAGTATACAGTCTCTTCATCATCAATCTTCACAGCGACTCGCTTTGTTTTTTCCCATACCACCTTAAGATGGTCTTTTACAGCTGTATCCTTCGAATGAGATAAGTAATCCGTATCTTTTACTGGAACTTCAAGCTCATCTAGAATATCTCCCACGGTACTAGCATGGGTTTTAACTGTCATTTCCTCCCCGTCTATTGTAAGGGCCACAGTTTTCTTTGTCCCCTCATACGTAAGTATGCTCAAAGTAGCCGAAAAAACAATGAAACTAGCAATTAACATGCCTAATTTCTTACGTGTCATTGATGAAAAAGTAAAAATTTTTTTAGGTGTTGCATTCATCAAAGCACTCCTCCTTCTTCTTCGAGAGTTTCACACAAAGGTGTGTAATTGTCAACCCCCTCTCTCTTTCATAAGGTAAAACCTATTATGCACAGATAGATTTGAAAAAGAAAGAGAAAGTTCTCGACAATTCCTTTATATAAAGGGGCAAAGTTTGTAGAATAAACGGGTATTTCCAAAATGCACAAGGTGTCCCTATCGGCGACAAGCAAATGTTTTGAGACAAAGAAAGGCGCCCTTTTACCCTTCTTTGGTTCAACTTATTAAGTAGAACATCCACTAAAGTTCACGCCGTCCTAGCCAATAGCTTGTTGGTCTCTATTATTTCTTTTTATCATTTTTTATCAGTCAATGCCGAATATTTTTTTTGCATTGTTTGTTGTTTGTTGCGCAACCTCTTGTAAACTCAAACCTTTTAATTCCGCAATTTGCTCTGCTACTAACTTTACATAGGCAGGCTCATTTCTCTTCCCTCTATAAGGGTGAGGCGCCAAGTATGGACAATCCGTTTCCACCAATAAACGATCCATTGGCACTTGTACTGCTACATCTTTAGGCTTCTTTGCGTTTTTAAACGTAACGGGCCCACCAAGAGAAATGTAAAAGTTCATCGCCAAACATTCTCCGGCAGTCTCTGGGCTTCCACTAAAACAATGCATAATTCCGCCCACTTGTTCTGCTTCTTCTTCTCTTAAAATGGTAATAATATCTTCTGTGGCTTCTCGGTTATGAATAATGATCGGCAAATGTAATTTCTTTGCCAATGTAATTTGCTTACGAAATACTTCCTTCTGAACTTCCTTTGGGGACTTATCCCAGTGGTAGTCCAAGCCCATTTCTCCAAGTGCAACAACCTTTGGATGTGCTGCAACCTCTTCGAGCCAGATAAGATCTTCTTCTTGCATATCTATAGCATCAACCGGATGCCAGCCAACACTTGCATAAACATGATCATATCGATCAACAATATCAAGTGCTTTCTCAATGGTTGGGCGATCAAACCCGACTACAACCATATATTGAACACCTGCAGCATTCGCTCTTTCCATGGTTGCTTCAAAGTCTCCCGCAAACTGTTCATCATTTACATGACAATGTGTATCAAATAACATGACTAAAACTCCTTTATAGAGTATACTCCAAAATCTTATAACTTTTATATCAATTGATTAACATTTACATTACAAAAAAGAACATAGAGAGTTATGGAGAAAAATACGGTTTTTGCCCATTGCTCTCTATGTTATTGTATCTCAAAGCTTTTTCTCTATGAACATAATATTACAATTAGTTTACAATTGCGCCTTTTTCAAGTGAATCAGCCACTGAAGCAAGCGCCAATTTTCCATTTTTCTCTCCTGCCAAAATCATCCCCTGTGATAATTCACCTCGTAATTTCACTGGTTTCAGGTTTGCCACAACGATTACCTTTCTACCTACTAATTCCTCAGGTTTGTAATGTTCCGCAATTCCTGATACAACTTGGCGAGTTTCGTAACCCAGATCAAGTTGTAGCTTTAATAATTTATTTGCTTTTTTAACAGGCTCACATGCTGTTACTTCTGCAACCCGCAATTCAACCTTTTTAAAATCATCTATCGTGATTTCTGGTAAATGTTGTACTTCTTCCTCATTCTCTTCTTCCTTTTGCTCGGTTGGCGCGGTATCCCCCCCTTGCATCTTCACTTTAATAAAGCTAATTTCCTCTTCCATATCTAAACGAGGGAAGATCGGTTCGCCCTTTTTCACAACCGTTACGCCTTCTGGTATTTGACCAAAGTTCACTAAGCTCTCCCACGACGTTAGATCGTCGGTCATTACATTTAACTGGCTTAAAATCTTTTCAGGCGTTTTTGTTAAGAATGGTTTTAGCAATATCGCTACTCTTCTTAATGTATCGGCCAAATGGACCATTACACTCGCTAATTCATCTCTCTTCTCTTCTGCCTTAGCCAGTTTCCATGGCTCTGTTTCATCAATATATTTATTAGTACGGCTAATCAACTGCCAAACGGAAGATAACGCAATTGAAAACTCCATTTTTTCCATTGCTTCATCATATTTTTGCACCGTTGTTTCATTTGCCACTCGTAGGCTGTCATCAAATGGTGTGACCGAACCTTGATAAGTTGGAATCACTCCATCAAAATATTTATTGATCATCGCGATCGTACGGTTTAATAAATTCCCAAGATCATTGGCCAAGTCAAAATTAATTCGTTCTACGAACCCTTCAGGTGTGAACACCCCGTCTGCTCCAAATGGCACTTCTCTTAATAAATAGTAACGTAAAGCATCTAACCCGTAGCGATCAATTAATGTAACGGGATCAACTACATTCCCTTTCGATTTAGACATTTTTCCATCTTTCATTAATAGCCAACCATGAGCAAAAACTTTCTTAGGTAGTGGCAAATCTAGAGCCATTAGCATAATTGGCCAATAAATTGTATGAAAACGAACAATCTCTTTTCCGACAAGATGAACATCTGCCGGCCAGTATTTTTGATATTTCGTATCTTCTTCCGTGCCATAGCCTAGAGCGGTAATATAATTCGTTAATGCATCAATCCAAACATAGATGACATGTTTCGGATTTCCAGGTACTTTCACTCCCCAGTCAAATGTTGTACGGGAAACAGCCAAATCTTCTAGCCCTGGTTTAATAAAATTATTAATCATTTCATTTTTACGAGAATCAGGTTGGATAAAATCAGGGTTTTCTTCATAAAATGCTAAAAGTCGATCGACATATTTACTCATTTTAAAGAAATACGATTCTTCTTTCACCTTTTCAACTGGTCGTCCACAATCTGGGCAATTTCCATGATCCAATTGGCGCTCCGTAAAAAAGGATTCACATGGGGTACAATACCAGCCCTCATATACATCAAGATAAATATCATCCTGATCAAGCAATTTTTGAAATATCTTTTCCACTACTTCTTTATGGCGTGTTTCAGTTGTACGAATAAAGTCATCATAGGAAATATCCAGCTTCTCCCACAATTCTTTGATTCCTTTCACAATGCCATCTACATATTCCTGTGGTGTAAGACCTAATTCCTTTGCCTTACGTTGAATCTTTTGCCCATGTTCATCCGTTCCCGTCAAATACATAACATCATAGCCACGCAATCTTTTATAGCGAGCCATGGCATCCCCAGCCACTGTTGTATATGCATGGCCTATATGTAAATTCCCGCTTGGATAATAAATAGGGGTGGTAATATAAAATGTATTTGCCTTTTCTCCCACTTTAGTCGCCTCCAACGTTTTTTTAAAAAAGGTACATGTGTCTAAAAATAGGAAAATCGACTTATGTCACGATTTCCTATGTTCTTTGGTCGATTCTTATCCACTTCCGCATTGATCAGTTTGCTGCAACGTGGATGAAAACGCCCTCTAAATCTTGATTTACGCTCGTTATACTTAAACCACCTTTTTTGCATCATAACCTTTTCTATCTCCAAAATATACGTGAAAAAGACCTTTTTCGCAACTTTCGAAAATTCCTCATCCTATTCTCCTAGCTTATTGACTATACAAAGGATAGTTGGTATGATAAAAGTAACATTTTTACCTATTAAAAAGTATAAAAGTCCCGAATTTTATAATTGATCTATGCCTTTCAGGGGGAATGAGCATGAAATCTACAGGTATTGTTCGAAAGGTCGATGAGCTTGGGCGTGTCGTGATTCCAATTGAACTCCGCCGTAATTTAGACATTGATATTAGAGATTCGCTCGAAATCTATGTAGATACTGATCGTATTATTTTAAAAAAATACAAACCTAGTATGGCCTGTGAAATCACAGGTACCGTTTCAGATGAAAACAAAAGCTTTGCTAATGGGAAACTTGTTCTGAGTCCTGAAGGAGCAGAGCAATTAGTTAAGGATATCCAAAATACCTTCTGCAAATAAAAGAAGGAAACTGAGGAAGACACCACTTGTTTTATTTCAGGGGTGTCTTTTTTCTTGGACTCTTCTACGGAATGCTCCTTACCTCTCAACATGATAGGCTTGATAGACTTCGCGTTTCGGCATTTGTCTGTCCTTTGCGGTCAGTTTGATTGCCTCCTTTGAAGAAAGACCTTTCTCATCTATATAGTATTGTACATGATTTTGCATATCCATTGCGCTCCACCATCGTTCTTCTATTTCTTGCTTCTTTGCCTCTCCTGGCTCAATAATTAGGCAAAATTCACCACGAACTTCTTGTTTCTCTGTCCATTCAATGGCTTCCTCTATGGAACCTCTTAGAAATTCCTCAAACTTTTTCGTCAGCTCCCGGCACAGAACAATATGACGAGTTCCAAAGACCTCTTTCATTTGTTTCAATGTTTCTTTTAAACGATGGGGGGCCTCGTAGAAAATAACGGCAGCTTCTTGATTACGCAAAATCTCCAGTTCGGCTTTTTTTTCCTTTTTCCCCCTTGGCAAAAAGCCATAGAAGTAAAATGGCTGAGGTGTGATTCCAGAAGCAATCAAAGCCGTAACTGCAGCGTTGGCACCAGGCAAAGGGACCACTGGTATTTTGGCTTGAATTGCTTGTTTCACAAGTTCATAACCAGGATCAGAGATGCAAGGTGTGCCAGCATCACTCACCAAAGCGAGAGTATGACCAGCCTCCAATTTTTTTATTAATTCTCTCCCACTAGCTTCCTTATTATGTTCATGATAACTGACTAATCCCGTAGAAATCTCATAATAATGGCATAACTTTTTCGTATTCCGAGTATCCTCGGCTGCAATTAAATCTACTTCCTTTAAAATACGAATTGCACGAAAGGTCATATCTTCCAGATTACCAATTGGGGTAGGGATTAAATATAAAATTCCATTATTCATTCCTTTTGAAAAACTCTTCTGTATCTGCAAACCCCTCATCACTCATTTCCATTAAAAACTTTTCCTTCTGTTTACGTGTTAACTGCTTAAAAGCATACTCTGCACGCAGTGCTGCACTTTTTTGCTCATATTCCGCTGAGTAGATCATTTTTACAGGTCTTCTCGCTCGCGTATATTTAGCTCCCTTGCCACTATTATGTTGTTCTACTCTTCGTTCAGGATTAATCGTATATCCACCATAATAAGAACCATCTCGGCATTCTAATACGTAAAAATAATGGTTATTTATTTCCATATAACATGGCTCTCACTTCTTCGTTATATTCATTTTGTTGATTATACACAAATAGAGGGGAGAGAACTTTAAGGCCGGGACGTCCATCTTTGATCCCTTCAACTAAAATCGTGTTCGCTTCTTTACCTTCTTTAGGGTAAACAAATCGAAGCCTTTTCGGCTCAAGACGATAGTTTCGCATATGCATGAATAAATCCATTAATCTTTCAGGTCGGTGAACAAAAGAAACTTTGCCTCCTTGTTTAAGGAGTTGGCTGCTACTTTTAACAACATCCTCTAAAGTACAATAAAGTTCATGTCTAGCAATCGCTAAATGTTCATTTTGATTCTGTATCTCGGGGGATTTCGATGAAAAATAGGGAGGATTACAAGTAACAAGCTCAAACTGATTAGCACCTAATCGAGAAGGCATGTCCTTCAAATCTCCATGAATCATTTTAATTTTACTATCCAATTGATTCAATATCATACTTCTCTTTGCCATATTATATAAGCGTTCTTGAATCTCAACACCCATTATTTCCGCCTTGGTCCGATTAATTAGTAAGAGAGGGATCACCCCATTCCCACTACATAAGTCGATAATTTTCCCTTTTTGAATTGGCAAATAGGTAAAGTTAGCAAGCAAAACAGCATCAAGCGAAAAGGCAAAAACAGAAGGACTCTGGATAATCTGCAATTCTTCTGCTAACAAATAATCTAATCGTTCATCCTCGAATAATTCAACCATGATCGTTCTTTTCCTCCATAATAGTAAGAAAAGCGCAAGCGCCTTGGTCAGCCCCGACAAGCAAATGTTCTGAGCCAATAAAAGTCCGGTTTTGACTTTTATTGGCTCAGGTTATAGGCAGTACATCGGCTAAGAACGCGCCGTCCTGGCGCAATGCCGATGAACTCACATCCTGTGAGTTTCTCGGGGCTAGGCGCTGGAGCTAGATCCAAACACTAGCCAATTTTTATACTTTCTTACCTAGCATTTAAAAGGCACAAGGTGCCCGCCTATCGGCGACAAGCAAATGTTCACGAGGCTGTCCCAAAAAGGCAATGTTCTTGTTTTTTGAGATGCTCCTTTTTAAAAGAGCCCTCCCCACAAAGGAGGAGGGCTCGGACATATAGATGGCCTATTATTTTTTATTTAAGAAAGATAAGCAGAATAAACAATCTTCATCCCGGCGGGGACTACCAAAGTGAATGTTGCAAATATGGAAGCCTTCTTGATAGATTCTAGCGAGGTTATCATACCCCTCGCCGATCTCGGATATTTTATCATATACCGTTTTTCCCGGCTTTTCTTCAGATTCTTCGGGGTTGGAGACTTTTTGGGTTTCCCCCTCCATATGCTTTCGCAAATGGTCATTCTCTATTTTTAAGGCATGGTTTTCTTCAATTAAATGAGCTAAATATTGTTTGAGTTCTCCTAATTGCTGGTATAACTCCCCAATCTGCATTTCCATGCTACTGACTGAGTCAAATAACTCCTTTTTATCCATACATTCTCACCCCAATTATTCCGTGGCCGGGATAGATGATGAGCCCTTCTTAACTTCTTCCAATGTATACTCCAATTGTCTTTCCTGTCCAAACAAATCAATCTGAATTAAACGTTCTAACATATTTAATCCTATGACTTTGCCAGGTCCATCCGGAGTTTTAATGGTTTCACCAATATCGGGCAATTCAGCTTTAGCTGCTTCATATTCATCGTTTTCATATTTCAAACAGCACATCAATCTACCACAAAGTCCAGATATTTTTGATGGATTTAAAGAGAGGTTTTGGTCCTTGGCCATTTTTATAGAAACGGGTTCAAAATCTCCCAAAAAGGTTGAACAACATAGCATTCGACCACATGGCCCAATGCCCCCTAACATTTTCGCCTCATCACGGACACCAATTTGTCTTAGCTCTATTCTTGTTTTAAAAATAGCTGCTAAATCCTTTACGAGGTCACGAAAATCGATTCTGCCATCGGCTGTAAAGTAAAAAATCACCTTATTACGATCAAATGTGAATTCAACATCCACTAGCTTCATCGCTAAGCGATGCTCCACGATTTTGTCGGAACAAATTTGATGGGCCTCTTCTGCTTCCAGCCTATTTTCTTCCACACTCATTTGATCTTTTTGGTCTGCAAGCCGGATCACCTTTTTTAAAGGCAATACAACGTCATGTTCACTTACCTGCTTCGGTTCGGTGACAGCCTTGCCAAATTCAACTCCTCGAGTTGTCTCAACGATCACATAATTGTCTTTCGTAATCGAGAAATCCCCTGGGTCGAAATAATATATTTTACCGGCCTTTTTAAACCGGACACCAATCACATTATACAAAAGAAGGTCCCCCCTGCAATTTTAACACCAACTGTTCCATTAACAGCTGAGGATTCATATTTGCCTGTAGCATTTGTTTCGCTTCCAATATTGCCATCATTTGTTCAGACAGTCTCCCCGCAGAAGTTTGTAAAGCATCTCCCGCCAACTTTTTCTGTTGATCAGGATAGATCAATTGCTCTTCTTTCCCCAATTGTATATACAGTATATCCTTGTAGATAAATAATAATAGATCCAGTCCCATATCCATTTGTGCCCGCTCCTTAAAATGACCGTTCCATTCATTTTGTAAGGACGTCATCGCATATAACGGATTCTGCTTCAGGACTTCATATAATTTTAACACTTTATTTCGTGCTTGTGCAAACCAATCATCATGATCAAGGTCAAGAGCTTCTTGTACCTGATTTGTCATTGCTGATAATAGAGGGGCTTTCGTAGGATGAACCCCTAAAGATATCAACTTTTCCACCACCACATTGGCAGGAAGTGATTGGAAGGTGATCGTTTGGCAACGAGAAATAATTGTCGGCAACATTTGCTGAGGCTGTTCTGTTAAAAGAATAGCCGTTGTTTGCACATGAGGTTCTTCTAAAAATTTTAATAAACTATTAGCCGCCGAATTTGTCATTTTCTCTGCATCTATAATGATATAAAATTTCTTTTTCGATTCTAATCCTGTTTTATTAAATTCCGCTCGTAACGAACGAATTTGATCTATTTTAATGGACAAACCATCCGGTTCAACGATATGAACATCAGGATGATTCCCATTCAAAATTCTTTTGCAATTTACACATTGTTCACATGGATTAAGGCCATTCTCAAGTTCTGTACAAAAAAGGCTTTGAGCGACCAGCATACTTGCTGCCCGCTTGCCTGTCCCGTGCTCACCTTCGAATAAATAAGCATGGGCAACACGATTTTTCTCAATCCCACTTTTTAAAACCTTTGCCGCTACGGGCTGTTCTTGTTCAAAATCTTGCCAATTCATTTTATCCACTCACTTGTACTTCAGGTCAGAACGGCGTGGTGATTATTGTCGCGCCCTCAGCCGTTCTTTTTTATTTCGGGCGCCTTGTCCAGTTACAGGCGGTAGGAACTCGAGGTCAAATAACCTGTAACCGATGAAGGGAAAAATCACCCTTCTTCGGTTACAGAACATTTGCTTGTCGCCCCTAACCAACCGCCCTCCGCTTTTCTTTGTCTAGCTGCGGCGCCTAGCGACTAGCAAATTTACGCCTTCTTCCTACGATAAGTCAACATCGGCTCATTCTTCCCGTGTTTCCTTTATCTCAGGCCAACAGGACGTTGGTCAGAACGACGTTGCGCCAGGACGGCGCGATTTTAGTCGTTCATCCTTATTATAAAAGTTTGTACGTCGCTAAACGGGTGCTTGCGCTTTTCTTCGTCTAGCTGCGGGCGGTAGGGGCTCGAGGTCAAATAACCTGTAACCGATGAAGGGAAAAATCACCCTTCTTCGGTTACAGAACATTTGCTTGTCGCCCCTAATCAACCGCCCTGCTCTTTTCTTTGTCTAGCTGCGGCGCCTAGCGACTAGCAAATTTACGCCTTCTTCCTACGATAAGTCAACATCGGCACATTCTTCGCCGTGTTTCCTTTATCTCAGGCCAACAGGACGTTGGTCAGAACGACGTTGCGCCAGGACGGCGCGATTTTAGTCGTTCATCCTTATTATAAAAGTTTGTACGTCGCTAAACGGGTGCTTCCGCTTTTCTTTGTCTAGCTCCGGCTCCTAGCTGCTAGCAAACTTTCGGTGCCCTCCTACGATAAGTCAACATCGGCTCATTCTTCGCCGTGTTTCCTTTATCTCGTCAGGCCCCTAAAAAGTTTGTACGCAGCTAAACAGTCGCCTTCGCTTTTCTTTAGAACTGATGGAATTGGTCGATTGGTAGGACGAATACGGTCGCTCCGCCTACAGAGACTTCTACTGGGTAAGGGATATAGGAATCTGCATTTCCTCCCATTGGGGAGATCGGGGCCATTAATTGATCCCGAGATTTACAGTTATCCCGAATAATTTGTAAACATTTATTAACTCTTACATCTTCTACACCAATCATGAATGTAGTGTTCCCCGATTTTAAAAAGCCGCCTGTTGTTGCCAATTTTGTGGATCTAAAATTATTATCTACTAAAGCACTCATTAATCGATTGCTATCCTGGTCTTGTACAACAGCCATAATTAATTTCATCGGCATGCACCCCTTCATTCATTATTATAGAGGATGTTCAAAAAGTCCGGTAAAAATGACACTTCGAGATAAAGGAACTTCGACTAGTTACCGACACGTCCTGTGTCGAACGTCGAAGTCACCACATCCTGTGGAAGCTCGTTGGCTTGCTTCTCCGCTGCTCGAAGACTGCGCCGCCTCGAACTTTCGACGTACAGGATGTACTAGCGTCGGTGTTGCTGACAGGACGTCAGCGCCTTTAGCCGACTTGGTCCTTTTTATCCTCCTTTTTGAACACGCATTAATACTATCTCTAGTATATCACGATCCTCTTAGCTTATAAAAACATTTTAAAGAATAATTTGAAAACAACTAGCCATTCGCTTTAATGAGCTTCTCCACCAATTCCATAGTTTGAAGAAATACCTGTTCTTTCGATTGAGAAGCGTCTATTTCCTTGATTCTTTCGGGGAATCGCTGTAATAGTTGTTTATAGCCTTGCCTCACCATTCGATGAAAATCTAATTTTTCTAGATCAAGCCGATTTATTTCTCGTCCCTTGTTGGTTTCAATCCTTTTTAAACCAATCTCAGGCTCTATATCAAAATAAATGGTTTGATCTGGCATCAGCTCTTGAATGGCAAACTGATTAATCGATAAAATTTCGTCCATTCCTATCCCTCTTGCATATCCCTGATAAGCAAGTGAACTGTCTATAAAGCGATCACACAGCACTATTGCCCCACTTTGAAGAGCTGGTATTACTTTTTCTACTAAATGCTGTCTTCTTGCTGCAGCATACAATAAGGCTTCTGTTCTAGGATCCATTGTAAGATTCTCTGGATCCAATATAATCTCGCGAATTCGCTCTGCTATGGGAATTCCTCCGGGCTCCCTTGTTAAAATAACATCCAATCCTCTTGCTTCTAATTCCTGGGCTATCTTTTGGATGATAGTTGTTTTTCCTGCCCCTTCTGGACCCTCAGTTGTAATAAATGTCCCGTGCATAATGACCTCCAAAAGCTTTCTCTTCTACTATTATAGCATTGTCAGCAACCGTTTTAAAATCAATGTCTCTAGACTCCTCTGATACTGATACCCCAATTAATGAAAAACAGCTAACTTCCCATTCCGCAGAGCATCCATCTCTCCTTGAAATCTTGCTCCAAATTTCATCAGCTTCTTTAGTTGCTTAACATGAGTCTGCGTTATTTTTTCTCCTAACATAATAAGGGGGATTCCCGGAGGGTAAGGCGTAATCATCTGTGATGCCACTCTCCCAACAGACACATCTATTTCTACCCATTCTTCCTCCAAATTTTCCATTACTTCATAAGAAAGGGCTAACGTTGTGATCATTATGCTTTCTTGCCACAGTATATTTTGCTTGGGCTGGTTTTGTGCTTGTCCACTTGTCCAGGATAAGCTTTGTAATTGTTGTAGCGCTTGGTCGTAGGGATACACCGTCCCAGTTTTTAATAAAGGAAGAATAAGTAGAATCTGTTGTGGATCTGCTAGTTCAGGGTATACTCCGACTTGTTCAAATTTAGTTTGTAATTCATATCCAGAAAAAGCAGTGTGACGAACCATCACTTTGAGAGGATCATCGCTTTCGATTACTTGAATACCTGAAAGCTGCTTTAATTTTTTTATAAAATCTTGATTCTTTTGTTGGGTATAATATACATCTTCTTTTGAAAAATGGGATACATAATGACGAGCTAGATCTAAAGAGGCCATAACTAAATAGGACGGACTACTAGATTGAAGCATCTTTAAATATCTTTCTACCTTTTTGACCGGCACATGATCGCTATTAATATGTAAATATGAACCCATTGTAAAAGCCGGTAAGGTTTTATGGGCTGAATGAACAACAAGATCGGCCCCTAGTCGAAGGGATGATGAAGGAAAAGGTTCTTCTAAACAAAAATGAGCCCCATGAGCTTCATCGACTAAAACAAGCGCATTATTTTGATGAGCAATTTCGATCATTGCTTGAAGATTAAATGTCTGTCCATAATAATCGGGATAAGTAAAAATACAAGCCCGAATGGATGGATACTGTTGAAAGGCCCTTTGCACTGTGTCCACCATGAGCTGTATTTCTCCATCCTCCCTTACTTTTGAAGCAATAAAAATTGGATTGAGCTTAGCTAGTTGTAAACCATGTAAAATCGATTGATGACAATGACGCTGTACTAACACATAATCTCCCGCTTGGCAGCAAGCTAGAATCATAGCTAAGTTGCCAACTGTCGTCCCATTTACTAGAAAATAACTTTGGCAAGATTGATACAAATCTGTTAATAACCTTTGAGCCTTTGCAATCACTCCTTCAGGAGCATGCAAATCATCTAAATCTGTTAATTCAGTTGCATCTAGTTGGGCAATCTGGGCAAAGGCTGAATCGACCCCTTCATACAAAATACCATTTTTATGTCCTGGGACATGAAAGGAAATGGGCCTATTTTGTTTGTATTGTAGCAATCGTTCATACAGTGGCAGCTGATCTTGATTCACCGATTATACCTCACTTCTATTTTCCCTCATTATACTATGCATAAGCACACAAAAACCAGGCACTCCCCTGTCCCTGGTTTAAGAATAAATCTTATTTTCTTTAATCACTTTTAATTGTTTAATATAAAATTGATACGTTGGATCTTGGGTACTCGTTTGTACCATAGCTTTCTCGCAATCTGTACAAATAAACGATGTATATAAATGAATCCCATGCTTCTGAGGTTTTTCACAAACAATACACTTTTCCACTTCTCCACCTCCGTAGCATTTAGTTTTGCCACTTTTTCTTATTTGTATACACAATTTCTAACATTAATCCAATTACAATTATTAATATGCGGCAAAAACATTTCGTGTGTCTGTACATCCACAAATAAAATAGGAATATTCTGTACAGAAGCGGATAAGCATAGGGTTTGAGATAGGTTCCCAATCATAGGATAAGCAGTAGCAATCCTTTATTTTAACACTTTTTAACAACAAAAAGTCCGTTCCCCTTGAACGGACTTTTCAAAAAATCCATAGCTGAATAATGGCTAGGGCGGCAACTCCCGGCAAACCTAGAAAGCCGGATATAGCAGATGTAATGAAATTAATGGGGACTGCTAAACCAAATTGGTTGCCGATGGCGTTAAGAAAAAATAAAAATAACGCGCCGATCAGAAGTTTCATCAACGATAGGCCCATCCAGCGAAAGACCTTTGTTGGCAACCCCACTACTACAAGCAGAAGTATCACTCCAGCAACAATGGATATGACTATGATTGGACTCATCTTTTCCCCCCTGGAATCAATCCTTTCCATTATTATATGTAAGGTTTGTCCAAAAAGAACGATGAAAAGCTATTCAAAAAACTGTAAAATGAGCATCCCCTATAAACAAGTGTATCCCTATTGTAAAACCATTATCTTATGGAGATTTTTCTTATTTTAGCTTCTTGGAATAGAAAAAAATACTTTGATTTTGCGAGAAGAGCTAGCCGATGTAGTTCTTCATCATACCCATAGCTCATCTCTTCTAATTGAGAAAAGTACATCCAATCCTGCTTTGAGCTTTCCATTAGCTCAATCAGTTTTTGGTCATATTCCTTCCGAAGCTTTTCCTTTTGAAACATGTACGCCACCTCTAAAAATGAGTCCTTTAGAACAAAAGCGCAAGCGCCCGTTTAGCGACGTACAAACTTTTTAGGGTTCTGACGAGATAAAGGAAACACCATGAGCTTGGAAAGCGAATGGATGTTGACTTATCGTAGGAAGAAACCGAAAGTTTGCTAGTCGCTGAGCGCTGGAGCTGGATGTCAAACCGCAACGCAAACAGTTATCCACAAGCGACAATTTTATAATTTCCTTAACAGGAACAAAAGCGCAAGCGCCTTGGTCAGCCCCGACAAACAAATGTTCCTGAACCTAGAAAGGGTGCATTTTCCCTGTATAGGTTCAGGGTTATTAACCAGAACACCGGCTAAGTTCGTGATGTACTGTCGTTTTGTTTACACGAGCACTTCCTATCCTGCGAGCATCCGTAAAGAAAACTTACACTTCTCTACGTCCCTCCAATGCTTTGGATAACGTTACTTCATCTGCATATTCTAAATCGCCGCCAACTGGAAGTCCATGAGCAATTCGTGTGACTGTGATGCCCGAGGGCTTGAGTAAACGAGAAATATACATAGCCGTTGCCTCTCCCTCAATATTAGGATTCGTTGCTAAGATCACTTCTTGAACTGTTTCATCTTGAAGTCTTTTTAATAAATCAGGAATATTAATATCTTCAGGCCCAATTCCCTCCATTGGCGAGATGGAGCCATGAAGAACATGGTATAAACCATGATATTCCTTCATCTTTTCCATGGCAATCACATCTCTTGATTCCTGTACAACACAGATAACACTTCGTTCCCGCTTTGAATCTTGACAAATATAACAAGGATCCTGATCGGTAATATGCCCACAAACAGAACAGAAACCTAGATCTCGTTTTGCATTGACAAGTGCCTTGGCAAAGTCCAGGACCGTATCTTCCTTCATATCTAAAACGAAAAATGCCAGGCGGGCTGCTGTTTTGGGCCCAATTCCCGGCAGTTTCATAAAGCTGTCAATCAGCTTGGATATTGGTTCAGGATAATGCATAATCAGTTAACCTCCTAGAATCCAGGAAGGTTGATTCCTTTAGTAAATTGCCCCATCGTCTGATTTGTTAATTCATCCGCTTGTTTCATTGCCTCATTTACTGCAGCTAAAACAAGATCTTGAAGCATTTCTATATCCTCTGGATCAACGACTTCTTCCTTAATATTAACTTCCAGCACTTCTTTATGACCAGATACAACCACAGTGACCATTCCACCACCAGCTGTTCCTTCAATCTGTTCTTCACCTAGCTCCTCTTGAGCCTGAGCCATTTTCTTTTGCATCTTTTGCATTTGCTTCATCATACCTTGCATATTTCCCATTCCACGCATATGCTTCCATTCCCTTCAAATTAATTTTTAACCTCAATTAAGTCTTCTCCAACTAGCTTTACAGCTTCCTGAATAAGCGGATCTGGAGTCTCTTCTCCTTCTTCGTCTTGCTCATGACCCTGATGTTGTAGAAAATCCTCACGAATCTCTAGCCATTGTGGTTCAGGTACACCTACAAATTGGAGATTTTTTCCGATGACTTCTTCTATAAGACTTGCTGTCACTTCTAAAAACTTCGTGTTTTCCATGGCCATTTTGCAATGTATATCATATTTAAATTTTATAACAAAGGCAGTCGGTGAGGCTGCAGCAGGTTCTGCATCCATTAATAGAGCTGCCTGTGATCGCATTTGTCGATTATTAAGCTGCTCAAGGAGATTTCCCCATTGGCTCTTAATAGTATTCAAATCTTCCCGTGTCGCTTCACCCAATATTTCACGAATTTTCCTTGTATTTGCCTGAAAGCCTTTATTGGTGCGCATCGGCTTTTTTGCTGGTTGGGCTTGGGACTGCTCTTCCTGAGCTGGTCGATTTACTTTTAAATCCTCCACTTGCTTCTCAAGCTTATCAATTTTTGCAAGTAATTCCTGCACCCCATCTAGATGTTCAAGATTAGTTTGTGTCTTTGTTTGACACAATTTCACCATGCAAACCTCCAAATAGGTCTTAGCATGATCTGAAAACTTCATATCTTGTTGTGTCTTATTTAACACATCCATATATTCATAAATCTTGTCTGACTGTATAGTCTTGGCTAGCTCAATAAAGTCATCATCCAACGTAGCCCTTTCCAATGATTCCTCAAGAGTAGGGGCTGTCTGATATAGTAAAAGATCACGGAAATATAAAATTAAGTTTTCGATAAAGCGACTGGGATCCTTCCCTTCCAACACCAATTTCTCAAGGATCGTCAAGGATTCAGAAACGTCTTTTTCATGAATTGCCTGAACAAGCTTATTCAAATAATTTTGGGAAACAGATCCTGTAACCGTTAAGGCATCCTCCACTGTCACTCGATCGGTGCTAAAAGAAATAGCCTGATCCAGTAAGCTTAAGGCATCGCGCATCCCGCCGCTCGCGGCTTGAGCAATGACATGTAGTGCCTTTTCTTCAAACTGTAACCCTGATTCTGTAGCAATATGGATCATTCTCTGAACTATATCTTGCGCCGTTATTCGTTTAAAATCAAAACGCTGACAACGGGAAATAATGGTCAAAGGAATCCTATGGGGTTCAGTTGTCGCCAGAACAAAGATGACATGCTTTGGCGGCTCTTCTAAAGTCTTTAATAGGGCATTGAAAGCACCCATAGAAAGCATATGTACCTCATCAATGATATAGACTTTGTAGGATACAGATGTAGGTGCATATTTCACTTTATCTCGAATATCGCGAATCTCTTCCACACCATTATTCGAAGCAGCATCAATCTCGATCACATCTTGTATTGATCCATCGGCAATCCCTAAACAAGCGGGACATTCATTACAAGGTTCTGCAACCGGCATTTTTTGGCAATTGACGGCTTTAGCTAATATTTTTGCCGCACTTGTTTTCCCTGTTCCCCTTGGACCAGAAAATAAATATGCATGACTCGTTTTCTGTTGGAGTAGAGCGTTTTGTAAAGTTTTCGTCACATGTTCTTGCCCCACCACATCTTCAAACGTTTGTGGTCGCCAAACACGGTATAACGCTTGATACATTTATGCTCTCTCCTTCTTTCCCTGTTTTATTTCGACGGCTCATTCGTATATATAAAATAACCCTTATTCATCTTTCTATTATACCTTATTTTGGATAGGTTTGACAAAAAGAGAAGGGAAATGTTTTAAGTGAATGTCCAAAAAGGGCGATAAAAGGAACCGAGGAGTTCACAGTACCTTTTTCACCAGCCTTTTCGAACATAAACAGAGCAAGCAACGGCTAAGTTGTGGTGACCAACCTTATGGATGGGACCACTTCCTAATCGTTGCTCCACTTCTATTAAAAGGCGCCTGAACCACCGCCTCCGCCGCCAACACCACCGCCAGTTCCGCCACCGACAGAGCCTCCTGAAGAACTTTGGCTATAGTCGGTATACTTTTGATCAGCTTGGAAAAAGGCACCATATAGCATTGGGACAGTAAAGTAAGAATAACTCATGGAAGAGGAATCAACATTTTGTAATTCTTCTTGCCATTGTTGCATTTTTCCTGCCTTTGCATACTTTCCATTGGCTCCAAAAACCATCACCCTCATCCGATCATCATCTGACGTTTTTTGCCAATCAGCACTTTTTATTTTGTTTAGCCTATTTAACAATCGTGTCCATTCCTCTTTAATATAAAGTCCTTTGCTTGAAAGAGGGCGATAAAAAATCGCTGTAAAACCGGCAACCAAAAATAATATAAAGGCTGTTAGAAACATCGGGATCCCCTCATAGTAGACAGCTGCAATCCATACGCCTAATAACACGACAGAAAGGACTCCAAAGATTGACCGATAAATAGGTTTCTTTTCACGCACCCCTGCCTCTTTTACTTCTTTTTTTATGGCTGCTCTCCACTCCGTAAGACGTTTATGATAAGCTGGAAGATTTTTTTCTTCTTTAATGAAGTCTTCAAGATTTTCTATATTAAAATCATTATTTTCACCTAGTTCATCAAACAGCCATGTCAGTAAAATTCTTTCATGTTCATACTCAGCATCAGCATGAATTCTTCTAAATTCGCTCTCTGACCGCTGTTCGACAAACCCTTTTCGCACCAAATCAAGCAAGGCAGCTGGAACATGAACGGCTGCCATATCAAGTGTATAGTATATTGTGGCGGGCATACTCATCTTCTCATCAGGAATAATGGGTTGATTTCTTTTTAATGCTTCCCTAACTAAGCTGCTTTTCCTTTTCTTGCTAATATACTCCCATCCGAATAAAACAACAAATAAAAGAAGGAAAAACGGGAGCATTAATTTGGAAGCAGAGGCGAATCTTTCCTTATTCTCTGCAAATATCTCTGCTTTATGTTCTAAATTTTCCTTTTCCTGTATTAGAGATTCCTTCATTTCCTTTGATGAGGTCATCGCCATTTCTGCAAATAAATTGGATGAGTATGCGACTCTTATATCGCCATTTTCCCCTGATGGAACATCCCCCAAAGAATATTCGACAATTCCATTCGTTTGGATACTTTGTTTGTTAAAGGCCTGGTCATAACCAAAGGCAATAACATCCTCTGTCGCACTGGGTGGATGAATAGTGATTTGCATATTTCCATAATCTGTTTCATTTCGTTGGTCGAAAAATGGCCAATAAAATTCTGCTACATCTTCATATTTGTCTACACTATTGTTAATCACATAATCTAAGGTGATCTCAACTGATTCCTTATTACCCTTTCGATGAATCTTATATAACTCATGGTCTTTTTCCACTTTTAGCGTTTTTTCGTCTTCTTTCGCTATAAAATCCGTTATTTCCGCACCCTTTTTTGGATATATTTCCCGGGTAATGCCGTTAAATTTACCTTTAAATTGATAAGTATGTTTTTCTTGTACATGTACATCTCCATTTTTCTGTAAATGGGCATCAATCATGACATTGGGAACAGAGAAGTCGACGGCTCCCACTTTAATCGGAAATAACAAGATAAGAAAAACGATTAAACTGGAAAGGATTTTTCGATTCATATTATCATTCCTAACACGATTTTCTTCATAGTTCTCTTCTATTACATACGATTAAATCGAAGAATGGTTTCATGTTTTGAAAACAAAAAATCCACTCACTGTTAAAAAGTGAATGGATGTTGTTATGATCGAAATGAAGTCGTACACCTTCCTTCGACTGTGTACCATAGGCGTTACTCAAGCAGTTAGCTCGACCCAGGCAACCCCGCGGCACATGAGAGCTTCCACTTAATGCTGCTTCCTTCCGGACCTGACATGGTTCATGGATTCTCATTGCGCGGGACCCAAGTGTCCACACCACTTACTTAAGGCAGGCCCTACAGTACAAGCAGCCTCTAGAAGGAATTCAACCCCGCTGGAGCGGATTGCGGGTTACAAGGCTCCGCTACTTCCCCGTCTAGTACGATATGATTAAGTATACAATCTTTCAAAATAGAAATCAATGGCGAGGTTTTCCATTTCAATAATTTTATTTGTTTGTTTAATCAGTAGTCTCTATTTCCCGCGGCGTTTCAACGTTCTGCTTCTTTTCTATTCCACTCCGCTTTTCAATCTTTCTCCGCTCCCGAATCTCTCGAAAAAAATCTGTTAATAGTTGGCCACAAGGCTCTGCTAATACTCCTGAAACTACTTCACATTGGTGATTAAATCGTTCATCCTCAAGTAAATTCATAAGCGTTCCTGCACAGCCGGCCTTGGGATCAGGCGCACCGTAGATCACCTTCCTAATCCGAGACAATAAAATGGCACCGCTACACATAGGACAAGGCTCCAGTGTAACATATAGCTCCGCTTCTTCTAATCGCCATGTCCCTAATTTTTCACATGCCTTTTCAATGGCGAGTAGTTCTGCATGGGCGACAGCATTTTGCGATGACTCTCTTACATTATGTGCGGTTGCAATGACCTTTTGATCTAATACAATTACAGCTCCAATGGGGACTTCATTCATATCTCTAGCCTTTTTCGCCTCTTGGATTGCTTGCCACATATATGTTTCACTTTGCTTATCCATAAAATTACTCCTTCTTTTATGTCTATTAGCCAATATCGCCACATAGAATAGTACAACATTATGCCTGCAAAATGCAGGTCACAAAGGCATGCGACAAACAGGATATTTTCGTACAGGTGAGGTCTGTCCGACCTACCAAAGTGGCATGTTGCAGTCTAGCCTTTGATCCTTAATATAGTAGGAGGACATATCATGCAAATTCATGTTGTAGAGGCCAATCAAACGTTAAGCTTGATTGCTTCTCGCTATGATCTTAATCCGAATATCATTGCTGAAGCAAATGAACTGCCTAATCCAAATAATTTAGTCATCGGCCAAGCCTTGGTTATCCCAATTTACGGACAATTTTATTGGGTCCAGCAAGGAGACAGTCTTTATTCTATTAGCCAAAAATTTGGGCTTTCCTTTCAAGAGCTCGCAAGAATTAATGGAATTCCAGTTAACCAAGTACTACAAATTGGGATGCGCTTGTATATCCCACAAGGACCAAAAACAAATCGCGAATTCAATGCTTATGTAGAACCATCCGGCAACACAGTATCAGAAGCACTAGAAAATAGTGCACGACAAGCGGCCCCCTACCTAACCTATCTATCACCCTTTGCTTATTTAGCGAATGCAGATGGATCCTTAACTGCTCCACTGCTAAATCAATTTCCTGCGATCGCTGAGGCCAATCAAAACACGCTTGTCATGGTGATTGCGAATCAAGCAGAAGGACAATTTAGCTCAGAACTCGGTCACACCCTTTTAACGAATTCATCTGTCCGAGAAACCTTTCTGAATAATATTATCCAGGAAGCAAAGCGAATTGGCTTTGGTGATGTACATTTTGATTTAGAACGCCTTTATCCTCGAGATCGGGAAGCCTATAACGAATTTTTGAGGATCGCTAGAGATCGGCTCCATCAAGAAGGAATTATGATTTCTACAGCTCTTGCCCCGAAGACAAGTGCCACTCAACAAGGGGAATGGTATGAAGCTCATGATTATAAGGCCCATGGTGAAATTGTTGATTATGTTGTGATTATGACCTACGAATGGGGATATAGCGGTGGTCCAGCTATGGCCGTCTCCCCCATTAATTCTGTGCGCACTGTATTAAACTATGCGATATCGGAAATACCCGCTGAAAAAATATTCATGGGACAAAATCTATATGGGTACGATTGGACGCTTCCATTTGTTCAAGGGACCACAGCAAAGGCTATTAGCCCTCAGCAGGCTATTCAGATCGCAGCGGAACAGGGAGTGGCTATTCAATACAATGAAACAGCACAAGCACCCTTTTTTCATTATGTCGATCAAGAGGGAAAAAGACATGAAGTTTGGTTTGAAGATGCCCGCTCCATTCAAGCTAAATTTAACTTAGTAAAGGAATTAGGTCTAAGGGGAGTAAGCTATTGGAAACTTGGCCTTTCTTTCCCACAAAACTGGTTACTAATTACAGATAACTTCCATGTTGTGAAAAAATAGTGATGCAACTCAATTCTATGATAAAAAAAGAAACCTGCTCCAATAAGAATAGGCTTCTGATCTCCAATTTATGCATGTATGGCGGAGGAAGAGGGATTCGAACCCCCGCGCGGTTTAACCCGCCTGTCGGTTTTCAAGACCGATCCCTTCAGCCGGACTTGGGTATTCCTCCGTTACGACAAGAAATATTTTATCAAGTTCGCAAGTTAAAGTCAACCATTATATTTAGTACTGTAAAGTCATGAGAAGACATTCCTGCTAGATAGGCTTGTATCTACCTAGCGGGAATGTTTTATATACGACTGTTTAAATGTTATTTAATCACTTCTCTATTTCTCATATAAGGTCGTAATACTTCTGGAATAATAACAGTACCATCTTCCTGTTGATAATTCTCCAAAATAGCTGCAACAGTACGCCCAATCGCAAGTCCTGAACCATTTAGAGTATGCACGTGTTGCGGCTTCGCACCTGATTCCGGTCTAAAGCGGATATTTGCCCTTCTTGCTTGGAAGGCTTCAAAGTTAGAACAAGAAGAGATCTCTCGATATGTGTTATAGCTTGGTAACCAAACTTCTAAATCATATTTTTTCGCTGCTGTAAATCCTAAATCAGCCGTACACATGCTTAAGACACGATAAGGAAGTTTAAGCAACTGCAGTACCTTTTCTGCATGACCTGTGAGAATTTCTAATTCTTGATAAGAATCCTCAGGTTTCACAAATTTAACTAATTCCACTTTATTAAATTGATGTTGACGTATTAATCCCCTCGTATCCCGACCGGCAGATCCAGCTTCAGAGCGAAAACAAGCACTATAAGCCACATAATTTAAAGGGAGCTGACTTCCATCCAAAATTTCATCGCGATGATAGTTAGTTACAGGAACTTCGGCAGTCGGGATAAGGAAGTAATCTTCGCTTTCAATTAAAAAGGCATCCTCTTCAAACTTCGGTAATTGTCCTGTTCCTGTCATACTCGTACGATTCACCATATAAGGAGGTAGCATCTCTTCATAGCCATGCTCTTCCGAGTGTAGATCCATCATAAAGCTAATCAAGGCGCGTTCTAACTTTGCACCCATTCCTTTATAATAGACAAATCGGCTGCCCGTCACTTTAGCGGCTCTTTCAAAATCCAGAATACCAAGCTGATCGGCGATATCCCAATGGGGTTGTGGTTCAAAGTCGAAAGAACGGATATCTCCCCATTGGCGAATATCCACATTATCATCCTCTGTTTCTCCCACTGGTACACTTTCATGTGGAATGTTTGGAATAGATAACAGCAAATCCCCTAACTTTTCCTCTACTTCTCGTAAAGTCTGATCAAGCCCTTTGATTTCATCACCAACTTGACGCATTTCTAAAATAACCTCATCAGCATTCTGTTTTTCCCTTTTCATTTTTGCAATTTGCTGGGATACTTCATTTCGCTTACTTTTCAGCTGTTCTACTCGTATAATAGTCTCTCTTCTTTTTTGGTCCAGTGCCTCAAACTGATCTAAATCTGTTAAATCTTCTCCTCTGTGCTTCAATTTCGCTTTAATTTCAGGAAAATGCTCGCGTAAGTATTTCATATCTAACATTTCGTCATTCCTCCTTTTCAACATTAAAAAAACCCTCATCCCCTGAAAGGGACGAGAGTTACCCGCGTTGCCACCCAAATTGAAAGTATATATAACTTTCCACTTCATCGATAACGGTTCAAACCGAAAATGCCTACTCACTTCAATGTTCAGCATTTTGCTCAAGGATGGATTCATAAAGTCGTACCATCGATTCTCACCAACCATCGATTCTCTAAAGATACATAATCTTTACTACTATTTCCTTTCAACGCCATGACCATATAAATTTGCTCATACTATACTATAAGCAAGGATTAATTGCAAATTTTGCTTTCATTATTTTTATATTCTTCGACCATTTGCAAAAAATATGCGGTTAAGCGGTTGTCCTCTGTAAGTTCAGGATGAAAAGAGCAGCCTAGAAAAGGACCTTCCCTAACCGCTACAATTCTTTCCTCATATTTTGCCAAGACCTCTACATTTTCTCCAGCTTCTGTTATATGAGGAGCACGGATAAAAACAGCTGTCATTGTATTCTCCGCTACACCAGCAATTGCTATTTCCGCTTCAAAACTGTCCTTTTGCCGGCCAAAGGAATTTCTTTCGACCGTTATATCCATTAGTTGTAAATGAGCGTCTTCTTTATCAGAAAGACGTTTCGCTAATAAAATCAAACCGGCACATGTTCCAAAAATGGGCTTTCCTGCACGCGCAAATGCCCTTAATGGTTCCATAAATCCATACTTATCAAGCAGGCGACGCATCGTAGTACTTTCCCCCCCGGGAAGAATAAGACCATCCAGCTGTTCTAACTGCTCCGTTGATTTTACTTCAATTGCTTCTGCGCCACAGTTCTTTACAGCCTGAGCATGTTCGCGAACAGCTCCTTGTAATCCAAGGATTCCTACTTTTAACATTTTACCACCCGCGCTCTTGCATACGATTTTCAGGTGTTAAGGTTGAGATTTCAATCCCTTTCATCGCAATACCAAGATCTTTTGATAGTTCAGCAATTTTTCCATAATCTTTATAATGGGTTGTTGCTTCTACGATTGCACGGGCGAATTTAGCAGGATTTTCTGATTTAAAAATACCAGAGCCAACGAACACTCCATCCGCTCCAAGTTCCATCATTAATGCTGCATCAGCAGGTGTTGCAACACCGCCTGCTGCAAAGTTTACAACCGGAAGACGACCATTTTGCTTAATTTCCAATAAAAGCTCATATGGTGCACCTAGTAATTTTGCCTCTGTCATAAGTTCATCTTCATTCATTGCCACTACTCTACGTACTTGGGCGTTCACTTTACGAATATGACGAACCGCCTCGACAATATTCCCAGTTCCCGGCTCTCCTTTTGTACGAAGCATTGAAGCACCTTCCCCAATGCGTCTAGTTGCTTCACCTAGATCACGACAACCACATACAAAAGGAACAGTATATTCCTTCTTGTTTAAATGGAACTCTTCGTCAGCTGGCGTCAAAACTTCACTTTCATCTATATAATCAACACCCATCGCTTCCAATACTCTAGCCTCGACAATATGGCCAATTCTAGCCTTTGCCATCACTGGGATTGATACAGCGTTCATCACTTCTTCCACAATCGTTGGATCCGCCATCCGTGCAACACCGCCCGCTGCACGAATATCAGAAGGAACACGTTCAAGAGCCATAACTGCGACTGCTCCTGCCTCCTCAGCTAATTTTGCCTGTTCTGCGTTGACAACATCCATAATGACGCCGCCCTTTTGCATTTCTGCCATACCACGTTTTACTCGATCGGTTCCTGTTCTCATTTATATATCCCCTTCGCTTTTATCTGATCATATCTATCGGATTAATTCTACTATTTAGTTAACTATAAAGACACTTCCCTGTCAATACAGGGAAGCTATTTCTATACTTATTAAAACCATCCTTTAACCGTATCTGATACGCTTGTCCATAAGCCTGAGAAGAAAACACCTACACTACGCATCATTAGTACAAACCAATTAGCTTTCTCAACTTCGTTCGTGGTGATAACTTTTACAGTGGGTTCAAACCCTTTCGTCAAATATCCATAATCCGATTCACTTTTGGGTTCAGCTGCTAATGTACCAACTTGTTCATTTTTCTTAATAGGAGCCGTTAATTCCTCATCTTTATTTACCTTATCCTTATCTAGCTTAAAGACGGGATTATACGCATCTTCTTCTCCCTTTTTCACAACCGTACTCAATGGTTCTTCTGTTTGGATCTTTACACTCTTTTCCTTCCCTTTTTCAACCCCTAGAGATTTATGGCCTTTAATTTCATAGCCTTTCGGGAAAATCTCCTTCATAGAGAAATTAGCAAAAGCGTACTCCATCATTTTCTGTGTTTGTCCAAATCTACCATAGTCACTGCTTACTCCATTATCATCCTTTGCATTCATTACAACAGTAACAACGCGAAAATCCCCACGAGTAGCTGTACCAGTAAAACAGCGTCCAGCTAAATCTGTTGTCCCTGTTTTAAGTCCATCGACACCTTCATATTCAAATTCTAAACCTGGAAGCATTTTATTCCAGTTTTTCATTTCTCCGGGTAAATCTCTAAATTCCTTCTTTGCAACACTAGTTGTATCAAGTACTTCTGGAAAATCTTTCATTAACTTAGCAGCTAGTGCTGCTGTCGATCTTGCTGACATTAAATTTTCATCATCAGCTTCTCCCTGAGGATGTTTGCCTTTTAAATCTTTATTATTAAGACCTGTTGAATTTACAAAGTAATAATCTTCTAATCCTAATTCCTCTGCCTTTTCATTCATCATATCGACGAATTTTTCTTCCGAGCCAGCAATGGCTTCGGCAATCGCAATTGTTGCTCCATTTGCAGAGTAAATGGCCATAGCCTCATACAATTCTTGAATGGTGTATGGTTTTCCTTCGTTCAAGCCAACATTGGACAATTGAGCATCAATGGAGACTTCATGGGCATAAGCACTAATGATTTGTTCTTGATCCCAAGTAATCTTCTTCTCCTGAATAGCTTCAAACAAAAGGTATTCACTCATCATTTTTGTCATAGAGGCAATTCCTAGCGACTCATCTTCATTTTTTGCATATAGTATTTTTCCAGTGGTTGGTTCTATAATAATGGCCGCATCTGCATGGATATCTAATTCATCTTTTGCATATGCCTGACCTGGTAATTGTAATAAACTAAACATCATAGCAAGAATCAAAGAAAAAATAATCGTTCTTTTGGTCCGTTTTCTTTTCACATGTAAGCCCTCCAACCTTTTATGTACACCTTTGTCATTTTATCATATTTGAACATAATTTAGTAGGAAAATTATGACGCCTACAAAACTGTGATATTTTAGCAAAGAACAAAAGCGCAAGCGCCCGTTTAGCGACGTACAAACTTTTTAAGCTTCTGACGAGATAAAGGATACACGGCGAAGCATGAGCCGATGTTGACTTACGCAAACAGAAGCTGAAAGTTTGCTAGTCGCTGGGCGCTGGAGCTAGACACCAACTGCAAGATAAGCTAGTTATCCATATGCCAAGAATTTTATAGTTCCTTAATAATAAAAAAGACAGGACTCCTATAAAAATGGAATGTCCTGCCCTTTTATTATTAAGAAAGAGAATAATTAGATGACTCTTTCGTTATTTGAACATCATGTGGATGGCTTTCACGTAAACCAGCACCTGTCATTCGAATAAATTGAGCATTTTCCCTGAAATGTTGAAGGTCTGGTGCACCACAATATCCCATTCCAGAACGTAAACCACCTACTAGTTGATAAATTGTATCTGCAAGTGGTCCTTTATAAGGAACGCGGCCTTCAATTCCTTCAGGTACAAATTTCTTCGCATCTTCTTGGAAATAGCGATCACTTGATCCTTTTTCCATTGCTCCTTCAGATCCCATGCCACGATATACTTTAAAGCGACGCCCTTGGAAAATTTCAGTCTCTCCAGGGCTTTCAGAAGTTCCAGCCAGCATACTTCCTAACATAACTGCATGTCCTCCTGCAGCTAGAGCTTTTGCAATATCTCCTGAATATTTAATACCACCATCCGCGATAATGGCCTTTCCTCTTTTTCTTGCTTCTGTAGCACAATCATAAACAGCCGTAATTTGTGGAACTCCGACACCAGCAACAACTCTAGTTGTACAAATTGAACCTGGCCCAATTCCAACCTTGACGACATCTGCACCTGCATCAAATAAGGCCGCTGTGGCTTCAGCTGTGGCCACATTACCTGCGATGATGTTTAAGTCAGGGTATTCCTCTCTAATCTCTTTAATCGTTCTTAAAACACCCTCTGAATGACCATGTGCCGTATCAATAACAATTACATCGACTTGAGACTGGACAAGCATCTCAACTCGTTTTATTGTATCGGTCGTAACCCCAACGGCTGCACCAACTAATAAACGACCTTGACTATCTTTTGCTGAGTTAGGGAATTCAATGACTTTTTCGATATCTTTTATCGTAATTAGCCCTTGCAAAACACCTTTATCATCTACTAATGGTAATTTTTCAATTCGATGTTGCTGTAATATATTTTCTGCTTCTTCAAGTGATGTCCCAACTGGAGCAGTTACAAGGTTATCTTTCGTCATCACATCGATAATTGGAACAGAGAAGTCTTGAATAAAGCGCATATCACGATTGGTAATGATTCCTACCAACACTCTTTCCTTTTCGTCATTTACGATTGGAACACCTGAAATACGATATTTTGCCATTAAATGCTCAGCATCAAAGACTTGGTGATCCGGCGTTAAAAAAAAGGGATCTTTAATAACACCACTCTCAGAACGCTTTACCTTATCAACCCTCTCGGCTTGGGCCTCAATGCTCATATTTTTATGAATGATGCCTAATCCGCCTTGACGTGCCATTGAAATTGCCATTTTCGATTCAGTGACCGTATCCATTCCTGCACTAATTACAGGAATATTTAATTTTAAAGTACTCGTTAATTCAACCGATAAATTGACCTCTTTCGGTAAAACCTCAGATTTTGCTGGTACTAATAGGACATCATCAAAAGTTAAACCTTGTTTAGAAAATTTAGATTCCCACATATTTTCCTGCCTCCTGCCCCAAAATATTATTAGTAGGTTATCAATTGCTTATATGACTGTCAAGAAATACACCAGATGTTCCATTTTTCAAATTATTTGGAGATGATACTTTGAATAGCAAACAGTTAACATGGAAACGTATTCAACAATTTCATTCTGCTACTCAGGCAAGAAGTTATTTATCCGAACGATACAAAATGCTAAAGATAGAGGAAGCCTCCGCAAAAGCATATGATAATTGTTACTCGTTCATTTATTATCTTGAACAAGGGGAAGCCTTTTACGAGCAAGCATCAATAACAACATTATCAATCCGGCCGATTCTCCTTTATTATGGTCTTATCCATTTAATAAAAGCTTGTTTGTTGAGCATTGATCCTTATTATCCCCATACAACGGCAGTTCTTGCACATGGAGTTTCTACCAGAAAGAGGAAAAAGAAGGATTACAAGTTTTTTGATGATGAAGTGAAAGTTCAAAAAAATGGTTTATGCACCTATTTTTCAGAACGGATGTTTCACGTGAAACACCTTGAAGGGGATAAATTTAAAATGGGAGAGCTGCTAAAGCTTATAGTGGAATTGGAAGAGAGTTTTTCCTTCTTCAAAGGAGAGGCTAATATGTTTGAATTACCTAAAGAAAATAATCATTCCTATCTTTTACCAACCGAGTTATTGAACTCTTATCATATGGATGGACAGCGTATGAAGGAGTACTTAACTTATAAATGTAAGAAACATATACAGTGGGGAAATGATGCGGAAGGACATATGACATTTAATCAATGCATAGGTAATACCCCACCTTTCCGCTACCATATTGAGAAAGAATCACTTTGGTTGCCTAGCACGATTCATGAACTTACCTTTTTGCCTGATCTGCTTATTCACTACTTAATTTTATATAATTTAAGTATGATCTCTCGTTATGAAACAGAATGGTGGATGGAACTGATTAAGACGACTCCAAATGATGATTTCCCCTTTATTAGGGATTTCTTAGATATAACGGAAACAAAAGGACCTTTTCTGATTGAACGTTACCTTAGGGAAGGCAGCGATTCAATAATGGGTTAATGACTAAGCCTAAATCAAAAAAGACACCCTCTTCACGAGGGTGTC
>NZ_JADIJK010000032.1 GCF_017355205.1 Bacillus sp. SD088
CATGGCTGGCGCCGTACCCTTTTCCGAATTTCTTAGCGTTTTGGGAACGGCCGTGGCTGACGCTGTTACACTTTCTTGAATCTATCCAAATTACCGTCACGACCACGCTAAGAATCTCCATTTTTTGAAGTTCTTTCAATTTCCAAGCTCAGTTCTCTTTAAAAAGCAAAAAGGGAATTTCGTATCGAAACATGATACGAAATTCCCTTTTTCCTAGAGGTGTTTATGAATTCTTTGATGGTAGTATGGCTTCTATTATTTTACTGTTCCACCTTGCACAGATTTGGCGACCATCACCATTTCTTCAGGCGTTAAGTCAGATGATACAAGCAAATAATCTACACCTTGGTCTGTCCAACTAATCGATCCTTCTGTCATCGCTCCGATCGAAAAGCCAAAGTCAACCATTTCACCGCTTACAGGGACTACTTCCATGGAAGTGGTCAGGCTAATTTCAGAAGGCTCTTGGAAAATCGTAAATGATTTATCTTCCCCAGCGTATGTTAGGATTACTCTTTTCCCATTTTCTGTTGAGACTTCTGTCTCATCTTGAAGCTCTACCCCAGGAATCTCTGCCAGTGAATATTTTACAGAGAAATCATCGCTATCACTGTTACTTACACTTTGGAGCACAGGAATATCCAATTGAGCGCTTGTCATATTTTTCTTCGTATCAAAAGCATTGGAATCAAATTTGGCATCAAACTCAAATTTTGAAAACTCGACTGTGACAACAGGAGTTTCGTTGCTATCCAAAACTTTAACACTAGTAGGTTCTAATGTTCCCTTTTTTAAGGTGATTTCTTGAGATGGAAGCATCTTGCTATTCTGGTAACGCGTTTTTGTATTGAAGACAAATTGATCCTTACCAGCCTTAAAGGTTGCTTCTTTGTCTTCAAGGATATCTTTCACAAGTGACTCAAATAAATAAGCTTGGCTACTGTTTTCAGGCCATTCACTTTGAAAACGATAGCTCTTGTTTAATGCCGGAGTTAACACAAACACACCGTTTTTATTACGCAAAATCATTTGGCTTTGATCTTTTTCTTCATTTTTTAAATGAACACGATAATTCCCCGGCTTTTCGTGCCAAACATCGATATTATAGGTTTGGGGCTCATCACCAACTGTTAAAGTCATTTTCGCCTCAGCTTTATAACCCTTTAATTCTCCTATCTTTTTATCTAAAGATGCTGTGACATCTTCCTGTGATTTTGCACCACAAGCAGACAGGACCACAATTGACATGAGCAATAACCCAAATATCCAAAACCCCTTTCTCATTCTTTCAACCCCTTCTTGTCCTATTTGACCATGAATAGAAGAGAAAAGATTGCCGTGAAACCATTGATCTTACACTGTTTATCCTAGCGACCGTCCCGCTCAGATGTAGTCATCATTCCACAGACGAATCTCATCTCTCCCAACGCATTAAAAATATATGAGACAAGTATAAGGATTAGACCTGATTTTCTTAAAAACTAGTCTTCTTCGATAATAACTTGAGCCGCTGCATATTGCTCAGTATGAGTAATAGAGAGATGCGCTTTTGCAAACACCGGCTTCTTAATATGGGGCTTTCCCAATGGATCTGGAAGGATTTCAATATCTAAAAAAGAAAGATGCACACCAATCCCTGTTCCCTTTGCCTTTGCATAGGCTTCCTTTGCCGCAAAACGACCAGCGAGAAATTCTAGTTTTCTTTTATCTCCTAATGTAAAATAAAGCTCTCTTTCAGCATCTGTTAAAATTCTGAAAGGAAGTCTCTCCTGTCTCTCAGACACCTTTTCTAGCCTTTTGATTTCCACAATATCTAGTCCAATCCCAATGATCATTGCCTTTTCTCTCCCTTCTAAAATAATTCGCCGCAGCGTATGTATAGTACAAAAGTTGTTCTATTTTCTTCCATGCTTTATGCTAAAGGTAAGTGCTTATTTTTCAAAGTTGAATTAAAGAATGGGGTATCTAGCTCTGACATCCCCGTCATAACCAGGGATTTAAAAGATACATCAATGTCTATCATATATATTTTATGTTGCCAAACATAAAATTACTTCCATCTATGTTTCCCGTCATTCGAAAGGAGTGTAAAAAGTATGTTCGTTAGAACAGAAAGCTTTAAGCAATTTCTAAAATTATATCCGATTATTTCAACGATTATCGCCATCCAAATTATTTTATTTTTAATGCTGAACCTTCCTATTTTCCCAACAAATTTATTATTCGAATCGTTAGCTGGAGTGAATTTGTTTATTCGGGAAGGTGAATGGTGGCGTTTAATTTCCCCTATTCTTGTACATGTTAATTTTACCCATCTGCTCTTTAATTCTTTTTCGCTTGTGTTGTTCGGACCCGCTCTTGAAAAAGCATTAGGAAAGCTTCCTTTCATCCTTGTTTATTTTCTTAGTGGAATTGGGGCCAATCTTGCTACTCTTTTGATCCACCCACCTAATTACGTCCATATTGGCGCTAGTGGGGCAATCTTTGGCTTATTCGGTGTTTATTTAGCCGTTATTTTATTTAAAAAAGAATATATGCCTAAGCAAGGTAAACAGGTGATTCTACCCATCGCTTTGATTAGTGTGATCATGACTTTTTTCACTCCAAATGTCAATATTACTGGGCATATTTTCGGCTTACTAAGCGGACTGTTAATCGGCCGCATCCTACTTCATTTTCGTCCAATACGTTTTTAACCATGGGATTGTCTATTATGGGAAAGGCTGTCAGCATATGGTTGCTGGACAGCCCCTTTTCCCCTACTATGATTCCGGATTTTGCGCTTTTACATTGTCTTGTTTAGGTGTAGTGTTCGGCAAATACCATTTGTAAATTTTTTGTGCATCTTCCTCTTCTAGATGTTTCACTACAGCCACTCCTCCACCTCTACTCATCACAAAAGTTCCGATTGTCGCTAAATGCGCTCGTTTTTGGAACCAATTTACAGAGTAATCAAGTGATTGGATGCGGTTTTTTTGCAGGTAAACAGTATGTTGCTGAATGTCCCTATATCGTAAAACAAGCTGGTGACCTGTTACTTTCCAAGCAGCTGAACGATACTGCAGCACGCCCCATCCCCACATAAGTCCTATTAATAATATAGCCAAGAGGCCATAGGGCCATAGCCAGATGGATAAACCAATTGTCACCAATGTCATGATCACCGATTTGATAAAGAAATATCGTCTTTGTGCCCGCTTAGGTGCTGAATGATATTGCTCTTCAAATATATATTCAGGAAGTCCTTCCTGTAATAATCGCGGAATCTCTCTTTTCTTTACAATTGGGATTAAGACACCATCTGTTTTATTTTCATCTAGGATCGATCCACCGGCGTATTCAACTGAAACACTCGCGTATCCAAACGGCTGTCTAAAAATACTCTCTGAAATTTTCAAAGCCTGAATACGACGGACCGGAATCGTGGTTGTTCGTTTTTCTAATAGCCCACGCGTAATCACTAGTTCATCATCGACTAAACGCAAGGTAAAATCATTGTATTTTAGATATGCCCAGACAACAGACAGCATCCAAACAATGAAAAGGCCAGCAAGGACAAGCACGATGATCAGAAGAAAACCTGTTTTTATGATATCAGCCATTTCATTAAAGACTTCATCAAAAGGTATAACATCCGCGAATTGTCCAGCAAATGCCGCAACCGCTGCAATAATCACTCCCGCTCTCCCTGAGGTGGAAGCAAAGAACAATAGTTGTTTACGAGTAATTTTATACAGAACAAGGCCCTTTTCTTCCGTTTCCTCTCTGCCCGTATCTTCATTTTCTACAGGGAGCTTTCCGGTTGATTTTGCTTCTGCAATCATTTTTCTAATCGCCGTTGCTTCGTCTTTCTTAATAGCTGTCATGTCAGCTTCTGCCTCATCCACACTTCCTGCAGCCGTTTCGACGGTCACCTTCACTAAGCCGAGCGGACGATGCAAAATCGTCTCAGAAAAATCAAGACTTTGAATTCTTTCAAAAGGAATATATCGTTTCTTTTTCACAAACAGGCCATGTTCAATTCTTAATTCATTATCCTCTAGTCGATATGTATAACGAATCCATTTAATAAAGCTTGATATAAAGATGGATAAAAGCAAGAGAGCGACGAAGAAATAGGGACTCCAACGTATCCAGACGTTATCAGATGGATCTTTAAAGAAGAAGATAAAAAAATAAATAGCGATAGGAACAATTACGTCTTTAATACTTTTTATAATCGTCAATAAGATCATAATAGGGTGAAGTCTTTTTGGTTCAGACATCATCTTCCGCCACCCTTGCTAAGCGCGAGATCGCATGGCGCATCTCTTCTGCCTCCTGTAAATCAACAGCTGGAATTTCATGCTGTGTCGCTGCGGTTGAAATTTGGATCGTGGCTAAACGGTATTTACGAAGTAACGGTCCCTGTGTCGTGTCTACATGCTGAACACGTACCATTGGAACTAAAGTACGAGTGATGATAAAAATGCCGTGTTGTAATTCAATTTCCTGCTCTCGCACTTCATAGCGCCAACGTCGCCATCTAATCGTTGGGATCGTGAAAACATTGAGGATCGTTAACACGACAAAGAGTCCTGCTGCAATATAGACGATCCATAGTGGCCAATTTAAAAAGTAAAAGGCAATGGCTCCTCCTATCACGACAAGCAGTATAATAATCGAGTAAATAGCACCAGTGATTCGCCATACCTTTAAACCACGTGCAGAAATTTGCTTTGCCGGTTGTTCCATATTCATCGTTTAACCTCCCTTTCATTGACTCCTACTTAGATATACGTTTTCCCGCGAAATATAGTTTCAAATTATTGGGGTGAAAGATATCTTTGAATATGCATAAGAAAAGCGCAAGCGCCTTGCTCAGCCCCGACAAGCAAATGTTCTGAGACAAGAAAAGTCCGGTTTTGACTTTTATTGGCTCAGGTTATTTGACCTCGAGGGGCTAGGCGCTGGAGCTAGATCAAAACACTAGCCAAAATTTTATACTTTCTTATCTTTGAACAAAAGCGCAAGCGCCCGTTTAGCGACGTACAAACTTTTTAGGGTTCTGACGAGATAAAGGAAACACCATGAGCTTGGAAAGCGAATGGATGTTGACTTATCGTAGGAAGAAACCGAAAGTTTGCTAGTCGCTGGGCGCTGGAGCTGGATGTCAAGCCGCAACGTAAACAGTTATCCACATGCCAAGAATTTTATAGTTTCCTTAACAACAAGAAAAGCGCAAGGCGCCCGCCTATCGGCGACAAGCAAATGTTCTGAGCCAAAGAAAGGCGTTCTTTGCCTTTCATTGGCTCAGGTTATTTTCGTGGAACATCGGCTAAGGTCGCCACGTCCTGTGGCAACGCCGACGGACTCGCTCCTGCGAGCCTCGAGCCGATGGCGCCTGGAGCTAGACACCAACCGCAAGGTAAACTGTTATCCACAAGCTACAATTTTATAATTTCCTAAACGATAAAAAAAAGCAATCGGTTTTGGCCCGATTGCTTTTTTATCCATACTAGGCACAGAGGACTGTGATTTATTTATGATCGCTTACCATTTTTAGCGAGGCCTACAGGATGTAGGTCAGAACGGCGTGGCGGTTGTCGTCGCGTCGTCCATCCTTATTCTGATGCTTCCGCTTTTCATTTGTCCAGCTGCAACGCCTAGCGACTAGCAAATTTACAACTTCTTCCTGCGATAAGTCAACATCGGCTCATTCTTCGCCGTGTTGTCTAGCTACAGACGGCAAGAGCTCGAGACTCGAAGGATGCGAGTCCATCGGTGTTGCGACAGGACGTCGCGTTTTTAACCGATGTTCCGCTAAATAACCCTGAACCGCCGAAGGGGAAATTCACCCTTCCTCGGTTCCGGAACATTTGCTTGTCGCTCCTAATCAGCAGTCTTTCGCATTTCACTTTTCCTTTATCTTGTCAGAAGTCTTTAAATTTGTACGTCGCTGAACAGTCGTCTCCGCTTTTCGTTTTACCGACGTCCACTTCTTCGTTGGGGCTTGCGGTTTCCTTTATAGGATTGTGAACTTGATTTTCCGCGACGATTACGATTTCCGCCGCCACTACCGTTACCGCCACGATAGGAATCTCGTTTTGATGGTAGTGGTCTTTCTTCGGTAATATGAACCGGTGTTTTATCAGGTTCCTTGGTAATAGTTTTTAATGCTGCTGCTACAATCGTCACAGCATCTTGATATTCAGTAAGAAGTTCATTGGCCACTACTTTATATTCATCAAGTTCGCCTTCTTTAATGACCTCTTCTATTTTTTCCATGGTCATCCGTTGCTGACCTACTAATGCTTCGTCCCAAGTTGGCGGGCGCATTGGCTGCATCCGTTTTTTAGTGGTTTGTTCCACAATGCGGAGATATCCCATTTCACGTGGACTTACAAAGGTAATCGCCATACCCTCTTTTCCAGCACGTCCAGTTCGACCGATTCGGTGAACATAACTTTCAGGATCTTGAGGAATATCATAGTTATATACATGTGTAACACCAGAAATATCTAATCCACGAGCAGCTACATCAGTCGCTACTAGCACATCAATTTTTCCTTCTTTAAACTTTCCAAGAACAGACAAGCGTTTTGCTTGGCTGAGGTCACCATGAATCCCTTCCGCTGCATACCCTCTAAGTGTAAGAGCATTCGATAGCTCATCCACACGACGCTTTGTACGGCCAAAAACAATCGCAAGCTCAGGGGATTGAACATCAATCAAGCGAGCCAGAACATCGAATTTTTCTCTTTCGTGAACTTTAACGAAATATTGTTCGATGGATGGAACCGTCATTTCCTTCGCTTCTACTCGGATCGTTTCTGGGGATTTCATAAAACGTTCGGCGATTTTGCGAATCGGATTTGGCATGGTTGCAGAGAAAAGCAATGTCTGTCTTTCATCTGGAACACTTTCTAAGATCGATTCAATATCCTCAATAAATCCCATATTCAACATTTCATCCGCTTCATCCAAAACAAGAGTGTGAACTTGATCTAGCTTCAGCGTTTTTCTCTTAATGTGGTCCAAAAGACGACCTGGGGTTCCCACAATAATATGCGGACCTTTCTTTAATGCACGAATTTGGCGTTGGATATCTGATCCGCCATAAACCGCTAATACACGAGCTCGTGCATCTTTTCCAATTTTAAATAATTCTTCTGATACTTGTATAGCAAGCTCCCTTGTTGGGGCAATAATAATTCCTTGCACATGCGAACTTCTTACATCAATCTTTTCGATCAATGGAATTCCGAATGCCGCTGTCTTTCCTGTACCAGTTTGCGCCTGCCCTATTAAGTCTTTTCCTTGCATGCTTAATGGAATGGTCTTTACCTGTATTGGTGTTGCTTCCTCAAAGCCCATTCGATTAACTGCTTTTAAAAGCGCTGGGCTTATATTCAAATCTGCAAACTTCGTCAATGCTTCTCAATCTCCTTTGATTCTTTCAAATTGAGACACTTTTGTCTCACTACTTTATTTCCCAGTCCCTTTGCCAAAAACATCCTTAAGAACTTGGTTCAATGCAAAAAATTGTAAACGATGCTGATAATTTTATCATTAAATGTGAATGAATACAATTTTACACAAATAAAAACTTCCATTTTAACAATAAAACGGTTATTTTACTATGGATTCAATCACTTCTTCTAATTTCGCTCCACGTGATGCTTTAAAAAGAATATATTCTTTCCCGTTTATTTTTTCCGTTAATTTTTTAATTAATTCATTTTTCTCGGTAAAATCAAATACTCGATCCTGAGGAAAATGTTTGCGGGCCCCTTCAGCGATATATTTCCCAAGTTTCCCATAAGTGAAAACATATTTTATCGATTGTGGATTTAATTCATTCCCGATCTGGATATGATAGTCCCGTTCCTGTTCACCAAGTTCAAGCATATCCCCTAAAACAACAACTCGGTTATGGTTGTCTCCCATTGTTGCAAACATTGAAAGCACTGCACGCATGGATGTCGGACTGGCATTATAAGAATCATTTAAAATTTTCGTTTCTTTTATTCCATCATGCCACTCCATTCTCATATTCGACAATGCCACTAATTTTAATCCAGTGTTTATCAAATCAGAGGAAATGGCAAATTCCTTGGCAGCACTTATAACAGCTAAAGCATTCATTACATTGTGGATTCCAGCAATTGGTAGAAAAAACTGGTCATCTTCAACCGTAAATTCGCATCCCTTTTCGTCCACTTTTATGTTTTCAGGATGTATGGTATTGTTTGGTCTTTCTCCAAATGTTTGTACACGCACGTTTGGCAGCTGACCTATTTTATCCTGTAAAAGTGGCTCCTCACCAGGAATAATTAATAATCCATTCGCTGTAAGACCGTCCACGATTTCAAGCTTAGCCTCAGAAATAGCCTCTCTTGAGCCTAAATCAAGTAGATGAGCTTCGCCGATATTAGTAATAATCGCGACATCCGGTTCAGCTATTTTCGAAAGCAGAGAAATTTCCCCCTTATTACTCATCCCCATTTCTAGAATGGCTACTTCAGTATCTTCCGCCATATGGAGTAAGGTATAAGGCAAGCCAATATGGTTATTAAAATTACCCTCTGTTTTATGAACCCGGTATTTTTGAGAAAAAACAGCTGAAGCAATATCCTTTGTTGTTGTTTTTCCATTGCTGCCCGTAATTCCAACTACTTTGACTGGCATTTGTGTTCGATAAGCATGGGCCAATTCCTGTAACGCGGCTAATGTGTCCTCTACCATCAAAACAGGTATGCCTTCAGGTGGATAAGGCATATCTCTTTGCCATAAAACAGCTCCCGCTCCTTTAGCAATGGCCATTTCAACATATTGATGTCCATCTGCTTTTTCACCTTTTAACGGAACAAAGAGATTCCCATCTTTAATCATTCGCGTATCAAAGGCAATCCCTTGAATCGATTGCTCTTTATATTTCGTTACATCATTTTCTACCTTCATCATGGTAGCCAATTGTCCTACCGTTCGTTGTATCATATGGATCCCTCCATTAAAGTACGTGTTCAAAAAGGAAGATAAAAGAAACAAGCCGGCTAAGAGCGCTGACGTCAACCGCAAACGTCCGTGCATCTAAGTTCAAGGCAGCTCAGTTTCGAGCAGCAGACTTGCACAGGGTGTGCTGATTTCTACATTGCTCACAGGACGTGTCAGTATTTAGTCGAAGATCATTAATCTTGCAGTGTCATTTTTACCGCGGCCTGCAGGAAGCAGGTCACAAAGGCGTGGCGATTGTTGTCGCGAACTTAGCCTTTGATCCTTTTGAACATCCTCTTAAAGCAAAGCTGTCCTAACGATCATAAGCGCTAGGACAGTTGCATCTTGCTGGTTAATATCACTAATTTGCTTGGGACGTTACTGGTCAAATGTATGGGTGATGCTTTGTTGTTCTTTATGTCGTTCTAGCGCAAGCTGTACGAGACGCTCAATGAGTACTGGATACTCTAGACCGGTGTGCTTCCATAAAAGCGGGAACATGCTGACAGGGGTGAAGCCCGGCATCGTGTTCACTTCGTTAATCAAGGTTCTTCCTTCATTGGTGATAAAGAAGTCAGCGCGCACAAGTCCAGCACAATCCAACGCTTGGAAGGCTCTTGTTGCCATGTTTCTAATTTCCGTATACTGTTCAGCGGAGATGTCAGCTGGAATAATTAAATCTGTATGAGCATCAGCATATTTTGCTTCATAATCATAAAACTCACTCTTAGGAGCAATTTCACCCGCAACAGAGCATTCAGGAAAATCATTACCGAGTAATCCAACTTCAATTTCTCTGGCCGTTACGCCTTCTTCTACAATAATTCTTCGATCATATTGGAACGCAGCGGAAAAGGCCTTTTTCAATTCTTCCCGATTTTCACATTTGCTGATTCCGACACTTGAACCAAGATTCGCTGGTTTTATAAAACACGGATATCCAATTTCTTGTTCCACTTGTTCATAACTTCGGGTTGATGAAGCTTCCCATGAGCTTTTCGTAAACCATATATAGTTTACTTGATCTAAACCTTCTTGCGCAAATAAGTTTTTCATAATGACTTTATCCATACCTGCTGAGGAAGCAAGGACTCCATTTCCCACATAAGGTAGGTTTAACAATTCAAGCATTCCTTGCACAGTACCATCCTCTCCATTCGGTCCGTGCAATAAGGGGAACACAACATCCAGCGTTTGTTCCTCATTAGAGGAAAGAATCGTGGATAAAGCGTTCGAACCTTTCACTTGAACAGTTTGTTCAAATTGAAGTGCCTTAATCGTTTCAACAGGTTCCAAAAGCTCAGGCCCTTTTCTCCATTCTCCTTCTTTCGTAATAAAGATCGGGTGAATCGCAAATTTTTCTGTATCCAAAGCTTGAATCACTGCTTTTGCGGTTTGTAGAGAAACCTCATGTTCTGCTGATTTGCCACCGTATAATAAACAAAGATTAATTTTCATCAAAAATCCTCCATCATTTTACAATATCTTTTATTTTACCATGGATGCCTTTGGAATCTAAATATTTTCTAATAGCGTGTATTTGACATAGGTAACCATTTTATCGAACTTTTTGAACACATATTTATAGTATATGGGCAGAGTTTTGAATCGTACCGTAAAAAGACGTAAAAAAGGTGGAGCCACTTGTAAGTAGTTCCACGTTAATATTATATCACTTGCATTTGAGTCAGTGATTGCCATTCCCCCGTTTTTCGATCTAAAACAATCTTGCCATCAGGATATTTGTTCTTCGATACGTCCTCAAATTCTGTTGTCATTGAATCCATATCAAAAAAATCTCCTACCACCCAGACGGGTATCTCTATCAGGGAGCGGTTGCGATTCGCCTTTTCAATCGAAATGACCACTCCCTCTTTCATCTCATTTGTAAAAGAGCGAAGAATCTTTCCGGGAACTGAAGGCATAAGCTTTTTCTTACGAAAATTTAAAAATGAAACTTCTCGCTGCTGGGGTGTTTTTTGAGAAATCACAGCCCCCAACATCGTATAAAAAGGCTCCCAAGACTGATAATATGTTTTATTCAACCAACCATCGTCTCCTGTAAGATAGACAATTTGGTTCTGAAGCTTTCGATAAAAGGGTTGTTTTAAATGGTCCTTAAAATGACCCAAGTATAAAATTTCAGCTACTTCCTGCCCGCTTAGCTGGTTAAGACTTTCTTCTCCTGTAAAATCTAACCAACAGAAATCTCCGTAACCTTGCACATCATCTGCCGAAAGCTTTTTCAACGTATCCTCATCTACATAATCAAGCAAGGTATGCATGTTGAAATGACATTCTTCAAATTTATGGCGAAGTAATAAGAGATTCGACAAATCCAGAGGAATTCCAGCAATAAATTGAGAGAAGGAAATACCTGAAGATAGTACAAAACGATCAGAGTCGTTCATATGAATATAAATATTATTTTGATTCTTTATAGGATTATTCAAAAAACAACCCCCATCCTCATCCTCATCGTTGAACTATGCCCATATCTGCATTAGATACTCTTTATTATATCATAATAGGAAGACATACCTACATTACAAATATGTATCAAGTTGCATGAATGATGTAAACTCCTGTACCTTTGAACCTCGGAAGGTCTGCGATAAACACTTTGTATAATTCAACACCTTCTCTGATTGAAGTATCCCTTTTTGGGTAAAGTAAAAGAGGATATTCAAAAAGGGAAATTACACTTTAATTCGGGAGGTGAATTCTTGCTTTAGCATCGTTTCGCTTGAAAGCAAGATACTCCATTGATTTTTTTAAATATTTTTCTTGTCATTTTATTAATCGCCTTAACCGCTTTCTTTGTTGCATCTGAATTCGCAATTGTGAAAGTACGGAGTTCTAGAATTGATCAATTAATCGCCGAAGGTAATTCGAGAGCGATTACAACAAAAAAACTGTTAGCCAATTTGGATGGTTATTTGTCCGCTACTCAACTTGGGATTACTGTTGCAGCTCTTGGTTTGGGATGGCTTGGTGAACCTACAGTACAGACACTATTCCATCCTCTATTTGAACGGTTACCCCTTTCAGATTCGCTTGTGAAAATCATTTCATTCATCCTAGCCTTTACTATAGTTACTTTTTTCAATGTCGTAGTCGGAGAATTGGCACCTAAAACGATCGCGATTCAAAAGGCGGAACAAGCCGCTATGCTCGTAGCAGCTCCTCTCATCTTTTTTTATAAAATGATGTATCCCTTTATATGGATTCTTAACCATTCAGCCCGCTTTATCGTAAAAATATTTGGTTTTCAACTTTCCTCAGAAAACGAGCTTGCTCATTCTGAAGAAGAATTGAGAATTATCCTTTCAGAAAGCTTGAAAAGCGGGGAAATTAACCAATCTGAATATCGGTATGTGAATAGGATTTTTGAGTTTGACAATCGCATTGCAAAGGAAATTATGGTGCCAAGGGTGGAAGTTTATACAATCGAAAAGTCTGCAACAATTGAGGAAATCATGGAAACCATTAAGCATGAACGATTTACTAGGTATCCGATTATCGAGGGGGACAAAGATACGATTATTGGGCTGGTCAATGTCAAAGAGTTTTTGACTGACTGCATACATGGAGATTGTCATGGAAGTGAGCCTATCATGCCTTATGTCAAACCAATTATTCGCGTAATCGAAACAGTCCCCATCCAAAACCTATTGGTCAAAATGCAAAAAGAAAGAACCCATATGGCCGTTTTGCTCGATGAGTATGGTGGGACAGCAGGAATTATTACTGTTGAAGATATACTTGAAGAGATTGTTGGTGAAATCCGCGATGAGTTTGATTCTGATGAGGTACCGGAAATTAGAAAAATTACCGAAGATCATTATGTATTTGAAGCAAAATTACTTATTGAAGAAGTAAATAGACTACTAAATATTCACCTGATTGCGGATGAAGTCGATACAATCGGCGGCTGGTTATTGACACAAAAATATGACTTGCGAAAAGGGGATACGGTCGAAGCTGAAGGCTACCAATTCCAAGTCCAGACTATGGAAGGTTCCCACATTACGACCGTTGAGGTAAGAAAAGTGCAGGCATCCGTATAAGGTTGAACGGCTAAGATCGCGCCGTCTTGGCGGCAGACTCAAACGCGACGTCCTGTCGCTTCGTCTGCACTAGTACATCCTGTACATTGCAACGCCGTTCTAACCAACGTCCTGTTGGCCAAAAAAAAAAATAAACTAGACATGTCCAATGTATGCCCAGTTTATTTTCCCTTATGAATGTAGTTCAGGGTATTTCCGAAGTCTATCCACATTCTCAACAACCTTACTTAATTCCAGTCTAGACTTCGTTTTCGATATTTTTACACCAATCTCCGATAGACTACATATCATTTTCTGAAGTTGGTCATGATCTCTTTGCAAGAAGATCCACCTCTTTAAGATTTGACATCTTAGTTATATTTTACCTCAAATTCCAGTGACTGTATATCGTTTTTTTAAAGGTTAATCAATTTGTCAACTATTTTGTTCTAGCTTTTATTACTTTACCCAGCTTACTTGAAAATAATCACATATTATGTAAAAAAGTGCTGCTATTAAAGAGGCCGCTGAAAAAGGCCTGATAATAAATGGAATTCTATGGAATACGGTCGATTTCCGCTCTAGGCGGACGCTTTCCGGGGGCGCGTGCGGTGAGCTTCTTCTGGCCTACAGGATGTAGGTCACAAAGGCGTTGCGACGTACAAGGATGTACTAGTGCAAGCGAAACAACAGGACGTTGCTCTTTGAGCCTACCGCCAGAACGGCGCGTATTTAGCCTTTGGTCTATAGAACGCTCCTACGGGATCTCACCACGCTAATCCCCCATGAGTCACCGCCTTCCGCTACAAACAACGGTAACTGCTCATATTCAATGATTTTTCAGTGGCCTTCTATTAAATGAATCTTTTTTCCCGCTAGTTAACACAAGATAAAAACGTACATACCCTGATGTGTATGTACGCATAGTCACTGGACGATCCAGTTCTATAGAATCCAGTCCCAACATACAGATCTTAGTGATCGTAACCGCCTATCCTTTATCAATTAAGCTCTTTATATTTTTTCAATAAAGTTTCTAGCTTCAATGCTAGTCCAAGGCTACCATCCACTGTAATTTCCCTCATCATATAAGCCATTGTGCTATTAAGTTGGCCAAATAAAAGCTGTTTGAATTCATTAAAATCCATTATAAGTCTGCATTCATAGTTGTAAGGGCTTCCCTTTTCAACCGAGACTTTTCCTTTATTTAAGATCAGCTGATACGTGCCATCCATTTCCCCAGAAAGATCAAATTGATAAACGCATTCAGAGTCCTTATGTGGTTCGGGACATTCATTCATCATGCGGACAATTTGCTCCCATATCTCATCGATGGACTGATCAACAAATTCAATGGCCATGTATTTAAATCCTCCTCAATTCTTAATGCTTCTATTATAGCATGTAAGCATATACAAATACGTTGAAATGAAATTTTTCTCTAAATGTATAGTCAGAAGCGTCATCTTTTCAAGGTATTTGCAAAATCTTTTATGTGGAGAAATAAAAATAGCCTAAATGAAACTTATATGAATCGTCCTAGCGCTTACCAGCCAAAGGATTTAACGGTCCTAAAAAGGTAATTCCCTTTCGTTTCTTTTTTTTGCGAGACTCCTCGATTAAGCGAAATAATTGTTGCTCTCTTTCTCTTTCCTCTATTTTTTCTGTCAATATTTCTACTTGCTTTACAAGATGATGATTCATTTCTGTGAGAGACGCTTGTTGAACTTCTAGATCTTTTATTTGGGCAATAAATTCCTGTAAATCCTTTGATTGCGATGATGAGGAAGACTTTCTCCCTTGTCCCGCCATTAATTCTGCCGCTGATTCGACAGACATCCCTTCCTCCATTTTCTGTAACATAGAAGATAATAGCACCAGGTCTTCTTCTTTAAAAATCCGCCCATTGTTATGATGATCACGCTCAAATTCATATCCCTTTACTTCTAATAAAGCTGCATATTTTCTTAAAGTACTTACCCCGACCCCTAAATTCTTCGCCGCCTCTGTTGTAAAAATAGACTGTTCCACTGAATCTCCTCCCGATTTTCTTGTTACTCTAAAAGTTCAATGGGATTCGCTTGATTTCCTTTCTCTAAATCTGTCACTTAAAGAGGGGTTTTGTCATTCTCACTAAATAGTTTTCGCGACCTTTTTCAGTATTTTTCACTTTCAGCAATTTTTGACAGAATGCGTCTTTCCCTCACGGGTGAGAGTCATCAAAAAATTGGAGTTTTAAAAAGAGTTTAGTCAGAGGAATTTACGGAAATTATATGAATAAAAAGGAAGTGAATATAAATGAAAGTTTTAGTTGTCGGAGCGAACGGACATACGGGACGATTGATCATTGATTATATGGCTACTCATACAGAGGATCATCCGTATGCAATGATTCGGAACGAAAATCAGGAAAAGGAACTGATGAAATTGGGTGCCGCCGAAGTCATTGTGACAGACCTTGAGCAAGAAATTGTTCATGAAATCACCAAAGGGATGGATGCAATTATATTTGCAGCCGGTTCCGGTTCCCATACAGGGCCAGATAAAACAATTGAAGTCGATCAAGAGGGAGCCAAAAAGCTCATTGACTCAGCAAAAGAGAATCAGATCTCCCATTTTGTGATGCTAAGTGCAATTGGTGCGGATGAGCCTCAGGGACCGATCGAACATTACTTAACAGCAAAAAAGGAAGCCGATGATTATCTCATCAATAGCGGGCTTACCTATACCATTGTCCGTCCGGGTGGCTTAACTCATGATTCCTCAACTGGTAAAGTGGCAATCGCTGAGAAATTGGACATTGTTGATGAACGCCAAATTCCTCGTGGAGACGTAGCGCATATTCTGGTTGCCTCCTTGCATATAAAAAACACACAAAATAAAATATTTGAAGTCACATCTGGTGACAAAGACATTGAAAAAGCCTTAGAAATTATCTAATAAAGGTACCGACCCCCGAAAGTTAGATTTTTCTACTCTAACTTTCGGGGGTCGGTACCAAATCGATGGGGAATTTTTTATAAATGCATATTTAAAGGACCAAGTCGGCAACTACGCTGATGTCAATCAAAAAAACAGGGTGTCGCGAATTTAGATCCTCTATAAAGACGGCTCTTTCCTCGCTCTACCTGACCCAATTAACCATAAATGCACAAAAAATTCGACAGCTGTAATAAGGGCCGAAGTTAGAATAACACCGAAAAGTGTAGTAAATGCCCCTTGGAAAAAATAAGCAAAGGTATAGAGCATGATAGCTGACACCACAAAATCAGCAGCCAGACTTAGCCAGAACGTACCTCTTTTTAAAAGCGCAAATTCAAGTAAGGCCCCCACCACTGCCATTGTTACACCCGTTACAATTGGCTGATAAAGATAGGGAAAATAAATCCCCGGTAATACTTTTGATGCAAGGATCAGAATAATCGGAATCACAATGATCTTTAGCAAAACGTTTAGCATAAACACTTGCCTCCTTTTACCTATATGAAAAGGATGCCTATTTAAAATGAATTTATACGTTTTATTAAGGATGTTCAAAATAAGGATCAAAGGCTAAATTTGCGACAACTATCGACACGCCTTTGTGACCTACGTTCTGCAGGCCTCGGGAAATGACACTCGAGATAAATGATCTTCGACTAAGTACCGATACGTCCTGTGTGCAACGTAGAAGTCAACACAACAAGCGAAAGTCCGTCTCGAACTTTCGCCGTACAGGATGTGCCAGTGTCGGACGTTTGCGATTGACGTCAGCGCTTTTAGCACTTTAGCTGTTTTTCAATGTAACTGCAATAATTTCAGGGCGATTAAAGATCCGATAAGGAAAAAGACTATTTCCTAACCCTCTACTAATAATCATCGACGTTTTTTCCACTTGATGTTCCCCTGATGTATAGCGGGGAAACCATCCTTGCCCAGGAGCAATCAAGCCCCCCACTCCCGGTAATCGTATTTGTCCACCATGTGCATGGCCACTAAACACGAGGTTGACTTCATTTTCCGCATATACATCGATTAATTCTGGTCGATGTGAAAGAAGTACAGTATACCTTTCTTGAGGAACAGTCGAAAGTGCTGCTTGTACCATTTGCTCCATCGCCCGATCAGGGCTTTGCTGTCCCATCATCAGCGGATCATCCACTCCAATAATAGAGATCACTTCATGGTCCTTCTCCAAGTGGATTGCCTCGTTCCGCAACACATGAACACCAAGGGATGATAACGTCTCCGTAATCTCGTCCACTTGATTAATCGCCACCTCATGATTCCCTATAACAAAAAAGACATCTGTGGTGGCAACTAATTGCTCAATTAAATCTAGGCTATTGGCTAAATCATAATGATTGCTATCAAGCAAATCCCCTGTAATCACAACCAAGTCGGGGTTCGCCTTTCGGATTGCGTTCATCAATTTTGCTTGCTTCTTTCCAAAAGTCGCATCCTGCAAATCAGAGATCTGCACAATATTCAAACCATCAAATGCTTTCGGTATTTCTTCGGATTTAATCGTATATCTCGTTGTTTGTATCCATGAATTATTTAATTCTAAAAATACCCAAAGAACAAGCAGACAAATTAGCAACATGAATATTTTTCGAACCATGCAATAAGATCCCTTCAGTTAGACTGTACTATTAATATATTGATCATCATGACATCGTATGATGATCTTTTCAATCAAAACAAAAGAGCAAGGCGGCTTGATTTACTGTTATCCTTTTTCTACGTCAATCGTTAAATTTTCTACAATCCTATCTACCTCATCTGCCCCACCGTAAAAGGATATGTCACCTTCTGACAGGTATAGTACATTGGCATCTGCTGTTTGTTCAATTTCTTCTAGCAGATGGGTGCTGACAATAATAATACTATGATAAGACAGCCTGTGAAGAATTCGTTTAAAAAATAGCTTCTCCTTTGTATCTAACCCTTCAAATGGTTCATCCAAAATACAAAGTCTTGGTTGATTGATTAACGCCTGGATGAGCCCCGCCTTTTGCCGCTGTCCACCTGAGAGATTCCGTAGCTTTTTTCTTTTTATTTCCATTAAACCTGCATCTTTCAACCATTCCTTTATCAAGGATTTCACAAGTTGATGCGGGATGCCTTTATGAAAGGCCATATGTTTCAAATATCTTTCAATCGTCATTTCAGGATAGCCTGTGAAATGTTGAGGCATAAAACCGATGACCTGCCTAATTTCTTCAACACTTATCTGTTGGCGATGCATCCCCATTCCTGGGTCCCTAAGCAACTTCGTATACGCAATATTTCCTTCATCAGGCGTAACTGCAGTGGCAATTAGCTTTAACAACGTACTTTTACCTGCACCATTTTTTCCAACAATATAGGTAAGTCCTTTTCCAAAGGAACAAGTGATATCCTTTAAAACTGGAATGCCTTCCTTCTTACACGCGATATTGTTTAGTGAAATCCTCATAGCCTATTCCTCAACTGACGACTTTTTAACATCACACTACTTAATAACAAGCAGGAAATCCCCAATATAACAAGGTTCATAAGTAAGAAATCGTCATCTCCTGGTACTTGAAATAGTGAGGCTATGTTCAAGCGATTTTCCAATAATACTTGCCCAAACCAAACAACGAGCGCAAGGGTTGCTCCGAGCTTTTGACCAAGCCAAAGTGTCCCGACAAATCCAACAACACCGAAAAAAAAGAGCGGCGTAAAGGAACTGAGCATATAGAAAACTGAACTTGTTTCATCGAGTACGATCAAGCTGAGTGGCCATGCAATCACTAATTGGAAAACGAGCACAATAAGAAACCGGGTAAACATTTGTAGCATAAGCGGAGTATAACTTAATTTTTCAATAATATCGTTCCCCTCATTTTTTGCCCGAAACGCATAGCATATAACCGCAATCATGATGAGCGAAGCCCACTTAATCCAGATCGTAAAGCCAGTTTCCCCATTTCCCCAGTTTTGGCTAATCGTGATCGTCAAGATGAGCATCACAATTCCTGTGAATAACCAACTGCGCACACCGTGAAAATTCCATTGCGATAAAAATAAGTTCGTCATTTGCGCTGAAATAGATTGCCTTTCTTGCGCTTTTTCTAGCTCTGCTCGCAAATCAACCGGCTTCTCTACTTCGCTCCCTTTTATTTTTTCAAGCAAAAGTATACTCTGTTCTCGCGTTGGTTCCGGGACAGTAAATCGGTCAAAGCGACTTTGCCACTCATTTTCTAACTTTGATAACTCATCGTTTTCCTTCATATCCGTTCCCGCCCTTTCCGCTCATCTTCGATTAAGATCCCTTCAAGCTGTTTTAAACCTCTTGAAATCCAAGTTTTCACTGTATTCACAGGTACTTCCAGCGTCAAAGCAATTTCCGCATATTGTAAATCTTGATAGAACCGTAAATAGAGAGCCGCCCGATAATCAGGTGATAATCGATCTAACGCATCCATCATCCATTGGCGCTCAAGCTGGTGGTCAATAATATGATAGATTTTTTCCTGACCTTCTGTCATTGTATCTGTTGAGTATTCTCTTTTTGTAGACGCCTTTCGCCAATAATCACGACACCCATTTGTTGCGATCTTATACATCCATGGTTTAAAAAATTCAGGGACATATCCTTTTTGTCCTTGTTGATATATTTTCATAAATGTCTCTTGGACAATGTCTTCTGCTCTTTTTTCATCCTTTAGCAATCGATAGACATATCCGTACAGAGGTTTATGATACCGGAAAACAAGCGTATCTAATGCGGAGTCATTGCCAAAAGACAATTCACGCATATATTCTTCATCCTGCATGCCTATCCCCCTCCGTATGGCAAAAGAACTGAAATTTCCAATTTTCAAACCGTTTTCCTATTGATTTTCCATATTGCTAGTCCAATGAATAATACACCTATCCCCATATAAAACAAACGATTGTAGAGAATCCAATGATTTATTTCAGCAAAAAACTGAGTTTCCCCATTCACAAATGTATACACGCTTCCATATTTGAGTAAAATGACATTCAAGTTCCCTAGCAATATCTCGCCGAATTCATAGGACATCCAAAAAAGAATACCTAGTAATAAACCACCTACTGAATGATTCGCAAACACCGTACCAGCCATTATAAATCCAGCAAATGTAATATAAACGGGGGTTGCAAATGCTACACTTTGCCAAGCAAAGACTCCCATGAAAGGACTCAAAGCAAATGACACAACACTTAATAAACCAATAAAAATAACCGCTGAAAAGAACAATTTTTCCATAAGAAACTGCCATCTCGAAATAGGATAAGTCATCATTTGCAGATGAAATTTCGAATCAATATCAATCGACAAACACCATTGCAAAATCAGGATAAACCAAATCGGTACGACTTCTTCATAAACCATACTTGCTAGATCCTCAACTGTATAGGTACCTTGACTATATATGACAAGCGCTGCAATTGGAATAAGTAGCATGATCAAGAACGCATATAATGATGTAAACCATAGCTTTAAAAAGAGACGAATTCGAATCCCTAAACCTTTCATAGCCCTTTTTCTCCCTCATATAATTGCAAAGCTGTTTTTATATTAAATTCACTCTTATCTTCTAACTCAGCATAATACTGATACATGTATTTTACGACATCATCCAACCTGCCCTGTGTTTCATATTCGTCTAAAGTATTCAGAATCTTCGGTTTCTCCGGCCACTCATACCACTTTTTAAAATTTCCCACATCTTCAAGTTCTCCTAAAATCGACCATTCCACTAGCTCAGATAGTATATATAAATCATCACTTAATTTCATAGAAAAACCTGCATCTAGCAAATATCTAACTGCGGAATAAGCCACTTCTTCATCATCGTCCGAATATATCAGCTCATCCGTGCTCCATATCAAAACTTCTTGGCTTGGTGTATCTTCCGCAAGATTGGCATGCCGATCGTTCAAAATATAAATCACTTCAGGTGTCATCGGCACATCCAACCACTCTTCGACAAATGTCCATACTTTTTGATACTTTTTGATTGTTTCTGTCGTCGCATTTACTATCTCTGGATGACCAACAACTCGAATTTGCTCGACGTTCGTTTCTTTTATATTGCCACCGACCAAAGACAAACCATATTGTGTCGTTCCCTCATACATCCCCGCCCCTATTTCAGGAATTGTCAAAGCAACTGGAATATTACTATTTTCATTCGCAAGCTTAACCGTAAAAACTGTAGGAAAATCCTCTACAAGACTGCCATTTCTTTCCTCAAACTGTAAATAATATTCATCCGTCTCCCGTGCAACAATTAATGGGCGCTCACCAATGAGTGGATACCAAGCAGCTTCTTTTGGAAGATACACACGATTATTTCGAATAAATGAATTCTCCATATACCCTTCATAACTATATTGTAGAATATTCCCCTGGTAATTTAGATCCAAGTCAAACTGATCCCCGGGATCCATTATCTTATCAAGCTGAAGTGTAATCAAATCATGATCACGCGTACACGTAATCTCAGATTCGCTTGTACATTCCATTATCTGCAGCCCATGATACAATGTCAGCTTAACTTCCTTTGTCGGTTTATTCCCGTTATGTTTAATCGTTAGCTTACTCGCCACAGCAATTTGATTATCTGGCTGAAGCTCGACATCAAGATCCGCACGCTCTATTGAAAAATCGTATTTCGTATGATCACGGTTAGATTCATAATAAGCGTTCCACCACTCGTAGTATTCCTCTACCCGCTCACTACCTTCATATCCTTCCACATACGGCTTGGCAGCCGCGGCAAATTGTTTAAGTGCCTGATCATACTGCATATAGCGAACCCCTCCTAATAAAAACATTGGCACCATCACAATAACGATTAGAACAGGTACAAGCTTTAGCTCTTTTTGGATTCTACGATTCGGATAAAACAATCTTATTGCAATAAGAATTACCAGCACTCCTAGTAAAAATATTGCAGATTGGTGCATAATTGTACTTCCCAATACACGATGTATTCCCCATATTCCTTCAAAGGGAGAGCCCACATACATCAGATCTATGGGTGTTAATAGATGCAATTTTGGATTGTCGAACCAGAGGGCAGTCCCCGTATCCGTATGATCAATAGGTAACCCTAAAGACAAGGTTAAAATAGCTGGCACTAGGATATACGCAAAGATATTTTTCAGTATAACTCCACATAAAAAACCCAGTGAAATGACGAAAAACAATGCACCTTCCATTTGCATAAATACATAAAAGATATTTTTAACAACTTCTCCAACAGCCATTTTTCCAGTTAGAAACCAGCCTGCCTGAATGAGTAATGTAACGAATGTAATCGCAAGCCCATACAATTGGGTAGCGAGCCATTTTCCTATCAACCATTCTGAATTTTTCACGCGATAGGTTACTACTAATGCTTCAAATTCACTTTCTCTATCCTTACTTGTCATATAAACAGCAAATAAGCCGATCACTAATATGTTAAATAGCAACACCCAAAGAAACACACTATAAAAAACGGCTGCTCGTTCTTGCATATGTATATTTTTGATTTCATAGGAAACGACGATATATCCCCAGAAAAGAACGTTCATCATAAGCGGAATCGCTAAAAACTTACTGCGAAGTAATAGGACAGACTCTTTTTTAAAAATCACTTTTAACATGGTTATTTCGTCACCCCGTTTATAACGGCCATATATCCATCTTCAAGCGTTGGTTTAACACGGGTTGCACGTAAATCTGGTGCATGATCGGAAATAAAACGAAAAACCACATGATCTTCTTCTTTTCGACTGGAAATAATCACATGCTCTTTTTCAATTTGGTCATATTCGGTAGCTGGTACAGCTAACTCCCATACAAAATCGCTTGCGTGTTCAGCTAGTGATTCCGTTGTCCCTTGAAACAGGACTTCCCCATTATTTAATACCGCCAGTTTTTCACAGCTTGATTCTATATCGCTAATAATATGTGTCGATAAGATAATTGTGTAATGCTTACTCAACTTTTCAATGATGTTGCGAAATCGAATTCGTTCAGAAGGGTCAAGCCCCGCTGTTGGCTCATCTAAAATAATGAATTTCGGCTTGCCAAGCAATGCTTGCGCGATCCCCAGTCGTCTCTTCATCCCACCCGAATAGCTTTTGACTTTTTTATCAGCTTGTGGCTGAAGATTTACATTTTCTAAAAGCCTTTCTACCTGCTCCGTTCGCTCTTTTTTATCAGTTAGACCTTTCATCGACCCAACGTAATGTAAAAACTCTCTCCCTGTAAATTGTCCTGGTGCATGGAAGTGCTGCGGTAAATAGCCCAGCAACTCCCGAACCTTGTCGCCATCTTTCTGGAGATTATGTTGATATATCGTTACATTCCCATTCTTCCATGGAAGAATCGTACTTAACACCTTCATTAGCGTCGTCTTCCCCGCTCCATTCGGTCCAAGCAATCCAAATAGTCCTGTATCAATTTGCAAGTTGATATCCTTTAACACTTGAACCTTTCCGTAAGACTTACTCAAACCTTCTATTTTTATCGTAGACATCTTCCTTTTTCTCCCCCTATAAAGCTTTCTTATCTCTTACACGAAGGAGGGCTGGGGAATGTTTCAATCAAAATACATTTATAAAGATTTTTCTTCTGTAGAAATCGTGACTCCATTTCGTGTAAAGGAATCCTTGGGACAAACCACATTTTGGGCTAAATAAAAAAATCCGTTTTGAAAAAGGATTGATCAAAACGGATTCTTCTCTTATAAGTTCTTATGGGCGCTCCCTATTCTTGAACTATTTTACTCGTTTTCGTTTTGAACGGGACGGCAGGATGTTAATTACATCAATCATTTCATAAACCATATTAGTAAAACCAAGAAAATCACTTGGTCTTTAAAATACTGGTGTTCTCGCCAAGGAGCTGTCTGCGGGCAACGCTCAGCCTCCTCGGCCGCCCCCCCGGATAAATGGACGAAAAGCTGTTCATCCGGGATGCTTCGATCATGTTGTTGTGGTAACTTCATCCTACTAAAGGAAGCGATTTTTTCTATTTATTCGGTTGGGAAAGCTCATCGATTTCCGTCCGCTTGGCCGTTGCTTGGAGTGCAGGGGCCGACTCCTGCGGGACAAGCATGGCCTTGAGATCCCGCAAGGCGCGCAGCGACTGAGGAAGTTCAAGCCTTGCCCCGCGGAAAGCGTGCCCCGGAACGGAAGGCAACCGGAAACCGCACACCAACTTTTACATGCCTAGAAGAAGAGCTGTCACAGAAAAGCTCAGTTTTTACTGACTTTCTGGACAGCCCCCTTTAGGTAGGATTTAAGCTTATTGCTCTTCCTTGTTATAATATTCAACCGCATACATTGCGCCTTCTGAGACCATTTCCGCATCCCCTTCATCAAAGGGGTTCGGATGACCTGCTTTATCGATCATCTTTTCTTGAATTTCAGAGTTCTGTCTATTACACCATTTTTGTACAGTTTTTTTCATCTGTTGAACAATACCTAATGTTTTATGTCGATTCTCTTCCTGTAGCAAGTAAGTGGCACCGGCAATTCCAATCCCTAACAATACATACGGGCTTAAGCTCTTTCTAGCCATAGGACTTGCCTCCTTTTCATTATTTGTTTATTCTTTACCCTATTTTTCAAGTAATTAAGCATGAAAAGGATAACAAGCCCTTTACAATTTAAAGACAATTGTGAAATTAACACTATTTTTATCCCGCATTAACGGGCAGTAACCTCGACTGATTGAAGTTTCACTTTATGTTAGCTTCGCGGTTGATTTTTTAGACGCAGCTATTAATGTCGCTATGGTTTCCCTATCATTCTGATGAAGGGCGTCCACAATTTTACTCCCCACAATCACACCATCACAGTGCTCACTCATCGTGCTCACTTGGTCTGGTGATGAAACACCAAAGCCAGCTAATACTGGGACTTCCGCATATTCCTTCAGTCCTGCTAAGTATGCTTCTACTCCTTCCTCATATTCGCTTCTTACGCCCGTTGTGCCTTTTACGGTTACCGCATATAAAAATCCTTCTGAACGCTTGGCGATTTGTTCAATACGCTGAGGAGGACTTGTTGGTGCTACAAGTCTGATCAAAGCAATCCCAAATTGCTCTAATATGGGAGTCACCAGTTCTTCTTCCTCTAATGGAAGATCGGGAATAATTAGGCCATCCACGCCAACTTCTTCACAACGTTTCGCAAATTTTTCAATTCCAAATGAATAAATCAAATTAATATACGTCATGAGTACGATTGGTATGTCTCTTGTATCCTTCCAGCCCTCAAGACTTGTTAAGATCGCCTCCAGAGTTGTGCCATTTTGGAGAGAACGAATGCCAGCCTCTTGGATTACTGGTCCATCTGCGACAGGATCGGAAAAGGGAATTCCTAATTCTACAACCGTTGCTCCATTTTCCGCTAAAAACAGGATCTGCTCTTGTAAATTTTCCAGGCCACCATCTCCTGCCATAATATAGGGAACAAAGGCCTTATCTCCCCGGTTAAGCACAGCAGAAAATGCCGCGTCTATTTTTTCTTTACCCATTGTTTTGTCCTCCAATCGCAGACCGAACTGCATCGACATCTTTGTCTCCTCTTCCAGATAAACAAATCACCATTGTTTCAGAGGTCTTCATATCCTTGGCAAGTTTCACGGCATACGCTACAGCATGAGAGCTTTCTAGCGCAGGGATAATCCCTTCTGTTTTCGAGAGCATTTGAAAAGCTTCCAACGCTTCTGCATCTGTCACAGATGTATAATTCACACGGCCTTGATCTTTTAAAAAGGAATGTTCTGGTCCTACCCCTGGATAATCGAGCCCTGCAGAGATCGAATGAGCCTCTTGAATTTGTCCATGTGCATCCTGCAAAAGATAGGTCATCGTTCCATGTAAAACGCCCGCTTTTCCATCTGTTAACACAGCCGCATGCTCTCCCGTTTCGATACCCGATCCAGCTGCTTCCACACCATAGATCTTTACAGCTTCATCCTGAATGAAGGGGTAAAACATCCCCATTGCATTGCTGCCACCCCCGATACAAGCCACAACTGCATCAGGAAGCTTCCCTTCTTGTTCGAGGATTTGTTGTTTTGTTTCTTGACCGATCACACTTTGAAAGTCTCGAACAATCTGAGGAAATGGATGAGGTCCGACAACTGAACCTAAAATATAATGTGTATCTTCAACATTGGCTACCCAATAACGCAAAGCCTCATTCACCGCGTCCTTCAGCGTTCCACTCCCTTGAGATACACTTCTTACTTCTGCTCCAAGTAGTTCCATGCGGAAGACATTCAATGCTTGACGTCTAATATCTTCTTCTCCCATAAACACAATGCATTCCAGTCCCAATAAAGCACAAACGGTTGCTGTTGCCACACCATGCTGCCCTGCTCCTGTTTCAGCTACAACCTTTTTCTTGCCCATTCTTTGGGTTAAGAGCGCTTGCCCGATCGTATTGTTAATTTTATGAGCCCCAGTATGATTTAAATCTTCCCGCTTTAAATATATTTTTGGCCCACCTAATTGCTGCGATAGATTTTCAGCAAAATAAAGTGGGGTTTCCCGCCCGATATATTGTTTTAAATAATAATCCATTTCCTGCGTGAACGCGGGATCCTGAATAGCCTTATTGTATTCTTCTTCTAATTCTAATACAGCAGTCATTAAGGTTTCAGGTACAAAACGCCCCCCGTATGGTCCATATTTCCCTTTTTCATCTGGTGATGTGTACACAGCCATTTTCTTCACTCCTGGATGTTTGATTTGCTTGATACGTTTTTACGTTTTTAATAAATGTCTTTATTTTCTCTAGATCCTTTTTTCCATCTGTTTCAACCCCACTGGAAACATCCACTATTTTCGGATGAACTTTGGAGATAGCCATAAGCACATTTTCAGTTGTTAACCCGCCAGCTAAAATTAGTCGCTCTCTTGGCAATTGCTTGGATTCTAGTAAATTCCAATCAAAAGGAGTGCCACTTCCTCCCGCAAACTGAACCCCTGGGCTATCAACAAGAGCATACTCAAAATCATATTGTTTTAGCGCATCAAGATCTTTTTCCTGTTTAATAGAAAAAGCCTTAATTACTGGAAGGCCAAGGTTTGAACAAAATTCAGGTGACTCAGCCCCATGCAATTGTACATAATCAAGGTTGGCTAATGCGGCGATCCGTTGAATTTCTTCCTTGCTTTCATTCACAAATACTCCTACCGATTTTACATGTGAAGGTAGTTCCCGAATTATTTCAGCTGCCTGTTCAGGTGGAACCCTTCTTTTACTTTTGGCAAATACAAATCCGAGGAAATCAGCCCCAGCCCTTACCGCAGTGTGTGCCGCTTCTTTTGTTGTGATTCCACAGATTTTCACTTGCATCTACTTCGCCACCTTCGTGAAAGGGATTCTAAATTGATTCATTGTTTGTTGAATATCGCCTGAGCGCATCAGTGTTTCTCCAACAAGGATCCCCTTAGCTCCCGCTTCCTGCACCCTTTCAACATCCGCTTTCTCTTTCATTCCACTCTCACTAATAAGCAGTCGGTCTGTTTGCTGAAGAATAGAAGCAACTCGTTCCGTTACTGCCAAGTCCACATCGAAGGTTTTTAAATTGCGATTATTAATGCCAACTATATTGGCTCCTACACGAAGGGCTGTTTCGGCTTCTTCCTCATTATGCACCTCGAATAAAACGTCAAGCTGCTGGGAGTGGGCATATTCATATAACTCTTTTAATCTTGTTTCAGGTAAGGCGGCTGCGATCAGCAAAATAATACTAGCCCCATGCTCTTTGGCTGCATCAATTTGCACCTCATCAATCATAAAATCCTTACACAACAAAGGGACATCAACAGCTTGAGCGACCGCAGATAAATCTGCCATTGATCCTTTAAAAAACTTTCGATCTGTTAAAACCGATATTGCTCCTGCCCCAGCCGTGGCATAGGCTTTAGCTTGAGCAACGGGATCTACATCTTGGTTAATCATCCCTTTTGAAGGGGAAGCTCGCTTCACTTCGGCAATCACATTCATATTTACTGAATCCATAAATTGGGAATATAGGGAAGGGCGTTTTTTCAATGGTTCCGTTTCATGTCCACTATAAATCGCCTTTAGCTCTTGAACCTCCAATTCCTTTTGCTTCAGAATCGTATCCAGAATTGTCATTTAAACCACTCCTTGTCGGGATTTTTCACTTTTTCTAATTAAAAACTCCAATTTCTCCAGCGCCGCTCCTGAGTCAATGCTTTGTTTGGCAGCTTCGATTCCTTCCTTGATTGTCTGCACCTTCCCATTGGCATAAATACCTATTCCCGCATTCAATAGAACGGTATCACGGAAAGGACCTTCATCTCCCCTTAACACACTATGCATGATTTGAGCATTTCTTTCTGCGTCGCCACCAAGAATTTCCTCATTTGTATAAAATGGAAGCCCGACATCTTCTGGTTTTAGAATAGTGGAGGTTAACTTCCCGTCCTTTAAAATGACAAGATGATTTTCTCCTGCCAATGAGCCTTCATCAAGAAAACCGGCACCATTGATAATCACGGCTCTCTTACGACCTAACTTTTTCAAAACCTCCCCCATCAGCATTAATTTATCTCGTCGATAAATGCCAAGTAATTGCGTATCCAATTCAACCGGGTTCGTCAACGGACCAATTAGATTGAAAATAGTTGGCACTCGTAAATCTTTTCGTACTTTCATCACAGCCTTCATCGCTGGATGTACATGGGGAGCAAATAAGAAGGAAATCCCGTTTTCCTCTAGCAACTCCTCCGTTTCTTCAGGTAGGGGATCAAGAGAAACTCCAAGGTATTCCAATACATCAGCGCTCCCCGTTTGACTTGAAACACTTCGGTTGCCATGCTTCGCCACTTTGATTCCTGTTCCCGCGATCACAAATGCTGAAGTCGTACTGATGTTAAAACTGCTAGAACCATCTCCACCAGTCCCACAATTATCAATGACACTATGATTTACATGTAAGCTTGCCGGAGATTTCTCGCGAATCGCTTGCACCAAACCTGCAATTTCGTCTGCTGATTCTCCTTTTAAGGCAAGCAAGCCAAGCAAAGCCCCTGCCTCACTTTCCGTTGCCTCTCCTTCGAATAAATATCTCCCTGCCTGATACATTTCCTCTATTGTTAAAGATTCTCCTGCCATTAATTTTTGCAAGTAAATTTTCATTTTCATTCTCCTTTTTTTAATAAGGGTAAAAGTTTGTAAAAGCGCAAGCGCCTTGATCAATCTCGACAAGCAAACATCGGCTAAGGACGCCACTTCCTGTGGCAAACTCAAACCGCGACGTCCTGTCGCTTTGTCTGCACTAGTTCGCAACGCTGATGGTCTCGCTTCCTGCGGGGCTCTCGAGGCTAGGCGCTGGCCACCAAAGCTTCCTGTCAGAATATAAAAAGCCCCCTGTCCTAGCAAAACCCTACTTAGGACAGAGGGCGAAAAGTCGCGGTGCCACCTCTATTGAGGAATAAATCCTCATCTCATTGAGTATCGAAAAAGCCGATACTCAGGTCCAATTAACGGTGGAAGCCGTATTTCCCTACTCACTGTTCAGGAAATCTCTCGTAAGTCCATTCCATTTGGCAGTACACGCCGGATTCTCACCAACACCGACTCTCTTTACCGCCTTACCAAATGTACTCCTCTTACTCAACAATTTATTATAGATATAGTTATTTTTAAACGATGGTATAACACAAAAAGGGCCCCTCATCCAAAGGACGAGGAACCCGTGGTACCACCTTTATTAGCTGAAATTCAGCTCACTTTGACAGCAACAAGCTATAGCTTATGCCTAGTCTCTGTAACGCCAAGACCTTTACGCCAAAGCCTACCACCTATTCAAGGGAATGTTCAAAAAGTCCGGTAAAAATGACACTGCGAATTTCCTCGTTGGCTTGTTTCTGCGCTGCTCATGTATCTAACTGCATACATTCCGCTGCTCGAAACGGCGCCGCCTCGAATTTTCGACGTACAGGATGTACTAGTGTCGGCGTTGCTGACAGGACGTCAGCGCTTTTAGCCGACTTGGTCTTTTTTATCCTCCTATTTGAACACACACCTAAAGGGTTCGGTTTGGGGCTCAGAAGTCCATTCACTATTCTTACACACTGGTTTGCACCACCCACCAGCTCTCTTAAGTGTTACGAGATAGCTACTCCTCTTCATCACTGCCAAAATCATCGATTTAGTTTGAATTATTTAACATAATAACTTTTTAGAAAGGATCTGTCAAGAGATATTGTGTTTAAAATTCCTCTTTTTATGGGAAACTCCACTTTTTCATTTACAATTATTTTGTCCCATGAATTTTATCCAACGTAAAGCCTCTGCCTAAAATTTCCGAAGCATTCAAGAAGATCACGAAGGACGATGGCTCTTGTTCTTGGAGAACTTTTTTCAAATAGATGGCTTCTGACTGTTCAACAACACATAATATCATCGTTCGTTCTAAATTCGTATACCCACCTAAGGACTTCACCTTTGTAAGACCTCGATCAATCTCATCGCGAATAATTTGTTGGACCTCTTCTTCCTTTTCCGTAATAATCATCACAAGCTTGGTTGGAGATGTTTGCAATTGTACAAAATCGATTACCTTGCTCGTCACATAGATTGAAATTAAAGCGAATAAGGCAAGTTCCAAATTTAAAACAAAGGCAGCGGCAGCCACAACCACTCCGTCCACAATCAGTTGAGAAAAGCCACTTGATAGGCCTGTATACTTTTTTAACACTTGAGAAACCGCTGCAGTTCCACCTGTCGATCCACCACCACGATAGACAATACCTAATCCAACACCAATTAGAATCCCACCATAAATGGCACCGAGCATAGGTTCATGGAGATTGATATTGATTCCTTGAGTCAGCCAAATCACAAACGGAACAAAGAGAGTCCCGATTAAAGTTTTCACACCAAAATCTCTTCCTAATAGCCAAAGGCCTAAAAAGAATAACGGCATATTTATAGCTGCTTGGACCAATGCTGGATTCCATTGGAAGGTTTCGTATAATAAGGTACTGATACCCGAAACACCGCCGGCAGCAATCCGCGCAGGAAGTAGAAAAATATTATAAGCGAGCCCCACTAAAGTTGCTCCAAAAATAACCATCAAATATTCCCAAACTCGTGAAAATGTTGATGTTGAATTACTCATTTTTCATGCACCTATCCTTCTTTGTATAAACTCCGATGTCGGTTTTAATTCAGGGGAAATAAAGCGAGCCTGACTTCATGCTCCACTGACGGTTAGCGAGATTTACCGAGATCTTAGCACTCGTAGAATACTGCCCTTAAGGCAGGATAAAGTGAACCTTCAATCAGTGGGGTTTTTCTTTCATCCCCCTCTGATTTCAGAGGATCAGAGGCTAAAATCGCGACACCCTGTCGGCAGACTCAAACGCGACGTCCTGTCGCTTCGTCTGCACTAGTACATCCTATACGTCGCTACGCCTTTCTGACCAACATCTTGTTGGCCTAAACCAATCGGGCTTTTACTCAAAAATGCGGGAGCGCCTGTCCAGCGACGTACAAATTTAAAGGGTTCTGACGAGATAAAGGAAACACGATGAGCCCAAAGGGCGAATCGATGTTGACTTACGCAAGCAGAAATCGTAAATTTGCTGGGCGCTGAAGCTAGATTAGGGCAGTGTATCCCCCACCTATGCTTCTCCGTATTCTCTAAAGCCTTGTGGTGGGGGTATTACCGCCCGCTAATGCGGGATAAACCTTTATAACCATAAACATTTTATAAAGGATTCGCAAGCGTCTGTTTTAAAGCATTAAAGCTATGAGATTTCTATAGTTAAAAAGAGTATCCCCCATCTATGTAAAAGGATTCGCATAGAAAAAAGCCACCAATCATCAGATTGGATAGCTTCTTTTGAGTACTATACAAAAAAATTACTCATCATCTTGTCCATATGTTCCTTTTTTATCTCGTTCGTTTTTTTCTCGTTTTTCAACCAAGTCATCGGAAATATCATCAATCGGCATCACCAATTGATCACGTTGTGCTTGTTTTTCCGGGTCCTGATAGAATGCCTTATCTCGCTCATTCCGTTCCTCCAACGCCTTTTCCCGATTAATTTTATCTTGAGTTGGTCGATGTTTCATCTTCTTTCCCTCCCTTGGTTTAGTTTACCTTTTCCTTATGGGAGGTTCGTTGAAACATTTTAAACTAATCTGTAAAATTTTATTGTGTTTTGATAGAGCTGTTGATAAACATGCTCGAGCTCTTCGTTTTTCATGTCGGCAATCACCTTAATAGACTCATGAATCATGCGTGGATGGGTCAGCTTGCCCTTGAACGGACCTTCGAAAGGCCAAGGTCCATCGGTTTCGACCATCATTTTTTCTAATGGATATTTGTTCACTAGCGCTTGAATTTCAGGCTCATACACGACATCAGGCGTGACGGAAATAAAGTAACCCTGCCTCCTCATCCGTTCAATAGTTGCATCGGCCCCCTTGAACCAGTGAAAATGAGCGTTGTTTATATGATGTTTTTCTAAGAGATCGCAAACAAGGTCTGCATCTTCATAAACAGCATGAAGAACAACAGGTTTCTCCCATTTCTTCGCAAACACTAGAAATTGCTCTACTAATTCAAGATATCCCTCAATTTTTAACTCAGGTGTTTCCTTACGTGTGTAATAAGGAAGACCAATTTCTCCGACTGCTACCATGTCTGCTACATGCTCTTCCATCCATTGAAATAATGCCTGCTGTTCTTGAGTAGTTGGCAATGGCTGTTCAGGGTGGAAACCGAAAGCGGGCCTCACCTGAGGATTCCTTTTAGCTAGAACAAGATTCTGCTTACAGGATTGTAAATGATATGAAACAGCAATAAGCGCTGGATAGCTTTCAACCGGCAAATCTTGGATGATCTTCTCGACTTCATTCTCTTCATAATGATCCAAATGAATATGAGCATCAATCACTCGTCTCTCCATTTTGTCCTCCTCTGCACTTCTCTTCTTTCGTTCATCAATAAAATGTGCGTAGAATCCTTCTATGTACACAAAAACAGCGAGTTTCCTCTTGAAACGATGCGTAGAATCCTCTACATGAATATAAACAGCAATTTCTCCTCAAGAAATGGCGCATAGAACCCTCTACGTGCACATTTACAGCGATTCCCCTCAAGAAACGGGGCATAGAACCTTCTACGTGCACATTTACAGCGATTTCCACCCAAAAAATGGGGCATAGAACCCTCTACGTGCACATTTACAGCGATTCCGTTCAAGAAACGGTCCGTACGGGGACAATTGAACGTTTTTTCTAGCATTATCATATCCACTATATAATTGCTTGTTTGCCTTTGTTCAGTAACCACCAGCCATAGCAAACCTTATCTTTTTAAAAGGCTCGTCAATTCACGCTTCTTTTCTAAAAATTCCTCTGTTAATAATAGTTCATGCTGACGCGGTCTTGGGAATGGTACCGAAAATTCATGAATCACGTGTGCTGGGTTCGTGGACAGTACGAGAATACGATCTGACAAAAACAGCGCTTCATCGATGTTATGCGTAACAAAAAGGATCGTCCTGCGATAAGAAGACCAGATCGATAATAACCACTCATGCATTTCTTCACGAGTAAAGTCATCTAAAGCGGAAAAGGGCTCATCTAGACAGATCAATGATTGCGGACTTAATAGAGAGCGTATGAAAGCCACTCTTTGCTTCATCCCTCCTGACAAAGCATCAGGAAGAGCCTCTTCATAATCAGCCAAACCAGCCTTCTTAATCATCTCTCTTGCCCTTTTCTCATCTTTCTTCCCTTGTAACTCTTGGCCAAGGAGAACATTCTGTAAGACGGTTCTCCATGGAAGTAATGCGGAATGTTGTGGCATATAACCAATCGCCCCCCGCTTCCCAGTCATATCATGCCCATCTAAAATAATCGAGCCTTCTTCTGGTAACAGAAGTCCGCCAATCAGCTGAAATAAAGTACTTTTGCCACTACCAGAGGGCCCAAGGATCGTGACAAATTCTCCTTCTTCTACTTGAAACTGAATGTGCTCCAATACTTTCCGTCCTTGAAAGCTTTTGGAGATTCCCTTAACCATGAGCGTGCCCATTATTTCATCTCCTCTCGTGTCCAACGAACCAGCCATTTTTCAGCAAGCTGGATCACCAGAAAGAATAGCATACTCAAAATCATGATCAGGAAGATGGCCACAAACACTCGATCTGTTCTGAACGAGGAAGAAGCCAATGTCATATAAACGCCAATTCCCTTTTTGGCACCAAGCCATTCAGAAATCACCGCTCCCATCACACTATATGTAGCCGATATTTTTAAGCCCGAAAATAAGGCTGGGAGAGAATAAGGCCATTCTAACTTCGTAAAAATTTGTAAGCGCGTCGCCCCTGCCATTAGCATATATTGTTTGATTTCCTTAGAAGTGTTACGAAAACCACCCATAGCAGCGATGGTAACAGGGAAAAAACAGACAAGCGTGATAACAATTAACTTGGGAAGCCAGCCAAATCCAAACCAAATGACCAACAATGGAGCTAACACAATAATAGGGATGTTTTGCGAAAGGATTAATAGCGGGTAAACTGCCTCTTGGGTTCCTGGCAGCAAATGAAGAGCCACCGCGACAAGAATGCCAATCGAACATCCAAGTAAAAATCCTGTCACTGCTAAACCAACCGTCGATTGCAAATGGAGAAGAAACCCTTCATAACCTGTTAAGGCCTCCTGTAAAATTGCACTGGGGGCAGGTAATAACCAACTAGGAGTTTTTAAAAGTCGAACCGCGCCCTCCCATATAATCAATAGGAAGAGGAGGAGCACCATTGGTCTCCACCCCTTCCGCCAAATTGCTCCCATTATCTATACTTCTCCGTAAGTGTCTCCATCGTAATCCCTGTTGGTTTATAGACGATTTTCACTTGTGAGATGATACTAATGCTCCCTAACTCCACCATTCTTTGATTCATTTTTTCAATGGTCTGCATGATCTGCGATAGATCACCTTCCATCGTAGTTTCTAATGGATGCACTTCGTATGAGACCCCCGATTCTGCAATCACTTTGATTGCTTCATCCACAAGTGGATAGGTGTCTCCCCCATTCTCTAATTTCGGGATAATTTGAATACTCACTAATGCGTTTGCCATCTTTCTTCCTCCTCCTATTCAGGTAAAAATTCATTTGTAAATGCTTTTTCTACATCAATTTCTTTTTCTAAAACCTTATTCTCTAGCATCCAATCCATATAGTTTTGCCATACTTCTTGTTTTTGCTCTCCCCAGCGCGCGGCATCATCTTGATAACGGGTGGCCAACCATTCTTGACTTTTTCGCACAAGTTCTTCATCCAAGTCTGGTTCCGCCTCGATTAAAACCTCTGCCGCTGCTTCCGGATCATCGATTGCCAATTGATAGCCCATGGATACAGCCTTCATAAAGGCTTTTACTGTATCAGGATCTTCCTCAATCATTTTCTCACTTGTTGAAATGACCGGCGTATAATAATCGAGCTTGTCCGAATAATCGGTGAGATAGATCATATTTATATCATCCCCGCGCAGCTCGGCTTCTACACCAGTCCAGGCATAATAGATCCACGCAAAATCGATATCTCTTTGCACTGCTGTAAAAAAATCGGTATCGCCCATATTAATCACATCAACTTTAGCAAAATCCCCTTCGTCTGCTTCCATCAAGGAAGTCAAAACAGCTTGTTCGACCGGAGCTCCCCATCCGCCGTATGTTTTTCCTTCAAAATCACGCGGCTTTTCAATTCTTTTCTCGACTGGTGAAGCGAGGCCTGACGTATTATGTTGAATGACTGCCCCTATTGATACAATTGGAATATCTTGAGCCCTTGCTTCTGTTAAGCTTTCTTGCGCACCGATTCCAAATTCAGATTTACCAGATGCAACTAACTGATCAGCTCCCGCCTCACCTGGAAGCATAATCTCAACATCCAATCCCTCATCCTCAAAATAGCCTTGATCACGCGCAACATATAAACCCGTATGATTGGTATTCGGTGTCCAATCAAGAACAATCGATACTTTCTTCAAGCCTGCCTCACTTTTCTCTTCTGTTGTCCCACTACATCCTGCAAGCAGAAGAAAAGCTGCTAAACTAATACCGAACCACTTTTTCATCTCTTTCTCCCTCCATGTTTTTCCGGAAAATGAACCCATAAACATAAGAAAAGCGCAAGCGCCTTGCTCAGCCCCGACAAGCAAATGTTCTGAGACAAGAAAAGTCCGGTTTTGACTTTTATTGGCTCAGGTTATTTGACCTCGAGGGGCTGGGCGCTGGAGCTAGATCAAAACACTAGCCAAAATTTTATACTTTCTTATCTTTTAAGAAAAGCACAAGCGCCTTGTTCAGTCCATCGAGATCAACCGCCACATAAACAGGTTGCCCTTTTCCACAAGCTAAGATTTTATAAGCAATGAAAAAGATGCCCAGGTTCGTTTGAACCTGGGCATCTTGAAAGAACATTCATCAATTGAATGAATTCATGTTCCCTTCGCTGGTCTTAACCAGGGCAGGTTCTAAGGGTCAGCATCTCAAGGATGCACTCTCAACCGGCATAACCGGTCCCCCCACATTCCATATATTATTATTTTCATATTTTATTATAGCAGATTGCTGAACGAAAGCCAGATCGACGACTTATTAATAAGCAAAAGCGGCCGAAAAAGCAAAAATAATAATAAGGATGATGATATAAAATATAAACACAACTGCAACGGTTCCCGCCATTACAATTAAATAAGCTTTAGCAAATAAATTGCGGGGCTCATCTCTATCTACCGCCCATATAATTAACATGACAATATTCACAATTGGAAGTGCGAGCAAGATCATCGTAATAATCCAATCTTTTAATGTCATATTTTTTTGCATAAGCTTCTCACCTCTTTCGTTGCTTCACAATGTTAGTTATTAATGTTTATGAGACCATTGTCCATTTTACTATTAAATCCAAAGATTACCAGAGAATTTTTTAAAATATCACTTGTGAGCTATTATTTCTTTGAATTCTCAAATGCAAATTTCTTAATTTTGCAAATATAAAAAGGGTACTCAGGAAATTCCTTATATATTTTCTGCTTTTCTAAAAGGTAATCCGTATTTTGAATGTATTCCTCAACCATTTCACCAGGCGAATATCTTAAATGCGCCATAAACATAAGATAGCCTCCGCTTTTTAGTAAATCGAAGCAAGCATCAAGACTTTTTTGGAAATCTCCTATTTCATTTATAGCCGAACCAATCATTGTGACAAGATCATATCTTTCCTTAGGTAAATTGGGATCAAAAATGCTCTTGCATATAACCTGAGATGGATTGGGGTGCCTTTCTCTTTCCTGCCTATATTGAAATATTCCACATATTTCTTCGTCTAAATCAATGCTAGTCAACTGTCCTTTATCTTTTAGCCAATATCCCAGAAAGTCATCCCAGTCACCGGTACCAATTCCGACATTACAAACTCGCATTCCTTCCGTAGCCGTAAATGATTTTCTTATAAAATCTCTTGTACTCACTTCTGTATGGAGAGGTGTTCCATTCACCAGCTTCAGGACTTTTAAGTTCAAGATAATAGTGAAATAATTTTTCATCCATTTTCATTAAAAAGGCCTCCCATAATTATTTGTTTCCAGTCATAAGGTCAGTTCGTTATGCACTATAATTGTCACAATCATCTATACTTTCTTATCGGTTGGTCATCCCAAATTTGCACTTCAATATACCGCTCTGGTCCTTTATTCCCTTCCGGATTCCATTCTTGCGGCAAGCCATATTGATCGATGACTTCATAAAGTGAACCTTCAATCAGTGGGGGTTTTCTTTCATCCCCCACTGATTTCAGAAGATCAAGGGCTAAATTCGCGACGTCCTGTCGCAACGCCTTTGTGACCAACTTCCTGTCGGCCCGAACCGATCGGGCTTTTACGGGCAGTGTATCCCCCACCTATGCTTCTCCGTATTCTCTAAAGCCTTGAGGTAGGGGTATTACTGCCCGTTAATGCGGGATAAATTTCTTCAAGCGTATAAACTTGCCCCCGATAGGATTTTCCATCTTGGTACCTCATAGTCGGAAATAAATCGCCATAGGTAAAGCTAATCACTGACGAATCAAACTCTGCTATTGGAATTAGTAGCTCTTGGCCTGTTGGATACCAGTCTAACAACCACGGACACTCCCCCAAGGTCATATAATGCGGATGAGTTCGAAGCGGCTTTCCACCCTTGGAAATAAATAAGTCTCTTGCTCTTAATTCTAGCCTATGACGAATTTTAAGATAATCAAAAGAACGTTTGCTAGCAAATCCCCGTTTACTCTCTCTAATATCATTCAAAACTTGTTCAGCCTCTGCCAATTCAAGATCTGATAAATTGCGGAAAGGACCGGTTGAGTCATCATAATAATGATATAAAAACTGAATTATCATCCCCTCCTAATTTAGTAATCATTATTCACTTCTTTCTATATAGCCGGATAAAAAAGAAATCATAACCATTAGACAACCAATGGCTAATATACTTTCTCATTCTTATGGAATACGAAAACATTCCCATTGAGGTTTCATCTTTTCCCTCTTTCAGCTGTCATTTACGGTAATTCGTAAGCCCTTTACACCACTTCTTAAAGATGGCTAAGTATATTATTCACTTTCTTAGTGGAACATAATAGGCAGTGAATATTGAAAAAATAGGAGGATCTATCATTATGAAAGCCGTGACTTATCAAGGACCAAAGCATATACAGGTGAACGAAGTAGAGGACGCAAAATTAGAGAAAAAAGATGATGTGATTGTCAAGATTACTTCTACTGCTATATGTGGGTCTGATTTACATTTATATCAAGGAAATTTCCCATTACCTCCCGGATACATTATTGGCCATGAACCGATGGGGATTGTTGAAGAAACAGGACCTGAAGTCACGAAGGTAAAAAAGGGGGATCGTGTAGTTATTCCTTTTACCGTTGCATGCGGCCAATGCGTTTATTGCGAGCACAAGATGGAAAGCCAATGTGATAACGCAAATCCTCATTACGATTCAGGAGGATACTTTGGTTATTCTGAGAAGTTCGGAAACCACCCAGGTGGTCAGGCAGAATATTTAAAAGTCCCTTTTGGAAATTTTACTCCCTTTGTGGTTCCCGAATCATGTGAATTAGAAGATGAATCATTGCTATTTTTATCCGATGTTCTCCCTACTGCATACTGGAGTGTAGTCAATGCAGGAGTAAAACCAGGAGACACTGTGATCGTACTTGGTTGTGGGCCTATTGGGTTAATGGCGCAAAAATTCGCATGGATGAAAGGTGCCGAGCGAGTGATAGCTGTTGATTATCTAGATTATCGGATGATGCATGCAAAGAGGATGAACAATGTTGAAGTTTTTGAATTTACAAATCATCCAGATATGGGTGAGCATTTGAAAGAAATCACTCATGGCGGAGCAGATATAGTCATTGATTGTGTAGGGATGGACGGGAAAAAATCACCTTTAGAGTTTCTTGAACAAAAATTAAAGTTGCAAGGTGGAACCCTTGGCCCAATTCAAATTGCTACAAAAGCTGTTCGTAAATATGGAACAGTCCAACTAACAGGTGTTTACGGGGGCAACTATAATCTGTTTCCATTAGGCGCATTTTGGGTGAGAAATATTAATCTAAAAATGGGACAGGCGCCAGCCAGACATTTTATGCCCCAATTATTTGAAAAAATAATGAATAAAGAATTTGACCCAAGAGAAATTATTACACACAAATTATCCCTTGAGGAAGCAAGTCATGGTTATCAACTTTTTAATAATCGTGAAGATGACTGTATAAAAGTTGTATTAAAACCGTAAGCCTAGTTTCATATTGATAGGGACTCTATTTTCAACCATAAAAACCATGAATCGTGCTTCTACTGGCTATTGATCCCATACTTACAATTCTAAATTTTTGAGGTTCTTCAAATTTGAAGAACCTCCACAAAAAAGTCTGATCATTTTCTTTCTGTGTTGTTCCATGATATAAGGCTTCCTAAATTTAAGGTAATATAGGATGTCTGCACCTTTCATAAAATTCCCTATAAATCTATAGCTTTCAAGATATCCTTTACCAAAAATTCTGATATGTTATCACGATTGGTTTCATTTAAATTTATTATCTTTGCTTTCTTTAGATATTTAATTTTGTCTATTTCAGCATGACTATCTAAAGGGACTGTTCCGAGGACAATATGATTATTGGAAACAATGTCTAATATCATTTTTTGAAAAGAGGTGGACAGCAATTGCATAAATCCAATTTCATCGATTACAATTATTTTCTTTGAAGACAAGGCGTCTTGCAGTACTTTAATAGCAAAACTTTCGAATGCCTCTATATCCATTCCGTATCTTCCAATTCGAGTCTTGCTTGGACTTTCCACATTTGCTATTTCTACACTCCCTCCATTAATGGAGACACATTGGAAACCTATTCGATCATATGAATTGGTAATCTCTTCTGTATAGAATCCACCGCAAATATCTATCCCAATTTCATTAATTAGTTTTTTTATCATCGTTGTCTTGCCCATCCTCGGCTTTCCGGTAAGTAAAAAAATATTTCTAGCATTCTTATTTCCTTCGTCTAACCTTGACAACAGCTTGTAATTAGGAGGATTCAAATTCCACGTCTCGTATGGAACAGAGTTTACTACATTTAGTGCATCAAGTGTGCGTGATTTTATATTAGGTCGTTTAACATATTCATCAATATTAGCATGATCCAAATCTAGATATTTAGCCTCCAGAATTTCCTCAGGTTGAATTCTTATTTCACCACTAACATATTCCGCATTAAAAACCATAGACAGAACGTGAATACGTTCATTGTAGTAAACGCCAGTTATTCCTAAAGGGCGAATAACAATTCCCGTTTCTTCCAAAAATTCTCGGCAAATCGCTATATCTAATGGTTCGCCTGCATCAACAAATCCTCCAGGCATTTCCCAAGTGTCAGATCTCCAATGTGTACGAACCATTAAACATTGTCCATTCTCGTTCTTTACAAGTGCTGAAACTGCAACTAAATGCTTTGACTGTTCTTTCATCTAATAACACCCCTAATCTATTTGCCATTCAAAGACTCGATTATATCAATCTTGTTTTCAAATCAACACTACTCCTTAGAAGTGAGAATCTCTCTTAATGCCGCCTCCAGTTCTGGGTATTGAAAATTATAAGAGGCATTTAAAGCTTTCTCCGGGATCGCTCTTTGTCCACTAAGTAACATTTCACTCATTTCCCCTAATAATGCTTTCATCGCAACGCTGGGTACGGGAAACCAATGAGGGCGATGAAGGACATGTGCAATCATTTTACCGAAATCATCCATTCTTTTCGGTTCAGGTGCTGTCACATTCAGAGGTCCGTGAATATGGGACTGTTCAATCGCTAGTACAATCATTCCCGCTACATCTGCTACGTGAATCCATGATACCCATTGTGTTCCTGCCCCTATCCTCCCTCCGACTCCCAGCTTGTATGGTAAAGCCATAAGTGGAAAAGCTCCACCTGTTTTTCCAAGGACGATGCCAAAGCGGGTGTATACGGTGCGCACACCCCATTTTTCTGCTGTAGAAGCTAACTCTTCCCATGTTTGGACAACTGTTGCCAGAAAGTCACTCGCATTCGAGTTTACTTCCTCTGTGAAGGTTGCGGTTTCGGACATGCCATAATAGCCAATGGCAGAGGCGTTCACAAGTACGCTTGGCTTTAGTTCTAGGTTTTCAATGATCCGTAAAACTTCCTTGGTCGCCGTGATGCGGCTTTGAAGGATTCGTTGCTTCTTTGCTTTCGTCCATCGGATTCCGTTAATCGATTCCCCAGCCAAGTTCACAAAGGCATCGACCTTTTCTAATTGTGTTTCCGGTTGGCTGTTAGGGATAAGCCATTCGACATATTGGATTTGTTTGGTTGACTGAAATTTCGAAGGATCCCTCGTTAAAATTGTCAAGCGATGTCCTCTGCCTAGCAGTTGTTTTTGCAACACTTGTCCAATAAAACCGCTACCCCCTGCGATGACAATATGCATGCCCTTTCTCCTTTCCTGAGTGAATATATTTCTGTTCCATATTCGAGGTATTTCAATCATTTTTGATGGTTAAAGCTGCTTTATACACCTTCTGAAAAGAAAGCTTGTGCTCAAGGGCTGCCCGCTTCACATCTTCATATTCTGGCATGGCACGGATAATATTTCCGTCTTTTATCGCTTGTTTGATGCGGATCGTGCCATATTCTGTATCCACTGAGGCAATATTTCTTTCTAAAATAGTGCGTGTAGATGGATGTGTGCGCACTCCAAGAGTGGTCGTTTCCTCTAGCAAAATATTAGTTAAGGCGAGTTCAAGTGCTTCGGGTGCCAGCGTCGTAAGCAATACTCCTGGGCGGTTTTTTTTCATAAAGATAGGGGTATGATAGACATCTAGAGCCCCAGCTTCTAGCAGCCTTTCCATTGTAAATCCAAGTGCCTCTCCCGTCATATCATCCATTTGACATTCCAAAATAGAGATCACCTCATGCCGATTCACGCTAGAGGCTTTTTTTTTACCTCTTCCCCAATCATCACCCTTAGGACATTGGGGCGGCTTGGGATATCTCGTGTTCCCGCCCCGTAACCAATCGCTCCTACCTTCATCGCAGGCAATGACCCAAAGGTATTAGCTTGGCTCACTACGATTGCTGCCCCAGTGGGTGTGGTTAATTCATAGGATAATTCCGTTGGTGCAATCGGAATGTTTTTCATCATCTCCATCGTTGCCGGAGCTGGAACAGGATAAATGCCATGGGCACAACGAATACTTCCAGAACCAAGTGGAACAGGTGCAGAGATCACCTCAGCAATCTCTAATTCTTCCAAAGCGATCGCAGTGGCAACAATATCGACAATCGAATCGATAGCGCCTACTTCGTGAAAATGCACGCTTTCAACCGGCATATGATGGATTTTCGCTTCTGACTTAGCAATCGGGGCAAAAATCTGCTTACTGCGTTCCTTAACACCCGGTGCCAATTCAGATTCCTCAATTAGCTGGAGAATATCTGCATAGCTGCGATGGTGATGATCGTGATCGTGCCCATGGCCATGACTATGCGTCCCATGGTGGTGGTGATGCCCTTGATCATGAGCGTGATGATGGCTATGTTCATGGGAATAACCAGCATGTTCATGCACGTGTTCATCCTCTTCTAAAAGTACATCAAATTTTGTTGAACTAATGCCTTCTTTCATCACTTTTCTTTTATTTAATTGGTAGCCTTGGACATTTAATTTCTGTAATTCTTGTTGAATATTTTCAAAGGAGGCACCTGCATCAATAAGAGCGCCTACCATCATATCTCCACTAATCCCTGAAAAACAATCGATATAAAGAGTTTTCATCTATTTTCTCTCCTTCACTGTCTATGATAAAAATATGTACGACATATTTGTTCCGCAAGCTTTTCTAATAAACTTTCCGCATTTTCCATTGCTTCTTCAAGCTTCATGGGACCATTGACCATGCTATAAAGGCCAATTACACCGTATGGATAAAGGTTTTCAATTTTCTCCCCGACTGAACCTGCGACAATGATCGTAGGAATTTGCTGTTCTTGCGCCATTTCTGCTACTCCCATTGGGGTCTTTCCAAAGGCTGTTTGAAAATCCACTTGACCTTCCCCACTAATCACAAGATCAGCACCAACAAGTTTTTCCGCTAGATTGGTAAAATCTAGCACAATATCAATCCCTCTTCTCATTTTTGCCGGAAAAAATGCCTGGAAAGCACCGCCAATTCCACCAGCTGCCCCAGCACCTGGACGATCATGAACACGAATACTTGTCGTTTGCTCAATTAGGTCCGCCCAATGTGAAAGGCTGCAATCAAGGGTCTCCACCATTTCTGGTGTGGCCCCCTTTTGTGGTCCAAATACATGACTAGCCCCATTTTCACCAATAAATGGATTATCAACATCAGAGGCAATTATAAACTGACTTTCTTTGATTCTTTTATCTAACTCAGCGGTTTTAACTCTAGTAATTTTACAAAGTTCTCCTCCACCGAAACCAATCTCATTTCCATTTTCATCTAATAGCTGTAATCCAAGCGCTTGCAGCATTCCTGCACCGCCGTCATTGGTTGCAGACCCTCCAAGAGCTAAAACAAAACGGCGATAGCCCATATCCAATGCCTTTTTAATTAACTCTCCTGTCCCATATGTAGTCGCTTTCAAAGGGTTTCGCTTAGAAGTTTCTATCGTATGTAAACCAGAGGCACTAGCCATTTCAATCACACATGTTTGCTGGTCTCCAAGTACTCCGAACTTTGCCTCTACTGGCTCGCCCAGTGGCCCTGTAACCGTCACATTGACTTCTTGACCATTGGTTGCCGCCACAAGATTCTCCATCGTGCCTTCTCCACCATCCGCAACTGGAACCAATACCGTTTCAGCATTAGAAAAAGCCTTCTTAACCCCTCTCTCAATGGCGATGGCTGCTTCTTTCGCACTTACACTTCCTTTAAAAGAATCTGGCGCAATGACAATTTTCATACAACTCTCCTCCCACCCCTAATCTCTACTTTCTTCTATTATAATCTAGTATTTCATGCAAAAGAAGGCATATTTTAAGTTTGGTACTGCGAGCACTTTTTTCAACTTAGGTGTGACCCTTATCACAGCATGATTAAGCTCATTATTATAAGGTGCTTATATAACCTTTAACTCTATGACAATTTGTCATTCTAGAAAAGAAATAGGAAACATTAAAAACAGAGGTGGAAGATAGATATGGAGCAGGCTTGTGCAAACTTTGTTGGACCTGTTGGTATAATGTGGAAAACCGTTTCAGAGGATTGTAATCTCGCATGTGATGGTTCACAACCCACAATGAAAAAGATTACATTAGAAAATACATATGAATGGGAAATCCATTCTGAATTTATGAATCTTCCTTATGATATAAAAGTTGCTATCCCTTCCCCCATCCCCACAAGCAGGCTATCCGATTATCTATGTGCTAGATGGAAATGCTTATTTCTCATTTGCGCGAGATGTGATCCGCTTACAACCGAAAAGAGCCGCCAAAACCTTTATTGACTCAGCTATTGTCGTCGGCATCGGCCATCCCGGTGATGATGAAGCAGTCTCAAAACGGCGTTTCTATGAGTTCACAGCTCCTGCAGATACATATATTTACCCTGAACGTTTGAAGCGTTTTGGCAAAAAAGAGCATGGTGGAGCAGAAAGATTGATGAAATTTATTCAGTTTGAGTTAAAACCTGAAAATGAAAAACATTGTTCTGTTGATCAGCAGAAACAGGCTTTGTTCGGCCATTCCCTTAGCGGTTTGTTTACATTATGGGCCCTATTCACACAGCCTAAAGCCTTTCAAACCTATCTCGCCATTAGTCCCTCTATCTGGTGGAATGATCATGAGCTTTACCATTATGCAGACGAGTTTTTGCAGAAAACAAATAAACAGAGTGATGTTAAACTTTTCATTGCTGTTGGAGAACATGAAGCATTTATGGTCAACGATGCCAAGCAATTGTTTAGTCAATTAGAAGGGGATTTTAATTGCAGCCTCTACATCGCCCCCGAAGAAAATCATGCCTCTGTCGTTCCAACCACAATCAGCCGTGCCTTCCGGTTTGCACTTACTCGCTAATGCAGGAACTGGCCGATATTTGTCCTACAAAATCCAAAAGATTGGGTCTTTTGGATTTTTATAGGATGATGATCGCCCGATTCTTTAAAACTTCCAAACTATGCTAATTTATGATTCCCATTCCAGTAATTCAATTCTGTTTCCAAATGGGTCATATAGGTAAATTCTATTCGCTCCAGGAAGATTATCATCAACAATATATTCAACCTCACGGCGCAATAAGTATTGCTTTAGTGCTTCCAAATTTTCCACTTCAATCGCAGGATGCGCTTTTTTTGCTGGAACAAATGGGTCCTCTGTGCCGATATGGAGTTGGATCTCACCAATCGAAAACCAAGCTCCCCCACGTTTTCGAAGTGTCTCGGGCTTTTCGATTTCCTTAAAGCCTAGAATATCAGAATAAAATTGTCTGGCTAACTCTTCCGATTCCTTTGGTGCAGCCAATTGAACATGGTCAATTTTCTTAAAGGTAAATGACATAACGCTTCCTCCTCTTATTCTTTTATCCTAAGTATACAGACTTTTTGTTATAAATTATAGGCACCGTAACGAGGAGTACGCTTCCTTAAAAGAAATCCCCGTGCTACACTCAATGTATACACTCTAAATATAAGGGGAGATCCGTGATGCTCTTATTAACGATCATTATCATCATCGGGCTATTGACAATTATAAATATTCTAAAACTACAATATAATCAAAACAAAACAATCATTGATCAAAATGAAGTTTTGATAGAAATCTTAGACAAATTAAGTGGGGAGGAAGAAGCTAGGGAAACGGATGAATAAAGTGAAACTTCAATCAGTGGGGGTTTTCTTTCATCCCTCACTGATTGTTAGTTGAACCAATCGGGCTTTTATGGGCAGTGTAGCCCCGCCTATGGCCTTGAGGTGGGGGGTATTACTGCCCGTTAATGCTGGATAAATAAAGTTGAGAAAAGCTCATTATAAAGTTTCCCTATCAAACTTTCGCAATAATTTATAAACACCTATGATGAAAAAATAGATAATAAATACATCTAGAAGCCACGCAAATGGATGGAACTCTGTCGTAGAGAAATACATGGGAGAAAAGAGCAGGAAATGATTTGCGATTTCATTAGGTCCGTGGTACGTGATCCAAGTAAACGGAAAACCATAGGATTTTCCATAGGTAGGAAAAAATAGAACAATGCCAACTGAAATGATCATACTAAGGATAAAAAATTTTTTGTGCCTCATCGTTCTCATCTTCCTTCATTTTATTGTGGACATATTGTCATTTCCTTTGCTCAATTAAAGCCTATTCACGACTGCTTTAGAATTTCCCGTTTAAAATAGAAAATAGTTCCATTCACTCCCGATAATTCCCAGCCTTCTTTTCCTAAAGCATTTAGCTTTTCGGTCATGACCGCTTCAAAGTCGGTAAATGCTTTTAGCTGAATCTGAATCACTTCCACTTTGTATTCAAACTGCTTCACTGTCAATCCCTTCTTTCCGTATGATACAGATTCCTCCATCCTAATCACTTAATATTCAGTATATTATTGACAAAAAATGAATAAAAGCTAATCCACAGACGAGCAAGTATACATACGCTCCTGCGGGAAGGGACTCGGCAAGCCCCTGTTTGAGGAGGCTTGCCACTCGCCCGCGAAAAGCAAAGTATATTTTCTGAGCGAGGGGATATGCACCCTAGTAGTTCTCTTTTTCTTTGATGAAAATACTATTAACCATTACTTCAAGACAGCATCACTTATATATTCCGTAGGTCTTATGGACATCTTGTATAAAAATAATGCCATTGCCTGGTTCATCTATTTTTAGTTTTTCTCTTACTGAGGAGACAATCGGTTCAGTATTTTCCGTTTCTGACAAAATAATCACAAGCTCTTTCTCTGGTTCAATGTCCATGGAAAATAATTTACTGGTTTCATGAATTCCCGAGCCTCTTGCATTGATGATCGTGCCGCCCTTAGATCCAGCTGCGGTTGCGGCATCAATTACAAACTCCGCATTGCCTTTTTCTACAATTACCGTAATCGCATGGTACATGACAGGATCCGCACCTCTTTCTTCTTTAATATAATCACTTTTACAGCTACTAGCGCCAATGACTTGGCAAACAGGAGTGGTAAAGGCTATGCCGTGATTAGGCTTTTGAAACTTGAATTTTTGATCAAGTTGTTCTAGAGCTTGCCTAATGGTTTCTTTATAGCCAATCATAAAAACAATCTCTTTTCTGACATCCGATAAAGCCAAAAATTCCAAAAGACGGCTTTTGATTGTGCCTTTTCCTAACAACACAGTTCCCCCAGAAATACCACATTTCTTTGCCGCCTGCACGACTTTACTTCCCAATCCAAGATTGACAATCACACAAACTCGTTCTACATTACCCGACATCGACATTTCCCTCTAATCCTCCTTTTTTAGATTTTAATTTAAAAACAAGACCTAAAATTTGTAAAGCGATTAAAGGTGTCATCGCCACCATCGCAATCATGCCAAAGCCATCTATTAAGACATTTGCTCCCTCAACAGCCTCAGCAGCTCCTTGCACAAATGCTAAGATAAAAGTCGCGGTCATCGGTCCTGAAGCCACCCCACCTGAATCAAAGGCAATCCCGACAAACAGTTTTGGAACAATAAAAGTCATCCCGATGGCAATGATATAGCCGGGCAACAGGTAATGCCATAATTGAAGATCCTGTATAAGTACCCTTAAGATCGATAAAAAAACAGCCATGCCCACACCTAGCGATAGTGTAACCAATACCACACTTTTCTTTACATACCCACTTGTCACATCCTCTATTTGGTGGGTGAGAACATGAACGGCCGGTTCAGCTAAGATCGTCACTAGTCCTAAAACAAACGCTACAATCATAACATATGCTTTATTATCTAAGGAAGCTATACTATGTCCGATTGCACTGCCCACTTCCATAAATCCCGCATTCACACCGACTAAGAATAATACGAGACCTATAAAGGTGAATAATAATCCCATCATAATTTTCCTAACCGCTCTCCTAGACATTTTAAAAGAAACGATCTGAAAAATAAGGAAAAGTACTATGATCGGCAGCAGGGCCACAACAATTTCTTGCGATATAATCGGGAGTTCATGTATAAAAGGGCCGATAATGGTCTTTGAGGCGTTTTCTACCTCATCAAGACTCCCCGTCATTTTATCTGTTTTCGAAATGATATTCATGATCATAACGAAGATAATGGCTCCTGTAGAAGCAACGGCCACTAAACCAAAGCTGTCTTTCTCAGAGGCTTTACTGTCCTTTTTCAACAATGAAACCCCTAAAGCAAGGGCAAGTATAAATGGAACAGTCAGTGCCCCCGTCGTTGCCCCTGAAGCATCAAAAGAAATAGCTAAAAACTCTGGGGATGTAAACAAAGCAAGAACAAAGATGATTCCATATAAAACAAGCAATAGTTTATAAAGTGGAATATTAAAAACAATTCTAAAAAGTCCTGTTGCAATCAGTAAACCAATTCCCAGCGAAACGACTACAACCAGACTAGTTTTCGATATCAGACCAGATGTCACGGAATCCACTTGTCCCGCCAGAATATGAAGATCAGGTTCTGCAATGGAGATAAAGAAGCCAAGCAAAAGACCCGCTATTAATACAATCCAAATTTTATTTGACTTTGCAATTGATGCCCCCATCTTCTGCCCAATTGGCGTAATTCCAGTATCGACGCCAATTAAGAAGATCGATAACCCTATGATAATCAAAACAGCTCCAATAATAAAGCGGATAATAGCGGAAAAGTCTAGAGGGGTTAGAGTAAAATGTAAGATCAAAACAATGACCGTAATGGGGAGTACAGCATACAATACTTCCTTTATTTTAGAAACAAGTGCATCCAAATATACATCATCCCTTTCAAATTTTTAATAAGTGAAACCCCATTCAAGGTAAGGTATCCATCCGCAAATTAATGCACCCTAAACGGGAAAACCTTTCCATTATGGATGTAAAGATGTTAAAAAGTCTGCGCCACAAGGACAATGGTATCCTTATGTGCCAGACTACCTAAAAAGTATTAACCTATTCTATTATCCCATAAAACTGTATAGCTTGAAAAGCAGAAACCTATACTTTTGTTTAGTGATTCTATTTCACATAAAATGGTAATATAATAGACAACTGAAAAAACAGTTTGGATGCCCTCGCACCCAAACTGTTAAATCCTTCTTCTCTCCATCACATTAATCCCAATCCCCATCATGATTACAGCCATTAACACTAGAATACTGACTGGCCGTAATACTTCCATAAATCCATAGCCATATAGGGTGACACCTTTTAAGGCTTCCATGCCATAAAGCAGTGGAGATATTTTTCCGAGTATGAGGATCACAGGAGTGGACACAATTTCGATGGGCCAATATGCTCCACCAAGCATCGCCAAGCTGACAGCAAGGAGTGACATAAGTCCATGAAATTGATCCAATCTTTTCGACAAAGCTGCGACCAACATACACATCGCCACGATCGTTAGAACATATGGAATCAAGATCAACAATGTTTTGCCAAAACCGCCATGAAAGTCGACTCCAGCGCCATACCGAAAAGCGCTAAAGATCAACACAACTTGAAGATAGCCCATCACAAAGCTATAAAGCAGATTACCGCCATACATTTCCCACTTTTTCACAGATGATAGCGTCATTCTCTCCCAAATTCTTGCCTGTTTTTCTTCTAATATATGAATCACATTAAAGGCGATTGTATAGATCACGAAGAATAAGGAAAAACCAAATAAACTTTGTAATTGATTATCCATTATTTTACTTTCAGCATTGCGAAAGTTTTCTTTTTCAATATGAAAAATAGGCTGTTCCAATGCCTTTTCCCATATTGAGTCAACTTTATCCCGTTTATCCTTTGATGAGTACGTAGCCATAACTGATTCCTTTTGCAGTTTATTTGTATACACTTCTTGGATATAACGTTGCAATAGCATTCCATTCTCTGCAAAGGCCCCCGTCATCAAGGTAAAATCCTGCTCTTGTAAATGTAAGCCTGCCTCTGTTTCTCCATTGCGGATCGCCGCTTTTACACTCTTTTCATTTGTTGGTTCGAATATAAATAATTCTGATTGATTTAATGAATCGATTAACATAGATAGCTCTTTTTCAGGGAGTTCAGAATATACAGGAACCGTAACTTTATGATAGCTAGACTTACCAATGAAGAAAGAGAAAAGGACACATACCATGGTCATCAGGATAAACACCCATGGTTTTCTTATAAAAAGACGAAGTCTAGTTTGAATAATTCCGATCATAGTACTCTCCCCTTTCGTGGAAACAACAGCCACGCACTAAAGATAAGAAGGAAGGTAATAACAATTAGAACGATAAGGGATGGAAAGATCTCATCCATCGCTACACCTTGCATCGCTCCCTTGTATGCTTCCATCGCCGCTCCATTAGGAGTGAGTTGACCGACTTGTGCCATTGTTTTAGACATATTGCTTACAGGTGTAAAACTACCACCGAGAAAGGATAAAACAGCGACAAAGGCTGTCATAAACAATTTCGATGCTGTTTCTGAATTTAGCCGATAATTAACCGCCATTAGTAAAACAGATATCCCCCCGATGGTGCAAGCATACGCAAACGTAATCAGTAAAAATGCTCCGATATTAGTCCAATAAACACCATAAAACAGGGCCGCTCCCCCATATAAAATAGCCATTTGCATGCCAGCCACGATTACTGTAGATAGAAAGACACTCAAAAGATAGACCCCATTTGATACATTTGCAATTAGCATTCGATCCCATACATTCCATTTCTTTTCCAAAAAACTCCGCGAACTTATACTAGAGGCAATAAATAGGACGAACATCACACCCATCCCGATTGTATAATACCCAAAGGCATCAATCGGCTTTGTCTCATCAAGCGCTTCATTTTTTCCAAATGGCGCAATGGCCAAATCGCTTTCTTCCACAGGAAATCCTTCTTTTCCCAACGAAGCCCGTACTGAATAATGCTCTTGAAAGCTTCCGAGTATATCCTCCACTATAGCAGCCAATTCCTCTTTCCCCTCATTTAAATAAATTGTGAGAGCAGGTGGCTCTTGATCCCCGATAAAAAGCGATGCTAGCATATCTTCACTAAAACCTGCCGGCACTTCAATAATCGCTGCATACTTTCCCTTCTTTTTCTCCTTATCTAGCTCAGCAGGGGACAGTTCCGTTAATGTGAGGATCGAATCTAATTCCCCAAATACCTCTTTTAACCTCGAGATTGGTAAAACACCTTCAGCTTCGGCCTCGATTTGTTTTTGCGCTTCTTCTGGGATAGAAGAATGCGCTAATTCTTCTTTAAATTGAGCGAACTCTTCCTTTTCCTTCGTGTGGGAAACCAGTGCGACGCTTCCGTTTAAGGCTTCCGTATCCCCATCGAGAATAGAGCCGAGAGAAAAGCCAAGGATCGTAATTAAAATTAGCGGCATCAACAATAACACTAATAAATCCGGTGGATTCCGTAAAAATAGTAACAATTCTTTTTTTATAAAAGACAGGAGAATACTCAATTTCTCAACGCCCTTCCCGTCAGATGAAGAAATACGTCTTCCAATGTCGGTGTTTGGATTTCCACACCTATAATAGTGGCTTTTGTATCTTCAGCCCATTTAAAAAGTTCAGAAATTAAAGTAACTCCTTTTGCTACCACAAAAGTGATTTGTTGGTTTTGCACATCAATACTTGAAATCACTGGCTGGGACTGTAATAACTGCAAAAAGGTGTCATTTTTCCGTTCTAATTTAATTTGAATCGTCTGTTCAGCAGAGAGAATATTTTTGATCTCTTCCTTCGTACCTGAAGCAATCACCATTCCTCTGTCCATAATATAGATTCGATCACAGAGAAATTCCACCTCTTCCATATAGTGACTGGTATACAGAATTGTCATTTGCTTTTCTCGATTCAACTGTTTGACCGTTTCTAAAATGTAATGACGTGATTGTGGATCAATGCCGACTGTCGGTTCATCCATAATCAGGATTTCGGGTTCATGTAAAAGGGCCGCTCCAATATTCAACCGCCGTTTCATCCCTCCAGAAAAATGCTTCACAAGCTTTTTTCCTTGATCCTGTAGTCCAATTTGTTGAAGAACCTCATCGACTTTTGCTTGTAACGGTGCTCGTTTCATCTTCTGGATGCGCCCAAAGAAATTCAGATTCTCCTTTGCGGTTAAATCATCATACAAGGCAATTTCCTGCGGCACTACCCCTAATTTTGCACGAAGCTCCCCTGGATGCTTTAGCACATTTTTTTGCTGTACATACACTTCACCCTTTGTCGGTGGAATAAGTGTCGAGATCATCCCAATCGCTGTTGATTTTCCTGCCCCATTCGGACCAAGTAAACCAACAATTTCTCCACGTTTCAAATGCAAATTTAGATCCTGAACGGCTTTATATTGTTTAAAATGCTTTGTTAAGTTTACAACTTCAAGCATGATCAATTCACCTTCCCTCTTGTCTTTTATCCCGCATGAACGGGCAGTAATCCACCTCAAGTATTACGGAAAAGCGTATGTGGAGATACACTGCCCGTAAAAGCCCGATTGGTTCAGCTAACAGGATGTTGGTTACAAAAGCGTAGCGACGTACTAGTGCAGGCGAAATCGTGCTTTGAACCCGCCACGCGATTGTAGCCTTTGATCCTCTGAAAGCACTGGGGATAAAAGAAAATCCCCACTAATTGAAGCTTCACTTTATTTTACGGGAATCATTTGTCATTTCGCGACTGGCTGTAGTCATAAAATGTTAGTGACCTGCGTCATAAAACGGAGAACTTTTTCCATGGGTGAGTATTTGCAGGCTATACGAGATCATTGGATTGCCATACGGGATTAAATCACCGCTATACGGGAGTATTTCACTGCCTTACGAGAATAAACTGCTATACGAGAGTATTGGCGTGCCATGCGGGATTAAATGCGTTTCTCCTACAAAAAATCGCCTCCCTTTGGAGACGATTTTAAACTAGATCATTTTTCACAGCATAGATGGCTAATTGCGTCCGGTCTCGCAGCTCTAACTGCTGTAAGATTTGCGAGATGTGATTTTTAACGGTTCCAACAGATAGATAAAGTTGATCGGCGATCTCCTTATTTGTCTTGCCTTCTCCTACAAGTCTGGCGATATCGAATTCCCTTGCTGTGAGCGGAATTACAGGTGATGGAGCGGGGCTTTTCCTCTTCAGCAAATGGGGCATCATTTTCGCCGCCACTTCTTCATGCAGAACAAGTCCCCCAGTTAGACAGCTTTTTACGGCTTGAATCAGCTTGTCTGGCTCAGACGTTTTTAATAAAAAACCATTTGCACCATCCTTTAAAGTTTCCACCGCTGCCTCTTCATCGTTAAAGGTAGTCAAAATGAGAATTTTCACTTGTGGCCAGCGCTGCTTGAGCAATTTGGTTGCTTCAATCCCGCTCATATCAGGCATGCGAATATCAAGTAATATCAAATCAGCTTGAGCCTGCTCCATCACTTGGAGTGCTTCCACCCCTGTACCCGCTTCACCGATAATCGTGAAGTCTGCTTCCTGTTCCAAGATCATCCGCAATCCTTTTCTTACAATCACTTGATCTTCCACAATTAAAATCTTCTTCATGATACAGGCATCGACCCTTCTATAATAAATTCCGTTTCTGTTTGATAAATTCGTAATTGCCCCCCTTGTTCTTCCACTCTTTCTCGCATCGCCGTCAATCCGAAGCCTGCCTCAAAAGAAACGGGTCCATGAATGTGATTGGACACCACCCATTTTATTTCCCTAACCGCCGATCGGCCAAATGTTAAAGAGACTTCTTTTGTTGAACCATGCTTCATGGCATTCGTTAAAGCTTCTTGGACAGAACGATACAGCACAATGCTTTGTTCATTTGATAAAGCAGTGAGTAATACTCCTTGCTTCGTTGTAAAACGGATCAACAATTGATTTTCAGCCTCAAGCTTTCGAATTAGCTGGATGACGGAGGTAATGCCAGATACCTCCTCATTTTTCAATGTTTTCACAGCCAATCTCGTTTCCTCCAAGCTCTCTATTGCTAATGCTTTTAACTCTCGATATTCTTCACTCTTTTTTTGAATGGAGAACATTTCTAATTGCATGAGGAGTGCCGTCAATTTATGTCCAACAGAATCATGAATATCACGGGCAATCCGCGTCCGCTCTTCCAATCTTGCAACCTGTTCATTCTCCAAATTCATTCTTTTCACTTGGCGATATTCCCCTAACAACTGCTGATAGACCTCTCCTTGTTCTTGACGCTCGATGAAAGAGCGATTAAGCCACACTTCAATAATGAAAAAAAACAAGGCAGCAAGAAATAAAGGAATGGGCCACTCGTTCAAAATAGTACTGCATAAAAGAAGTAATCCAAAACTATACACTAAAAGCACGCGCAGTTCTATCACGCTTAAAAGAAAAACCGCCTCAATCGTCAAAAATAAGAGAAAGATCCATATCCACATAAATGGAACATCTAACCAAATGAATGTGCAGAAGAGCCCCTGCAAAATAAGATAGAACCAAATCGGCCTTTTCATAATGGGCAGGAAAAAATAAATGGTAAAGGCAGCGGCACAAACAATCATTTGTAATGAAAAGATTGCTTCCTTCACATCATTACGAATCCATAAACATCCCCATAATAAGGCAAAGACGAGAATCCGAATAAGCCATGGTTTCATACTATTAATATCCTTCCCCCCTGACAGAATGACGATTTGGCAACCCCTTTGGTAATTTGCTAGAATGCTAGAAGAGTTTATTATATATATATTGCATATGAAAGTTGGTTAATTTATGAAAAGGTTTTTTCTATTGTTTTTATTAGCGCTATTGTTAATAATCGTTGGAGCATGTTCTAATCCCATAGATAAAAGTGGAGAACTGTCGAATACTTCAAGGGAAGAAGACAACAACATTGAAGATAAAGACCAGTCTCACTCTCACAACACATCTTCTACAGAAAAGGTTGAAAAGAATCAAACCTCAACGTCAAATGAGTCTGAGTCAGTTTCTAAAAAACATGATGATCACCCAACAACAAATGGAGAGGAGCATCCTGTAAAAGATTTTGACATGGAACGTTACTTAAATGAACATTATCCGATCGATCACACCTATTATACAACTGATACCTGGGAAAATGAAGATACCGGAAAAACCGAATATATCATCGGCATCCAGCCTGATACAGAGGAGTTTGGACAAGAGATAGATGATATTTTTAAGAACGGTTCACCAGAATTTGATGATGAG
>NZ_JADIJK010000033.1 GCF_017355205.1 Bacillus sp. SD088
GCCACACTACTCGCCGTCACCCTTTTTCCGCTTTTCCATCAAAAAGGGCACAGCCACACTACTCGCCGTCACCCTTTTTTCGCTTTTCCATCAAAAAGGGTACGGCCACACTACTCGCCGTCACCCTTTTTCGCTTTTTCATCAAAAAGGGTACGGCCACACTACTCGCCGTCACCCTTTTTCGCTTTTTCACGAAAACGGGCACGGTCAACCTGCTCACCGTTACCAAGTTGATTCACTCTCCAACTCCTTATAAATATTAATCCCCGAGGCTGGGACAAAAGTATTTTCACCAAAGAAAAAACGAACTAGTATGGTGCATGTACTCGCTCCGGAAATATACTTCGCTAAGAAAATATATCGTTCGTTCTTGGAGCTTAACATTTTAATTATGTCCAAGCCTCTGCAACTTCTAGCAACTCCCTGCCTGATTTATTATCGAAGGTCATCAATAACAATCCAGTGGAGACACATTGCAAAAATCCCCATTCCCAAATGGCTTGTTTATCCACTCCTGTTAAAAGACTCAACTGTTCACAACGTTCGATACCTTTTGTCACGGGATTGTGCTGATATTCTTCACGCCACTCTCGCATTAGCACACCTAGATCATAAGCTTTTTCATAAAAGGTACCGTCTGGATCAATCAATTTGTATTGATTGTTTGCGGATAAATCTTGTAAAATATTTGCGTTATGGGCATCACCATGAATGAGCACATGCTTTTCTGGCTGCTCATTCGCTTGCCTTGATTGGAGAAAACGATAGGCTTGTTTGATCGTTTTTTCAGAACATGGCCGATCTAACGATTTCCAAGTAGGTTCGATAAACCCAGCAAACCAGGAGAAAACCTCTTTGCTATTGTGCAATGTGGAATGGCTGTCAGGAATAAACCATGTTTTTTGTAAGGTCGAACAAATAATATTGATCTGCTCGGGAATAGCAATACTGGTCTCTTTTAAAGGCTTTCCAAGACGTTCTAACAGAGCAGCCTTCTTCTCATGGTCGCTGGCAAACAGTTTTACATACCCATTGCCGTTTACCAATTCTAAAGCCTTGATCGCCATGGTAAAATCAATTTGCCCAACGCTATCAGGCATCTCCAGTTTTAGCGCATACTTTTTCCCTTGCTTATCGCTTGCGTTTGCTACAAAAGCAGTCGAACCGCCAAATAAGGATTGGCCCACCGTAATTTCCCACTGCTTTTCAATTTCCAAAATAGTATCATCCAGTTTCGCCAGCCACTCTTTCCCTGCTTCACCAGCGGCAGTGGCTCTACTTATAACAAATGGTGGAACCTCTCTTTTATACATCATATTGGTTTATTTAATGTAGATGATAAAACGCTATAGAAAGCTTCTTTATCCACTGTTCTTGCAATGTCTACATTTCCTTTTCTATTTGTTGTAAAGGTGGTGGCTCCCATTAAAGATTTCTCATTTGTTTCAACCGTTACAAATCCTTTTTCAAATTGGCATATTTCCGGGTGGAAAGTGGAAAAGCCCACTAAAGGATCATGTAACGTTAATTGATTCGAGCTTTCTAACCAAGCATTTCCAAAGTCGAGGACTGCTCTGTTTAGCTTTGATTTTGTGTGAAACAATTCGTTTGCTCTCTCTGCATCAATCGTCAGCAGCTCGGTAACCTCAAGCGGTATTGCTTTGTGAACGTTCACATCAGAAGCAAATACCATTTTTGAAGCCAGTGGATCTGCCCAAGCGTTGCAATTATACCAAGGCTCTGGCAGTGGTTCCTTTGCAAAATAACCATTCATCACATAAAGGCCTTTTAATAGATTAGGTGTGTCTGGATATTCGCGAAATAAGGTAGCAATATTCGTCATATTGCCAATACCGATTAAGACAATTTCGTGAGGGTGCTCTTTAATCATTTGATACATGAATGCTGGTGCGTCCGATTTTTGGTAGATGTCATGCTCCCAAGCTTGTAATCCCGCAGCTCCGTCTGGGGTCGGATATACGGGCACAGGTTGTAACGTTGTATCTAAGCCCGCAACAATTGGCACTTTCCGACCAACCGTTTTGCAGATCGCATCAGCAACCTCAGCCCTTTTTTCTGGTTCCCCGCACACCGCTGTAATTTCCATTAAGTTACACTGAGGTTCCTTTAGTAAGTACGCCAAACAGATTGCATCATCAATGTCGCCACCAATATCCTTATCAAGTAATATCTTTTCCATTCCTTTTACCTCCTGTAATTTACAAGAGTTCTTTGCAAATTCCCATGCTGCACCTCCTTTATATGGTCAAGAACACTTTTTTCAGTGAGGAATATATTATCCTTTTACATCGAAAAATGTATATGTTTCTTTCAAAACGGCTGCTAAATTGTCTAACAATAAAGTGTGTTCAGCATTTATTGCTGTATAGCGAAAGTCAATTCCAGCCTGCTTTAAATCCTCCACTATTTCTAACGTCATCTCTTCCGATACAACCAAATCATTTTTTCCCCAGATTACTAGAATAGGAACATTAAGATTACGTATTTCCCCAGTCCCATCAACCACACCATTTGACACGGTACTTATATTAAACACATTCGCAGCATACGCCACGTCTAAGATATTCCTTTGCTGCGCTGCACTTGTTAAATACTTTTGATACTGTTCTTTATTTGGCTGGTTAGTGGAATAAAGCGTTTGGTCCATCTAGTAGCATGTTTAATCCAGCATCTTCTACTAATTGCTCTCTTGAATGAATCCTTTCACTATCGATACTCAAAGCTGGATAACCTCGCGTAGACATAGATGAGAGTAAAACAATTTTATTGACATGTTCTGGATAATCAGCAGCAAATTGCATGGCTACACCACCACCATTGGACCAGCCTATTAAATAAACCTTCTTCAAATCTAGTTGATCAACAAATTGTTTTATATCATCTGAAAAATCTTTGATTGAATTTATCGGCTGATGGTAGGTCGACTGTCCATATCCACGTAAATCAACTGCATAAACTGTAAAGACTGGATCTATTTCTTCAAGCAGCAAATCCCATTGAGTGGAAGATGCCATATTTCCATGAATTAATAATAAAACATGCTCTCCACCGTCTTTTTTCACATAAAAAAGGTTCTCGCCATTCCTTAAAGTAATATTCATAGACATCCTCCTTTTTGTTCAAACTTGCTATGGCATATTGTGTTTCCGCTTTCTGAATCCTCATGTTAGGCTTAACCATTTGAAATAGCTCCATCATGTTTTGAAAGTTCTCTCATATGTTGTCCCCTTCATACAATGCATAATAAATTCAAACCATTCAATCTTTTTGTTAACTTTTATAATAAATGATATTAATTATCTTTGCCATATACATTCTCTGGATGATCCAAGTTGATTCACTTCCCCAACTCCCTATAAATATTAATAATGTTATTAATCCCCGCCAATAGTCATATGGGAAATTCTACTAAATGAATACTTTAAAGAGAGAAAAGAGAGTATTAAATAGGCTTGAAGTTATTATGTATGTAAAAAAATGATTCACTCCTTTCCCTTTAATCTCTCTACCTTACAGCGGAAATTGGACCATGTAAGATGATTGGACAAGGAGGTATACGTTAATGACAAGTCAGATGAAGCGTTTCGAAGGGAGAGTAGCATTGGTGACAGGAGGGCGCTCGGGGATCGGGAAGGCCATCGCTCGACGTCTGCACGAAGAGGGGGCGACCGTCATTACTGCACAGCGTGGCAATCTTTGTCAGTCCCAACATAGAAGTTAGCACAAACATGCGCAAGTATACTGATCAAAACTATGCTTCTCCAACCGTCGATGTACAGGACATCAGCGCCTTTTAGCCGACTTAGTCCTTTTTATCCTCCTTTTCGAACACACACTACAAATATTTCTCTTCGTTATTTGATATTCCCTCCAGGAACCATCTGCTTGTTTTTTATAACTTGAATATATGCCTGTACAGGTATTTTTGGAGAAGAAAGGTCATCCGGCAACACCACAAGATTTTCTAAATCAGACAGAGCTTTTTATTGTTGACGACTTCCATAGAAACATGCTTGAACAATGGCAAGTGGGTTACGTTTTTATTTTCTAAACAAGGTTGTTGGGCATTATTTGGAAAATATTAATTAGTGAATAGACATTCTTCAGAGTTTCAAACATTGACTTTTATCCCTGCCCTTGAAAATGGGAATCTAGCTAAGAAAAGCGCAAGCGCCTTGCTCAGCCCCGACAAGCAAATGTTCTGAGACAAGAAAAGTCCGGTTTTGACTTTTATTGGCTCAGGTTATTTGACCTCGAGGGGCTAGGCGCTGGAGCTAGATCAAAACACTAGCCAAAATTTTATACTTTCTTATCTAAATAAAAACAGAACATGATTTAAAACTCAGGCTCTGCTTTTCCTTCCATTTAATGGCTATGACTATGATGGTGATGATGATCTTCTGCCATATACTCTTTTTGACACATAATCGAGTCTTCATGAGGGTGTTCCTCTGTCTCTACTTGAATGGTAACATGACCGATGTTTTTATGTTCTAGGTCATGTTCAATCGTGCGAAGCAATTGTTGACTTTCTTCTATTGTCATCTGACCATCGACAATAATATGGCAGGAAAGTACATTCTGTCCGCTCGTAACACTCCATACATGTAGGTCATGGATATTCTGAACGCCTTCTACATTTTTCATCGTTTTAATCACTTCATCCAGATTCACATTAGCAGGTGTTCCCTCCATCAAAACATGAATGGAAGCTTTGGTTACGCGCCATCCACTGACCAAAATAAGCACTGCTACAAGAACACTTGCCACCGTATCTGCCCATGCCCAGTTAAAGAGAATCATAAGAAGCGCCGCAATAATTGCTCCGACAGATCCCAATAAGTCTCCTAAAACATGCAGAAATGCTGCACGCATATTCAAATTATTTTCTGTGTCTCCCCCACGTAACATGATAAATGCGACAATAATATTTACGAGCAGGCCAATAGCAGCTATAATGAGCATTCCAGTTGAAGCCACTTCTGGTGGGTCAAACAATCGTTGATAAGCCTCATAAAAGATGTATATAGATACAACCAGTAATGTTGCTCCATTAATGACTGCTGCCAGTATTTCAAACCGCTTATATCCATAAGTCTTCCCGTAGTTTGCAGCTCTCTCTCCCAGTTTAAAAGCAATCAATGCAATACATAACGAAATCGAATCACTCAGCATATGTCCTGCATCTGCCAAGAGAGCTAAGCTATTTGTAAGCAATCCCCCCACTACTTCTACAATCATAAATACCGTAATAACAAGAAAACTAATAAACAATACTTTTTTGTTTGCTCCATGTGTATGGTCATGGCCGTGATGATCGTGTCCCATGTGAAACCTCCCCTTTATGTTTATATTTATATGTACGCATATAATAAACTGCAAACATCCATTCACAACATACAGCAAGTATGTCAATTTTTTATACTGCTTACGATGGGTCCTAAATTCCACTTTATTTATGCTTATATTCACATGTACGCATATAAAATTTGTTCGAAAATCACCTACATACTATAAGTGATTTTCAACTAACTATGACATGCATGATCGATCATTTGTTTCAATATAAGCATCACATGCTCATCATCATGGGAATAATAAAGTGTTGTGCCGGCACGACGATATTTCACCAAACGTAAATTCTTTAGAAAACGCAATTGGTGCGACACCGTAGATTGGCGGATATCCAATGTTTCTGCAATCTCATTAACGGAGCATTCTTTTTTAAAAAGCAAATGGAGAATTCGCACCCTTGTTGGATCACCTAACGCTTTAAATGTTTGTGTAACAATAAATAGTGTTTCCTCGTCAATTTCATCTGAAGGACCATTTTCAAATTCAAATTCTTCCAATGTTTTCCCTCCTTTATTCACACCTGTCAAACCCTTATATGAATAAATTAACATATACGCATTTATATTACAATATTTATTTTTGCTAATCTATAATAACATGTCCCAACAAACCCTCAGCTAATTAATAAATAAAAAAGCATTCCGTAGGAGGAAATCAAAACTCCCATGGAATGCAGTTTCGGGTTAGAGTATTTTTACCATCCTGTTATTCTGGCTTTGTGGCAAAAACAGGCATGTCACTTGCCTCTCCATAATCTTCAATCCGTTCAACATTTTTCAAGAATTCCATATCCTCATCTGAAATGGTAAAGTCCACTTCAGCATTATTTTTCATATGTTCCGGATTTGCCGTTTTAGGTAATGGAAGTAAATCAAGCTGCAAAGTATAGCGAATACTTAATTGCGGAATGGAAACACCATATTTCTCCACGATAGCTTTCACTTTTTGATTTTTAAACAATTCTCCATGAGCAATTGGTGAATATGCCTCAACGAGAACACCATGCTCTTGAGTATATGCAATCAAATCAAATGGCGTATTGCTAATATGTGCTAAAATCTGATTTACCATTGGTTTGACTGTGCAATGATCAAAAATATTTTCCAAATCCTCTTTTTGATAATTAGATACACCAATTGCACGAAGTTTTCCTGCTTGATAGGCCTCTTCAAGAGCGCGCCATGCTTCCCTGTTTCCTTCAAAAAAGCGATCCTCTTCCGCAAACTCTGCCCATGGTTGTGGACTGTGAATAATCATCAAATCAAGATATTCAAGCCCCATTGTCTCCAAGGATTGATCAATCGAGGAAACAGCTTCTTCATATGACTTCACTTCTGCAGCAAGTTTTGTCGTAATAAATAAATCTTCCCTGTTCACTCCACACTTTTTAATTCCTTGACCAACCCCACTTTCATTTCCATATGCCTGTGCCGTATCAATGTGGCGATACCCAATTTTCACAGCCTCTACTACTGCTTATGCGACATCTCCATTATCTATGAACCATGTTCCCAGACCTAATTTAGGAATTTCCACTCCATTGGCCAACCGGAAATTTTCAGTTAAAATCATTTGAGCATCTCCTTTTGATAAAATGAATAAACTATTATTTTGTGCAGCTCCATTTTGAAATTCATTATAATACCTAGAGTTAACTCTAAGTCAACAGCTTTTGCTTAAATTGAATTACATATTTTTTCAATTTCTTGCCAGAAATCCAGTTTTCCCTATTCCAAGCTTTTTCATCCCATTCATATAAACGCTATATTCATAAAGAATTTATCCCAGAGATTAATTTCTTATAGTTATATTTGAATTTATGTATCTTCTAATACCTTTTAGCTAAAGAAATAAGACGTATTTTATTTTCCCTGCTATAAAATCGATGAAACCTCATATGGCTAATATAAGTGTTCTTCTGACAGTACAATCTTCTCCTAGTAGCTTTATCAAACATTCATATCATTTAACTAGCATACAAAAATACCAAGTCACATTTTTTTATAGTGACTTGGTATTTTTGAGAAATTCTATAGATAGTAATGAGGCTCTCATCTTGTATTGTGCAGCAATCAACTTATAATCATCATGATAACTACAATAAACAAGAGAATTAAGTAGATTTTTGAAAAGAGTTTGTCAGATAACTTTTGAGCCCAGGACCTTCCAATTGGTACACCAATAAATCCTCCGGCTGTAAACCCAATAAGCGCTGGTATGTATATAAACCCTAGAGTGGACGAAGGCATTGCATCGATCTGCATCCCTGTAATTAAATAAGCAAAAGCTCCTACAATAGCAATTGGCAGACCTAATGGAGTAGCTAGAGCTACAGCATGTATCATGCGCATACCTCTATTTCTCAGGTAAGGAATTGTCATAGTACTTCCGCCAATACCTAATAAAGTTGAAAGAAATCCAATGCCTATCCCAATAAAAGATGCGGAACTTTGCTTAGGCAGACGAAATGCTTGTTCTTCCATTTCTGTAGTGAATGTTTTCTTGAATATGTTCGTGATCAAAATGTAAGCTAATAGTCCAATAAAGGCAAACCTAAGAAAATCACTCTCTATGTAGACTGCAAGCACGCCGCCTATTAAAGAACCAATTGCAATATACCCTACGAATATCTTAAAAACTGACCATGTTACATTGCCTTTTTTCGCATGATTATAGGTTGAATTAAATGAATTTATAATCATAACTGCTAATGATGTACCAATAGCGGTATGCATTAGATATTCACTTGGAATAGAATCTGGTAAAAATGCGAATAAGATCGGTACGACTACGATACCGCCCCCGAAACCAAACATGCTTGATAGAACGCCAATAATAATACCGATTAATAAAAACATAACAAAAGAAAATCCCACTCAAAACATCTCTCTTTACTAAAATTAATTAAGAATCATTTCCTAGATCTATTAAATCATATATTGAACAGTGTTGCCATAAAGCATAGTGTCGTTTGACTAGTTCAAACGATACGGATTGAGTTTGTACTAGAAATACAGAATCAAAAATTGTGGGGTACTAGCATACATAAAAACCCTTTGGGACAAAGTTGTTAGTCACTGGTCCAAAGGGGTTTTATGTATGCTGTTTTTACAAAAGAAAACCGAATTAATAGGGGATATACTCCTTAATCTCAATAAATAGGGAAACCCCAAAATTAAAAACTTTAGCTAACTTAAGGTTCCATAAGTAAGCTTCTTAATTTCTGTTTCACTTAGCCCTTTAATTGAAATGGTATCTCCCTTTTCTTTTTGATAGGAAATAAAACTTAATACCTTTTCACCGGAATTTACAAATACTTCAATAGAATGAAGATCGAGGAAAACTTCAATTTTCAGCTCATCATCCGAATTATGAAAACAATCAGGAATAGCAATCAGATTACCATCCTCATAATCTGATTCAAGTGAAATGGTATTTTGACGAACGTTCACTGTTATCCGAGTTGATTTACCCCCTTCTTTATTTACTTCTATATTAAAACGATCATTATTGATTGCAGAGAAATTCAGTTGCAAGTAGGCAACTTTCGAATTTCCTAACACAGCTTCTTCTTTCACACCCAATTTAACATCATCATAAATTGACATTTTATTAAAGGTTTTTGACATATCTTGGTAAGGCTGTTGAACTAAATTATTGTCTTTGAGTCTTAATTCCCTTGGAATTGACATCATTCCATTAAAACCATAGTCTTTCGGTTGCCGCTCTTGATTAAATTGTTGGAGCCACCCAATCACTAATCTTTCGCCATTCTTTCCTTCAGTCGATTGAGGTGCATAAAAGTTTCGCCCATAATCGAGCAGCCCCTCTGTTTCGGCAAAGAAATCTCCTTTCTCATAATCGATCTTTCCAACAGCATAAGCTGTTTTATTATATATTTCTCCAGCATATTCTGGTCCGCACGGCATAATTGAGAAGGTTAGTACATCCTTTCCATCAATTTGGAATAAATCCGGACATTCCAACATAATATTCTCTTCATATTTAGTTTGATATAATGACGAATGGAATGTCCAATCAAACAAATTTGCGGACTTATACATAATAATTTCTCCACGTCTATCCTTATTCCTTACTGCAAGAACACAGTAATATACACCATCAATTTCAATTACTTTTGGATCTCTAAAATCACATATCATGTATCCCACAGGTAATTCTTTCTCCGCTATTACAGGATTTTTTTGATGCTTAGTAAAATGAATACCATCCTCAGAAAAAGCGATACATTGATACTGTTTTATTTGAGTCACATCCCCTTGATATCCTAAATTGGGATCAATATGTCCTGTGTACATCAAATATAAATTTCCATCTTTTTCAATAGCACTGCCTGAGAAGCAACCATTGGCATCATATATTTTATCGTTCGCTAATGCTATTGGTTGGTACTCCCAATTGATAAAATCATTTGTTGTTGCATGCCCCCAATGCATATTATTCCAGACTATATCATAGGGATTATGTTGATAGAACAGATGATATTTTCCATCGTAAAATGTAAAACCATTTGGATCATTCAACCAACCTATTTGAGCAGTGAAATGAAAAAATGGTCGATTGTTTACCGTTCCTTTATTTTCTTCTATGTAATGGTCTGCTGCTTGTAACTTATTCAATGCACTTAACCTCCTCTATATACTTCAACTCATGTATTACTTGCTTGACGTCTTAAGCGTCTTACTAATAAGCTTTCAAAACAACAAAAAAGTCTCTCGTTTCATATTAAAATTATGCCCGTTAATTCTTTGCATGTCTGTTTTAGTTTACTATTTTAGGTTGGTAATCTATTGACAACATCGAATCGTGGACTAAACAAACTTAGGGCCTCCGCTTTGTTTGTTGAAACCAAATTAAATTATATGAGACTATTTTCGCCAAAGGAAAAGCGAACTGCTAGGGTGCATATCCCTACGGAATAATAGGCAAAAATTTGATAAACAATTACCTGCGATTATCTAAAAAAGACAGGCTGGGATCATAACTAATATGTTAAGCTCCAAAGGCAAACGATGTATTACCTTAGCGAAGTATATTTCCGCGGCGAGTATATACACCATACTAGTTCGTTTTTTTCTTTGGTGAAGGCACTATTGTCCCAGCCTCCTTTTTCGCCTTCTCCTCTGCAAGAAGAACTTAATATAAAAGGCAGGCTTCCAGAAAAGAAGAGCAAGAAATAAAGCCTTTTTTGGCTTAATGGTCCATTATAGAATAAGCAGGGATTAAACAAGCGAAGGAGGCAATTATAGTGGCTCTAGGTAAGGGGATTTATATTGTAACAGGGATAATGGCTTCAGGAAAATCTACAATCGGCCAAATTTTGGCAGAACAATTTGAGAAGGGTGTTCATGTACATGGGGATATTTTTCGGAAAATGATAGCAACAGGAAACATTGATATGACACCTGATTATTCAAAAGATGCGGTAGAGCAATTGATACTTCGCTACAATATGGCGGCAAAAGTAGCTGACATGTATTACACTGCTGGTTTTTCTGTTGTGGTGCAGGACACTTATTTGGGGAAAGAGGTGCATTCCTTTCTTCAGGCATTTGAATCAAAGCCAGTTTATTTCATTACGTTAAATCCAAATATTAAAGCGATTGCGGAAAGAGAGAAAAAACGTAATAAAACAGGTTATACCACATGGGAGTTTGAACCCCTTTATGAAGTATTGATAAATGAAAATCCGCGGATAGGTCTCTGGATAGATTCATCAGATATGACTCCTGAAGAAACGCTCTCTGAGATTATTAAACGTGCAGAATCTGAAGCACGCATTTTAGTGTAAAAATAAGCATAATCTTTAGAGACCATATTTATTTCTGCCTTCAATTATAGGGACTTTAATAAGAGCTCAACCCTGAATTTCCCCCTCACAAAGGAACTTCAGGGTCTATTAATAATGTCTTAGTGTTGTGCTCTGTTAAATATTAGAAAGTCTCAACCCCCATAATACAATTTTAACTTACAAAACCATCTAGAAATTTACTCGCTTCACTATTAAACTTCCACATTACACCAAACTTATCGATTAACATTCCAAAACTAGCTGACCATGGAGTAGAAGATAACGGCATGATCACAGTACCACCTTCTGAAAGCTTTTCGAAAATTGGTTGATTTATTTCTGGATCGGCATCAATGATACTAATTAAGAGAGCATTCCCCTTTACAACTTCACCTGTCACAGCTTGCATAGAGGGCAGAACATCAGAAAGCATCAAAATATTTCCTGAAAACTCGATACAAGATTCCATAATCATGTTTTGTTCTTCTGCCGTTAATGGAGCGTTTGGGTCTTGACCAAAAGTACCGAACCTCACCTTTTTTACACTTGTTGCTTGTAACGCCTTTTCATAAAAGGCTAACGCTTCTTCTGCTTTTCCAGCAAATTGTAGATAAGTTATTGCTTTCATCATTTATTTCCTCCTTTTCATATTTGCAGTATAATAGCACATAGGTGACAACTGTATGTCGTATATAGGAGGGAAATATGAAAAAAATTGAGCGACTTATCTCGATCGTGATGATCTTGTTACAAAAAGAAGTTGTTTCGGCATCAGAGTTTAGTCGACTTTTTCATGTAACAAGACGAACAATTCAGCGTGATATGGAAACACTAAGTTATGCAAACATCCCTATTTATGCGAAATATGGTGCTGAAGGCGGATATACAATAATGGAAGAGTATAAATTCGATAAACGATTATTAGCTAACAAAGATATTGAAAATATACTCATAGCTTTAGGTGGTTTTGAGCAACTGATTACAAATCAAGAAATTCAAACGACTCTTCAAAAAATCAAAGGCATGACCAGCACAAATATAGCTCCAAAACTTGATTTATCTTTTTATGATTGGGCAGGAAGAAGTCAAATTAAAGAAGATATTTTATTTATTAAACAAGCCATTGAAAATAACTGGTTGTTAAAGTTTGAGTATGTAGATCAAAAAGGTAACATCACAGATAGAGTTGTAGAACCCTATATGATGCATGTAAGTGAAATGCATTGGTATCTTTATGGTTATAGTTTAGAACGGAAAGATTACCGAACCTTTAAATTGACGAGGATAACAAATATCGAAAAAGATGGTTTTTTTGTTCCAAGACCTGATAAGGTATTGGAGGAAGAAAAGCAACATAATCAACAGCCGAATATGGTTAGTGTACAGCTATTGATAGATGTTGCTGTAAGAGATCAATTTATCGAGAGATACGGAAAAAGTGTCATTACAAAAGTGACCCCAAGAAGTTATCTTGCGACCATTGAATTACCTGAGAATCAATTTGCCTACCAGTTTTTAGCGGGATTCGGCAATACCGTTAAAATTAAAGAGCCAAAAGGCTTTATTGCTAAATATGTAAATTTTTTGGAGGAGACAGTGAAAATTTACAAATAGAAGATCATAGTTGGTTTCTCTATTTAGTATGGATATACCCTGATTTCACCCCTCTTTCACTGTCTCCCCCATCAAAACTTTTTTATTATCCGCTCTCCTATTTTCACTATGATGTCAGCGGAGTCCTTACAATAGTCTCGACAGATTCCATCATGAAAGCATTGTGCAAAAGAATCATCTACACACACTGACGGAATCGATACACATGGATCAAACGCTGGGTTCTTCAACACTTCATAGGGCCGCATCATATCATGATCTTCATGTTCAAGCATATGGCAATGCCATGGGTAGATTCCGGTGTAAGGACCAAAGCGAGCAATAATCCGTGTGACCATTCCTGGATCAACACGTACCGTGTCTTTCCAGCCACGTTCATTTGGCAGTGGCGGGATTCGCTTTCCTATTACCAGCGGTTCTTTTGGGTTTTCTGGATGAAGTGGATTTCCACTAAATGTTGCTTGGTCAAGGATTTGAAAATGGATGAGATGCAGATGAATCGGATGCGAATCATTAGTCGTGTTGTAAAACTCCCAAATTTCAATTTTACCGTTTGAAGGTGTCTCTGTGATCGGCTGCTCTCCCCACATCATTTTATTGAGCAATTGGATTGGACGGCCATATTCATCCGTATCCTCATCTAATGTGTTCACTCGAGTATAAGAAGATTCTATAGGATTTAATATTTCCATACAGCTTAATTTTGAGGGAATTATACTTGAATCATCAATTTTCTGATTCTCTCTAACTCGGAACTCGATAATTTGTGAGGTATCAGCTATCGGTGCATCACCACTTCCTCCCGGAAAAGGCGCATTCGCACTATTGGTCAGAATAATATGGTCACCTTTATTTTTAGAAAAGTCAATTATAATATCGACACGCTCTGCAGGAGAAAGCAGAATCGTATTTACTTCGATTGGGGACTCTAGTAAGCCACCATCTGTACCAATTTGAATAAGCTTTTGCCCATTGCTTAACCCTAGGTTATAAAAACGAGCATTAGAGCCATTTAAAATGCGAAAACGATATTTACGAGGTTCTACTTCGAGATAAGGCCAGACCTTGCCATTAACTAAAATGGTATCACCAAAAAACTCTGGGACAATTGAGGGATTGGGCATAGGTGGTGAATTGGGTGCAGGTGTCGGTGGTTCATCTGGTTTAGCAGGATAATAAAGTTCACCATTAGGATAAAAAGACTTGTCTTGAATCAGCAAAGGGATTTCATACTCGCCGCTTGGCAGATTCAAGGCCCCTTCTTGCTGATCACGGAGGACATAAAAACCAGATAATCCGGCATAGACATTCAGACGTGTGATCCCCAGGGCATGATCATGATACCAAAGAGTTGCAGGACGCTGACAATTTGGATAATAGTAGATTTCTTTAACAAAATTCGGCCCTTTTTTTCCAAAGTCATGGGTAAACCATGCATCAGGTGAACCATCATTTCCAGGTCGATTACGTCCCCCGTGTAAATGAACAACCGTACGAACGGAAGGCTGGTCGGTTCCAGCACCCATTATACTTCGATCAACAGGTAAGAGATGCTCAAAGGGAAGCTTATTCTTCCATTTCACATAGATTGGCTGATTCCTGATTGCTTCGAATGTTGGACCAGGGTAGATACCGTTATATCCCCAAACAGTCGTCGGCGGCAAATCACGATGCAGTTTCTGCTGTATCTGTCGCATAGACACCTCATAATATGGAATCCCTTCATACGTTCCAATTGGTTTATGTATTGGAATAATCGGCAGTTTATCCACAAACTTTGTTAAAGCCATCTCCCCAGCTCCTTTCCGCATTCCCTATATAGAATGCGGAAAGACTGTACGATGTGTGGAAAGTTTATTGAAATACGATGGTTATTTTCATTGCATGAATTAAATACATGTTTGCTACGCTTGATGGGACATTTAGATACCAATCTTTATCTGTAACATTCCCAAATTTTAATTTTATCGAAGGTTTGTTTATCATAATATTTAGTTAGAGGTTATTGTATATGGCTACTACAAAACAATAACTGATAAACCTATTAAAACGGGCTTCAATTTTCACAAATGAATGGAGGATTATAATGTTTAAAATAAGGGAACTTGCAAATAAAATGGATTTTGACTTTTTAACGGATATGTTATACGAATCGATCTATATTTCATCGAATAAGCCATCTAAACAAGTATTGCTTCAAACACAGCCTTTACGTAAGTATCATCGGGACTGGGGACGAGCAGGAGATATAGCATTGATTGCAGATAATCAGGACCAGGAGCCAGTTGGAGCCGTTTGGTATCGAGTATTTGGCGAACAAGAAAAAGGGTATGGTTTTGTCAGCAGTGAGATTCCAGAGCTTGGAATAGCGATTAAGAGCGCGGAACGGGGAAAGGGGTTAGGAAAGCAATTGATGCAGGCAATTTTGCAAGAAGCAAATGAGGCAGAATACCCCGGATTATCTTTGAGTGTCGATTTAGATAATCACGGAGCGATTACACTTTATCACAAGCTGGGCTTTAAAGACGTGGAAATAGTAGGAACATCGAAAACGATGATATATTTATTTAAACAATAATTAAAACGTTAAGCTCCAAGAACGAACAAGGCATTACCTTAGCGGAGGAGATTGCGTAGATTCATGCGGGAAGCAGGGGTAATGCCCTTAGTAGTTCGATCTTTCTTTGGTGAAAATACTTTTTAGGAATCAACATAAGTCGGATTAAAAATTTCATGCTACTCTTAAAAATAAATATGAGATAATCCCATTAATTGGCTGAATTTTCATAAAGCCTTTTCGTCAACCAATCGCAGCATCCCTTTTCCAACAGATATAACATCTTCCTGATTAAAAATAATACAAGCCGTTCCTCCGACATACTTCTCACATTCAAACTCACCAAGAACAGTCACATACCCTTTTTCAAAAAAATAAATAAGTTCACCGTCATGTTCCTCAACAGCACTTAATTCGTTATGCAAATATGCCTTAATTGGTTTATCGTATAGCCTCATATCGCTCACATCCTTTTTAACACGTGAACAACCCCTCCTTACCAGTCCTTACAGACTGCTTGAAGAAGGGGCTTCCTGATTCACAGATCTTTGCGCAATGGAGGAATCCCCCTTCCGTCTTACATGATCTCCACAGGCGTTGTTTATACTGTTCGGACATGACCTTGCCCTACAGTTTTATTGGATTAGGCTATCTGAAGTTGTTCTAGACCTTTTGCTAAGATATTCAGAGCGGCATTATGGTCTCTGCCTAATACAGCACCACATCCCGTACAGATATGGGTGCGTACAGACAGGGACTTTTTCACACGGTTTCCGCAGGAAGAACAGTCCTGTGTTGTGTATTCAGGCATCACCTTCACAAGGAGTCCGCCATTCCGTCAGCATTTGTAACCAAGCATATTCCGGAACATGCCCCAGCCTGCATCCGAAATAGACTTCGAGAGTTTACGGTTTCTGATCATCTGACGAATGTTTAGGTCTTCTACACAAACAACAGAGTGATTGATCGCAATCCGGTAACTTTTCTTGTGAAGAAAATCCTTCCGTTGATTGGCAACCTTCATGTGAAGCTTCTCCACTTTGGCCGCCTGCTGTTTGTAGTTCGCAGAACCACGGGTCATGCGGGATAATTTCTTTTGCGCCCTGCGTAATTGCTTTTCAGCCTGCCGGAGATAGCGTGGGTTCTCAATTTCCGTCCCATCGGAAAGAACCGCATACTTATTCAGGCCAACATCGATGCCGACAGCCTCTACAATACGAAGGGTCTGTGGTTTCACTTGTCCTTCGACACTAAAAATAGCGAACCACCGACCGCCTTTCCGCTTGATGACAACCTGTTTGATGGCTCCTTCGATGGGACGATGCATCTTGATGTCAACGCTTCCAAGTTTCCCATTGAAAAGCTTCCCATCTTCCGTGAACGATAAAGCCATCCGATTTCCTTTCTTGTTGTAACCGAACTGAGTAAAGGTAAGGCTATTGTAGTCCTTGTATTTCTTGATTTTTGGATACTTAGACCGTTGGCCAAAAAATCCATTGAATGCTTTTTCCAGCCGCACGAAAACCTCCTGAAGGGGTTGAGAAGGGACTTCGCTTAAGAAAGGGAATTTTTTCTTATCTACAACCAATTGCTTCTGCATGTCGTAACGGGAATAGTTTGTCTTGTCTTCCTGATATATGCGATTCTTATCGATCAAGGCAGAGTTATAAAGATGGCGACAATAATGAATCCAATTATCGAGTTTTTCCCTTTGCTCTTCGTTTGGATAGATTTCATATTGATAGTTCACAAGTATCTTTGTTTCCGAAGCGAACTTCTCTCCAACCTTCTTTTTCATGATCGTCACCTCTCCACCCCTATACATTATGTATAGTATACCAAACGTATATTCTCTATAACAAGTGGAAATAGAAAGAAAATAGGAAGAATCGGTTTACACCGACCGACATTCATCACCTCCCTGTTCGCTTAGCTCCCTGAGGAAGAGGACTTCTTTCGGAGGGCTGTTAAATAGACCGATAAAGCAGCGATGATATGGAGGGTAGCTGCTTTTTCAATATGATATTTACTATGAAGATTGTTTATTCTTCTCGATAAATTCCTCATGAGTAAAACCCCATGCACACATATCTCGTAAAATATGTTCCAATGATTTTCCATGGGTTGATAAAGAATATTCTACTTTTGGTGGAATTTCCTGATAAACAACTCGAGTGACTAGTCCGTCTTTTTCCAGCTCCCTAAGTTGTTGTGTTAGTACCCCCTGCGTTATTTCAGGCATTAAACTTCTTAATTCCCCAAAGCGTTTTGTACCTTTTTCTAAAAGGATAAATAATACATGCGGCTTCCATTTACCACCAATTGCTCGAAGTGCGGAAACAATTCCGAATTTTGATAGATCTTCCAAAACAATCTTCCTCCTTTAAAGTACGAGCTAATGGTCACTATTTCATACTAAGTATGTTAATCATACCATGGAAAGGATAAAAAGTAATAAAAAATAAGAAGCTGTACACCAGGTGGGGGTTCATTTGTACCTTTTACCATACTAAGTATGAAAAATATGTCTACTTTTCAAGTGGAATCCTGGCCTCCATAATGAAAGGTATCGACATAATCAGAGGAGGATAAATCAATGACTTCAACGTTAAAAAATAAAGTCGCTCTTGTTACTGGTGGAAGTCGAGGGATTGGAGCGGCAATTGTAAAAAAATTGGCTGTGGAAGGGGCAAACGTGGCCTTTACTTATGTGCATGCAGAAGAAAAAGCGCAGGAGGTATTAGCGGAAATTAGTGCACTAGGTCGGCAAGGAATAGCTATACAAGCGGATAGTGGGAATCCAAAGGCTATCAAAGCGGCGGTCGAACAAACTGTAACAGAATTAAATCAGCTTGATATTCTAGTCAATAATGCAGGTGTGTTTCCAGCTGGCTCACCAGAAGATGTTACGCTGGAAGAGTTAAATCGTACACTGGAAGTGAATGTACGAGGAGTGTTTTTAGCTTCACAAACAGCACTAAAACACTTAAAAGCAGGCGGACGAATTATTTCGATTGGTTCTTGCTTTGCCCATCACGTGCCTAAACCGGGGCTCAGTCTTTATGCCATGAGTAAATCAGCGTTGATTGGTTTTACGAAAGGACTTGCGCGTGACGCGGGTTCCCGTGATATAACCGTCAATATTGTCGATCCAGGCTCCACCAATACAGATATGAACCCAGCCGACAGTCCCAATGCAGAGGATAAGATAAAATTACTTGCACTAGATTATTACGGGGAAGGGATAGATATTGCTGAAATGGTCGCTTTTTTAGCCAGTGATAGAGGACGATTTATTACAGGAGCAAACATAGCAGTGGATGGAGGATTTGGCGCATAAAATTTTGGTGTATTTCATGCGTAATTGGTATTCCAAGGAGACCAAAGACAAGCAATGCACTACCTTATATGTATTTTTTCGGTTTGAAAATGAAGTTTATCGCACCGTTTACTTTTACACTATTCAGTAAATAACGAACTTAAATTTGGAGTTGATACAATTGCCTTTTGTAGTTTTCATCCTAGGTTTTCTTATTTTTTCACAAACGACATCCGAATTTATGGTAGCTGGAATAATGCCTTCTTTATCAGAGGAATTTGGCGTATCTATTGCTGCAATTGGTTACCTTATTTCAGCTTATGCAATAGGGATGATTGTAGGTGGACCAATCCTAACCATTGCTTTACTAAAAGTTCCATTAAAGAAAGGATTAATGGCTTTAACGCTCGTATTTCTCATTGGACAGACAATTGCTGCCATCTCCCCTAATTATGAAGTGATGGTGGTAGCACGCGTTATACAAGGAATTGCTTCTTCCGCAACGTTTGGAACAGCCATGTCACTCGCCTATCAACTCGTCCCTGCTCATTTACGCGCACGAGCAGCCTCTGTTGTATTAGGCGGTTTAATGATCGCTACTGCTGCGGGAGTCCCATTTGCTATGGCATTTAATTTGTATCTAGGCTGGCGTGCTAGCTTTTGGGCTGTAGTTGCCTTGGTATTTGTAGCAGCAGTATTTGTACAATTCTTTCTTCCCACTCTTGAATCACAGGAAAAAGAAAGTATTAGTGTCAAGAAAGAGCTTAGTTCCTTTAAAAACTATCATTTATGGGCTGCCTATACGACGAATGTCTTTATTATAGGTGCTACCTTTGCCGCATTTAGCTATTTTACGCCAATCTTGACCGACGTCACAGGATTTAGTCCAGGGGTCGTTCCCTTTATTTTGGGAATCTATGGTGTAGCAACCGTTATTGGTAATATTACTGTTGGCAGATTTGCAGACTTGTATATGATGCCTACCATGACAGTTGGATTATTCATTCTGACAGCTGCTTTAATTCTATTTGGACTCTTTGCAGAAATTCCAGTCATCGCTGTTGTCGCTGTTATGATCATCGGTTTAGTTGGCGTGTCCTTGAATCCGGCTATGGCAAAGCGGGTTATCACTGTTTCTAATACCGGAACATTAGTAGCCACGGTGAATAATTCCATGATTAATCTTGGTCTGATGATTGGTTCCTCTGTCGGTGGGGTGACAATTGATGCAGGGTTCGGACTCACTTCCCCTTTATGGGTCGGTGTTATACTAGCAATGATCGGTCTCGTTACCTTGCTTCCGGCTATTCGGGGTAATATACAGCAGAAGGCATAGTAGCGAAGAAAAATATACGTAGACTCCTGCGGGAAGTAAGAGCTAGGCAAGACCCCAGAAGCCTAAGGGGGCTTGCCACTCACCCGCGAAAAGCAAAGTATGTTTCCGGAGCGGATATATGCACCCTAGCAGTTATGTCCCAGCCTCTTCCCTATCCACTGTCGGTTATTCTTTATCTTCATCCGGGACCGTATCTGCCAACTTGCGAAAGGCCTCGTTTAAGGTAACCATTCTTTTTTCTACTTTTTTAATCGCTGCATCCAATGTAAAACCTTCGTCAATCATTTCCTGAATGAGAAGCATTTTTTTCACGTTTAAATAATTATATCTGCGTGTCGAACCTTCCGTAGCAGATTCAGATTGAATGGCTCCCTTTTCCTCCCAATAACGAATTTTGCGTGTTGGAATCCCCGTAATTTCGGATACTTCCCCAATTCCTACTACTAACTTTTTCAATAAATCAAAATCCAATAGAGCACTTAACTTTTGCGCATCTTCATTCAATTCCATTCTCCTCGCTCCATCTTAGAAATTGTTTCAACTCATGCAATCAACGCATATCATTAATGCAAACAGCAGTCTTTTTTCTTGTTACCTAATGACTAAACTTCCCCTCATTCAGTGAGATCAAGGCAACCTGAAGTTTAATCATATCCACATCTTCTATTGTAACCATTTTACAATAGAAGTAGTTAACCTACAAATAAACGATTGACTTTTAATTGTAAATAAATTACAATCTATATAAATATTTTACAAACAAGGAAAATAAACTTCACAAAGGAGATTAATTTATGGATTTGAATAAAGAAATTAGTAGTCCACAGCCGAAATACTCCTTATTAACTGCTGTTTTATTTTGGTGTGGATTAGTAGTCGTAGCCAGCAATTATTTAACCATTCCACTCATGTCGATATTTAGTGAAGATTTTCATACCAGCATGACAAATGTAGCTTGGACAGGAAGTGCTTTCTCTCTATGCTATGCAATCGGAAGCTTGTTTACTGGTCCCCTGTCTGATCGTTATGGTAGAAAACAAGTTATCGTAACCGGTTTGTTATTGTTGACGTTGGTGACTTTTATATTACCTATCTTTAGCTCCTTGGCTTGGGTCATTGTCTGGCGTTCTTTTCAAGGGTTTGCCGCGGCATGCTTTGCACCAGTTGCCATTGCTTATGTAGTGGATAAGTTTCCTCCTGTAAAAAGAGTGACCACCATCGGATTTATCAGCTCTAGTTTTTTAATCTCTGCGATTGTTGGTCAAATATTCAGTAGTTACATTAGCCAACAATTTAATTGGCAAAGTGTTTTTTATTACTTTGGTGGGATCTATCTCATAACGACTTTATTGGTACTTTCTCTGCTTCCAAAGACAGCTATCGGGCAAGCTGAAAACAACCTGAAGCTCATGCTCACCCAATTTTATCGTTTATTAACCGATAAAAGCTTGATCCAGGTATACAGTATCGCTATTACTCTACTACTCACTTTTGTGGCTTTTTATACGATTCTCGGTGAATATTTGACAGAGGAATTTACAATGAGTTCGGATGGGATTCTTTATGTTCGGATCATCGGAATCATTGGAATGCTATTTGCTCCATTTGCAGGAAAGTTGACCAATCAATTTGGCTTAATGAACATTTTACGCGGAGCGCTGATTATTGCAGTGCTAGGTTCTTTAATCATTGGAATCAGTTCCCATTTAGTATTCTTAGTTTTAATGAGTATCGTCTTTGTGACTGGGATTGCGTTAACCGTGCCAACCCTTATCTCTTTAGTAGGCCAACTTGGCGGGAAAAATCATGGAGCAGCTGTTTCACTTTACACATTTATTTTATTTATCGGTGCGAGTCTTGGTCCGATAATTGCTGTATTTCTATTAAAGATCGCAAGTTACGGGATGGCTTTTGTATGCCTGGCCTTGCTGCTTGGTATCAGCTTGATCATCTCGTTTTGTATAAAAAATGAACGTCTAGTTTAAGGAGTGGAGTATTGATGACAAACGTACTTATTTTAGGGGCAACTGGACGTACAGGTGTCTCCGTCTTACAGCAATTATTAGAATATAAGGATATTCAAATTATTGCAGGATTGCGTCAGGCTAGTGATATGTCGAGACTGCCAAAGACGAGATACCCTATTCAGACAAGCGTTGTAGATATCAATAATATCTCTAGCTTGCAACATGCCGCAGAGAAAGCTGATGTTATTGTCAATGCCATCCGAATGCGTGGAGATATTCCTGAAACCGCCTTGGTTGACCTTGACAAACGGATTCGAAAAGCTGTTTCTTGCAGAAAAAACTTGCTAACTATTACGGTTGGTGGAGCCGGCAGTCTAAAAATGAAGAATGGCAAACGATTTTGGCAAGACATTACTTTTCCGCAACGCACATTACCAAGAGGAAGAGCGCATACTAGATTACGTGATTACTTGGAAGTATTACCTGTCTCGGCATCATGGGCTTACTTAATTCCACCACCAGCCTATATTCCTGACGGATTACGTGTTGGAGCTTACCAGCGCTGGGAAGCTGCAAACGATGAAACGAAGTTTTTGCAGAAAAATATCAGCTATGAAGACTTTGCAACGGCAGTATGTGATGCGGTCATAGAGCGTTGGAAAGGGGTATACCTTGTTGCAGAGGGCAAACAATAATATTAGAGGCAATTTATTATCGTTCATGCTTTCAATACTTGTCCACTTAAAAATACCAAGTTACTCACAGTGAGAGTAATTTGGTATTTTTTAACCTCATTCAAAAACAGCTTTTGCCACATGGAGAAATTCCTTTACTGCGGGGGAAGCATTCGCAATCGATTGGCAAGCAAGTGCTACTTCACGACTGTTTTCAATATTTAGTTTGCTGATTTTTATATTTTGCTGTGTCTTTAAAAATAGTTCTGGACCAATCGTAACACCAAGTCCTTCCTGTACCATATTGGCAATCGTTGTGCAGTCATGCACTTCAAAGCGGACAGAGGGTTTTATTTGTGCTTCTTCAAATAATTCTTCTACGTGCGATTGATACATCCCTGTCGGCATAATAAAAGATTCATCCAATAAATCACCCATTTCCACTGTCTCTTTAGAATGAAATCGATGTTCCGGATGATAAGCGACCACCATCTTGTCTTTAATCAAAGGAACCAAGTCAAAACTCGGGTTTAATTTTCCCTTTACAACAAACCCGATATCAATAATCCCTGAACTTAGCCACTCTATTATTTCTTCATAGGTTCCTTCGTAAAACTTGAATTCTATTTTAGGATGTTTCTTCTGAAACTTAGCTAACAGTTTAGGTAATAAGCAGGAAGAAGCACTTGCAAATGTACCAATACGAATGATTCCAGTTTCTAAATTAGTTGCTAAGGCAATTTCTTGATGAATACTTTCCGTTCTTCTTAGTATTTCTCTTATATGTGGAAGGACTTTTTGACCTATTTCTGTTAGTGTTATTCCTTTTCTACGATCTCTTATTAACAGGGGAACATCTAATTCAGATTCTAAACTAGCCACAGCATGACTTACTGCTGATTGTGTCATATTTAACTTTTCAGCTGTTGCTGTAAAGCTCCCTAGTTCAACTACTTTTGCGATGATTTCAAAGCGAACAATACTCATGAGTAATTGCTCATCCCCTTCATTAAAAATATCAATTTTACTTATGTTAACACAGATCTTAAAATAAAGACAACGTTCTATCTTTGAAGGGAGATACACAAAATGAAAAATAATATAAATCAGCTAACCATTATCCTGTTAGCTTTAGGGGCCTTTGTAACAGGAACAGCAGAGTTTGTTGTATCTGGAATTTTAGAACTGATCTCTTTTGAATTAGATGTTTCTATTTCAATAGCCGGTCAGTTGATTACAATTTATTCTTTATCTTATGCCATTGGAGCATTGGTATTGGTCATGCTAACATCTAAATTTGACCGTAAGAAAGTACTTTTATATGCCATCTCTATATTTATCCTTGGAAATCTAGTTGCATTTTTCAGCTATAATTTTGTCCTCCTTATGTTATCCAGAGTCATTATGGCGATGAGTGGCGGGCTATATATTGTTGTTGCCACCAATTATGCTGCTCAAATTGCAGCACCAGAAAAAAGAGGCAGCGCCATGGCAACAGTGATTACGGGTTTTACTGTTTCCTTAGTACTTGGCGTACCGATCGGAACATTGTTAGCCGGATATTTTGATTGGCATTACATTTTCTTGATCATTGCACTAGGTACAGTTCTTTTATTAGTAGGTCTGTACAAATTATTACCGGCTATAAAAGGAAACCACGCCCTGTCATTTAGACAACAGTTACAATTGATGAAAGATAAACGAGTTCTTACTGGTTTATTGACGACGATTTTTTGGATTCTAGGATATACTATGGTATTTGCCTATATTGCTCCATTATTAAGTCATACTGCTGGTTTTTCTATAAAAATGACAAGTATCGCATTATTTGTTTTAGGCTCATTTGCTTTTATTGGCTCACGTTTTGGAGGTTATGCGGTAGATAAATGGGGACCAAATCGAACAATATCTCTTAGTTTATCCATTCATATCGTTGCCTTGTTTGTGTTAACATTTACACAATACTCAACGATCGGTGTATTTATCACCTTAGCTGTTTGGGGAATAGCTACATGGACAACAACACCTGCAAAACAATTTTATTTAGTTTCACTAAAGCCACAATCATCGGAAACAGTATTAAGTTTTAACACCGCATTAATGAATGTCGGAATGATGTTGGGTTCTGGCTTGGGAGGAATTATTATCCAGTATATTAGTATTGTCCATTTAAGCTGGATTGCTGGTCTATTTGTAGTCATCGCACTTATTTTTATCAGATACTCTCTATATTTAGGAAAGAAAAAGGAATAATAAAGCTACTCTACCACCCTCATGAATTCCAATATAGACGCAACGAAACCATGGATTTTACAGCGGCAGAGACTGTTTGTTTTTATGAAGTAGTGTTCCCTGTATAAATGTTACAGTAAAATCCCGTATACTCCCATTAAACCTGCTGAAGCTTTTAATTGTTTTGTTTTTTAAAAAGCCTTCTTCGATTCCAAACTTAAAGGCTTCTAATAAGTTTTTATTTCTTCTTTTTGAGGCACAATTGTTGATAAAAAAACGGTTGTGCCTTTTAATGGTTGGACAAAGCTATTAAAAAAAGGATTGGATAAAGGATGAAATTAAGTGTGTTAGACCAAGCGCCTGTATCAAAAGGAGATAGCCCTGAACAGACATTACAACATACATTAGAGTTAGCCCAATGGACTGAAAAGCTTGGCTATCATCGCTATTGGGTTGCAGAACATCATAACAGCAATGGACTTGCCAGTTCCTCACCTGAAATTATGATGACAAGAATTGCCTCAGTAACAAATCAGATTCGTGTCGGCTCTGGCGGTATCCTTCTACCACAGTATAGCCCATATAAAATTGCTGAAAATGCAAAAACTTTAGCCGCATTTTTTCCAAACCGTATTGATATTGGTGTAGGTAGTTCCCCAGGTGGTTCTCCACTAACAAGATCCGCATTAACAGATAACCAAAATAAAAGCCTTCATGATTTCCCCAGGCAGGTTGCTGATTTACAGGGATTTTTACATAATTCTTTACCACGTGATCATGCATTTCGGCTGGTAAAAGCGGGACCACGAATAGAAAATGTTCCCCCTCTTTGGCTGTTAGGATTATCGGAACGTTCAGCGAAAAATGCAGCAGACATGGGACTTGGCTTTGTTTTTGGTCATTTTATTGACCCAACATATGGAAGAGAAGCATTAAAAACGTATCGTGGGCATTTTTCCCCTTCTGTAAGTATGAAAGAAGCTCAATCGATCGTATGCATTTTTGTTGTTTGTGCGGAAACAGAAGAAGAAGCGGAAGAATTGGCATTAACACAAGATAAATGGTTGTTAAATGTTGGGAAAGGCTTAGGTACGAAGGTATTGCCAAAAGAAGATATTCGTAAGCATGCATTTAATGATGAAGAATTAACCATTATAAAGCAGAACCGCAATCGTTGTATTGTCGGACCACCTGAAACAGTCAAGGAACAATTAACTGTTTTACAAGACGAGTATCAAACAGATGAATTTATGATCATTACAAATATCTTTGACTTTGAAGCAAAGAAAAAATCGTATCGTTTACTGGCAGAAATGATACTTTAATAAAAAGTATGCAAATTACAGCATCCATTAATAAGATATTGCTTAAATCATTAGCCTTTGTATTACTCAAACATAATATGCTTTTCATACATTAAGTAACTGAATTTAATCCTAATAGTCATGTATCAAAAAGATCAATTATGTATATACTACTATATATACAAAGTCAAGAAGGTGTGATATCATGGAGACAAATAGTCATAAAGGGGATTTGAAAATGACCACAAAAGCAACGAAATGGGGAAATAGTGTTGGTGTTCGTATTCCGCATAGAATAGCCCAAAAATACGATGTTCATGATGGAACGGAAATCCAAATAGAAGCTGACGGAGAAAATGGAATTATTTTAAAGCCAATCGTGGAGAAAGACCCAACACTTGAGGAATTGTTAGATAGAATCACTGACGAAAACAGGCATGAAGAATATTTCAAGCGACCAATGGGAAGGGAATTGTTGTAATGGTATCATTGAAAAAGGGTGATATTGTGTTTATGCAATTTGATCCACAATCAGGTCATGAACAAGCAGGATATCGCCCTGCAATCGTATTATCAAAAGAAATATTTAATAGCCGTACTCATTTTGCTGTTGTTTGTCCGATCACCAGACAAAAGAAGGGGTATCCTTTTGAAGTTGAATTGCCAGAAGGGTTGGAAGTTGAAGGTGTTATTTTAACTGACCAACCGAAGAGCATGGATTGTCATTCCCGAAATGTCAGAGTAGTTGGACAGGCACCAGAAAGCACTGTTCATACGTGTATCAAACGAATCCATACTTTTTTATCTTTAGATTAGAACTACAGTTTGAATTACACTTATCTTTCTAAATAATAGATAAACATACTACATAAAGCAGCCGATTAATCTAAGGTGAAAAAAGAACTCGAAAGACCGAGATCAAAAGTCGGATATTTCAAGACGATACGGCTGTTGTTGTCGCCTTCAATTCTTCCCCTGCCCTCATATTCATTTTTCTGTATAGCCTCCACCAAACTGAATCATTAGTATGGTAGTGCCTTCATAGTCGTTATATATATATATTCTAATGTTGATCCGCTCATGCTTGAAGACGAATCCGTTAAATGTCTTCGTTTATATAGCCGGGCTTATTATCCTCTTACAATCCATAATTAAAGACAAGCTTCATTTTGGATGCTTCTAAAACTGCTTATGCCATGTTCTCGACCGTTTTCGCTTTTTATATAGGGAGGAATCGAAAAAAGGATATCTTGAATACCAATGCTGTTGCCCGATTGTTGTGCAGTAACAGTCATTATATATACCCCTGTGTGTTTATTTGTCTCCATCCCAACACCCCCTCAAATAGAATGTATACTCTAGTTATACATTCTCAAATGAAATGATACATATTTTTCGAATAAAATTCGTTCACTACATATTCAGGAACCTTATCTTCCTTACCACAATCCAAACATCCATCAAAATGCCACCAAATCAACGTTGTCACTTCAAATGTGCTTAGTGAATTATTCCCTTTATTTAGATGTCTCACTCAAGCATTGATTTGCTTTCTTTATATGCAATCTTTTCATTTCCACAATAATGCATAATAGCTTGATGGACAAATTCATTCAACCTATGGTCTCCAAATTGATTTATATATTCTTTAAAGCCTGCATCGTCCTTATAGGTATAAGCAATACATTGCAGAATTTCTGTATCACAAACCATAAATGGTTCTAAGTAACTTTTCCATTCACTGACAAGCTTTTGTACCTCTTCGGTAGCAGGTGTTTCCTTTGAAAGCTTGGCAAACTGCTTAAATACATGCTGCATATTTTGATCAAACGTTTCAAATATAGCACGTCTTTTCTCTTCAGGGATTTGTTCGATATTCCCTTCAAATTCTTTATATTTTCCTGTATCTCCGTACACATATTTGGCTTCCATTAGATACTGTTCTTTTACTGGTAAGACATTGCCTTCATGAAAAATATCTAGATTATTAATATCTTTTCCTGCAATAAAGTCGTTTAAATTGGTTAATATTCGTTCGAGTTTTTGCTTTTTTATTTGCATCGCTTCATAATGTCCAGCTAAAACAGCCCTTTGTTCTTGTTTTGGCATCTGGATAATGGCTGCTATTTCTTTTAAGGGCAAGTCTAATTCTTTTAACAACAAAATCGTCCGCAACTTTTTTAAATCCTCTTGATTATATAGCCGATAGCCTTTATTTGAATAACTCTCCGGCTTTAATAAATTGATTTCATCATAATAATGGAGTGTTCTTTTCGTTACTCCCGTTATGACAATCATATCTTTAACAGTGTAATACTGTTTCTTCATTCCAATATTCTTCCACCTCGCTTAATATCTCCTCGGCCGGGAGTATCGTTGCTTCCACAATCGTTTTTCCTGTTTTTTGCAGATAATATTTCACTAAATGATACCCGCACGCATAACCAGCACTGTGTGGCACTCCTGCAACTGGCAACCCCTGTAATCTAGCAACTTCATCTCCATAAAGATATGGCATGATTTGCTGTAATCCAGTTACTTCTATATATTCTCTCAATATTGGTTTAATAATATGATTCAGTGTGTTTGCATCTGTTTTGCTGACCCAAGGCCCAATTAGATCTTCGCCATACAAAGCAGTCGCAAAGTTTTCTGCCAAGCCTTCACTGACAATCAATTCCCCAAGGTTAATTTTCTCATTCCATTCAATAAATTGGTAACGTACATTATGGTTACACTCATGAGCTAAAGCAGGTTTTAATCGCTTTAGTGTGTACTCATTTGGAATTAAACTGCAAAAAATATAGCCGGGAATCCCTCCTTCTCCGCTGTAGCCTTCACTCAGCTGCAGAATTTCACTATCAGGATTTCCTAATAAAATTGTAATTAAATAATCCGATACAGGCAAGTGAATGCCATGTTGTGTAAATTGGTTTAAGCAATGTTCCATTGTCTGCTTTAACTCATCCCATAATGTATCAGAGGAAATTAGTTTTAAATCTGGTTCTATTTCAGGCGTTATCATTTCCGGCGATAGATGAGCCATATTATTTATCGTCATCACATCAAATCCACTTTCTTCTTTCGCTCGAAATGGAATCTGCTGTATTTCCCACTTTCTCATGTATGGCGCCAGCATCTCCTGACGATACAATTCCTTTTTTTCCTCTTGTGGACAAGCAATAACCTTTTTATAAATCTTATCAGACCGTAATAGATTGATATTCATTTTATCACCCTTTTCATTTCTTATTTTTAACTTACAGTATCACGTAACGTGACGGTCAAGTAAAAAATGAAACAAAATCAGATAAAGCGAGACTTATCGGGGCGTTACGGCTGGTTGCACCGGGATAAAATGATGCCTTTTATAGAAAGGTTCCTAAGCAACAAAAATAGCGTACCAATTTACTAGTACGCTATCTCTCCATTTATTTTTATAGAAGTTATTTTCTAGCTTCTTCATCCTCTATCATCCACAGAAAATCATTGTGTGTGCCGTTGGTTACAACACCCGGATTTGGTCTGAAATAATATTCATCAGAAGTTTTTACATCAGCAATAAATTGTGCTTGTTTTTCTTCACCTGGAGCTATTTCTCCCTCAAAGACCTGGATACTTTCAAAGTGTTCCGCATTATTTGAGGTATTTGAACCTTCCAGTGAAGTTGTGATTCCTAGATTATACATTAAGTCCTCTGCAACTAATGTATCATCACTTGTATTTTTAAAAGTAAGGTCTAGGACGATTAATTCATCTAATAAACTAGCTTCGCCATCTAATTCTGAACCAACTATTTCCGCTGAATCAACTGTAAGTTCATAAGTTCCAATGGATGTTTGTACTACAGCAGTATCTCCTATTTTTAAGTCCGTTTGGTCTGCTTCTGTCACTTCAGAATTATCACTGTTTGAATCTGAAGAACTATCACTATTTACTTCTTCTTCGTCTGATTTATTATCTTCTTCTGCATTATTTTCAATATCTTGTTCTTCTCCATCAGTTTTGTTTCCATCATCACTACAGGCAATTAAAAGCGTACCTGTAAATAGTAGAATAATCATTGTTAATAGGATCTGTTTCATCTTCGGATCTCTCACTTTCATTTTAATAAGCATTCTACTATTCACTTTACAATTTTTCTTTGTTGCTTTCCAGAAAAACTAAGCTTTAATTGGGAGAGTATCAATTTTTGAGTTGGAAATCCTTTTGTTCATTACAAACAAATATATACCTAGAATTACATTGACAGCTAAGACGATACCACTGCCTTCAATCCCATAGTCGCCACCTGATATTAACGGATTTCCTTGAAACGTGGTCTTTAAAAGACTTGGATAATCGCTTGCCAAGGAAACCCCGCCAAGGATAATCGCTCCAATTGTATTCCAAATAAAATGAGCAATGATTGGCGCTATGATTGTACCTGTGTATTCTAGCAATAAGGTTATAAATATACTCATTGAAACCACATTAAGCACTGGAATAATTCCTGCTTCAAATGCACCGCCGTGCATTGCAGTGAATAAAATTGTAGTTAACACAGTTGCCGCTATCATATTGTATTTTTGCTTCATTAACTGATATAGATAGCCCCTCACTAACAATTCTTGCATTGCAACGTTCAACAGTGATGCCAGTATCCAAATCCATATAGAAGCAATATTATTTTGGCCCTGTATATCCATTGTTTTTGTAAGAAAAAGGACAGCTACTACGCTCCCCAACCATAAGGTCCCCATAGCAACGCCCGTTAGTGAATTTTTAAAGAAGCTTGAAGCTACTGGTATCTTAATTTTACCTTTCTCTATTACTAAAACAAAAACAACAGAAAGTAAAATTACTACAGCGAGTGGTGTGAATTCCCACCATAATCGTAGATATGCCTGGTTATTTGTTTTGATTTCAGGCGTAAAAGAGATTAAAATTGCCCACCCCATAAAAAAGATAACTACTTTTAAAACTGTACTTATCAACTTTTTCATTACTGCTCCCTCTCTAATAACAATGCAATTTATTGAGTGTATTTCGCTTATAATCCGTCAGGACAAGATAAAGATTCATTATAACTTAAAATAAATCTTTTTAACTTTCTTCATAACTCATAGCTAAAACTATTTCTATACTGTTGAGGTGAATACTGTGTCTGTTTTTGAAAAGCATGATAAAAACTGGAGTAACTCTGAAATCCTACTTCATAACAAATGTCCATAATGGATAGATCCGTGTTTTTTAAAAGATGGATGGCTTGACTCACACGTATATTCTCTAAGTAGGAACGTGGTGTTCTTGATGTATGTTTTTTAAAAATCCGTCCTAAGTGATATGGGCTTATGCCAATATTCTGCGCTATTTGTTTCAATGTAAGCTTTTCTGTGTAATGTCTTTGAATATATGCTTTTGTGTCATTAATGATATCCATTATTGGATCGAACTTGATCATATCCGGTTGGCATCTTTTGCAGGGACGAAAACCTGCTATTTTTGCGTCTTCAGCTGTTTGAAAAAAGGTGATATTTTCTTTATTTGGACTTCTCGACTTACAAGATGGCCGGCAAAAAATACCTGTTGTTTTCACTGCGTAGAAAAATAGACCATCATATGAATCGTCACAGTTATTAGCGATTTTCATCATTTCGTTGAAAGAAAACTTTGTATGAGCAACCATCCCGTTCATCTCCTGTCTCGGCTTTTCTTATAAAAAAACATATAAGCAATATATAGAAAAATAACGATCAATGGAACAATGATATATGAGCGAAAAAACGGAAGAACAAGTATGCATAAAACCAAGGCAGCTAATGAACACCACCAAGGTAATGTTCCTTTTTTAAACAGTTTAACACCTGCCGCCATCGAAAGAATATAAACAAGTATTCCCAGGGATGTTGGAATAAATAAAATATCGTTAAAAGTAAGAGAAAGAGTATTTGTAATAAAAACCCCTGTTCCAGCAAATATAACAACAAACAAAACCATGCGTCTTGATATGTGGATTTTTGGGTGTAGCTTAGAAAAACAAGCAGGAAACGCCCCATCTCTGCTTAGCGAATAGCCAAGCTGGGTAAGGCTTGCGACAAATGCGTTTGCTGTTCCAGTACAAATGATAAAAGCAAGAATACCAGTAAGCAATTGTGCATTTAATCCAAGTGTATCATTCATAATAATGGCAATTGGAGATAAATTACTCTCCTCATCACCGTATGTTCCAGTTCCAATGGTGATAAAGCTAAGTGCCAGAAAAAGCACACCGATAATGATGACACTAATAATAGTACTTCTTACAATATTTTGTTTAGGCTGCTTAAAATTACTTGCAAGATTGCAAATCGCCTCCCAACCAAAAAATGCCCAGAAAATAACGGTTATAGCGGATCCGATGGAACTACTTCCACTAGGGAAAAATGGGACGAATTGATTCCAGCTTATACTAGGAATAGCCAATACAATCGCAGTTACTAACAAAAGAAATAAACAACCACTTAATAATAACGCTATTTTGCCACTTACTTGAATGCCAAAATAATTAGTGATCCCGGCAATTGCCAATATGAATAAGGCGGAAAATGATATTTGAATCTGAGAAAAACCAAGAGCATTCCCTAAATAATAGGCTCCTGTTAAAGCAACGATGGTCTGTCCAACGGCTGCTGTAACAAAATAGAACCACCCGATAATATTCCCTAGATGTTTACCAAATGAATAACGTACAAAAGTGGCAGCTCCTCCAGCGTCTGGGTATTCTCTTGCTAAGCAAGCAAAGGAGTATGCGAGTGGAAAACTAATAATGATCACGATCAGCCAAGCTACTATGGAAGCTGGCCCTGCTATGGAAGCCGTCACACCCGATAAAAAAAGCACACCTGATCCTAAAACCGTTGCAATATATAAAGCAATACCTTGAAAAAATCCAATCGATTTATAAGACATGTAGTCACCTCATTTCTACATGCATTATACTAATGAAGGATTGCCATACACATTCGGATTTTTGCTTTTTAATTTTAAAAGATAAAGTGAAACTTCAATCAGTGGGGGTTTTCTTTCATCCCCCACTGATTGGTAGTTGAACAAATCGGGCTTTTACTGGCTGTTGATCCCCACTTACAATTCTAGGTTTTCCACAAATTCTTGAAGTGGGGGTCTTACAGCCAGTTAATGCGGGATAAAATAATGTATTACTTACTTTTTATTCTTTTTTACATTCCGCACAATACAAAAATATGAACTGCCCCCAATTGTTAGACAACATCTAACAATTGCGGGCAGTTCAAAGTGTAGTCAATCAATTAATAGTGTGAAATTGACTCTTCCTAACAACGCCTTCGTTTGTTGAAGCCCTATCATTACTAAGATTAACCTTGATATGTATAAGGTGTTTATTTAACATAATCCGAATATCCGAGTTTTCCTAAATGTGGTGGCCTATTACTGTATTGAGAGGCTGGAACAAAAGTGTTTTCACTCACAAAACCGAACTACTTGGTGATATACCTCGCTCCGGAAATATACTTCGCTAAGGCAATTCATTATTCGTCTTTGAAGCTTAGCGTTTTAGTTATGTCCCAGCCTCTTCAAAACCTCTTCATTTCTTAGTTATTCAATCCGGAATTTGTATTAGACAGAGCTACAAGGTCAGATTCCTCATAGCGATTATGCCCTTTTATAGGATCCAACATTTCTAAAAAAGGCAATTTTCTTTGCAGCCAAATTCTCAATTTTGATTAACATGTTTACCCCCTCCTTGAACTTAGCGTAGAATGATTTAAAATAATTTTCCAGCCAAATTTTTAAATATTAGAAAACTTTTTTAAATGATGATATCATCACTTGTTTGCAGTCTATCTCTTAAAGAGAAGATCAAACTTTTAGCTGCATTACTATTAACTTTTTACCGCATGGATGTAATGAATTGTTTCGAATGCAGACAAATAATCTGTACGATCGCGAAAGAATTTTTCATTAATCGTAGAAGGAGATAAATGTTCAGCGGTGAGCAAACTTAAATCTCCTAACATTCTCTCTACTTCATCATAAGTAAAACATGATTTCATTGGTTCACCACTAGCTGAAGCCATTTGAACTATATTTTGAACTCGATTAGACAACCCCTTTTCCTTAAAAAGGTTCTCATCAGCATAATCAAAAACGATAGAGCTTCCTGATGGCACTTCGGTAAATAATGTATTAATTAAGTTGGCTATTTCCTCTTTTGCTAAATAATAAGAAACACCTAAAAGACTAAATAAAGTTTTTTTGTCCGTCTTAAAACCTTCTTCCACAAGATTTTGAGCGGTAAAATTTTTGGTGAAATCACCTGAAACAAAATGAAGATTATCTGGAAGTTGATAATGAGCATTTGCTAATCTTTTCTTTTTGAATTCTTGTGTTGCAGGATGATCAACTTCAAATATTTCTAAGCCATCGTTTAATTCTGGATGGCGGAAGCAAAAGGTATCTAAGCCAGCGCCTAAAATGACATACTGGTTTACCCCTTGCGACATTTCTTGAAATAATACATTTTCACAATAGGCAGCACGCGCTAAAGGAGTTGGAGAAAGCTGGACTTGTGTGATCCATCTTAAGATTTCTTCTGGATGATTTTGAAACTCGCTTGCAACTTGCTTATTAAAGAATTGAATTCCATTAACCATGTTCTCGCGAATAGCTAAAAACTCTTTTTGGGTAATGAAATCTTTTGCAATAAAATCATCAAATATTTTAGGTGTGTCATTTTGACTGTGGTATGCTCGACCAAAAGCTGAGATTAAGGAAGTTAAGCTTGATTCATTTTCCTTCATAGAAAATCCTCCCTATAACAAAAATAAGATTCCCCTGGCCAGAGAACCTCATTATACACACAAATATTTTAATTGTAAATTATAGCACAAATAAAAATTTTTGTCAATTAAAACAACTTGTTTTAACAAGAATTACTCCTGTTCTATCGCTCCTAATTAGGAAGAAAATAGCAATCGATAAGAAATCTTTTTTTGCGTGCATGTTAAAATAAAACTAGAATCAAACTACTGGTATGATTAGTTTACATTATCAATTAGAAAAAACTAATATAACGAGGAGATGTTTTAATGATTGTGAATATTTATCCGTATTTGACAATGAACGGTAATGGGCAAGAAGCTATTAAATTTTATGAGAATGCGTTGAATGCAACCGTTTTAAATGTACAGACATTTGGCGATATGCCAGAAAATCCTGGATCACCACTAATGACTGATGAGGCAAAAAATCGAGTCTTAAATGCTCATTTGAAAATAGGGGATACAGATTTAATGATTTCAGATACTTTTCCTGGTCCGCATGAAGAATCTTATCAGCTAGGATCACAAGTATCGATCGCTATTACCATTAATAATGCTGAGACATCAAAAGAAGTATTTACAAAACTATTAGAAGATGGGCAAGAAATTATGGCGCTACAAGAAACCTTCTGGAGTCCATTATATGGACAAGTAACAGATAAATTTGGCGTGACATGGCAAATCTCAACAAACCTGCAGGAATAATTAAACGAATACTTTTTTATTGCGCTAGGTAAGCACTCAAAAATGGGATTTGGCTTTAGGCCCTGTTTTCGAGTGCTTATTTAATTATGGATTCCTCCGATATGGACAAGTGAAATTGAGCAAGCATCTGAATTTATAATTAATTCGGGGGATGCACTCTATATATTGTAAAAATCATTAATGGCGTTTTTACTGCTATGTTCATTCATATATAGTGAAACTTCAATCAGTGGGGGTTTCCTTCAGTTTCCTTCATCCCCCACTGATTTCAGAAGATCAAAGGCTAAATTCGCGACGTCCTGTCGGCAGGCTCAAAGCACGACATCCTGTCGTTTCGCCCGCACTAGTACGTCCTGTACGTCGCAACGCCTTTGTGACCAACTTCCTGTCGGCCGAACCAAATCGGGGTTTTACAGCCAGTTAAATACTGAAGATACTTCAAAAATACGGGATTATTGTAACATACTCTCCAATTTATTCTTCACTAATGCCCATTCTCGGTCGATTACACTATAAAACACTGAGTCTCTTAAATAACCATCAGGCATAATAACATGATTCCGAAGCACTCCTTCTTTTACCGCACCCAGTCGTTCAATTGCCTGCTGAGACCGCATATTACGACCATCCGTTTTTAATTGAACACGAATCGCCCCAAGTGTCTCAAAGCAGTGCTTTAAAAGAAGATACTTACATTCTGTATTTATTCTAGTTCGCCAAACAGTTGGAGCCAGCCATGTCCAACCAATTTCCAAGTTACGGTTTGGGATGGATATATTAAGTAAACGAGTACTTCCCACAATTTTCCCCGACTCCTTATCGAAGATAACAAAAGGAAATTCACTTCCTTTTTCTCTCGCTTGAAGTGCTCCATCCACAAGGAACCTTATATCTTCAATCGATTGAATCTTCATTGGCATATAAGCCCATATATCTGGATTATTTCCCGCCTCAAATAATGCCTGTACGTGATGATCCTCCATAGGTTGTATCTTGACTCTATCTCCTATTAATACTACTGGTGTTATTTCCATCACTCTTCTCCTTTTTTCTTTAGTATGATTATATAAACAAACTGATCTATATTAAAGTGATAGTTGTTTATTTTTATAAAGGAAAGATCCGGATTTTTCCTTACGTAAGTGAGTCTCTATAAAGATTTAGTTCATACTCATTTTTTAAATTCAGCATGAACAGAATTTTTTATCATACTTTATTATAAGTGGCAATTTTCATTTCAAAATTAAAACCAATAAGGATATGAATGTGAGCCTTCCCTCACAAATATATTTTGGAGGTGAGAAAATGGGAAGAGTTGCTTACCGAAATGCAGACGTTGACTTAATGGCAAGGATGATGAGAGCAGAGGCTGAGGGTGAAGGAAAACAAGGAATGCTATATGTGGGAAACGTAATTGTTAACCGTGTTGTAGCAGATTGTAGTGATTTTAATGATTTGAGAACAGTTGAACAGGTCATTTTTCAAGTACAAGGAGGAAATTACTCATTTGAAGCTGTTCAAAAAGGGAATGCATTCTATCAAAGAGCAAGAGAGTCAGAAAGAAAATTAGCAAGGCAAACTTTGGAGCATTGGAGAGATCACCCAGCAAAATATGCCCTTTGGTACTTTAATCCATATGCTCCGTGCCCTCCAACATGGTATGATCAACCTTTTACTGGTCAATTCAAACAGCATTGTTTTTATGAACCAGCACCTGGAACATGTGAGAGTGTTTATAATGGTTGATGATTTTGCAAATATAAGCTGATAAGACTCATCCATACTATAAAGTTTTTGGCAGGAAACTACAGTATGTTGGATTATTTACAATCTGTTAATCATAATTATTTACTAACATCAAGCTTATTAGATAGCATTGTAATTTAATAAAGCTAGGGCAGGTTCATGAAAAGATGAACCTGCCCCTCTTTAATACAGTAAAATTTACATTTCCAACGAAAGGTAAATCATTTATCTTTTTTTAAAATGTAACCTTTTAAAGAATTTCGACATTCTTCAACACATCGCATCTCGTTTATAAAGTAAGAGTAAGCTTATTAAAAGCATAATAACCCCTAGTGCTAAAAAATATAGTGGCATCGCAAGGACTGTTTCATTATGGAAAATGCTCATACCATAGATTATAGCGCTGACGAGTAAATAATAACCTAAACTAAATAGCGCACTTGCAGAACCAATAACGTCTTGAAAATCAGTGAGCGCTAAACTTAAACAGTTTGGTAAAGCAGTACCTGTACCAAATAAAATAATGAACACACTAACAATCATGGTTGGCATTTGTAATGAAATCGATAAAAAATGTACCGATGTAGCAAGCAATGTACCGATGAGCATAATGGCTAACCCGGCTAAGATAATCTTCTCAGGTTTTGTGTGGCTAACGAGTCGTTTAGATAGCAACGCACCTGCGATAGAAGCGAGTGCAACGATAATGCCTAAAAAACCATACATCGCACTTGTTAGTTTAAAGTATTGTGTAAAAATAAATGGTGCTTCGGTATAATAGCTAAATAATACACCGTTAATACAGCCAATTAATACGCCATAACACCATAGACGCGCATTTGTAAATATGCGCTTCACTATTGGTAATAAAGGCTTCATTTCGATTGTAGTAAGGGCTGTTTCAGGCAGGCGTAAAAAAGCATAGCAAAATACAATAATACTCATAGTGACTAACACCAAAAATACAACTTTAAAGCCAAAATAATAATCGGTAAAGCCACCGATTAACGGGCCAATAGCAGGTGTAAAGGCTATTGCAGCTGAAATTTGAGCGAACAGTTTATGACGCTCAACGCCTGAAAAGCTTTCGCGTAAAATCGTTTGTGTCACGACAGAGCCAACACTTGCACCAAACGCTTGAATAAAGCGTGCGACTAATAAAACCGCCATTTCATTAGCTACTAAACAAAGTACGTTACCAACAAAATATATAAACACCCCATAAAGCATCGCCTTGCGACGACCAATTTTATCGGATAAACGCCCAAAGAAAAATACTCCGAAAGCAAAAGCGATAAAGTACACACTCATCGTAAGTTGTGCATCACTCATAGAAGTTTCCAACGCTTCTGCGATAGAAGGTAATGATGGGCTAAAAATTGTTTCACTAATTTGTGGAAAGCCTACTAATATAATCAATAATAATAAGCTTGGTGTTTTGTTTCCGATGTTTTTCCTCAAAATAATCCTCCCCTAGGTAATTATAGGTTTGAAAGAAAAACATCATAGCTTGGGAAATGGGGGTTTCACGAGTTTAATCTTTTCTAATTCACTCATGAATTCACTTCCTTTTAATAAAAAATACATAGAAGATTATACAATTGAAAGGAATAAAAGTAAAACAGCGCTACTTTGGTAGATTTGGAATAAAGTTCAATCAAAAATAGGTAGCAAACCCATTTTTACTCGACAGATTTAAGTATCGATTTTGTAAAAAAGCTTAATCATTCTATCATTGATCTTCTGTTTCAATTCCCTTTTCAGCAAAATAGAGTCTAATTTTCTCCCGTCCATCACGAGTCCAAAATCCGAAATCCAATATCACATTGGTATTTGCTGCTATGATTTGCTCCCTGGTCACAGGAAGGATGAGACAGCAATCGAAAAGAAATGTTAAAGAAATGACTATGATACGATTGAATTACGTTAAAACCAAGGAGGGAAAAATGGCAGTAAAAGTTGCCCCGTATTTGATGTTGGATGGAAATGCTAAGGAAGCCATTCAGTATATTTCTAATTGATACGGAAAGACAAGGCTATACTAGTGAAGGCGATTTTAACCAACGACAATACCTTTATTCGTTTAATTAGTGAGTTTTCAACTTGATGATTTAGATGAAAAATTCCAGGGAGCACATGAAAAAAGGCTAGTGTAAAGTGACTGGAAATACCGTAAAAGAAGGAGATATTGATATGATTACACAGATTGCACAAGTACCTATTCTCGTTAAGGACCTTGAGGAAGCAAAACAATTCTATACTGAAGCATTAGGTTTTGTTGTTCGGGAAGAAATAGAGTTTTCTCCGGGCTGGAAATATCTTACGGTTTCTCCAACGGAAACTAGTGAGACACAATTGGAATTAATGAAGGCCGAGACACCAGAGCAAGAACAAATGATTGGTAGACAACTGGTAGGACGAGCGGCGCTGATGTTTTTAAGCGAAGACATTGAAACAGACTATCATGAAATGAAAGCAAAGGGTGTGGTCTTCCACAGCGAACCTAAGTCAGTTCCCGGAGGAAAAGGCGCAGGTTTCGAAGATTTGTATGGTAATGCCTTTGACCTGTATCAGCTAGATATAAAAGAAGAATAGAATACCGTCAAAGACGAACAATGTATTGCCTTAGCCGACGCAGACTCCCACGGGAAGTGAGAGTAAGATAAGTGACGGGGCTTTCCGCAGGCGGCTGGTGAGCTTCCTCATGCTGTCGCACTCCGGGATTTCACCGATGCCTTTGCGACGAACACGATGTTCTAGTGTCGGTGTTGGTCACTGGACGTGACCGTCATTAGCCGACCTCCCGCAGGAGTCTTCGTATATTTCTACGCTAAGGTAATACATTGTTCGGTTTTAGAGCTCGATTTTTTAGTTTTGTCTCAGCCTCTTTAAATATTTTTCAATCAATGGAGCAGATTGACCATAAGCACCAAAACTATATCCAATGCATAATTTCCAACTGGTCTTAAATCATTTCCATTTTGAGGTACTGACCTTTTTTTTATTAATTTAAAAAACAAGAAACCTCTATTACCTATGGAATAACCACACAAGTAGAGGCTTCTTTTACCGTTTAAATTTATTTCCCTTTTTTTCTAAATTCTTATGTCCGCTATTTTTTATATCTTTTTTTACATCAGAAGTAGTATCAAGTCCTGCAAAGTAATGATTTCTTGATTTATCATTGATGACTTCTTGAAGCATTGTTACACGTTCACAAAAAGCAAAGCAAATAGCATCGGTTCGTGCCTCATCAACAAATAGAGAATCCTTTACAATTTCTCTATACTCTTCCTCTATATTTTTAAGAGAAGATAAATCAACCCAATCAAAATCTGTTACAAGTTTGATCTGATCCTCATGGTTATTTTTAAATGGTTTACAGTTTATTTTGCCATCTGCATGAATGAGAGACACTGGTTTCGAATACCATAAGGAAGTTCCACTATCAAATACAGGTGAAGCACCTAACCATTCCAAGTTTTCTGCATTGCGAATAACGCCAAAATTGTATTGATGTCTGTCCTCATTCATAACTAAATAATCAAGCACTAACATTTGGTTTATAGATTCTTCTATGTTAGGTATTCCTAAATCGTTACAACAGTTTAAATAATGCTGATAAACAGATACATGATTTTGTTTTTTCTCTGTTTGCATGACATACCACGCACTAATTAATTCTGTATTTGAAGTAACAAAATTTTCGCAAACACTATAGGGATACTCTTCTTGCTTCATTAAAGAATACGGTATATGATGAATACCTAATCGCTCGCATATTTTACTAGCAAACACTTCATTATAAGGTTCTTGTTGAGTTGCTCCACTTCCACCTTTTATCAAACAACGCTTACCATTAACGATTGTCCATTTCTTTTTCAGCCATCCATCTGATGTATTGTCAGGAGACATTAAACTTATTTCTTCACTTTCTGTATGAAAACCAATTAGAATATTACCTACATCCTCAGAAAATGTATTGTCAAAAAAGTTCACATCAACCCATTTTATATCAGATCCTTTAGGACAAATCCAATATTGATCTGAAAGACTTAAACCTAAAGATTTCTCTAATAGCTTTTCGGTTTCTATTATATTCAATTTTTCTAAGGCTTCCCGAATACCATCCCTACTTGCTGGTATTGATCTTGATCTCCACCATTCATTTAATGAAGCTCGATTAACCTTCCCCTTCTTAACTTCTATACCAATTGGCACATGTTTTCCATCATGTATCTCACCTATTTTGGCAATAGATGATGTTTGTTCGTCTAGGTTTATTTCAACTACTGGTGTTTGTTTATGCATCAAAGTATACTTCAATTTTTACACCTTCTTTTAATTGATGATTAAAACTTTGATTTGTTTATAGCTTTTTCTTAGTAAACATTCTAACCTAGCTAAATAATAACACAAATACACTATTCACGTCCTTCAAGCATTCGATCATATTCACTAATATTCCTATCCTTTTGATGTTCAAGATATGTTCTCCGGATCGCATAATGCATTTCACTTCCTGCGACTCATTTATAATCAATCAAATGTTCTGTTTGCAGAAGCTTAAAGTGAATACAGTTCTATTATTTTTTCTAAGGGTAATTTATTCGAGTTACACATATCAACAAAATAGGGAAGCTGCCATTTTTGAGTTTTCAGCGCTTGTTTACTGCTTGGACAATCCCAGCTAGGATAAACTCTTATTGCCATTCTCCCCTTTGTTGAGGCAGATCTAAGAATGTTCTGTTTTAAAAGAATTTCTTTCGGGAAAATAAATTGCCCAAACTCATGTTCATTTTTAATGGTAGTTATAACTAATAAATCCGGGGCTTCATCATATGGGTAAGGTTGATTTTTATTATCTTTATCTTTTTCCCATAATGCTACAAACTGCCCTACTTTAGTAGGTGTTACATTCGCAACTCTGAACCGAACTGTTTTAGAAGATAATTGAAATGTTCCAGCACCATACTTTGCATTTTGCTTTTCTTCTTGAACTGCCTTTACAGTTAAGTGATTCGGCTTGTAAATCATTTTATTTACATAAGATAATGCTGTTAAAAAATTATTCATTTCTTCACTCCTAAATTCCAAACAAAATGGGCTGTTTGTTGCATTCTCTCAAAATCCAGCTTGTTAACGCTATTGTATCAAACCCTTTTAACACATATCGAACTTTATTATAAAGCCATAATAAATACTAAAAAAATCCCTACCAAATTTTATTTTTTTAAAACAGTTTAAGTAAATACCGTTACATGGAAACACTTTGTAGAGCGCTTACTAACTACTTGGACTTTAAGCTATTATCCTTGCCGCTTTGTATTATATCGTTCCAATTTTTCATGAGGGTCCACCAATGGTATCTACCGATGAAGAAAAATGTCTCTCAGTCGAGCAAATACAATATGCCACTAGCCGTAATTCTGTAAATTTTTCGAGGCGGACGATAAGACTCTTGTTCAATAGCTTGCAATTCAATAAATCCAGGTTTTTCCAATTTCGATAGAGATGGATAATTTTGCTGTTGATTTGCTGCTTTATTTCATATCCGCTTAACGGTTCTCATGCTAATAATCCTAATAAGGTGTATTGGATATTATTCATAAAGTTCTCCTCTTTCAAGCTCTGGATTTATACACATTGATTTAGATAGGTTAATTTTAACATAAAATAATAATTGACACGCAAAATCACATAGGTTAATATTAACATAGATTAAAATTAACCTAATATAAGGAGTGTGTTTATTGTGAAACTTATTTTTAAAGATCAGACTTTTTCATTCGAATTGCTTCGGACAATGGGTTACACTGCTTTTGGAGGGGCGGACATAGGTGAATGCCTATCTACTGCCTATCGAATTGAAGAAGGTAATTTTGAAAGCTGGTATGAGGAATGGCTAAAGACTGCAATCAGGGTTCATCGGGAAGCTGACGAAAGCAGCAAGCATGGCAATAAGAGTAGTGCGAGAGACTTCTATTTACGTGCATCGAATTACTACCGTACAGCCGAATTTTTTCTCCATGGCAATCCGGAGGATAAACGTATTCTGGAAACGTGGAGATTGAGCCGAAGCACGTTCAGACACGCGCTTACTTTACTCGATCATCATTGGGAGATTGTTACTATTCCTTATGAAAACACGGATTTGCCCGGTTACTTGTATTTAGCAGGAGATCAGCCTGCTCCTACACTAATTGTTCACGGTGGATATGATTCCACCGCAGAAGAGCTTTATTTCCAAGTTGTTATCTCTGCTTTAGAAAAAGGGTATCATTGCTTGGTGTTCGAGGGGCCAGGACAAGGAGCTGTTATACGTGAGCAACGAATTCCATTCAGACATGACTGGGAGGCTACCGTAACACCAGTGGTCGATTACCTGACCAAGCGTCCAGAAGTTATCTCTGACAAAATCGCATTAATGGGGATCAGTTTAGGTGGTTATTTGGCTCCGCGCGCAGCTGCTTATGAACACAGGCTTGCTGCATGCATAGCAAATGACGGCCTATTCTCCTTCCAAGTGGGGGAAATAGCTGCGGCATTAGGCGGAAAAGAAAATGGAGAACTCAAGTTTAATTCACCAGAGATGGATAATTTTATTGCGTCGATTATGGCACAAAATACAAGTATTCGATGGGGAATTGAAAATGGACAGTTCACTTTTTCAGCAACTAATCTGGAAGAGCTGGTACACAAAACGGAACCTTTTACCTTAGAAGGCGTTGCTGGGAAAATCAAGTGTCCGGTACTCGTTTGCGAAGCTGAACATGATCATGCCTTTGCAGGACAACCCGAACAATTGTACAAATCTTTAAGAAGTTCCAAAACGTATATGAAGTTTACTGCTGAAGATTCTGCTGAAGAGCATTGCCATTTTGGAGCATTAAAATTGGCTAACCACCGCATATTCACCTGGTTAGATCATGTTTTGAATAATTCGCCAACATCAGAAAAAGTCATTTCAAGATTTGCAAGCCTAGAAAGATAGAGTAGGTAATTCTTTCGCTCATTTTTCATAGCAAGCATACAGATATAATCAGACTGATATTCAATCCTTGTTTGAAAAAAAGATGGTTTCATTTTACTTACCCCCTTTCGTGTCATGAAAGGAAGTGAGCCTTGCTCTTTTATTTCCTTTCAAAGTTACCCTCAATGTGAAAAAGAGGATTTGTTGCATTTCTGGAAAAAATATAAAAAATATCTTTCCATACAAAAAAACACATAAGACGGTGGTTCCCCCTAAAAATTAGAGTTTTATTATGCAGCTGATTGGCTGGATTGAGTTCGATATTCGACTGAACTCAATCCAACCAATTTTTCTTTTGCTCCCTTCATGATTATACCAGTAGAATTATTTTTTTATTTCTTCATAAAAAAGAGTAAGGTGGGCTAACTACCTTTCAGTTTGATGTCCCCGCTCCCCAAAACTTACTACTTTTGACGGTACTGAGAGAAAGGAAATTAATAAAGAAATTCTCAGCATAAAAGAAAACACCTAAAAGACTAAACAGCCACTTAGTGAATATGCTGAGTGGTTGTTTAGTCTTTCATTAGTCTACTGTTAACTTATTTCCCTTTATTCAACAATAGTCAGCAATAGGTGAGCGTTTGAAGTAATCTCTGACTTGCCCCTACTCCATACGCGTTCCATCTAACTTCATATACTAGACTATAAGTTCCTCGTTACTCTTAAACAAGGAGATACTTGATTTCTAAGAGCCCGCACTGCGGAAATCCCCACATTAGGCGCTTCCTGATTCAAAAAATATGAAGCACCATTTCTGCAATATAGAGCGTTTTTGAGTAAGTAGAACGTTTTGTTTGTAATCCTTTTAATTTCCCAACAATCAAAATAATCCACCACTTTCATTCACTATTAACTTCGACCAAAAATCCTCCAGGAGCATTGACATAAAAGGTATAACCATGGGCGTGCCGCGGAGGATCTACATCATACCCATCCTCTTTCAAATGCTGATTGATTTGGTCTACCTGGTCTCTACTTTCCTGAGGGAATCCAATATGGAAACTTTTCGGATAATGGACTTCCTTTCCCTGCATTAAAGTCAGCACGAAACCATCATCATCAAGCATTGCTACAAATCCGTTTCCTAGACTTCCCCCTAATGTCATACCAAAATAATTTTCTAAAAATCTTCGAGCAGCAGCCACATCGGTAACAGTAAGATTGAGGTGGTTAAGTTTCATTTTTTACCATCCTTTCTTCATCATGTACTACATTGCATTGATATTATCTTTATATTACAATCAATTGTATATTAATAAAAATATATATTTCGGAATATGTATATTCCTTCAAGTATATCAACGAAGGAGTTATATCCTATGGAGTTATTACAGCTACATTATTTTCGTACCGTCGCTAGACTGGAACACATGTCAAAGGCAGCTGAAGAGCTTCGAGTTGCGCAACCTGCCCTTAGCAAAACCATCTCTAGGTTAGAAAAGGACCTGGGGGTCCCGTTATTTGATCGACAAGGAAGAAAAATTCGACTAAATAAGTTCGGTAAGGCCTATTTGAAGAAAACCGAAGCAGCATTAGCCGCTCTTGAAGAAGGTCGTAGGGAACTCTCTGATCTTTCGGGGGCGGAACGGGGAAGTATTTATTTGGCAACCACTACCCTAGATCGTCTTTCCGAACCGGTGGGTAGGTTTCGTTCCCTTTATCCCAAAGTCAGCTTTCGTATTACTCAGACCCCAATGGAAGAAATGGAACTATTGCTGGAAACTGGCGAGGTCGATTTCTGCTTTACTTCCATGCCAATCAAACGTCCAGGAATTCGCGAATTTCCTTTACTGGAGGAAGAAATCTTTTTGGCCATACCACCGGAACATCGATTTAGGAACAAAACAAGCATTTCCTTAAGTGAACTAAGAAGTGAGCCATTTATTTCTTTCAAAAAGGGCACCCATTTCCGTAAGATAAATGATAGCCTTTGCCAAGAGGCGGGCTTTGAGCCGAATGTCGTGTGCGAGGTTGACGAACCCTTAGCCATCATTAGCCTTGTACGCGCTGGTCTTGGGGTGGCGTTTGTAGGGACATGCAAATCGCGTGATGACTCACCGATTTCTTCTACAATGTCTCACCAATCAATGCCCATTGCCCCCTGTAAAACGGATGACGGTTCACCGATTTTACTGCATATCATCACCCCCCTTTGTCAGCGTATCTTTCAGCTGGCTTGGACTGAAAATCGTTACCAATCAAGGGCAGCATCTAACTTTCGAGATTTTCTTGTTCGGTATTTCGAAAAATAATAGAAGATTTCATTATCACATAAAGAGCTCTTTCTGCCTGATTACCTCCTCAGCAGTAGAAATATCAAACCTCTTCTCCCATCAGTGCCCCTTACAAAAACTGTTCGAGGTTAGTGCAAAACAGCCTTGATGCAAGGTTTGTAAAAAAGCTTGGTCAAAGTGGCGGGCTTATGGAGCTTGGTTCAGAAAAAGTTTAGGGCATGTTTTGAGATTCTTCAAAACACGCCCTAAAATAGTGAGGAATTCTTGTAAAAAGGTTTGATCATTTTCTGCTTGTGTTATTCAATAGTGCTTATTCCGCAACTACGCCCTTTTCTTGAATAAAGATTACTGCACAGGTTTTCGACCTATTACAATTTTCACAGGAGGAAACATGAGATAATGTGGACCAACTAGCTTTACATCCGTGGCTTCAAATTCCTTAAAGATTTGCAAATATTCCTTAACGTGTTGAAAATCGAGAATAGCAAATTGACCACCAGGCTTTAATACCCGAAGAACCTCTCCCAACGTTTGACATCTTTCTTCCCGATCATAAATATTATGGATTGCAAGACTTGATACAACCACATCAAATGTTTCTTTGTCAAACGGCATTCTACGGGCATCACCAGTTACTATTTCGATTTTTTCAGCGACGCCTTCTATTTTTGCGTTTTTCCGTGTAACATCTGGATGATTACCAGATTGATCATACGAATTCCAAATATCCATACCAAACACTCTACCCGTTATTAGTCTTCTAGCGGTAGCGTTCATTACTAACCCTCGACCACATCCGATATCAAGTACCTTCTCATTACCTTGAAATGTTATTAAATCCAATAATCTTTCTCGTTCACGCAATTTCCCAACCTTACTACTCCAATACATATAAATTCCTTCCAGTAATCCAATCAAAAATGTAATTCCGAAAATCACACTCAGTGTCAGACCTAACCAACGCCAAGTACCTTGGAAAAGCCAAAAAGAAACGATACTTAAAATAAGCATCACAACACTAAGAATGGATAAATACCGTATTACAACTGGTGCATCAACTCCGTAATTAGGTTTAATCGCAATTTTTCTCATCTTATCCCCCACACTTTGTAAATTCCCAAGCTTGCCTTATTAAATCACCATTCGTTTATTCAATCTGAGCCGATAGCCAAAGTTCAATAACCAATTTTAGTATACTTCCTATTGAAAGGTTACCAGCTTGTTTTTAAAAGACAGGAGAATCGATAACAAGATTTTTAATCAATCTTTTTTCCAATCCGGCACTCTAATATCGGAAATTCAATTTACCTTACTCATTCTCTTTAATAAGAATCGCTTTAAGACGCTCACTAGTCTTTGGTTGTTCTTTCTTCATTGATTGAGTCATAAAAAACTCTGCAACCTTCGGGACACCACCAACCTCAATAGTGAAATATACGCGACAAGTGTTCCCAGAGAGCGGTTCAATCCGGTAGGTTTCGCGGAATGATTCGCGCACCTCGGGAGGAGTTGCCAAGGTGAGTAGATAATCCTGTTCATATTCCGTCACATACATTGTTTTTTCGCTCTTGTAACCGGAGTATTTGCCAGCTTCAAAGTAGCTCGACCCCAGTTGAGCCGGTCCTTCTGGTATAACCCGCGACTCAAGGATACCTTTTACCCATTTATTTCGTGCTTCTAGATCGGAAATATAGGCAAAAACGGTTGCTGAAGAAAATTCAAATGTATCAATATATTCAAAGATGGCCACTTCTATCTGCCTCCCTTTATTTTATGTTCACTACGAAAGAGTAGTTTGGAAAGCGCCTGTGACAATTCTTTTTCACTTTCCTGCGCATTTCCTTCTGAACCTTTGCTTCGCCACCCGACGAATCCGTCAGGGCGCACAAGTACAGCCCCGGTACGAGTAATTCCATATGCATCACAAAACGCGTTCTCCTGATCGATGAGATCTCCTTCAGGGGTGCCAATCCAATAAACGTCTAAAAGGAAGCGTAATTCATCACTCATGCATTTTGCAGCATCTAGCCAGTTCTGCCCCTCGGGTCCTACAAGTAAGACGAAGCAAGACCCGAACAAATCCAGTATCGAAATCTTTTCACCTTGATGTTGAAGCGCAACGTGGGGTGCCCGTGTCCCCGGCTGTCCCGTCCAAAACTCCGGTCGCTGGACAAGCGGCAGGTTCTCATCATTTTCCTGTACGATTGCTCCTACGTTATACCGGAAACCCATATTAATTGCTAAAGTGTCAACCGTGATCCCTTCTGACCCTTCATTAAAGCGTTGCTGGGAAAGCTGGGTCACCTGTTCCACTGTAAAGTCCGCCAACGGACGACGTTCCATATCATAGGTATCGAGTAATTTTTCTTTAGCCTCACCACGTAGGACAGCAGCAAGTTTCCAAGCGAGATTTTGCGCCTCGGCGATTCCGGTATTCCCTCCCAGTGCGCCTGTAGGTGGCTGAGCACGTGCGGCATCACCAACAAGGAACACACGTCCTTGCTGAAAGCGATCGGAAATCCGTGCGACCATCTCCCAAGGGAGAATTGTTTTGACTTGCACCGGGAAATTAGGAATCCCGATGGCTGCCTGAATAAGGGGCAGGCAACGGTCCTTGGTAAAGTCATCAACAGTCTCTTCATCGGGATCATAGGGAACGTCTAGCCGGAAAACATCGGGACGCACGATTGACCCCGGATAAGCAGTAAGCGCACCGGCCACGGTGTCGTTAGCTAGAAAGCACATGACAGCCTCCCGCTTGCGAAATTCTTCCATTAATCCAGTCGCTCCGAAGAGAATACTGATGTTATGTCCAAGGCCATCTGCGCCATGGTGACCGATTCCAAGCTTCTTCCTAATCCTGCTCCGACTACCATCGGCTGCGATCAGATACTGTGCTCGCACCCGTCGTTTTGTTCCGCTAACTATGTCCTGAATAGTGGCTGAAACGCCATCCACATCTTGCTTAAAATCGACAAGCTTAGTTTCATAGCAAAGTTTCCCCCCAGCCTCTGCTGCAAGCTCAGGCAGAACTGATTCCAATACGTCCTGAGCGATAAGGCTCCCTTTTACTGGACTGGCATCGGTAAAGTATGCACTGAAGTCTTCCATAAGATTATCGATTGGCTCCCCTACTAGACTCTCGGCAAGTGGGACATTGCTGCCCAGCGAGAACGCTGGTTCAACTCGACGAATGGCGGATTCAGCCCCAACAGTACGGAAAATTTCCATGGTCCGTGCAGTCAGACTAGCCACACGCGGATGAATCGCAGTGCCGGGATGGCGCTCGACAAGCAGCGTATCAATTCCCTGCCGAGAGAGCAATAGAGACATAGAAAGCCCTATCAAACTTCCCCCGACAATAAGGACAGGGATTGCCTCATCGTATTGAGAGGAATTACTAATGTTACTGTTCATAGAAAACCCTTCCTTCATTAGTAGTCATTTTAAATAAAATCCGATAGACCATATAAACAAATATCTTTTATCTGGTTAAACAGCAAGTTGGTATCTGATCCCATGCATAGGTTAGGCACACAAATACCTACTTTTTTAGTCTCTCTAAGCCAAAGACTTCCCAACCCTCTGTCAATAATCACAACATGAAACTTTTAATTAGGCTCTTCTCTCTTCCTCTTTCCTGAAAAACAAGGTTTTTTGCTGGAATTCCTCCTTCTTATCTGTTATTATTCATAATAAGTCTTATTCCATTGATTAACGAATAAGTAAATATCTTAGTTACTAAGATATTTAGATTGTAAGGTAGGTGTTCTCAAATGTCAACCCAATTTTTTAAACGCGACGAATTAATTTACGACTTGCTCAATCAAGCGAAGATTTCAAGTACATCAACTATTTTTTTTCACCAAGCTATCGCTAAACATCTCGGACTGAATCAAACAGATCACAAATGTTTGGAACTATTACATCGAAGAGGATCATTGACTGCTGGTGAGCTTGCTGAAGAAAGCAACCTGACCACTGGTGCGATTACGGGAGTGATTGACAGATTGGAGCAAGCCGGATTCGCCCGCCGGGTTAAAGATCCCAATGACCGAAGACGCTTGCTGGTTGAGCTTGTTCCAGAAAATATAAAGGTGATTGAGGAGCTATTCGAATCAATCTCGCAGTGGACAGTACAACTTTTGGATAAATACACTGACGAAGAACTAAGTATTATTCTCGATTATGTTTCCCGGAGCACAAAGATGACTATGGAGTGGACAAAAACACTCCAAAAAAAAGAGTAATATCTTCGTCGATTGACCGATTTTGCCACGATTAGATCAGAAATTCATGATTCTCTCTAATCTGGCATCCAGTGAAGCCAGATTAACAATTAAAAAATTTGAACATCAGATCCTCAATAAGAATCCATTTTTAAAATGGATTCTTTGTATTTGCCATTTAATCTGGCCAATGCTGTAATTTTGGTCAAACTTTATAGAAAGCTGTGCCTCAAGCATATATCAGTGCTGTGGAAAATACGTGCTACATTTGTATGCATAGTTAACGCTTTCTGAGATATGATTAGCTACTAAGATAGCACATAATTAATGAGTGCTATCACTTCGGAGTTCAGTCCTTTCCACCGCTCGATTAATAGTTCTTCTCTTATTGGCACCGTTTCATCAGCTTGATGAACCAATTTCCCATATTCAAGCAACAATTCGATAGACATCCCTGCTTCACGCATATACAAAATGACTTGAATCATTCACTCTGTGTTGTTCTTAGGTTCTATAGGTGATTCGCTCATAATAACGCGAGGTATCAGCCGATATACCAAAATTTTGCTCTCACTTCTGAAATCATCATAACAATAATGCCCTTATTAAAGTAAATCGGTTTAGCTGGAATTTTCCCTAATCTTTAGAATTATTTTATATTCTAATTCAGCTCGAGTTCGTCATCTTACGTACATTTCTTCATAATTACATTTCTACATTAGATATATTTCCAAATTAGTTTTATGTAATGGGTATTTTCCCGCCCTCTCCAGGAGGTATTCATTGGGATAATGGATCCATTTGTCACAATCTAAATTTCCAGATAAGTCCGCTCTTTGTTTCGTTAACGGAAAATGAATATCACTATTTTTATTCAAAAATAAATTTTATCTAATAAAGTGAAACTTCAATCAGTGGGGGTTTTACAGCCAGTTAATGCGGGATAAACCCCATCGTTTCCCACAACCCTTACAAACAGCCATCAAAAGGTTTCCTTAATGCTGCTTTATTCATATCACTAAATTATCTTCTTTCGAAGCACCAGAGCCGAAATAGCGAATATAACGAAAGCTGTTAATGAACCAGCAGTAACTATCTTCAATACATTTCCTATCGGATTGTTGAAGAATAGAGGAACCGAGATGATTAAGACGGCACCAGTTAACCCCATCCCTAAAATTGAGAACGCCAACACTTTATTCATTCAATCACCTCCATTGTTATTCTTTTAGATACTTATAGATACGATTTAGATTATATAAAGTTTCATTTTAAAAGATCAACGAGTAAGTAAACTATAAAATAGTTTGTTTCCAAAAATCAAATAAACAATAAAATTTAACTGTAGCTGGGCTACCTAGACCCTTGCTACCACTGCTTTTAGCTTAACTCCTCTCCCATATGGCAGGGTTTTGGCAGGAACCAACTCCATTCTCGTGTCCTGATTTCCATTGAAATCCATATAAGTTTCCTTAGAAAAATTAAACTTAATATTCCCTGCCATTTTTTCAGCAAGTGGTTCATCATTTCTACTCCATAAGTATGCATAATGTTTTAAAGTTATTTCTGGTGAGCTACGTCCTAATCTTCGTAATCCAACTAAGACATCAGCATTAAACTCATCAATTGATTTACTGGACATAAAAATATCAAAAAGAGATTAGCACATTTAGTAATCTCTTTTTAAGATTTTGATAATAACAAAATAGTTTAATTTTTATTGTTAAATGGTAGAGTTTGCATAAGTTCAAAGAAATATTTAGAATCACCAGTATTAAAATAGTTATACCAAGATTCTAATGTGTTTGACTTAAAAACATCTAAGCACTCAATGATTTGTTTCGTCCATAGCAAAGCTTCAGTGGAACCAGCAGTAATAAGGTTATTAGATGCAATAGATGGTTGGTCTATATAAAAATCTTGTCCTTTATAATCAGAACAAACCATTTCAAGGAATCCCGGACCATTGCTAGTATGCGGACGGTTATCTAGTATCCCAAAATTAGCAAGTGCTGCGGTAGCTCCACAGATTGCACATACTGTAGCACCTACAGAGAGCAACTCGCTTGCTTTTACGAGAATAGCTTCATGCTTTGGATCATTCCATGTATCTGCACCTGGTAATAACAGCATGCTTGTTTCACTTACAATAATGTCATCAATTAAGTAGTCAGGAACTATTGTCATTCCGCCCATTGTACTGATTGATTGTTTGGAGTAACTGACTGTTTTAATCGATATTTGATTCGCGTCTTCTTTGAAAAATCTCCTAGAATTCAACTCCGAAGTAACATATCCTAGTTCCCAATCAGCTAAAGTATCAAGTACATAAATATAGATTGTTTTCATAATTTTCCTCCATTTGATTGTAATAGATTGATTGTTTCATTATGATTATACGTATCTATTGTTGACAACAATATGGCAACAATCTAGAATGAAGAAATTATTTTTGAAAGGCGGTTAACAGATGAAGATTAGCAGGCTTGTTAGCATTATTATGATACTACTCGATAAAGAACGGATAGGCGCACAGGAGTTAGCAGATATGTTTGAAGTTTCAACACGCACAATCTACCGTGATATAGATGCCATCAACATGGCAGGTATTCCGATTCGCTCAACATCGGGAGTAGGAGGTGGCTTTGAAATCATGACAAACTATAAAATTGATAGAAAAGTTTTTTCAACTACTGATATTTCTACTATTTTGACAGGACTTTCTAGTCTCTCCAACATGATACAAAGTGACGAACTGTTAAATGCCCTTGCGAAAGTAAAAAGTTTTATCCCAGTGGATAGAGTTGACGAGATTAAATTAAAAACTGATCAAATACATATCGATTTAAGTCAGTGGATAGGTTATAGGAATGTACAACCATATTTAGAAATCATAAAAATGGCTTTACAAGAAAACAAGCTACTTTCGTTTGAATATGCCGACCGTCATGGAAATAAAACGGAACGAGAAGCTGAAGCCCATCAAATTGTATTGAAGGGTAATCATTGGTATTTTCAAGGATACTGTTATAAAAGAAATGATTTTCGTCTGTTCAAATTAGCTCGTATATCAAACCTAAAATTAGAAAAGATCTTCTTTACGCCACGAGATTATCAAAAACCACTATTGGATTTTACTGATATTTTGGCAACTATACAAACAAAGATCAAACTTCGTATTCATAAATCTGTCATGGATAGAGTACTTGATTATTGTAAGTATGAAGATTTTTCACCAGACGGTGATGAATACTACATTGTTACTTTCCCTTTTATAGAAAACGACTATTATTACAATATCCTTTTAAGTTTTGGTGATAAATGTGAATGCTTAGAGCCTTTACATATCCGAACAGAATTGAAACGGAAAATATATAATCTAGCTAACTTATATGAAAATTAAATCAAGAATTTCAATTTTATCCTTATACTGTTCTATTTAGTTAAATCTGTTGCTATCTATCAAGTTAAAATAGTGCCATTTAAAACTATAAATGAAACGTACATAATATTTGTCTTTTCTACCGAAAAATAAAATTCCCTATCAAAATGTTTTCTTGGTAGGGTTTTTGGTAGGGAACTATATTGTTTTTAGCTTATTTTGTCCATTTAATCTTAGGACAAATGCTGTTAAATAAATAGGCATTCCCATTTCAAATTAAGTTGTAGTCTTATTCCCATCCCATTGGAGAAAAACTTTAGATTTGCATCTATAGAACAGGCATTTTCCATCCAAGAGATGGAGAAGAAATAGAAATCATAAAAAGAGATATGATTATTTCCAAACCCGGCAAGTACCATGAAATGAAGGAAAAAAAGAGATGTAAAATTTATCTTTGTTGGAGCAGATTCAATGCCAATGAACTTAATCCATTATTAAGATTTTTGACCCTATTTATTGTTTACCTTGATTACTATTTTTAAAAACTAAATAATATTAATTTTTTCTTTGTTCAAAATATACCATTCTTTCTCTAACTTTAAAGTGAACGTTAAATACAAATTTCTTTAAGGAAAAAAGTTAATGACAAATGATCTGCTACTTTAATTTCTTTTATTATTGAAAACCCATTTTTTTGATAAAATCTTATAGCAGGTGTATTTTGAGATCCAGTTGATACAATGATTTGCTTAAAGCCTTCCTCGTTGACCTGAATAAAATCTAATAGTATCTGGGCAATTCCTTTTCTAAAATGTTTGGGATGTACAAATAATCGATGTATATCCATGACATCATTTTCTATTTTTATAGATATAACTCCACTTAATTCATCATCTACGAAATAGCCATAGAAAATTTCTCTACATTGCAGCAGCGTATCAATAGTATCTTTTAATAGTGGTATCTCATCTGAACCAATTAATATTACTTCCGTCTTGTAGGAAAGTATCTGAACATTCAATACTTCATTAGCCCATTTTGAATCAGTAATATCTGTTTATGGCAAACTAAAAATGTAGGTAATGGCATACCTTTTATGCATGGCCCGCAGGGCCATGCATAAAAAGC
>NZ_JADIJK010000034.1 GCF_017355205.1 Bacillus sp. SD088
TACTCTCGGATAGAGTTGATTTACTCTCGGATAGAGTTGATTTACTCTCGGATAGAGTTGATTTTTCAGGCGTGCGACACGCCTGAAAAATTTATGCTCCAATCCATTTAGATCCTGCAGGGCATGGGCATGTTCCACTTAATATTTTTGCTTTATATTGAACAAGACCTCCACTATATTTACAGGTTGTTCCGTATTGAAGGGCGGGGCACGTTTGACAATGCTGCAATCTTTCTTGATAGCTTTTTAAAGAGACCATTTTTATGCCTTTCTTTTCGGCATCCAGAAGCAGATCCTCCACAAGTTCATTTGAAACGATTACACTTTCCGTGCAGCCCTTACAGAGTAATTTCACCATCGTCTTCTCCTATTCCAATGTTAAAACGGCCACAGACATAGCTGGAAGTTTAGCGGTAATGGCTTGACCATCAACCCTCACATCTGTCCATTCAACTGGTTTCACCTGTTCTGGCTGGTCAAAAGTGTTATGTGCATCTATCTCATCTGCAGTAAGAATTTTTCCACTTAGCTTGCTAGCGGATAAGTCGAGGCCACGCAAGTCTAGATTAAGATTTGCCTCGTTCTGGTGATCTAAGTTACATAGACTGATATGAACTTTACCATCCTTATCCTTTGAAGCAGAAATACTCACCTGTGGTAAAAATTCATCCCCAAATTGATATTGATTAATTTGACCATCCACTTGTAGCAAGGAGGCATCATGATGCACTTTAAACATATCAAACACATGATAGGTTGGCGTGAAAAGCATCTTCTCTCCTTCTGTTAATATCATCGCCTGCAACACATTAACTGTTTGCGCGATATTGGTCATTTGGACACGCTCCGCATGTTCATGGAAAATATTAAAATGTAGGCCTGCCACAAGTGCATCACGAATTGAATTCTGTTGATAAAGGAAACCGGGATTTATCCCGGGCTCAGGATCAAACCATGTTCCCCATTCATCAATGATCATACCGACTCTTTTCTGTGGATCATATTGGTCCATAATGGCGCTATGCCTTGATATTAAAGTATCCATATGAAGAGCTTTTTTTAATGTAATAAACCACTGATCCTCTGGAAAGTCTGTTGCAGACCCTTTATGATGCCATTCACCAGGAACTGTATAGTAATGAAGGCTCAATCCATCCATCATCCAATGGGCATTTTTCATCAACACTTCTGTCCAGCGATAATCGTCCACATTGGCTCCACCAGCAATCTTGTAAAGCCTGTTGTCTCCATAATTCCGCACATAAGTCTGATAACGACGATAGAGATCTGCGTAATATTCAGGACGCATATTTCCACCACAGCCCCAGTTTTCATTCCCAACCCCAAAATATTTCAATTTCCATGGCTCTGGCTGACCATTTTCTTTTCGCCAATCCGCCATTGGAGACTCTCCATCAAAGGTCATATATTCAACCCATTCGGACATTTCCTGGACGGTACCGCTTCCAACATTTCCACAAATATAAGGCTCTGCTCCAAGCATGTCACAGAGCATCATAAACTCATGTGTGCCAAAATGGTTATTCTCAACCACACCACCCCAGTGTGTATTGACCATTCTTTTTCTATTCTCCCGCGGGCCAATTCCGTCTTTCCAATGATATTCATCTGCAAAACAGCCTCCAGGCCAACGTAATACAGGGATTTGAATGTTTTTCAATGCTTCAAGCACATCATTTCTAATCCCGTTGGTATTTGGTATAGGAGAATCCTCTCCAACCCAAATCCCTTCATAGATTCCACGGCCTAAGTGCTCTGCAAAATGACCATATATATTTTTATTAATCTTTGCTTTTTCAACATCAGTGTTAATGACAATTTTATTATTCAAATCCTAGCTCTCCTTTTTCCTACTTTTTTATAATGATAGAATGGAACCTACCTAGCCAAAATCCTTAACGAACAACTAGCATATTAGGCGCGAGATTGATGACATCATGTCCTGTGACGCCATCAATCCTTAATAAGAAGCAAGTTTGCATGTTTAAAAGACTTATTCCTGTAATTTTCACTTATAAAAAATTTCATTTAACCGCAATTCATTTTCAAAGGCATGAGTGTTCGTGTCGTTATTAATAAGGACTGATTCGATTCCTAGCAAATCAGCAAAATCCTTTAATTGCTCACTTGTCACCCGATATGAGTAGCAAGAATGGTGAGCACCGCCAGCCATAATCCAATTTTCAGCTCCTTGTGACATGGAAGGCTGGAGTTTCCAAAGCACGCGAGCGACAGGCAGCTTCGGCATATCCTTTTCAATTTTTACAGCATCCACTTCATTAATGACTAACCGGAAACGATGACCAAGATCAATAATGGAAGCATTTAAAGCAGCCCCTTCATGCCCATTAAAGACCAGTCTTGCTGGATCTGCCTTTCCACCAATTCCTAGTGGATGAACTTCAATTGTTGGTTTCGCTTCAGCAATCGTTGGACAAACTTCGAGCATATGGGATCCAAGAACCATTTCATTTCCAGGTTCAAAATGATATGTGTAATCTTCCATAAAGGATGTATCTTTACCATCTGCTATGATTTTCATAAGGCGAACAAGAGCTGCGGTTTTCCAGTCCCCTTCACCACCATAACCGTACCCTTGCTCCATCAAGCGTTGAGTGGCAAGTCCCGGAAGCTGGTGCATCCCATGTAAATCTTCAAACGTATTAGAGAAAGCTGTATAACCGCCCTCTTCCAAAAAACTCTTTAAAGCTACTTCCAATTTAGCTTGATAACGAATGGAATCTCGAACCGCTCCGTCCTGAAGTCCCTCTGGAACAATTGAATACTGTTCCGCATATTCATCCATAAGCTGATCAATATCTTGTTCAGATACAGCTTCAATTCTTTCAACTAAATCACCAACACCATATGCATCAACGGTCCAGCCCAGTTTGATTTGCGCTTCAACTTTATCCCCTTCAGTCACTGCAACATTACGCATATTGTCACCAAAACGGGCCACCTTCAATGTGTGACTCTCGGAAACAGCCACTGCAGTACGCATCCAGCTTCCGATTCTCACGCGTACTTCTTGATTTTCCCAATGTCCGACAACAACTTTTCGTTTAATATTCATGCGACTGCCGATAAAGCCAAATTCGCGATCGCCATGTGCGGATTGATTTAAGTTCATGAAATCCATATCAATACCGTCCCAGGGAATATCCCGGTTAAACTGTGTATGTAGATGTAGCAATGGCTTTTTCAGTACATTCAAGCCTGCAATCCACATTTTTGCCGGTGAAAAGGTGTGCATCCAAGTAATAATTCCCGCACAGTTCTCATCCGCATTGGCCTCAAGAAACAATCTACGAATGGAATCTGCTTCCTTGACAACCGATTTAAATACTAACTTATATGTGACAGCTGGATCCTGATCAAGACCCACAACCATTTTCCGAGAATGTTCCTCAACCTGTTTTATAACATCCTCACCATATAGATTTTGACTACCTGTAACAAACCAAAACTCATAGTCTTTTACCTTTAACATAAACATTCACTCTCCTGTTAATATTCGACATGATCGCATTTATTTATCCCGAATTAACTGGCAGTAAGACCCCCACTTCAAGATTTCGAGGTAAAAACGAGAATTGTAAGTGGGGACAACTGCCAGTAAATACCCGATTGATTCAGGCCTGTAGAACGCAGGTCACAAAGGCGTAGCAACGTATAGGATGTACTAGTGCAGACGAAGCGACAGGACGTCGCGTTTGAGTCTGCCAACAGGATGTTGCGAATTTAGCCTTTGATCCTTACTAATCAGTGGGGGATGAAAAAATCCCCACTGAATGAAGTTTCACTTTATTTTTGTCCGTAGTAAGCATTTGGGCCATGTTTGCGTAAGTAGTGCTTATCTAATAAGTATTGGTCTAGTGGCTCGACATTTGGAGTGAGTTGGAATGAATGCAAGGCCATTTTGGCTACTTCTTCCAACACAACAGCGTTATGAACGGCTTCATGGGCATCTTTCCCCCAGTTAAAGGGGGCATGGCCGCCGACCAATACACCTGGCATCGCTATGGGATCTAATTGTAAGTTTTTGAACGTTTCAATGATGACATTTCCTGTTTCAAGCTCATACGCTTGTTCAATCTCTTGTTGTGATAAGGGACGAGTCACTGGAATTTCTCCATAGTAATAATCTGCATGCGTTGTGCCCAGAGCAGGGATTGATCTTTTCGCTTGTGCCCAACTTGTCGCCCATGGGGAATGAGTATGAACAACTCCACCGATTTCTTTAAAAGCTTTATAGAGTGCTAGATGAGTAGGGGTATCAGAAGAAGGACGTAAATCCCCTTCCACGATATTTCCTTCTAAATCCAAAACAACCAAATCATCAGCCTGCAATTCAGAATAAGCAACTCCACTCGGTTTTATAACGACAAGACCTTTTTCACGATCTATCCCACTAACATTTCCCCATGTAAATGTCACAAGGCCATATTCAGGTAATTGTAAGTTGGCTTCTAATACTCTTTGCTTTAATTCTGCAAGCATTCTTTCTCCTCCAATCCATCCTCTATCTCTAAGTGATTTTCATCAGTTTTTTGAACATCCATTTAAAGACTCTGCTTTTTAATATTTTTCAGTCGCTTCATCACATCATTTTCACCACGACCAAAATAGTTATATAAAGTTTCATATTCTGAGTAAAGTTGTTCATAAACGTTTACATTCTCGGAATTTGGTTTAAATGTTTCCTCTTTCACGCCTCCCATTTCTATAGCAGCATCAGTGATGTCATCATATCCACCACGGTCTTTTCCAGCGGCAACTGCGCCAAACATCGCTGAACCTAATGCAGGAGTTTGAGAAGAGGCAGAAATTTTGATTTCTGAGTTCAATACATCAGCGTAAATTTGCATCATTAGCGCATTTTTCTCTGCAATCCCGCCACATGCATAGATTTCGTTTACCGGCACACCACTGTTACGGAAAGCTTCTACAATCGTCCGTGTCCCATAAGCAGTTGCCTCAATTAGGGCACGATAAATCTCCTCTGGCTTTGTTAAAAGTGTTGCCCCTAGCAATACGCCTGTTAAGTCCACATCCACAAGGGTGGAGCGATTTCCATTCCACCAATCTAACGCGAGAAGACCGCTTTCACCAGGTCGTAGTTTACTAGCTTTCTCTGTTAATAATTGATGAATATTGACTCCCTTTTCTTTCGCCTCTTTTTCATAAGTTTCTGGGACACAATTTTCAGTAAACCATTCAAAGTGGTCACCGACACAGGATTGCCCTGCTTCATATCCCATTAATCCAGGTAATACACCATCCTCAACTACTCCACACATACCAGGGACAATCTTTTCTTCCTCCCCTAGTAAAATATGACATGTGCTTGTTCCCATAATCATCAATAATTTACCTGGTTCTGTAATCCCCACAGCCGGAATGGAAACATGGGCATCGACATTCGCTACTGCAACAGCAGTTCCTTGTTTTAGTCCTGTTAACGCTGCCGCTTCAGCAGTGATTTCTCCAGCCTTGGCTCCAATGGAATAAATATCATTCGATAACTTCTCTTCAACCACATTTTCTAAACGCGGATCTAATGCTTTAAAGAATTCCTTTGAAGGATACCCTTTCTGCTTATGCCAAATCGCTTTATATCCTGCTGTACAACTATTCCGTTTGATTTCACCAGTTAACTGAGAAATGACCCAATCGGTTGCCTCGACAATTTGATCTGCTTCCTCATAAATTTCATGTGCTTCATTTAGAATCTGCCAAACTTTCGGAAACACCCATTCAGAAGAGATTTTCCCACCATATCGCTTTAGAAAATCCTCTCCACGTTCTGCAGCAATCTCATTTAAACGATTTGCTTCCTCTTGTGCTGCATGATGCTTCCACAATTTTACATAGCTATGTGGATGTTCTTTATATTTCTCTAACATACAGAGAGGTGTGCCATCCTTTTTCACAGGCAGGACTGTACAAGCCGTAAAATCAATTCCAATTCCGATCACGTCTTCTGCTGCAACATTTGCTTTTGTTAACACAGAAGGGATCGTTACTTGCAACACCTCTAAATAATCATTGGGATGCTGCAATGCCCAATCGTCTTCGAGTTTTATCTTATTCCCTGGTAAAAATTGATCCATAACACCATGAGTATATTCTTTAACAGAAGTCGCAATCTCGCGACCGGAGCCAATTTCAACTAGAACCGCTCGACCAGATTGGGTTCCATAATCTACACCAATCGAATATTTTGCCAATCTCCTCACCCTTACATTTAAAATTATATTTTCGCGAATTCGTATCAACCATTTGAACTTGTACGTATAACTTATATTATATTCTAACATGCACTTAAAATTTTTCAATATATAAAAGGAATTTTATATATTGTTCTTTTGTACATGTACGGATCAGCTGATCCATTAACTTCCCTTTTTCACTTATTTATGATACTTTTATTTCATGTAGAGAGGTCAACACCTCTATTTACCACAGTGATGATACAGACATTTATTAATAAAAATTGTCAGTACAATCTAGATGAACTGATTTTTATTATATTAGGAAAGAACGGAAAAACAGCTTGGAGGCAAGATTTTATGGCACAGTCCGCAAAATACATAATGGTTATAAATAAAATTAAAGAATGGATAGAAACAGGAAAGGTTAAACCTGGAGATAAAATTTATTCCGAAAATGAGCTTTCTAAAATGTTTCAAGTAAGCAGACATACAATCAGACAAGCGATCGGGGAACTTGTTCATGAAGGCTTACTATACCGCGAGCAAGGGGCAGGAACATTTTGTGCAGAGCAACCGGAGTTTCTTTCCCCCTCCCTTTCAAAGCCAACAACTTCAGGTAAAAATATCGGGATTATTACGACCTATATCTCTGATTATATTTTCCCAACAATTATTAGGGGAATGGAGTCTTATCTCACATCAAAAGGCTATTCCTTATTCATCTCTAGCACAAATAATGAAGTGGAAAAAGAAAAGCAATGTTTAGAGGCGATGTTGGAGCGAAATGTAGATGGGCTGATAATTGAACCAACAAAAAGTAGTGGTTATAACCCCAATATTCCTTATTATTTGGAATTGGAACAGAAGAAAATCCCTTATTTAATGATTAATCAGTATTACTCACAATTAAATCCTCCTTATATTTTAATGGATGATGAAAAAGGTGGATTGATGGCAACAGAACATTTAATTGAACTCGGTCATAATAAAATTATTGGGATTTTTAAAACAGATGACTTACAGGGGATTTATCGAATGAAGGGGTTTATCAATGCTTTCCGTAATCATCAAATTCCGTTTCAAAATGATACGGTTATTTCCTATACAACCGAAGATTTACCAAATGTTTTTCTGGAGAAAATTGAAAATCTATTGGCTGATCCAGAACAAACTCCGACAGGGATTGTTTGTTACAATGATGAGATTGCATTAAAGATTATTCATATTTTAAAAGGAAAAGGCTATCGAATTCCTGATGATATCTCCATCATTGGCTATGATAATTCTGCTCTTGTAGAAGCATCAGAGGTGAAAATCACTTCTATTAACCATCCGAAAGCTCAATTAGGAATAGACGCAGCCAAGTGGATTGTCGAGGCCATTGAACACCCAGACACATTCGAAAAACAGAATGTGACATATGAACCGGAATTAATTATTCGTGAGTCAACAAAAGCCATTTAACCGAAACAATCAGGAAAGGCGGAGGCGCCTGTACAGCGACGTACAAATTTAAAGGCTTCTGACGAGATAAAGGAAACACGGCGAAGCATAAGCCGATGTTGACTTACGCAAGCAGAAGCTGAAAGTTTGCTAGTCGCTGGGCGCTAGACACCAATCGCAACGTAAACATTTATCCACAAGCCAAGAATTTTATAGTTTTCTTAACAAAAATAGTAGCAAACGAGGCTGGGACAAAGCTAAAATGTTAAGCTCTCAAGACGAACAATGCATTACGTTAGCGGAGGAAATATACGTAGACTCCTGCGAAGACCCCGGAAGTCGAAAGCCTCAGGAGGCTTGCCACTCGCCCGCGGAAAGCGAAGTATATTTCCAGAGCGGAGGTATATGCCCTCTAGTAGTACGTTTTTTTCTTTGGTGAAAATATTTTTGTCCCCGCCTCGTTTATTTTTTAAATGTATTGATTTAGCCACACTCGAATCTCACCATAGCCACGATTGCCCCACATAAAGTATGGAACAAAAGTTACTTCCATTGCTTCAAAGCTCGGTTTTTGGTAACTATAAGTAGTATTATCATTAGACACTAGTTTTTTCCCAGCCGTTTTTAGATAAACTGCATGCGGTAGAAGGTCCTCATTTTTTTCTGTTATAATCGGGGCGTCCGTTAACCAAATCGTGCCTAAATCACGACCATTATCTGTCTCTTCCGCAACATATACTAGCGGTCCCCGCATTATAGCAGTCTTGCCAATATCTTCGGTAACAATGGTGTTAGCAAAAACTCGTCGTGGTTTCATATCTAATCCTAATTCAATAACGTCATTATTTTCCCAATTACGGTCAAGTAGAACATACCCATTGTGGCTATCAACTTTAACCACTTCACCATTTACTTTAAGCCTTGTATTTTCTGACCAAGCAGGGATGCGTATACTAACTTTCCCTTGAACTGATTGATCGCTTAAGAAAGTAATTTTAACATCACCGGAAAAGGGATAATAAGTTTCCTGACGCAAAACAATGTTTTGTCCCTGCCACACTAGGCTCGTTTCACTTTCACCGTACATATGGAGATATAAATGATCACTGATATCACTTACAAAATAATTCCCGATAGAACCAATTAACCGCGCTAAATTAGGCGGGCAGCATGCACAATTAAACCATTTTTTTCTTTCTGGTGTAACATGTGAATGATCGCGTCGTTTGCAGGCATTCTCTCCGTTAATTTCTAATGGATTTACGTATAAGAAACGTTCACCTTTTAAATCCATCCCACATAACGAACCATTGTAGACTGCATTTTCCAAGACATCAGCATATTCACCGTTTATTTCTAGCTCTAACATCCGCTTAGCCCAAAATGCTAATCCGATTGAGGCACAAGTTTCATTGTAAGCAGTATCATTTGGTAAATTATAGTTTTCTGCAAAGGCTTCTCCCCATGCACTAGCTCCAATTCCACCATTAATAGACATTTTTTGCTTCACAACATTATCCCATAAAATTTTCACAGCCTTAGCTAACGATTCATCCTGATTTAAGCGCGCTAAATCGGCAACTGCCGTATAGAAGTACATGGCCCGAACAGCATGCCCCTTCGCTTCTTTTTGCTCACGAATAGGTGCATGTGCTTGAGAATAGTCATGGTTGCCATGCCACCAGTTTTGTGAATTCCTTCCATACGTTTCTGCTTCTAAATCGAAATAATGCGGCTTCTTTCCTCTTTCTTCAACAAAGAAAGTAGCTAAATCTAGGTACTTTTTATCGTTCGTCACTAAAAATAGGCGAATAAGGGCTAATTCAATTTCTTCATGTCCTGGATAGCCTTTAATTTGTCCTTCATTTGGTCCAAAAACCTCTGCAATATAATGAGCAAATTTCTTAGCAATTGTTAAAAAGGCATCTTTTCCTGTAACTTCAAAATATGCTACTGCTGCTTCAATCAAATGCCCAGCACAATATAATTCATGATTGTCTCTCACATTTGTCCAACGATTTTCTAAACCTGCCTTTACTTGATAATACGTATTTATATAGCCATCTGCCAATTGGGCTTGCTCAATTAAATGGATCACACCATCTGCACGAGCCTCTAATTCAGCATTTGGATCATTATTCAAGCTATATGCAACACTCTCTAACCACTTGTATACATCACTATCTTGAAAGACCATGCCATAGTACTCATCCTCTTCCAAACCTGCTGCAATACGGAAATTTTTAAGGGCATGGCTAGGATCCGTATCATCCAATTGATCATTTAACGCTCGCCATTGATAGGGAATTACATTCCTATTTACAACATTTTGATAGGTATTCCAAAATCCACTTGTCATCTTTGTTTCAGCCTTCATTTTTCGTCCCTCATTTCCTAAATTGTTTATCCCTATCTTAATCGTTACAGAAGATTATTTAGTTAGAGAGAAATACAGAAAAGGTGGAGAAAAACTAGTTGTTTAACTTCCTTATGCTCTGATTGGTCATTGACTTACATTTTTTCAATCCGCCCATAGCGCTTGCGGTAAGCGCGTGGCGAATGTTGATATTTTTTTGAAAAAATTCGACTGAAGTATTTTTCATCTTCAAAGCCATTTTTATTAGCTATTCTTTGGATACTGTCATTTGTCGTTAATAAAGACTGTCTAGCAGCCTCTAAGCGTATGTTATTTATATATTGAGTAATTGTTTCCCCTGATTCACGAGAAAATAGATAGGAAACATAAGCTTTGTTATAACCAAAATAATTAGCAATCTCCTCTACAGAAATCATTCTTTGATAATTCCACTGTATATAATTTTTGATATAATCAATTAAATAGTGCCTATCTGTTTTTAAATATAGTGGTTGCTGAAATTTTTCACTAATACCCAACAAAAGTGTATGTAAATATGCATCGATGAGATCAGAAGTTGGAAAGTCCATCTGCTTAATGGTTTGCATTTGCTGGATTAATAGTAATTCGTTATCAAGTAATAATTCTTTTGAAAAAACCGGTAATTTCAACAATCTTGAATGGTTCGAAATAGATGACTCCAGCTTAGTTGCTTCAAAATGAACCCAATAGAAACCTAGGTTTGTAGCGGCACCACCCCCTACAAAATATGTATTTGGAGGAAGCAAGAGCATATTTCCAGGGTATAGCTCTATTTTTTTGTCTTCCACAACTAGTTGAAGTACACCTTCTGTAACAATCATTAATTCAAAATCAGAATTGATCCGCTCCTCATGTTTCCATGGCCCATTAGCTTGAAGGTAGCCACACCAATGAAAATGGACATTCTCTCGTTTCACACATAACACATCTGAAAAATCCATCCCAACCACCTCTATATAACCTTTTTAACTAGTTAAAAAGGTTATTCCAAAAATTCTAGGTGTTTCCTCCTCAATCGTTTTAAAAGTTAATTTCATATTCCCTTCCTTCAATAACAGAGCTTTATCTAGCAGGATATGTTGAGATATAAATTCACCCTCCACCTTACCATTAACAGTCATTGTTCGTGTCTCTTGCCCATTCAAAATTAAGTCCATTTGTTTACCTACATCGTCCCGATGAAAATCTAGTTGCAAATAAAAATCTTTCTTTGTATGAACAGTAAATTCATAGCTAAACCAACCATTTTTAAAAGCTTTCCGATAACGCCTCCCTAAAAATGCACCGACCTCGGATTGTTTGTAAGTAAGCTTTTTTGCATATTCACTATTATTTTCATCAAAATTGTGTAATTCAGCTAAAATAAGCTCTTGCTCTCGTATCCATTCTTCTTTCTTTTTCAACGCCTCTTGAGCTGTTTTAGAATCCGCTTTCAACAATTTAAAATAGATTCCATAACGTTCACCATGCATTTCATAATATGGTGTAAAAGTAATTTGTTCTTCAATATTGTCCGCTTGAAAAGCGAAAAGATTATCTTCTCGTTCGACCGGCCGCATATATTCTTGAAAGTTTTCCCGCCAATCATCGGCAGTCATCGTTAAAGCATCAGGCAATAAACGTTCCTTCGTACCTACGCGAACGATAATTCCATTTGGATGATCAGCAGAAACATTTTCGGTTCCGAGACCACCTGCTAATACATAAGGACCGTGTTCAAACGCCACATAATTAGGATTATCCATGGCCGACACCATTTTCAAGTAAGGAGCAAATTTAATCATGACGGTTTCATTTTGTCCAATAGGCTGTTTTAGATAGGCAAATCCATCTATTAATTCAAAATCAGTCTTAACATCATTATGAAACACTTCAAATTCAGCTGTCCAAGCGGGAATCCGTAATGCTAAATAGATTGGCTTCACTGCATCTTCATTAATTGCACTGGTAGTGAAAGTGGAAAAGCTATTTTTACGATCAGATTGTTGAACAAAACGAATATTATTATCTATTATGCTGACTTCATTTGAGAAATAAAGATTAACTAAAATATGCTTATCTGTTTGAAAATAATAAGTATCGGCCAGCTTCGCAAAGCTTTCTACTCCCGTTCCTGTACAGCACCAAAATTCATCATAAGGACGGTTATATATTTTATTATATCCAGCCCCCATTGGTTGAAAATACATCATCATCCCATCTTCTGGATTTTGTGAAGCTAGAATGGCATTAATATATGTTTTCTCGTAGTAATCCAAATACTTCGGATCTTTAGTGAGAAAATACAAATTGCGTGTTAGCTTTAGCATATTATGAGTATTACAAGTTTCACATGTACAATCTCCATTCCGAACTTCTGCATCATGATAAAGCGAATTAGGTTCGTGAAAATGCTCACTTTGACTATTTCCACCTGTACAGTATGTATGATAATTAACGACAATATCCCAGAAATTCTTTGCAGCTGTAAAATAGACTGTAAGTTTTTCTCTTTCTTCGACCGAAAGTAAAGAATATAAGTCTTCGTCCTGAAAAACTTGGTATCTCTTTAATGCACCGATTAATTTTGGAATTTGCGTATTCGCATGTTTTCCTGGAAGGACATTTTCATGCTTTGCTAATTTCTTAAATAGTTCATCCTCATCAAAATAAGTAGCCGCAATCATATGCTTTTTCTGTTTCGTTAATTCGAATAAATGATAGAGCGCATCGTTCATCCCGCCATATTCGATTTGTAACATGTTGTTTTTATCCGCTAATTTCATCATGCGATTATAAATGTAATCACCAAATTGACTGGCAACTTTTAGTGCCGCTTGGCTTGTCTTTTCTTCAATTCCTTTTAGGGATTCATGAATATCTAATAAACCAGCTAAAATTTTATGCAAATTATACCAAGGGACAAGAACATTCTCTTTATCTTCGGGTGAAATGCTCTTTCCTTCTACTTCATCAAGCGCTGACTCTCGGAAGGCAGAGATATAACCCGCGCTTTTGGGGTTATTTAAGGCATAATTCTCCTGCGCTTGTAAAAATCCAGCCACCGCCACTTGCATTTGTTCCAATAATTGTTTTTTATAAGAATTGTTTTTCTCGGCATAATAAGCTAAAGCCAAAGCTGACATATAATGCCCAAAAAAATGCCCTCTGAAATTAATTTGGTCACTTCTTTCCCAGCCTTGATACCCTTCGTTTGTTAAGGGTTTAAGATTCGCCACTTTAAACACTTCAAATAAAAATTTTTCCGATTTCATACTCAATAAATAATGCACAAGATGGTCCTGCGCTCTTTTAACATATGAATCCGTAATCGTAATCGCATTTGTTTTAATCGTGTTCATCTAAAAGCTCCTTTAGAACAAGTAATCAATGGGTTTGTTGTATATGCTTGACTATATAACTACTAAACTTGCTTGCGAACAAGTAGAGCCCCATGACTTGCAACTTTTTGATTTGGCATGGTCAATTCTTGCTGGCGCCATAAGTCTTTGACTGTTTCCTCTGGTTTCAGAAGTTTTGACCATATTTCTTTTGGTACTTCCGACTCTTCCTCACTCACATTAAAAAATGCAAAATACTCGTTTTGATCATTTCTAGCATGCCAAACAATCCAGCTATCATCTCGATAATACTGACGACGATCGGTTAATGTTTGGTACATATATAAAACATCACGATTAGTGAATAAGCTCAATGTGAATTCATCGATATCTGGCAGCGTCCCACCATACATTAACGGTGATTGAAAAATAGTCCATAGAGTCATCAAAAGATATTGTTCTGCTTTTGTAAAACGTGTCCAATGGAGTTTTCGCAAAATCTAAATGTGACATTTTTCCCTCTACTTTCTATTATTTGATTTTATATAGCATTACTTATGTACCTTCATCTTTCCTTACCTATAGATTCGCTCTCTTTACCTTCCATTGATTATTCTATATAAAGAAAAGGCTAAAATTTTAAAAGAAGCGCTTACTTTATTTGGTATTGAGAAGCTAATTATTATAATTCCATATATACGCATGGGTACCAATCTACAATGTTAGTTGTGCGTACAAGACTTCCATTCATTATAAATAACTCATCCGTATATTTCAATTGATAAAATATTTTTTTATAAGATTATAAGCTAGTTGAGACATAGAGAAAGAGGCTAGAACATAAGTATTTTCACCAAGGACAAAAACGAACTACTAGGGTACATATCCCGCTTCGGAAATATACTTCGCTTTCCCCGGGCGGGTGGAAGCCTCCTCAGGTTTCCTTCGGGGATCTTACCAAACTCTTACTTCCCGTAGGAGTCTGCGAATATTTCTCCGCTTAGATAATGCATTATTCGTCCTTGGAGTTTAACACTTAATTATGTCTAAGCCTCTTTCTTGTTGAAGCAGAAAAAACTATTATTCAATGGAAGTCCCCTTGATCCTTCTTATCTGCTAATAATCATTCATTCGGATTGGCAATAACAATTTTTTCATCTTCCATTTTGAGGTGAACTTTGTTGCTGTTTGTAATCCCAATCGCCTTTAAATATTCTTCAGGAATTTGAATTCGTCGAGCACTATCTAAAACAGCTAATTCGACATGAGTTTCCTCTTGCATGTCTTCCTTCATTTCTTGATTTTGATGAAGCAATTGGGAACGTCGCAAAATTTCACTCGACGTTTTACCATCGCGAATCGCGACAATCCGATCCATTTTACTTTTAAGTTGAGTATCATGAGTAACGATTACAACAGTAACGCCCAATTCCCTATTCAAATGATGTAGTACATCTAAAATTGTATCAGCGGTTTTCCCGTCTACACTACCGGTTGGTTCGTCTGCCAGGATAAGGCTTGGTTCGTTTGCAAGAGCAATTGCAATCGCAACCCGCTGCTGTTCTCCACCTGATAGGGAGCCTAACCTGCTTTTAAACCGATGCCCCAGTCCGACAATCTCCAATAATTCCTTAGCTCGCGACCGTTTCTGCCCTCCTTTTAGTAGCATCGGCATTTCCACATTTTCCACTGCAGATAAATAGGGAATTAAATTTCGCGCATTATTTTGCCAAACAAATCCAACACTTTCTAACTTATATTTCACAAGCTCACGGTCAGATAGGCGCAACAGATTTTTACCATCGACGATCAATTTTCCAGCTGTTGGGCGATCTAATCCGCCGAGCATATTCAAAAGAGTGGACTTCCCACTGCCACTACTGCCAATAATCCCCATCATTTCGCCTTTCTCCACATGCAAATCCAACCCTTGCAAGGCGATGACTTCGTGCTCCTCATCAATCTTATAGATTTTCATTAAATTTTCGCATTGTATCATATTAATCCTCACCTAGCTTGATCGCTTGATCAATTTTTATTTTCCGTAAAAATCCGATTAATACCGCCGAGCCAACAAGAAGCATGAGGGCTGAGAACAGATAAATCTTCGCTTCATCACTCGCATCTGAAATGACAGAAAAGGGTGGCATCAATTGATCAATGCTTAATGATATTTTAAATAGGGGAACATAGAGAAAACTTGTTAATCCACCAACTAGAATCCCAAGCCCGCATGCTGCTCCAGATGTAAACAATTGTTCCGATATTAAAATCCCCATTAATTTCGGCATTGAAATTCCCATAGCTCGATAAATACCATACTGTAATGTACGCGCTTTGATTGTCAAAATCCAATAAAGGAGGAAACCAATAAAGGAAATCAATAAGGAAATTAAAAATCCCATTGTCATCATCCCATTTACACCAAGTAATAAAGCACTATTTTTTAATTCGATTATTTGTGGAACGACATCGCTCATAGCAGCCACCGCAATGTCCGCTTCTTCGATTTCTTCATACAGCTCGGCACGTGAGGAATCTGGTTTTGCTTTCATCCATACCTCGTATGGTTCCAAACCAAGCATCGTCTGTACATATGGGAGGTTTGCGACGACTAAAGCACCTACCTGCCCTTCCTCTTCGTCTTCATCTATTTTCTCCAATGGGTTAAACGTTGGCCAATAATCGACAATCTCATAGACAATAAATTCCCCCGTATCTGAGTCCTGCCAGTTTAGAGAAATTTCATCGCCTTTTTGTAGATTTAAGGCATCCGCCGTCTCTCTTGAGACAAGAACCGCACTTGGATCTTCTGCCAGCAAATTCAGATAATGATACCAATGGTACGGTAAAAGTGACTCTTTAAACCAAACCGCTTCCCCAAAGTCCTTTGTCTCGATTGCCATTAATTGCCCATTGGAGATGCTTCTTTCCTCGTCCACTGACACCGTCAATCCCTTTTTTTGGAAGACCTTTGCTGTTTTATCTACATGTTCTAATTTGTCTATAGGTTCAAATGGTGGTTCAGTATAAACAACTTCCTGCACTTCTAGTTCCGTAGTCTCTTCTTCATCTGCTTCTTCTTCAACACCTGGAGTTGGATAGCCCATCGCATTAGGGGGCGGTAAATTATCTTGCCACTTCACTTGCATGCGGATTTCTGCTCCCTGCTCATACAGCAATTGTTCTTCTAAATTCGTGTTAATTGTCCGCGCCGCACTTGCACTGAAGACTCCCATCCCGATCGTCATCACTAAAAAGAGCATTAAAAATTTATACTGTTTGGAGGAACGGCTCACTTGCAGCAGGGTACTATAAAGTGGTAACGACCAAAAGCGTTCACCTATTTTAAAAATCATCTTCATAATCCATGGATACACCCGTAAAACGATTAAGCCAAACCCAACAATAAAGAGAGCCGGCAGAAAAAATAGCACAGGGTCAATCGATACATCGGCGCTGTCAATATTGAATGTAAGCAATTCTTTCTGTCTTTTATTAAACGTTACCAATCCATAGATTGCAGCACCTAACAGGACAAATTCCAGGATCGCCAGTGACCACTGCATCTTCCCCTGGTGTCGCACTTTTCTTTGCTTATGACTGACAATACTACTCCCTGAAGCATGGATGACCGGAATCATCACCATCACAATCGAAGCGAGTACCGTCCATAATGCATAGAGAAATGCATCCCCTGAAAGTTCAACAGGTAAAGTAGATCTTTGTACAAATTCTAAAAAACCATTGGAAGCCCCTAGTATTTTACATAGCTGTAAGGCGATTAACGGTCCTAGTATAAAAGCTAGTCCACCTAAGATGGCGACTTCGATAAAATAAATGAATACAATTTGCAAGCGACTTGCCCCACGGCTAAAGAAAACAGCAATTTCATTGAGCTGCCTTTCAATAATTAAGCGCGAAATCATAAATAAGTAGATCGCAAGCATGATTAAGACAGGAACATTAAGAGACCATAACATAGTCGTCATTTGTTTTCCTTTTTGCTCATACGTTTTCAAAATACCGTTAATAGGAAAATCAAAGAGCATATTGGTTTCCTTGTTCCCATTTATTTCTCGCTTTATTTTCCCTGGCAATTGCAACAGCGCAGGAAAATCTAGAGGGGTGATTTGGTGGTAATCAAAAGCTGTATTGAATCGGGCGAACCATAAAGCATCTTCATGATTTTGTAAAATTTCGTCACGAAACCATTTTTCTGAAACGATAAAGTCCTGACTCATATTATTGGGAATCAACGTCCAATAGGGGCTTTCTACCGCTTTTGGACGATAAACGCCAACAGGCTTCACTTTATATTCTAAGTTCAGCTCTTCCTTGGACAACATAAACGTTGTCCCCAGTACCATATTCCGTTTTAATAGAGCTTCTTCTGTTACAAGTGCTTCGATGACTCCATCAACAGGTTCAGCTTCTGGAAGCTTACCGTCCACAAGCTCAATTTCATCCTCGATCCCTGTGATCATCATCAATTTCCCATCTCTTTGCTCTTTTTCCTCTTCACGTCTCCCTTCGTCTTCATACATAGCTTTCAAAGCGATCGTGCCAAATGAAATATTTTTAGCTAAGATTGGCAATCCAACCTGCTCCGTATAATCAGCGTTGACCTGTTCAGCTTTTAAAAAGGCTTCTGTCGGCTTGTCGGTAATAGATGAGGCAAAGGAGTCTGTAAAGGTAAAGCTTCCTGGAAATTCACCTGTTTTCACCTGATGATCTTCCAATTCCTTAATCAACAATTTTTGCATGACACCAGATGTGTAAATCGGGATACTTGCTACAAGCGACACAGTAATCAGTAGACCAAGGAATAAGCTTCCTGTTAACCAGCGATTATTCAACATTTTATTAATAATTAATTTCAATATGGCCATAGCTTATTCCCTCCTCTACTTGGTGATAATCTGATCGCCTTCTTCAAGTCCTTTTAACACTTCTACTTCAGTAGAGGAAACAATTCCTGTTTGAATATCTACCTCTCGTTTTGCATTCCCATCGATCAATTGCACATAATTTCGCCCAGTAATCGAACGAAGTGCATTCTTGGGAATAATGAGCGTATCATCCTGCTTCGCTGTAATCACTTCAAAATCAATCATATCCCCAACCTTTATATCTTTGGGCATCTTTTTTATCTCCAACATCATCGTTCTCCCATAGAACTCCGGATCTTTCTGTGAAACATCAGAAGGAACCGTTTTCGGAGTTTGCACCACTTCACCGCTCACTTTTTCACCATCAATCTGTAGAATGGCCTTCATTCCGATCTCTACATCAGATAAATCTGCTGCTTTATTCGCTGTATATTGCAGCTTAAGCTCTGTAACTTCTGCTACTTGAAAAATAGATTCATAGGCTGGGACTTCGGCTCCCTGATTTAATTCAGCCACAAAAGTTACAACACCATTAATCGGGGAAGTAATTGTTGCTTCCGCCATTTCATTATTCAACCGAGCAAGAAGATTTGTCCCCCCTTGTACATCTAACTCCGCAATCTTAATATCGTAGGAACTTACTCCTTCCTGCGCCTTCACCTGCTGCAAGCGAATTTCTGACTTTTGCAGATCTAATCTAGCCTGCTCAATGTCATAAGCAAGCCCCCCTGTATCTAATACAGCTAGAACCTGTCCTTTTTCGATCGTATCACCATTATGAACGGAAATTTCTTTCAGACGCCCTCCGTCTTTCTTATAAAACAGATCAACATTATTTTTAGGGACCATTGTTCCTAATCCCTTCACACTTTTGACGATTTTCCCTTTCGTTACCTCCACCGTTTTATAATCTAGTTGAGCTGGTTCAGTAAGTGGAGGTGCAAGGACAGCCTCTTCCTTCGGTAAGAATGTGCAACCGCTTAAAAGAATGAGCAGGAGAGTAAATAAGGTAATATTTATAGGAATTCGACTGTTTTTACACAATATTCTTATTATTTTGATAAACAATATTTCGATCCTCCAATGTATAGACATGTTCAATCATTTCTAAAATAACAGGGTCATGTGAAGTCATAATGATTGTCGCCTTTTGACTTTTTACCAATTCCTGAAAGATGTCCATAATGCGAAAACCAGTTTGACTATCTAACTCTGCTGTTGGCTCATCAGCCAAAATCAACATAGGGTCGATAGCAATTGCCCGAGCAATCGCAACTCTTTGCTGTTCTCCACCAGAAAGCTCATATGGATAATGCTTTCTTCTTTTATATAGCCCGACAATGTCAAGTGCCTCTTTTATTTTCGTTTGCCATGTTCCTCGTGAGGTTTGAGTGATCCGTAAACCAAATGCAATATTTTCCTCCACAGTCATAAAAGGAACCAAACCATAGGATTGAAAAATAAAGCCCATTTTTGCCTGTCGAAGCTTCGAGCGTTGCTTTTCGTTAAATTTCCCGATCGCTTCACCCCCTATATATATTTCTCCCGCAGTAGGATAATCAAGTGCCCCTATCAAATTTAATAAGGTTGTTTTTCCAGAACCAGACCTGCCACGAAAAGCAACTAATTGATATGTTTCAATCGATAGATTAATATTTTCCAATAGATCAACCTTGTTATTTCCACTTCCAAAAGATTTAGATACCCCTTCGATCGCCACAAGTGATTCCATATTCTTCCCTCCTTCAAAGTTGGTAGCGTTTCCATTTTTTTGTCCACTAAAGTTGACATATAATGTCCAAAGAAGTGCCGTTTTAATTGATTTTTGCTTTTCGAAACGGTGAATATAATCACCTAAAACTTCCTACTCTTTACTAACACTTGGAAAACGACTCTCAGCAGCGAGCGATCACTAGTATTCAAGCATTTTTAACAAGAAAAGCGCAAGGCGCCCGCCTATCGGCGACAAACAAAGGTTCTGAGGCAAAGAAAGGCGTTCTTTGCCTTTCATTGCCTCAGGTTATTTGACCTCAAGGGGCTAGGTGCTGGAGATGGATATCGAGCGCGAAATAAGCTAGTAATCCAAGCCAAGAATTTTATAATTTCCTAACACATGAAAAAGGATATAGGGTCAATTCACTTGTGACTCTGACACTAGATATCGAAGACAATAAAAAATAGTATACGCTTTCACTTCATCTCCCATTAATTTTTTAGCATAAACATGGTGGCTCTAGACACGTATTCAATTGATGATCACACTAAACACATTAATAACAAAGTTCTTGCATGACCATCCCTCGAATACACCTATATATACCATCTCGCTATGTTGTACGTATAATAATTATACTTATTATAAATAACCTGTCTATATATTTCAATCGATTAAAGTATTTAATATGATTATAGCTATCTATTAAGTTGATTCTAATTGAATGTAAGTTCTATAAATCAATCATTTACCTAATAGCAACTCCAGTTATGGAGATGGAGAAAGCAAATGATGAATAGGCAAAGAAAAACGATCGGTAAAATAGAGTCGCTCTCAAATTTTATCCATTGCTTTTCAAATTATAAGTAGTACATCTTAAATACAATATCTTGATCGTGATTCCCGAATTTTTTCCCGAAAATAGTTGCACCGCCAACATGTTTGGCATCTTCTTTCACTTCAATTCGTAATGTCCAGCGATCGCAATCCGTTTCTAAGTCTCCTATTACTACATCAGATAATGGATCTCCGTCAATATACGTACCATGATCGGTAATTCTGATCGTCTTCAATAGACCATATTGGTTAATATTGCTTGGCCACCAATCAGGTGTGAATTTTCCCCTTGTATCAGCAAAATCACCAGGACTTGTCCAAGTCCCCAGTTCCAAGTCGTTTAGTGAAAAAGTAATATCAGACGGCCATACATCATTAGCAAATGGGAATTCCGATGAAATTTCCAAACTAATTTCAAATTGCTGTAACTGTTCTTCTTTCTTAAGAAAGTTAGCCACATTATATTGAACAAATCCTTGGGTAAACCACAATATTTCTGCATCAACCCTCTTAGGATCCATAAAATATTTAGGATCATCCACTGGGCCGATGAAATCCTTTTCTGTAGCTATTCCACAAGTTGGTTTGAAGTCAAAATCAGTGTAATGTCCTATTGGAACGGATGTCTCATAAGAGGCAAACGAATGATAGATTTTTTTCGGAAAGTTAATTTCGATGTGATCCACTTTTAAGATAGAAATCTTTTGTCTTCCCGATTTTCCTGGAACCTTCTCGGTTCGAATGAGTCCGGCATCCTCTAATTTTTGAATATGCTTTGTTACAATCGGACTGCTAATCTTCAACTCCTCTGATAGTTCTTTAATATTCATTTTATTTTTAGATAACAATTGAATTATTTTAAGTCGCACATCACTCGCCAATGCTTGATAAACAATCAGCGATGACTGGTCTATTTCTAACTGCAACTAATTCCCTCCCCTTTCACTTTTTAAACAAAAGATTAAATCGCTATTCTTTTGGAAACATTTAAAATTATGAATAAGTATATATCATAATTTAATCATTAAAATTAAGTAAAAACAACAATATTAATCATTATTATAGTTAACTTTTTAGTTAATCAGGTAAAACTTTAATCTCATATGATTTATAAAAATATTATTGACAGCGCTTAATCATCCCTATATACTAAATCCAAGTTAATTATTTACAAGATTTATAGTTTTGTGAATAACGACTTAGTAATTTAAACTCAAGGAGAGGGTAAAATGAGAAAGAGCATTATCTCAATTCTATTGGCTGCTGCAGTCATGCTATTAGTCGCTGGATGCAGTAATGATGATAAAAATACAATTACGTTCTGGACACCTTTAACCGGGGATGATGGAGCGTATATGGATGAAATTGTAAAGGAATACAATGCAACAGATCCTGAAATTAAAGTGAAACATGTCATTACGTCTGATATGTATACGAAATTGTCCACTGTCTTAAATTCTAGTAAAGGAATTCCGGATTTAACGATTATTCATGCGGACCGTGTTCCCTCATACGTAAAACAGGGGGTTTTAGAATCGATGACAAATGTCGTCGCAGAGCAACCAGAATTAAAAGAAGAGAATTATTTACCGCAAGCTTGGTCGGTTGGGAATATTGATGGTACTCAATATACGATCCCGCTTGATATCCATAGTAATGCCATGTATTATAACGAAGATTTGCTGAAAAAATATAATGTTGAAAACTTTCTTAATGATGATGTCGTAACATTTGATGAAATGTTGTCCTTGCAAGGAAAATTAGATGAAGGCGATTACGTCCTGAATGATGCCCTATTAAGCTGGGTTATTTTAGCACAAGTGCAAAATCTTGGCGGCGATATTCAAGAAAATGGAGAACCAGCAGTAAACACAGATGTAATGAGACAAGCCATCGAGGCTGTGAAAGAATTAAGTGATGCTGGCTTAATGACGCCTTATGGTGAAGACGGTTACTTAATGTTCCAATCTGGAAACGTTCTATTTTCTACTGATGGTACTTGGAGTTCAACTGCCCATGCCGATGTGGAAGGCTTGAATTTTGGTGTCACAAATATTTACGCCTTTGAACCTGATAAATATACTAATAGAGCTTCATCTCATTTATTTTCAATGTTAAAAAGTGACTCAAGAACAGAAGAAAAAGAAAAAGGAATCGCTCATTTTTTAGATTTTATCCGCCAAAATTCAATGGAATGGGCAGAGGCTGGGCAAATTGTGGCAAGTAAAAAAGTGAATGAAAGTCCGGAATACGAACAATATATGCAATCCTTCTTCACTTCTAATGAAAAGGAAACTGAATCCCTTTACATTTATACGTATGAGTATTACGCGTACGTACAAGAGGCATTAGATAAGTATATATTAGATATTGCTCATGGGGAAATAGACATAGATGAAGGGCTTGAAACTATGGAGAAATTTGTTATAGATAAAATTAATGAAAGCGACAACGGTGAAGAGAAAACTGAATAAGTTCTCTCCATACTTATGGATAATATCTGATTCGTTCTCAAGAATTTATACGTACATCTGAGATATGAGTTTCAATCAGTGAGGGGTTATCCTACCCTTGCTGATTGATCTGTAAACCGTAACCGTTTGGTCTCCTACTCTTTTGAAAGTGAAGTTTCTTAAAACTGAAAGTTGCTCTGTTTTCTTTGGGACAGTTAGACACGAGGAGGAATCTCGATGAATAAAAAATTAAATTGGTCACCTCTTTTCTTTGTAGGTCCCCATGTCATTTTATTTGCTGTTTTTATTTTTTTACCAACCATTTATGGAATATATGCATCCTTTACAAAATGGAATTTAATCAATGATCCTGTTTGGGTAGGTTTACAAAACTATAAAACTATTTTAACTAGTACCGATTCTACGTTTCATTTTCAATTTACGAATGGATTAAAAAACACCCTTATTTTCGTTGTCCTCAGTGTCCCATTATTAATTGTGATTCCTTTAATGGTCGCTGTTGCGCTTGAACACAAACAAGTGAAATTGAAAAGTTTTATCCAATCTATTATTTATATTCCCGGCCTTATTTCCATTTCTGCTGCGGCTTTGATTTGGTCCTTAATTTTTAATAAGCAGCTAGGAATTACAGGTAATGTTTTTGGCTCTGAGACCGTTTGGGCTTCCACTCAACCTTATGCTTGGTTAATCATTATTGTCATCACCGTCTGGGGCGGTGTAGGAGGAAATATGATTATTTATCGGGCATCGATTAATGGTGTAGGTCAGGATTTATACGAATCTGCTGAAATAGATGGAGCTGGAGCGATTCGTAAGTTTTTTAGTATTACATTGCCATCTATTCGTTTTCCATTAATTTATACGTTTGTAATGACAACCGCAGGAGCCTTTAATGTATTTGGACAACCACTGATGATGACAGATGGTGGTCCAAAACAAAGCACAACAGTATTAATGATGTATATTCGTCAACTTGCCTTTAGCCATGGAGAATCTATTGCTGGAATGGCTTCCGCTATGGCAGTTTTACTAGGATTAGTCATTTTAGTTATTTCTGCACTGCAATATTATGTCATGAACCGAAATGCTTAATGAAACAAGTAAATGGAAACGGAAAGGTGTGAGAACATGTCAAAGAATAGAAATCTCTCAAAATATATTGCCTATGCATTTCTAATTATAGTCTGTTTAATTTGGGCTATACCTATCTTATTTGGAATTACAACTTCATTTCGCTCACAGGCAGAAGTTGTCTCAAGCGGTTTTAGATTATTACCTGTTAATTGGATTGTTGATAACTATATTACGATTCTTGAAAATACATCAACTGCTCCAATCCTCCGTTGGTTAATGAATTCAATTTTCATCGCAACTACGCATACACTTTTGGTTATCGTCGTTATATCAATTACGGGGTATGGTTACTCAAGATTAAGATTTAAAGGAAGAGATGCTCTTTTTTTCACCTTGCTTGGAATTTCCTTTTTTCCTGCGGTCGTCAATCTGATTCCATCCTATAAAATTATTGATGCTCTCGGGTGGGTCAATACCGCTTGGGCGATGGTCATTCCTGGTTTAGCGGGAATGGGAAATATCTTTCTTGTGCGCCAATTCATGAAGGGGATCCCATCAGAGTTAGATGAATCAGCGCGTGTAGATGGAGCAAGTGATTTCCGTATCTTTATTTCGGTTATCCTCCCGCTTATTAAACCGGTTCTAATTGTATGTGGATTGTTTTCCTTTACTGGATCATGGAATGATTTCCTATGGCCGGTTATCGTCTATACAGATGTTGATAAAATGCCAGTTACGGCTGGGCTATTATTATTGCAAGATATTTACGGAAATTATCGGATGATTGGCCAATTGATGGGTTCGGCGATACTAGCGATTATCCCAACCTTACTATTATTCTTATTTGCTCAAAAGTATTTTGTTCAATCAATTAACCTAAACTCAGGGATTAAAGGATAATTATAGTACTAATGGGGGTATCTGCCATGAACAGAGGAGTAGAAAGAAAATTATTACTAGCTGGTTCTGTATGGAATATATTTACTGCCCTGATCACAATTTTTGGCTATTCGATCTGGTTTAAGAAGACTGGTGTGAAAGGTTTAGAAGAGACAACGCTGGATCATGTCTTTGCAACAACAACTGTGGTTGATCATGTTACGAAGTTGATTGTCATGTTTGGCCTGCTCATCTTTGTCGGCGCAATTATTAACTTTATCATTTCTAAAAAAATAAGAGATGGTGAAATTCAGACAAAAATAGTCATTTGGATCGCTTGTTGGGGAGTCTTTCTCCTTTTCACTATGGACATTATTGGCTTTGTCATCTATTTAATTACATTTGTTCTATATTTGGCCAAAAACAAAGCGATTAAGCTATCCGACGAAAGAATAAAGAGTCTGTCACAGTAAAATTATTTTATAGAAAATATATAGGAGTTGACATCATGTCTACATTCAAAGCAAATAACCCCTTAATCGAGCAACGAGCAGATCCTTGGATCTATAAACATACTGATGGTTATTATTATTTCACTGGTTCCGTACCCGAATATGATCGCATTATTTTACGCCGTTCTAAAACCATTCATGGACTAGCAGACGCGGAAGAAAAGGCCATTTGGTGGAAACATGAGACTGGCCCGATGAGTGCTAATATCTGGGCGCCAGAAATACATTATATTGATGGAAAATGGTATATTTACTTTGCTGCTGCTCATACTTCTGAAACCAATGAAGGATTATTTGACCATCGGATGTTTGTTCTTGAAAATTCTTCTGCTAATCCATTAGAAGGAGATTGGGTAGAAAAGGGCCAGGTTAAAACGAAATGGGAGTCGTTTTCGTTAGATGCTACTTCTTTTGAACATAAAGGAGTCCGCTATTATGTATGGGCGCAAAAGGACCCTCATATTCCGGGAAATTCCAACCTCTACATCTCAGAAATGGAAAATCCTTGGACATTAAAAGGCGAACAGGCTTGTATCTCGACACCTGAATATAAATGGGAAAAAATCGGTTATCTTGTCAATGAAGGAGCTGCTATTCTTAAAAAGAATGGTCGTATTTTTATGACTTTTTCTGCTAGCGCTACGGATGCCAATTATTGTATGGGAATATTAACAGCCGACGAAAACAGTGATTTACTTGATCCAAATTCTTGGGTCAAAACCCCAGAACCCGTTTTCCAAACATCGGAAGAAACAGGACAATACGGCCCTGGTCATAATGGCTTCACCGTTTCTGAAGATGAAAAACAAGATATCCTTGTTTACCACGCAAGAAGTTATAAAGAGATTGAAGGAAATCCGTTATATGATCCAAATCGCCATGCACGGGTACAAGTCATTGAATGGAATGAAGATGGAACGCCAAATTTTAGAGTTCCAAGAGCAGATACAGCTTGATATATTAGAATTTTAAAACTATGACTATAGCTTGATGAACATTTTGTAAATACAATCCTCTGTGCATTCTAGTATACTAATGGTAGGAATACAAAAAAGGAATAGGCCGGAAAATCGTTAAGTTTTCAGGCCTATTCTTATTTTAATTTTTTATCATGACTATTAATGATTCTTATTCCAAATTCATTACTCTTCCGACAAAATCATATCAATTGCTTCGTTAGCTTCATTCATTAACTTCTCTGTATCTTCACCAGCCAACAATTTTTCAATCATTGGATTGATAATATCATTATTTATTGTAGGAAGCTTGTCTGATCCAAGCATAAAGGGTTCACTATATTCAATTTGCTTAAATAATTCAGTGACGATTTCATTTTCTTTCACCTCTGGATCATCTGCAACCGATTGTAAATATGGTGGAAATCCGTTTTCAATACTCCATTTTTTCCCTACTTCTGTTGTATTCCAATATTTTGCAAATTCATAGATAGCATCCTTCTTACTCGTATCAGTACTTGCCGGAATACCAAATCCTATCCCATCCATAATTGCTTGTTCTTTGCCATCATTTCCTAATGGTAAGGTTGTCACTCCATAATTGATTTCATTCTTCTTCAATCCATTATTTAACCATGGTCCGTTAATTTCCATTGCAAGCTGTCCAGCGTTCATCAGGTTATCAACCTCAGTACCGGAAATAAATTCTGGTCCAACTTTTTCCTTATGAATTAGTGTTTGAATTTTTTCCAATACATCCAATGTTGCTGCAGAGGCAAATTCCGATTTTGTTTGGTCCTCGTTTGTAAGACTTCCACCATTATCTAAAATCCAATTATAAAGAGCCGGACTTCCTTCTCTTGCAAAAGCAAAGCCTGATACATTTTTGGAAGCATCTGTTAATTTTGGTGCCATTTCTATTAATTCATCCCATGTTTTTGGCGGCGTTTCTGGATCTAATCCTGCAGCTTCAAATAAATCCTTATTCCAGTATAGATACATTCCTTGTACTTGCATTGGGATAAAATATTGAACGTCTTCACTCTGCCCCAATTGAATCGCTGCCTCGCTAAAATCATTTTTATCTACTCCATCGACCTCCCAAAAATCATCCAAAGGCTGGACGGCTCCATTTTTTACGTATTGAGCAAAATCGGCATAGTTTAATAAAACAAAATCCGGTGCCGATTGCGCTGAAATAGCTGATGGTAATTTCTCATTTAGATTTGCCCATGTCATAGTATCCATTTTCACTGTGATACCCTTATCATTATTCTTATTAAAATCCTTTACAATTTCCTTAAGGATTTCCCCGTCCGACGCAGTAAAGCCGTTCCACATCGTCAGTGTGACTTCACCGTCTTTATTATCATCCGCATCTTTTTCTCCCCCACATGCAGCAAGACCAACAACAATACAAGTAATCAATATGATAAAGTATTTTTTGAATTCAGCCATTAATCTCAGTCCCCTTTTTAAAAATCCTTCTCTTAATATAAAGAGTCGACTATTTCAGTCTCTTCTTACAAATCTCTTCCTTTTGATTACGAATCTATCGACTCTTTGTCTTTTTCAGGATCATTAGTTTTTTTCTGCCATTCCCGTAACTCGTTTCTCATTGCTTTTAAAGTTGTAGTATAGTTAATATCATCCACTAGATTCATTAACTCATATGGATCGTTATACAAATCATATAATTCCTCTTTTTGTTTTTTGTTATATATATACTTAAATTTCCCTTTTACAACCATTCGCCCAACATGGGGCTGGAGATGTCCATGTGTTTCACAAAAGACAGATGAACGCCATTTTTTAGGGGGTGTTTGAAATAAACTTAAAATATTTTCCCCATCAATGTTTTGTTCAAATTTCAGTCCCGCGGCGCCTAGGATCGTAGGAGCTAAATTAATATTACAAACCAACAGCCTAAATCGGATGGTGTCCCTTCACTCGCATGCCATTTCCCAAAATAATAATTATCGTAACCATGATCTTTTAATATGTCTAAATATGTTTGGCTACTATCAATAGGTGTCTCAAATGAATTATCTGTTTGTCCATGATTATGTGGATAAAGCCCAGTTAACATTGTTTTTCTAGAAGGAGAGCATAATGGACTAGCACAATATGCATTGGTGAACCGCGTACCCTCAGCAGCAAGCCTGTCAAAATGCGGACGTTTAATCCCGTGATGCCCGTAAAAAGCTTGGTGATCATTGACCAAAAGTACTATATTAGATCTATTTTCAACCATAAAGGCCCCTCCAATTCAAAATAAAAATCTCCTGTCTTCAAACTACAGCTTTAGTTATTTTTTAATGGTCTGCCAAACTGCGGATCACCACCTTTATCATATTCAAATGCTTGAACACACGCATGACGCCCTGCATCATGTAAGGCATCATCTGCCTCTTCATCATTTTTATGGTCGCGGACATGGTACACCAAGAGATCTCGTGAACCATCCTCCGATATTGTAAAGCTGTTATGACCAGGTCCATATTTTCTGTTTTCTTCACATGTTTGAAAAACGGGAGTCTTTGCTTTTTTCCATGATATCGGATCTAATAAATCACTATTTTCATCAGCCGTTAATAAGCCCATACTATAATTTTCATCAGTGGCACTCGCTGAATAGGTGATAAAAATCTTTTTATTTCTTTTTAAAACAGCTGGTCCCTCATTGACAAGAAAGCCGATTTTTTCCCAAGGGTATTCAGGCTTCGTTAATAGTATTTGTGATCCTTTTAATGTCCATGGATTTTCCATTTCAGAAAGATAAATGTTGGAGTGACCAAGGATGGTGGGATCCTTTTGTGCCCATACATAGTAAAGCTTCCCGGCATGCTCAAAAACAGTCGCATCTAATGAAAATGATTCCCACTCTGTTTTGACTTGTCCCTTTTCCACCCATTCCCCTTCTAGCGGATTGGCATGTTCATTTTCAAGCACGTACATTCTGTGTTGAAAGGTATTATGTTCCGGATGAGGAGCTTTGGTTGCCGCAGCCGCAAAATAAACATACCACTTGCCCTTGATATAATGGATTTCTGGTGCCCAAATCAGTTCACTCATTGGTCCAGATTGATGTTTTTCCCAAATAGTGATCGAACTAGCCTCTCTTAAACCCTCAATCGTTTTCGATTTGCGCAAGTCAATACGGTCAAATTCAGGAGCAGATGCTGTAAAGTAGTAATAACCATCTGAATGTTTATAAATCCATGGATCTGCCTGCTTTTTTAAAAGTGGTGTTGGATATTGATTGAGCATTTTTTATCATTCTCCTTCATCGTTTATATTTTGATCCGAATTACATTCCAGGAATAAGCTGGTAATTCGCTTTTAACTATCCCATCTTCAATGAAAGAATTATTTATTCGTTTTGGTGAAACCTGATCTGGACAATTTGAAGCATTAATATCATCTAAATTTAGAGAAGTTAAACCAATATGTTCAATGACCTGTTCTGGTTTAAATCCATATAAATCTGATTCTAGTAGAATACTTTCTTCAGTACGATTAATAGCAAAGATTGTTACATCCTCTTCATTTTTCACCACTACATGATCAACGGTCGGAATCTCATTAAAAAGACTATTACTATATTGATCACATGATAGCTTCGCATCCATCAAGATGCCTCTGCCAAATTGGGAGGCATGCAACATCGGATAATAGGTTGGATTTACCCAAGCTTTCCCACCAGCGTCTGTTAAAATAAGCGGAATTGTATTAACCAATAACGACTGACAACTAATTTTAATCCGATCAGCATGTCGTAAAATCGCGAGTAGCATCCCTCCGAATAGAAGAGTATCTTCCATGGTAAAATGACACCAATCAATGGGGCTGCCTGTCTTCCACTCCTCATAAGCTTGTTCAGGATAACGATGAACATTCCATTCATCAAAAGAAAGATACATTGTTTTATTGCTGCGTTTCACTGCTTTCACATAATCACAAGTTGCAATCACCTCTTTTATTTGCCGATCAAAGGCTAATGATCGAGATAAATAGGTAGGTGTATCATCTGGTTCACGCTTTTTGTAAACAGCCAAATCTTCATCTTGTGAACGATTAATATAATTGTGTAAGGATAAATAGTCTACATTCTCATAGGATTGCATCAATACCTCTCTATCCCATTCAGGATAACTAGACAAACGTGGTGTCGAGCTTCCAACAGCAACGGTCTCAATAGTAGGGTCAATCAATTTCATGGCCTTTGCTGTTTCGTTTGCTAACCTACCATATTCCTCTGCCGTTTTGCTGGCGATTTGCCAATGCCCATCAAGTTCATTTCCTAGGCACCATGTTTTTACATGATGGGGATTAACATAACCATGTTGCTTTCTTAAATCACTCCAATACGTCCCACCTTCAAAATTACAATATTCAAGGATATTACAGGCAGCCTCAATCCCTCTAGTGCCAAGGTTCACGGTCATAATTGGATCAGCTCCAACTTGTTTACACCACTCAAAGAATTCATTTAAGCCAAAAGTATTCGGTTCAATCTGTCTCCAAGCTAACTCAAGACGCGTTTTTCTCTCCTCTACAGGGCCAACTGTATCTTCCCAATTGTAACCAGATGTAAAATTACCACCGGGATAGCGAATCACCGATAAATTCAATTTTTTCACAAGCTCCATAACATCTCTTCGAAAGCCATTCTCATCTGCTTTCTCATGTCCTGGCTCAAATATCCCTGTATAGATAACCCTCCCCATATGTTCTACGAATGACCCATATATCCGCTCATCAATCGCTGAAATCTGAAAATCCTTATCTACTTTTAATCTAGCTGTTTTCAACCAAATCCCTACTTTCTAAAAATTAAATTACCAGTTGCTCAACTTTGATACTTTTGACTGCTTTATCGCTTATTCGTACTAACAAATAACCTGTAAAAGAAGCGACTACGAAAATCATGAAAGGAAGAAATAAAACGAATAAAATATCAAGAAAGACAATTCCTAATCCTAAAATCGTCCAATGAAAACGAGAAATTGTTAAAATAATCGTATTTTTAAAAATAATCCTGATTTTCTTTTCTTCTGAACGAACATAAATATTAAAAAAGTGAACAGAGAAACTCATCAATAAAAGGAAAGATAGACCTAACAACAAAAAGAGAATAAAGTTCGATGGATTCTCAATCGGTGTGATGAGCTGAACATTTTGATAAAGAACAAAAATAAAGCTAACTAAAAAGAGGCTTAACAATGATTTTTGCAAAAAGTGTTGTTTGAATTCTCCAAAAAACAAGACAAGCAGCCCTTGACTTGTTCCCTTTTTCCAAGCCCTAATGACTGTAAAAAGAGAAATTGTAGCTGGAACAATCGTAATAATGGGAAGTAAACAAATTCCCCATAAAATACTGAGCAAAATATAATCACTGAATTGAATGAGTTGAGAATAAAAACGGCTATGATAAAATCCCATTATTTTTGCCTCCCAATGTATGAAAGAAAATTTATTCCATATTAACTAGCTGTAAGACCCCCAAAACCTCAAAAGAAGTCTAAATGAGGGTAGTCTCGTTTTATTCTTTTAATCCAGACATAGCCACTCCTTGGACAAAGTATTTTTGTGCAAAAATATACACAATTAACAAAGGTAGCATAGAAATAACCGCACCTGCCATAACCGGACCGTAGAAGGAAATATTTTGACCTGTAAATAGCGCGAGCCCGGCTGGTAATGTCCGCATTTCTGTCGCACTTGTAAGCAGTAACGGATACAACAAATCATTCCAATTATTCATTAGCGTAAAAATAGCAAGCGTTAACATCGCTGGCTTACAGAGCGGCAGCATAATCTTAAAAAAGATCTTAAATTCGTTTAACCCGTCAACGCGTGCTGCTTCTTCAAGGTCTTTTGGAAGCGAGACAAAGAACGATCGCATCATAAATATTCCAAAAGCACTCGTCATTCGCGGAAGTATTAAGCCTATATAAGAATCAATCATATTTAACTGATTCACCTCAATAAATAGAGGAATCATAAAAACCTGGAATGGAATCATCATCGATAAAAGCACAAGGTAAAATAAAACTGTTCGTCCTTTAAATTGCATCCTCGCAAATGCATAGGCTGCTAATGAATCAAAGAATACTGATGTAATCACAACTCCACCCGCAAAAATAACAGTGTTTTTTATATAATCCAGCAAAGGGATTGTAGACCAGACTTGAATATAGTTTTCAAATGTATATCTATCGGCAAACACTCTTGGTGGAAAAGAAATAATATCCTTTTCAAATTTAAAAGAAGATACTAAAAGCCAAAAAAACGGAAACATAATTAGGATTACTACAAGAAGCATGATGATTTTATAACTTATTTTTCCGATTGTAAGTTTTTTCAACTTTATCCCTCCTACATCATTTGGCTTTCTTTTTTATTAAGATAGAGGTTAATCGAAATTGAGATCACTGCAATGATGATAAATAGAATTGCGGACACTGCAGATGCATATCCCAGCTCATAAGGTGCTGAAAAGCCTCTGTTATAGATATACTGAACCGCTGTCTCGGTCTTAAATTGCGGCCCCCCATTTGTCGTCACATATACCTGATCAAAAACCTGCATGGAACCAATGAAATTAGTTAAAATACAAAAACTTAAAGAAGGTATTAACTGTGGAATCGTAATTTTAAAGAATTGCTGAATTTTCGTTGCACCGTCCATTTCAGCAGATTCATAGAGCGAATTAGAAATCCCTTGAATACCTGCTAATAAAATCATCATTGTTACCCCAAAGTTTTTCCAAACAGTCAGAATTGCAACTGTCGGCATCGCCAAAGCAGGATCGCGAAAGAATTGTGGAATCGGCATGCCCAATTTTGAAAATAAATAAGGGATGGAACCGATGTTTGGATCCAATAACATGGACCAAACAATTCCAATTGAAGTAAGAGAACATACAACAGGAATAAAAAATACAGAGCGACAAAATTTATTAAACACATTATTTTTCGACAAGATCACAGCGAACACTAACCCAATAGCGATTTGGATCGGTGTTTCTAAAATAGTAAAGTAAAGCGTATGTAACAAGGAATTGATTGCCCGTTGATCGGAAAAGAATTTAATGAAATTATCTAATCCCGTAAAAGCTGTGTTGGTAAAAAATATGTTGATATCGAAGAAACCTAAAGCAAAGGTCCCAGCTAAAGGGATAAAAATAAAGGCAATTAATATAATCAAAGATGGTAATAGAAAGAGATAAGCAGCGTGATTAGGTTTATTCCAGTAATTTCCTATACGCTTCATATACATTTTGGACTTCCTCCTTTTTTTAGAAAATAAAGCTCTTGTAAAAATATTGCTGAACTTTTAATAGAAGTTTAGAATTTCTTACATATGCTTCCAAACAAAATTAGCTGTCAGGTTAAGGTGCTCATATGTGATTATTTACAACCATGCAAATATTCCCTCCATTATGCGGTTTCATAATTAGAACTTACTATTTAAATCGTTTTAAAAAATGGATATTAAGGATGAATGGTTATAATCAATAATGTTATAAAAGTCCAAAATAGACTTTTATAACATTATCTTCAATTTTTCGCTCCACAAGTTTCTCTAACAACAAGTTCAGTTGGTACAATTGTCTGAACCTCATTCACTTCTTCATTTTTCAATATGTTAATAATTTTTTGTGCTGCAAGTTCACCGATTTTTCGCATTGGTTGATAGATTGTCGTTAATGAAGGGATCGTCATTGAAGCCATATCGATATCGTCACATCCAATCACAGCAACATGTTCAGGAACATTTAATCCTGCTTTTTGTAAGGCATCCATTGCACCAATGGCCATCAAGTCATTCCCGGCAAATATAGCATCAAATTCGACATTGCTTTGAAGTAGTGCTTCTACCACTTCTACACCATTTTCATATACAAATTCCCTTTCAAAAACTAAAGATGGATCGAATAAAAATTTTGATTCTTCCAAGGCCTTTCGATACCCCTCTAATCGATCAACACTTACTTGGTAATCCATCGGGCCTGAGATATGGACGATCTTTTTTCTCCCAAGATTAAGCAAATGTTTTGTCGCATCATACGCCCCTCCATAATCATCTCTCTCTACTGTGACTATATTGTCATAATGCCATTTACTCAGATAGACAAGAGGGAAACCAGATCCAATTATTTCAAAGATATTTTTATCTTCAATTGTAGATGGCCACAAAATAAAGCCATCCGCTCTTCGATTTTTTAGAATTTTACTGTATGAAGCTTTTTCATCATCCATCTTTGGTGTTGTGGAGATCATTAAGTGGAAATCATTTTTGACAACCGTATCCATAATCCCTTCTAATAAATCAACAAAATAAGGATGTGTAAAAGCATTGTGTGTCGTATCAGGAAAAATTAGCGCAATAGTATCCGCTTTCTTTGATCGCAGACTCCTGCCGATTTCATTGGGAACATAATTTAATTTTTTTGCTACCTCTTCCACATGTTTTCTTGTTTTAATATTTACCCTCTTGTCCCCCGATAAAGCTAAAGAAACAGTGGCAGGTGAAACTCCTGAAATCTTGGCAATATCCTTTAGGGTGACAAAATCCTTTTTATTCTTCATTCATACCTCCTGTTTTAAAACGTTTTAAATCCCTTTTAAAAAAATATATAGTTCATCTCTAAGAATTTTAAATCGTTTTAAATTTACATTCATCTTAAACTACTATTTATCCAATTGTCAATACATCTTTCCGAAATTCAGTCAAAGAATCCAGCAGAACATCGTACACTTCCCTCTAAAATCTACTTTTCCTCTCTAGATAGAACTTGACAGTCTTCTATAATAGCATTAATTTATAGTTATATCCTATCATTCAGGATATAACTGGATATATCAGGATTTACTTGGGAGGTGGAGAGCGTTAAGAAGACAATACCTTTGTATCAACAGATCAAAACATACTTAGAAGAAAAAATAGAAGGTGGTGTATATGAGAGCCATGATCGCCTGCCCTCTGAGGCAGAACTAGCGAAACAATTTAAAGTAAGTAGAATTACAGCAAAAAATGCCATCAATAAACTTGTTGAAGATGAAAGGGCTTACCGAATACCTGGAAAAGGCACATTTGTGGATGAACCTTCTAAAATTGTACAAGTAATTCAAAAGAAAGAGGAGAATGGTTATGCCTATCCTCCATTTATTGGTCTAATTATGCCGGAAGTAATTGAAGAGCACTCAGCAAAAATTTTAAGTAGTATTGAGAACGCTGCCACTGATATAGGATATGGCTTAATTCTTAGGCAGTCCAATCATCAAATTGAGGTAGAAAAAAAAGCAATTAGATCATTGTTGCAAATGGGAGTAAAAGGACTAATTGTTTTTCCAGTCGATGATCAATTATACAACGAAGAGCTCTTAAGATTGAAATTAGACCATTTTCCTCTCGTATTAATTGATCGCTACCTGAAAGGAATTAAAGCATCAGCTGTTTATTCTGATAATGTACAAGGAGCCTACCAGCTGACGAAAATGCTTCGTCCTGATCATAAACAAGTGAGTTTATTTACAGTGCCACATTTTGAAACCACAACAATACTTGATCGGATGAAAGGATTTGAACAGGCCCTTGATGAAGTCGGTATCCCTATCAACCGCTCTAATTGGTTTACAGATATTCTTCATGAAAAGGCAGTAGACAAGGCTGTTACTCTTTTACAAACGAACCCTGATATAACCGGTATTTTTGCTATGAATGCCTTTGCAGGGAAAATTGCCTATCAAGCAGTCCAACAGCTGGATAAACAACTCCCAAGAGAATTTTCGATTGCCTCTTTTGATCAAGAAAGAGAATTGAAGAGATATCCCATTTTTACAGCTAAACAAAACTCGACGCAAATAGGCAAAGAAGCTGTACGACTTCTGCAATCACAATTAAAAGATAAGAACAATATACAACAAATCGTCTTACCTGTAAAAATCTATTTTCAAACAAATGAAGTAAAGCTAGAAACTAGCGAGCTATAGTCTTCTACATATTTGATATCGCTCTCTAAAATTAAAACATATATACAATCGGGGGATCAATAATGGAAAAAACGATTAACAAAAAATGGAAACGGATACTTTTCTTACTTATTCTACTCTTCACTTTTCTTTTAGTAGCTTGTAATTCGGATAAATCAGCGACCAAACCTGAAACATCCGATAAAGAAACTGGAGATGCAACAACAAAGGACGAATCAGAGCCAGTGACATTAAAGGTTCATTACGGCTGGGAAGAAGAATTTATTGAAGATATTAAAGAACCTGTTGAGGAGAAGTTCCCTAATATTACATTAGAGTTTACCGAGGTGGATTTTGATGCAATGGACGATGATATTGCGAAAGGAAATATACCCGATATTTTTTATTTATCAGGTGGAGGACAATTGAAGGTTTTAGAAGAATATGAGTTAAGTTACGACTTAGATGAGTTAGTAGAAAAAAACAGCTTTGATTTAAATAAGATTGACAAGGCGCAAATCGATAAAGTACGGAGCTGGGGGGAAGGAAAATTATATTACTTTCCTTATGTAAAAAGATGGGATGTCTTATATTATAATAAAGGAATCTTTGATTTATTTGGAGTTAACTATCCTCAAGATGGTATGACTTGGGATGAGATAGCGGATCTTGCTCGCAAGGTCAATGGGGAAGTCAATGGCACTAATTACCGTGGAATTGATATATCTTCAACTGGAGCTATGTTGAATCAACTTGGTGTACAACATGTAGATCCTGAAACGGATGAATCTATGTATCTGCAGGATGAACGATTTGCAAAATTCTTAAACAAAATTGAGAATATTGCGTCCATTCCTGGTGTAATTCCGGAAGATGAGGGTGATTGGGGTAACTTTATTAACGAACAGAATGTGGCAATGGTTCCATTATTCGATGTTCATATATGGTTAAGTAATGTAGAAGCAGAAACAGGATTAGACTGGAATATGGTTTCCTATCCCGTATGGGAAGACCAACCGAAAATAGGTCCAAGTGCAAATGCTGCTGGTTTATCTATTTCAGAAACAAGTGAACATAAAGATGCAGCTTTCCAAGTATTAGAATATCTTATGTCAGATGAGTGGCAAATGATGCGTTCTAAAAAGGGATTTGCCACTGTATTAAACAATTCGGAAGTACAAGAAGCTTTTTCATCCGAAATTGAAGGCTTAAAAGATAAAAATATGCAAGCTGTCTTTGATCTTGAAGCAGCAGAGGCACCAGAAAAAGTCTCCGCTTTCGAAGAAGATGGTGAAATATTAGATGCTATGGAGTTCATCGAAAAAGAACAAGATGTCAACACATATTTGCGAGAAACCTATGAAGAAGCAGAGGCTAAAATTAAAGAAGCTAAAGGTAGTAACTAAGGTAGAAGAAGGGGCTGTCCAATAAGTCCCTAAAATGAAGGAGGAGAAGAAAAACGTTCCCTCCTCCTTTTTTCGGACTGTCTTGTGGCGGCCTTCGCAGAAGGCCGCCACTTTCAGGAAGTTATGGACTATTGTCAGGATACCGAACTCCACGTGAACCTTCTTGAGGCTCAGGAGTAGGAATCGACGGAAAGACAAATTGCCGTTCACAGGCTATCTCTTCCATCTCTATCGGAAAAGCCAATTGTGTGGTATACACATAAAAAATCGCTCCTTTGGATGTTGTTGTGGTAACTTCATTCTACTAAAGGAAGCGATTTTTTCTATTTTTTTTCGGTTGGGAAAGCTCATCGATTTCCGTTCGCCTGCTTGGCCGTTACTTGGAGTGCAGGGGCCTACTCCTGCGGGACAAGCATGGCCTTGAGATCCCGCAAGGAGCGCAGCGACTGAGGACGCTCAAGCCTTGCCCCGCGGAAAGCGTGCCCCGGAACGGAAGGCAATCGGAAACCGCACACCAATTTTTACATACCTAGAAGAAGGGCTGTCACAGAAAAGCTCAGTTTTCACTGACTTTCTGGACAGCCCCTTCATTTCAACTATATGACGCTTCCCTTATTTTAAACGTGTTTGAACCATCCCCATCACTTCTGCTTCAAATTGCTCACGTTTTTTAAGGCTCTCTTTCATTGTTTCACCTTTCACTGCAAAATAAAATTTAATTTTTGGTTCTGTCCCTGAAGGACGAAGGCAAAACCACGATCCGTCACCTAATTTAAATTTAAGAACATTTGATTTCGGCAACTCAATTTGTGTTTTCTCTCCTGTTTGTACATTTACAGCTTCACTAATCGCATAGTCTTCCAAAACAGCTACTCGTACTCCTCTGATCGATTGTGGAGGATCCTGACGGAAAGACTCTACGATTCCAGCAATTTGTTCAGCTCCGTCTTTCCCTTTTAAAGTTAACGATTGAAGAGATTCTTGGTAAAACCCATATTTTTCGAAAATTTCCAGCAATCCATCATAAAGAGACTTTCCTTGCAGTTTATAATATGCAGCAATTTCTGCAACAAAAACTGCAGCTTGTACAGCATCTTTATCACGAACGAAATCGCCAATTAAATAACCGTAGCTTTCCTCATATCCAAATAGAAATTGATGTTCATTTGTTTCCTCAAACTCCTTTATTTTCTCGCCAATAAATTTGAAGCCAGTTAAAGTGTCAAGGGTCGAAATTCCATAGCTTTCCGCTATTGTTTTGCCAATTTCCGATGTCACAATAGTTTTAACGATTGCACCATTTTTAGGCAAGCAACCAGTTTGTTGTTTTTGTGTCAAAATATAATCAGTCATTAAGGCTCCAACCTGATTGCCTGTTAAAACGATAAAATCTCCTTGATCATTTTTCACAGAAACTCCAAGACGATCGGCATCAGGATCAGTGCCTAGCAAAATATCCGCATCTATTTTCTCCCCGTATTGAATTGCCAGTTCGAAGGCGGCATGTTCCTCAGGATTAGGAGAGGCAACCGTTGAAAAATTCGGATCTGGTAATTCCTGCTCCTTCACAATCGTTACATTTTCAAATCCAAATTCCTTTAATCCTTCACGTACGGGTAAATTTGCGGTCCCATGAAGTGGCGTAAACACGATCTTCAAATCTTTTCCAGCTTTTTGCACGGCTTCTTCATTTAAATGAATGGATTTCAAAGATCTTTGATAAGCCTGATCTACCTTTTCCCCAATAAAAGTGAGGTATCCCTGCTCTTGCAGTTGTTTTTCATCAGCCACCTCAATATTTAATTCATCCCCTGCTTGGTTCACATAATGAGTAAGCTCATCAGCAGGCTTGGGTGGGAGCTGTCCGCCATCTTCTCCATACGCTTTGAGACCATTGTATTCAGGAGGATTATGACTAGCCGTAATCATTACGCCAGCAAAGGCATGTAAATAACGAACAGCAAACGACAATAGGGGTGTCGGCCGTAAACTCTCAAAAACATATGCCTGAATTTTATGATTCCCAACTGTCTTCGCTACTTCCAAAGCAAATTCCGGGGACATATGGCGACAATCATAAGCAATGACCACCCCACGACTTTTCGGTTCTTCTCCCTGGTCTTCTATGTATCTCGCTAGTCCTTCTGCCGCTTTTCGTACAGTATATATATTCAGTCGATTTGTTCCAGGTCCAAGCTCTCCACGCATTCCACCTGTACCGAACTCTAACTCCTTATAAAAACTATCCTCTATTAGCTTCTCATCCTGCTCAATCTGTCTCAACTGTTCCTCAAGCTGACGATCAAGCCCTGAATGCTCTTTCCATTGAGAATACTTCTCTCTCCAACTCATTTCCATACCTCCTCTTCGGGTGCCTCCCTTTTGGGTGCCTGGCACGCCCCGAATTTTGTCAAATTTCATCGAAAAATATTATTTTATATCTCGCTATTACTTTATTAATCATACCTGTTTATGTATTATGACTCAACTCCTTAGTCGGAATGTTTGAAAAAAAAAGGTCCAACTACAGAGGACGTTTAATCACTTTAAGTCAGATAGTTTTTCTCCTGTAATAATTTCAATTAGTAGTGCAGATTTATTTTTATCCAATTGGGCGTATTTACTTTCAGCATCGATTACAAATTCCACCTTGTCCTTATTTGGACTTATCCAAAATTCATACAACGCTGCTTTTGCTTCAATATTTGGATTTTTATATTGAAAACTAAATTGACATCGAAGTGTTTTATGTTTTTCAAATTAAGCATACCGATAAATTGAAATTTAATTACTTAACATTATGCTTATCTTGGGAGCGAGGTATTTTATCGGTGAGTGTATACAAACCATGTAATGCTTGCTGTTAATAATGCTGACGAAATCAAAGCTGTAAGAACACTATATGTTTGCCAAATAAGTATTGTTGACCAATCAAAAGTACAGCACAGTATACCCAGGGTAATCGTAGCGATCAGGAAAATAGCTGTTACGATTATTCTCTTTTTTGTCATTGGCTGCAGCTCATTCGTTTTCCTTCTGCGTAATCCTAAGAGAAATAGCAAAACGGCCAATAGGCAAAGAATAATTGTGGTAGACGACAAAATGATGTCCAAAAGCTGTGTACCGCTTATTTCATATGACTGAGTTAGATTGCCGTCTAATATATCTTTAACTTTTAGTACCAGGTTTATATTGGTATTTGTGCCGTTGCTCAGCAAGCTGACGGCTGTTCGTTCATTTGGCAGTATGGCTACTTGGGTTCTGAAATTTGGATTGCCCCCAGTGTGTTCTATAATCGTTTGGTCGGCGTTTACGGACCAGCCTGCCGCATAATACATATCGTTGACAGCCGAAACAGACATATCACCTTGATGTGATTTTTCGATAACCGTGTGAAATATTTCGGGTATGTCCTGCAAGATACCCATCTGTATGCCCATCCAGCGCGCCATATCTTTTGTATTAGAAATGATGTAGCCTGCGGGTTTATTCCCAGCATAATCCGGAGCTTTAAATGGAGTTGTCATAAAAAAGGAAGAACGGTAGCCCTGTGCCAACTGTCCAGTGGCTTGAGCATCTTCTTTATAAACATACGTCTGGTGAAGACCTAACGGCTGAAATACCTGTTCCTTCATAAAGTCTTCATAGCTTTGTCGCGACACAGTCTCAATAACCAAACCCAATACGTCATAATTAACGGTTCCATAGTTATATTGCTCACCGGGAGGGAACGCCAATTCAGCATCCACGAGCATTTCCACAGTCTTTTGCAACATATCCGGTGTATTGCCTTGTGGAATATTGTATATTGTATGCCTAATATTTGTTAGACCACTGGTATGGTGAAGAAAGTTATTTAGTGTAAGGCTTTGCATATCAACAGGTTTCCCTTGATACTTTAACGTAAACCAAGGTAAATATTTTTGGACAGGGTCAGTCATTGAGAGCAGCCCTTGCTCTTCCAATAGCAAAATCGCCATACCGGTAAAAGCTTTACTCACCGAGGCTAACTCATAGAGTGTATTTTCACTTGCAGACAACCCCTTTTCACGGTCTGCATACCCAGAAGAAAAGTAGGACACTTTATCATCAGCAAGTATTGAGATTGACATTCCCGGCACACCTGATATACGACAGGCATCATCTAGCAACGCTTGTATTGCCGCAGATTGCGAATCTGACAACGCATAACTTTGTTTTGCGAATCCTGAGAATAATATACATATTGTTAATACAAAAACAATAATCTTCTTCATAAACTCTCCTTTTTTGAAAAATTATAAGAGAATAATTTAAAAAAATAACAATCTTTGCGAAAAGAGCCTTTGCCTAAAAACCTGGTTACTTGACTAATAGTTCCCATCATACAGACCATTCCATTTTTCCGCAAAAAAATTCCGATCTACCTAAGATAGATCGGAATAATAGTAGAAATCTATTAATCAAAGTATACTGCTTTTCCTGTTTTCGCTGATTCATAGATAGCTTCAAGGATTTGTGTCACCACAAAAGCTTGTTCTGGTTTTACAAGTGGCTCTGTATCATTAATAATACTTTCAATCCATTGGCGTGCTTCGATATCAGAATCGCTTTCTGCTTTTCCACCATAGAATGCAACCCCACCAACACCTAAATCTACTTTTTTCGTATACAAACGGCTAAATTCTTCTCCATTGATACGAAGACCATCCTTCATATCTGCACCAGCAAGTGTCCCACTTAAAGAAACCTTCGCTTCATCCACATCTAATGTATTAAGGGCCCAGCTTGATTCCAAAACAATTGTTGCGCCGTTTTCCATTGTAATAAAACCAAAAGCAGAATCTTCTACCTTAAACTTTTCAGGATCCCAAGATCCAAATGCATTTGCAGCGTTTTCCATATGTCCAAGTTTATGGTAAGTTGTTCCTAATACCGCCTTTGGTTTATAATTATCCATCGTCCACAATGTAAGATCCAATGCGTGAGTACCAATATCAATTAACGGACCTCCGCCTTGCTTTTCTTCATCAAGGAAAACACCCCAAGTTGGAACAGCACGACGACGGATTGCATGGGCCTTCGCATAATAAACCTCACCCAAATCTCCACGAGCACTAACATTATGTAAATGAAGGCTGTCAGGTCTGAAACGATTATTATAGCCAATTGTTAACTTTTTACCTGTACGTTTAGCAGCTTCAACCATTTGCTTTGCTTCTTCCGATGTTTTAGCCATTGGCTTTTCACACATTACATGTTTGTTAGATTCCAATGCAGCGATCGAAATTTCGGCATGCGAGCTATTTGGTGTACATACATGTACAACATCAATAGACGAATCCGCTAACAATTCTTTATAGTCTTCATAAACCTTTGCACCTTCGACTCCAAATTTAGCAGCCGCTTGTTCCGCTTTTTCCACAATAATATCGCAGAAAGCAACTAATTCTACCTGCTCTACTTTAGATAGGCTAGGCATGTGCTTACCGTTCGCAATGCCACCACAACCAACAATTGCTACCTTCAATTTCTCTGACATCCATCTCATCCCCTTATTTTAAACTTCGTCTATAATTTAAACGTTTCTACCAAAATAGTCAAGGAGATTTTCACTGTGCACCGGAACTCCCCGAATTTTATCGACTGAAATTAAAACAATCAATCTATAACAATGCGTTACAGATTGGTTGTTTGTTCGTCATTCATTCTTTCCAAAGTAATAGACAAGCCTTGATTATATTGGTGTTGCTTTTCTGCTAGAGTTCCTTCGAAGAGATCTAATAATGCATATATATTTATATAGGAAGGGAGATTATTTTTTATTTCTTGGTGATAAAACCGGTAACTACTCCAGGCGTAATCCTCTGGTTTTTTTACCATTCCCGCCTTCACTGGGTTTAAATGGATGTATTTGCTCACTTGAAGCATCCCTGCTCGATCTTCTATAAGGGAACTAAAAAATCGATTTTCAAACACATGACCCGTCAAACGATAGCGAGTATTATAATAATTGGCATATCGCTTATTTAATAATGCCATTACTTTTGAAATGGAGGCCTGCTGACTTCTTAGCTGAAGGTGAAAGTGATTAGACATGATACAAAAAGATGCAAATTCAAGAGGGATTTTTTCATGAATTTTCTGTAATATATGGAAAAAGGCTCGGTAATCCAAATGATTTAAAAATAACGGCTCTTTTCGATTGCCTCTGCTTGTAATGTGATAAAAACATTCTGGTATCCAAATTCTTTTTTTCTACTCATTTTTCCTCCCTCTATCAATCTTTTATCCAAAGGTATTATGTCAGATGTTGTTTTGAACGCCTATATGCACAATCCCTTGTGGCTAATATAAGGAACCATTTCGAAGAGAAATGGCCTCTTTAATAGCCTCATCTGTAATAACAGCTTGATTTTGCAAATCAGAAATGGTCCTTGCTAGTCGGATAATTTTTAGTTTAACTCGATTACTCCAATGGTGTTTTAATGATAAGGTAACAAGCCATTGCTCTTGATTTTTTGTAAGGGGACTTGTTGCTAATAACTCTTCTATTGCCACTTTTCCGTTCGTTTGTTCGGTTTTGTAGCGGATGTACTGCCGCTTTCTAGCAATTTCAACGCGGCTCCGAATCATTCTCGAGTCTTCACTCTCTTGAACCATCGTTTCTTGATTGGATGAATGCAAATGAAGGAAAATATCTATTCTGTCGTTAACAGGGCCAGATATTTTATTACGGTAGTTTTTTATTTGTTGAGGAGAACAGATACAATAATGATGCTTAGATCCATGATAACCACATGGACATGGATTTGTTGCACCTATTAAAATAAAAGATGATGGATAGCTGACTTTTGATTGCACTCGACTGATTGACACGATTCCACTTTCCAATGGCTGTCTAAGCATTTCTAGGGATTTCTTTGGAAATTCAGCCATTTCATCTAAAAAGAGAACCCCTTTATGTGAAAGTGATATTTCTCCAGGCTTCGGAAATGAGCCTCCTCCAATCAACGAAACAGAAGAACTCGAATGATGCGGAGAACGAAATGGCGGTGTAGAATGAGCAGTACGTCTTTCACCAGCCAACTGGTATAAACTCATGACTTCTAACAAGGATTTATTAGATAATGGAGGTAATATAGTAGGAAATGCTTCCGCCAGAAGGGTTTTCCCGCATCCAGGAGATCCAATTAGCAAAACATTATGTTCACCAGAGGCCGCTATCTCCAATGCTCTTTTCGCTTTTTCATGTCCAATGATATAAGAAAAACTTTTATGCGGAGTAAGATGAGTAGGATGGTATTTATTATGTTGTTGTAGAATTTCATTTTTTATTTTTTTGCCCTGAAAATAATCAATAGCCGTATAAATATCTTTGAAGAAAATTAATTCGATACCTTCTATTATTTCAAGAGGAATATTGGGGTCATAAGGGAGGTATACTTTTTTGTAGTTTAACGATTTTGCAGCTAAGATTGTTGATAAAAGATCTTCCGTGCTAAGTAAAGTACCATCAAGGGACATTGCTCCTAGAAATGCTACACCTTCCTCCATTTCATTATTTAATATTTTTAATTCCTTTAAGATTCCAATAGCGATAGCAAAATCCAGTAACGGGCCATTTTTCTTATGCTCTGCAGGAGATAAGTTGACAATGACCTTTCGTGTCGTAATTGTGCTTTCCACGCTCCTTAGAACAGTTAAAATTCGCTCCCGAGACTCTTTAATCGACTTATCTGGTAATCCAACTATTACCATGGAAGGAGATCCGCTAAAAACCTGAACCTCAACTTGGATTTTATATCCTTCTAAGCCTTTTAACCCGATACTCGAAATCTTTTCCACCTATACACTTCCTTTCTTCATCAACGATTCACCAACAAGAGAAACGTCTGTTCTAATTACATTAGACCAAGATAAATCGACCACATTCAACAACTTTCGTTCGACAAAAAACGGGGCGTGCCAGGCACCGGGAGAGACTCCACGAAGCCTCTCCCTCTTTTTACCTAGCTCAAACCAAGATGTTCTTTTAAGTGAGTTTGGATGTTTGTACGTTCGTCATCGGCAACGATATAATACCATATGCCACCGATCGTCGAGCCGCTTCCCTTGATTTCTAATTGTTCAATTTTATGGCGAGCACCAGCATAGTTCTTCTGAATATCAACCATGTCATCCATCGCCAAGTTTGTCTCGACATTATTACTTAACGCTTTTAAAACATCATCGTATTTCCAGAGGGCTGAGATATTTGCGCCTTTATTCATTACACCTTCAATTACTTGACGCTGACGCATCTGTCTTCCAAAGTCTCCTCGGGCGTCTTGCTTACGCATTCTCGCGTAACTTAGCGCTGCATCCCCATCTAAATCAATTTTCCCTTTAGCAAATGGGTGACCATCCTGCGAAAATTCTAAATCGTTATTCACAGTAATTCCGCCTACCGCATTGACGATATCTTTAAATCCATCCATATTCATTTTAATATAATAATCAATAGGGATGTCTAGAAATTTCTCCACTGTGTTCATCGACATTTCCACACCACCAAAAGCATAAGCATGGTTAATTTTATCGGTTGTTCCATGTCCAACAATTTCAACTCGAGTGTCACGAGGAATGCTTAACATTTCCATCGAATTCGCTTCTGGATTTACAGTTATCACAACCATTGTATCTGATCGGCCTTTATCTCCGGCTCGTTCGTCTACCCCAAGCATCAAGACAGAAAAAGGCTCCTTTTCCTGTAAAGATAATGCTGAGGGCCTTTTTACCTCAGGTGTCCGCTCAATCGGTTTATGAACTGTGTTCACAGCTTTATTCACATTATGCCAAATGGAATATCCATACCCTACAACTCCTAATACTAATACAATAAGGACAGTGAGAAATATCTTTAAACCTGTCCTTTTCTTTTTTTGTTTTGCTCTTTGCATTTTTTTGTTTTCCTTTCCCTTATATAATTTTTCTTTTACCTTCTCCATGAGCTACTACGAATAATGCATAAAGTTGTCTATAATAATAGACGTTTATTGTCACAAAAAGTTACATTTCTACCTTTTTTTAAACATTACAAGCACAATCTTAATTATACGAAACTTTTCAAGGCGAATTCAATATTAATTTTGTCTAATTTATGTCTTGACAAAATTCATCAATTGAACAACTGTTCTATCATCTCATTCAACTGTTGGCATGGTCCAGTATAGGAAAACTCTCAGGAAATGCATAGTCGTGATTCCGAGGATATAATACAACTAGCGTGGCCATTTGATGCAGCAATTCAATTCATAAAAAACTCTTTTAAAAAGAGTCACTACATAAAAAATGAATAAAGCTATTCATTCCTTTAGTAATGTTTGCTTCATGCTTTTAATTATTCCCATGTGTAGACTTTCATGGTTCATATGAAAAATCACCATATCTCCTATAGTTCTCATCCCTAAAAAAGATTCTTTAAGTAGTTTATCAAGGTGACCCTTGCACGCTTCTTCAATGAAAATAGGTTGCTCTTCCAACTGCTTAATAAGCATAGCCATTGATGGAGGTTGTTCTGTCCAATTCTCTGGTTTACTCCCTCTTGGAAACATCAAGTGATAAGGGATGGGCATTTGTCTCTCCTTATTAACAGCTGGAAACATCGTATTGTCCCATCCTACTAAAATATGGCCAGCATTCCAACGAATACTGTTATTATGACCAGAAGGAATTTGATCAACGACTTCCTCGGGAATTGTACGTAGAAACTCAACCGTCCAGTTACGCCACATTTTCATTTGTTCAAATAATTGTTCTTCACTCATCAATCTCATCCCTTTTATATTAGTTACGTATAGCGAACTTGATCTACATATAACTACCACCATTTTATTATACTTTAATTTTCAATCGTTAAACTATATATTTATCAGTTTATTTCTATACTTGCGTCATTTCAGTTCAATATAAGAAAGATCTGGGGTTTCCCAGATCTCTCGCTTTACCGGCTTTTTTTATTTGCTTTCTAAGTCAGTAATTCCACATTTCCCATTAATTCGATTAAACAATGATTAATTGGCTTCGTAACGCTCAAAGGCTTGTTTTTGAATTTCCATGTATTCCTCCAAGCCCATTTTTTCAATGTTTTTCACGAAGCTATCCCATTTATCAAAGGATTCTTCCCCAACAACAAATTTATCTTGCATTTCATCTACGTATTTTTCAATATCTGCAGAGAGAGAAGATAATTTTTTTGCCTCATCCTCTGTGTAAGTGAATTGCGGCCATACTTCATCCAGTAAATAAGGTTCAACTTTTTGGGCAGCTTCAATAGCTTGATCAGATCCTTCTGAGCCATCAAAGTAATCTTGCATCAAAATACCAGGTGCGCCAATCCCAACCCAGGCAAGATACTTAACAATTTCTTGTTCCTTCGTTAATCCTTCGCTACTATTTGTAATCTTTTCCGCATACTTAAATTTACCATCATCTGTTTGTTCATAGGTCTCACCTTCAACGCCCATATAAAATAATCTTGACCCTTCATCACTATAGAAGTAATCAATCCATCTCATGGTCGCTGCAGGATCGGAATTTTCACTCGTTAAAATAAATTTTCCAATATGTCCTACTGGGTGCGCCACATTGGACCATTTATGTTCCCCCTTCGGTCCTTCAAGCGGTAATCCACCGACATACTTTTCTCCTACATCTTTACCAAAGAGTTCTTCAGGTGCATAGAAAATCATACTCGCATATTTGTCTTCTGCTCCGTTATTTAAAAATTGAGCCCAGTCAATCGTATAGATATTAGGTTCAATTAGTTTTTCGGAATGCAGTTTATTCATATATTGCAATAATTCTTTATAACCATCTGTTACAGGATAAAAACGGATATCTCCTGTTTCTGGATCCTTATCAATATAGCTACGTCCAGTTGTTCCAACTCCGAAAGCTCCCCGTAAATAATTCACCATTAAAGTTCCGTTATAAGAACCATATGGGGTGATATCTGGATCTTCTGCTTTCACTTTCTTTAAGTATTGATAAAATTCCTCTGTGGATTCCGGCACTTCCATTCCATATTTATCTAATAGCTCAGAGTTATACCACATAAGTGGGTGAGTTCTTACAGAAGTGAAATCTGGGTCATGAATAACAGGTAATGAATATATTTTCCCATCCGGAAATGTGATCGCTTTACGAATATCAGGATTTTCTTCCATTAGCTTTGTCAAATTAGGGGCATACTTTTCAATCAAATCATTTAACTCAAGAAAGGAGCCTTGTTGCCCATATTTAAAAATATCTAGAGTAGGCATATTTGCTGCATAGAAAGCATCCGGTAAGGAGCCACTGGCCAGTGCTAGGTTTCGTTTTTCCTCGAGAGCCTCTGCGTCATTCTGTTCCCACTCAACATGAATATTTGTCATATCTTCATACGTATTCCAAATAAGAATATCATTCCAATTCTTTTGTGTATTGTTTGCCATTCCAGCAAACATCTTAAGCGTAATCGGTTCGTTGACGATTGGCATGCCTGTTTCGTTGAAATTTTCCGATGCCTCTTTTTTTCCCTCATCCGTTGTGCCAGCTTTTTCTCCTGAATCTTTACTACATGCAACGAGGAACAGCAATAATAACACCATAAACACATATGCTATTTTTTTCATTTTCAAAGAAAAAACCCCCTATATAGATTGTAAGTTTTAAAAAAGGGTAAAAACATTTCTATCAACGAATTTCTTGCCGATCACCCCCTTAGATAAGGATTAACCCGCTTAATCGAAGCGTTTTCATAAAAATTTTGTTTAAAAGACTCCTTGTATAGCCTCGAGCTTAAAATATAGATTAATATTTTTTCTTAACCTTATTAAGCGCTTTCAAATAAAACATTAAATGAAATTAAATTTTACAGTATGATTATTTTTAATGTATTCCCCTTTCATTCAAATTACACCATCTCTATTTTTCTGTCAAGATATTTAATGAAAAAAGCAGTTTTCTAGATAAAACAATGCTATCTCCGATCCATCGGTGGCTTAGATTTTATCTTAGTACCGGCAGTCTCTCCTTAACTAGCAAAATATGTAGAATGGTTAAGGATTAAAATACAAAAAAGCGAAAATTGCGTTTTTTATTGTTCGCTGTGAAACACTTTTTTTGTGTACGGAATAGGGGTAGGGACATAATTAAAATGTTAAGCTCCAAGGACAAACAATGTATTACCATAGTGGAGGATATATATGAAGTATGAAAGGCAACTGAAAAACCATTGATTATGAGCAGTTGCTGTTGATTGAAGCGGAAAACGGCGACTCCTGTGGGGATTAGCGTAACAGGTGAGATCGTAGGAGCGTTAATGTACAAAGACTAAATACGCGCCGTCCTGGCGACAGACTCACCGGTGACATCCTATTGCTTCGCCTGCACTAGTACATGATTTCTTTTTTCATCTACTCCCTCCTGAGGTACCTCC
>NZ_JADIJK010000035.1 GCF_017355205.1 Bacillus sp. SD088
GTTGGGCTGGGTTCGGTATTGTACTGGGCTTAATCCAGCCAATTTTAGTTTTAAACGTTCATTGTTGTACCAATGGATGGACTCTTCAATTCTCTTTTCTAATTTCTCATAGTTAAACTTTGCCATAAAAAAACCCAAGTGCTAGTTTTTTACTCTAACATTTGGGGGTCACCACCAGCGTGAGGGCTATTTTTCATCTTGAAAAGGCCCTTCTATATTAGAAGGGCTTAAAGGCAAGGAGGTGCTACCTACCAATCATCATGTCGACGGCGAACTTCTCGACACTTACAAATGAATCTCTCGCGGTCGCGATCACAATCATCCCTATCCCGCACTTCTCGACACTTGCAAATCAATCTTTCCCGTCTCCGCCTATCTCTTTCTCCACCTACAAAATCATCGTCATAGTCATAATAAGACATATACTCATCGCACCTCCTATATATATATTAAAGCCGGCCGACCTTAATACATATATTATTGAAAAATGTCATATTTGTTTGGACGGAGTGTCTGGTGATAAAGAGGATTTTATATAAATAAAAAAGTGACCGCGGCCTAAACTGTTCAATTCAAAATTCAATCCTCTTAGATTAGTGGTCATTATAGTTCATAAAACTATTTTTAACCTAATTTAGTCCTCTACGTGTATTTGTCCATTTCAAAAAGGAGTTTTCAATCATTTAATAGTAATGAATGGAGGTGATTCAATTGTTTGCCCATAACAGGCCAATCGTTTGTCTTATCCATCCCGTTGTGCACGTTAATCGTCTAAATGTAGTAGATGTACCTAGACATATTTACAGACCAGTCACTAGAACTGAATTCGTTGAACATAGAATGAGGGGGCCTTTTTGTCGCTGGTAAATTCCGAAATTGCACATTTTATATAAAGGAGGGATTAACTATGAGCGAATATGGACATGGGACTGGATTTGCTTTAATTGTGGTTCTGTTTATTCTTTTAATCATTGTTGGGACTTCATATGTTGGCGGCGGATTTTAATATTTAGTTGTGCAATAAAAACAGGGTTATTAAATCGTACTTTCCAGTTTAGTTTCATTGGTAATTCCTCCTAGAATAATTTTGTCAACACAATACCGACTAACCCACCGACTACAGCCGTGATAATTGCTGTAATGATTGCTCCCGTGACCTTACGTCTTATCCACTGGGTATCGTTGCGGATTTCCTTTAACATGTCTCTCAGATAACTAATCTCGCTATCTTGCAACTTGTCATTGATCTTTAATGCCTCCACGTCGTTTTTTATTTGGCCCTGTTCTTGCTTTTAATCGTTTATGTCCTGCTGTACCTGATTTTTCCACACGTCCATATCTTCAACCTCCAAGCGATCCGCCCCCTTCTCTCTAAATTTAGCCAAAGAAAAAGAGCCCCTAAGGACTCTTTTCAATAAACTCTCTAATTTCTTTAACCGTAATACCAAATTCTAAAGCCTCTTTAATGAGCTCAACCCATTCTTTGTCTAAATCCCTATTATCAGCAATAACCCCTAAACCTCCCTAAAATAAGACTATTTTAGGCAGCCCAGCCATCATAGCATTACGCCTTAGACCTGTAGCTTTGCGTCCCAATCTTTAAAGTGGTTTGCCTTTTTCACTAATTCCCTATAGACCCATACCAATAGTACCAGAAATTAGCTATGCATGGTTTAGTGATCGTTCTAAAAACTTCGACATTATTCGCCATATTCCAAGTTCACCAAATAAAGCACCTCGTGTGAGATGCTTAATAACTATTTTTTCTTTTTGATTTTTTCACGAATTATTTTATTATCAGGCTCCTTGACATTAGACAACGTTATATAATGTCCATTTTTATTAAGAATAACTCTGTTTTCTCTTGTTACTTTACGAATTTCCCAGTACTCTTTTTTATCTTCATAAAGTTTAACTTCGTATTTTGGATAAGCCTTCAACAAAATCAAAAGAAAGTGAGCGACTATAAAAAATGACAATAGTAAATATCTGACATATCACAGTTAGGACTATAGAAAAAATAATGTAGTATACGAGATCAGATTCATCCTTAATCTCAATTAACTGTTCAAAAGTTGTCATTACAACTATATGGAGAAAGAAGGCTTAGCTTGATTTCGAGACGTTTGTCACCCTCGCTTATACAGGATTAAGGTAGGTGAACTATGCACACTGAAAGAAACCGACTTAATAGAAAAAAATGATGGAAACTTTTCTTTATCCATTACAAAAACATATTACAATCCAACTAATAATATTAGATCATTTCAACTTGTGACTCCAAAAACTTTGTCATCAAGAAGAATAATTGACATTGACAATTTAGTTGTAGGTTGCATTAAATCTGTCTTAGAAAGAAATAAGGAAATAAAGAAAATTGCCAGAGAGGAATATTATGATATTTTCGTTAACAACGGAACATATCCAGGGTATCCTCTTTACATAAAGTTGATTGAGCAAAGAATGGCGAGATTATTAAAATTATGCGGATTAAATGAATCCTTAACTCCACATTCATTGAGACACACTCATACATCTTTATTAGCTGAGGCGGAAGCTAGTCTGGAAAGCATTATGGAAAGGTTAGGACACTCAGATGATGATATCACAAAAAAAGTATATCTCCATACAACAGAAGCAGTAGAAAAAGAGATGCCGAAAAGTTCGGAAATCTCATGAAAGGTGTACTCGATTTTGACTAAATATGGTCAAAAAATGGTCACAGGATAATCCCATGACCATTCAGACTTGCTATTATAGGGTTTTTTGATGTTTATTACATCATGCCGCCCGTGAATTGAGAGTGTGTAACATCGTTAACGAAAGGTGAAAAAAGTGCGGTAAATCAACGTTTTGGATATTTTTGGCTGTAACATCTTTAACGGGGATTTACCGTTTTTTATGGAATTGCGTTAGCAAAATGTTAGCAAGATCGGTAATGACAAAATTAGCATTGGAAATAATCATAAATAATTTCCTTCTTACGCAATTAGTCATCGTTTCTTACCAATGAAAGAATACAGCTTACCCGTATCAAAATCCTCTTCGAAAAGGTAAATCCCAAAATACCTCACATTACTGTTACACCTATTACTTGGATATCCAATACCAACATTTTGCATTTCATTTTCGATGTCTCTTTGACTTATTTACAAGCCATATACTTTTTGGTATTTCTTATTATGTTTCAAGTGATTTACAGTCCACTTCGGATTGTGCTTTCCAATAATCCCCAGTATATTTAGCTCTTTTTTGCTTCAATATGACCGCCTTTCTCAATCCATGAATATAACCATTTAACCTCTATTTCGTGAAAATCAAAATAGCGTACTATATCCTTTATGTTGGAATATCCATACCAGTCATATTTATGAACAAGCTTCACGTTTCTCTTTGAAATACTAGATAATTTTTCATCTTTCGAGTCACATAACAATACTGACGCTAAGAATAATGATTCATTATTATCCTCGCTTATTGGTACTTCAAACAACGTTTTAGATATCGCTTGTTCTAATTCAGTCAATCTACATTTACTTTTATTAGCAATATAGTAATCTACTAACGATTCCACAGTTATATTTTTATAAGTACCTTCAATAAGGTCAGAGCCAGTTATATGCTCATCGGGATTTTTAATAAACTTCATAAGTACCTCATCTGATGGTGGTAAGGTATCATGCATGGACTCCCATGCTTCTTTCCAAGCGTCTAAACCCATATGTACAGCAACGGCTCTGGCTGTCAATATCTGAATTTGATAGATAACCATTTGAGACTCATCACTTGTAATGTTGAAGAAAGGAGGGAGTGGCCAGATTAGTTTTTCTTTGTATGACATTCGGCCATGAGCTATGGAATTACGTGACTTAACAATTTTATTAATTAAAGAATAGGTGCGTTCATCTAACATAGAGTGCCTTTTTAAAAAGTAATTTATCTTTGTAATGATTGAGGCTTCTTCACTAATTAATACTTCCTTTAAGATCTTTAATTTAGAATTGATTGTATTTTCACTAGCTTTACCACTTTGATTAAGTGTTTCCCTAGAGAATAAGGTTAAAAAACGTTCTATTTCATCAGTAGCTTCCTTTTTAAAATCATTATAGTAGTAGCTTACAAGTAATTCTAGAATATGAAAATGTGTTAGAATTGCTTCGTCATAAAGAGTATCCACTTCACTTTCAGAAACCATATAAAGCGCTTTTCTCCATCTATCTAATAAAGTAATTATTAATGTTTTGAAACGTTTATCTTTCAGCTTCTCAAGCAATAAATTTAAGTCCCCCGAATAGTCTGACCCTTCTAATAAAAAAGAAGCGCCTTCTATTTTTTTGGTAGGATTAATTTCGACTATCAATACTTTCAATTGTTCTTATACTTTCAACAATAAGTAGATTATCTCTGGTATAAACTGTTGAGTTATTTAATTTAAACTCAACATTAAGACTATCTATACTAGGTATTTCATATACTTCTTTTGAAAAAATAACTCTTTCTTGCTTTTCCTTCAACTTCGTACACCTTCTCTGTTAGGATAATTGTCTCATAGTACTTTAGTGCTACAGCTAAGTAATTAATACGGAGGTCAATCGATATGATAAGGTCGATATTCAACAATAAAGCTCTTTAATAAATACAGTAGCTTTAATACGTTAAAGCCACTGTCCTACACACTTATATATCACATTCAAAATATGGCGAGTATTTCTTATCAACCTCAAGGCAATATTTAAAAATCAAAATGTGAGCAATTTCCTGTATTATAGAATTCCATAAATTTTCTTTTTTCTTCTCAATATCATCAGGTATCTTTAAGTTAAATTTATAGTCACCTTTCCCATGAACAATACTATTTCTATAAATATAAATTCCTTTTGAAAATTCTTCTATCTTATTCTCTCTTATCAAACCGCTCTTTTGTGCAAATATCATAAGTTTATCTATTTCATTCCCAATTGAACTCAATAAATAATTTAATAATTCCTCTTCACCTTGTTTGTAAATTTTACTAGTAGCACTTATAAAATCATTTATTTCACTATTTATCTTGTATGTATTAATATTTTCAATAAATATAGATTTTTGATTTATTATAAAAAAGTATTCTAATACCTTATAAAAATATAAAAATGAAACTTCCTCTTCCTTTATACTTATTGCAGCATTATAAAAACTAATTACTTCTGGAAACTTAATTTTATTGAATACCCCTTTTTCTATTTCTTGTTTAAAAGTTAATTGCATTTGCTCTTGTTCATCAAATTCATAGCCTGAGATATTATAATATTTCCCACTAAAAGCACGAATTCTTGGATATTCGTCAGTATGTACCGAAGGATTACAATACCCTATGTAAAATAAAGCTTGTTGAACCATACTTTTGTAATTAGAATTATCGACACCCGATAATTTTATTGTCTCATTCATCTCCCAATCGCCCAAATATTTATCATCTTCTAATTGTTTGAAGACTAGTTGAAAACTTTCAGAAGGCACCCCTACCTTGACACCCACTTCATCAATAAAAAATTCCTTTATCTTGTAATCATCATTATAACTAACGTTACCATAATCAAAGAATAATTCTATATAATCACCAAATTTGAATCCCACACATGGAAATTTAATTAATTTATTATTAAAAATGGATAAATCAAAATCATCTTTTTTTATATAATAATTAATGTCCTTGTCTTTTAAACTATCCGGGGACTTTAAAGCTAAAAGATTACTATAATCGTCTTTAAATAGCTCCTTAAAATCAACTGCAATTTTTTTATCACCCAAAAATTGCAATACAAATTTTTGATCATCTATATGCAATAGTAAAATATCATTAAAATAATTTTCTACCCATTCAGAAACAGCTTTATGAACTACTTCATTCATAATTTCACCCCTTATTATACTTTGAATCAATCCCACCAAGAAATACTCATTAAATTTGTTGCCGTGTTTCTTGATCCTTTAGATGTATTACAGGTATCACACAGTAGTTGAAAGTTAGAGGCATCATTAGTTCCAGCAATTCTATTATTGCCTTGATAATTTAAAGGGATGATATGATCGATGTGTTTGCTGACATCACTATTTACAATTCCAGATAGGTGGAATGCCAGAGCTTATACACCTAATGAGAATTTGACTTTATTTTTTTTATAAATCATCAAATTTGCTAAGCAACTCTTTGTGTTCCAAATACTTTTCATTGGATAAGCATCTTTTATATTCAGTCAATTTTATAACTTGGTTTGCTTTATTCTCAAATCCTGTCTTTCTTTCAGTCCCAATAATAAATTGACCTTTCTCTGACAAAACCAAATCTAATACTAAATCAATATTTTTTAAATTTGTTTCATCTTGTCCTTGTTGGTTAGGGGTATCTACAACAAGCCAATTAAAAATATTCTTACCTTTTTCTAAGTTAAATAAATACAAAGCAATATGGTATGCATATATAATTCTAGGTAATTCACTACCGGTTTTGTTTAATACCTGAACAAAATCCCTGAACTTCATATAAGATAGGGGGATATTCAGCTTATTCATTACGATTTTATAATGCCTTTTTAATTCTGAATATACTTGTTTTCTCTTTTCTTCTGAATTTAATTCCTTCAAATACTCATCTTTATTTAAGAACTTGTAATGTTCTTCCTCAAGTTTTCTTCTTACCTTTCTACTTTCTTCCTTACTTTTATGTATTAATTCTTTTTTTCCTTCGTAACGATATGTATTTACTACAGAAGCCCCACTCTGTGTACTCTCAAGATTCTTTTTAAGTTCTACATATTTAGAGTTTACAGCATGATACTCCTTCTCTAAATCAGAGACCTTACCTTCTATTTTTTTCAAATCATCCCTATTTAGTTTTATCAATTGATTCCCTACCTGAATATCCTTTATGATTTCTACCCGTTCCTCAAGAGAATTTTTATGCTCTTTCCCACAAAAAGGACATAAAATAATATCATCCTGTTCCATTGCAAACTGATGATCGTCGTTCAAAGAGTGAATGTTCCTTTTTAAAATTTCTAATGACTGCGTTTTTTCATATCTCTCGTTCTTCAAATTAGATAAACTGTTATGTATCCTTAATCTTTCTTTCTCTAGTTGGGTCAAATTTTTGAGTAATCTTTTTACTAACTCTAAATCTGTTTGTGGGGGAGTATAGGTTCCCTCCACACTTGAATTTAACACTTCAAATTCTTCTATCAATTCATTATAATGATTTAATTTTGACTTTAGTTGGTCAATTTTTTTATTTAATTGGTTTATTTCCTTTTTTGTTTTATAGAACTCTTCTCCTTGAAATCCAACAATGTATTTATTAGTGTAGTCCTTCCAATTTATAATATATTGAGTATTTGTAAAGCTTTCACCTATCTTGTTCCATCCTCTATCCTGATCTATATATTGAAATCTAAATAATAGCGGGGGAGTTATACTAACAGTATCCTCATCCTTAGTTAATAGATCTATGCTTATACCAAAAATTTCTCTCATTAGATAATTACTATATTCATGAAAATGCAAAGTATCAACAAGCAACTTCATACTATCATCTAGTATTTCAATTAATCTAAATTGTTTGCCCTGCCGAACTACACAATATTCATTATCCCCATATATGAAAAACAACAAATATGAATCTATTAATTTTTTCCAATCACCCTCTAGTTTCACTTCACAACCCAAGGAATGAAAAATACTTTTGATTAAAGATGACTTCCCCGTCTTATTTTCGCCGATAATAATATTTAAACCTTGACTAAAGCTTACCTCTTTTGATTTTTCTTCACCATCACTTATTACTATCAATTTCCTTATTAATAGCCTTTTCATTTATAATACCTTCCTTTAGCAATCTTAATTTTCTAATAAGACGTTTATACTTAGAAGATTTATCCTGTAGATAAGAGTCTTTCATATAATAATGCCTCCACCAATACTTTATTAAAATTACTATCTTCAAATAAAGCACCTTCACAGTTTGCGTGAACGTTTTTACTTAGAAATTTTAAATCAGAAATCTTATCATAATTTTCTTCTAGGGTTGTATCAATAATTTCTAATACTTTGTTAGTAGTGTCCTGATATAGTGAATTATTAATATCTAGCATTCTCATATGATGTTTCTTTAATTGCCTAACAATAAGTCTACATTGCTGAACAGGATAATCATTGTCTCCTAAAAATTCTTCAATCTGATCATACATTTCAGAATTATGAGGTGTGGTGTTTATTTGTTCTTTCAACTTTGTAAAAATAGAAGATGATATTCCTTTAGCTTCTTTTAATGACTTATAACTGATTGGCATAGCTATTTTTTTCTTGCTTTTTTTCCTTACTTCCTCAATAATATCTCTTAGAATTTTATTACTATTTGACGTAAAAATTTCTTTATTATCAAGCATATGAAAGAATTCACCAGCAACTACTTTATCGTAATTTTCTAACGGTAAATCCCCATGATATATAAATGTATTTTGGATAAACTTGTCAAATACAAAATCAAACTTTACCTGCTCTAAGTCTTTATATTCTTTCCGTAAAGAATTCCTAATTTCTTTATAAATACTTTCATCCTCTTTTTTTAAACTTTTCTCATCTTCTATAATTGCTTGCCATGAGCTTATTTGTTTGTCCATTTTTATATTTGAGACAAAATGACATTTGCTACATTCATCTTCAAATTTCAAAAAGTTGTAAAAAATAAATCCCAAAAATGAATGTTTTACACCTCCGTTACTTTTCTTGGTTGTTTTGGTAAGTCTAGAAAGTGTCCATTCTTTATACAATTCAGTTGTCTTAATTTGGAAGAATTCAGCACAATCGGGATTTGATGAAAGGGTTGTTTTTGCCATATCATCGTGGAATTCACAAAAGATAAAAAACTCTGTGTTCATCTTATACTCGTTTATCATATGATAAACAATCCAATGAGCTTGGTAATCAAAACGATTATAACTATCTGATCCTGCTTGTTCTCTCAACTCTGAGCCTAATATATTTTTCATTCAACTAAACTCCTATAGATATAATATTCAATAGAATAAATAGTATAATTAGTAACTATTAGATTACACTGCATAATAAACAGTTGTTAAGTGCATTTTGGGTCATAGAAGGGGTACGGTGACATCTCTTTTTTATATTTCCTAATTAAAATAATTTCCGATGCTTATAATTTCGTACATTACTGGCGATAATTTTAACTAAGTTGTTAGTGCAACTTGTATTTCAGACAGGGAGGAGATGCACAAGCATCTCTTCTTATACAAGGTACATCTATGTTTGCACCTTATATATCTTATAGTTTTCAGCAAGCGTTAAAACAAGATTAATTTTGACTCTGCCTTAATATCATTACGACTTGACGAGTCTGTATAACTAGCTTCCTCCGCAATTATCTATTTTACCTCCTGTTTTCCACATCTATATCTATCATTAATGAAATTCAAAGTAATCATTATTGAATTAGGACATCTGTCCCTATTAATCTGTCTATTCATATGACATTTCCAATATCAATTATACATTATTATAACGTGAAAGCCCCTTCATATAAAGTAACATCGACTTTAGGTTCGAATCTAATAACTGACTTATATTTCGTTAATTCTTTTCCAATCCCAAATAACTCCAAACAAATAGTTCCCTTTACCCATGTGGATATTAATTTCTTAAAAGTAAGATGATTAAGCAACGGCTAAGTTGTGGTGACCACCCTTATGGATCTCAAGAAGGAAAAGAAAACAATTGAACAGTTGGAAGAGGAAGAAATTCCAAAGTATCTCGAAAAAGAAGAACTTGCTCTGTTTCTAAAAACAGCGGAGGATTATGGACTTGAACATGATTATTTAATGTTTCTAATACTCTCCTACACAGGGATTAGAGTTGGCGAATTAGTCGCTCTCAAGTGGAAAGATGTTGATTTTATCAATCACACAATCAACATCTCAAAAACGTATTATAATCCGAAAAATAATACGTTAGAATATTTACTAGTCACACCGAAGACACGAAAGTCTCGACGTAAAATTATTGTAGATGAAGAAATCATTGACGCTTTGAAGGAGCATAGAGAGGTTCAAAATCAAGTGATTAAACAATTAGGGGATGCTTACTATAACAAAGACTTCATCTTTGCAAAATTGGAACGACAACACGGTTATCCCATCGTCATTAAGACCGTTCAGAATCGTATGAAAAGGTTGCTACGCCTTGCCAATCTGAACCGGGAATTAACACCACATTCTCTAAGACATACGCACACATCACTCTTAGCAGAAGCGGGTGTAGCACTTGAACAAATCATGGATAGACTCGGTCATTCAGATGACCAAATAACAAAAGATGTTTATCTCCATGTGACACAAGATATGAAAAAAGAAGCCTCTCAAAAGTTCAGTGAACTCATGAGAAGCCTCCGTTAAAAACCTCAATGTTAGCAAAATGTTAGCATTTCACTCTCATCTTACATCAAAACCCACTCATATCAAGGGTTCAGACGGCTTATTACATCATGCCGCCCATTCCACCCATGCCGCCCATATCAGGCATTGCTGGAGCGCCGCCGCCTTCTTCTGGTTTGTCGGCTACAACAGCTTCAGTTGTAAGTAGCATGGATGCTACGGAAGCCGCGTTTTGAAGGGCATAACGTGTTACTTTTGTTGGGTCTACGATGCCGGCATCGATCATGTTAACCCATTCGTTTGTCGCTGCGTTGAAGCCAATGCCTGCTTCTTCTCTCTTGAGACGTTCTACAACGACAGAACCTTCTAGACCAGCGTTATGAGCGATTTGACGAACTGGTTCCTCTAGGGAACGAAGTACGATTTTCACACCTGTGTCTACATCGCCTTCTTCTTGAAGGGATTCTACTTTATGGTAGACGTTGACTAGGGCTGTACCACCACCGGATACGATCCCTTCTTCAACTGCTGCACGAGTCGCATTCAAAGCATCTTCAATACGAAGTTTGCGCTCTTTCAATTCAGTTTCAGTCGCAGCACCAACTTTGATTAGGGCTACACCACCAGCAAGTTTTGCTAGGCGCTCTTGTAGTTTTTCTTTATCGAAATCAGAAGTCGTTTCATCGATTTGTGCACGAATTTGGTTAACGCGTGCTCCAATTTCGGCTGAATCGCCATTTCCTTCTACGATTGTCGTGCTTTCTTTTGTAACGACAACTTTAGAAGCACGTCCAAGTGAATCAACTGTAGCAGATTTTAGATCAAGTCCAAGATCTTCTGTAATCACTTGGCCACCAGTTAAGATGGAGATATCTTCTAGCATTGCTTTACGACGGTCACCAAAGCCAGGAGCCTTCACCGCTACAACGTTGAATGTACCACGAATTTTGTTCAATACAAGTGTTGCAAGAGCTTCACCTTCTACATCCTCTGCAATCATCAATAGAGGCTTACCTTGTTGCACAACTTGCTCAAGAACTGGAAGGATTTCTTGGATATTGGCAATCTTTTTGTCTGTAATTAGAATGTATGGATCCTCTAAAATGGCTTCCATTTTATCAGAATCTGTTACCATATATGGAGATGCATAGCCACGATCGAATTCCATTCCTTCTACAACATCAAGCTCTGTTGCAAAACCTTTGGATTCTTCGATTGTGATAACACCGTCTTTTCCAACTCGCTCCATTGATTCAGCGATGAGTTGGCCAACTTCTTCATCACCAGAAGAAACAGACGCAACTTGTGCAATTGAGTCTTTATCTTCGATTTGCTTAGAAATTGCACGTAGCTCTTCAATTGCTGCAGCAACTGCTTTTTCGATTCCTTTTTTCACGCCAACAGGGTTCGCACCCGCAGCAACGTTCTTCAATCCTTCACGAATCATTGCTTGGGCAAGTACTGTAGCCGTTGTTGTTCCATCCCCTGCTACATCATTCGTTTTGCTTGCTACTTCAGAGACTAGTTTTGCCCCCATGTTTTCGAATGCATCTTCTAGTTCGATTTCTTTTGCAATGGTTACACCATCATTTGTAATAAGTGGAGAACCGAATTTTTTCTCAAGAACAACATTACGTCCTTTTGGTCCCAATGTTACTTTTACAGCATCTGCTAATTGGTCAACACCACGAAGCAACGCACGACGTGCATCTTCTGAAAATTTCATTTCTTTTGCCATAATCGAATAACCTCCCTAAAAGTTTAATAAAACTTAACCAACGATTGCTAATATGTCAGATTCACGTAGAATCAAGTATTCTGTTCCTTGGTATTTCACTTCTGTTCCAGCATATTTAGAGAAAATAATGCGATCACCTTCAGAGACTTCAAGAGCAACTTGCTCACCGCTGTCTAGTACTCGACCAGAACCAACCGCAACAATTTTCCCTTCTTGTGGCTTTTCCTTTGCTGTTTCCGGAAGGACGATACCGCTTGCAGTTTTTTCTTCCGACTCTACTAGTTCAATAATAACGCGATCACCTAATGGTTTTAACAAGTGAAACAACCTCCTTAAATAAGTATGTAGATTATTATATTTTTATTAGCACTCTACCTTATCGAGTGCTAACACAGTTATTATCATAATGAATTCATAACTATTTTGCAAGCCCTAAGCTTTCTTTTTTGAAAAAAATCTTTCTTCAGCTCTCTCCATAATTTTTCAAGAGCTGCTAGCAATGGATTCCCTATTTTTTTCCATTCTTTCAAGGGGGATTCTTCCATCCCACAAAAGTCATTTAAATTGAATGGCTCAGTGTTTATTAGTAAAATATAAGTTACGTCTTTATAGCCCGATCATCCCTTTCTCGCATAAGGGAAGTCGTAGGGGAGTATTGATAATAAAAGGGGGATAAAGAACCCCACCTGTTTTTATTTGACTCATGATAAGAAGGGACTTTTTATATGAATAAAAAATATTTATATATCGTGATTGCTTTCTTGGCAATGCACTTATCTGCCTTTATTGGCGTTCCTCTACTGTTTTTTTTAGGCGTCTTAGCCTTTGACGTTCCTCAAGATACAATGCTTATGCGGTCTACAAGTATTTGGACAATCCTAAGCTTTATATTAGGGTTAATCGTCATTTTACTTATTCTAAGAAGAGCTGAGCCTTACACGAACATAGAGAAGGATACACCTCTTCCATTAAACCTTTCCATTCTTTGGGGAATCGCTGGAGTGTTTATTGCCTTAATTGCACAAATTGCTGCAGCTGGACTTGAATATCTTATTGGGATTGATCCTGGTTCAGAGAATACAGAACAGATTATGGACATGATTGAGATGATGCCGATGGTGATTATCGCAAGTTCTTTAATTGGTCCTATTCTGGAGGAAATTGTTTTTCGAAAAGTCATTTTTGGCGTGTTATATAATCGATTTCCTTTTTGGGCAGCAGCTCTTATCAGTTCACTCGCCTTTGCGATCGCCCATATGGAACCGACACATTTAATTTTATACGCGGCAATGGGCTTTACCTTTTCATTCTTATATGTCAAAACAAAAAGAATTATTGTCCCGATTATCTCGCATATGCTGATGAATACACTGGTGACGATCAATGCATTTTTTCTTAATCCGGAAGACTTAAGGCAGGTTCCCGAACAAGTGCAAGCGTGGATTGGAGGGATCTTTTTATGAGGTCACCATTTTTCTCTGGTTTGATCTATATTGCATTAGGCATTACCTTTACGATTTTTGCCATTCAACAGGTGATCAGTAATGATTGGGGCTTTTTCGTTTATGTTCTCCTAATTTTCGCGACTCTTGACTTTGGAGCCGGCTTCCGATTAATCAAACTACATTTTCGTATTAAAAATAATAGTAAAAAATGAAGAGGATCAAAGGCTTTACTATCAAAGCCTTTGATCCTTATTCTTCTTGCTCTACTATTTGCTTGGCTTTTTGTGCTTTTTTATAACCGATTTTGGAAATCCAGACACTTATTTCATAAAGAATAAGTAAAGGTACGGTTACCATCATATGAGAGAGTAGATCTGGTGGTGTAATAAAAGCAGCAATCACCAATAAGACAAAATAGGCATATTTACGAATTTTAGATAAGTACTGAGGGGTGATAATCCCTAGTCTTGTTAAAAATAAAATCACCACTGGCAATTGAAAAAGTATGCCAAATGGGAGGGTAATTTGAAATAGGAATTGGAAGTATTCATTAATCCCAATCGTGGTTTCAATCCCCATATTTCCAGATAGATTGAACATAAACTGAATTACAAACGGAAATAAGACAAAATAAGAAAAAGAAATCCCTGCTAAAAATAATAGAACAGATGCCGGAATATAGCTTAATGTGACCCTTCTTTCTTTCGTTAATAGTCCTGGACTAATAAACGCCCAAAGCTGATATAGGATAACAGGAGAAGTAAGTAGAATCCCAATCAAAAAGGTCATTTGCATATATACCTTAAAAGGATCTGTTGGTTTAAAGGCATTCATCACTAATTCTTGCACAGCACTTGCATCCTGCAGGAAACGGATGAGCGGCTGGGAAAGAAAGAAACCAATGAGTGAAGCCAATACGAAGAAAACGACGATAATCATCAGCCGTTTTCTTAATTCCTCTATATGCTCGAGAATGCTCATGTTATCATTCTGATTCATCACAATTTTTCATCCCATCAACGGTCGGCGTCTTTCTTGTCCTTGTCGTCATCCTCTGCGAGTCCCTTTGTTGCATTTTTAAATTCACGCAACGTACTACCTGCTGCCTTTCCAAGCTCTGGTAATTTTTTCGGGCCAAATATTAAGACTGCAACAAATGCGATGATGAGTATACTTCCCCATCCCACCATAATTGCGCCCACCTCCTTTTATATTACTCATTTTAGCTGATTTGGCGAGAATTATCTATCCTCTGACTCTATTTCTTGTGAATTTTCCGTGTCAGGGGTGGGATAATTCTTCAAAAAGTAAATAAGTGACTGCAATTCTACAGCAAGATCAATATGATGAACTCGGATAGATGGAGGAACTGTTAATCGAGCTGGAGTAAAATTCAAAATTCCCTTTACATTGGTTTTGATCAATCGATCTGTCACTTGCTGAGCTACTTGAGAGGGCAATGTTAAAATAATGGCACTCACCGCTTCTTTATTTAAGTGATCTTCAAGCTCGGCTAAGTCATATATCGGTACGTCACTAATGGTTGTACCAATTTTTTCAGGGTCGACCTCAAAAGCCATGGCAATTTTTGTATTATTATTTTTTAAAAAGTTATAATTCAAAAAGGCTGTACCAAGATTCCCTACGCCGACTAAAGCTACTTTTGTTAGCTCGTCCTGATCTAGGGTTTTCGCAAAGAAATTTAATAAATAATTCACATTGTAACCATACCCTTTTTTTCCAAGGGCACCAAAATAGGAAAAGTCACGGCGAATGGTGGCAGAATCCACCTTCACAGCTTCACTTAATTGCGCAGAGGAAACCCGTTGCTTTCCTGACGCATGTAAATTTTTAATAAAACGATAATAAAGAGGCAAACGTTTTGCCGTTGCCTGGGGAATTTTCATTGATTCTACGTTCATCGTTCACCCTCCTTAATTTAAGCATTGTCAACCATTCAAAAGGATGTATCTTTATCTTCTATATCGTGTGCTGAGTTTTCCTGTTTGCCTATAAGCAAACCTTTATTCATAGCTTAAATCGCTGACGATATCGGACTGCAAGTTCGCTATGCGTGTGTTATTTTATCAACTTGTTCATTTTTTCACGCAGTAACCTCTCCTATTATCATACACTATTTTCTTCAAGCTGTCTTTTTCTAATTCTCCTGACCTTCTGCTAGCATACTGAACGAGCAAAGATTGCTCCCTCCCTGCTCCTTATTGTAAACTGTTCATAGGAGTGAATAATGATGATGTTATTGCAATTACAACAAATTACAAAGTATTTCGGTGCGGAATGCATATTATCGAATATAAAATTAGAAGTGAAATCACGTGATCGAGTTGCGCTTGTAGGGCGTAATGGTGCAGGAAAATCAACTCTTTTAAAAATTATTGCCGGTCAACTTTCTTATGATTCCGGACAAATTGTTCGTCCAAAAGGTGTTACAATCGGCTATTTAGCGCAAAACACAGGACTAGAATCCAATCAGGTCATTTGGGATGAAATGCTAACGGTGTTTGCTGAAGTTCGTAAAATGGAAAAGGAAATCCGCCAATTAGAATTAAAGATGGCAGATCCTGCCCATTACGAAAACCCACAGCTCGCTGATTCGCTTTTCCAAGAATATGACCGTTTGCAGGAAAAATTTAAAACAGCTGGCGGCTATCAATATGAAGCAGATATTCGCTCTGTTTTACATGGCATGCGCTATTATGAAGAGGATTATCAAACAAAGATCTCTACATTAAGTGGCGGACAAAAAACAAGATTAGCTTTAGCAAAGCTTTTGCTAATGAAACCAGATATTTTAATTTTGGACGAACCAACCAACCATTTGGATATCGAGACTTTATCTTGGCTCGAACAATATTTGCAAGGCTATGAAGGGGCGATATTAATTGTTTCTCATGACCGTTATTTTCTTGATAAAGTCGTTGACCAAGTGTATGAGTTATCCAGACATGAAATGATCAAATACCATGGGAATTATAGTCAATATCTAACAAAAAAAGCAGAAATCTATGAACGTGATTTGAAACATTTTGAAAAACAGCAAGACGAGATTGCTAAAATGCAGGATTTTATCCAACGAAATTTAGCAAGAGCCTCGACAACGAAAAGGGCGCAAAGCCGGCGTAAGCAATTAGAAAAAATGCAGGTCCTCGATCGTCCTAGTGGTGGGGAACAATCCGCTACTTTCCATTTTGATATTGAGCGACCAAGTGGCAATGATGTGATAAAAATAAATGAAGCGACGATTGGCTATAATGGACAGCCTTTAGCGAAAAACATTCATTTTCATATGGATCGGCAAGATAGTATTGCGTTAGTTGGACCAAATGGCGTCGGAAAATCGACCTTGCTAAAAACACTTATTCGAAAACTTCCGCTTCTTTCAGGTCAAATTGATTATGGCACCAATGTGCTCATTGGTTATTATGATCAGGAACAAGCAGAATTATCGTCCAATAAGACGGTTTTACAAGAATTATGGGATCATTATCCGTTAAAAGAAGAAAAAGAACTTCGCACAGTGCTCGGAAATTTCCTGTTCAGTGGGGATGATGTGCAAAAGATTGTTTCTACTTTAAGCGGAGGAGAAAAAGCTCGCCTTGCCCTTGCCATTCTTATGTTAGAAAAGGCAAATGTGCTGATATTAGACGAGCCAACCAATCATTTGGATTTAGATAGCAAAGAAGTATTGGAAAATGCGCTTGTGGATTACCCAGGTACTTTGCTGTTTGTCTCCCATGACCGTTATTTTATCAACCGAATTGCAACAAAAGTGATTGAGTTATCCACAGAGCAGACAACTGAGTATTTAGGTGACTATGATTATTATGTGGATAAAAAACAAGAAATGAAAGAATTAGCGGAATTAGCAGAAAAACAACAACAAAAAGCCGAGCCAAAGGTTCAATCAAACAAACGCTCTTTTCAAGAAGAAAAGGAATTGAAAAAGCTCGAAAGACAAAGAAAACGCAGACTCGAGGAATTGGAACAGCAATTGCATGATAAAGAAGAAAAAGTGTCTGAGCTGGAAGAACAATTATGCCTGCCGGATGTATTCGAAGATCATGAGCAAGTCCTATCTATTAATACTGAAAGTGAAAAATTAAAACAAGAGATTGAACAACTATTAGAAGAGTGGACAGAACTTGCGGAACAATTGGAATAGAGGCTGGGAATAACTAAAATGTTAAACTCCAAAGAAGAACAATGTATTACCTTAGCGAAGGAAATATACGTAGACTTCTGCGGGAAGTGAGAGTTAGGCAAGACCCCGGAGGGCGAAAGCCTGGGGAGGCTTGCCACTCGCCCGCGGAAAGCGAAATATATTTCCGGAGCGAGTATATTCAGTTCGTTTTTTTCTTTGGTGAAAATACTTTTATCTCAGCCTCTTTTTGTTGTTGATTTTAGCAGTATAATAATTATCCACAAACTTATACACATTATCAACAAGATCATAAAAGGATTCTTTAAACTTTTCCACATTATACACATCCATTGATATAGTTATCCACAAAATTAATATATTCCTAGTGTTATAGGCTTTTATTTAAAGGAAGGGTTAGTTATCCACATTTTTCATCCACAATTTCCCGTGAATTTATGATTATAAGTGAATATCGCAATAGTTACTCACAGATATCCACTTACAATAGGTGGACCGATTTTCCATTTCTTTATTTTATTACTTGGAATCGCGATTGGGTCATGATCAAGCTTCAATCTTTGTAGTACTTTTTTATCAATCGGCAAGAGAGAGCAATCACTCATTAACCAATACTGTATGTGATTTTTATATACTTTGTTTTCTAATAATGGCTCTGAAAAATGACTGTCCACATTAGGACCAACTGGAATTTTTCTTAACCTCTCTTCCTCTGCTTGAATGATTTCTTGACGATTAAAACGGTTTTTCATTAAAAGCAGTGGATTGGTAATTCTTCTCCTTTGCTTCTGTTCCAAATAAAAAACGTCTCCATCTTTATCTTGAAAGAGGCGAAATGGAGGAAGTGAAGAGGCCTTATCAAACGGGATTCCTTCTTCATATCGATAAAGCAATGGATCCGGAATATTGACAATTTTTTTCGGATCATATTTATAAAAGGAAAACATCGCTGGGTTAATCAATCTTCTTTGTCCATTATTTAGTAAATAGATTTTCTCGCTCGTTCCCTTCACTAAAATTCCGTTAGGAAGTGAAGCCGGAAGATGCTGAAACAAGGATTGGACTGATTGGGATGTTTTATAGGTGATATCTAATACTTTAGAGAGGGGATGAAACGATTGGAAGGTATTCAATCGTTTCCAGAATACAGCATCTCCCCTGCACCAATGTTGAGGATCATCATCCCAATAACTGCCAAATCGATCCCTTACTTGCTGAAGGATTTCTCTCGTATGCATGACCGAGCAATGATCAACTTTATCAGCCGCCTGAACAAGGATCACATTGGCTTCCCGTGTATATTCCTTCAGACAAACCATCTGTTCATTCACGACTTTTACTTGTTGAGCTGAATATACAATATCGATGCCAGCATTTTTTTCTAAATAGGCCACCATTTCTTCAAGACGATCTGGTGCGTAAATCGTATCATCTGTTAGGTATGTGAGATACCTTCCTTTTGAGAGGGGAATCGCCTCGTTAATCATCGTCGCATACCTTGTCGACTGATGCCGCTCCTTATCCTCAATCTCACTATTTCGATATCGGATCCGAGGATCTTCTAGATGGCGCTCGATCGTTTGAACCGTTTCAGCATTCGAATGATCGTCCATAATCCATAATTCCCAATTTGGCATGGTTTGCTTTAGCACACTCTCAATCGCCTTTTCAAGCAATTTTGGCTTATTATAGCTTGTTAAAATGACCGATACCTTCGTTTCTATAGAAGACACCCCCTTTTAGATAAACAGCAGAAAAGTTCGGATTAACGATTTTCGGTTTCCCACTGGAAACCAATCTTCGGATCATCCCAGGAGATTCTTTTTTCATCTGGGTTGTGGCGATTATAAGATTCAGTTGTAAAATAAATGATGGTCGCAGGTTTTTGCCCAAGAACTCGATATCCATGTGCAACGCCCTTCGGAATAAGAAGCAGAATCGGATTATCCTCCCCCATGTAAAATACATTGGTTTCCCCCATTGTACTCGAATCTTTACGCAAATCATAAAGTACGACTTGTGCATGACCGGCTGGGAAAAACCAAAGATCATCTTGCTTTTCATGGTAATGAAAGGCCTTGATTACACCTGGATAACTCATCGACCAAGACGCTTGACCAAACCGTTCTAAAATATACTCATCATCACGCACTAATTCAGCAAAAAAGCCACGATCATCATGATGCTTCACAATCCTTTTTATAATCACGTCATCAATCATATTTTCCATCCTTCCTGTCCAGAAATTCTTCAAGCGCGACTTGCCAATGTCTCATGGTGATCCCTTCATTTTCAATTGATTCCTTGCTTAAAACAGAAAATGCGGGTCTTTGCGCGATAGTGCCATACTCTTCCGTCGAGATTGGTTTTACAAGCCCTTCCTTGTATCCCGCTAGTTTTAAAATCGCTTGAGCAAATTCAAACCAGCTACAGACCCCCTGATTCGAGATATGATAGATGCCATAGGGCTTGCCGATCAGTTGTTGAATGGCAGCAGCCAAATCCTTCGTATAGGTAGGAGACCCTATTTGGTCCTCAACTACGTAAAATGTCTGTTCATTTTCCGCTAAACGAAGCATTGCTTTGACGAAGTTTTTTCCGTTTTCTCCATATACCCATGAAGTGCGGACAATATAAAATTCTTTTACAAGCTGTTGTACAAAACGTTCCCCAAGTAATTTACTCGCCCCATAGATCGATAAAGGATCGGGTGCATCAGCGCTGGTATAGGGTTGCCGCTTCTCCCCACTAAAAATAAAGTCTGTGCTAATATACATCATGGCTGCGCCCACTTTTTTGGCTGCTTTAGCCATGTAGTACGTTCCAAAGCTGTTGACGTTAAAAGCTGTTTTCCAATTCGTTTCACACTCATCTACTGCTGTATATGCGGCTGTATGGATGATCAAATCAGGCTCTATTCTCTTTATCACTTCATTGACTTTTGCTTCATCCGTGATATCTAGTTCCGCTTTATTATATGGAAATAGTTCAACATATGGATCGGCAGAAAATATCTCAACGAGATCTGTCCCTAATTGTCCTTTCGCTCCTGTGATTAATATTTTCATTGAGTATCACGCTTGTTTTTCTGGAGCCTTTCCATATACCATTGGACAGTACGTTTCAATCCCTCTGTAAAATCCACTTGTGGCCGCCAATCCAATTCTTTTTTAATTTTTCCATAATTGATAGAATAACGACGATCATGACCTAAGCGATCTTCGACAAAGGTAATTAAATTTTGATCTGCACCAAGATAGTCGATAATCTGTTCAACAACAGCTAGATTGGTCTGCTCTTCATCTCCGCCAATATTATAGACAGAGCCTATTTTTCCCTTTTCAAGAACCGCATGGATCGCTCGACAATGGTCTTCCACAAATAACCAGTCACGAATTTGTCCTCCATCACCATAGATCGGAATTTTATCACCTGCTAAAGCAGATGTGATCACTTTTGGGATAAATTTTTCTATATGCTGAAAAGGCCCATAATTATTGCTACAGCGTGTGATCATCACAGGGATATTGAAGGTATGGTAATAGGAGCGAACAAGGAGATCTGCTGCTGCCTTACTTACAGAGTATGGATTATTCGGTGAAAGTGGGGTTGTTTCGGTAAAAGCAGGCTCCGTTTCCTGCAGACTTCCGTATACCTCATCTGTGGAAATTTGAATCATCTTTTTAGCTTTTCCCTCTCGTACAGCTTCCAATAGATGGAGCGTCCCTTTTATATTCGTATCAATAAACGGGACTGCTGACTGAATGCTGCGATCCACATGAGATTCAGCCGCAAAATGGATAATCGCCTCATAGGTTTGATCAAAGACTTTTTCAACCTGCTTTGGATTCGTCAAATCACATTGAATGAAGCGATATTGTGGATGATCAGGGAAGGAGTATTGCATAAATGGATGGCTGGCATAGGTAAGTGCATCGACATTGGTGACGGTGTAATCCGTTTGCTCCATTAAATAATGGATAAAATTTGCGCCAATAAATCCCGCTCCCCCTGTAACAAGTAACGCTTTTTTCATGGACCTTCCCTTCTCTCTATTTGCTCATAGATCAGTTGATTAGCAAGAAAGAGAGAGTCATGAGTCCCTGCATCTACCCACCAACCTGACAAACGATCATACTGTAAAACGGATTCTTGGATATAGACATTGTTTACGTCAGTAATCTCTAACTCTCCCCGATCTGATGGGGATAGTGCTTGGATATACTCGAAGACTTTTGGATCATACATATAAATGCCAGTGACGATATCGTTGGAGATAAGGGTCTTCGGTTTTTCAATAATGGACGTAATACATCGGTCCTCCTCATTCAACTTGGCAACGCCGAATCTCTGGGGATCTTCTACCTCTTTAATTAAGACTCTTGCGCCACTCTTCTGTTTTTGAAAAGCCTGAATGAACGGAACCAATGAATCTTCGAAAATATTATCTCCTAAAAGTAAAATAAATTTATCCCCGTCCGCAAAATCCTCAGCATGCGCAAGGCCAGCAGAAATACCTGATGCTGTAGGTTGAATTGCATAATGAAGGGAAACACCTAATTCGCTCCCATCCGCTAATAGCTTTTGAAATGAATCCATATACTCTTCATGAGTGATCAGGAGAATCTCGTCTATGCCTGCTTCTTTTAATTTCATGATGGACCAGTAAATCATAGGATAGGGACCAACAGGTAAAAGATGCTTATTGGTTATCTTTGTCATCGGCTGCAACCGCGAACCTGTTCCACCAGCTAATATAACTCCTTTCACAAAAACACATCCTTTCCTATCATAGAGTGAAACGATCGATTTCCCTTCCCTCCTATGTTGACAAAGCTCCGGAATCCGGAGCTTTTGTCAACATATAACATCCTTTTAAAATGTTCCGACGCTTTGTACCTGACTGATGGGTACATACATTGTGCCGTCTGTATTAGGGTCTTCAAATGCAACCATATCTGTTCCCACCTGAGCAATCTGCAAATTTTGTAGTTTTTCGCCTCCAACTAAGCGGATAACGGGAATGGGTTGACCAGATTGTGAAATACTAATTAACTGTTGTTGGAACGAGGATCTAAAAACAGCCATAAAATAGCCTCCCTTCTCTTTCTTTATTACGATATTAATAATAATTAAAATAGTGTAGACAACCGTTTACTCTATAAAAAAATGAGAATCTGACTTATTCTTTTTGTCTATGTATATACCAATTTCTATAGTAAAAATGTGGATTTTCTTTATTTTTAGGGGGGTGTCTTAACGATTCTCCCTTTTTGTCATAATGTATCATGAAGCAGTACAAAAAGGCTTTGTATAGTTACCTATCAAAATAGATAGGTGGAAACAAAGCCTTAAATTATATAAATTGAGGTGAAAAAAATGAACTTTGCAGATTATATTTTCAGGCGTTTAATTCCTGGAACCACGATTACGGTGACAATGGATTCTGGAAATATTATTGGTCCAGCCATTTTCACTGATTATAATCCAGCTACTGGTATTGCAGTATTAGAAGAAGAAGGGTCAATGTCTCCTCCCACAAATATGATTATTAATATAGGTTCGAGTAAAGTGGAATCTATTATTTATGATGTATCGGAGTAATCAATGAACGTACTATATGTTTCATCTGGATATCCGATGATCTACCAATATTTAGATAGAAATATTGAAAAAACACTTCGTAAGATTTACAATACATGTATTCTCTTTCAACCCGGAGAATCTCTTCAGCGTTTGCAGGCGATTTTGCATGATGATGATCGGCCGCATTTGGCCTTGATTCTTCTTGGAGATCATTTCTCGAAGCAAGCGAGTGACCTGTTGAGGAAATACGGAGTAAAGCAAGCCATTTGGTTAACAGAGGATCCTTATTATATGAATAAAACACTGCAAAATATTCACCTTTATGATTACGTCTTCACAATTGATTCAGGTGCGTATAAAGTCTATCTTACCGCTGGTTTCCCATATGTTTATCATCTTCCTCTAGGGACAGATCCTATCATTTTTACAAGACAGAAGGTAGATTTTTCCTTTCAAAGTGATGTGTTGCTCGTAGGCTATCCCTACCCTTCTCGCGTTCAATTGGTAGAGTTTCTCTTAAAAAATGGGACATTCCCTATTACGGTCATTGGAAAACAGTGGCATAATCAGTTAGCAAAAAAGTTTAGGCGAGATGATCAACTCACTATTTATGATCAATGGATGGAACCCGAGATGGTAGCGAAATTTTACAATGGGACAAAAATCGTATTAAATCCGCATCGTCAGGCGCATTTTTCCTATAAAAGAGACGTTATAAATGAGACCATTAACAATCGGACATTCGATATTGCTGCTTGCGGAGCTTTTCAACTAATAGAAGATTTGCCTGGATTACGATCTTCTTTTTCAGAAGACGAAATAATTGCCTATCAAGATCCGTCCGATTGCCTAGCAAAGGTTTACTTTTACTTGGAAAAGGAAGAATTACGTGAAAAAATTGCAAGCCATGCACAAAAAAAGGTATATCTTGCACATACCTTTGAACATAGAATAGACATGATGAAAGATATTATAGAGCTGCCTTAAAGGGTGGCTTTTTTCTTTCTTGCTAAGGAACTTTTGACCTTCATTGTGAATTGTTGAACGATCGGTGGAGCTTACTGAATAGCGAAGTGCACTTTTACAATGAGCGGCCTACTATTTCATCAATAGTTATGCTAGGATAGTAGCAATCCAATGGAGGTGTTGCATCATTAATGTGAAATTTCCTTCTGAGTCACTGGTTCTACAAGCTTTACAGTCTACTTTACATCGATTATCTCCACGTCATCCCCAGTATCCACTCATTTTGCAAAAACTCCGTTCCAAAGAAGCTGGTATTGCTGGTAAAAAAGAGTGCAGGACATCTTCCGCAAAACGATCTTCCCTAGTGAAAACCGCGTTTTCCATGATTTATCTCTCCAGACAAGTACTACTTTTCAAATGGATAGTATTTTTCTCACAGAAGCATTTGCCACCATAGTCGAGGTGAAGAATATTGCCGGAACCCTATCCTTTAAAGAGCATCCACCTCAATTAATTCGTGAAAAGGCAACAGGAGAGATAGATAGTTTTGAAAGCCCTGCTAGTCAAGTAGCCCGGTATGTGGAGTTATTTCAGGAGTGGCTTGAGCAGCGAAATATACAACTCCCTATCTTTGGCGTTGTCGTCCTTGCTTATCCAAAGCAAATTGTGAAAGAGCCACCCAAAACATGTAAGGTTATTTTTCCAAATTTGATCCCCTCATATATTAAGAGTCTTAAGTCTTTTCCTCATAAAATCGGTTTACACACTTTAGATGCATTAGCTACTGACTTATTAAACAGTCATAAAGAGTATATCCCCAAGCCGATTTGTGAAAGTTACTCCATTCCAAAGGAAGATATCCAACCAGGTGTAAGGTGTCCAGCGTGCGGATTTATCGGTATGTTGAAAATCCCACGATCTTGGCACTGTCCTCATTGCCTAACAAATGATGCCTCTGCTCATATCTCAACCGTCAAAGATTGGTTCTTAATAATGGGGAGAAACATGAGCAATCGTGAGTGTCGAGCGTTTTTACAGCTAGAAGAGGATCGATATTCGGCCATGCGTCTTTTAAAATCTATGAACCTTCCAAGCTCTGGCACCTTTCGAGACCGCACCTACCAATATAACTTTTTCAATTAAATTTAAGCTGCTAATTTGCCTATCCGCTCGTAAATTTGCCTATCCGCTCGTAAATTTGCCTATCCGCTCGTAAATTTGCCTATCCGCTCGTAAATTTGCCTATCCGCTCGTAAATTTGCCTATCCGCTCGTAAATTTGCCTATCCGCTCGTAAAAGGCTGCCCAAGCGGGCAGCCTTTTACATAAATAAATCCCAACTAAGTGGCGTTCCTGCTGATGAATGTTTGCTAATTTTCTTGCCTAAGAGAAGATCGATGTATTTAGGGGATAAGCCTGCTCCCGGTCGGATCGCTCGCAGGTTTTCTTTTGTGAACGTATCTCCCGCTTTCATGTCTTGGGTAATATAGAGAGATCTGCGAAATTGCCGTGATTTTTCTTCGTCTTCGGTTGGACCGTACTGGATCTTTCCGATCGCCTGCCATGCTCGTTCCGTCTCGACAACAAGGGTTCGGAATTCCTCAGGCTCCAGAGAAAAGGCGGAATCCACGCCCCCTTCCGCACGTGATAATGTAAAATGCTTTTCAATCACAGTCCCTCCCATTGCAACACTGGCAACGGCGACTCCACTTCCTAATGTATGGTCTGATAAACCGACTTCACAACCAAAGAGTTCCCTCATATGAGGAATTGTGGCAATATTTGAGTTGGTTGGTTCTGCTGGATAGGTGCTCGTGCATTTTAATAGAATTAAATCTTTACAGCCTGCGTCCCGCGCTGTCTGAACAGCTTCATCTAATTCTGCGATCGAGGCCATTCCTGTCGAAATAATTAACGGTTTTCCAGTAGCAGCCACTTTCCGGATCAAGGGAAGATCATTATTTTCGAAAGAAGCAATCTTGTAACAAGGAACAGCTAGTGTTTCCAGAAAGTCGACCGCCGTTTCATCAAAAGGCGTGCTAAAAGGAATCATCCCTAATCTTTTACATTGATCAAAGATTGGTTGATGCCATTCCCATGGTGTATAGGCTTCTCCATATAATTCATATAGCGTTTTTCCGGCCCACATATTCTCTTTATCATCAACAAAAAAATCCCCTGCGCGAATGTCTAATGTCATCGTATCAGGTGTGTATGTTTGGATTTTTAATCCATGAGCACCTGCCTTTGCGGCTGCTTCCACAATCGCAAGTGCACGATCGAGCGATTGGTTATGATTGCCTGACATCTCTGCGATTATAAATGGCGGCTCCCCGACGCCGATCTTCATTTCATTCAATACAATCTCACTCATATGATCCTTCCTTCTATTTGTTTTAATATATCAACTCGCTTCTCATTCCAATCTTTCGGAAATAACGACATGAGGATAACATCAACCGATTGGTTTTCTTTCAGGATATGCTCTTTTAAGTTTCCTTCTACGTGAAAACCTAGTTTTTTATGATAGTGAATACTCTTTGCATTGATGGATAGAACTTCGGCGCAAAGCTTTCGAACAGATAACTGTTGAAAAATATACTCAATCGCTAAATATCCCATGAGCTTTCCGATACCTCTTGGGGCCTGAGGCTCTCCAATATAAAAACCCCATTCCGCTCGCTTATTTTGTTCATCTAAACTTATTTGCACAACACCCATCGGCTGTTCATCAAAATAAAAAACTTTCACCTGTTTCGTATGATCAGCTTGAATGCCTGCAAACCACTTATGGTGCTGTTCGAATGTGATCTCCTCATCTTGGTACATAACGGAGCGTACAGAGAATTGATTCCGCCAAGCTAAAACTAATTCTAACTGAGAAGGGCTCATTTCTTTTAATGATGACCGTTTGACAAGATTCATTTTAACGCCTCCAAAATTGCCGCGCGAACAGGGTAGGTTCGAACCCGTTCTTTATCCATAAATCGAAGGGATTTTTTAGACATTTCCTGAATAATATGCGGATGTTTACGTAGATTTTCTAAGGTCTTTTTCAGAGTGATTTCTATTGTATGGGGATGACTTCCTAAACTGATCGTAAGTCCTTCTTTTTCAATATTCTTCGTGAGTTCCAGCTGATTATCGGCCGTGACAACGGTTAGGGAAGGCAATCCAAGAAAAATCCGCTCCCATGTCGTTGCCCCTCCTGCTCCGATGGCAAGATCCGCTTGCTTCATCAGCTGTGCCATATAATCAATCTGGCAATAATACACATACCCTTCTCTTTCACGACATTTCTTTTTAATTTGTGTCCTTTCAGGATTGGACATCCCGACAACGACATGGATATGACAATTTTGAAATGAGATCTTTTGCAGGATATCTACCGTTTTAAATGTTAAATACTGTGGATCCGAGCCCCCGAAAAACACAAGTATGTTTTTTATATCGCCTTTTCTGATCTGAATATTATTTGCCATCTCGATAAATTCATCTCTTAATAGTAGGTAATCAGTTCCCAATAATTGCTTGCAGCTTGCTGGAACTAATTCTTTATAGCGTCCTGGATAATTTTGAATGTTTTGATCAAGTAAGATGTTACAATCATGCCTTCGATCTGCTAAATCATCAATCACCATTAAGTGTTTAACATACCTTTTTATCATCCGTTCCCAGTTTGCGTCTAATCCATAATGATCGACTATAAGGAGGTCAATCGATCGCGCTCCCAGTCTTTCGAAAACTTCACTAAAATCCCTCTGCCAATTTTCTCGATACCAGTCATACTCACTTTGATGTATAGATAGATCGATAGAACTTAATTTCTCCACTTGGATATCCTGATCTTGAATATACGAAATTAAGTTACCGCTCAATTCTCGACAAATAAAGGTAATCTGAACATGATCGGAGATGGCTTGCAGTTGTTTCGCTAAAGTTAAACAACGCATCATATGGCCGGTTCCAATTTGTTCAGACGCATCAACTCGAAAAATAATATTCATCTATTTCACAACCTCATTTATTTTTGTTTGATATGACGATTGATTTCTCGCCACTCCGGGTTCATCTGAATGAGGGTAAGCACATCTTCCATTGTGTAATCTGGTTGGTGAGGATAGAACGACTCAATGATCTTTTTTATGAGCTTAAAATCCTCCCATGTGTCTACGGTCCAGCGATGTTCACTTTGATCTTGGCTATTTTCCACATTCAACAGCTTAAACTGCTTAGGATGCTGGTATAGATAACTCGTGACATGCTCCCGATCACTTTTTTGCTTCGCCAGTTGATGACATTTTGTTAATGCATCATAGGAAAACACTTCAATATCCATCCCTCTTGGAAATGTCCGTTTGAGCACATTGGACACATAATCATAATGATTTGGCTCCGCACAATACCTTTGAATCACTTGATCGATTATGTTTGGATCAATCAGTGGACAATCAGAGGTTAGTCGAATAATGACATCTGCCTGATAATAAAAGGCCGCTGCAAAATAGCGAGATAGCACATCTTCTTCAGATCCTCTAAACACCGGAACACCGAGTTTCTCACATAGTTTTACAATCGCCTTATCCTGATCTTTCGTTGTCGTGGCTACAACATAACCATCCAGCTCATTCGCCTTTGCAATTCTTTCAAGTTGATATTCTAGTAATGACCTATTTAAAACTTTCTTGAGCACCTTTCCCGGCAGCCGTGTCGATCCCATTCTCGCCTGAATAATAGCTACTTTTCTCATTTTATATCCTCTTATATCTTTGAATCGTTCTATTTACAGCCGCAATCACGTACTGCACATCTTCATTGGTCATCGCTGGATATAATGGGACCGTGATAAACTCTTCATATACCTTTTCTGCGACAGGACAAAGCCCTTGTTGAAATCCAAGGTCCTGATAATAAGGAAATAAATAAATCGGGATATAGTGAACGTTCACACCAATATTTTGTTCTATCAATTCAGTAAAAATTGTTTTACGATCAACGCGTACTGCATCAGAATTGATACGGAGAACAAATAAATGCCAACTCGATTGTCCATCGATCTGTTGGAATGGAAGAATCAGCTCCTTATGGCCCTTCCATGCATCCTGATAGATGGCAGCAATTTCACGTCTCCTGGAAATAAATCTATCCAATTTGTTTAACTGGCTATTTCCTAAGGCCGCCTGGATATCGGTTATACGATAATTAAAGCCTAAATCCTGCATTTCATAATACCAAGGCCCGTGATCTACCTGCATTTTCCCCCGGTCCCGCGTAATACCATGGGAGCGAAATTGACATAATTTCTCGTAATACTCCTTATGATTGGTTGTAATCATGCCGCCTTCCCCTGTTGTAATATGCTTGACAGGATGAAAGCTAAACATCGTCATATCACTTATCGACCCAATTCTTTTTCCTTTATACGTACTTCCTAATGCATGCGCCGCATCTTCAATGACCACCAGATTATTTTCTCGCGCGATCGCGATGATTTCATCCAATGCAGCAGGCTGTCCGGTAAAATCCACCGGTATAATCGCCTTAGTCTTCTTTGTGATCTTCTTCTTTATTTCCTTCGGATCGATATTGTAGGTCCGTTCATCAACATCAGCAAAAACAGGCTTTCCACCTTGATAAAGGATACAATTAGCACTAGCCGCAAAAGTTAAAGGAGTGGTAATAACTTCATCTCCTAATTGAACCCCCGCCGCATAGCATGCTGCATGTAAGGCTGCTGTACCATTTGAGAAAGCAACAGCATACTTCGCCCCAACATATTCCGCGATTCTCTTTTCAAACCGCTCGATTTCCGGCCCAGTGGTTACATAATCACTTTTTAGAACATTGATAACAGCCTGAATATCATCCCCATCGATACTTTGTTTGCCATATGGTAATAAGGACTGACGAACAGGTCGCATCTCCGATGAGTGACTCATGATTCTCCAGACTCCTTTATCCACTGACTTGTTCTTTTGATTCCTTCTTCTAAGGAAACTTTAGGTTTCCAGTTTAAAAGTTTTTTAGCTTTTTCATAGTTACAAAGCAATTTAGGGATTTCACTTTGGGGATGAATATGTTCCACATGCTGAACTTGCGCTGGATTTTTTGCGATCAACAAAGCTAAATCATTAATCGCTATATCACGTCCCGTTCCAGCGTTAATAATTTCACCATTAGCCTGCGAGGAATACCCTGCTGTTACAACAAAGTCGGCACAATCCTCCACATATAATAGATCCCTCGTTTGCGTTCCATCTCCATAAATCTTTAGGGGGCTTCCATCCAACTGATTATGAATAAAGATCGCTACGACCCCTCCTTCTCCACCTGTTTTTTGAAAAGGACCATAAGTATTAAAGGGACGAACAACGACAACAGGCAAGTTATACGCATAGTAATACGACAGCACCATATTTTCAGCCGCTATTTTTGCACCTGCATAAGGAGAAGCTGGTTTAATTGGATCTAACTCAGTAATTCCATTTGCGTTAGAAGCTTGGTCATAGACCATACATGTACTCATAAAAACAAGCCTTGTTTTGTATTCCTTACACAATTCTAGTAAATGGAAAGTTCCAATTGTATCATTCTCGAACGTTGTCCTTGGGTCATCAATACTATCCTGAACATTAATACTCGCAGCTAAGTGGTAACAAATATCAAAATCTGTCTTCCTAAATAACTCCTTCAGTATCTCCTTATCTTTAATATCCCCCTCCGTAAATCCTTTGAAATGATCAGAGTGGATAAATTCTTCTATATTGGTTGTACTAGAATTAGCTAAATTATCGATCACCCATACATCATGCTGATCTTCTAATAATTTTCTTGTCACCCATCTTCCAATAAACCCTGTACCACCTGTCACTAAAATGTTCATCCTCTCGGCTCCTTTCATAGGATGTTCAAAAAGTCCGGTAAAAATGATGCTACGAGATACATGATCTTCGACTAAGTACCGACACGTCCAGTGGGCAACGTCGAAGTCAACACATCCCGTGCAAGTCCGCCTCGAACTTTCGATGTACACGATGTACTAGTGTCGGTCGTTTGCGATTGACATCAACGCCTTTAGCCGACTTGGTCCTTTTTATCCTCCTTTTTGAACCACAGTTTCAGATTAATTCTTCCTGTAAAATCAATCTTCTAAGTTCCTCGATCTCAATTGGTTTTGGATCACCAGATTGATAGTTTCCGGGTTTTGCCTTTTCCCCATTTTTATATTGTGGTAGTGGCTTGAATGGAGAAGGGATAATAAACATATTCGGCAGTTCAATCGCATAAAGAGATTCATCATACGTCATTAACTCTTCATATTGCTTTTCGCCTGGCCGTAAGCCAATTTCTTTGAGTTTGATCTCCTCTAGCGGGATCGCATACTTATTCGCCACTTCTTCCTTCAATACTTGCACAAGATCCCCTAATGAGATGACGGGCATTTTTAAAATAAAGGTCTCCCCACCTTTTGCTACTTTCATTGCTTCGATTGTAAGAGTTGTAGCTTGGTCCAAGGTCATCATAAACCGACTCATCCTTTGATCTGTCACCGTCATTTCCCGATTCTCAAGGATTTGTTTTTTAAATAATGGAATCACTGAACCCCTTGCCCCCATTACATTTCCGAAACGCACACTAGCGAAAATCGTTTTACCCGACCCTTTTGAATACTCGGCAGATGTGATCAATTTTTCTGCGGTTAGTTTTGTCGCTCCATAATTATTTGTTGGGGAAATAGCTTTATCTGTACTTGTAAAAATCACCCTTTTCACCTTTTGGGCAAGCGCTGCTTTGATCACATTGTAGGTGCCGATGATATTCGTGAGAACCGCTTCAAATGGATTATATTCACAGAAGGATACATGCTTCATGGCTGCAGTATGGAAGACGTAATCAATTTCCTCCATCGCACTCTCTACACGGTCATAGCTTCGTACATCCCCAATCAAAAAGCGAAGCCTGGTATCGCCAGCAAACTGATTTTGCATAAGAAATTGTTTCTGTTCATCCCTACTGAAGATCCGGATGACTTGTGGGTCTTCTTGAAGGATTTTTTTTAATAGACTTTGACCAATTGTGCCTGTTCCACCAATAATTAACACTTTCTTTCCTCGGAAAAACATTCTCTGTCACACCTCTTTAACACACTTTTTTATAAAATTTTGAAGGGTAGACATGGAAGCTTGGATGGGATAGTTATTGTGGATAAATTGGTTGCGAATTTGCTTAGCATTTTTTTGATGAGTGGGAGAAGTCAAAAGGGCCGCAATGATTTCGTGTACTTCCTTTGTGGTTGTTTTAACAAGATCTCCCAATGAGTCATAATAAGGGTAGTCTCGATTGGCTGTTGGTGATTTAAAAATAACGACAGGTCTGTCGAGCAACATGGCCTCTAATCCAACAGTTGAATTCGCCACAACAACCAGATCAGAAGCTGAAATTAAACTATATAGAGGAACTTCAGAGGTGACATATTGGATTTGCTTATACTTTTCCGCTAAAGCTTGGTAGGGATGGGTTCGATTTTTTGCTTTCTCCCATGGATGTGGTTTGATGATGATTTGAATATCAGGAAGCTTTTCCACGATTTTTGCAATCTCTACAAACAAAGAAGAGCTATTGGGCTGGGTTGCCATGAAAATCGTCTTTTTATTTGCGTTTAAATTTAAGTCCTTTAAAACCTGTTGCCGATTTAAATGCTTTGTTGTAAAGATCGCGTCATAACGCGGATGACCGGCAATCGCAATTTGATTGTCTGGAACTCCCTTATTTTGGTACCACTCCCTCTCATAATTTCCATAGACGACATAATGAGAAGCAAAAGCTGGTAAATAAGCCTCCTCTCCAAGAATCAGTCCATGCTGCAAGCAAAAGCTAGGGATGCCTAATGTTTGACCAATAATCGCTAAAATACGACTTGTTAATTCCTCTGTTGTTCCGACTAATATTGCCTCAATAGGATTGCTTTTTAGTACGGAATAAACCATATCAATTTTTTCAATCATTTGTGGAATGTCTTTTAGAAATCCCTTTTGAAATACTGGATTGGAAAAAGCCGGATGCTGATGATGCGCTTGAAAAATGGCCTTAACTTTTCTCGTGAAAGACTGAGCAATTTGTGGAGAAGTCTTTATATGGTCTAACATACTGATAATGGGAATGGTATAGAGCCCCCTCATCCTCCATCTCGTTAAAAGCAACGTAGTTTCTGGAGAAAACGCTCGATAGTTTTCCTCAGTAAAACGTAGATAATCAAAGTTCATTAATAACTTTCCTTGCTTAGGTTGAGTGTGCGGTGATTTTCTAAGCGCTCCTAACCACTTTTCAAATCCTGGTTGGATCTCTCCCTCTTTAAAATCTTGCGATGAATGTTGACAGAAATCCTCTGATTGCATTTCTGTCTGTAATGTTGGAGCTAAATAATGATAAAAATTACTTAAAAGCGGCAAGGGAATATTTTTATACGTTAATGCTGAAAAAGCATCGATAAACTCCAAATTTAATAACCAATAATTCCGCAAATACACATCCACAACATCACCTCCTTCTTTTCCGTAAATCTTCTCGAAGCTCATTGCAATCGCGCTGTTCTGGAAGTAAACGAGCAAACTCATCTTTTTCCTCTGAAAAAAGTTTATAATGGATCGAACTTGGTGTGATAAAGTTTTCGTCCAACACTTCGTTGATAGGATAGAATGGCCACTCTTGGTTCAATCGCCAAAAAAAGCGCGCATCGCCAATTCGATAAAATTGTGGATCCTCATCCCAATATGAACCCCATTTCTTTTTAATCGTGGGAAGAATGGCTGCCCTATGCATCATGGCACAATGATCCAAGGCACAAGGAGCGATCCATGTAATGGAAGAAGCCGGTCGTGTTATTTCTTTCGTCTTTTGACCGTTCTGATCTAAATACGTCGTTTTCGAACCGGAATAAACAATTTGCGCATGCGGATGAAAATCTAGATATTGCGCCATTTTCTGGAGACGATGAGGTTTATACACATTATCATCTGTCGCATATGTTATATATTTTCCCTTAGCCATTTCTAACGCTTCATTAATAAGCACGGCATAGCGCGTTTTCTCCACGCGTTCTTGAATGGTTTGAATATTACTTTTAAAGAAGCGAATTCTTTTATCCTTTAAAAAAGGAGCGATGACTTCTTGGGTCTGCTTATTTGAATGATCATCCATTAAAAGCAGTTCAAAGTCTTTCTCCGTTTGTTTTAAAATTGCAGATAGGGCACTTTTAATATAATCTGGCTTATTGTAACTCGTCATAATAACGGATACCTTTGGCAACAGTAAACCTCCCTTCAAACGGATTATTTATTAGGTATCATACGTCATGAAGACTTATTAGTAAGTGCGATTATACTAGTTTTTGTAAATTGGTTATCCATAAGAGGTAGAACTAGAGTCATATGCGGAATCGGGGGATAACGAAGTATTTTTGTACTTCTTCTAATCATCTAAGTTGCACAAGCAATTCGTCTACGACCTATTCGTATTGTCTTCTTCCTGGTAAAAGGACTTTTTAGTTGGCTTCATAACTAAAACGGAAAAAGTGAGGGATGATAGCAACATAATAAGTGACAAAGTAACGATGGTCTGCCGTAATGAAACAAAATCTGCTACAAATCCAACCCCTAAGATAAATATAACTTGAACGGCACTTTGGATTAGTTGATAGATACTCGTGACTCTCCCCATGACCTCAATTGGTATATTATTTTGATAGAAAGTCATTATCCCTGCATTTAAGAAAACATTAAAGAAACCTAAAATGATAAATCCAGCAACAATCGACATAAAAGACCATGAAAATGCATATATAACGTAACCAACCGTCGTCATCATTAGACCAATGACAATCATAGACCTAATAGAGAGGCTGTTTGAAAAAAGTGACAGTAGCATAGCGCCTATAACTGAACCAATTCCAGTTATACTTATTAATAGACTATACTCCACTTCAGAAAGTCCAATAACTTGTTGTGTAAAGACAACCTCCTGCGCATCCATGGCAAAAGAAAAAATCATTACCATAATAAAACCAAAATAAATAAAAGATACATATTTATTATTTGACATGAATTTCTGAACAACTGTAAAATCACGAATCACCTGTGAGAAAGTTAATGCTGGAATCGTATCTTTATTAATATTTTCTTCTTTTGGAAGAAATAATAATAAAATTGCTGAGATGACAAAGAATAACGCGTTCAGCCATAAGGTTGTTTTTACCGATGTTATTAATATAAGTGAACCCCCGATTGCCGGCCCAATAATAAATGCGCCAGAGCTTACAAATGAACGGATTGCGTTAAATCGCTTCCTTTTATCTTTCGAAACAAGCATGGTAACATACGTCATGGAGGATGGATTAAAGAAAGCCTTTGCCACACTTAAAACAACTAAAATTCCATAGATTACGACTATATTCGGTGCAAATGGAATGAAGAAGATGAAAACGGCCCTAATAAAATACGTTACAACCATTACTTTTCTTTTACTTCGATAATCAATGAAGCTGCCAGTCCAAAATTTGGTTACAATATTCGTTAATGGCCCAATGATCCAAAGTCCCGCAACAGCGGCAGCTGAACCTGTAAGTTGATATACAATTATATTAATGGCAACTAAGTAAATAAAGTCCCCGATACTTGAAATTCCAATCGAGGACAATAATATCGTTGGATCTTTCCAGGCTTTTAAGTCTTTTTTCATTTGAATTCCCCTTATGTTAGATAATCGTAGTTTATCATATTCTAAGAACGGACTGCTAAAAGGGATAGTATTCTCACGTCCACAACAGATGTATAAGCTGACGTATGGATATACTTTCTATTAAAAATAGACTGAACGGTAAAACCGTCAGTCTATCTATATAAATCAAATTTGCCTATGAAACTATCGTCCCCTAATAAAGTAGTGACGGTAGGCTAAAATAAAGGACCCAATAAAAAGGATTGGGATAAGAACAAACATCAATAAAAATTGCTTAAATACTGCTCTCTCTAACGATGCTTGTAGATCATTTAACGTAGTAAAACATGGAACAAATAGTACCAATATCATTACACTGATCCCCAGGCACAGCCATATTTTATGGTCGGGATATAGTTTAGAAACAGCAAGTATGGCTACTAACATAATGATCAATATAATCCCGACAAATAATAGCGCATCTTGAGATAGGCCGCCATTTACTAAAAATAATGTACCCAATAAAATGCAGGCTGTAATAATGAATATGAAGAAATTCACAATGTTTTTCATGACCTTACCCCCCTAATATGGAATAATAATACCAGTTCACACGACTTTAATAGGTGCTTTTGTTACGTATGGTAAAAGCTCCTCTACCGTACCAGTCAAATCCCCATTCATTATATGATCATTCACTTCTTTGTATGCCGATACAACTTTGATGAACATCACCTCAGTGAACGCTCTACGCCTACTAAAAAATCATAACCCTTGTGCAATATGAATAATTTTTCGAATAACGGCATCTACTTCATCCCTATCTGTAATTACGAATAGGTGATCTGCTTCTCCCTCTATTGGATCTGTCACATCTTCTTTTAGAGAATCAGCTTGCTGACGCATAAGAACTTCTTCAAAATTAGAAGCAGTTCTCAATATATTTGTGCTACGTCGGCTCTGTTTCACACGGGCCTGGAGAACTTGATCTGGAATAGCAAAATGGACAAGTATTCGGATAAATTCAGCTTTTGGAAACAACTCTTCTAGCAAGTACACTCGCCCTTTTTTCCCGCGATTAGAATTACAAATAATGAAGTGTAAATCTGTGTGCTCCTTGGCATAAGAGACAATTTGTCTTGTAAGAGTATGTTTAAGCGTATTCTCTCCCCGCTTTGGTTGTAGTTTCTTATAATGATTATTTATAAATTCAGCTTGGTTATCCTGATCCATTACAAAAGAGTTATCTAACTTATTTCCTAAAGCCTTTGCAAATGTCGTTTTACCACTATGCGTTTTACCTACCGTGATAATGGCCAATCTTTTCATCATTTTCAACTCCATTGTTAAATCTCTTTTTTACACTGAATAAATGGCTTTTCTTTTTTCTAAATAAAAATAGGAATACAAATGCATAGATGCTTTGTATCCCTAGGTGAAGTATCATTTAACGAGTTTTAAAATCAAAAAATTTCAATATCCAATCCTGGATAAGCGTTCATATCCATTTTACCGCGCTTGCCTTGTTCAAACAATACCGATCCAGCTGCTGCAATCATCGCGGCGTTGTCCGTACAGAGATTTAGTGGCGGGATAATCAGTTCTATTGCTGATAGTGGCTGAAAAGCCTCCTGCAATGCTAAACGCAAGCCTTGGTTTGCCGCAACCCCACCCGCTAATAACACCTGCTGGACATTGTATTCCTCAGCAGCACGTACAGTCTTCTCTGTTAGAACCTCTACGACACTTGCTTGGAAACTAGCTGCTAGATCTTCACTAGCAATCGATTCGCCACGTTGTTCTGCATTATGCAGGGTATTAATCACAGCTGATTTTAAACCACTAAAACTAAAATCATAGGATCCTTCCTCCAGCCAAGCTCGCGGCAACTCAATAGCAGGATTTCCCTTTTGAGCTAGTTTATCAATATGCGGACCGCCTGGATAAGGTAACTTTAATGTTCTCGCTACCTTATCATACGCCTCTCCCGCTGCATCATCTAAAGTCTCACCGATTACTTTAAAGGCTCCATGCTTCTCCATATAGATCAATTCGGTATGTCCTCCAGATACAACGAGAGCAAGTAATGGAAATTTCAATTCGGTTATTAAGCGATTGGCGTAGATATGTCCTGCAATATGATGGACTGGAACGAGTGGAATATTATGCGCAAATGCTAAAGCTTTCGCAGCATTCACTCCGACAAGTAATGCCCCTACTAGACCTGGGCCCTCTGTAATCGCAATCCCATCAATATCTGCTAACGTAACTTTTGCTTCTGTTAATGCTTCCTCGATCACGATCGTAATTTGCTCCACATGATGTCTAGAAGCAAGCTCTGGTACAACCCCACCAAAACGTTTATGACTTTCAATTTGTGAGGCTACTACGTTTGAAAGAATGTCTTTTCCATTTTTTATAACGGCTGCAGCCGTTTCATCGCAGCTTGTTTCAATTCCTAAGATGAACAACTCTTTATCCATTTTATAAATTCACCCACATTACTAATGCGTCTTCTTGATTATCTGTATAATAGTTTTTTCGAATTCCGCCTTCTTGAAAACCTAACTTTTTATAAAGTGATTTGGCCGGAAAATTGCTTACCCTTACTTCAAGCGTCATTGTCTCTGCACCAGCTTCTTTAGCAGTCGACATCATTTTTTCTAATAAGTTTTGCCCTAACTTCTTTCCTCTATATTCTGGAAACAAAGCAATATTGGTAATATGAGCTTCGTCTATGACAATCCAAACACCACAATATCCCGCAACCTTCCCCTCATATTCTAACAGTAAATAAAGGGCAAATCGATTGGTTAGGATATCCTGATAAAAGGCTTCCGCTGGCCATGGCACAGTAAAAGCTTGATTCTCGATTTTGACAATTTGTTCAACGTCTGCTTCTGTTGCCACTCGATAAGTGATTGCCCCGCGATCTTGACATGATTCCATTAGTTCTTACGCTCCTGTTTTTCTAACCATTTAGCCTCGGCTTCCACAAGTCGTGCATAATTCGGGACAAAAGAATGAATAGTAACTTCTTCTGCCGCTAAGCCCAGCCTGCCCAATTCTCCTGGACGAGGATTATGTTCGGTCATTTCTGCAAAGCAAGCCTGATCATGCAAAATAGTAGTAATAAGCTCCCGGTGAATAGGAATATCATTTCCCATAAATAAAATGGGTCTCTCCATTATTTGCAATTGTTCAGCCCATTCCTTTGCCAATATATTACGATCATCCAAAACAGTCAATAGTTTCCCGTCCTGATATTCATATAATCCGGTATAAACCAAACCACGTCTCGCATCAAACAGTGGTGAAATGTACCCATCAAAATAATGAGCCGATGCCGCAAGGGTTGCTAAGCTCGATACACCAACTAAAGGAATCTGCAAAGCCCACGCTAATGTTTTTGCTACCGTTACACCGATTCGTACGCCTGTATAAGAGCCTGGTCCTTGGGCCACGACAATTTTATCTAGATCAGTAGGTTTTGTTTCACAATCTGACAACAGCTTTTCAATCGCCGGCATAACACGGATGCTATGATTTTTCTTCATGTTCGTCATATATTCACCAATGACTTGAACTTCATCCAACAAGGAAATTCCCAGTACTTCATTTGATGTATCAATGGCTAAAATTCTCATTCCATAACTCCTCACATAATGCTTCATACCTTTTTCCATTCGGTTGGAAGGCAATCCTTCTTTCTGTCTCACCTTCACGATATAAATATACCGTAAGATTCTCAGAAGGCAACTGCTCTTCGATTAAATGGGCCCATTCTACAACAGAAACACCTTGATTGTAAAAGTATTCCTCTAATCCTAGATCTTCAAGTGAATCTTCTACTCGATATACATCCATATGATATAAAGGGAGTCTTCCTTTATATTCTTTTATAATGGTAAATGTAGGACTATTCACTGTCCTTTGGACATCCAATCCAACAGCCAGTCCCTTTGTAAAGGCCGTTTTACCTGCCCCTAGATCACCTTCAAGTAAAACCACATCGTTTGGACCAAGGAGCTTTCCAACTGTTTTCGCTATTAAATAAGTATCTTCTGGTCGATTGGACCTGATTTCAAAGTTCGCCATTCGTCATTCCCCTTTTACATCGCTCATTACAAGTTTACCCGAAAAAAAAAGAATGAGCAAAAAAGCTTCCTCATTCTTTGATTAATTATCTCTCAGCATATATAGGAAGAGAGCAAATTTATCCTTTTTTAAATAACAAAAAAACGAACACAATTGTTCGTTTGCAATAGTGGCGGTCCGGACGGGACTCGAACCCGCGACCTCCTGCGTGACAGGCAGGCATTCTAACCAACTGAACTACCGGACCTAACGTTCATTATTATGTATAAAATGATTGCGGGGGCAGGATTTGAACCTGCGACCTCCGGGTTATGAGCCCGACGAGCTACCAGACTGCTCTACCCCGCGACGATAAAATAGTGAAGGAAATTTGAAGACAATTACCATATTACATGATTATTTTTAGTAAAGCAAATATTAATCATAAAATATTATAGTTTAGATGAAAGCACGATCTGGGACCGTGCTTTGCATT
>NZ_JADIJK010000036.1 GCF_017355205.1 Bacillus sp. SD088
AAATTGTTCTCCCTTATAACTTATCAGCCAACCAACATTATCGTAAGGAACAAAACTTCGATATCAATAGAACGATTGTAAGCGTTTTAATTTTTATCCCGGAAATGCTTAGGCGTTTGACCTGTAAACCTCTTAAAAATTTTAATAAAGTAATTATCATTTAAAAAACCTACTTGTTCCGCTATTTTACTTACTGGTAAATGGCTGTGGGTTAATGCGTATTTTGCATGTTTGATCCGAACATCATGAATATAATGAATGATAGAGTTACCTGTTTTCTTTTTAAATAAACTGCTTAGATAGTTACTATCCAGCGCAACATGCTTAGCTAATTTTTTCACCTCAAGTGGCTCCGCATAATGTTGCTGAATATAATCCATTACTTTATTAATCTCATGATGATCAGAAGAAATCCCAACTGTATCTAATCTTAATTTAAACAATAAGATAAATCTGCTAGTCATCATTTCTTTTAACTCTTGATAAAGGGGGCAATGAATAATTGAAGCTTCCTCTTCTATATCTCTTTTTGCCATTTGAGAAAGATCCCGGTTAAGCTCAAATATATAGTCTTTTACAATACTCATTGGGTACCTTTCCCTTTCAATCAACTGCCACATTTTTTGAATCATCTCAGAGTAATCTGCCCTGTTCATTTGTTCAAATAAATGAATGATGTCTCTCTTTATTTTCATAAGCCTCTGATTTGTATCTCGTTCGTAAACTGGTAGGTCTTCAACCTCATACCAAATGGCATCCAATTTTCTAAGTGCCCTTTTCCAAGTATCTTCTATTTTCTCATCCTTATCAACTTTTTCAGAAACAAGTGGATGAGAAATAGTGGATATAAAAGATTGGTCACTAACATTTTCCCGCTTTGACCAATAAAAGACACTTGTTTGTCCTTGTGTCTGAAACAAATGAACAATGGCTTCCTTCTTGTTTGGAGCATGATTCGATTGGTAAAAATCCACTTTTCTAAAAGGGGTTGAACCATTCAGGACGGAAAAGATAATCAATTGATAATCTTTTACTAACAAAGAGGGCAGTGAATATGTTCCTTGTACAATTGTACTCTCATGGATAACATTCCATAAATTCTGATAATATTGCTCAATCTCTTTTATGCCTTTTCCCTTTCGTGTTAATAACTCGATCTTTAGTTTTTCAAGTGCTTCTCGTAAAGATTGGACACTCATCGATAACTTAAGAATGTAGTTAGAGGCACCGTATTCCATAGCTTGCCTGACATATTCAAATTCATTTAAACATGAAAGCATTAGAAAAACTCCGTCAAACCCACTCTCTTTCGCGTTTTTTAATAATTCAATCCCGTCTAAAATCGGCATGCGGATATCTGATATAACAAGATCAGGTTCCAATTCTCTGATGATTTTTAAAGCCTCTTGCCCATCTCCCGCCTCACCAACCACAGTAAAACCAAAACGTTCCCATTCAATTAATTCACGAATAGATTCTCTTACAAAAACCTCATCCTCAACGAGTAATACGGTCCACATCAGCACTTCCCCCTTTGTCTTTATTCATAAGCATAAAAGGAAAATAAAGTTTAACCTTTGTTCCTCCAGATAAGGTAAGTATTTCTAAGTCTGCCCGATCATTAAAGAGTAAGGCCAACCGTTCCCGAATATTTTTCAAGCCAATGCCAGGACGTTTTCTCTTTGAATTGATTTTCGCAACATGAAGACCAACCCCATTATCCATCACTTCCATAAACAAATAATCATTCTGTTTATAAATATGGATGCTAATTTTCAGTACTCTTTCTTTTGCAGTAATACCATGATAAATGGCGTTTTCAACCAGTGGCTGTAAACTAAACTTAGGGACTAAAACTCGATTATAAGACGGATCATACTCATAAAGTATTTCAAAAGTAGACTGATAACGAAACTTTTGAATAAATTCATAGGACTGGATTAACGCTAATTCCTCATCCAAAGAAATTAACTCCTGCTCATGATTCAAACTAGCTTCTAATAATTTACCTAGGGAAATACAAATATCCGTAATTTTTTCATTTCCTTCGCGAATCGCAAGCCATTTTACAGTATTTAATGTATTGTGAAGAAAATGTGGATTTAATTGAGCCTGAAGCATTTGGTATTTAACCGCTTCCTTTTGTCTCTCTTCCATTTTTAACTGCTTTACAAGTTGGTTTAAATCTTCGATCATTCCATTAAAGTTCTGAGCAAGTGCCAGCATTTCACCTTGATAGTTTTTTTCAGGCAAATGTGTTTTTAATTTATCTTCGGCCACCTTCGCCATTTTTTTCTGTAAATCCTTTAAAGGTCGTGTATACTTTGTTGAAATAATCAAGGTGGCTATCATAAATAATAGAATAAGTATAATAAACGTATACATATAATGGTTTTTCATCTCATTTACTTGTTCATACATAACGTCTAAAGATACCCTATTAACCATATACCAACCTAAAGTATCAATATATTCATAATTAATCAGATTTGTTTTTTCCTCATTTAAAAAATAGCCTTCTTCCTTATGATCTGAGATAATCGAATCTTTTGTGCCAAGTGATAAATTTCCCTCCAGATTGGACTGAACAATCATCTTGCCGTTCTCTTCCATAATAAAATAATCTTGGTGGGCAGGTAAATTTCTTGTCACAGATTCAAACCATTCGGAAAAGTCTAGACTTATCCTTGCCACTCCAAAAGAATTATGTTGATCTTCCTTTAAAACCATATAAAGGGAAAGCAAGGCCGCACTCCGCGATAAATCAGAGTTTACATAGTTCTCATCGTTCAATACCCAGTAATAATCGGTTGGTTCTTTAAGTAATGTTTTATACCATTGCTGTTTGATCAAATCTTCATAAAAAAGGGTTTCGCGAGATCGGAAGGAGGTATAAACATTTCCATTAAAATCAAGTAAAGTATAATAAACAGATGGACTAGATAAAAAAAAGCTATTATTAATACTCATAAATTTTGCATCCATTCCGTTGTGCCTTTCAAGCAAGTGATAATCCTCAGGTCTTTTAAAATAGGAAACAACTAACGAGTCTTGTTCAATTAAAATACCTGTTTTAAAAGCAACCCCCATTAAATCTTCCAGAGTTCGGTTTATACTTCCCAGCTGATCATTTACTTGCTCACTAATCTTTTCCTGCATAATGTATTCAAACTGGTGAAAATGGTACAGACTTACAGTTGAAAATGGCAAAACAATCAATACTGAAAAAGTTAAAATCAACTTGTTTTTTAATGTTGTTGAAGCCCATCTGCTTCGAATTCTCATCTCCATCCCTCCAATCTTTAGTTTAACGGATTCTACCCCACCTTCGTATCCGTTTTCATAATATAGAATATAATTCAAAGATTCATTCCATTATGTCCTAAGAATTGTTCCATTAGGAACTCCACATGCAAAAAACATCCTTTTCTTTGGTATGTATAGGTGATGCCCAAACCAAGAAAGGATGTTTTCTGTATCTATTATGTTTATTAAGTTCCAGTAAAATGAGAATCGACTGCCCCATCAAGCGAGGCTTCCATCAGTAAGAGTTTTATGGATTTTTTACCCAAGCAAAGATTGGATTTCCCCTTGTTATTCATCCTGCTTCTTAACACTCATCTCTCAAATACTACACTACGTTCTCTGATACCAAAACATCAGTGCTTTCACCAATGGCCGCATGTAAGTAGCCTGTGAAAATATTGTGATGCACCAGCCCTCGATTAGGTATATTTTTGAAAACAATCGCGGCATCAGACTTAGGATGAGTGGTGTTGGCAAAATTTCCGTAAGCATTAAATTCGGAACAGGATTCAAGCACAAATGCGATGCCAGATGCTACCTCAGAATCGAGGAAATGATTCCCCGTTATATTTACATTGCTACATTCCCGAAAACGCGGTGGTTTAGTAAAGCTGCGTAATTCGTTATTTGTATAGGTGATATGTGAGGTATCTGTTATCCACACAGGCTGCTGCTTAGATTTGTCAGCACGGTTCCCTTCGATATTCAATCGTTGCGTCCCCGATACCCCAACAAATCTAAAATTCTTCTCCATCACGCTATTACCAGTCACGCTTATATCGGATGCATGTTTTATCTGGATAGCATCAGATCCATCGATATCGCGAAATATATTTCCAGTAATGCGAACATTTTTTGTTACATCAGGAGTATCTTGTAGGCCGAGAATAGAAATAAGTGATTCGTTTTTTGCGCTCCCATTGAAGCCTTCGAATATATTGCCTTCTATTATAATATCCTGGCACCCTTGTGGCGGTATTTCAGAAATCGGAGCTTTCACTTCTGGATCAGCCTGTTTATCATTGCCGACAGTCACACCATATATAGCTACTGCTCTAACATTCAGCGGTTTTGTTGCCACCCAATGATTTCCACGAATCATTGCCCCTTTCACACCTTGCAGGTGAATATTTCCACGAAAATTCCACACTCTCGCCTCAATGGGATCCTCGATATAATTATCCAAAATACGAATATCTTCATAATAGATGCCCTCACGCGTAGTGTGACTCCCAATAATATTTGAAGCAGGATATGTGACACCATCCACCGTCAATGGGAGAAATTTATTGCCTTGAATCGTGATACACCGTGACATTAAACCGTCATATGAACCTGGGTCATCACCATACGATAGTGAGCCATTTTTTGATTGATCGAGTTGAATACATTCAGCCATATTACTATTATTCGTTTCCTTCATGCCCATAAACACATTATCTTTGATCGTCACATTTTCACAAGCACACAGATCAAATATATGTCCTTTAATATGCCCCTCAATGAAGCGACAATCATATACAAGCACATTACTAGCATGATGAAGTGCAAATCCGCCTGCACGTATTTCTTCTGAAAAGGAGCCTCTAACCGTAATACCTGTCACGTTAATATTTTTGGCACCTGAACCATAACCACGTTTTCCCCTGGATAAAACGGCAAATACTGTATAACCATGATCCCCCTCTTTCTTACGCAGTGTGGGCCACCCTGTACCAATAATGGTGATATTGTCGCAAAGAAATACAGCTTGGCTAATCCAATATTCCCCCTGTGGAATAATCAGAGTTCCTCCACCCTTTTCTTTTATTACATCTATTGCTGCTTGGAATGCAGGAGAGTCATCCGCATTTCCATCTCCAATCGCACCAAAATCTTTGACGCTGATTGACTCATTTAATTTATCAGCAATCGTTCGCTGGGTCTGATCTTCTGAATAACGATAGGATAGTTTTCCGGCATCATCGAATGGATATATGTTTTTATTGTCGGAATTGCTCAATGTTGCCATTTTCTTATCTGATTGTTCAACTTCACGTTTATTCATAGTGTTTTCCTCCTCCTAAACACTGACTTGTGAAACTGGCTTCTCATATGCTCTTATTTCGATTACTTCCACCCTTTGACAGCCATTTGTTGATTCAGCCACAAGACGTAATTGATCGGTTCTTATGGCAGATGGCAAAATATGAATCCGCCTCCTTTTTCGGTTGTTTTTTTCTTGATGAACGAGCTGCCACTGACCAGCTACTTTCGCTTCAAGTCGATAATCTTTTACTAGCTCTGGAATAACTTCAAATGATGTGCGATGATGATGTAAATTAATGAGATCTTCATTCACATCATCGTTAAAGGTGAGGTGAATTTCTTTTATTTCTTTCTCTTGATTCCATGTTAAGCGAATCCATTCTTCTTGACCTTCTTTTTCTGAAGGAGCAGAGACCCACATATTTGGCCCACCATATGGCCGAACCAAGCCATTTTTCGTTTTTTCTGGTTGGTATGCTGTTTGGCTCGTTCCAATTCGCAGGCAAAATGGATTTCTAATAACTGGCTTCATTGTCCATTCTAGTATTGGAGTAACCTTTTTATGTGAAGATAGATTTGAGCTTTTGACCGGCTTTTTTACATAAGATAGCAAACCTGTTACTGGCTGATGCGATAAGAATAGGTTGATCAGCTTGTTTTGTCTAATGATCACGAAGGCTGTATCAAGAAAATGGTTTGATAAGCCAGTATTGATCCATTGTTGGCTCCCTTTCGTTACTGGAATCGTACGACGTTCAAGAAGTTTAGTTGGTATATAATTTTGTGGTTTACCCGTATCCCAAACCTCTACTGTTATTTCAGTATCTTCTAAAGCGGTGAGCAATATCTCTAGGTCCTGTATCCCAGCATTTGCAGGCAGGCTGATGCCAACATCATGCAATGAAGAAAATTCCTCATCTGCCTTGTCAATTGTAATTTTTTCAAGAAAGCTTGATGCGTCAATCGTGGCTGTTCGTACGAGATCCTGATCATCTTGGTTCTTTACCCCAAGTACAGCAGCATCCTGTCGAAGCAAGACTTGCTGCATTTCTTCCATATAATTTTGAGAAACTTCTCTCGGCGTTTTTCCTTTCTGAATACAAAAGGCAGCACCTGTTCCTGCCGCTTCGCCAATAACGGCACAAGTAGCCATCACTCTCGTTGTTCCAAAGGCAATATGTGTTGCACTGATATTACGTCCAGCAAAAAGTAAATTCGTTACATTTTTCGAATAAAGGGACCGGAATGGGATGTGATAATTGCCATCAGCTTGTAAATTACTCGCCCCACTCTGCTCAGCATACATTCCCTTAGGTGGATGTAGATCAATGGACCAGCCTCCAAAGGCAATGCGATCCTTAAATAAATACTGATTTGTTATATCATTTTGGTTTAACATATAATCGCCGACAAAGCGCCGATATTCTCGTTTGCCAGGAATGGCTCCGACCCACTCTAGTGTTAAGTTATCGGCTTCAAATTCACCTGAATTTTTTATATAATCCCATATGCCATAAATGACAGACCAAAGTTCATCACGAATTTCTTCATTATCATGAACGGTATCCATTTCACCACCAAATTCGATCCACCAATAATGGCATCCATTATCTCCACTTCTGATGATTCGATTTGTTGGAATTGGCGTTTTTGTGATGTCTTTAGCAAAAGCAGGAGGGATATAACGAATTGGATGTCCCTCATCCCTTGTATAAAATAAAATCGTACTACCTAGTAATATATCATCTGCTTCTTTCGGGGCTAATGATTCATCAAATTCATATGCTGCTTCTCTTCCTATGCGATATTTGGCACCAGCTAAAAAACCAATTAATCCATCTCCTGTACAATCCAGATACACAGGACTTCTAAATGTAATACGTCGCTCAGAACCCGCCATCCAACCCGTTACAGATTCAATGACACGCTTATCCTCATCACCTGTTGCGTCTAATTCATGAACATCTGTATTTAAAAATGGGTTGATATTTTTTTCTGCTTTTACTTTTTCAAGAATTAACGCATCCCATAAATAAGGATTTCCATCTGGATTACGATATTGGTTTTCCACAAATAGTTCTCCCATAATTCCTGTTTCTCTTGCATAACGATTAATCCCGTGCTTGGTTGCCCCTACAACCCAAACACGCACTTCACTGCTGGAGTTCCCCCCCAGAACAGGTCGATTTTGCACGAGTGACACCGTTTGGCCCAGACGTGCTGCGGCAATTGATGCACAAACACCGGCCAATCCACCTCCCACGACCGTAACATCAGATACTACAAGTTCCTCTCTCATTCTACCCACTCCTTTATATATCCTTTATTTCATTATACTTTTATAATTTTACTTTTTACATGCACGTATATATCATATATATATACATATTTTCAATAAATAGGTGGAGGTGAGTGTATGTTCTCCATTTGGCAGCATGTCCATTGGAAGAAAAAACAACGGTTTGAATTACTAGAAGATCTCTATCAGGAATGGGTAGTTTTTGTCATTGTGGATGGTCTATTTCATTATGAGATTGGAGAAGAGAAGGGGCAGGCTCGGTTTGGGGATATCGTTTTCTGTCCTCCGCATACTAGGTTTAAGCGCAAGGTTATAAATCCATTAACTTTTCATTTTATTCGCTTCAGCAGTAACCCCGAATTCGAATCAATGTTAGTTCCTGGGAAAATCACTATTGAAGATATTGATCGTTTTCGTTCTACCATCACCTATTTAAGTACTTTGACTTTCTATGAAAATCATCAATGGACTGGACATTTATTGTTGGATATTCTTTTTACTCATCAAATCAAGTCTTCAATTATTTCGAGCGTCAATCAGAATGCAAAGTATCAGGATCCGTTCATACAAGAAGCGAAAAAATATATGCATGATCATGCACTTAAGGGTACATTACAGATTAACAAGGTGGCGGCTAAATTCGGATTAAGTCCTGTTCAGTTTACTAGAAGGTTTCATCATGTGTTTGGGATGACCCCTTCTGAGTACATTACGATGTTAAGGCTACAAAAGGCGAAACAATTATTATTAGCAACCAATGATACGATTGATCATATTGCCGATCAATGTGGGTATTCAAGCGGCTTTTATTTAACCCGTAAATTTAAACAAAAGTGGAATATGCCTCCTTCCCTCTACCGCAAAACAAATAAGTTGTAGCAATGAATGCAGCCAAAAGGGCATTGAGAATGATCTTATTCTCAATGCCCTTTAATTTGGCGAAACTCATGAAATGAAGCAATCCTTTAACGCATTAACTCGGCGGGGGACTGACCCCGGCTAAAGTTGTATCCATAATGTTTGGTTAGGCGCCATCTCAAAGTTTCCATCGAATGGTTGGTTATCGATGAGGTTGGTTCCTTTGTATTCTATTTGCATGGGGATGTGATCGTCTGATACGTTTACCATGGCTAGTATTTTGTCTCCAGTTTCTTCGTTGTGTCTGATGATTGAGAAGATGCGTTTATCCAGATGAATAACTTTTTGTTTTGCGTTTGGATGGAAGGCTTTTAAGCTTCTTCTTAGTTTGATTCGTTTAGATAATGTTTCAAATATTTGTGCTCTCAGTGTGTTTTCCTTTAATGCAGTCTCTAATTCGTCCTTATTTAGTTTCTCTCGGTTTATTCTTCTATTTATACCCGATTTTTCCACACCTGCTAGATCATTTTCGGATCCAAGTAGGCTGTGAATATAAACGGCAGGGACCCCAACTACAGATAGCAATATCGAATGAGCGGCCATCGTCCGTCGCACTTTCACTTCATTATTTTCATCTGGATGAGCTAAAGCATTTAAATAATTTATATTTAACTCATAAGGACTTTTTGTCCCGTCACCATTATCTTTGTAAGAGACTAATCCTCCGTGTTCAAGGGCTTTATCAACTAACAACTGTTTTTCATCTTCTGTTAAAATTCCTTCAGTTGGCCGCATACCAATGCCATCGTGTGAAGCTAGAAAATTAAAATAGGTTGTAGTCGAAGAGGTGGATTCTAGTGTGTTTAGCCAATCAGATAATTTCTCAGCATTTTTTGTTAAAAAAGAAAATAATGTTAATGGGGGCAAAGGAAATTGATAAACCATTTGTGCCTCATCCTGCCCATTCCCAAAATAACTTATATTCTCTTTATGCGGGACATTTGTTTCTGTAATAATAATGGTATTAGGGTTTATCGCCTCTAATACCTTTCGCATTAATTTAATTAAAACATGTGTTTCTTCTAAATGAATGCAGCTTGTCCCCAATTCTTTCCACATAAAACCGATCGCATCTAAACGAATATACTTTGCTCCATTTGCGGCATACATGCCTAGAATATCCAGTATTTCAAGCAACAAGTCAGGATTTTTATAATTTAAGTCAATCTGGTCTTCACTAAAGGTTGTCCAAACATATTTCGGACCTTCCTTTGTATCAAATGCGGTAAGAAGCGGGAGGGCTCTTGGACGTGTCACTTGACTATAATCTAATGAAGGGTCAGCTTCAATAAAGTATTTTTTGTATTGATCCTGCCCTTGCAAAAATCCTTGAAACCAGTCACTACTCTTAGAAATATGATTGATCACCGCATCAAACATTAAATCATATTCATTAGAAAGTTGATTGATATCTTTCCAACTCCCCAATTCCGGGTCTATTTTACGATAATCAACAACTGAGAATCCATCATCAGACGTATATGGATAGAACGGCAAAATATGAACAGCATTTACACAATCGACATGACTTAACAAAAAATCCTTTAATGTTTTTAATGGCGCTTCTTCCTGTTTCAAAATGCTATCACCATAAGTGATTAACATTACGTCTTTTTCTGATATCCATTGTTCGTTTAACTCTTGCTGCCGTTTATATTTTTCCACAATCCTCTCAATTTTCAAGAATATATCTGAGATATCTCCATCATATAAAAAAGCTAATCTATTTAATATTTGTTCTTTTGTATGTCTTTCCATTTGCAACCCTCACATCTTAATTAAAGTTGATTAATCGAACAACATTTTCAACTGTCTGGAATAAATTTTCTTCCGCTTTTATAAAGGCTTCTTCTAAATCACAAGGATTGTTTATAATGCTGTGGACAGAGAGTAAACCTTTTTTAAATAAAGGTTCATATCCTTCTTGCACACTACCTGCAAATGCCACCACAGGTACGTGATGAATGTTTGCTTCACGGACGATTCCAGCTATGACTTTTCCATTCGGAGTTTGGTGATCTATCTTTCCTTCACCGGTAAAAACAAAATCCACTTGATCAAGTGCCTTGGAAAAATCCAATGTTTCGAGAACTAAATCAATCCCACTTTGCAATTTTCCACCAATGGCTAATAAGGCAGCGCCAAGCCCACCTGCTGCCCCCGAACCTTGCACATCACCAATCGGCATTTGTACTGTTTTTTCTAATAGATGATTAAAATGATTAAGATTTTGGTCCAATTGTTTGATCATTGCATTAGTGGCCCCTTTTTGCGGTCCATAAATATAGCTTGCTCCATTTTCTCCACATAAAGGATTTGTTACATCACATGCGACAGAAATATTGATGCCTTTCAACCTGGGATCAATGGAAGCTAAATGCACACTAGAAATCTCACCTAGGCTCCCGCCGCCATGATCGACTTGTCTACCAGATTGGTCGACTATTTCAGCTCCTATTGCTTGCAGCATTCCCACGCCGCCATCATTCGTAGCACTTCCGCCAATCGTAATGATTAAATTGGTAATTTCATGTTCTAATGCAGCCAATATTAATTCACCAGTGCCATAACTAGTCGTTCTCATTGGATTTCTTTTTTCTGCTGATACTAAATGAATCCCGCTTGCTTCAGCCATCTCAACGATGGCTGTTTTCTGATCTGAAAATATAGCATAGCGTGCAAGCACTTTTTCGCCCAGAGGGCCAGTCACCTGTTTATAGAAAACTTCACCAGCCAATGCGTAATTTAACACTTCCAACGTTCCTTCTCCACCATCCGCTACTGGCAACAAGTCAACCTTAATGTCAGGATCGACGCTTATAATCGCTTTACTCATAATCTGAGCTACACGAGAAGCAGACAGACTTTCTTTAAATGAATCAGGCGATAGTAATATCTTCATCACAAAACACTCAACTTTCTTTCCAATGCGAGAAGGCTTCTTTCACTTTATTCCAGTCTAACTGTGAGGTCTCTTCCACAAGCAAATCAGCATCTGTTAAATGGCCGCCAATGCCAACAGCAAACATATTACTAGATTGAATCGCTGCAATACCAACTAGCGCATCTTCTATTCCGATTGCGTTAGAAGGATTGGCTTGAAGTACATCACATACATTTAAAAATATCTCCGGGTCTGGTTTTGAATTTTTTATTTTACTTGCATCTGCACAATAATCAAATAAATGTTCGATCTCCAGCGCTTGTAAAACGGTTTGAGCATTTTTAGAAACAGACGCTAATCCAATCGGGATATTTTCACTCTTTATTCTATTTATGAATGATAGAATTCCTGGCAGAATTTCTTCCGGCGTTAATTGCTGAATAAATTGTTTATATAGTTCATTCTTTTTCTCTGCTAGCTCCATTTTTTCCGCATAAGTCAACTCTATATTTCCTCTATTTAAAATAAGTTCGAGTGATTCTAGTCGACTTACACCTTTTAGATTTTCATTAAACTCCTCATTAAAAGGAATATCACGTTCATCTGCGATGCTTTTCCAAGCTAAATAGTGATACTTAGCTGTATCTGTAATAACTCCATCTAAATCAAATACAACGGCCTCAATTATTTTACTCTGCATTTTAATAGATTCCTTTCTTGACTGCTACACAAGTTGAACAGATATTGGCTCCTTCGTTAGTTCAAACACTTCATCCTTCACCTTGATTGTAAGAGGGGCACCGCCAACATTTTTAACGATTAGCTTTTCGTTTTCAACGATAAATTCAAGCTTTCTTCCTCTATATTGAATCGGAAATTTTAATCTCGACCAGTCTTTGGGAAGTGTCGGTTGAACTGTAATGCTATCTTCTGAAAAAGATATGTTTAGAAAATGAAATACCGCAAGCCAAATCGCTCCTAAAGATGCGGCATGGACTCCTTCATCTGATGAATGGGGATTGGCTCCCAAATCAATTAGACACGCTTCTTGAAACCATTGATACGCTAAGTCTTTCTCTCCGCATCTCATTGCAACAATGGCATGGATCGCTTTGCTTAAGGATGAATCATGAATCGTTCTGTTCTCATAATATTGAAAGTTTTGGTAAACAATCTCTTTTGAAAACAATTGCGGAAATAAATAAAGGAGCATAACAACATCTGCCTGTTTTAATATTTGCATCTCATTTACTTCCGGCCTGGAATAATCCAATAAGATCGATTGACTTCCTTGGCTTTGCTTATATTTTGCTAGATCAATATAAGGTTTTTGCAGAAACGTATCATCTTGTGGAAGTAACCCATCTTCATTCACTTGTGGTAAATATAAATGTTTCATAAAATGCTCAGCTTCTTGTTTAAAGGCTTCATCTACTTTCGCGAACTGCTCCATATATCTCAATGCTTGTTGCACATTAAAATGAGCAAGATAATTTGTATAAGCATTATTATCAATAAACTCCGTATATTCATCAGGACCGATAACATTTTTTATAGAAAGCTTGTCATTTTGCTTCACCGTACGGCTAATCCAAAAAGCACTCGTCTCTTTTAACAATGTTAATCCTTCTTCTATCATAAACTGATCGTCTCTCGTTGTTTCATAATATCGAATAACCGCAAAAGCAATATCTGCCACAATATGATGTTCAGCCAACGCTGATGCTACTTTTTGTCTTTTACCCGTTTTAATATTAATTGCCGCATAAGTAGGCGTTTCTTCTTCCCCTGATAGCGCACTTTCCCATGGGAATTGCGCTCCCTTAAATCCATTCATTTCCGCCTTTTTATACGCCATTGGTAAGCGACTATAGCGATAGTGCAGAAGCTGCCTAGCAATAGACGGATTTGTATAGAGATGAAAGGGTAAAATAAAAATCTCTGTATCCCAAAACACATGGCCTTTGTATCCTTCACCTGTTAATCCCTTTGCTCCAATACTAAAATCAGCATTATGCTTGGGTGTCATAATTTCAATATGATATATGGCAAAATCAATCGATAACTGATCCATTTCGTTTGGAGAAGAAATCTCTATTCTGTGGTCTTTCCAAAAATCATTCCAAGCCTGTTCAGACTTTTGCAGTGCCTGGTTATATCCGTCCTGATACAGTTGTTTGATTTTTTCCAATCCCACTGCTTCAATGGTCAATTTTTCTGGAATATCCTGATCGAGACTCGTAAAAATTGCCCCATACTTTTCAAAGGTAAAGGGCTGTTCTTTTTTTACTGTCACTTCTCCATGCGCTAATAATTGCCTGTTTTTTGAAGTGAAATATTCTTTATCGATCATGGAATATTTACAAGCAGCAAACAAAGCAATTTTTTGCTTGGAATGAGAGGTGTGGTAAACACTTTGCATGTACTGATCGTTAAATACCCGTACATTCTCTTCCATTACATGTTGTCTACCGTGATTTGTTTGTTGTCCGTCAATCCCTGTGGTAATTTTTATCGATATATCTTTATTTAAACTAACGATCGTGATAGCGGAAGCCAAAACATGCAAATCAGCTTTGGAGACCATTCTTTTAAAAGTCATTTTTAGTTGGAGACCATCATTTCTCTCCCAAACAACTTCCCGAATCATTTCTCCTCTATCTAGATAAAGCTTTTTCGAATAAGCAAGAATCTTACCGGACATCAACGAAAACACTTCGTGATCAATCTCTATTTTTACACCAACTAAATCTGGGAGATTGACGATTTCTGCTGGAGCATTATTTGTCTCTTTATTGTATATACCCGCAACATACATGCCTCTTGTTTGTTCAGGGTATTCCTCTTCATGAACACCCCGAATTCCCATATAACCATTCCCTAAGGTCATGAGTGTTCCATATTTATTTAATTTTTGTAAATCAAAATGATCATCTAGTAGAACTTGTTGCCACTTCATAAATAAACACTCTCTCCTGTTTCCGCTGATCGATATAATGCTTCGATTAAAGTTTGGACTTTGTATCCTTCATCCCCAGTTACAATGGAGCCATTCCCCTTGCCTGTACAGTGATCGATAAATGAATGAATGCTCTTCTTCTTCGCATCTTCATTTGTTGTATTTTCGTACTCATATAATGTAACGAGTTCACCTGCTCTATCCGTATATATCTCTAGTGGATACAAACTAGCCCCTGCTTTATCACCGGAGAAGGAAACGTTCAAATACGACTTTGGTTTTATATGCAAGGCAAAGGATGTTTCTAATTCGATTAAACCACCATTTTCCAGTTCGATAAAAGCAAACAAAGAATCCTCAACTTCATATTTATTTGGGTCCCATTTTCCGAATGACCCTTCAGATTTAAAAGGGGCGATTTTAGAAAACATTTTAGCCGTTACCCTATGAATGGTTGGAAACTTTAATAAAAATAGGGCACAATCCACCATATGAATGCCGATATCAATTAATGGTCCCCCACCTTGTAATTCTTTGTTTGTAAAATGCCCCCAACCTGGAACTCCGGATCTACGCACAGCAGAAATCTTCGTATAATAAACATCCCCAAGAATTTCTTCCTGCATTTTTTGATGCAATAAGTTCGTTTCTGGTGCAAATCGATGCTGAAAGTTATAGGCCAAAACAAGGTTTTTTTCCTTGGCTAATTGACTTAATTTTTTTGCATCATCCGCACGAATGGTTGGTGGCTTTTCACAAATCACATGACATTGATGCTCTAAGGCCTCTCTTACATGCTGGTAATGATATTTATTCGGAGTACATACACTGACGATATCTGGTTTTTCCGCCTGCAGCATGTCCTTCACGTTTGTATAATAGGTTGGGATATTATTCTTTTTTGCAAAAGCTTGAGCACTCTCATATCTTCGACTAACGACAGAAACAATCTGAACCCCTTCTTTATCTCGATAAGCCGGGATATGTGTTGTTTCTGCCACTTGTCCCCCACCAATGATAGCTACTTTCAAATTTTCCAAATGCTACACCTCTTAACAAGCAAGAATCGATTTTAAATAAGCAAGCGACTTTTTGAATTCATGCTCTGCATCTTCACCCTGGATTCTACATTCAATGGCTAAATAACCATCATATTGATTGGCTCGAAGCTGATCAAAGCATTGCTTAAAATTAATTGATCCACTCCCAGGTTGGAAACGATGATTGTCTGCCAAGTGAATATGTCCAATGAGATCTTTATTTTTTTGTAAAGTAACTAGGATATTATCTTCTTCTATATTCATATGGTAAAAATCCGCAACAATTTTCACATGCTTTAAGTCGTTCTTTTCAATGTATTCTCGCGCATCAGCGACCCTGTTGATCATATGGTCTTGATAACGATTCAAAGGCTCTAGATAAATCGAAGTATTGGTTTTTTCTGCTACCTTTTCTAGATACAGTAATGAATCCGAGATTGCATTCCAATCGCCTTCTTTGTTTCTAGGTGGAGTAAATGGTGGTAATCGGTATGTGAACATTCCCCATGCTGCTGGGATCACGACCCCTTTCCCGCCAATTTCTTGTAGAGCATATAATATATTTTTAAGCTCCTCTAAGCCGTTTTTTCTTCTCTCCTCAGAGAAATCACCAATCCAACCGTCATAACCATTACATGCCGTTTTAACTTCTATTCCGGTCTCTTCCATAGCGGATTTAATTTCTTCTATATTGTCGACTAGCATTTTCCCATCAATTTCGTATCCATCTATCCCTAAGTCTTTTAAATAACGAAATTTATCAATGATTTTTTCCGGAAAAAAATTTTGGTCTTGAGTTGCTAGTTTCATAGCCCTCATCCTTTCTTGGAAAATTTACTTTGAGTGTGTGACGCCAAGCTTTATACTCAAATGTGGTGATTGATCAACATATTTCATATATGCCTCTGCACTTTCCTCAAATGAAACAATCGGATCAATAATTTTTTCACAATCTAAATATCCGTTCATCAATAATTCCCAGCATGTTTTTTCAATCCGTTTTCTATCCCATCTTGGATAATCTGGGTTTGGTTCACTTGCAGCTCGAGAGAAAACAATATTTGCATTATTAAAATGAGCTTCTCTGCCAAAATTTAATCCTTCCGGGAATGGCTTCGCAAAAGCAATGTAAGAAATCGTTCCACCATACGCAATGGCACGTAAGGCATCTTGCAGAGCACTCGCAATTCCACTGGTTTCAATGTAAACATCTACCCCTTTTCTTTGGGTATTTTGTTTCACTTCAAATCCAACGTCACACTGTGTTGGATCTAAAGCAAGATCTGCACCATGCTCTAGAGCAATGTCTCTTCGGTGCGCAATAGGATCAACTGCCACCACAAAACTCGCACCCGCTTTTTTAGCAAGTTGAACGGCGATTTGTCCGATTGCACCTAATCCAGAGACAACAACATAATCTCCCGCTCGAATATTTCCATCACGAACAGCGCTAAGAGCAAATTGAGCAGGGTCATAGCAAACAGCATTTTGCCATTTCGCATCTTTTGGCATTTTCAATAAACGATGATTATCGATTGCATCAACAACAACATAGTCCGATATTGGTCCATAGGTACAAACTCGTTCTCCGACACGATAATCTGTTACGTTTCTACCTGCTTCAACAATTTCTCCTACAACCATATTGCCTAATTTGAATTCTCCGAAGACAATTCCCTTTTGGGATTTGTCTTTACGAGGCATAAACATTCTCCATTCTTCAGAGAATTCCTCTTCCATAAAGGGAGTTGTCCCTCTAAAATCAATTACTTCTGTTCCATGCTTAGGAGCGGAAAATTCAACCTTCACTTTTACTTCCGTATCTTTTATGGTAGGTTCTTCCAATGTTTGTAATTTGGCAACCCTTGGTTCTGTTGCTATTAATGTCTTCATCCTATTTCTTCCCTTCTGAATTATTCTTTTACCCCACCCGAGGTTACATTTCCTTTAATAAGACTTTCCGATATGGCATACATGATGACTACTGGTAAAGCCGTCACAATCGAGGCAGCCATCATTCTTCCCCAAATATAATCCGGAGTACTGAACAATGAATTTAACCCAACTGGTAGTGTGAAGTTTTCATCACTTGAGAAAAAGATCGATGCGAATAAAAAGTCATTCCAAGCAACCATAAAACAATAGACAAATACTGAAATGATCCCCGATAGGGAAAGTGGAATAATAATGTAAAAAATAATCTTTATTCGATTTAAACCATCAATTTTCGCTGCCTCTTCCAAATCCTTAGGGATTGTTTCAAAAAAGCTAATCAGCATTAAAATCGCTGTAGGCAACGTTTGGACAATCATGACGATAATCAGAGATGTCTTGGTATCATATAGACCAAGACCAGAAATGATCTTGAATAACGGTACTACTAATAAAATCCCAGAGAACATATACACAGTGTAAAAACTAGCATTAATTTGGAGCCGACCTTTAAAATCCAATCTAGAAAGGGCATAGGCTCCAAAGATAGCAATCACAACAGAAATAATCGATGCTGTTAAGGCAACGACAAAACTATTCTCTAGATAAGTAAGGTATGGAAAAATACTTGGATTAAAAATATCTACAAAATGTTGAATCGTCCATTCTTTAGGAAAAAAAGTTGGATTTCTTGAAATGGCTTCTTGTGAACTTTTTAAAGCCGTCATTAACATAATAAAGAAGGGAAATAAGCTGATAACTAAGATCAGTAAAATCCCTATATAAAAGAAGATTCCCTTCAACGTTTTCGTTTTCTTTGTACTAACGGCTGCCATTTAAATTCACCCTCTTTCTTATAAGAATAATGAGAGTACAAATAACTGCGAATAATATGACAGAGATAGCGGATGCCTTCCCTAAATCATTAAAGGCAAATGCCGTTTTATACAGATAAATGCCAAGGACATTCACTTTATTTGTTAATAGGTAAACATCTTCGAACATATAGAACATCCAGATTGTTCTCAAGGTAACAATGGTTAATAACACCGGCATAACAGCAGGTAACGTAACCGCCTTAAACTTCTCCCATATATTCGCCCCATCCATTTCAGCTGCTTCATATAATGTAGGTGAAATAGTTTGAAGAATGGCTAAAAAAGAGATAAACGCATAAGGGAAATATCTCCAGATGGCAAATAATACAACTAGAATAAAACTACTAGAGGGATTATCGAACCATAAGGGGGCTTGATCAAATAAATGTAAAACGTCTCTTCCAATGTAATTTACAATCCCATATCCATTATTAAACATATATTTCCAAGCAAAAATCAGTGAGATCGATGGTGTAACATAAGATAAGATGATAAGTGATCGAGCAATTTTCCGGAATTTAAATGGCCGATTAAACAAAATTGCAACATATAACCCTACAATGGTACTGCCCCCAACGACTAACAATGTATATAGCAATGTAATGCCCAATGATTTGTAAAATTCTACATCCTTAAATGTATCTATATAATTTTGAAAACCAATAAACTCTGCACCCAAGCGCGGATTCACTGGTTGATAAAAAAAGCTATAGTATATATTTGAAATCATCGGATATCCAATAAGCATTAATATTAAAAGAATACTTGGTAACAGTAATATTAACGCAAATTTTCCATTAGATAATTCTCGCTTTATTTTAAACATGATTATTACCACCTTCAGAAATTCCCTTTACAAGGATGTTTAAAAAGTCGGGTAAAAGTGACACTGCGAGCTAAAGGATCTTCGACTAAGTGCGACACGTCCTGTGATATCGAAGTCACCGCTTCTTCTCCGCCTCAAAATTCCGACGCCGACTTAGGCCCCTTTTTATCCTTCTTTTTGAACACACACTTTACGAGATAGATATTCCAAATACGAGCAATGCTGCAAGTTAAGTAATAACCCTGCAGCATCATCCAGTTGTATTATTTGGTCACTTCTTGAATTCGAGCTTCTGTTTCATCTAATGCCTTTTGAATATCTTGTCCACCTACTGTCACATTATTAATCATGGTTGGAATCGCGCCCGTACTTGTGATATCTCCCATTTTCACAAAATTCGAATCCCCTACTACTCCAAATACTTGTATATCGTTAAAGGATTCGGCAATTTCATCCGATAATTCTCCAAATGCTTGAATGACTTCATTAGACTTATATGTCTCGTTCTCAACCACACCTTTATGAACTGGTTGAGCACCGCCTGGAGCCATAAGAATCCAGTCTGTCGTATTTTCAGGTTGAGACATAAACTCTACAAAAGTTTGCGCTGCTTCTTTTTGCTTATCTTCCAAACCTGAAGTAATCGTAAATGAACTTACAGTACCAAAAACAGCCTCATTTTTTTGAGTCGGAATCGCAAAGCCTACATTGCTTGGATCTCCGTCACTATAGATACCTGGTAAGAGATAAGTGGAATATAACGCCATCGGGGCACTCCCATTCATAAAGGCATCCTTTACCTCAGTCGTATCATTGGACCCCGGCATTGTATATTCAGATAATTCATCATAAAATTCTAATGCTTCTTTCATTTCAGGTGTATTAAATGTTTCATTTCCATCTGCATCAAGAACATTTGCATCGTTTGATAAGGCAAATTGTGAAAAAGCTTGTTCTGAATAGTTACTTTCTACAGTTGGTAGCGCAATTCCATACTGCTGATTTTTCTCATCTGTAAAAGCCTTAGCAATTTCTAAAAGCTCATCCCAGTTCTTTGGTTCTTCAAACCCTTCAGACTCTAGCATTTCTTTGTTATACCAAATGCCTTGCACCCAACCACTTATAGGTACACCTCGATAGCTATTTCCATCCTCAGAGCGCACTAATCGCAAAGCACCATCGTAATATTCGTCAGTACCTACGGATTCAATAATTCCTTGTACAGCATCTTTATCAATTAATTCATCTTTATCCATTACTTTTGCATAATCTTGGCCAACCTCTACAACTTCAGGTAACTCGCCAGACTGTGCAAGTGTAATAATTTTTGTATTTAAATTGCTCTCTTCTGTTACAACTTGCTTAATCTTAATATTAGGATTTTCTTTCTCAAATTTCTCAATTAATTTATCGATCACTGTCAGACGTTCTTGTTCAACCGAAGTATGCATGAATTCAATTGTTACTTGATCGCTACTACTCTCTTTCGCAGAATCCCCTTTATTCGAACAAGCAAATAACACAAAACTCAATGATAGTATAGAAAAAAGTATTACAATATTCTTCTTCATTTCATATGACCTCCCTATTTTCAAAACAAATTAAGACTTCAAGAATGAGTTCTAAGAGATTACCCTCTCCTTTAATTAGATATTAAACACTCTTCCTTCGGGAGCGGTCCCAAATATAATTTTACCTTGGGAGCGCTCCCAGTAAATAATAGCTTAATACATACTTTTGGCTCATGTCAAGGGGGTTGTTTGAAAGATTTATTAGTTTATTAAATTAAAAAAATGATGGAATACGATTTCATCAATATAGAAACGCTTAAATACATGATTTTTGTCCTATTCAATTTTTTAAAAATAAAAAATTGGAGATGACTTTACATTGAATATATATTACAATATACTTGGTACCGATCCCAGTTAGGAAGTGATGTAATGAAACCAACTATTTATGACATTGCAAAAGTTGCGAAAGTATCAAAGTCTACTGTTTCCCGAGTTTTGAATAATAACCCCAATATTTCTAATAAAAGTAAGCAACGAGTATTAAAAGCAATCGCAGAGCTAAATTACCAGCCAAGTAAAATAGCCAGAGGGCTATCCGCTGGATTTGATGCTATTCTAGTTGTTTCAAGATCTACTGCTACTACAAAAAACAACCCGTTTTTTTCAGAAATACTCCATGTTATTTCTACGTATGCAGAAACAAAAGGCTATGATGTGATCTTACAAACATCGCAAAACAACTTAGATGAAATAGAGAAAACCATCATGAAAACATCATCAAAAATTGTAAAAGGAATTATAATGCTAAGCTCTCCAAGTGATGAAAATTATTTTGAACAAATAAACTCACTTAATATCCCAACAGTTGTGATTGGAAAAGTAAATGGCCATTTTGAAAATATTTATTCTGTCGATACTGACAATTTTAAAGATAGCTATAATTTAGTTCAATACATGATTGATTTAGGACATCAAAACATCGCTTGTTTATACTCCCCTCAAGAATATCACGTTTCCATCGACAGATTAAAGGGATACAAACAGTGCCTACTAGATAATCAACTCGCATTAAAAGATGAACTTATGATAAATTGCGGTTTTACGATGGGAGAAGCCTATAATAATTCTAAAAAGTTATTGGATTCTAAGCCATATCCGACTGCTATTTTCGCTACGGACGACCTAAAATTATTAGGATTATATAAAATATTAGACGAACTGGAAATTAAAACCCCGTCTGAGCTTTTAGTTGGGGGATACAGTAATACAGAGATTACATCATTTTTATTTCCTTCACTAATTCAAATAGAAAATCCAACCCATAAATTAGGTGAATTTTCCACCAAACTTTTATTTAATATCATTAAACAACAGCCGGTAGATGAAAGGAAAATAATTGTTCCCACACTGCAAAAAATAATCGGATCGAAGTATAAAAAATAAAGCGCAGGTTCAAATAGCGGGGCTTTCATCCCCACTATTTGAGATTGCACTTTATCTTTTAAGAGTTTTCCATGTAAAGCGGCCTAACCACAATATAATCAAGTTCATAAAATCCTTGATCCTTCATGAATGTGATTGTATTAGAGCCTTTATTTAATGGGACCTCTATTTTGATGGCCATGAAACGGCCCCAGCCACGTGTACCTTGATATGTCAAAACATATTCTTCGTTATTGACAATCATTTTGCCAGTTGCTGAGTTATAACCATTTCCATTGGCAAACCAAATATCGATGTTGTACTGTCCCTCTTCTGGAACAATAACTTGATTGAATTTCACGTAGCTTTCCGCAAAATCGATGCCACCAACATAGCTACCTCCAGATGCATGAGGTTCATTCTTCTTGATCTCTGCATGGAATATTTCTGCTTGTTCTGCCTCATATTTAGCAGCTCCTGTCTCCGTTAAGCTCTCTGTTACTTCCGGAAAATAGGTGATACGCAGATTCTGTGCTCCATAAGGAACCAAGGTAATCTCTTCCGTCGGCTCTGTTGAGTGAATTGGGCCTACAGGGGGTTCGTCAGCTTCTACATGATTGGCTGCTTTGCCCCAAGTTGGAAGTTTCTTTGCTTGCGCTACAAGCTTAACCGGAGTTAGCTCTTGCTCGAACGGATTCTCAGGCATTGGCCTTGTCACCACATTAATGAATTTTTCTGGATTCTTTCGGTCCATAAGCAACCCATAGTTCCATGCATTATCCGCCTTTACATGATACTCGTTAAAACCCAAAGCAGGTGGATCAAATTCTGGTATATCCGCTATTGGCTTATGTTTAATCTGCCAATTTTCCTTCATTTGTAAGGAGTACACAAGTGGACCGCGTTCAATACCAATGGAATGATTGACCCATGTTGTCGTTTTCAGCTTCATTGGTAGTTGAAGAACGATCTTGTCACCCGTCTTCCATTCTTCCGTGATACTTACATACTCCCCCGCTTTCACAGCTTCCACCGGTTCCCCATTAACCGTAACACTAGGTTTAACCGACCAAGCTGGAATTCGTAGCTTTAAGGGGAAACTCACTCTTTGAGACGTGGTGATAACAAATTGAATATGATCCTCAAATGGATAATTTGTCGTCTCCTTAATGGTTACATTCACATCTTTTAATCTCACCGATACCTGACTTGGTCCATAAGCAATCACGCCAATGCCCCCATCTGCGGTGGCAGCCCACATATTCTTCACAAAATAGGGCCATCCCATATGCATATTGAAGCGACAGCACGGAAAACCAGAGGTTGGGGAAGGCATTGTACCATTAGAATAGTCTTGCTTAAAACCATGATCAGCATAGTCGCTCTCTACCTGGTTCGGTAAAGAATAATATTGATGGTTTTTGACTTGTTTATCCATAGCCCCAGGCAAGGAATTGAAAGCAATTTTTTCTAAATCATCTCCAATATGTGAATCACCAAGAATAATTGCTACTGCCTCATTACTTTGCATTCGTTCAGTAATGGCGCAAAGCTCTACTCCCTGTGTGGAGGAAATTCCAGCAAGCATTTCAGTACCTGCTGTCATGCCTGTAATCTGATTATGATTGGATAAGTTTTTGACTCCGACTTTGAAGGCATCACGATCGGTTTCAGAATGTGAACGCTGATAATAAACCGCAGGCATTTTAATCGATTGATTCACATTGACCGTATGAGTTGGGTGAAAATCATCCCCAAAGTCTTGAAACTTATTATAGGTAAACAGATCTGTAATTGGATAGCCTTGGCCTGCGAGCTGGTCTGCCAGCTCAAGCAAGAATTCATCCTCCGTGTGGTTGTACAACCATAAAACGGTATCGATGTTATCTCCAACACGCATTTTCCCCCAATCTCTCAAAGGGCGATGAGGCAAATGCGCAGACTGATACTTAAAATAGTTTGTCATAAATGGAAGAACTCGTTCATCACTCGTTGCTTCATAATAATCTTTCAGCGCATAAAGAGCGACCATCCGCGGCCACCAATCGTCATTCGTTTCTGGACCGAAAAATCCATCCTTACGCTGACTTGCCAAAATGGCATTGATCCATTTTTGGGAAGTGACAATGAGTTCTTCGTCATTTAACGTGTAGGCAAGAGCAACTAAACCCTTCAAATAATAAACAGGGCGTTCCCAATCGGATTCAGGAGCTGCGCCTCCAAGCCAAGCCGCCTCTTCTCCCAATTCACTATACAGTTTTTCCGCATAACCGGTAGCCCCCGCTCGCTGGAGTTCGAGTTGCTTTAGCAACCACCCTTTAGCCGCGACTGATCCAAGAGGTAACGGAGTAAACGGCGTCTCAACAAGCGGTTTTTTGTTGGCAACTGGAGCCTTAAACATTTTTCCTGACTCCCTATTTGCACTTGTTATCGGCGGCTGTGTATTGTGATTTGCCAATTCTATTCCCCCTCTATTTGCTCAAATGCAATCTTTATATGGAGGCCATTATGATTATTTTCATAGCGTACTAAAACAGTTTGGCTTTCTTGATCCCAATCAAAGCGAATATCCTGATAGCTGTCTTGCTCTTTGTTTTTAATTTGTATACTCGATGTTTTTTTGACACATCGTAATCTACTAATTCCAGGTACTCCTAAAGGTCCCTTCACGAACATCTCAATATCATTTCCATCATTGACGATATTTTCTATTCTTGAAGAGGAAGCAATCACTTGGCAATTCTTTTGGTCAGTTGTATGGTTCTCCAGATCATATAGGAGCAACTGATTTCCCGGTTGAACCACAACCTCTTTACGTATTGATAAATTATGATCAAATAAATCGACATATACACCTTGTAATTTTAAAGGTTCCTCGTTTATTGATTCGTCCATTACAGTACTAATAACGTACGGCCCTCGCTTCAGAAGTAAATAATTTTTTTCCTCCCAATCGTTGGTTGAAAAAAGCTGTCTCACAGTATTCTTCAATAATTCTGCATCTTGCTGGGTTTCAGCGCATTCCTTTGGATTTAATGGCAGAAAGCTTACCATTCCTTTTCCAACTGGATAGGTACCTCGTTCCAGTTTTCGTTCGAGCCCAAGTGCTTCAAAAAGATGTTCAGCCGGATTTTCATACGAAGAGCCATTTGAATTCCACCATTCTCTTACATGATGATAATCATCACTATGATCACCAACATACAGCAAACGACCACCATTTTGCACCCATTGACTTAAGCCGAGATGAATATCAGGCGCTTCTGGTTTTAAAAATTCATAGCTTAGAATCAATGTTTGATAGTCATCTAGATATGAAGAAAATTGCCTAATATTATCTAACTGAACAGGCCTTACGGGAATCCCTGATTTTAACAAGGGTAACGTCAAACCATAGAACTCTGACCAATCAAGCAATTCTTGCGCTTTGTCTCCTTTCAACATCTCCGCATCTGTTCCATCATATTTTTGCGAGCCATCCTCTCCCAAAATATCAGGGTGATTGCGTTGGAACATAGTGGAATCAGCAAGGAGAACACCAACTGGATCCATTTTCCCAACCCATTCAATCTCACTTTGATCAAAATCACGCAATGTATTCATCAATATAAGCAAACTAGTCGCATAATCTGGTGGAATCGCTTCTTTACCTTCCCCATTCTTTTTAGGATAAGATCCATTGAAGACCCTGTTTGGCCATGGCGATATTTCATAGCGATGAACATCTGGATGAAATAAAGAAGCAGTTACGATTTTATAATAATTGTTTCGATAATCATCCCAATCATAATTTGGATTATCCTCAATTGGATCATGCAAAAACCACATTCTTCTTTGGGTGCCACGCACTAATTCCTGCATAACTCCATATTCTAAGTATGCCGTTTCAAATGTCCGCTCTTTGCGGACACCATTGTATACATTTGGCGTACGCGAGGTACCTGTCCATACTTGCGCAATGTATCCATCAACAGTCGGTAAGCTAAGTAGCTGTGACTGCGGACTGACAATTCTCCACTGTGTATAGTTAATTAGACTATGAGTAGGAACATAGAAACGTAAATCTCTTTGATATTTTACTTGCGCGTATTCCTTTAATTCACCGCATAGCCGATCTAAGCAGCGTGTATAGAGAAAAGCCTTTAATTTTGACGCTCGATACTGAGCATCTACTGATTCGTGGGGAGGAACCCATGCTTCCTTGTAAAAGATCTGCCATTCTCTCTTAAAAGCCTCTGAATAACCACCTTCTACCCAAAACTCTGGTTCTTCAAGATGAATGGCCTCTACTCCACCATCTACAGCCACTTTAATCCGTTCAGTTAAATAGTTAGTAAAGGCGATTGTTGGGACCATATAAGGTACGTCTTTACCATGGCCAATAATTTCACCAAGACGATTTTTCTGTGCTTCATCCCAATGTTTCCTTCCATCAACTTCGCCGTATAAATAATCCTGATATTCTCCCCAGGCTACTCCTGTCATTAGATGAACAACGTACCCACGGTCTTGCCATTCTTTTATTCTTTTCGGCATCGATTCATCAATGCCGTACACCATAACAAAGTCTGTTCTTAAATCAAACGTGGGATGATAGGCTACTCTTTCCTGGAAACCCGTTTTTTCTTCCAATCTAGTTTTCTCCATCATTCATTCCCCTCCCATTGCATCATTATGCGTTAGCCGTTTTCCAATTCGTTTCCTTTAACATCAACATGAATAATCCACCTACAACTGATCGATTTTTAAAATTTAATCTTTTGGCTGACTTCGTATCAAACCAATCAGAAAATGGAACACGATCTTCGGTTTCATTTAAATATAGCCATAGCGGTTCAATTAATGCGCTTGCATCTTCCTTCTGATCGGCTAAAGCGGCTACCCATACAAGCCAATCTGCTTTTGTATAGGTTTCCCGACTATCAAGGGGTGTACCAAAACGATTCCGTTTTGACAAATAATACGATATTTCTCTTTCTCTTACTTCTTTAGAAAACAAGTTTAGAGAAAAAATCATATCCCAAACCAAATTATACTTAAGACTCCATGTATCCGCTTGATCAAAGGTTAACTTATAATGATCATTGTCTATTGCCATCTCTTCCCATTTTGTTGCCATTTGCTGGGCTAAAGCAATGTATTTTTTCTTTTCTTCCTTTTTTCCTAATAATTCACATAAAATACCATAGCTGCCTATCCCAATGATCGCTTTTATTGATAGGTTTGCATTATGGGCTAAATGACCAGCAAAATCATCTGTACACAGTTGATTCCCAGGATCTAATCCATTCTTTTCAAGATACTTAGCCCATTGTGTAAGTAAATCCCAATTTTCCTCTGCAAAAGTCGCTTCTCCTTCTGCTAAACAAACTGCAGTCATCATGATTAACATATTGCCGCATTCCTCAATGGGCATTTGGTTTTCCAACTTATTCTCTCCATACACATTACCATTTGCAACTGGATAGACACCAACATCATGTGGAGCAAATTCAAATGGCCAATCATCTGATCTGGAATAGCGAAAAATAGGTCGCATCATCCCTTTTACTAATTCAGGATTGTACAATAAAAATAGAGGAATTGATGGGTAACTGATATCTACAGTTCCAATACAACCATTACTATTATTTTCCTTTGAGAGAAATAATAGATCCCCTTGATCATCCAAGACTAGTTTATGGGCCGCAACCGCTTGTCGATAAACCAAAGAAGTAATATCCCTGTATTTCGTGCCTCCCACATCCGTTGTCTCTTGGATCATGATTTCATTAAATTCATGGCAAGCTTTCTTCAGTCTAGAGTAATCAGTAATAGACAATTGCAACATTTGATCTGTCGTTTGACCATTTCCTTTCCAGTAACCCGGAAGTCTTTGATGAAAATATTCAATTGAATCAATATCGTCATAGGCTAACGTTAAAAACTTTGTCTCTTTCGTTGCATCGACCGACTTAAAATCTAATACTACCGCCATTACCGGAGTGTTCTCTTCTACTGAGCGAGGCATATGACGATCATCTTCATCGGGAAGGGAGTTCGTCTGTATCCACTGCTTCCGAATATTACTAGCATGAATAACAGATACAGCGTTACTTGCCTGAGGGACCAATAAATGAAAATACCCCCAATCAATCCGTGTATCATCACCTGTCCGTTCCAAAATAGGTTGGTCAACCGTTCCGATACACATATCCGCTATATCATCTTCTAAGGTTGATCGTGACCACCTGACTTGCTGTTTTTTATCATGAACACACCATTCCGCTGTTACATCAAAATAAATTTGTACGTCATGTTCCTTTCCATCATCTGCCCATACATCAAATGTGACATATGAAGCTGGTCTTGAGAGCGCATCCAAATCATTTAAAAGGAGTGGTGTTGTAAAATCCACTTGCAGTTTAATCCCTGCACCTTGAAAAGTATATATGGTTGATAATGGCTTTACAGTTAGTTGAAGTTGCTTTAAATTATTTACCTTTTCTTCAGCGTCTGGCACTTTTCCCATAAAACGCCAGACTTCACCATCAATCCTAATCATTCCAACCATTCCAAAAATACCAGAATCACGATGTACATCATATGTCCAATGGTGTACATGATCATCATACAAATGGTCCGAGCTGGACCAAGCATTAAAATAAGGATCAACATTTAGTAAAGGCACCGCTGGAGGTCTCATTGAATTTCCCATCATTTTCACTCCCATTTCATTTTATTAACCTAAATATCCTTAATATAATCATAATATCAAAGAGTATGAATCCGATTACAAATAGCATAATTTAAGTAGACTTTTTCATAGTATTGAACGAACAAGATAATAGGCAAATAACCCTTTTTTTCGGCGACTTGGTCTCCACCTTTATACTTTACTAATATTATGTCCTATTTCAAGGATGCACATATTTGTAAGTACAACGGTTTCAATTCTAACACCTCTCTAACATCTCTTAATTCAATTTGTTTAATATAATATTATAATAAATAAATTTAGAATTCTAGTCTAAATACTTCATCCTTTCCCTTCTCTTATGAGAAAATTGTTAAATATGCACTTAATGACATATCAATAACACCTTGACTGTTATAACAAATTAGGATATATTAGCTATATTCCATTTATTTTAAGTATTTGAATTATTTTGCAGTTTTCTCCTTAAAAGGGACTTCAAGGGGGGAGGGATTGGGAAAATGTTAATGAATATAGATCAACATGTATAGGATGAACAAGTTTCAACATCCAAGTTTAATATGATTGATTCATAGTGTCCGAATATGTTAATTGAAATAATCAACTTGACTCTTGCAAAATTTGTCGTCAACATTTGTTGAATGATGACTAGTTTTGTAATGTTTGCGCGAAATAAAATGACACCTCGCTTTTTGTGGCATTGGAAATGGGTAACAATCAAACACAAAAAGGAGAGGTCTAAGGTTATGGTATCCTTTCATTATGCCATTGTCACTTAAAAGTCTATAATTGAAAGCGTTTAACTAAGCCTTGAGAAATTGTAACAACATGTTGATAAGAATCACATGACAAGCAAGGTCTTAAGAAATTGTTGAAATTACCTAAAATATGGGAGGTTAATTGCGTGAGTATAAAGATAAGAAAATTCCTAATGATGTGTCTGCTTTTTTTATTAGTGATCGTTACTTTTGGCTGTGCTAATGATACGAATACTGAACCAAATGATGAGGATCACACAGCGGATGATGAAGTGGAAGAGGGAGATCCAGATCCAGTTACTCTACAAGTTGTTATAGGTTGGGATGAAGAAATGTTTAACGATCGTTTTAAAGATCCGATCGAAGAAGCCTTTCCTTGGATTACAATTGAACAAATTCAATCAGGTTCTGGTAGAGAAGAGTTAGAGGAAGTGTTTGCTAAAGATTTGAATCCAGATATTATCTTTGAACTCTCTCCCGACAATATGGAGTACTTTGGACTTGATTACGATCTAGATGAACTAATCGAAAAACATGGCTATGATGTGAGCCATATCAACCCTGTTTATTTAGAAGCTATTCGAGCTAAAGATCCAGAAAGACGACTTTTAGGTATGCCCTATGAGATTGTCAACTGGGTGTTGTTCTATAATAAAGATATTTTCGATACCTTTGGTGTTGATTATCCAACAGAGGATATGACTTGGAATGAAGCGATCGATCTAGCAAGTAAAGTATCTGGTGAGCGAAATGGTGTTCATTATCGTGGTTTAGATTTAGGACCTGCGCATGTACCATTTGCACAATTTTCAGTGAATCGAACTGATCCTGAAACAGGTGAAGTTTTAATCCAAGAGGAAGAGGAATTTGCTAGGTATCTAGATTTAATCCAAGATATAGGAGCACTAGATAATTCAGGTGAACCTTTCTTCGAGCCAGCTAAATTTACTGATGAACGTTCTACAGCCATGTTCGTTGAGTTTGTTCAAGCAGTAGATTGGTGGTCAGAAGCAGAAGGTCTTAATTATGATGTTACAGCACTCCCTACATGGGATGGTGAACCAGCAGTAACTCATCGACCTGATTTTGGGATCCTTAATTGGAGTATCAGCCCTCTAAGTGAAAACAAAGACGCAGCGTTTGACGTTATTACTTATTTTACCGAAGCAGAATATCAGACATTTGCTTCTCGAATTGGTCTTGGGCCTACTAGTGTAGAAGATGAAGTTCTAGAACAATTCTTCCAAGATTATGAATCAACGCATGATAAAAATATGCAATCTATTTTTGCTCATCCGCCTGCAAGCCCACCGGAGCATATTAGTAGATGGGATAACTATGTTGATTTTAACGTACACCGTTGGTTAAATGATGAGGAATATAGGAACATTGACCGAAATGAATATTTGCGTATTGTCGCAGAAGAATCAGCTGCAAAGATTCAGGAGGCAATGGGAGCAGAATAAAGAAATGGTTGTATGATGTTTTCAAATAATGATTGGGCATATTCTTCACCTTACTAAGAAGAGAAGGGTGTGCCCTTTATTTTTTATATTGGAGAGAGTGCAATGATAAGAGGTCGACCAGTTATGTTAATTTTTGAAGCGTAAAGATTTACGAGGAGAATTTATATGAATAAAGGGTCTCTTATGTTTCCGATTCTTTTCTTATTACTTGGTTGTATATTAGGAGGATGTAGTCTTATGGAAAGCTACGAAAATAAAACAAATCATTATAAGCCATATCCCGAAATAACAAACATAGAAAATGGCATTTCTTGGCCAGAAGGGCAAGCATTGCCTACCTTTTCAACACCTGAAGATACGCTTGATACAATATTGGTTCAAGCATTTTCGACAGATGAAGCGATCACTTTTTCTGCATTACAAGGGCTTGTGAATAAAGAAAAACCTAGAATTTTATTGCTTGACTCTAGTACAGATGAAGGTGCTTTTACATGGCCGATGACACCAATCATTGGTTTTGAAAATCGTGAAGCCTATTCAGAAACTACTAAATTCGATTTACTTGCCAAGTACGCAGACGAAGTCGATGGCGTCATATTGTATGATCCAACAATAAGTCCCCATTATAGAAATTTAGCGGGAACAATGGCTGGAATAATGAATGCTATACCTGCAGCTGAAAGTGTATATGAAGAAATGCAGGCCAAAGGGATAGAATTAGATGTAGTAGAAGATCTCACAGAAATGACTTTTACAACTCCGATTGAAATCTATAACTATCTCTATGATAATTATTGGGGTGACACACAGAAACGGGTTATTTTAAATGCTAAACCATATGATGAAGGTGGAGATCATCATCATACGAGAGATATTATTGCAGCAACTGGTGAGACAGTTCTTTGGCTTGATACATTAGACGATGACGAGAGAGAAGTACTTGAAAAGTTTTATAGAGATATGGAACCAGGAAATGCAATTGCACTTGGTTGGTATACGACCGAGCGTTCCGGCATTACGTTAGCATCAAAGTTTGGCATAGGCACAATGCCTGCTGATTTTTATATAAGCGGCAGTGTATATAGCGGAAATGATAATACCATAACACCTCCACCAGTTCCGAATAAACCTGAGTTAGAAAACAAAGTATATATCGCTTTATATATAAGCGATGGGGATAATATTCAATATACACAACGGGCGATGAGGGTGATTTGGGATGAAAATGAAGACTATCGAGGACAAATTCCGATGAACTGGACAATTGCTCCTGGCCTTGTTGATATTGGTCCTGGACTATTAAACTATTATTATCAAGATGCGACTGAAAATGAATATTTTGTAACTGGACCTTCTGGGATGGGTTACATGATGCCTTATAATACACTAAATGAGCCTGGAGCCCCAGTAAAAGATATCTTAACGGATGAGGATGCAGCCGATGGATATACGCGCTTAACAGAAACCTACTTACAAAGATCAGGTATTAGAGTTGTCACGATCTGGGATGATGCTTCACCAATGGTTAGAGAAGCTTATGAAAGAAATGGTCGTAACTTATATGGAGCAACCGTTCAAAACTTTAGGGATGTACCTTCTGTTGAAGGAAGTATCGAAAATGATCGAGTACCTTTTGAAAAATTAAGGATTCCTTACGGAAGTGGCTACGATCATATCTTCGGTGATATGACAACTGAGATTAATAAATGGGATGGGGAATCTCCATATTTCTTATCTTATCAAGTCGATATTTGGAGCGAGTTAAGACCAGAAGTAATCATCGAAATTCATGATAAGCTAAATGAACAGTATGATGGGAATGTTGAGTTTGTTCGAGCAGATCACTTCTTTGCATTGTATAATGAAGCAAATCACTTACCATTTAACTTAGCGATGTCAGAGCATACCACAGTAACAGCAAGTGATACTACAGTAGATCCAAAAGTTACTATTAATGGCACCTTCGCTGATATTTGGTCTTCTTCAGAGGAAGAAAATTGGTTGGAATTTGATTTCAGCGAAACATATGAGATCAATCGGTATGTGATCAGACATGCAGGGGAACATAGCCTCGAACAAGAGTTGAATACACGCGATTATCGAGTAGAAGTAAGCACAGATGGCTCAACATGGGAATTAATCGATGATTATAGAGGGAATCAATTAAATGTAACAGATATCGAATTCGATCCAGTAAAAGCCAGATATCTAAGGCTTACAATTGATAATCCAGGTGCAGATGATACCGCAAGGATTGCTAATGTTGAAATATATGGTAGAGTAGTGGATTAATAATATTAAAATCACAGACTGAGGACTCATCCTCAATCTGTGATTTTTTTCAATTGAAAATTTGGTTAGTACCCAAAAAGATAGATTCTCAAAAAATTATCATTTTACAGGTGAACAATGCGCTGCACTTGGATGAATGACCTTTTCGGGTGAAAACAAAAATTCAATTCATGTTTTTTTAGTTATAACTTGAGAGTAAATGAAGTTCTTATGGTAAAAAGCTGCGCCTAAAGCATCCTATAATTAGGCTAACCCTAGTTACCGCTGCTTCATTAATTAAGTCTGAAAATATGGAGCCAAAGAAAAGCAGATCTGCCCATTCTTTCAGATTTCCTTGGTCAAACTCTAGGAATCTTTGTTATTCTACCTCACTTTGAAGGATTAGCAACCGAATAAATTCTCTCCCTATAACAAAGCGATTTTAAAAAGGTCAAATTTATATTTCCTTTCTTTTAAAAAAGGACTTCCCCTTTTTTAGTCAAACAGTACTTTTGGTGCGTTACCGGTTGTTCCCTTCACAACAAGTTTGGGCGGAATGTTCTTTTTCTTATATCCTTCATTATTATGACGCTTATCCAGTAACTGAATTAATATATTTGCCGCCCCCTCTCCTATAAGTTGTTCGGACTGATAGATATGTGTAAAAGCACCTAACTCAGAATCAAAATACGGATCATCAAACGATATAATGGATAGATCATCTGGAACGTTCAAATTCATACTTTCAGCCAATTTATAAATATGCAGACCCAATTTTGCGTTTAACGCGATAAAGGCAGTAGCAACCTTATTCTGGATCAGGTTTTTAAGAGGGAAACTCTCTTCTGGGTTGGAATAATTCACTGTGAAATCCGTTACAATAAATGACGGGTTAATCATTGCCCCCTTTTCCGTAAACACATCCATATAACCTTTAATCCGATCTTCTACAGAAACCGTTGTTTTAGCTGAATCCCCGCAAATGACAATATTTCGATGCCCTAAATCCCATAAATGGGAAACTGCCAACCTTGCACCCTCGATATTATCAGAACCGACAAAGTTCGTCTCAATACCTGGCAAATATCGGTCGATTAAGACAAAAGGAAAGTTCTTTACCTTCAATTCTAGAATATCCTCATTGTACGTTTCGGCATCAATTGGAAAAATAAGAAGTCCAACCACTTGCATACGTAGGAACTCTCTAATGGCTGCTTGTTCCTTTTCTTTTGAATTGTGAGTGAGAATAATGGAGACAGTGTATTCCGTATTTAGTAAAACTCCATAAATACCATTAATTAACTTTACAGCAAAGAAGTCTTCAATAGTCGGCATGATAAGCCCTATCATCTTGCGTCTTGAATTTGTATCGGTTGAAGAATCAATCAGACTATTTTTTGTCGTTATCTCTTCTGGACTACTCACTTCCTGAGGAAATTTCTCGCCCCTATCTTGTACAAAGCTGCCTTTTCCTGGAATTCGGTAAATCCATCCTTCCCTTACTAATTCTGTTAAAGCGTTCGTAACGGTAATCCGACTAACACTGAATTTTTCCATAATCTCACGTTCTGTTGGTATTCGTTCGTGAGCGGACAGCTGTTTAGAAGAAATTAAATCTTGGAAGTACTCCTTAATCTGCAAATAAAGCGGCTCTCTTGGTTCATTGGACATATTGAAAACTCCTGATTATTATTTTTTATTAATATATCATATTTAATATAACATTTATAGGTTAGTACAGCAATACTATCGTTTACATGCTTAATTACGTTTAGCATATTACTGCCCGTTAATGCGGGATAAACGCCTGCAACTAGCAAATAGTGAGGCATATTAGAAGTAAAGAGAATTGGGGAACAGTTGTGATAGTTAGGACCTTGATTTATGGGTTTAGTAATTTTGGAATGGAATAGTGAACCCAGTCTCTCGAATTTTTTGAAGCTATTCGTGAGCCTGGGTTTCTTCAGCTATGAAGAGATCGTTTTATGGAGAAAAGTAGCCCCCAATAGATGGGGGGGTATGACGCTTATAGAGCTGTGTCATTATTACCAGACTTTGCGAACATTCTTTTAAAGATTAATTTATTTTTCAAAATTACTTACTCCCCTTCTATTCTTCACTGTTGAATTTCCTTTAACTAACGTTGCCGGCACGCGAATGTCATCAATGACAGTATGACCATTTTGCATTTCCATTAATTTATTTAACGCTAACTGTCCAATCACTTGTTCATCCTGTTCAATATGAGTAAAATTCCATTCCCATGTATTTCGAGGGGGACTGTCGAAACAGAGAATTGATATGTCTTCGGGTACCTTAAGATTCAATTGTTCAACAGCTGTTTTCGCTAACATGGCAATGTTATATTCCAGTGCAAATAGAGCTGTGATTTCTTGATTCCTCATAATATGATTTTTAATAGTTTCAATCGTTTTCTTGGCATCTTCATGAGTGGGATAGGGAATTTTTATATCTGAGCACCATTGTTCCCGGTTCACGATAATCTTTTTTTCAGCAAATGCTTCTACAATTCCCTTAATACGGTCATAAATAGCTGTTGTATCGTTATCCTTAGGTATGAGAACACCTATATTCTCATGTCCAAGATCAAATAGATGATTCACTACCATTTTAGCTGCTTGTTCATTATCCGTTGAAATCGAGGTAACAGCTAATCGTTTAAAGGACCTATCAATTAACACTAACGGAAATTTATTCACGACCATTTTAAGAATTTCTAAACTATAATGTTCAGCCTTAGCAGGAATTATGATTAGCCCATCTATCCCGTATTCCAATAGTTCTCTAATTACCTTATCTTCTCTGCTCGGAATACTTAAAGAGCGTTTTAAGATAATAAAACAGGTATCCTGAGAGGCTTCTTCAAGGCTAGCAATTAAATCATTCCCAAAGCTTTCATCAAATGATGTAAGAACCAAACCAAACAACGGTTTTTTACGTGTCAAATCCTTTTTTAGAAGGTCATCCTCAGTCGCAATTTCAGAAACGAACGTCCCCCTTCCTCGCTTCCGATAAACAAAACCCTCATTCGCAAGTTTTTCTAAGGCTTTTTTAACAGTGATTGAACTAACGTTATAATATGTGGACAATTCCTTTTCAGATGGTATTTGATCCCCAACCTTATACTTTGCAGAAATTATATCTTGCTTTAAGGACTCATATATCTGTAAGTACAATGGTTTCATATTCTTCACCTCCAAATCAAGCTAATATAACATTATATCATACTAGCTAAGCTCAAATTTCTAGTTTATAACAAATAATCCGGTTTTCCTAGAGATATTTTACAAACAATCAGTATTCAAATAAAAACGACCGTTGGGCACTGACCCAACCGATCGCAAGTTGTGTAAGAAAAATTGCTCTATAAGTCATCAGCCGATATACAGGAATAATTGGTGCTTGTAAATATAAATAATCTCAAGCCCCCCATATTCTTGGCATTGGCATAGGTTCTTTACCTAGTTCTGCCCATACATATTTCAAAAGAAGTTGGGATTTTAGAGTTTGATATTCTTCTTGATCCCATAAATTATTATATTCTTGTGGGTCCTTCTGTAAATCAAAAATTTCGCCATAGGTTTGGTTATAATAAACAGTAATTTTATATCGTTCATCCACAAACGTTTTTTGATGAATGGTAGTTGGCTCATGTCGAAATTCACAAATAATATGATCCCTTGCCTGGTCCTTTTGATTCATCCACACTTTACTTTGATCAACGCCTGTCATCGCTCTCGGAATAGGGATTTCCGTAAATGATAGAAAGGTAGGAGCTAGATCAACCAAGGATTGCATAGCGTTGGAAATGTGGCCTGCTGGTATCTTTCCAGGATATCGAACAATAAATGGCACCTTGATTAAGTCTTCATAATGAAATCCTCCCTTAAACTGTAAACCATGTTGTCCAAAGAAGTGTCCATGATCGGTCGTAAATACAATAATAGTATCTTCTGCAAGCCCAAGTTCATCCAGTTTATCAAGGATTTCCCCAATATATTTATCCATCATGCTAATCATCCCATAATAGGTGGCGGTAATCTTTTTATGTCTTTCTTCGTCTACAAGATGAGAATGGTAGCCATGTATACCAATCCCTGTTTCTCGATAGGCAGAAAAATCTGGTGATTCTTCTTGTGTCATTTGAAAGTGCGGAGGGTTTTTTTGATGCTCCCCTTCCACGCCTTTTGGGATTGTCAATTTCTCAGGATCATACATGCGATCCCAAGGTTCAGGAACTAAATAAGGAGGATGAGGATCAAAAAAACTGGCCCAAATAAAGAAATTCTCATTATTTTGCTTGTACTCTTCTAACTTATGATTGGTCCGTTCTGCAATCCATGTATTATAATGATATTCCTCAGGAATCGGCCATCTATGTTCTATCTCTTTACTCATTGTACCAGTAGGTTCTACAAAATAATCTCGCCAATTTTTACAACCCTTTTCTTCCATCCATACAGCATAATGCTGCCCAACATGTGCCTCATTCGTATGATTTCTAGCAAGCTCTATATGTTCAAAGCCATAAAATTCATCTTTAAATCGCTTCCAATAATCCAAATCCTGTAAAAGTGGATAAGCCTCTAAAGAGGAATACTCGTCTGTTGCTTGTAATGGTTGAAAATGCGCTTTTCCAATAAGAGCAGTACGATAGCCATTTTCTAGAAAATCCTCTCCCACTGTATGGCGATCCTCTAGTAATTTGGTTCCAAGTGTCCATGCCCCATGCTGACTCGGATATTGTCCCGTAAGAATAGATGCACGAGTCGGAGTACATGTCGGATTTGGGCAATAAGCTCTTTGAAACGTTGTCCCCTCTTTTACAAGTCTATCCAAATTTGGTGTGAAAATTTGAGAATTGAATGCGCCTATCGTATCAAAATGTTGCTGATCACTTGTAATGAGTAGAATATTAGGTCTCCCCAAAACGATCACTTCCTCTTGTAAGGTATATATGTGATCATAAAATAAAAGCCCTGTTAAACCAATAACATAATGTTATAAGTAATTGTCATTTTGTTGGATTATTTGCTGTTTAAGCTATATCACCTATTCTGTAAGAGGATGACCGGCCTGCTTTTATCGTTTCATTTGACGATATTGTGTTGGGGGGATTTTGCAATAATTGCTAAATGCCCTCGTAAATGCATAAAGACTTGGATAGCCAAGTGACGAGGCAATTTCTGAAATAGCATAGTCTGTTGATTCGAGCATCTTCTTTCCTTTTTCTAATCTTTGATGTTGCAAATATTGAATGGGAGACATTCCAAACCTTTTTGAAAACGATTTGGATAAATAGGAACGATGTACCCCTGCATATTCCGCGACATCCTTGATCGTGATGTCCTCTGTAAAATGGTTATCTAGATAATTTTTGCTCCGCTGCAACCAATCTGAAATATCGATAGAAACATCTTGGGAAGCATGGTTTAAAAGAAAATGAAAGAGATTATATAACGAACTTTGTAACTCTATAACTTCCTTGAAATTAGTAAAATCCAATTTGGAAAGGAGTGTACATATTTTTTCTAACTGATCATTTAAATAGAAATAATCATTGATTCTGAAATAAGATTTTTGCGGTGTTAAGTTTAGTAAATGAATAATTTTTTTTATTCGCTGTTTAGAAAAGGCCAACCAGCACATCCGCAATTCCAAATCTGGTGAGGTTGTATAGTATTCATAAATAATATGAGGAAACTGACAAAAGACGTCACCCTTCTGTAGTTCAGTTTGATTTTCTCCCTGGACAAACTTTACAGTTCCCTCCATAACAAAGTGAAAACTATAGCATTCTATAAAACGTGGTCCTATATGGTAATTGGATTTTGCTCTATTAATTCCACCACGAAGGGGCCATATCCCGCCCATACCACCTAACATTTCTGATGTTAAATAAAAGAACTCCGCATATTCTTTATCAAATTCTTGCATCATTATTTCACCTGCAGAAAAAATTGTATTTTACATGGGATTTTATACATTTCCTATTTCATTGTATATTAGCATATATAAGTTAACAAAATGGGAGTTTTTACTATTTGAATCAATTTCATAATTCCCTTTTCTAAAACAGCCTGCAAAATACAAGGGGAGAGCCTATACGCCGTTGGTTTTTAGAGACTTGGCAATAGGAAACAAGTCCTCTTCATTTTCGACCGGATCTTTTGCTGTCAGTTTTAGTAGTCTGACAGAATCAGGCAAAGTTACAGAGTGTTTTGACCTTCTTAAATGCCCTACCTAAAAAAAGACAGATGATCACATCTGCCTTTTTTGGGTATTATTCGCTAGGGAATGTC
>NZ_JADIJK010000037.1 GCF_017355205.1 Bacillus sp. SD088
AGGAAACCGTTGTCTTGACGCTTTATGTAGGGAAGAGTAAAATGAATATGTCCACAAAATTGTACTAAAATTAATTTTGTGCTGTGAAGTCTATTATTAAGCGATTTCCAGTACAGATGTAAATGACTAAGGGGGGTAAATTGTGGCGGGAAAAAATGAATTTTATTGGCGCAGGTTGCATTCTTTATTGGGGGTCATCCCAGTAGGTGTTTTTTTAGTGCAGCATCTTGTTGTCAATCACTTTGCTACACAAGGGGAAGCCGCATTTAATACGGCTGCAGGTTTTATGGGAAAATTGCCATTCGTCATTTTCCTTGAATTCGTTGTTATATACATACCAATACTATTTCACGGAATTTTGGGCATTTATATTGCTTTTGTGGCAAAAAACAACCCAATTAAACTGGGTTGGTTTCGAAATTGGATGTTTACGATTCAAAGGATTACAGGAATCATTTTATTAGCCTTTATTGCTTGGCATGTTTATCAGACACGTTTTCAAGCTGCTCTAGGAGCTGATGTGAATTTTCAAATGATGGAAGATATTTTATCGAATCCGGTTGTTTTGATACTATATCTACTAGGGATCCTTTCAGCAACATTCCATTTATCGAATGGTTTATGGTCTTTCCTAGTTAGATGGGGAATTACGCAATCACCTAGGTCTCAAAAAATCTCATCATGGGTAATGGGTGTGGTTTTTGTAGTGCTCTCTATCATCGGTGTACGAGCGGCATTAGCGTTTGTCTTTCCTGATTTCTTTGTAGGATAGGGGCAAACATTTGAACAATGGGTAAAAAAAAGGAGTGAAACGCAACGATGAATAACGGTAAAGTCATCGTGGTCGGTGGAGGCTTAGCCGGCTTAATGGCAACAATAAAAATAGCTGAAGCGGGTAAACAAGTGGATCTATTTTCACTAGTTCCGGTAAAACGTTCGCATTCCGTCTGTGCGCAAGGGGGAATAAACGGAGCGGTGAATACAAAGGGTGAAGGAGATTCCCCTTGGATCCATTTTGATGATACAGTTTATGGTGGAGATTTCTTAGCTAATCAGCCACCAGTAAAAGCAATGTGTGATGCAGCACCAGGAATTATTAATCTATTAGACCGTATGGGTGTTATGTTTAACCGAACACCAGAAGGTTTGCTTGATTTCCGTAGATTTGGCGGGACCCAACATCATCGTACTGCATATGCAGGAGCAACAACAGGTCAACAGCTTTTATATGCATTGGACGAGCAGGTTCGTCGTCATGAAGTAGCGGGACTTGTAAACAAATATGAGGGTTGGGATTTTCTAGGGATTATTCAAGACGATACGGGCGCTTGCCGTGGGATCGTTGCGCAAAATATGACAACAATGGAAATCGAATCATTCCCAGCTGATGCCGTTCTTTTAGCAACAGGTGGTCCTGGAATTATTTTTGGGAAATCAACAAACTCTGTGATCAATACGGGCTCTGCTGCTTCTGTTGTGTATCAACAAGGTGCAACTTATGCAAACGGAGAATTTATTCAAATCCATCCGACTGCTATCCCAGGTGATGACAAATTGCGCTTAATGAGTGAGTCTGCGCGTGGTGAAGGTGGAAGGATTTGGACATATAAAGATGGCAAGCCATGGTATTTCTTAGAAGAAAAATATCCAGCATACGGAAATCTTGTCCCTCGTGATATTGCCACACGGGAAATTTTCCATGTGTGCGTAGATATGAAATTAGGATTAAATGGAGAGAACATGGTTTATCTGGACCTTTCACATAAGGATCCTCATGAGCTTGATGTAAAACTTGGTGGCATTATTGAGATTTACGAGAAATTTACTGGGGAAGATCCACATAAAGTGCCGATGAAGATTTTCCCAGCAGTTCATTACTCCATGGGCGGCCTGTGGGTCGATTACAACCAGCATACAAATATTGAAGGATTGTTTGCTGCTGGAGAATGTGATTATTCCCAACACGGTGCAAATCGACTAGGAGCGAACTCTTTATTATCCGCTATTTATGGTGGAATGGTAGCTGGTCCTGAAGCTGTAAAGTATGTTGATGGACTTGAAAAAACGTCTGATTCCTTGTCTAGCTCTTTATTTGATTCAGCTAAAAAGAAAGAACAAGAAAAATGGGCTGATATTATGGCAATGGATGGCGACGAAAATGCGTACGTTATCCACAAGGAACTAGGGGAATGGATGACAGATAATGTGACAGTTGTCCGCTATAATGATAAGTTGAAGAAGACGGATGATAAAATCCTTGAACTTATGGAAAGATGGCAAAACATTAATATTAATGATACATCTGGTTGGAGTAATCAGGGTGCTATGTTTACAAGACAATTAGGGAATATGCTTCATCTCGCACGTGTGATTACCATTGGTGCATTGAATCGGAACGAGAGCAGGGGGGCTCATTATAAACCGGATTTCCCAGATCGTAACGATGAAGAATGGTTAAAGACAACAAAAGCAACTTACAATGCAAGTACGAACGCCCCTGAATTTAGTTATGAAGATGTAGATGTTTCACTTATTAAACCTCGTGAACGGAACTATTCTAAAAAGAAAGAGGTGAAATAAGGATGAGCGAACAGAAACAGGTGACATTCATTATCACCCGTCAGCAAGATAATCAATCGCAACCTTATGAAGAGAAATTTGTTTTAGACTACCGTCCAAATATGAACGTGATTTCCGCTTTAATGGAGATACGTAGAAATCCGGTTAATGCGGAAGGGAAGAAAACGACCCCTGTTGCGTGGGATATGAACTGCCTAGAAGAAGTGTGTGGTGCTTGTTCTATGGTAATTAATGGAAAGCCTCGCCAATCATGTACAGCATTGGTGGATAAATTGGAACAACCCATACGTTTAGCTCCTATGGCTACTTTCCCAGTCGTTCGGGATCTAATTGTAGATAGAAGTAGAATGTTTGATTCTCTTAAACGAGTGAAAGCATGGATACCAATTGATGGTACGTATGATTTAGGTCCAGGACCACGTATGCCTGAAAGAAAGCGTCAGTGGGCGTACGAACTTTCAAAATGTATGACCTGTGGAGTTTGTCTTGAAGCCTGTCCAAACGTTAACAAAAAATCCAATTTCATTGGACCAGCTTTCTTGTCACTTGTTCGTCTTTATAATGCTCACCCAACAGGTGCGATGAATAAGGACGAACGTCTGGAAGCATTAATGGATGATGGTGGGCTCGCTGATTGTGGAAACTCACAAAACTGTGTGCAAGTTTGCCCGAAAGGCATCCCGCTTACAACATCTATTGCTGCTATGAACCGGGCCACTAACGTTCAAATGTTTAAAAGCTTCTTTGGAAGCGACCGTATGGTTGACTAAAAGAAAAAATCAGTAGCTGCGGCTACTGATTTTTTTGTTACTTATATATTTATTTTTTCGCCTAGTAATAATTTAAAATCATCTTCACTGAGGATTTTTAGTTTTTTTCCTTTTTCAATAAGTTCATATGCCTTTCTCTCCTTGGAACTTAGTCCGTTTTTACCTACAATATCCTTATCTTGCTTACCAACTATAAGATAATCAGTGATACCACTGACCCCGCTCTTTATATGGCCGCCAGCGTTTACAACCATTTGCATAGCTTCCGTACGTTCTAATGTACTTAGTTCCCCAGTAAATACTATATTTTTGTTGTAAAGCGGATGGGTGGGGTCAAAGTTCTCCGTTGCCGGAATGATATCTGATACTGTTATCTTCTTATGAAACTTCTTCTTTTTTCTTTGCCTAAAAGTAGTCTGCGCTTTTAAATCCTTGAAGTTTCTTACGGGTATGGAAGAAAAAGTACTTACATACGTGTGAATAGACTTCCTTCTTTTTGACTGTATAGATTGAATGACAAGTTCGGCACATGCTCTAGCATCAGAAAGAGCGTTATGATGGTCATCTAATGTAATGCCAAATCGCTCAGTACGAGCTTTTAAAGAATTTCCAATTCCTTCCCCACTACACGCACGAGTACTGATTGGAATACTACATATGTATGAAAAAGAAGGGATTTCAAAAGAATAAGTGAGTAAGCAATTTTTAAGAACGCTCATATCGAATTGCGCATTGTGAGCAACAATATAATTTTCATCCGTAAAATAATGGGATATCTGATTCCAAACTTCTGCAAACGTTGGTGCGTCTTTTAGATCATTTTGAGTCAGTCCATGTACCCGTGTAAATGTGGGATCCAAAAATAAGTTTGGTGGCTGAATCAGAAAATACTTTTCATCAATTATTTCATTATTTTGCACAAAGGCCATACCTAATGAACAAGCACTATCAAGTTTGTTATTAGCAATCTCAAAGTCTATAGCGATAAAATCCATTTCTACTCCTCCAATCCTAACGTCTTCCACTTATTCATTATCATAATTTGATTCCATTATAGCAAAGCCAGTTAAGCTATCCAAACACATCTCCTTATCTAGTTCTAACTTTTTTCTTTGCACAGTAAGAAGTGAATCAAGTTGTGTATTGAGCATTTTTATTATTGTTTTGGAAAAAGGAACATTCGATAAATAGTTGCATTATATGAGAGTAAAGAAAATAGATTTTTTACCAGACGGGGACTATGAGACTCAAAAGAAGATCATGGATTAAAGAAATAATAAAAAATGGGCAGAAAATGGTGTTCATGGAGCAGGATCAATAATATTCTATGAAGGCTTGTTTAATGGCATAGTCGAATGCCTGATTTTTGCCTATTTAGCTGTTTCTCGCCTTTTGGGTGTCACTCCATTAAATTCATTCACATATGATAAGGTGACAATCAAAATACCCATCCCCGCGGTTTAAAGCTGGCGAAGGCAAGGAGGGTTATAATAGTTGAAGGAGAATGAGTTCACACATAAACCATTATTAACGAAAAGAGAAAGAGAAGTTTTCGAACTGCTCGTCCAAGATAAAACAACGAGAGAAATCGCACAAGATCTATTTATTAGCGAAAAAACAGTTCGGAATCATATATCCAACGCCATGCAAAAATTGGGTGTGAAAGGCCGATCCCAGGCTGTCGTGGAACTTCTACGCATGGGGGAATTAAAGTTATAAAGTGAAACATTTATAGTGGGGTTTTACCCCACTTGTAGTTAAGTTTTTAAAGGAACTTGATCTTTTAATGAATAACTACTTACTTTGATTCTCTATAGCTTTAAGGTAAGGTACAATCAATCTCAGTTGTAGTGAAATGGAGCACAAAGCCCGGATATCCGAATACGGAACCGGGTTTTGTTATGGTAATATTTATTTTTAGCTACTGATCGATTGAGATGGGAGTGCAGCGGAGAAAAATACAAGCGGATCGCTGACTGTCCACTAGAGAGGTGGGGGGAAGCAACGTATTTCAGCCTTTTACTCCATATAAAATACATCCGACACCAATAAAAACCCAAATGATTTTGGTGAAGGAAATTTGACTTGTTAAACCGACTAGACCTACTGTTGTTGCAATAATGAATACGATCGGCCCAACTAACACAAGTGAGCTATTTATAACGAGAGCTTTTTCCACCTCATTAAACCGCAGCATAAGATACGCCGCAAATATATCAATACTCCCCGACAATACTCTTAATAAAGCCATTATGATAATTGTTTTCTCTAAAAATATAAACATGTTTTCCTCCTGCAAAATGTGCTATTCACATTTATATGCATGGGGAAGATAGTTAAGGACAAGTCATTTTATATTTTTCGAGATCATGAGCTTAAGACAGATGGAATCGGAGGCTTTTAAAAGAATCTCGACGCTCAGCATAGATTTATTGACCTTGCACTTTTGTTAAGCATCCTTCACTTTTAAGCCAAATACCTCGATAAAGCCAATCGCTTGTTCAGGTGAAATAATGGCACCACGAAGGTCATGCTCATCCGCATGAATTAAGGAGAATTCACATTGACTAAGATCGATATTGCTTAAGGATGTTCCCGTGAACTGTACATCTTCAATCACCGAGTTGGTAAAGTCTAAAAATTCTAAGCTTGCATCAATGAAATTAGCTCCTTTTAATAAACATTCATCAAAACAAACATCTTGAAATGTAGATAGATTGAATAAAGAGTAGGGAGCCTGACATTGGCGAAATAACACATCATTAAAGTTAGCTTGGTCACAATTCACACCAACTAATTTGCAATCAATGAACTCAACACGTGTAAAACGTGCCATTCTAAAATCTAGATTCGTAAGATCACAATTTTCAAAAACAACATCAACCCATGAAGAAGAAGGAAGTTGAATGTTATCAAAATCCACTCCTTTTAGATGGATTTCTTGAAAGCGGACATGCTCTGCATGAATAGAAGCTGGAAATGCCTCTAATCTCCCTAGCTCATAAGTAGAACGATCTTCGATTTTATCAATGGCTAAGCTATTTAATATTTGTGGTAAATCTGGTGATTGTATTTTTCTCATTCGCTTTTACAGCACCTTTTTTATTTTATATTCTTATCAACTTTTATGTTAATGGAATGGTAGCAAAGCTGCAATCTCTTTTCGCACTTTGATTATAGAAACAAAAAAACCTGGTCTTCATAGAGAGGACCAAGGATTTTCAGCAAAATGCTATTCAATTGATAAATCTTGCTCTTCATAGTATTTTTTAGCACCCTCATGCAGTGGAATTCCTGCAAGATCAGTGACAGCTTCTTCCAACTCCATTTGCTTGACGATCGCATGTGTATCTTCGAGTTCCCCTATATTTTCCCAAAAGCTTTTCGTCATTTCATAAATTGTTTCATCATCGACAGAAGCATCAGCCATAAGCATCATTTTAATTGCAAGGGTGTCAACATCTTCTTCTTGCCCATCATAGGTACCGGCAGGAATCGTCATTTCAGAATACCATGGATATTCTTCCATTAATTCTTTACGTTTGTCTTCTTCAATACCAATCAGTTGTCCATTCGCTGTTGAGATCATTTCTGTTACACCTGCGGTTGGGAGTCCAGCTTGAATAAGTGCGCCATCAATTTGTTTATTTCTCATTAAATCGATCGCTTCAGTAAATCCAACATAGTTTTCTTTAATATCATCAGGGTAGGCAATGCCAAAAGCTGGTAAGATAATTTGTGATTCTACTTCTGGAGTACTGCCAACAGAGCCTGGAGCGAATCTTTTCCCTTTTAAGTCTGCAACAGATTCAATTCCTTCACCTTTTCTCACAACAAGTTGATTCGGGTTTAAATAAAGTCCAGCAACAATGCGTACATCATCATATTTACGATCTTTAAATCCTCTTTCCCCATTATAAGCTTCCCAAATAATTCCGGCTGTTGCAAAAGAAATATCTGCTTCGCCTTCTTTCATAAGATTTAAATTCTCGACTCCACCTTTAGAGGCTTGCGCATTCACCCGTAAATCTTCTATATTGTTATTCCAAAGATTTGCCATTGCTGAGCCTAGTGGATAGATTGTTCCAGTAGTCGAAGCTGTGGGAAAGTTCAATTTGACTTGTTTTCCAGATTTGTTCCCATCTTTTCCTTCGCCATTACTATTTCCACATGCACTAAGCAACATTAAAACTGCCATGAGTCCGATCATCCATAAGCTACGCCAATTTTGTTTCATTTAATCTGTCAATTCCTCTCATGATAAAAATATTATTTAATTTTGTCCCGGTTGTGGCCCCATTGTTCTTTTTTGTATTATCTGCCATGCAGAAACGATGACTAATAAAGAAATACCGATAATATCCGTTATGTGATCTGGGGCAATCATAAGCAAGCCGATCGCGATAAATAAAAACCGTTGTATAGCATTGGCTTTTCCTAAGAGCCATCCCTGTAATCCACCAGCTAAGGAAATGACCCCAATCGTCGCAGTTAACGCGGGAATAATGCTTGCTGTGTAGTTACTCCCTCCTAAGAGTAAGGCAGGCTGGTAGATAAAGAAAAACGGTAAAATAAAGCCCGTAATCCCTAATTTTACAGCAGTCATGGAAACTTGATTTTGATTCGTGTTCGCTATTCCTGCTGCAACGTAAGAAGCTAGGGCAACAGGAGGGGTAATATTAGATAAACAGGCATAGATTAACACAAACATATGGGCGGCAAGTGGAGTTATCCCCAAATCGATCAGAACGGGAGTCCCTACTGTTGCGACAATGACATAGGCTGCAACGCCCGGTACGCCCATGCCTAAAATAATACTCATTAACATAACAAGAAAGGCCGCAATAAAGATGCTCTCATTTGTATAATTCATAATACTATAGCCAAAATTCAACCCTAAACCTGTCAAAGAAACTGTCCCAATTATGACCCCGATAACAGCACATGCAACGGCAACACCGATCGCTCCCTTTGCTCCTTCTGCGAGGGCAGCCAAAATATCCTTTAATCCCATTCGCGTTTCTTTACGAAACCAACTAGCAATAACACAGGCTATGATGGAAAATACTGCAGCATACAAAGGAGTATACCCCATAAAAAGAAGTGCCAATAGAACAATAAGAGGCAGGGAAAGATGACCTTGCTTTTTCAGCACTTCCCAAGCCTTAGGAATATTTTCTTTTGAGATTCCTTTTAGCCCTAATCTTTTTGCTTCGAAATGAACAACCATGATTAAAGCGAGATAATAAAGGAAAGCGGGGATGATCGCTGCAACCATTACAATCGTATACGATACCCCTAAATATTCCGCCATAACAAACCCTGCGGCCCCCATAATCGGTGGGGCAAATTGTCCTCCAGTTGAGGCAACAGCTTCTACAGCAGCTGCAAACCGAGCTTTATAACCATTTTTCTTCATCAAGGGGATGGTTAAGGTCCCGGTTGTGGCTACATTAGCAATCGCACTCCCATTAATCATTCCCATTAATGCACTGGCAATTACAGCGACTTTAGCAGGACCACCAGGTGATCGACCTGCAATCGTGAGTGATAGATCATTAATAAATTGACTAAAGCCACTTCGACTTAAAAATGCTCCAAATAAAATAAACAAAAAGACAAATGTAGCTGAAACACCAACTGCAATCCCGAAGATGCCCTCACTTCCCCAGAATAGATAATCAATCATTCTTTTAACAGTAAATCCGTTATGCCCAAAAATCCCTGGAATAAAAGGACCTAAAAAATTATATAGGAGGAAAATAAGAGCCAATATGGCAAGATTCCCCACTACTCGTCTAGCAGCTTCGAAAACGAGGATAATTCCAATTGCTCCAAATATGTAATCAGGTGTAAGCAGGAAGCCACCACGGAGAACAATCGTTTTATAATTTAATAATAGATAGCCAATCGAAATAATCGATAATAAAATGAAAATTATATCGATAAGGGCCGGATAGCGTATGTTTCGATTGCTCCTTTTTGAAATGGGATACAAAAGAAAGGTCATAATTAATAGGAATAATAAGTGCCAGCTCCTTAAGGTAATGGCATCAAAAATACCGGAACCAGCTGAGAAAATTTGAAACAACGACCAAACGATAGCAATTCCGGTTACGATTTTCGCCGTTTTTCCAATATACGCTCGAACACGTGATTCACTATCTACCTTCTCAATTAAATCTTGTGAACTATCAGCTTGTTTTACCACTAAAATTCTCTCCGATCTGACCAATAAAAGTTGAAATATTAGAACATATAGAAAGGTATAGTAATATAGGGAAATCTACCTGTCAATAGAGACCAGATAATTCAAATAATATAAGTTTGCTAGCATCTTCCCTATTTCGTTTTTTTCTATGTATTTTTAATATACTATCTATAATAGCATGATCCTTCATTGCAAAAAAGCATAAAAGCGATAAATTAAAATTTAGCTTGTTTCCACCTTTATTTAGGTAGAGCATTCCTATTTTTATTTAATCGAATCAATTTCATAAATTAAACCCTTAAAACCCTAAGACTTTTGTGAGGCACAAAAAGGCCATGGATGCCACAAACTTTGAAGCCCGTGACCAAGCACTTCCAAAAGAAGAAAAGCCTAAAACGGAACTCAAAAAACGTGATCGCAAATCAAAGGAAGAACGGGAACAATGGTTAATTGAAAAAGAAAATTGAAGATCAATTGGACGTTCCCCTAGCCGAACTTCGTGCTTAGAAGCGAACGAGGAGGGCCCCCGGAAAGCGTCCGCCTGTAACGGAAATCAACGGTGTATAGGCTCTCACGTTGTGTTTACAGGCTTTATTTCAATTTATATTGAACAGAATAGTTTTTTACAAAAGGGATTATGAAATTGATTCAATCATTTGATCGGGAATAAAATCAAAAAATGGAAAACTATATAAAAGAACGAGGAATTGCTTAGGTATGATAAAAGCTGTTTATTATAATAAAGTTAATCAACAAAATATTGGAAAATAATAGTATAATAGAAATGGAGACAATAGGTTATTTATAGGAGTGATCACATGGACAAAGGCATCGTAGGAGTAGATATAGGAGGAACAAATACTGTTATTGGTCTATTTAATCAAGATTTAACATTATTGGAAAAGAAAACTTTACCTACTTTAAAACCGAATTTCCCTGCTAAAACGAATAACCCTAAAGAGTTTTTCGATGAGTTAGCAAAAGAAATAACAGTACTGATTGAAAAAAATAATTATCAAAACCAAGTTGAGTGCGTTGGGATTGGAGTGCCGGGTATTGTCAATCCTGAAAGCGGTATCGCTATCAATGCTGTAAATTTAGGCTATCAGGATGTACCATTTGCGGAAGAGATGAAAAGAAGATTATATGTACCGACCTTTATTGATAATGATGTACGCACTTATACGAGGGGAGAAGCAGCTGTCGGTGCAGGGGCGGGATTACAAAATGTCATATGTATCACATTAGGAACGGGAATGGCTGCTGGGATTATGATAGATGGGAAAATGATACCTGGGGCAGATTACTTTGCAGGAGAAATTGGCCATGATCCAGTGCCTGGTAATCCGGCATTATGTAATTGTGGCAATATAGGGTGCTTAGAAACAATTGCTTCTGCAAGTGGCATCAGTCGATTAGCAAAGGAAGCGGTTCAATCAGGAAAAACAACCCTTTTAAACGACTTAGCGGGAGACATTAGTTCGAAGGATGTTTATGAAGCAAGTGTAAAAGGCGATCAAGTTGCAATCGAAGTTTTTAAGGAAGTCGCGACCACTTTAGGGTATAAATTATTATCAGCTACATACTTAGTAAATCCAGAAGTGATTATTATTGGGGGAGGAGCAGCAGCGGCCGGACACTTTTTAACAGACCCAATCAAGCAGCTATTCAAAAAATATTATATAAATGAAAAACAGCCACTTATCGTGACAGGAGAACTTGGGGATTCCGCAGGCCTCATAGGAGCTGCTTCACTCGCACTAGCCAAGCATGTATAAAGTGAAATAGTGGGGGAGGAAAGTCCCCCACTGATTGAAACTTTACTTTATTTGGGAGGAAGAATGAAAATACTTGAATAATAAGCAATAGTCTACTAGAATATAATTATCGAAACGTTTCAATTGTAAAAAGAGGAGGATATTTATGAAAAAAATACCTGTTGCTGTACAAATGTATTCTTTACGTGAAGAAAGTGCACAAGACTTTGCTGGAACTCTAAAGAAAGTGGCTGAGCTTGGTTATGATGGCGTTGAATTTGCAGGCTATGGAGGCTTACCTGTTCAAGAAGTACGAAAAATTTTAGACGAAGTCGGTTTGCAAGCTGCGTCCAGTCATGTACCAGCTACAGATTTAAAAAATGACTTGGCAAAAGTGATTGAAGAACAGAAGGTTTTAGGGAGTAAATATATTGTATGCCCTTTCCTAATGCCGGATGAGAGAAATGAAGAAACCTACCAATCCCTTCTAACATTTTTCAGTGAGGTTGGAGAGGAATGTAGAAAAGCAGGATTAACGTTCTGTTACCACAACCATGATTTTGAATTAGAAAAGCTTTCAGATGGTAGAACTGTTTTAGAAACGATTTTCGATGATGTCCCATCTGAAAATATTCAAACCGAGCTAGATATTTATTGGCTGACTAAGGCTGGCGAGCAACCAGCTGAGTGGGTCAAACGTTATAAAGGACGGACTCCTTTAGTCCATTTAAAAGATATGACTGTAGATGAAGAGCAATTCTTTGCTGAGCTAGGCACTGGTGGAGTGGATCTAGAGAGTGTCCTCGCTTTAGGAGAAGAGGCAGATGTCGATTGGTGGGTAGTGGAGCAAGACCAATCTCGTAAAACACCTCTTGAAAGTATTGAAATAAGTATTGAATATTTGAAGAATAAGCTCCCATACCTTAATAAATAATTGAATGTAAAAATTAAGCTCTAAAACCGAACAATGTATTACCTTAGCGGAGGAAATATACGTAGACTCCAGCGGGAGGAAAGGCATCGGTGAGATCCCGGAGTGCGTAGCACGAGGAAGCTCACCAGCCGCCCGCGGAAAGCAAAGTATATTTCCGGAGCGGGGATATGCATTATACTAGTTCGGTTTTTTCTTTGGTGAAAACATTTTTGTCCCAGCCTCTTCTTTTTTTAAAAAGAATACAGGAATTTCGGGAATTATGTCGAAAAGCTTAAGGTATGTGGATTCTATTTATTTAAAATGGAGGTTTTTGCAATGATTAAGGGGTTAAGTAGCGCAGGACTAGGGCAAGTAGAAGGTATAGAGCAATTGATTGAGTTAGCTTCTAAGAATGGATTTGGAGCCATTGACACATCTGGTAAAGAATTATCTGATTGGGTAGAATCCAAAGGTCTAGCAGAAGCAAAAGACTTTTTAGATCAACAGCAAGTCAGTATTGGTTCCATTGGTTTACCTGTAGAATGGAGAGGGACAGATGAGCAATTTAAGGAAGGGCTGCCAAAATTATTGGCCGACGCTAAAATAGCAGCAGAATTCGGCTGTCAAAGTTGCTGCACCTTTGTATTGCCAGCAACAGACGAAAAGCCAGCCCATTTTATGCTGCAAGCCACGAAAAGATTACGATTATGTGCGCAAATATTAAAGGAATATGATATAAAACTGGGGTTAGAATTTGTTGGTCCTCATCATCTTAGAACAGCTTGGAAATATCCTTTTGTCTGGACAATGCAAGAAACGCTAGATTGGATTGATGTGATCGGCGAACCGAATGTGGGACTATTATTAGATAGCTATCATTGGTATACAACTAGTGGAACAATAGAAGATCTATTAGCTTTGGATCCTTCACAGATTGCCCATGTCCATATTAATGATGCTAAGGATGTACCAGTAGAAGAAGCTTTAGATAATGATCGACTTTATCCAGGTGAAGGAGTCATTGATTTAAGCGTATTCCTAAAGGCATTGTCCCAGATCGGTTATAAAGGTAGTGTTGCCCAGGAAATTTTATCTCCTGAACCGCCAAGTGAGACACCAGACGCTTTAGCCAAGAAATCGGGGGAAGCATTTCATGAGGTTTTTAAAGGCATATAAAGTAAAAGTAAACAGTTAAAAACGGGAAAGATACATGGTGATCATGTCATGTATCTTTTTTTATATTGCTAGTATTTATAGGGGGAGAGCTAATGAAAAAGCAGTATAATCGCAAAAGTGTTTTCGTGACATTATTAGTGTCCTTTCTTCTCGTTCTATTATTTCCTATTCTCGTTCAGAGTCTGTTTTATAAAAAAATGGAAACGAATTTAAAAGATAATACAAACCAATCGAATTTAGCATTGCTTAAACAGGCAAGTGATGTACTTGATCATGAACTTCAGCAAGTAACATCACTTTCTGCCCAAATATCCTTTCATCCGAAGCTTAGTTATATTTTACGTCAGCACGCAGACGAGGACGAATACAAAATAAGTGACTATTATTCTTTTATGAAAGATATGCAGCGATATCCTCTGTCCAACACATTTATCTATGATTACTTCCTTTATATACCAGAAAGGGATATTTTACTTAGCCCAACCATCAAAACCAATTCATCTACCTTTTTTAACAATATCTACAATGATCAGCAATTGGATTATACAGAATGGAAAAACAGGATTACACAAGTTAAAAATTCACCGAAATATTTTCCAGTTAATACATTATTAGAAGGTGTATCGTCATCACCAATAAAAATGATTAGCTATGTACAACCCCTGCCGCCTGGTCAAGTGAAAGAACCGAAAGCATATTTATCGATCATGATAAATGAACAGAAAATTCAAAATGTATTACAGACTCTTGAATGGGCTAATCAAGGAAGTATATTTATTTTAGATGAACACAATAATGTGATGACAACAACTGCAAAAAATAATAAAAAGCTCACACAGCTAAATCTAAATTTTGATAAAAGTGAAGGTACATTACAGTATCAGTATAACAATCAGGATATGATGGTGGCTTATATTGTTTCTAATGAAACAAATTGGAAGTATGTGTCTATTATCCCGAAAAATATTGTCATGAAAGAAGTAAATACAGTGAAAACCTTAGCGGTTATTTTATTGTTAATCTGTTTGGTGGGTGGTTTTGTTGCTTGTTATTCATTAGCTCGTCATCATTATATTCCAGTAAGAAATTTAGTAGAATCGATTATAAAAAATGTAAATAGAAAAGATGAAGTAAAAATAAATGAATATCATCTTATACAAGAAAGTCTAAATTTTTCATGGGATACAGAAAAAAGATTAAGAGATTCTTTGGCTACGCAAACCCCAAAAGTACGGGAAAATTTCTTTGTTCGATTACTAAACGGGTTTGTCGATTCAGCAACGGTTAATCAAGAGTCATTAGATTTTATGGAAATATCCTTTTTGAGTGATGAATTTTTAGTCATGCTCGTTGATATTGAGGAAAGTTATTCGATGGATGATAAAATCACGGAAAAGGATTGGGCGATCACAAGATTTATGATTAGTAATATAGGCCATGAGTTAGTGAATGAGAATCATCATGCATTTATTGTCGAATTAGGACAGAAGAGACTCGCAATAATTTTAAATATTATAAAAAAGGATCAAATTTATTCTCTATCTACAGTCACACAGCATCTAAAGACGATTTTGAAAGATCAATTTGGAATCGTCATATCAGTCGGCATTGGAACTTCTTATCCAGGCTTGAATCAGGTTGTAAATTCTTATCGAGAAGCTGTTCAAGCTTTAAATTATCGGATGATTAAAGGAAATAATCGCATTATCTCTTTTAATGAAACAAATGAAAATGCACAAGATTATTATTATCCTGCTGAAATTGAACTGCAGTTAATGAATTGTATTAAAATCGCTGATTACGGGCAGGTAGAAAGAATTCTTGATAATGTGTTTAAAGAGAATTTCCTCAATAGGCGAATTTCCATGTCTATGGGCAAATGTTTGTTTTTTAATATGATGAGTACTCACGTGAAAATTCTCAACGATATGAAAATCAATCACCGAAATGTATTTAGTGAAGAACAAGATCCTGTTCAAGAATTACTTGCCTGCGAGACGGTCGAGGAAATTCATCAAAAGATTAAAATGATTTACAAAAAACTTTGTGAAGAAATGAAAGAGAAGCGATCTGATCATAGTGAAAGCTTGCTACGAATGATTATTGACTATATACATCATCATTACACGGACCCAATGATTAGTTTGACGACGATTGCAGAGGAGATGAATATAACCCCACAATACCTTTCTTCCTTTTTTAAAAAACAGCAAGGGGAGAATTTAACCGAGTTTATTGCCAAGATTCGCATTAAAGCTGCTAAAAAATATCTCGAAGAGACCACTTTAACAATTTCACAAATTGCAAAGCAAATCGGCTATGCAAATGATATTGGATTAATTAGGATATTTAAAAAGCAAGAGGGCATTACTCCAGGGAAATATCGCGCCAACTTAAAGAAAGCTCAAAACGAAAATGAAGAATAAATATCTTGTCTTTTCCACAATGGATTCAAGAATGATAAGGAAATACAAGCTTTATCAGAATATATGATAGTCAATCTTAAATATTGATAGTCTCTATTCTTAAGTTTGTATAGTGAATCTTATATTTTCGTGATTAACAAACATGAGCGGGTATGGAAATATGGGAAATAAGCTAAATGAAGGGAGGAAAGGAGCTTCTTTTTTGAATTGAATATTATTTCGGGAGGTCAATAGTAGATGAATAAGTTTCAGTGGAAGAGACAGATGAAAGTAGCCTTTTTTTCTTTACTTGTAATTGTAACCGCTTTATCCGGATGTAATAATTCTTCGAAAGGTGAAAAAGCCTCAGGTGGAAAAGCTGATGATGGATCACTTTCATTATCTTATTGGGTGTCCAATAATCGCCCAGACACCCTTAAAAATTATAATGAGATGGGGGCTTATAAGAAATTAGAAGAAATAACAGACGTTAAAGTGGACTTTGAACATCCTGCTTCAGGTGAGGAAGATCAACAATTTAATCTAATGATGACATCTGGAAAGTTACCAGATGTGATTGAACGAATTTGGACTTCAGTACCTGGTGGCCCTGAGAAGTATATAAAGGATGGAAAAATTGTTCGTTTAAATGATTATATTGATGAACATGCTCCAAATCTTAAAAAGATTTTAGATGAAAATCCAGAATGGAAAAAAATGGTCTCTACTGATGAGGGGAGTATCTATTCATTCCCTTTCCTACGACAAGATGAATTAAATCTAACTTTTTTTGGTCCTGTTATTCGCAAAGATTGGTTAGAAAAGCTTGATTTAGAGATACCGGAAACAATTGATGAATGGCATACAGTATTAACTGCTTTTAAAGAAGATGATCCGAATGGAAATGGAGAAGCAGATGAAATTCCTTTATTAATTGATAAGGATGCGATTACATCAAATGCTTTTGTTGGTGCATATGGAATTACAAATGGTTTTTACCATGTAGATAATAAAGTCCAATATGGCCCCATTCAACCGGAATATAAAGAGTTTTTAGCGTTAATGCATGATTGGTATAAAGAAGGACTGATTGACAAGGAATATGTGGCAACAGATGACAAGCTAAAAGATGCAAAGGTAACAAATGACCAGCTTGGTGCGTTGATGGGCTATTCAGGTAGCAGTATTTTACGGTATATGCAATTGAAAAAAGATGATGATGATTTTTCTCTAACAGGTGCCCCTTATCCTGTACTTAAAAAAGGCGAAGAACCGATTTTCAATTTAGGTGAGTCCAACTATAACGGCGTCGGTGCAGCTATTAGCACGGACAATGAAAATATTGAAGAAACAGTGGAATGGCTTGATTATAAGTATGGAGAAGAAGGATTTGAATTGTTCAACTTTGGTATTGAGGGAGAAAGCTTTGAAATGGTTGATGGGTACCCGACATACACAGAAGTGGTAACCAATAATCCTGATGGAAAATCCATGTCAGAAGGCTTAGCTGTATACGTTCCTGTAGGATGGAGTGGACCGTTCATTCAAGCGAAAGAATATGCAGAGCAATACAATAATTTACCAGAACAACTAGAGGCGTTAGAAAACTGGAAAAAAGGGACAAATGAAAGAACGATGCCGATTGTTAGTCCTACACAAGAAGAAAGCTCTGAGTATGCCTCGATTATGAATGATATTAATACGTATAAATCTGAAATGATTAATAAATTTATTATGGGTGAAGAATCACTTGATCAATTTGATAAATTTGTTGAAACGATCCAGTCGATGGGAATTGAAAGAGCGACTGAAATTCAACAAGGTGCATTAGAACGATATAATGATCGTTAATAATTGTAGTAAGGAGCTGTCCAATAAGTTTTCACACAGAAAAACGAACCGAGAAATGAATGGATCCTTCTTCTTTGTTTGTGAATAAACACTAAGAAAATCGCCAAAAACGGCGACACGCCAGCAGGAATAGCATTAGCTGAAGACCCCGGAGCGAAGCGAGGAGGCTGAAGCTACCCTTGAGGCAAGGGAGCCTTTTTGGCGATTTTCGCACATAAGACAGCCCCTTATCATGATCCTGATGTATATACATACAGTCGAAACGGAGGGATGACTACATGGAGACAGTCAGACAGAATACAAAAATAAAAAAAGAGCCTGAGATCCTCTTTAAAAAAGAACGGTTTGGACGGCGACTAGTCAAAGATTTAAAAAGAAATAAGTATATTTATATTATGGTTTTACCTGTTGTAATTTATTATCTTATTTTCCATTATGGTCCGATGTACGGAGTCCAAATTGCATTTAAAGATTTTAGTTTGACAGAGGGAATATGGGGAAGTGAATGGGTTGGTTTTAAACATTTTCTAGATTTTTTTAAGGGCTATTATTTTTGGCGGTTAATCCGGAATACTTTTCTTATTAATATTTATGAGCTATTACTGGCTTTTCCAGCCCCTATTTTACTAGCCTTATTATTAAATGAATTGAGACGGATTTGGTTTAAACGAGTTGTACAAACAATCAGCTATTTACCACATTTTATTTCTGTTGTGGTAGTGGTTGGAATGTTAGTGGATTTCACCACGCAAAATGGTTTAATTAATCAACTACTCTCCATTTTTGGTGTAGAGCCCATTTCGTTTTTACAAAAACCTGAATGGTTTCGGACACTTTATATTGGCTCAGGGATTTGGCAAAGTATCGGTTGGGGATCAATTATTTATTTAGCCGCGATGTCAAATATTAATTCTGAGCTATATGAAGCAGCGAAAATTGATGGGGCGAATCGTTTTAAACAAGCCCTACATGTTACTATTCCGGGTATTGCGCCAATCATCATTATTCTCCTCATTCTTCAGATCGGTTCAATGATGAGTGTCGGATTTGAAAAAATTATTTTAATGTATAATCCCTTAACCTATGACACGGCAGATGTGATTTCAACCTATGTGTATCGTAAGGGGATTTTGGAAGCCAATTTCAGCTTTAGTGCTGCAGTCGGATTATTTAACGCCATTATCAATTTAACTCTATTAGTTTTGGCGAATCGTATTAGTGCAAAAGTCAGTGAGACAAGTCTTTGGTAAGGAGTTGATTGTATGAAAATAAAAGCGAGTTTGGGAGAAAGGACTTTTGACTTTCTAAATGTGCTGTTTATGCTTATTCTCGTTTTTGCCACTCTCTATCCCTTTTTATATGTTTTATTTTCTTCATTAAGTGATCCAGGATTGTTGGCAAAGAATAGAGGGATACTGTATTTCCCACTAGGCCTTACTTTTAAAGCCTATGAACTGGTTTTTCAAAATCCAATGATCATCGTTGGTTATTTAAATACGATTTTTTATGTGGTTGCGGGGACAGCTATTAATATTTTCCTAACAAGTATAGCTGCATATGCTTTATCAAGGAAAAATGCGATGTTAACCAAACCAATCATGATGTTTATCACATTTACGATGTTTTTTAGTGGGGGATTGATTCCTACATACCTATTAATTGGTCAACTAGGAATGATTGATACAAGATGGGCGTTGATTATTCCGAATGCCGTTAGTGTCTGGAACTTAATTATTATGAGAACGTCTTTTAAGGGAATACCAGATAGTTTGGAAGAGTCCGCACGGATCGATGGAGCAAATGATTGGACGATTTTGTTTAAAATTATTTTACCACTGTCGCTTCCAGTTATTGCGGTTATGGTGTTGTTCTATGGTGTTGGACATTGGAATGCCTATTTTGATGCGATGATTTATTTACGCAATAATGACTTATGGCCACTCCAGTTAGTTCTTCGCGAGATCCTCATTGAGAATAGCACTGATAACTTTATTACCGGTGTTGGAGGAGGAGATCGTTATCCTATAGGAGAAACGGTTAAATATGCTACGATTATAGTAGCTACATTACCAATTCTTTTTCTATATCCATTCTTGCAGAAATACTTTGTTAAAGGTGTTATGATTGGATCTATAAAAGAATAATCTAAATCCGTGAATTTGAAGTGTTCTATATTCACAAACAAGGAGGAAATCAATGAAACTCGCATTTACAACGCTAGGCTGTCCCAATTGGAATATGGATACGATTATTTCAAAGGCTGTGGAGTATGATTATGATGGAGTGGATTTTAGAGGGTATCTAGGAGAGATGGAAATCTATACATTACCGGAATTCTCCAGTGAAATCGAAACAACAAAGAGAAAATTTAATGAAGCAGATCTTGAGATTCCATGTTTCTCCAGTTCCATTCGTTTGTTTACAACTTCGAATAATGAATTGGAGGGTTACAAGGAAGAATTAAGGCAATATGGTCGCTTATGTCAAGAATTTAACACCCCCTATATCCGCGTCTTTGGAGGAGGGATTGGAGATACAGCACGAGCGGAAGCTGTTCAAATTGTAAAAAATAATTTAGACCAGTTGCTTCCAATAGCTGAACAGTATGAAGTCACTTTAATCCTGGAAACGCATGATGACTGGACAAAATGTGAAAACGTTTTAGATGTATTAAACCAAACTAATTCTAAGTATTTACAGGTTTTATGGGATGTTCATCACCCGTATCGAACAAAGGGTGAGGAGCCTGAAAAGACATGGGACAAGCTTGGCGACAGGATTCAGTATACGCATTGGAAAGATTCATATTTAAAAGAAGCGACTGCTCGAGGATATCAACTTTGTTTAATGGGAGAAGGCGATATTCCTTTAAAGCGGATCTTTGATTTACTAGCTGAACAAGAGTATAAGGGCTACTATACACTTGAATGGGAGAAAGTATGGTGTCCTGAGATCGAGGAACCTGAAATAGCGATTCCTCAATATGTTCAATATATGAAACAACTTGAAAATGAAGAAAAATAATCCTACATGAATAAGCGGAGCTGATTTTTAAATCGGTTCCGCTTGTTTCAAGTTTACCATGTATGCTAAGATTATGAGAAGATTCAAATAATGATTAGGTATCTATTAAAAGATTTGACCCCTTATTAAAGAAGGTGCGGTAATTGACAAAAAAAAGCACAGTAAAGCAGGTACTGGATAATAATTTGTATATGTTAAAACTGTTATGTAAAGCCTCTAAATGGCGTTTATTTTTGGAGAGTTTATTTTATACTTCCAAAGGGGTCGTTCAAACGCTTATCTACGTTATTTTATTCGGAAGTATTGTAAACGCTTCACAAAATGGATCTTCCTTTATGTATATTGCTATTTTTATAGGTATGATTGTGCTCATAACTTGTATTGCTTTGTTTTTTCAATCATGGTTTACAGATGTATTTTTAATGTATGATAACGCTGCTATTCAAAAATACTTTACTAGAAATGTTTATCAGCATGCGGTAGAACTTGATATAGAGAAATATGATGATCCTAAATTTTATGATCAATACATCCTCACCTTGGAGGAAGCACAAAATAGAGCGATCACTTTATCTAAAACAGTAGCTCAATACATCGGTACTTTGATTACGGTTATTATTTTGCTCACAACCATTATTAGCATTGATATCAATATTCTTTGGTTTGTCGCCTTGCCACTAATCCCTAGTCTTATCATCGGAAGAAAAAAGAATAAATGTTATTACGATCTGTATATGAATAATCTCAATCCCACTCGAAAAACGGCTTATGTTAATCGCGTCATGTATCTTAGTAAATATGCGAAAGATATCCGCCTTTCTAATATATTTAATCGTTTAATCAATACATATCATCAAAACATGGACAAAGTGGTTGATAATGAGAAAAAATATGGTAAAAAAGGAACAATCTATACTTTTTTTCTTGATTATATTACTGAGGGCTTCGTGTATATTGGGATTCTTATTTATATCACCTATCGGGTTGTTGAAAGTAAAACCCTGATGATTGGTGACTATTTAATTATATTAAATGCTGTGTCTGGAATGGGCTGGCGTATTCACGAGTTGATTCGAACAACTTTGAAGTTTGAGCAATTTAGTCTCTTTATAGACAATTTTAGAGGATTCATGAATACACAATCGAAAGCGGGCCAAAAAAGGGTCGGGAAAATACCGGATAGGACGCAAACACTGTTTGAATTTAGCCATGTGGATTTTTCCTATGATCAGCAAGTGAATGTGCTAGAGGATATGAATATGACCATTAAGAAGGGGGAGAAGATCGCTATTGTTGGTCATAATGGAGCGGGCAAATCTACCTTTGTAAAGCTTTTATTAAACTTATATGAACCGACTGCTGGTGAGATTTTATATAATCGAGAGCATGTTCATCATTATGATCAGAAAAAATACAGAGATATTTTCTCCGTCGTTTTTCAAGATTTTACCTTATACGCATTGAGTGTAGGTGAAAATATTACCATAGAGAATGTAAGGGATCAGGATATTTCAGAAATAAATCATGCCTTAACGAAAGTGATATGTGAAAGCGCATTCAAACATTACCCAATGGGATTCAGACAATCGTAACGAAAGAATTTGATGAAAAGGGTTTTGTCCCATCTGGAGGAGAAAGTCAAAAACTGGCAATTGCACGTTCTATCTTCAAAAAGAGTGATGTCTTCATTTTTGATGAGCCATCAAGTGCATTGGATCCATTATCTGAAGCAAAAATAAATGAATTGATGCTGAATGCTGCTGCAGATAAAACGGTTATTTTTATCTCCCATCGGTTATCGGCGACTTTAAAGGCTGACAGAATTTATTTGTTTGAGCATGGAAAGATAACTGAGCAAGGAACCCATGATGAATTAGTAAAAAGAAATGGAAAATATGCAAATATGTATAAAAAGCAAGCAGAAAAATATGATTATGCATTTTAGAGGAGGTGAAAGCTCATGAAAGTATCTTTAAAGATGATCCTCAAAAACAATCTCTTTTTAATGAGATTAATAGTAAAGTTTTCTCCGATTCTACTTTGGTCTGTAATTGTTGGCTCTTTAGCATTTGCCTTTTTACAGGTTTTTACAACGATGATCTTTATTAGAAGTCTTGTTAGGAGAATAGAAGAGGGAAGCAGTTTTAATGAAATACTCATATTGTTACTGTTAGGCGGCTTAACGATACTATTCCTGCGGGCGTTTGAAATTGTTATAGAGAACTATATCAAACCAGTATATTCGCAGAAACTGATTCAAGGCCTTGAAGCTTTTTTGTATAATAAAGCGAAAACTTTTGACTTATCATGCTACGATGATGCCAACTTTTATAATGAATATATTTGGGCGACCCATAATTCTGGGGAATTTATTTTGGATGCGATAAAATCGATAGGTGAGTTTTTTAGGTATATCTTTCAACTTACCGGCATTATTGGCATTGTCATCTCGATCGATGCCAGTATGGGGATCATCATCCTGCTAGCTGTCATCATAACAATGGTGATCACAGCGAAAAAAGAAAAGATCGTGCTTACATATAAAAAAGAGACGATGAATAGTGAAAAAAAGCGAAATTATATTGTGCGCATGTTTTACTTAAAAGACAGTGCCAAAGATATAAGATTAACAAATATTTATACTAAATTTATCGAGTTTTATAATGAGTCATATGAGGAACTAAACCAGATTATAAAAAAATACGCTCATAAAGTCGCATGGTTATCGTTTGCTCCCGTATTTTTTTTAAGATATCTTATCAGCACCTTTGCTGTCTATCTGTATTTTTCCTATAAACTGATCGTGCTAGGAACGATGTTAATTAGTGATTTTATCGCCGTGAATTCTGGGATGGTCAGTCTGTATTTATCGCTAACACGCTTTTCGGATCAAATGAATAGCCTTTACAAAAATACTTTGTATATTGAAAGTATGAGGGCCTTTATCGACTACCAACCTAAAATAAATTCGATCGCCAATGCGAAAAATGTGCCGGAAAGTGAATTTGTATTCGAGTTTAAAGATGTTACCTTCAAGTATCCTGCTGAAGAAACACCTACACTTAATAAAATCAATTTAACCATTCACTCTAAAAAGACACTTGCTATTGTTGGTTTTAATGGGGCGGGTAAAACCACATTAATCAAGTTGCTATTAAGATTGTATGATGTGAATAGTGGTGAAATATTACTAAACGGAATAAATATCAAAGACTATGATCTGAAGCAATATAGAAATTTCTTTACAGTAGCCTTTCAGGATTTCCAGATTTTTGCCGCCACTTTGGGTGAAAATGTCATGATGGATCGTGTAACCGAGGAGAATAGGAATTCCATATTGAAGGCACTTGATTTTGCAGATTTCACTGAAAAATATCAGCATTTACCGACTGGATTAGAAACGCCCTTAACAAGAGAATTTGAAGAAGATGGAGTTTTGTTTTCAGGAGGAGAAATGCAGAAAATAGCAATTGCACGTGTATTGTCTAAGGACAGTAGGGTAGCTATTTTGGATGAACCTTCTGCAGCTTTAGATCCCATATCTGAATATAATATTAATGATAATATGACAAAGCTGTCAAAACAAAAAACCGTCGTTTTTATTTCGCACCGCTTAACAAGTACAGTTATGGCGGATCATATTGTTATGCTAGAAAATGGCAAAATAATTGAAGAAGGTACACACCAGCAATTATTGGCTACGCACGGCAGATATGCAGAAATGTTCCGCGTTCAATCCAAGCAATATAAACAAACTTCTTAATAATGTGTTGCGATTGATTGTATGGTTTACCAAGCATCAAATAAATGGTATAACGATCTATTTGTTATTAGAAGAAGATTTGGATAATGACTTTACCTAGTGTAAAGAACAACATGAAAGGATAGAGCTTGATTTTCTTTGCAGGCTCGTGAGCTGCCCCCTACCCTAACATTAGGAGGCAGCTTACTATTAGCATGAGAAGCCTCATTAGTGGCCCGTAAAAAGGAAGCATATATTCAAAAGCGATATCTCATCCCGCATTATTTTCCGATCATCGATTTTTTAAGATGGTTTATTTATGTATGGTTTGATAGCTTAATTTGATGATACAGTAGGAAAAAGAAACTCGGATGTCTGTCAAATTTATGTTAGAGATAGAAGATTATATATATTGATATACTGATTTTGAGAATAAAAAATTAAAATAAATGCATATCCATTTTATCCTATGTAACAGTTAGAAACCCTTCGAATTCTCCTCTACACACAAATCAGTACGAGTTTCCAACAATAATAAAATATAATTCTTTGATAATTCCGGCTGGTTTATAGGAATCTCTCAGGAATTTTAGGTGTAACTTTAAAAACGGAGAAATATTTCAAGTTTTTTTCATACTTATAAAGAAACGATTACATATAAACATATAACGTTTAAATTGACATAGTCAGGGTATATAATATTGATAATATATCATAATTGATATATCAATTTTTTAGTCCATAAAAAATGTAAGCGGATAATATAGCTTGCGAAGTAAGGAGGGGAGTGTTTGGGTAGATTGCTAGAAATGAAGATGTTAATCACATAAGCTAAAACCTATAAGAGGATGTTCAAGAAGCCCAGTAAAAATGATATTTTTGTTCGCCTTTTTGAACACGCTCTATATAATCCTTTTTATTTACAAGTTCTTCACCTTGTTGAACATCTATTTAAGTGATTAAAGGAGGTACATATATTTTGGGTTCTATTCTTCGCAAGGCACGAGCGATTGCTATGATTTTATTGTTGGTCATCATTGTTTCGGGCTGTGGCGCCACGGGAGCGAATAAGGATGAGAAAGTTATACAGTGGAGTGGCGGTTGGCCGCGTCCACCATTATTCCAAGGGAATAACTTTGCTAATGGTGGGATTGGAGAAGCGACAAATTTTGTTTTTGAGGGATTAGTGCAAAATGTCCGAATCTCAAATGAGCAACATTTACGTTTAGCAAAATCAATTGATTTTCATGATGATTATGCAGAAGTTAAATTAGTCGATGATGCGGTCTGGCATGATGGAGAGCCTTTTACAAGTAAAGATATTTGGGCGTATTATATATTAAACAATGGGGCAGAAGTCACCCAGTATATGAAAGAAATTGAACTTGTAGATGATAAAACATTACGAATTCACTGGTTGGAACCTCAAGCAAATGAGACTGTCCTTTCCTTTTTATTAGGACAGGATAAGCAGGCTACGATTCCTTATCATATTTATGGAAAGTATGTTGATCGGGCTGCTGAGTTACTCAAACAGGCATCGCCTTATACGGAAGAAGAACAACTAATCCAAAAAGGGAAGTTTGGTTTGGAAATTGACGATGATTTGCAAAAGGAGATAGATAAAAACTGGCAGGACTTTCTTGTGGCGGGGCCGGAAATGCCAGTCGGAACCGGACCTTTTACAATAGAGCGAGTAACATCTTCAGATATGTTGCTGGAAAAATTTTCTGACTATTATCTTGCGGACGAGATTAAATTTGACAAGGTAACGATTAAAAATCCTGGGACTGAAGGTGCAGCTGGATTTGCGTTATTGCGCTCCGGCCAAATTGATTATTTTGATGGTACCCCACCGCAGGATATTCTTGAATCATTATTAGCTACGAATAAGGATCTTGTCCATTTTAAAATGCTAGATCCGGCTTCAGTTGGTATTTTATATAACCAAGACCGTCCGCCGTTTGATCAAAAGGAGTTTAGACAGGCAATTACGTATGCGATTGACAGATCGAAAGCACGCGAAGTTGGAAATGTATATGGGCAGGAACCAACAACATCGATTACAGGGCTAGTACCATCAGATATGGAGAATTGGATAAAACCAGAAGTTATAAAGGATATGCGCGACTATTCATACAATCCGGAAAAAGCCGAGGAAATGTTGGAGGATCTGGGTTGGAGTCGTGACAAGGAAGGCATTTGGCGTGATCCAGATGGGGTTCGCCCTGATTTTGTCATCGGTGTTAATGCGACATGGCAAAATGGTCTGATGCCTGGTCAAATTGTGGCTGAACAATTAACAGCTTTTGGTATTCCGACCCGTTTAATGGCAGTCGATGGAACCGTTTACTTCGATAATGTCTCAAAAGATGATGGACTTTATGAAATGTCCCTTGACTGGGTCGATGTAGCTTGGGGATTTATGTTTCCTTGGCAATCCATTCGTGAAGTGTATGAAGGGAATATTGCGAAGATGATGCATATGCCTCGTTATGATGAAGATCATGAAGATCCTGAAAAGCGAGATAAAATTAATTTGCGTTTAAAGAGTTATGACGATGTTGAATTTGATGTGCGAGAAGTTATGCAAAAGATTCCATATATGGATGAGGAAGAGTATACGGAATGGTTTTCGCGAATGGCATGGGTCAATAACGAAGAAGCGTTCGGTGTCAATTTGTTCCAGAATGTAACAGGAACATGGTTAAATCAGGCTCATTTAGATGGATTACCGCTAGAGTCGCAGATTGAACAATATGATCGCAATATTCCAGTACCAGAAACAGATGAAGACATGCGTGAGGTGCTAAAGACAAATTGGTTCAATTCTGGTATTCAGCCATTTATTGAAGGACAATACCGACCGAAAGAATAAGGAGGGTTTCCATTGACACGACGGATATTTTTAAAACGCATTCTCCACGCACTAATCACCATTGTCCTTGCTGTTGTTATTACTTTTGTCCTGTTAAGGCTAACGCCCGGCAATGCGATTGACCAATGGGCAAGGGATTATGCGATTCAATACAATATTACCATTGATGAGGCTTATACGCGTGTTGCGAATATGATTAATTATGATCCAAATGAACCGATTATCCAGCAGTTTACCCGCTATGTCGGCAATTTGTTACAAGGAAACCTCGGTTATAGCATGGTACATCAGGGGCTGCGTGTCAATGATATTATTGCTAATGCTTTACCGTGGACCCTGTTTGTATCTAGCATTGCCTTGGTTATTAGCTTTATTATTGGCATCTATTTAGGAGTAAAGATGGCGTACAACCGAAAATCATGGATTGATCCTGTTATTTCCATATACTCGGTTGTGACGAATGCAGTTCCTGATTTCATCTTAGCGATACTTCTCTTAATCGTATTTTCTTATGGATTAGGATGGTTTCCAATAAACGGGGCATATGATTTCTATTTAACACCTGGTTTTAATCTCGCCTTTATTAGCAGTATTTTTTACTATGGAGCACTACCTATCCTTACTTATGTGTTGACGTTAATTGGCCAGTGGGCATTGATGATGAAAGGGAGTGCAGTTAGTATTCTTGGTGATGACTATATTGAAGCAGCAAAAGCGAGGGGATTGCCGCAGAAGCTGATTGTTCGAAAATATGTGCAGAAGAATGCCATTATTCCATTGGTTACGCAGCTTGCCGTCTTTTTAGGCGGAATGCTTGGTGGGGCGATTCTTGTAGAAAATCTGTTCCAATATCCGGGAATTGGTTATTTTATGGCTGAAGCAACAAAACAGCGTGATTATATTGTGATGCAGGGGATCCTGCTGTTTATTGCGATTACGATGATCATTGCTAATTTTATTGCTGATTTACTATACAGTAAATTGGATCCAAGAATCCAGATTGAGGAATAGGGGTGAAACGATGCAAGGCGTGATCGATTTTTTTCGAATTATAATATCGAACCGACGTTCATGTGTTGGTTTAATCATAACAGTATTTTTCATTTTAATGGCAACCGTCGGTCCAGTTGTTTTTCCATTAGATACACAAGTGGATTATGAAAATCGCTATCAGCAGCCAAACTTTGAACATTGGCTGGGAACGGATTACGGCGGCAGGGATGTATGGTCGCAAATTGTTCACGGTTCACAGGAGGTTCTGCTTATCGGTCTGCTGGCGGCGGTTGTGACGCTGATTTTTGGAGCAGTACTAGGAATGATTTCTGGGCTTGTCGGCGGCAAGCTAGATACGGTCATTATGCTGGTTACTAATCTATTTTTGACCATTCCTTCCTTACCTGTTTTTATCATCCTAGCGGCTTTTTTATCCATTGAAGATCCATTCTCATTTGCGCTTGTGTTGAGCGCATGGAGCTGGCCGGGACTGACAAGGGCTGTTCGGTCACAAGTAATTTCATTGAAGGAACGGGATTTTATTGTGATTTGCAGAGTAATGGATTTAGGCTTAGGTCATATCATTTTTAGAGAAATTATGCCCAATATTGTCTCCTATTTGGCAATTAATTTCATTATGATTATGCGTGGGGCGATTGTTGGGAGTGTAGCGATTATGATGCTAGGATTAGCCCCTTATTCACCAACCAATTGGGGACAAATGCTGAACCTGGCGATTTCTCAAACCGGAGGAATTTTCAATCCAAATGGCTATGTCTATGTTCTGTCACCAATTGTTTGTCTCGCTTTGTTTCAACTAGGGACGATCTTCTTTGCAAATGGGCTCGATGAAGCATTGAACCCAAGACTTCGAACAAGGGGTGGAGCATAAATGGAAACAGTCATTGAATTTGAAAATGTCAACGTGTCCTTCCCGATGCGCGAGGGAACAGTTCAAGCGGTTCGTGATGTTTCGCTCCGGATTCCGAAGGGAAAGGTAACAGCTCTTGTGGGTGAAAGTGGAAGCGGGAAGTCCACATTGGCTTCCACCCTACTAAGAATGGTTTCTGCACCAGGAACGATATCAGCGGATTCTATTCAAGTTGATGGGCAAGATGTGACGAAGATGTCCGAGAAACAACTGCTCAATTACCGTTGGTCTGAAGTATCGATGGTATTTCAGGCGGCACAGAATTCATTAAATCCTGTTGTAACAATTGGGGAACAATTTGTTGAAACATACAGGGCACACCGGAAGGATGCAAAAAATGAAGTGATTGAGAAAAGAGCAATCGAATTGCTTGAATATGTTAAGCTTGAACCCAAACGAGTTTTACGTTCGTATCCTCATGAACTAAGTGGGGGAATGAAACAACGGGTCATGATTGCTTTTAGTTTGTTGTTAGAACCAAAAATAGTCATTCTGGATGAACCAACAACGGCTTTAGATGTCATTACACAAGATTCGATTTTTTCTATTCTCGAACAAATCAATCGTGACTTGGGCATTACATTGCTTTTGCTTTCACATGATATCGCTGTTGTGGCAAAGGTAGCTGATTATCTTGGTGTCATGTATGCAGGAAAGATTGTTGAATTTGATGAAATTTATACCATTTTTGAACATCCGAAGCATCCTTATACGGAGGGATTGCTGCGAGCGGTTCCTTCACTTATTCACGACTTAGAAACGATAAAGCCTATTCCGGGAGCTTCACCTAATCTACTTAATTTGCCAAAGGGTTGTCCTTTTCACCCGCGATGTGAATATGTAATGAGTCATTGTAAAACAGTGGAACCAGAATTAGAGTTATTGAAGGACGGTTATCGTCCTGCTTGTCATTTATTTACTGACAAGGAAAAGGAGGCTGTAGGAACAAAATGAATCCATTGTTGAAATTAGATAATGTGTCCATGCATTTCCCGAACAAAGATAAAGAAGCGAAAAATACAACCATTAAAGCGCTGTCGAATGTCAGTATGTCCTTATACCCTGGAGAAATTATGGCGATTGTAGGGGAAAGCGGCTGTGGCAAAACAACGCTTGGAAAAGTTATTGCTGGGTTGTACCAGCCAACAGGCGGGAACTATTATTATAAAGAAAATGATGTTAGTAAATTAGGCGGGAAGAAACAGAAACAGTATCGAATGAGTGTTCAACTTGTACAACAAGATTCCTATGCTGCTCTGAATCCGGCAAAAACGATCCAACAATCCTTGGCAGCCCCAATTATTCGTCATAAGATAGCGAAGGGAAGACAAGGCATCCGCACAAAAATAATTGAGCTACTTGAAACTGTTGGACTAAAACCAGCAGAGCAATTCCTAGGAAAATTTCCTCATCAATTGAGTGGAGGTCAACGCCAACGGGTATTAATGGCAAGGGCGATTTCACTTGATCCTGAAGTGATTGTTGCGGATGAACCTGTATCAATGGTAGATGTTTCGTTACGTCTCTCTATTCTAAATTTAATGACATCATTAAATAAAAAGCTAAATATTGCTTTTATTTATATCACTCACGATTTAGCAACTGCTCGATTTATTGCTCAAAATGGTCGTCTAGCTGCTATGTATTTAGGGAGAATTGTCGAGTTAAGTTCTGTTGGAGAAATGATGGATAATCCTCAGCATCCTTATTTGCAGGCATTGTTAACAGCAGTACCGATTCCTGATCCGAAAATCGCGAAGGAAAAAAATGAATTGCCATTAAAAGGATTAGAGGTGCCAAGTCTTGTCAATCCACCTGGCGGCTGCTCTTTTCATCCGCGTTGTCCTTATGCAACGGAATATTGTAGTGAAGAATTACCACCATTGCGCAAGGTCAAACATGGGGTAGTGGCATGCCACTATGCAGAGAGGATTCCGAAATGGCACTTAACAGCTTCTTCAAATTAATTTTTCATTTTGCTGTCATTTTTGCGGTTTTCAGCGGTCTGTTAATTTTCCTAACGGAGCCAAAGACAGTCGAGTTCCAACTCGTCTGCATAACACTGGTCATTAATAGTTGCATTATTATTGGCACTCTTATTTTTAGTTGGTGGATGAAAAGAAGGCACGAAATAAATCGTGAGTAGGATTGGTTAAAAGCTTGTCCGCAATAGAGGATGATCTGCACTGGATTGTGTGGTTACGCGGTAAGGGATGTACATGAGATAATAAAGAAATAGAATAGGATCAAGATAAACGGAGCTGCGGGTATGTAGCTCCGTTTATTTTATCGTTAGCTTGGTGCGGCTGTTGAATCACGAATAACAAGATTAGTGGGCAATAAAACCTTTTTAGGTTCAATTTGCGCTTTTTTGCGGATTTCTAACAATAATTTAGCTGCTTCATAGCCTAGTGTATCAAAATGTTGCTGGACTGTAGTTAGAGGTACTTTAGCGTATCTAGAACTTTCGAAATCATCAAAACCGATAATGGAAAGATCTTCTGGGATCTTTATACCCATTTTTATCAATTGCTCCATAACTTCAAGGGCCATGCGGTCATTTACACAGAATAAAGCAGTTAGATTCCCTTTTTTAATCGTAGTTACGAGTTCATTGTAATCTAGCTTTGATTGTGAAAAGAAAATAGTGGGATCACTCGGCAGGTTAGCGTTTAACAGAGCGTGCTGGTAACCAAGATATCGTTCTTTTTCTGAGTTTAAAAAGAAATCATAAGCACAAAAACCGATTTTTGAGTGACCTAAATCAATTAGATGATTCACCGCCTCAAATCCCCCGTCATAATTATTACAAGCAATACAAGGTAAGGGGATTCCCATTGGAAATCGATCTAATAACACAATCGGGATTCTCTTTGATTGAATGTCTGTTAGATACTCTTTAGCAGCTTCTGGATCTGAGGAATAAATTAATAATCCTTCGCAATCTGTTTGAATTAATTTTTTTACTAGATCCTTTTCTCGATCAATATCATTTTCAATGAACTCGATGATTAACTTATAACCATGCTTGGAAAGATAGGATTGAATCCCTTTCATAATTCGCATATAGGAGTTGTCGTACATGTCCTTTCCAGATAATACAAATGTAATTAATTTTGATCTTGTTTGATCTTTTTGTTTTTGTTCGGAAATAAAGCTGCCCTTTCCTTTAACACGGTAAATTATACCTTCATCCACTAACTCAGCTAAGGCTCTTCTAACTGTAATGGAGCTGACGCCGAGTTTTTCGATAAAATCCTTCTCGCTTGGTATACGTGCATGAGCGGATAACTCTTTATTTTGAATCATGCTAAGTATATAATCTCTTACCATTTGATACTTTGGAACAGAGAACTTTGACTCCTTCATATTTTAACTTCCTTTCATAGTTGATGAATCTCAAATGTGTTGTTTATTTATTAACATTAAAGGTAAAATAAAGCTTGATTTTTATTTTCTTTTATAATAATGTGTATGTATACCTTTCTAATGAACATAGTATAACATTAAAAACGAATTCTATCTATATTGGAAGTGAATAATCTATTTATCCAAGGAAATGTAATCGCTAACAGTTCCATTCGAGTATATCACAAATGTAAAGAAACTTTGCAACAGGTGACTAGGCAAGTTTTAGCGATTCATGGGGAGGTGATGAAAACTGAGTTCGTAAAGTTTATTGGTAAAATAGATTCATAGTTTATTCTTACACGAAGACCTATTGTTTTTATTATCTTAATATTGTGTGAAGTAGGTTTCCCTCATATGAGTGTGAGCGAAAGTAAATCTAAAACACACAGACTAGGCGGAGGAATAGGAATGAAAAGATTTAAAAGTTATTGTCTTACTTCATTAGTGATCATATTAGCGGGCATATTTAGTGGCTGCCAATCTCAAAATGCAGGAAATGAAGGGAATGACCCGGAGGTTGAAAAGTCGGTGACGATTAAAATCGCCTATCTTTTCGATGGAGATACATGGGAGGAAAGGGTGGGTTCATTAGAGAAAGATCTCAAGAATATTAAGCTAGAACGGATTCCTTATGAAAATACGGTGGAGTCACTTCAGGAAATATTTGCAAAAGGTAATAAACCAGATATTATTATCGGTCCAATTGAACCGATGAAGGAACTTGAAGTGATTGAACCACTGGATGAATTAATAGAACAACACAATTTTGATCTTGATTCTCTCAACTCTTCCTTAATGAAGAATGTTCGCTCGTTAACAGATGAGGGAAAGATTGTGGCATTTCCAGATAATCGGCCTTTTTTTGCACTCTACTATAATAAAGCTGTATTCGACTTGTTTGGGCAAGATTACCCGGATCAGAATACAGCTATGACATGGGATGAGGCAATTAATCTAGCCGCAAAAATGACAGGCGAGAAAAATGGTACACAGTACGTTGGCATGACTCATGGACCTTTTGCTGGCTTCGGCCCGGGTACTTGGCCGTTGGATGAACTGGCCACGAATATGACGGATCCGGAAACAGGGGAAGTGAACATTCAAGATAATCCTCCGCTTAGGAAATACTTCGACTTAATGGCAGAATATTATAGTTTTCAAGGGATCCACGATGCGGAGTGGGAAGGCGATTGGTTTGCTGAAGGAAAAGCTGCGATGTTTATTGCGCAAGATGCCTATCTTGATAGTGTTGAAGATCAGAATTTTCTAGAATCTCTTGAAATGGTTCCAGTTCCAATATGGGAAGGCAGCCCTGATCAAGGTCCGTATCGAGGGTTTTGGTCAATGATCATTACGAATTATAGTGAGCATAAAGATGAGGCATTTAAAGTGTTGGAAGCCTATGTATCTCAAAAACATCAGTTGGAGGTTACAGAAAGTGGAGTCATGGGATCTATTTTGGCGGATCCTGAAATCCACCAAAATTATGCGATCAATGCTCCTGGCCTTGAAGGGAAAAACCGTGAAGCTTTCTTTGCCCAAGAGCCCGCGGTATATGAAGATACAATAAGTCAATGGGACAACTATGTGGATGTGGATACGGCTATCGAAAAAATGATTGAACAAGATAAGGACATCAATACGATCATAAGGGAATTGGAAGAAGAATCTTCCGGGAAAATAAAGGAAGCGATGGAAGCAGGCGAATGAATAACCGATAGGTAAATGTGGCAACTAAAGGTAGCCTGGACGATTTAGAAAAGGATTAACTTAAAGATCAAGGAGAGGTTAATGGATGTCAAGAATCATGCAGAGAAAGCGAAGTAAGTTGTTACTAGTAGCATTGGTGGTATTGGTGGTAATCATGTCTCTTAACTTTAAATCGATATCTGCTCCCCCCGCGAAAGCGGAGGCTTCGAAGCCTTCGTATAATCAGGAACCTTTCAAGATTCAAGTCATTGATGCGGAGACAGGGAGAGGCATTCCGGCTGTAGAGCTGAGGACGACGAATAACATTCTCTACTATACAGACAGTGCTGGCTATGTCGCCTTTAATGAACCAGGTCTTATGGATCAAGAAGTCTTTTTCCATTTATCCAGTCATGGGTATGAGTTTCCCGAAGATGGTTTTGGAAACCGCGGTCAAGCGGTCGACACAAAACCGGGTGGAAGCATCACGATCGAGATGGATCGAGTGAATATCGCTGAGCGACTATATCGAGTCACCGGTCAAGGTATTTATCAGGATAGCGTCCTGCTTGGTCTGACACCACCAATCGAAGAACCGCTTTTGAACGGAAAAGTGATGGGTTCGGACTCGGTTCAGACGATCGAATATCAGGATAAACTGTACTGGTTTTGGGGAGATACGGACAGACCAGCATACCCATTGGGGAACTTCCGCGTAACTGGAGCTACTTCGGAGCTACCAAGTAGAGGAGGGCTTGATCCTGAAGTCGGTGTCGATCTGGATTATTTTATCCAAGAGGATGGATTTGTCAAAAGCTTGGTACCGCCGTTACCTGATGGGGCTGGTATTGCTTGGGTATTCGGCCTAATGACAGCAGAGGATGAAAATGGAAAGGAACGGCTACTTGCAGGTTATAGCACACATACACCTTTGAGTGCCTTTGGTATTCTTGTTTTCAATGATGAAAAGGAAGAATTTGAGCAGTTGGTCGAATTCCCGGACAAGGAGGACTGGCGTCACCCGGGTGGACAGGCAAGCTATTATGAAGAAGATGGGGAAGGGTATTGGGTGTTTACTGAACATAATATGCCGAATTTAAGGGTACCGGCAACGTTTGAAGCCATTCAGGATCATGAACAGTATGAATCTTTCACTTGCCTCACACCTGGAACGACTTTTGATGGAGAAAACACATCATTAGAACGTGATGAAGACGGAAATTTGGTATGGGACTGGAAATTAAACACAGCTCCACTAAAGCCAGATCAAGAAAAAGAGTTGATCGATCTTGGACTAATCAAATCAGATGATCCACACTATTTCCAGCTTAAGAACGTGGATACAGGCGAGGATATCAGAATTACATCTAGCTCTGTTGAATGGAATGAATATCGAAATAAGTATGTGATGATCGGACAGCAGACTGGAGGGGACCCTTCCGTTCTTGGGGAAGTTTGGTACACAGAAGCATCAGCCCCACAGGGACCGTGGGAGACAGCTAAAAAAATTGTGACACATAATAACTATACATTCTATAATGTGGCACATGACGAATTCTTTGATAAGGATGGTGGACGCACGATCTTTTTCGAGGGTACTTATACGAATACGTTCACTGATCATGAACCAATCCCGCGTTATAATTATAACCAAATGATGTATAAGTTGGATTTAACAAATCCTAATCTGACACTGGAACCATCAGATGGGGAAGATGATGATGGAGAGGACGGAGAAGAAGAACCAGCAACAGTTGCTAAGCTATTTTCAATCTTAGCAAACTATGAAGATGAGTATCCATCTGAGCGGGCTTATCGAGCACTCCAAGTTCATCTAACAGCGTTGCAGCAATATGAAGATAAAGAGGAAGCGAAGAAAATTGTCAAACATACGAAAAGTTTGCTTGGTTTACTCGATCAACAGAAGGAAGATGACTTGATTCCAGAAAAGGCCTATGAAGAATTGAGTGCTGGTGCAGAAGAGTTACTGCAGAAATGGGAATAGTTGGCTCGTGTGTATAAAA
>NZ_JADIJK010000038.1 GCF_017355205.1 Bacillus sp. SD088
GCCGACTTCCACCCCAATCAACTGAATGGGAGACGTACATGGACTCAAATGATTGGATCGTAAGTGAGGTCCTCCAAATGGAAAATATCCCCAGCTTCATATTGTGCGAGAGTTTCTTCAAAAATCCGCTGATGTTCAAGCCTTCGTCGACCATTAGAAGATCGCTCTGGTTCTTTACATAACTTTGAAATAAGCTCAATCATAGGCTTTGACCAATAATCACTAATACCGTCTAGCATTTCAAGCAATGTGCCTTTGTAGCCTATTTTCTTCTTCATGAGTAACGTTAAACAGTAGGTAATCATCGCAATATAAACCTGATTATAGACCGCATTTTTTCCTTTTCCGTATAACCGTCTTCAGGACAAGATGTTGTTTGATCCATTTGAAAAATAATTCAATCTGCCACCGGTTCCGAAAAAGATCACCGATCTCTTCCGCCTTGACTTTTGCATCATTGCAGATAATGGAAATCTTATTCCCTTCGCTGTCTACTGTCTCGACTAATTGTAAAGGGGTCTCCATGGTGCCAATTTTCACAATGGCGTGTCGTAGAATGGAAGAAGATGGATCAACCGGTAACTCTTCGATTATTGGTCCAATGTTACTCCAGGTAAAGAAAGAGTTTGTACAATGGGGGGGGCAGATTGGCAGGAAGGACGACGTATAACATTAGTATTGGAATCTAAAGATAACAAGTATGTAAATGGGTGGGATATGCGTGCCGATAGTATTAAACTTAATTGGTATCTAAATGTTCTTACTTATGGTGCTTGCCATGAACTAAATAAGAAAAAAGGTAGAATAGACAAAGAGTTATTCCTTGACTATCTAAAATAAATTGGGATTTTTTAGTTAGAAAAGCGTCTTGATCAGCTTGAAAGCAAATAGGAAAAGATCCGATTTTAACTTTTGTGATGGAAGTTTTATTGTGGGGACAATCTCATTTAGATTACTTTCCCCTTTACATCTTGTTCTGAATCGGACATATTTATAAAATAAGATATCCTTTTTAATATATGATGTGCATATAAAACAAGGACGCATTCGTTATGAATTTGACCCCAATTCAACAGTCTGTATTACTCGCGCTAAACACTGAATGGCAAACACCGAAACAAATAGCTGATCAGCTCCAAAAAGAAGATTTATCTATCGTAAATCAATCCATTATAGATTTAATTCATGAAGGTTTGGTCCAGACTAATTTTGTAGTGCTGGGCACATACAGACTAACTTCTGATGATTCTTTTGCCAAGACTATTCTGCGAGGTGAATAATTACTCCCCTGCTTGTTCGGAATCTGTATTAACTGCTTTTATTTTCTCCATAAAATCCACCCGTTTTACATTCTTTATAAACTCCACTAATCTCGTGTCCTATTTTATATCTACTATCCTCTAATCGGAATCCCTTGCTTATTTACTTGCCTGGTGTTCGGTCTTTTCGTAAAGGTCACAAGCCAACACTTTTTTGATCATCCCTTTATCTCCACACTTTCTATGTGTCATTTGATTGAAAATTAAAACAAAATCGAAACGAATGAATAATATTCCTTCTAATTCCTCATAATAAATTTTGAGGTGAATGGACATGGAGATTTTCAACAAAATAACTAACAAAATATCTGATTGGAACGCTGTTCAAACTGAAAAGAAGATCAATACCAATCGTGACAAGGGGACCTGCCCAGACTGTTCTGGAAGAGGTTTTTTTATCACAAATGCATATATTGATCCTACTTGTCCTAGTTGCAATGGTACCGGCTCATTTTCAGATTGGGCAGAAACTACTCAGCAACAGTTTGAATAGTCGCAATTGGTTTAAACTCCGATGTTAATTAAAGGAGTGACATTTTGATCATTATATTAGCTGCATCGATTATCTTCCCAACTCTTATGCTTAATCTAAAAAATAAGAGTAAGACCATCCAAATCGTTTTTAATGCTATTGCTCTTCTATCAGCAATTATCTTTGGGGATATTGCTGCACTAGCAATTCGTCAAATCCTCATTGATAACACTGTGTTTATGACAGCGATTCATAGTGTTTTCCTTAACCCTCTTTTTTTGATAACTGGAGGTTATATTGGGTTATTTGCCATTTACAGATTATTGATTTTGACCTTGAGTGAAAGATAGTAATTCGAAAACATTTATTTTTAAGCACATAACAAAACATTTGGCTCCTTATACCTGGACCCAGCTATAGCTCCTATATCTCTTAGCTGGGCCCGTAACGATAAATAATCCATCCTCATCACGACGTTTTTACAAGAGGTTATCACTCCCCTAACTTTTTCGAAACTGCTACGCTTCTAACCAATATCAATTAATGAGGAGAACATTTTTTCCTTTATCCGTAACATGTCACATATAGCATATGAAAGCATTAGAACTAAAATCGATTCATGTTGAATACGGATGAGTAAATTCCAATAAAATCCCTCCTTTCTAATACTCTCAGCTACAAGAAGAATATCCTTTAATTTAAACAAAAATAAAAATAGCCCTAATCAGGACTAATAAAAATAATCTCTATCTTCTGGTTCGTATTCCTCTAATTCGTCGTCATCTACCTTTTCTAATTCCCGAGGTAATTCATAAATTGGCTCTTCTTCTTTAAATAGATTAAAAATTCTTTTTAACATTGAAGCACCTCTCCCTCTCGAATTCGCCTTACACTTATAATATATCCTCTTATTGTTAGTCCTAGATGAAAGGTAGGTAAATTTTTTGTAAATATCCATTTGAAGAATCTTTAATCAATCTGCGAAAATCTTTTTTACATCTTGATGGGATGAAGAGAAAAAGTTTCTTAAATTGCAATATTAAATGCAACACTTTATGTGAAACCACTATATAAGGTTTTTATGTCACTTTGTTGATTGTGTGGCCTAGGCCACACAATCAACAAAGTGCGCGAAATTTTCCTCCGGCGTCTCGTAATGTAAGATTTTCCGGGGGAATGTATTCATCCAATTGGCAACTTCTGCAATGTGCTGGTCGGAGTATGCATGAATCGGTTGACCTTTCTTTATAAAGCGTCTGAGCAGCCCATTATGACGCTCATTTGTCCCTCTTTCCCAAGAGGCATATGGATGCGCAAAATAAACATCTATTCCCATTCCTTCTCCTTGCTCGCTAAGTTCGCTGAATTCGGATCCGTTATCAGCTGTTATACTTTTAAACGTTTCTGGAACATTTGAGTACTCTTGAAATATATCTTGTAAAGCATCACTTATCGCTGGTGCACTCTTACTGGATATACGTTGGACAATGGCCTTACGTGTCTTTCTTTCTACAAGAGTTAGGAGTGCCTGATCTTTAGATTTGTGACCAAGAACGGTATCGATATCCCAATGACCAAACTCCTTACGCGTTTCAATCGATTCCGGTCTTTCTTCGATACTAGTACCAAGGTTTTTCTTATTATTTCTGGATTTTGAAGTCTTTGTGTTTCGGCGTAGTTTCAAAACTAAATCCATATTCTTCACTTTTACATCACCGTGATCAATCCAGTTATATAGTGTTTTTGTGCAAGGGACGGAATCGAATTCATTTTGCTTTTTTGCATGACCCACAACAACATCAGGGGACCAATCGTCTTTCAGTATTTTTTCTTCAGCATATAAAATGAATTTCCAAGAAGCCATTAAGATGGTTGGAGCACCACAGTTTTTTCGGTTCTCTTCGTATACACGCGCACCAACATCTGGAAAATATTTTTTGTAAGGTTGGCGATTCGTATCAAGTTGTTCAACTGTGCCTCGTTTTAATTCACGTGATATTGTACTATGATCACGCCCTATTTTCTTTGCGATATCCCTTAAAGACAGTCCTTGTTCCGAGTACGCAGCTATTTGGCCTCTCTCGATTTCAGTTAAATGTATATAGCTTCGTTTTTTCGTGTTAGAATGAGAGTGAGTCATCGTGATTTACCTCCGTATGTTTATGGTTTTGGTCAACTTTAACTATACGTGGTTTCACGATGGCTTTCTATTTATTTAGCTGTTGCATTTCATTTTACAATGAAGCAGAGAAAAAGTTTTTCAGAAAAAGTGTTGACTTCATCTTAATCAGTCTATATAATAAAGAATGTCTTTTACAAAATGTCCCAGTAGCTCAGCAGGATAGAGCAACAGCCTTCTAAGCTGTGGGTCGGGGGTTCGAATCCCTCCTGGGACGTCATCAGAAAAAAGCGCTAAATCCCTTGTATATCATGGGATTTAGCGCTTTTTTGAACATGGATTAGTTTATCCCCAACATCTAGGCAACCTTGAAAAATTGGTCAATGACCGTATTGACCAATTTTTCAAGGTTGCATTTTCTCTTGTTGGACCTACTAAAATACTCTCCGAAGAGATTCTAATTCTTCGTGCTTATCATTAAAAAAGCGCACTGTACATCGATCATTTTGCTCAATGATCGCATAAGTTCTTTCATTTCCCCCTCTTGGAAGCAGGATACTGCCTGGGTTCAGAAATAGCGTTTCTTCTATTTTTTCTACTCCAAGTAGATGGGAATGTCCAAAGAAGACAAAATTGGCTTCCAATTCTTTTGCACGATAAGCAAGATTGAAAAGAGAAGATTTTATTTGAAATAAATGACCATGTGTTGTAAAGATTTTATACCCTTCGACATCCAATAGCAACTCGTTCGGGAATTGTTGATCCATGTCACAATTCCCTCTTACTGTATGAAATCCTTCAAGCACTGGATCTACTGCACGTAATTCAGAGTCACCACAGTGTATCAATGCGTCAACATCGTTCCCATATCTATTTTTCAATGCTTTTATCATGGCACGGTCACCATGACTATCACTCACGACAAGTAACTTCATTTACAAGCTCCTCTCAGAAGAGATACTTCACAGGTTTTTATTTTACCAAAGAATTATGGGAAATGATATTGGAACGATTGATACAAGCATTTGGAGATCAATGAGAATAAGTAAAGACTAATATCTCACTTAGAGAGGATGTTCAAAAAGTCCGGTAATTATCCTCCTTTTTGAACACACACTTACATTCTCCTATTCTATTAATCTATATCGCCTACTTTTTCTTTCAGATGATAGAGCTCTCGTTTTAATTCCTTAATAGTTTCTTGATAGTTTGAATCATGATAAACATTTTTTAGTTCATACGGATCCTCTTGAAGATCAAATAATTCCCATTCAATTTCTTTCTTTATATCTTGTGTACCTGGTAGTCCAAATCCTTCACCATAGTAGCAAATTAATTTAAAGCGATGGGTTCTGACCCCGTAATGTGCAGCCACATTATGTTCAGGATCCATATGTTCCCAATACCGATAATACATAGAGGTCTGCCAATCTTCAGGTGTTTCTCCTTTTAGAATCGGCTTTAAGCTTGCACCTTGCATATCATCAGGTGCTTGAATCCCTGCAAAATCTAGAAATGTTTGCGCGAAGTCAACATTTAATGCGAATGAGTCTGTTACGCTACTAGGCTCTATTTCTTTTGGATAGCGAATTAAAAATGGCATACGTAAAGATTCTTCATACATAAAGCGTTTATCATACCATCCATGATCCCCAAGAAAGAAACCTTGGTCTGAGGTATAGATTACAATGGTATCATCTGTGATACCATCTTCATCCAAATAGTTTAGAAGACGCCCAACATTATCATCAATAGAAGCAATGCACCGAAGATAGTCTTTAATATATCGTTGATAATACCAACTTTTTGCTTCAGCCGCTGTTAAACCTTCAGGTAGATCTTCCTTTACATCCCTTTTGCGTAAATCTCGATCGATACGCATTTGGGCTTCTAACGCTGCCGAAGAACGAGTGTCATAGTCATCGTGAAAGGTTTCTGGTTCGGGTATATCTACATCTTTGTATAAATCCATATATTTTTCATCAGGATCCCAAGGACGATGTGGTGCTTTATGATGGCACATCATAAAAAATGGTTGATCTTTATTTCTTTTCTCTAACCATTCTAAACTCAGGTCTGTCGTTATTTCTGTCGCATATCCAGGGAATACTTTTTTCTCTCCCATTTCAATCATTTCTGGATCATGGTAAGCCCCTTGCCCAGGGAATATATTCCAATAGTCAAACCCAGTTGGATCACTATTCCCACCATGACCTAAATGCCATTTTCCGATCATCGCCGTTTGGTAACCATTCTCTTGTAAAATCTTCGCCACATGATGTTGACGTGCATCAAAATCCTCATATAATGTCCTTACTCCATTTAGGTGATTATACTTTCCTGTCAAAATCGCCGCTCGACTAGGGGCACAAATTGAATTTGTGCAAAAGCAATTATTTAGCCTCATCCCCTCATTTGCAATTCGATCAAGATGTGGCGTTTGGTTAATACGGCTATTATAGGCACTAATTGCATGAGCTGCATGGTCATCACTCATAATAAAAATAATATTCGGCTGCTTTTGTGTACTCAATTGGATCACCCTTCTTTATTTTTCTTCAAGCTGAGTCGTATAGTGGTGCGAATATCCCTTTGTTTTGAAGATTGTCTACGCCTTAGAATCCAAGGTTAACGCTTTCAATCTCCAAAAACTTAATGAATGGATGCATATACTTTTTTCTCTCTCTATTTGTCGGTATTATATCATAAAGGTTAAATCTTTTTAATATCTTTTCCCTCTAGAATCTTACGGTTAAAAGTAAAAACAGGGCCAATTACTCGCCCTGCTTTACCTCATCCCTTATGCTTTCAAATCCTTAGATCTTACTTTCTTATAAAGAGATTCTCCATAATTGGTTCTAAATTCCTTAAAGCTCCTGATCTATGACTTATTTGATTTTTTTCTTCACTTGTCAATTCCGCCATTGATTTTCCGGCAGTTATTGCAAAAAATACTGGATCATAACCAAAGCCATTCATACCGTGTCTTTCAGTTAAAATCTTGCCTTCACATTTTCCTGAGACAAATACTGTTTCTTCTCCAGGAATGGCCAAGGCAAGTGCACAATAAAAACGCGCTGTTCTTTTATTATCAGGAACATCCTTCATTTCATAAAGCAATTTATCAATATTTGCTTCATCATTCTTCTCTTCCCCTGCATATCTTGCTGAATAAATGCCAGGCGCACCGTCTAATTCGTCGACAATCAATCCCGAGTCATCCGCTAAGACCATTTCATTTAATTCCTTGGATAAGGTTTCTGCTTTGATCCTTGCATTTTCTTCAAAGGTATTACCTGTCTCTTCGATATCGGGATGATTCTCAACATCCAATAACGTACGTACCTCTATTCCATATCGGGAAAAAAGTGTTTCAAACTCAGCTGCTTTCCCTCTGTTTTTGGTCGCAATCATTACTTTTTTCATCATGACTGTTTTTTCACGACTTGATCGATCAAAGTCGCCACCTCACCAAGAGCTGTTCGCTGTAATTCCATCAGTTGTTGAATTCCTTGTGACGCAGCATCTAGCATTTCTTGAAGCTGAGTTGCCGAAAATGTTGCCTCTTCTCCTGTTCCTTGCAATTCAACAAACTCCCCATTTCCAATCATGACAACATTCATGTCTACTTGTGCTTGACTATCCTCTTGATAGTCTAAATCTAAGATGACTTCACCAGTCTTACTTATTCCAACACTCGTTGCAGCAAGAAAGTCTTTAAGTGGAAAGGTTGTCCATTTTTTCCCTAGAGATAGTTTGTGCAGGGCCATCGCAACCGCGACAAAAGCGCCCGTAATTGAAGCCGTTCTCGTTCCACCATCAGCTTGAATAACATCACAGTCAACCCAAATGGTTCTTTCTCCAATCACATCTAAATCAACAACCGCGCGAAGAGAACGACCAATTAAACGTTGAATTTCCATCGTTCTTCCCGATATCTTCCCTTTCGAAGATTCGCGAATATTTCTCGTTTCCGTAGCACGTGGCAGCATTGCATATTCCGCTGTGATCCAGCCTTTTCCTGTTCCTCTAAGGAAAGGAGGAACACGATCTTCTATACTTGCTGCACAGATGACCTTTGTATTTCCAACTGTTATTAATACGGACCCTTCAGGATGCTTTAAATACTGGTTTTCAATATGTACAGTTCGTAAACCCAATGTTTCTCTATCTTGAGAGCGCAACAGTCCATTCCTCCTTAAAACTATAATCAGCTAAAATAATACAAGAGGCCGCATCATATCAGCCTCTTGATTATTTATTATATAGTATATCAAATTTCCCTATTTAAAAACTACCTACGTTTACTTTTTCCGGACGGCTCACTGGAGCGGTTAGAGACTCCCCTTCTTCGTTCACAACCTCATCCTTCCCATTTACTTTAATCGATACACCTTTAATATCTTTTTGTTCGGTTAAAGATAGGACGATTGAGCTAAGGGTTGCGTCTGAAATGATATTGCTATCACTATTTTCAAGGATGGATTCATTAAAATCGAGAACTACATTTCCATCTTCTACTTTAGGTTCATCAAGCAATTTCACGCCATTGAATAACGCTGTAGATAGTGTTGATTGCAGACCAGGACCATCCACTAATTGATTAATAACAGCTGCAATATCATCTTTTTCGGTATTGGATACCCTTTTGGTAACAGGTACATAATAAGGATCTTCCTCAGCTTGTGATAAATAATAGACGGTTACAGGTCGCGTATTTGTGATATCCGCAACATCAGAAAACTCTGTATTAATTCCGTCCGCTCTTGTTAGTCCGTTCTCACTAATCGGTGTTCCACCAACCGGCATTTCTTCAAGCGCATATCCGTTTACCCTTAATTCTACAGAATCAACACTATCGAATTGCGTTAAAGTCCATGTAACCGATTGGAGAATACTTTGTTCATCTACTTCATTATACTCAGAGAACTCTTCAGAAAAGTCTACTACAGCAACGCCTTTGTCAATATCTACATCCACTTCTGTCCCTGCCGGAATTACTGTTCGAAATCCATTTGGAATAACTTCTGAAATAGGGCCATCTGTAACGAGATAGGAAAGAACTTGTTTTGCCACACTTTCCGTTTTTGGCATTGGAATCGATTGAGAAACGACGTAACCATTTTTGTCCACTAAATAAATATCTCTCATTTGCGTATCAGCTGTTTCTTGTGTTGTCTCATCAGTTGTTGATTCTACATCTTCCCCCTCTTGCATGTGAGTCACTTCTCCTTCTGGTGGATCCATACTCTCTTTATCTTTTCCGAAAAGACCACAGCCGCTTAATGCTATACTTGCTGTTAATACACCAGCCAGCGTAAAGGCCATTTTTGCCTTTTTTGACATTTCGTACCCCTCCTAAGACAGTTTGTACTCTATGTATACGAGCTATCTTTCAGGAATAGACCGGCTTGTCAAAACTTTTTATAAGAAATGCGGAAGACGGCTGACTAGGAGCGACAAACAAATAACCCTGAACCCGGAGAAGACGTACATTTGCTAAACCCTATTGATGAATATCAACCATAATTCAGCGATCTACAGGACAAAATTTTATAAACTAAAAAAACAGCCCACTAAGAGCTGTCTTTATCTTTTAATATAGAAAATCTTGATTTTTAAGATTCACAAATTCAATATGTAACTCAACCGAGTGTAACCAATCTGATGCAATTCGGTAAAAAATAGATTGTGAACCTGTTGTAAAAAAGTGATGTTTCGGGGTAGCTGAAGACGGATTAAGCCAACCGTGAAAATCGAGAATGGTACTTACTTCTTGAGCAGTTTCTTCCCCAGAGCAAATCACATTTACTTCAGGTCCCATTTCCGCTTGGATTAAAGAAGCAAGCAAAGGGTAATGCGTACATCCAAGCACGAGTGTGTCAATACCTTTTCCTTTTATCGGAATCAATGTCTCTGAGACGACCTTTTTGGCAACATTACTATGATATTCAAAGCTTTCCACAATCGGGACGAATTTAGGGCAAGCGAGCTGTTCAACATGAATTTGCTGATTAATCATCTTTAATTCATCTACATATGCTTGACTTTTAATCGTCCCAATCGTTCCTAGAATCCCGATCCTACCATTCTCTGTCACCTTCAAAGCGGCTCTTGCCCCAGGGGCAATGACACCGACAACTGGAATATTTAGTACTTCGCGTAATTCTTGCAATACTACTGCTGTGGCAGTATTACAAGCAATGACAAGCATTTTAATATTTCTCTCAACTAAAAAACCGGCCATCTGCAAAGTAAAACGTCTTACTTCCGCTTCTGGTCGTGGGCCGTAGGGACAACGTGCTGTATCCCCCACATAGTAAATCACTTCATTCGGCATTTGCCGCATAATTTCCTTAGCAACGGTTAAACCGCCAACACCTGAATCGATGACACCTATTGCATGTTCCAACTTTTCCGCCTCTTGTCTATCTAGTTGCTCTTTTCGCTAAAACGTAGCAAAAAAACATTGCTTGTTCACTTAAGCAACTATTTCATTTCTATTTTTCACTTCATATCTTGATGTAAACGAGCTAAATATCCTTTTAACTGTACAATATCCTCGTCAGAAAAGTCGGTTAAAACTTCTTGCAGATAATTTTGTCGTCTGCCAATTACCTCTGCAATAATATTTTCTCCCTTTTCCAATAAGTGAATTCTTACAACCCGTCGATCTTTTGGATCCCTGACCCGCATGACAAGTTCTTTTTTTTCCATTCTATCAATTAAATCTGTTGTTGTGCTACAGGCTAAATACATTTTATTTGAAAGCTCACCAATCGTCATATCTCCTTTTTCCACCAGCCACTGTAGTGCAATAAATTGAGGTGGTGTAATGGAGTAATCAGTCAATATCACACGGCCTTTTTGTTTAATAATCCCAGAAATATAACGAAGATCTTTTTCTAACTCCGCAATTACTTCTTCATCTCGCCGCAGGAGTTCATTATTCATCATAATTGGAAAGCAACTCCTTCCATCCCTTTGTCCCGAGCCATAGGCAATCAGACAGCAAACCTTCACGAATAAATGAGGATTTACTCTATTGCATTGTCTCTTTTTTTTCGAGAAATATCAAGATATTTTTTAAGTTACGCTCCAATAATATGAATATTAATCCCTTTACAAGATTCACCCTGTGAAGACCCCACCCAGCTGTTTCCTTTTGAGCCATCTACTGATGTGCTGATTAACGAAAAAAATGGCAAATCAGAATATTGTTCACTGATTTGCCATTTTTTCCAAGTTATTTTTAATGTAAGGCTCGGTCAATCGATATAGTGCCCCCACTCCAGACTTTTTTCGAAGTCCAATCTTCCTCTCCTTGCCAAAATGGATCATCTGCTTGTAAGCCAAGTGGGAGAAAAACAGTCGAACATAAATAAAGACTTCCTGTCGAAATATACCCTTCTCCTAATTCAGGCTGATGTCCGCATAATCCAATCTGCAGCCAGCCCTTATCATCAAATGTACCGCTCGTTTCTATTACCTTACGGATTACAGCTGTTAGGGCACATCGTACTTGAGTTGGGGAAAGCTCACTTGGAAGCCTTTGCTGCAAAGCCATTTGTGCTAGGTGTTGAAAGGCGCCAAAACGATAGGCAATCGATCTTCCGATAACCGGAAAAGTACCTTCTGGAGAGATGCTTCTCTCCTGAATGCTAGCAAACCTTTGAGCTCTGTTCATAATTTTAACCTTCAGCTGCTGCCAATCCTCCGCTTGCTTACCAATTGTATCAATGATATCAACCAACATTGGCTGAATGACATAGCTATTATAATAGTCGGCATGAAATTCGGGTCCATCCCCATACATTCCATCGCCCAAATACCATTGTTCATGCTGTTTCAAAGCATAATCAACACGCATGGGATCCCACTCTTCTCCAAGCTTATAAAGCGTCACTTCAATCATCGCAGAAAATAACAGCCAGTTGCTGAAAAAAGGTTTACGGGAACGGGTACTCTTCAGGGCTGTCACGATGTTTTTCTGTATTGCTTGTGGCAGCGATGTAAACAATTGCTGTGGGGCACGTAATATTGCGTGCGCAAGAAACGCTGCATCGACAATCGGTTGATGTCCCTTTGAGAAATTCATATAGTCTGGCGAGTTTGGATCAGTTGCCGCATCTAATCCTTTTTTTACCAATTCTATATAGTGCTTACGCAACTTACCTTCTTCTCCATCTTCAGGCCCAGATTCCAACCAAGGGGCGATCCCACAGAGTAATCTTGCGAATGCTTCCAAATGGCTATATTCCTCACGATCGGATAACTTACCCTCAACCGGCATCTTCTCTTTTAGCTGCCGATCCGCTAACGCCTGAAGTACTGGATTGGCGATTTCATGCATTTTCTGCAGCCAATAACTACGATCAGCATGCGTTTCAATCATTTTTATCCCTCCGTTCAACTTTTCACCGGACTTTTTGAACATCCTTAAGCCATAATTTTAGACTTCTCCTCTGTCACCAACCACTTTAACTCTTCCCCATTAAGGTATCGTTTTAATTCCTCTAACATATATGCACCCATCCGCTGGCATTCGGATGACATAGAACCACCAATATGTGGAGTTAAAATCACATTATCCATTTCATAAAGAGGAGACCCTGCTATAGGAGGTTCTGGATATGTCACATCTAAGATCGCATAAAGATCCGCACGTTTTTTTAGTATATCGATCATTTCATTTTCTCGAACAATCGCTCCTCTAGAAGTATTGATAAAGGTTGCATTTTCTTTCATAGATGCAAAATGTTGTCCTGTAATCATTCCCTCAGTCTCTTTTAGCCACGGTGTATGCATCGAGACAACGTCTGCCTGTTTGAAAACTTCCTCTAAACTACATAATTCAACATTTAATTGGCTAGCTTCTTCCTTTGAAACATAGGGGTCATAGGCAATCACTTGTAGATCAAATTGTTGTAATTTTTCTACCATTTTTCTGCCAATCATCCCTAAAGAAATAAGTCCTACAGTAGAACCATAGGCTCCAGGAACATTTGACTTTTTACCGTATTTTTTTAGTTTTTTTGTCTCCATTACAAAATGCCATCCACGCTTTAAAGAAAATAATATTTGCGATAGCGCATATTCCACAACAGGTACACTGTTTGCTGCATAAGCGGTTGTGATTTGAATATCCCGTTTCCAAAACTCCTCTGTTACCATATATTTAATCGATCCCGCGCCATAAAAGATCGCTTTTAAATTAGGGGCCGCTGCTAAGAAATCCTTATCTAAACGTGGACCACCCCAACCCGAAAAAATAATATCCGCTTTTTCCAATAAGACAGGGTTCTCGCGAATCGTCTCCCTTGTTTGCGGTGGAGCATAGATGTCAACATATTGGCTAATTTCTTCATATGTACTACCATAGATCAAATCAACATCATCTAAAATAAATAATCCTTGTAACATTCTATCGCCCGCTTTCTTTTAAATGAGAAATAGAGAGAGGATTCCCCCCCTCACTCCCATATCTTATACATATTCCAAATAACGCTCTTTCATCAATGCTAGAACTTCATCCCCTGGCTGATCCCAGATCTTTTGATTAAAAATTTCCACTTCAATAGGGCCCGTATATCCAGCTTCTTCTACTGCTAAACGAATCGGCTTAAAATCAATCACACCGTCTCCCATCATTCCTCTTCCCATTAATAAATCGGGAACCGGGACCAGCCAATCAGAAACATGATAGCCTAAAATCCTCCCTTTCGCACGTGAAATTTGTTGAAAAAGGGCAGGGTCCCACCATACATGGAAGACATCTACAATTACGCCTACTTCATCTGGGGAATATTTTTCTGCTAGATCATTCGCATGTTCCAACGAAACAATCACAGATCTCTCCGCCGCATACATCGGGTGAAGTGCTTCTATCCCTAATTTCACTCCGCGCTCCTTGGCATAAGGAACAAGTTGTTCAATTCCCTCGGCAACCATTTTCCGTGCAGAAATTAAATCTTTATCGGGAGCAGGCCCGCAAACTAATACCAGCACGTCTGCACCTAACTCAGCCGCTTCATCAACAGCCCTGCGGTTATCTTCTATTCTTTTTTGTCTCTCCTCTTTTGTTGCAGCAGGAAACATTCCACCTCGACAAATACTGGAAACATTGATCCCTGCATCTTGAATAATTCTTTTACTTTGCTTTAACCCGATCTCTTCAATTTTATGACGCCATAAAGCAATCCAAGGAACTTCCGCACGTGCACATCCCTCAACTGCTTCTTGCAAACTCCAAGGGTCTGTTGTAATTTGGTTCAAGCTTAATCTTTCAATATTTTGCAATGTGCTCATATTCTTCCTCCTAAACGATTCCCGATAATTCTGTGACAATCTTCATTCTTTTGACAGCTAGATCTGGGTCAGTTAGTAAACCCGCTTGGTCTGCTAAGACAAACAGTTCAGATAAATGAAGCAAAGATCTTGAACCTTCTGCTCCGCCAATCATTCGAAAATGAGATTGATGTCCATTTAAATAAGCCATAAATACAATGCCCGTCTTATACGCATAAGTCGGCGCTTGGAAAATATGTCTTGATAAAGGAACAGTCTTTTCTAGCAGTTGATGATAGGTTGGCAAGTCGCCTTCATCCAACGCATGTAAAGCTGCAGAAGCGGCTGGGGCAATCGCATCAAAAATGCCTAGTAATGCATCACTATGGCCGAATTCATCTCCTTGAATAAGGCGAGCATAGTTGAAATCATCCCCCGTGTACATTCGGACTCCTTCCGGAAGCTTACGTCTCATCGTGATTTCCTTTTCTTCATCTAATAAAGAGATTTTAATGCCATCTACCTTATCAGCGTTCGCTTTGATAATGTCCAAAACGACATCCATAGCTTGGTCTATATCCGAATGGCCCCAATAGCCAGCCAAAGCAGGATCAAACATATCTCCCAACCAGTGGAGAATAACAGGTTGAGAAACGCTTTTTAAAATATGTGAATACACTCGTTCATAGTCTTCCGGCCCTTTAGCACAGGAGGCAAGCGCACGACTTGCCATCAAGATGATTTGTCCCCCGGCAGATTCAACAAATTCACATTGTTCCACATAGGCCTGTATGCAATCATCTACTGTCACCGTTTTCCCAGGTAATAAATGATCCGTACCTGCCCCACAAGCAATAAGCCCATTGACCGCTTTTGCTTCTGCAACCGATCGTAATATTAGCTCTTTCGCCATTTCCCAGTTGAGCCCCATTCCTCTTTGGGCTGTATCCATAGCTTCCGCAACACCTAATCCAAGTGACCAAAGATGATGTCGATAGGCTAGGGTTCCTTCCCAATCGATTTGCGCATTGTTCAATGGATCCGTATTGGCAAACGGATCACAAACCACATGTGCTGCCGAAAAAGCTATTCTACTTTGGAACGGCTTATCGGGAATGACAAAGGATGAAGCCCTAGCTGGTTCATATATATATAAAGTACCATCAGCTTTCGGTAATTGTAATGAAACCATTTATATCCCCCTTTAAATAGATAGTTTCGGAACGGTTATCCAGCGTCTTTCTTCTGAAGATTTCAAACCAAGATCAGACAATTGTGTTCCTTTTGCACCTTCTAACAAATCCCATGGAAACACTTCGTCTACTACAACATGTTTTAAAAATTGCTCCCATTGGATTTTAAAAGCATTTTCAAACGCTTGATTACCTGGCACTTCCTCCCATTGTTCTAAAAAGTTAAATGGATTTTCAATATCAGGGTTCCAAACTGGTTTTGGTGTGTTGACACGATGTTGAGTCTTACAATCTCTCAATCCAGCAACCGCACTTCCTTTTGTACCATCGACTTGGATTGTTAATAAGTCATCTCGATTCACTCTTACAGCCCAAGAAGAATTGACTTGTGCAATAATGCCGCCTTCAAGTTCGAACGTCGCATAGGCCGCATCATCTGCCGTACATTCATATTCTTTCCCTTCCTCATCAATCCTTTTAGGGATATGTGTGGTCGCATAAGCAGATACGGCTGTGACATTACCAAACAAGTTGTCCAGAACATAACGCCAATGAGCAAACATATCGACAACCATGCCGCCCCCATCTTCTTTACGATAATTCCAGGATGGACGTTGGGCTTCCTGCCAATCTCCTTCAAACACCCAGTACCCAAATTCCATGCGGACGGACAAAATTTCTCCAAAAAATCCAGAATCAATTAATCTCTTTAATTTCAATAACCCTGGCAAAAACAACTTATCTTGAACTACCCCATTTTTAACGCCCGCTTCTTTTGCAAGCTTTGCCAATTCTAGTGATCCTTCTAGACTTGTCGCTGTTGGCTTCTCACAATATATGTGTTTTCCGGCTGCAATCGCTTGTTTAATCGCTTCTGCACGACGGACTGTTGTTTGCGCATCGAAATAGATGATGTCATCGGGATTAGCAAGACATGCATCAAGATCAGTACTAAAGCGTTCTATTCCATAGGTATCCGCAAGCTTTTTTAGTTTTTCCTCATTACGCCCAACTAAAATCGGATCCGGCATAATAACATCACCGTTATGTAATGGAACACCACCTTGCTTGCGAATGGCTACGATCGACCGAATTAAATGCTGATTGGTGCCCATTCTTCCTGTTACACCATTCATAATGATTCCAATATTATGCTTCACATAAATCCCATCCTTCTTTTGGTTAATTTCCTTTAGTTTAACCGTTTTCAAAGTATACTTCTTATGAAAATAGGAAAAGGATTCTTAATTTCGGAACTGTTTTGCTAACGATTATGGTAAACTTTAACTACGTTATATTCGTTCAAGGAGAGAAAAGAATGACATTGAGAAAAATGCTGTTGCCTGAATGGGGGGCATACCTTTATGAAAGCAGGCATAAAGCAGGGGACAGGGTAAACATCCATCATCATGATAATCATCAAATTTTGTATGCGATTGAAGGAGAAGGGATTATTTCCATTGATCATCAAGAGTATCGCATTTCACAGGATCAAGGGGCCTTCCTAGCACCTTATTCACCGCATTCCATATACTCTCAGACAAGCTTAACTCTACTTGTTTTGGCCTTTGATATTGATTCATTAGCTAGTTTTGGCAACCATGAGCTTCAGCGCAACTTTTTTCATTCATCTCGTTTTTTCAATCCCGACCTAATAGCAAGTAGTGAACTGAGACAATTATTAAGAAAGATGATTTACGAACAAACAAGCAAAGATTCTTTATCTGGATGGGCTCTAAAAATCCATTTATTACATATTTTACTAACCCTTATGCGATTTATAGAAAGATCAAGGATCCTCGATAAAAATAGCTTACGCACCGAGACAATCAAAAATTATATCGATACACATTACTATGAACCGATTACTGCTAATGATATTGCAGACAAATTAGGAATTAGTACCCGGTATGTCAATACGATTTTTAAAGAAACCTATCAAAAAACACCGATGCAATATTTAATGGAAGTTCGTATTGAAAGGGCCAAAAAGTTATTGAGTGAAACAGATAAAGAAATTATCACCATTTGTTTTGAGGTTGGCTATGAAACATTATCAACCTTTTACCGAACATTTAAAAACGAAACAAATATGTCACCAAAGCAATATCGTGATATGCGGGGGAAGAATAACAAAATAAAAAAAGAGTGAAAGCGGAAATTCAGACTTTCACTCTTTCTATAAATCTGAGTTTTTGAAGAAATGTTTTTTCCACCAAGTACAGTCCTGCTTTTTTTATTCGCCCTTTGACGATTGTTTGAAAATCACAAAATTGTTATCCATATATATTAAAAGGTGCTCATTCATAAGTATCAAATAAGCTTCTCACTTTCAGTTGTTTCTTGAACTCCTCCAATGTCAGTGGACAAGAGATACTTTCCTTCTTTATCTCTACCTTCTTAATCTTTCCCACTGTTAAATCAAAGATATTATCACTGAAGATAGCATCATTATTTGTTAAATCGAGCTCTACAAATTTAGCAAAGGAATTGCAGCTTAGTTCAATGGTGAAAGTATCCTCTAACTCATAGATTTCAGTCATGATCTCTGGATTCTGAAAATCAAAATGTTTTGCTTTCACAAATAAAGTCGTTCCCTCACTAATCACACGTCCCGCAACCTCAAGTTGGTAGAAAAAATAGACAGATGACTGATTCTTTTTATCGATTACATCCCCAAAATCCAAATCAACTATTTTTCGAGTTGAAAGTTGTTCAACCGAAACCACTAATCCATCTTCTTTCAGTACCTCTGCTTCGCGTGTTAACAATTTCCAAGACAGTTGCCCATCCACATGATCCATTGTGTCATTGGAAACATGCAGTTCTATCTTTGTTCCCTCATCGCAGGCGGAAGCTAAGATCGGTGCGTAAAACCGTCTAGCCATATATTGTGTTGCCTTCCAACGATTGAAATAATCAATACTTGCCCAAGAAGCAACTGGCCAACAATCATTCAATTGCCAAATCAACGCTCCTAGACATCTGCCCCGATTCCTTCGCCAATGCTCAACACCATAGCGCATCCCTTCTGCTTGAACCAATTGGGAGGCATATAATAAGGAGTCAAAATTCTTTGGATATTTAAAATTGTCGCCTACATAATGTAGAATTTTTTCATTCCCAGTTCCGTCCTTTTGGTGAGATTCCATTACGCGTGAGAAAATATTGCGATCTTCTGGTAAAGTAAAGCTTGCAACCGTTTTAAGACTTGGAAAAGATTGAATCCCAAATTCAGAATTGAAGCGTGGATAAATTTTCCGATATTCCGTTAATGGCTTGCGACCATGCCAAACATCCCAATAGTGCATATCTCCAACCTTTTCACTATCCGGCTCTTGAAAGAAACCGCCAGAAGATGGGGATGACACCCAGTAAGACGTATTCGGATCCAAGGATTTCGTTAACTCAGGTAAAAACACCTCAAAATGCTTGAGATAGTCCGCCTGCATTTTGGCACCATAGCGCTCTCCCCAGCCCCAATAGGCCCACAAGGTTTCCATTTCATTATTCCCACACCATAAACCTAGGCAAGCATGGTGACGAATTCTTTTCACATTATCAATCGTTTCTTGACGGATATTTTCCTTGAATGCATCATTAAATTCGTACGCTCGGCAAGCATAAAGATGATCCTGCCATACAATCAATCCATATTGGTCACAAAGATCAAAAAAGTAATCATCGGGATAATGACCACCGCCCCAGACACGAATCATATTGTAATTAGCTTCGGCACAACTCTTAATTAATTGTTTCGTCTTATCATAGTTTAGTCTTCCGAGTACACTATCTTCTGGGATATAATCTGCTCCCATTGAAAAGATCGTTTTCCCATTCACTTCAAAACCAAAGCTCTTGCCCCATTGATCTTTTTCTTGTTTGAGGGTAATGATCCGTAAGCCAATCTTACACTCATGTACGTCAACAACCTGATCTCCATGAAGTAAATCAACTTGCACTTGATAAAGAGGTTGTTCCCCTAAATTGTTTGGCCACCATAATTGTGGATTGTGAATCGACAAGTTCACATGTTCCTCCAATTGGTCTGTATCGATTCTACTTTGGAATCGTTCACCATCTGGCGCTGTTACGGTTACAAGGAATCCGAGCTTGTTCTCACACCATTTTTGCACACCCAGTCTAATATCAAGATCCACTTGGTTGTCGAGATGGGTTTGTGTGACATACACATCATCGATGCGCGCTTTTTCATAACCGTCAAGCGAAAGCTTTCGCCATATCCCCATATCACCGAGTTTTGGCCCCCAGTCCCAACCATACATGCATAATGCTTTACGCAGACGAGTAATACCTGGTTTATCATCGGGAATTTTTTCATTAAATAATTCTTTATCCTTGGCGTCAATAAAATTCGTTGCTGATTTAATTAAAATATAGAGTTGGTTTTCTCCAACAACGAGTTGATCTTTTACATCGACTTCATAGGTGCGATGCATATTCTCCGCGTGCAATACACATTGTTCATTGATCAACACATCGCATAACGTATCAAGCCCTTCACACCGAAGGATAAGCTTGTCGTGCTGCAATAATTCTTCCGCTACATTGAAGTTATATTTATATTCATAATCATATTTCGACAGTTCAAAGGCTTCATATTCATTATCTCGAAAAAAGGGATCTTCCATTTTCTCAGCATCCAATAAATCTTTAAACACAGATCCCGGAACCGTGGCCTCAATCCATTCGCTTTCGTCTTTTCTTTTCATTTTCCATTGCCCACTCAAATCTAATAGTTGCATTGGAGCATCTCCTCGCTTTATTCATCATGAAGTTAAGATTTAAAAAAGGATTGAATGGGCTGGTTGTCTAATCTAGTTTCAACCCTATCAACCAGCAAACTCGTACTCTTTTTTACCTTTTTCTGCTATTCATCAGGTCATGGTAAGAAATCGAAGAGCCCTCCATACTGTTATGGTCGATCACGAGATCCCCCTCTTGTGTATGAAGGATGGCTTTATCGACTAATGGCTTATTTCTGATATATTCTGTTTTCCCAGGACATACGGAATAGAGGCCGATCGTAGCAAGTATATACCAAGCTGATAAACTTCCATTGTCTTCATCACCAGGATAACCATCAACACCACTGCTAAATCCTTCTTTGGCAATCTTGGCAACCCAATGATCGGTTTTATCCTGTACACCCGTCATCGCATACAACCAAGGTAAATGGAAGCTTGGCTGATTGGAAATCGCGCATTGGCCAAAATCAGCATTGGTCATTTCGGTCATTTCATGAATTTCATGGTTATAAGCGCCCACATCATAAAGCGGTGGACTATGAAACAATTCGTCTAGTTTTTCTTCAAATTGTTTTTCTCCACCATATAAAGCGATTAACCCATCAATATCATGGAAGACGCCAAAGGAATTTTGCCATGGCCCGCCTTCACAATACTCACCGCCCCAAGCATATGGATTAAATTCAGCCGCCATTTTCCCTTCCGTATCCTTGCCACGCATAAATCCACTTTCAGGATCAAATAGATTTTTATAATTCTTCGCAGACTGGTAATAGCGTGCCGCCACTTCCTCTTCACCTAATAGCTTGGCCACTTGGGCAATGCAAAAATCACCATAGGCATAATCCAATGTATGATTGACACTTTCATGATACTTATCTCTCGGAATATAACCATATTTAAGATAATCGGCCGTACCATGGCGTCCATGCGGACTATTTTTCACCTCTTGCTCCGCGTGCTTTAACATGCCTGCAAAAGCATCTTGAAGCAAATCACCACTAATAATTCCTTTCACCGCTGCATCAGCAATCACTCCATCGATTAGCGTTCCCGGCATGGCGCCGACATCACCGGGACAAGGCCATTTTGGCAACCAGCCACTGTCTTTATAAAAGTTGACATAGCCTTGCACCATTTCTTGATATTGATCAGGAAAAATTAAGGCATATAAAGGATAGACGGAACGATATGTATCCCAAAAACCACTATCCGTATATAACACACCCGCTCTCACTTTTCCATCATGTGGACAATAATGAAAGGGTTGCTGATCTTGATCATATTCATGAAAACGATGAGGAAATAGACAGATCCGATACATACACGAATAAAACGTGTTTAATTGTTCTTGATCATCTGTTTCAATCTCTATTTTACCCAGCAATTCTTCCCATTCTGTTTGCGCCTCTAGTCGTACTTGGTTAAAAGACTTTCCTTTTAGTTCCTGTTCTAGATTCAGGATCGCTTGTTCCATACTAATAAAAGAAATCGCCATACGCACAGTCACTTCATCTTGGCAATCAAGTGCAATACTGGCGCCATCTTCGCCATTTATACTATCATCAAGATTGATGCCACAATCAACTTGCATCACATAATACATCGCATAGTTCTCAGCAGGGCTAAAGTTCATCGCTGTTGTATAACCCTTGATCAGTCCTGTTTGTGGATCGATTTCACATGTAAAGCCATCTTTGACAGGAAATAATCCTAGTCGTGGTTGTGCCTGTGAATGAAAGTTCAAACGAATACATGCCCCTCTTGTAGTCGGAGTCAACTCCAACCTCGTTTGATACCGTAAAAAATCAATGTTCATGTAATCTGGCTGCAAAATACTCGCTTCTGGCTTATAACCCGACCATCTTTCCTCCACATTAATAAATGGCTTTCCACTCTGTGGCATGATGACGATATTGCCATAATCGCGAATCCATGGGCTTGGTTGATGTGTGAGACGAACCCCTTCAATGCCGCGGTCATCTGGATCATAAAACCAACCCTCTTGTTCACTGCTTGTTTGTGGAGAAAAGCCCGCCATTGCCCAAGGACGCTGTGTAAACGGCACCGTATTCCCGTTGGAATATCTACGGTTCGATTTCGTCCCCATCCTAATATTGACATAATCGATTAAACTCATGGCTTCCGCCTCCTGAAAAACATTTATTGTATAAAAAATACACGCTAGCTGATTCTAGCTCCTATTTTGCTATAAATATTCAGCTGTTAATAAACGGTTGGTGTTACTGGTCTTTCCAATAATGGCCATCCTGTTTTTGTGGAAATAAATTGGGCAAGTTCTGTCCCCATCCGATAATGTGTCTGCACACTAGGATGGAATCCTCCGCCCCATCCTTCTACTTCTGGGTGAATCAATCCTAAATCAACACAGAATACTTTGTCATTCCCTTGTTCATTGAAATAGGAAACAACTTTTTGTACACTGGCTAAGTAATTATTATTCATTGTCCCTACACAGCAGAAGACATAAGCATCTGGATATTGGCTAAGGATCGTTTCAACATAATCGATATAGGTAGAAATATATTTTTCATCATCAATCGGCGTGGAATAATCATTCTGTCCAAGATTAATGATCACCCCATCCGCCTGATATTTTGAAAAATCCCATGCTACTGTTCCCTGGCCTAAAGTGGCATGGAAATGAGCTGGTAAGCCATTGATATTGCCCATCGCATCCTGTAAAACACCAATCCCAGAAATAGCGAGTGTGTGATATTCGGCGTTTAACAGCCTTGCGCTAATGCCGACATAGGACATAAATCCATCATCTAAATGGGGCGCATCGGTTACTTCATGCGGATGCAAATTACCACAGCCATTAGTGATCGAATCCCCATGGTATTCCAATTTAAGTTTTTTAACCTCTGGAGGTGAGAAAAACTCTCCACCATTTGGCAGCGAAAAATCGAGATACTTGAAGCGCCCATATAAGATTTCAGTCCTCTTATGAATTTCAAGCGTATGAATCTCTTGCTCATCCAGCCCTTGTTGAAGTACGTATTCATGTGTTCCTTTTTGCAATTGAATCCAATTACGAGCGATGCCATCTAAGATAATTTCAACATAATCTGTTCCCGTTGAATCCTCGACTGTCATGCGAATTTCACTGCCCTTAAATCGTAAAAACACCGCACTATTCACCCAGCCACATTCAGGCTTAGCGGGATCTGTTTGATCAAATCTGCCCATAAAACGAACATGTTGTTGAAAATTAAAAACCATGTCCTCACGTCTTTCTGTCTTTATTTTTTCATTTCTTGGGAAATGAGCTTGTGATAATCATATCTACGGAAGCCAATTCCCTATTCAATCGTTCTTTCGACGATTTCCCCAAAGCCAGCAAAAGGATAGTCGATCGTCACTTTTCCTTCTTCCGTGTCACTAAGACCACTGTAAAGATCCACTTTTCCATCTTCTCTCATGACAATCCCAGAAGTAAAAGCACAATCATCTAAATGAGCTTTTTTCGCTGGACCTTCTGGATAGCAGGGACGGGTGGCGATAATTTTCTCATCAAGTACTTGCTGCGTAGTAGGATCAAAGACAAAGGCCGTATTCATATAAACGGTTTGCAGCTCGCCATTATCCACATGGTCGTTATAACATTTATGTGCAAGCACACCGATATGGCCGCTCGATAATAAATAACATTGGTTACAGCCGCCCCATTCATCATCATCAAATAATCCTGGAATAATTGAGGCGTTTTCAATCACTTCAGCATTTAAATCTTCTAAATGATCGATAGTTGTAAATCCAATCACAGATTCACTGCCATATTTTTTACGAATTTCCCCATTTCGCGGCCGCGAAAAAACACCGATTTGATTATTCGCTAATTGAACAAGGCGAATATCTTTCATATAGTCAGGACCCGTTGTGAAATAATACAAATCATCTAGTTGATGACCACGATAGAAATAACCATAAAATGTATCTAGTTTTCCTTGACTATTACGTACATGGGTCCCACCTAAAACAAGTTCTCCATGAATAATCGCGATATAAGGATCCTCTAACTGATAAATCATCGAATTGCTTACAACCGTCCACTCATCCTGTCCTGTTTGTTCAAAGAGACGCACCCAAGATCTAGCCCATTCCTTTCTTCTTTCCACTCTACCAAAAAGATAGTTTTTACTCTGGTAAGAAAAAGGTATCGATGTATTGTACACATCGTATCCATCTACACCATGAAATGTCAGTGTACTCTGTTGATAAATCGTCTTTGTTGCTTCAAACTGCTTGCGTTTTTCTGCTAAACTCATGTTATCCCACCTTGTTTTATCGATTTCTTGACCAATCATAGCCAACCGCATTCAAGAACGCACGAGCAATCACCATATGCCCTGTCATATTAGGATGAACACGATCTGCGGCAAATTCTCCTGAATAATAGTATGTTAGCATTTTATTAAACTCTGCTTGAATATCAATAAGGATAGCGTCCTCTTGTTCAGCAATGCGTTTCACCACTGCTCCATACTGATCCATTTTCTTTCTCATTGCGTCATCGACATTAGCTTCAATCAAAAACGGTGTCATTATCACTAGCCCTTTTATACTTGGTTTTGCCTGTTCAACGAGCTCTGATAAGGTTTGTTCATATTCCTCTAGGTCAATATGTGATTCGGTAATTTTCGGCTCATCAAAAAAGCGCCATACATCATTGATGCCAATCATAATCGAAAGCCAATCCGGTTTTAGATCGATGACATCTGTTTGCCACCGTTGTTTTAAATCTCGCACCGTGTTGCCACTTGTTCCCATATTAATACAACGAATAGCCAATTCTGGATACGATAATTGCAATAAAGCATCCACTAAGGAAACATAGCCTTTCCCGATTCCTTGAAAAATCCCTTCTCCATACGGATGTCGACGCTCACAATCTGTGATCGAATCGCCAATCATCACAAGTTTACTCCCTTTTTCTAACTTCATCGTATTCACCTCTACTATTTTCTTGTCATTTTTTATCTATAGGAGGATACAGCTATTTTTGCTGCCGTCCTTGAAAAGCCGTCCCTTATTTCACTTGGCACAAGCGAATTGTTGACAAGCCAAAACCACTAAGTGTGATCTCTCCTGCAACCCCACCTTCGCTTTGTTGTTCGACTGGGAAAGCCCCTTTATAGACACCATCCAATTCTACTGTTTCTGCTTTTTCTATATCAGCGCTGACAATTAACGTACATGTCTTAGGCTCAGAACCAGAATTAAACAGACGAACGAGGACATCTTCGCCATCTCGTAAAAGAGTGGTTACTTCAATAGCAGGGTCACTCACTTGCAATAATGAGTACGATTGATCCGCTAATGGAGCATAGACTGGTATCAGTGGTTCTGCCCAACGTGCATATTGTTGCGGAATGCCCGCTTTGTCCCATCGTTCACTGTGAGGAATGAGCGAATAGTTGATTTCTTTATGTCCTTCCAGCGGACGTTTTCCCCACCAAAATCCGCCTTCCCAACCCCATCCTAAAGTAAGTGCTAAAGGCTCATCTTGAGCATGAGAATAGCTAGTCGTGTGATCCGAGAAAACTGCCAATCCACAATCTTGTTGCTCATCATATAAATCAAGCCAATCAAGCAGGATCGTATGCTTGATTTCATCCCAACGTGTAAAATGGGTATCTTGATGGCGACTTTCTGTTACATCAAAAGCTGAATGTTTATAAAGTTTCGTTGAGTTCAAAGCGGCTGGAAATAACGCTCTTAATTTATATTGATCATTATGATGGGATTTGCGCCGTTCTGTCGTTCTATTTTCTGGTTCAATATCCCATGGATCCCCGATCCATGTCTGCTCTTTGTAATCAAACTGAACATGAAAATCTATATTTGGTTGATCTTTGATTACGGTAATTGCTGTAAGAACATCAACATTCGCTATTTTACCTTTCATCTCAACAGTAGCACGAACAGGGCCATTTTCCGTAACATGTATTTCTACAGGTGATTCCTTACTGCTTACCCAGCGTTCTTCGTCAATAAAATAACCCGTATACTCATTAAAGCCTGCACCTAGATCGCCAACAAATTCCTTATCAGCCACTTTGTCATACAGTTTCGTGATCACACCACCACATTTTGGATCAAGTTCAATTTCATAGCGATCCGTTACAATCTTAACGGCGTTTTCATCCACTTGAATCATTTGATTGGCTGTAGACATCGGCTCTTGCTGTGGCGTAATCGCAAATGAACGATAACCCATAGCTGGAATCTTCGCTTCAAATAATAGCTTACCAGCATTAACCGTTTTATCTTCACGGTAAGTTCTTGTTGGAACTATTTGACTAACAATCTCTTCTCCTTGTTGATCCGTCACACGAACTGACTCTGTCCCCATTGGTGTTGGGATTTCAATTTCAACAATGTCATAGCGATCAACAGCAGATGAATTAAATACTTGAATGCCTACGTCTGCAGTCGAAATATCGGTACTAAATGTGGCCACAGCTTGCTCAACAATCTCGTTTGCGATTGTTTCTGCATTAAAACTTTGCACACCCGCTTGCCAAGCCCAATTTCGTCTTCCAATTTGTGTCGTTGCACAAATCCATGCATCATGATGCTGGGATAGAAGTAATTCATCCCACGCTTCGCGAAACTTCTCATACGGATAATCCAAGCCGCACGTGACACTAGCGAGAACGGCCATTTTTTCTGCTTGGATCATTTTATTTTCCGCAGATCGCACTTCTCGGGTCATTTTTTGCAGGGTGCCTTCTCCCCAAGGAAGAGTGCATCTTATATCTTCTTGAGAAAACGCCCACTGATGCACAGGCTCATCGACAATTTCTTCAAAATATTCTCTCCAAGTCACATACTGAACCTCTTTATTTTCCATTTTCGGTTGCGCCGGCCACCCTAAATCTTGCAAAAAGCTACCAATCGGATGGGAGATGCCCTGATTGAAACTCTTATTGACAAAGTCCTCTTCCATATGCGCGGCTTCTGTCTCCCAACAATTGACAAGCTCCTCTGTTTCATAGCGTGGGACACAAGGAATCGCCGACCCATCAGGCCCCACCCAAAGAACGATTTCATGTGGATTTGTGGCTGCATATCCGCCCCAGGCTGTACCGGGGTTCTTCAGAACAGCCCGCTTATAACCTAGCGATAGTAGAATCTGTGGAAATGAGCTACTCCAGCACGGTTCTTGTGTGGCATAGGTGTCAACAATTGTCTCTGGAAAATGCTCTTGAATGATCGCCTTTCCCCGTATCAAATGCCTGATATTACTTTCGCCGCCAATCACCCAACCAAAGGGCTGTGCAAAACTTCCTGCAAGCATTTCTACCCTTGCCTGATTGCTGTTATCTTTTAAGTACGTTTGGAGAGCTTGGTAAGATTTTGGGTCTGTTTTTTTTAACACTTCCCAAGAAATCGGTTCAATGTCCAAACCAATTTTCCAATCAGGGTTGTTCGCCATTTTACTTAACACATCTGCCCAAGAACCTAGAGGCATATGGCCTTTCACACCACCATGATAACCATCTACAAAATACGCCTTTTTTGTCATATTCCTGCTCACCTCTTTTTCATATTTTAACTAAACAAATGAACAACATCCGTAAAACTCTATTCGAGTGGAACAATTAACCCTTGATTGATCCAATCATCACTCCTTTGACAAAGTGCTTTTGCACAAATGGATAGACGAGTAGAATCGGAATGGTCACAACAACAATCGATGCCATCTGCACAGTGAATGTTGAAATATTGGGCTGATAACTAACAGAAACACCTTGCTTCGCCATCACATCCGCTGTGTTGGTAATGATATCATTTAACACTGTTTGTAGTTGCCACTTGCTTTTATCTGTTATATAGAGAATCGTTGAGAAAAAGTCATCCCAATACATCACCGCTGTAAATAGACCGATAGTGACAAGTACCGGTTTGGATACAGGCAGGATGATACGGAAAAAGACGCTTAAATCGTTCGCACCATCAATTTTAGCTGATTCTTCCAACTCATTTGGAATCCCTCTGAAAAATCCAAGCATCACAAAAATATTCCATGCCCCAATCGCGTTCGGCAAAATTAATGCCCAATACGTATCAAGCATATTCAAATTTTTAATTAACAAATAAGTCGGCACCATGCCTCCATTAAATAACATCGTGAACAGGATGAAAAAAGAAAGCAATCGTTTACCTCTTAGGTGCGACTTAGAAAGAGTATAGGCCATCCCTGCGGAAAAGAAGACACCAATCGCCACACCCGCAATCACTGTAATCAACGTTGTTTTAAAACCGGAAAGCAGTGATGAATTATTAAACACCACTTGATAGGCTTCTATTGAAAAACCAGCCGGTGTTAAGAAAAATCCGCCTTGTTCAGCTTTAACCGCATCACTAAATGACCCCATGATAATATACCAAAACGGATAAAGCATCACGAGCATTAGCAATGTTAAAAAGATGTAATTACATATATCGAAGATTTTTTCTCCTTTTGTCTGATTAACCATTTTTCAATCCTCCTACCATAGTCCTCCATCTCCAAATTTGCTAGCTATTTTGTTGGCTGTGACAATAAGGATCACCGCAACCACAGATTGAAACAGACCTGCTGCCGTGGCAAAACTATAATTAGCACTTTGAATTCCTTCACGATATACGTACGTATCGATCACATCACCGACATCGTAAACAAGTGGACTGTAAAGCAGATAGATTTGTTGGAAGCCTGCATTTAAAATCCCGCCCAGACTTAAAATGACTAAGATAATAATGACCGGCCGAATTGCTGGCAAGGTAATATGCCACATTCTTCTAAAACGATTAGCACCGTCCATAATCGCCGCTTCATAAAGTTCAGGACTCACACCAGAAATAGCTGCTAAGTAAATGATCGTTCCCCAACCGACTCCTTTATAAACATCTGTAGAAACAAGCACAGCTCGAAAATGATCCGCACTACCAAGAAAATCGATCGGCGCACCGCCAAACAATTTAAGGACGTAATTAAACAGACCATCGACTGGATTCAAAAAGGCTGTAATGATTCCTACAAAAACAACCCAAGAAATAAAGTGTGGTAAGTAAATCACCGATTGAGTGATACGTTTAAATGCCATATGTCTCACTTCATTTAAAAGCAAAGACAAAATAATCGGGAAAACAAAACTAGCAACTAATTTATAAAAACTTATTACCAATGTATTCCATAAAACCTGTTTAAAATCTGGTGTCTGGAATAATCGTATAAAATGATCGAAACCGACCCATTCACTCCCAGAAACACCCGAAAATATATTAAAATCCTTAAAAGCAATTATAATCCCGTATAAGGGAAAATATTTAAACACCAACAGTAAAAGCGCACCCGGTAAGAACAATAAATAAAGATATTTATCGTGTACGATATCTTTCCAAATAGAGCGTTTCGCTAGAACGGGTACCGCAATACCCGGTTCTGTTTTTTGTTGCATCCTATCCAGCCTCCTAATAGATAATGTCTATAAATAAGGAAGGAAGGGAAAGGCAATCCCATCCTTATGATCGTATTGTTGCTTACTTATAAGGCTCGATGTTTTCTTCATACCATTGATCAAACTTTTCACGCTGCTTTTCTTGTTCTTTAAACAGCGCATTGGCTTCATCTTCTGCTGCTTGTCCACCACTTGCATAGAACTTTTCAACAAAATCATCAAAAGCGTTGACATCTTTTTTGCCGATAATAATATTCCAAAAAGTTTGATCACGTAATTTTTCAAGATCTGTACGATGTTTCTCCCATTCTGGTCGATCGGATGCTTTCAATTCAACAATCTTATCACGCATTGGTTGACTTGTTTTTTCTCTTTCGGCAAATAGTTCGGAAACTTCAGGTAAGTTCTCAATATTGGCTTCATCTCTACGGTTCATCGGCCAATGAGAACTAAGACCGCGATCACCTTTTTCGTTAGGGTTAAGTTTACTTTCCATCCCATCATCTGTTAATTCGTAATCTTCGCCTTCAACACCAAATGCAATTAATTGAAAGGTTTCAGGTGTATTCAATTCATTTAACAACTGCATCGAAATTTCAGGGTATTGATTCTGCTGTGTAAATGCTACGAAAGTCTCTGGAATCACTGGTGTCGGATAATCAGAGGCAAATCCATCTGGTCCTTTGACTGGGTCAATGGCAATATATTCCCCATCTGGATTTTGTTGCTTAAATGACTGCGTTGCTGAAGCAGATGGATTAAGATAGGCAACATACTGATACATTGAACCAGCTTTCCCTTTGGCATAAATTTCGTCCGTCAGCGTAAACGAGTCATTCGTTGGGAGCCGTGGATCAATCACACCGTCTGTATAAAGATCTTGTAAGATCTTGAGAACCTCTTTCATCTCTGGCATGGTATCCGAGAATTTAACGGTTCCATCCTCTTGTTCTAGTAAGGCTTCCACTTGTAAACCATAGGCCCCAAGGAATGGGTAAAGCGCATCCCAAAAGTTTTGTCCCGCAAAACCATATGTATCATCTTTTCCATTGCCATCGGGATCATCATGTGTAAAAGCACGTAACACCTCGATATATTCGTCTAATGTTTCAGGAATTTCCAAATCGAGGTTATCTAGCCAGTCTTTACGCAACATTGTCGTCTTCATACCCGGTTCAGCCTGACCATTTTGAAATCGATATAATGCTCCACCTTCATCCCAATAGTAAAACATAGCCTCTTTTGAGAAGTAGTTTAAAATCGACTTCCCGTGCTCTTGCAAATAAGGCGTAAGATCTTGCAGAACCCCAGCTTTAGCCCAAGTTTGATATTCATCTTCCATACTAGAAAAATTTAAAATAGCGGGCATTGTATCCTTTTCAGTCATCAGCAGATTCAATTTCGTATTTGGATCCGTTGACGGTAGGATAATCGAATTCAAGTTGAATTCTCGACCTGTCTTTTTTGTGATAATCTCTTCAAGTTGTTGTTCGGCCCATGTATCTTGATTGTCCACACTGGTGGCAATCATACTGACCTCAACGGGCCCTGACTCATCCTCATTCCCCGTATTATTACTCGAATTTTGTTTCGTGTTATTGGAGCATGCTGAACTGATAATGATCAATAATGCGAACATTGTGCACATAACCGCTTTCAATTTCACGTGAATGAACTCCTCTCATCCTTTAAATTTTTCTTTATGATTTAGTTAGATTCGAATTGCTTTGCGATAACTTAAAGACTTAACCTCTAAAATCAACTGTTCTATCCCCTTGCTCAGTTAACGATCCTGATGCGCATAGCCATGCTTGCGGGATTTCATCAGCATGTTGTTTCTCTATGACTCTATCAAAACACTCTATTTTCTATATCAACATGCCTGATAAAGTTAGAACACTAATTTAATAAATGCGATGTTTGTTCCCGGATTCTATCACCCCCTTAATTTAATAGCCACAACTTTTCTACAAAAAACTTTTTGTCCTTATCGTCCTTGTGGTAGAACCTTCTATAAGAGTTGCTGGTACAAGTTGGCTATCCGTATTAAACTTTCCATAATACATGTCCATTAATCTTTCTAAAGCCAGTCGACCAATCTTACCTTCATCTTGTTTCAAGTGGGTAAATCTCCACTCATGATCATTTATTGGGGGACTATCAAAACAGATGATAGAAATATCATTTGGTACTGATAAACCTAGCTCATCTACTGCCACTTTTGCTAAAGAAGCAATTTGATATTCCAGCGCAAATAATGCAGTAATCTTTGGATTCTTCTGAATATACTTCTTGATTTTTTCAATATCTTCTTTTCTCGGCACCTCCGGAATAGGCGATGTACTCTTAATATCCGAAAACCATAACTCCCGATTAACGACTAACTGATTCTCTGAAAAAGCGTTAACAATTCCTAATAATCGATCTTCAAGAGTTGTCGTGACATAATTATTGGACATAAGTACACCAATATGTTCATGACCATGATCTATTAAATAATTTATTCCTTTGATAGCTGCTTCTACATTATCTGTAGAAACAGCGGCCGCCGCCACACCTTTAAACGCCCGGTCAATTAAAACCAATGGAAATTGATTAACGACCATCTTAAGTATTTCAGAGGTATAATGTTGAGCTTGGGCTGGACAAACAATCAATCCAGATACCCCAAAATCTAATAATTCTTGAATAATCTTTTCTTCCCGTTCTGGAATTCCTAATGATCGTTTTAAAATAAGAAAGCATTTATCGTCAGATGCTTCCTCTAATGATGAAACGAGCGTATTACCGAAATTATCATCAAAAGTAGTCATAATTAAACCAATTACCGGTTTTCTAGATTCAACATCTCTTACTTGATTAGCAACCTGCCATTCAGCAACAAAAGTCCCTCTGCCCCGTTGACGGTACACATAACCTTCTTTCATTAGCTTTTCCAATGCCTTTTTACTCGTAATTCTACTAACATTAAAAATTTCCGATAATTCATTCTCTGATGGGACTTGATCCCCCACTTGGTACTTTGCAGATAAGATTTCTTTTTTTAATGATTCATAAACTTGCTCATACAATGATTTCATCGCACACCTCTACTTTGGTCATAAGCCGTTTTCAAATAGTGATAGCCCTTTCCCAGTTCACATCAAAATAAAGGGAAATCCCACCGCTTTTATTACCTGACACCACATTCTAAATTTCTTTCCATTCCGTCAATATAAAATTACTTTTAGCAAACCTTTGCATTTTAAAAGAAAGCCCATGCAAAATGATAGCTCACTAGAATGATATAGTTGTTACATTTATTGTATTTCTTATTATAGATGTTCTATATGTATAGGTCAATATATATTTTTCCTTTTTCTTTGCCTTTTCTATGATGATTCCCGATTCATATTTTATAAAAAAACATAATAACCGCGTCAAACCAAGTGTTACCAAACTTTACCACCTTCTTTGAGTATTTTCATAAATAGTTACGATTCAGTGAAAATAGGATTTAAAAAACTTTAGTTATATACCAACCATACCAACCTAATCTAGTCGACTTAAAATAGAACAACCTCTGTGACAATCTGATGATGTCACAGAGGTTGTTCATTGAATCTATACCATTTCATGATCGATTAGTTATTCGATCCCATCGCTTCCTTAATTTTTGCGGCTGATTTTTCATCTAGCTCACGTAAAAGTGTATTCACATCTTTTTCCGAGTCTGCCATTTCTTCTATTGCTTCGCCAACATCCACATACTCATCCCAAGTACTAATTGTTCCTTCATAAGTTGCGGACTCTGAAGTAAAAAACGCTTTACGATTCTTATCTTTATAAGCAGGTGATTCAATCGCATATTTTTCATCTAATTTTAAATCAGATAGAACAGAGCCCATTTCACCACTTTCGGAAACATGTAACTGATGTTCTTCGGAAACATATTCTTCTAATAGTTGAAAAGCTTCATCTTTATGTTCACTGTAATTCGTGATTGTCAACGTCCAGAAACTATTAAAAAGACCTACTGGATTATCTTCCCATACAGGAATAGGCACCATATCAAATGATTCTAAAACTGTTTCATCTTCAATTTGCTCTAAATAATTTCCTTGTGCAAGATACATCCCCGCTTTCCCTTCAAGGAACCAATCTCCCTCCCTTTCAGGATCATGGACATTGGGAATATTATAATACTCCTTCATCAAATCGAAATATTTCTTCAGTTCAGCATTATTTTGAATATCGGTTTCACCGGTTTCTGGATCCGTTAAGTTCACTGCGATCTCACGGAAAGGATAATCGCCAGGGCCAAATCCCGCGAAAGGACCATGTGTTAAGCCTACATATTCAACGCCATTTCTTTCTCCGGTCATCTTACCAGCGAGTTCAATCGTTTCTTCCCATGTCATCGGTTTATCAGGATCTGGGTATGGAACACCGAATAAGTCAAATATATCTTTATTGTAGTAAAGAGCGAAAAACGTTTTATTATCTGGAAATCCAACAATGGTTCCCTCATCTGATAAAGAACGAGCCGTCTTTACCAAAGTTGGATTTAATAAGTCTAGATCAAAATCATGTTTCTCTATCAATTCATCTAGTGGTTCAATCACTTCAAGTTCTTTCAACGGTTCGATTGGCCCGATGATGACATCAGGTTTGACACCTGCCGCAAACAGTTCTTGAAGATGTTCAGATGTGTTTTCATAAGAAACGGGTTCAATTTCGATATTAGGCAATCTTTCTTCCAATCTGCCAACTCTATTTTCCCAATCTTCAGCATCGTCTTCCGCATTTAAACGAGCAACTTTCAAAGTCACGGTTTCCTCTTTTTCGGCACCTTTCTCTTTATTTTTATCTGCACCGCCAGATTCCTGTGATTGACAAGCCGTTAAGATCCCTAACATGAATACCATCATGATAATCGCAAAGCGCCTTTTCATATTCATGAATATACCCCCTTATTTTATAC
>NZ_JADIJK010000039.1 GCF_017355205.1 Bacillus sp. SD088
AACGAAAGACACCCTCGTGAAGAGGGTGTCTTTTTTGTGGTTTACGAAATTATAAAATTGTAGCTTGTAATTTTGAGTTTTGTCGTCTAGCTCCAGCGTCCAGCGACTAGCAAACTTTCAGCTTCTGTTTGCGTAAGTGAACATCGGCTTATACTTCGCCGTGTATCCTTTATCTCGTCAGAAGCTTAAAAAGTTTGTACAAAGTGTAATTATCTGCTGTGGAGTGAGTTGTAAGTCCGCAATTCCGGAGATGGGGGCTATTAATTTGCATCCAAGGTTTTTTTCATACCATTCTACTGACTTTTGTAAATCCGTAACAGGTATCCCAATACTTATTTCCTTCACCAAAAAGTTGCTTGAAATAGTCGTACTATTATTCACGGGCCACCGCTCCTCATGGATATTTAATTCAATTTCCATTAAGTATAGGCCTTGAACATTAGATTGTAAACAAATTATTAATAACTGGGTTAGTGGCTAATATCCATCTATCTTTAAACCAACAAATTGCATGATTTTACCCTCAGATAAAGACAGATAATCTCATTCGCTCTTAAAGAAATGAAGAGGGATTAGCGACCAAGGAGCATATGCACTGAAAGCAAAGGATACCTCATTACCGCATCTTCCCGGAGAGTGTCTGTATGAGACAAAGACTGCCCTCCCTAAAAGATGTTTTGATCTTAACAATTGTGGCTAAAATATTGGTAATGGAAGACCGTTGCCTTTTTATTATCTTTTCATGTATAATTAAGTCAAATATAGTCAAAGTCAATTAAGATAATAAACAAGGGAAGGAGGCATGGTAATGAGGAATATATCGGATATTATTGAAAACTATTTAAAAAAAGTCTTAGAATTAAGTGAAAAAGAAATTGTTGAGATTAAAAGAAGCGAAGTTGCCGATAAATTTCAATGTGTCCCTTCCCAGATTAATTATGTAATCAATACCCGTTTTACAATAGAAAGAGGATATCTTGTTGAGAGTAAACGGGGGGGAGGCGGATATATTCGAATTTCTAAAGTACGTATACATGATAAATCCCATTTAATTGATCAACTATTTGCCTTAATAGATCTTCGAATTTCGCAGTCCAGTGCTCAAGATATTATTCTTCGCTTGGTTGAAGAGAGAATTGTGACGGAGAAAGAGGCTAGATTAATGTTAAGCGTTGTTGATCGCTCTGTTATTTATGTTGAACTTCCGCTTCGAGATGAAATAAGAGCTAGAATGCTAAAAGCAATGCTTCAAGCTATAAAATACGAGTGAATGAAGAAAGGGGAGCACAATGATTTGTCAAGAATGTAAAGAGAGACCAGCCACATTGCATTTTACACAAGTTATAAATGGGGAAAAAACGACTATTCATCTCTGCGAAAGATGTGCCCAAGAAAAAGGAGAGTCATTTATGAATGAAGGTTCTGGAGCCTTTTCCTTCAATGACTTACTGGCAGGTTTATTAAATTTTGATTCAGCTCTACAACAAGTCAAGTCAAATACCTCTCCTCCCGGCTCTATTCTTCAATGTGAAGTTTGTAAAATGACCTATCAGCAATTTGTTAAAGTTGGTCAATTTGGCTGTGCTCACTGCTACGAAACATTTAGAGAGCAATTAACCCCTATTTTAAAAAGGCTTCATACTGGAAATATTGAACATGGAGGAAAACTACCAAAAAGAATCGGCGGGTCTCTTCATATCAAAAAGCAGGTGCAAGAATTAAAAGGGGAATTACAATCGTTGATTGTAAATGAGGAATTTGAACAAGCCGCTAAAATACGTGATCAAATCCGCTCCTTGGAAAAAAATTATCAAGATGGGGAGGGAAATGAAGGATGAGTCTAGAAAGATTTCTTAATAAGGCCGTCAGCTCATGGATGAGTGCAGATGGGTCTGAGGCAGATATTGTTCTGAGCTCCCGCATCCGTCTGGCAAGAAACTTGAAGGATTATAAATTTCCCACCTTGTTTGAAAATGAAGAAGCAAGGGAAATAGCAAGTAGATTGGACGAGGTTGTTCAAGCGGGCTATCTCAAAGCTTATGATGGTGTGGAATTCCTGCCAATTGAGCAGTTAAAACAATTAGAGAAAAAGGTGCTCGTAGAAAAGCATTTGATTAGCCCGCGGTTAGCTGGAGATTCATCTCATGGAGCTGTCATTTTATCAGAAAAGGAAGACCTGAGTATTATGATCAATGAAGAAGATCATATTCGAATTCAATGTTTATATTCAGGTCTACAAATTAAGGAAGCCTTAGATAAGGCTAATGTTGTAGATGATTTACTAGAAGAGCAATTTGATTATGCTTTTGACGAAGGCTTAGGTTATTTGACTAGCTGTCCAACGAATGTGGGTACAGGTTTGAGAGCATCCGTGATGGTTCATTTGCCTGCGTTAGTTTTAACAAGACAAATGTCTCGTATTGTTCCCGCTATTAACCAACTTGGTCTAGTTGTAAGAGGGATTTATGGTGAGGGAACAGAGGCGCTGGGAAATATCTTTCAAATCTCTAATCAAATTACATTGGGGAAATCGGAAGAAGATATTGTAGATGATTTAGTGAGCATCGTTCAACAAATTATCACGCAGGAAAGATCCGCAAGGAAAGCATTAGTCAAAACATCGAACATACAATTAGAGGATAGAGTATTTCGCTCTTATGGAATTTTAGCGAACAGTCGTGTAATCGAAACAAAAGAAGCCGCTGAACGTTTATCTGATGTACGATTGGGCATAGATTTAGGATACATTAAACATTTATCAAGAAACATACTAAATGAATTAATGATTTTAACACAACCAGGTTTTCTTCAACAATATGCTGGTGGCCCACTACGCCCTGTTGAAAGAGACATAAAAAGGGCTACTTTTATTCGAGAACGGTTGAAAATGGAAGAGAAGGATAGTTAGGAGGAGATTATATGATGTTTGGACGTTTTACTGAAAGAGCACAGAAGGTTTTAGCCTTATCCCAGGAGGAGGCATTACGTCTTGGGCATAGCAATATTGGAACCGAACATATTTTGTTAGGACTTGTAAGAGAAGGGGAAGGTATTGCAGCTAAAGCGTTGTATGGACTTGCATTAAGCCCTGAAAAGATTCAAAAAGAAGTGGAAAATCTAATTGGTAGAGGAAATGAACAATCACAAGATCTACACTATACACCTCGTGCAAAAAAGGTGATTGAATTATCGATGGATGAGGCAAGGAAATTAGGTCATTCCTATGTAGGAACGGAACATATATTATTAGGTCTAATTCGAGAAGGAGAAGGCGTGGCAGCCCGAGTCTTGACTAATTTAGGTGTTAGTCTAAATAAGGCACGGCAGCAAGTGCTGCAATTGCTGGGAAATAATGAAGCCAATACTCATGGAGCCAGTTCCTCTTCTAGTGCGAATACGCCAACCCTTGATAGTTTGGCTCGTGATTTAACGGCGATCGCAAAAGAGGGAACGCTCGATCCGGTTATAGGGAGAAGTAAGGAAATCCAAAGAGTAATAGAAGTTTTGAGTAGAAGAACAAAAAACAACCCAGTTCTAATCGGGGAGCCAGGTGTTGGAAAGACAGCTATCGCTGAGGGGCTAGCCCAACAAATTATTCAAAATGAAGTACCGGAGATCCTGAGAGAAAAACGTGTCATGACTTTAGATATGGGAACAGTAGTAGCAGGCACGAAATATCGAGGAGAATTTGAGGACCGTTTAAAAAAGGTGATGGATGAAATTCGCCAGGCTGGTAATATTATTCTATTTATCGATGAGCTTCATACTTTAATCGGTGCAGGAGGAGCTGAAGGAGCGATCGATGCTTCGAATATTTTAAAACCATCTCTTGCTCGTGGGGAATTACAATGTATTGGGGCAACAACGCTAGATGAATATCGAAAATATATCGAAAAAGATGCGGCTCTTGAACGACGTTTCCAACCGATCCAAGTCGATGAACCAACCACTGAAGAATCTATACAAATATTGGCAGGCCTTCGTGATCGTTATGAAGCCCACCATCGCGTCACAATTACGGATGAGGCGATTGAGGCTGCTGTGCAATTATCAGACCGATATATTTCTGACCGATTCTTACCAGATAAGGCTATTGATTTAATTGATGAGGCAGGTTCTAAAGTGAGACTCCGTTCTTATACAACCCCCCCGAATTTAAAAGAACTTGAATTAAAACTTGAAACAACCCGCAAGGAAAAGGATGCTGCTGTTCAAAGTCAGGAATTTGAAAAAGCTGCTTCGTTACGAGATACAGAACAGCGACTTCGTGAAAAACTTGAAAAAACGAAGAAAACTTGGAAGGAAAAGCAAGGCCAGGAAAACAGTGAAGTCACGATGGAAGATATCGCTCAAGTTGTATCAAGCTGGACTGGGGTTCCTGTTTCAAAAATTGCTGCTACTGAGACAGAAAAGCTGCTGAAGCTTGAGGAAATACTTCATTCAAGGGTGATCGGCCAAGAAGAGGCAGTGAAGGCTGTAGCGAAGGCTGTGAGACGAGCGAGAGCTGGATTGAAGGATCCGAAAAGGCCGATTGGCTCCTTTATTTTCCTAGGGCCGACAGGTGTCGGAAAAACAGAATTGGGCAGAACCCTTGCTGAAGCCATGTTTGGTGATGAAGATGCGATGATTCGTATCGATATGTCCGAATACATGGAAAAGCATTCTACTTCGCGGCTTGTTGGTTCACCTCCAGGATATGTTGGGTTTGAAGAGGGTGGACAGTTAACGGAAAAAGTCAGAAGGAAACCTTATTCGGTTATATTACTTGACGAAATTGAAAAGGCACATCCAGATGTATTTAATATTTTACTTCAAGTCCTTGAGGATGGCCGTTTAACAGATTCGAAAGGCAGAACGGTTGATTTCCGCAATACCGTTTTAATCCTCACCTCAAATGTTGGGGCGGAGGCGTTACGAAGGAATAAATATGTTGGATTCAGTATTCAAGATGGAGAACAGGATTATAAGGACATGAAAGGGAAAGTAATGGAAGAACTGAAAAAGGCTTTCCGTCCAGAATTTTTAAATAGAATTGATGAAATCATCGTTTTCCATGCCTTAGAAAAACCACAGTTAAAAGAAATTGTGACTTTACTGGCAGATCAATTAGTCAAGCGTTTGGCTGAACAAAATATGCATCTTGAAATAACAGAAACAGCAAAAGATAAGATTGCCGAGGAAGGATTTGATCCTGAATACGGAGCAAGACCATTAAAAAGAGCGATACAGAAAATAGTAGAGGATCGTTTATCGGAAGAATTGCTAAAAGGGGCGATTACTCCAGGACAACAGATTGTAGTGGATGTAGAGAAGGGAGAATTAACGGTCAAAACCAAGGAAAAAACGATCTCTTAGATGCTAGTAACAGGATATAAAGCGGGATGTATTAGAAATGGTTTTCATGTCGATCCCAATATTTACAGGAGCGGGGTACGAGTTTTTTGAAAGTACCTCGTTTCTTTATAGATTTTCATTACTTCAGTAATCATCAAAAAGTATGGAATCAGGCATGAAAATTTTCAAAATACAAGACTTTTGGCCACATCAATTCTGCCCCCCTGCAGATTCCTGAGAAGACTGGATGTTGGTTAGAACGGTGTTGTGCTTTTCATTTACTTTAAATGATTTTAGGAGATGGGGAAATAAATGGCCAAGAAAAAAACAAAGTTTATGTGTCAATCTTGTGGATACGAATCTGCTAAATGGATGGGACGTTGTCCAGGATGCGGGGAATGGAATCAGATGGTGGAAGAAATGAATATTGTTGGTAAACAACCGAGACACTCATTTCAACATACCGATCCAAACCATCAATCGAAGGCAACTTCGATTTCTTCCATTGAGACGAAAAGAGAGCCAAGAGTCACGACTGAAATGAAAGAGTTAAATCGTGTTTTAGGTGGAGGCGTTGTTGCAGGATCTCTTGTTTTGATCGGAGGAGATCCGGGAATTGGAAAATCAACTTTATTGCTTCAAGTATCTGCCCAGTTAGCTAAGACAGACCAAAAGGTACTATATATTTCTGGAGAAGAGTCGATTAGGCAAACGAAGCTGCGTGCAGATCGATTAGATGTCTCCTCGTCAGAACTTTATATCTATGCAGAAACGAACTTAGAAGCTATTCATTTAACGATAGACGAAATTTCACCACAATTTGTAGTGATTGACTCGATTCAAACCGTCTATCATCCTGAGGTGACATCTGCACCCGGAAGTGTTTCTCAAGTACGGGAATGTACATCAGAGTTAATGAGAATCGCAAAGACAAAAGGAATCGCTATTTTTATAGTTGGACATGTCACAAAAGAGGGGGCCATAGCAGGTCCGCGTTTGTTAGAACATATGGTCGATACTGTTCTCTACTTCGAAGGTGAGCGTCACCACACATATAGAATTTTACGGGCTGTAAAAAACCGTTTTGGATCAACAAATGAAATGGGGATTTTTGAAATGAAGGAGTCAGGTCTTACGGAAGTAGAGAATCCGTCAGAAATCTTCCTTGAAGAGCGTTCAAAAGGAGCATCAGGCTCTACAGTTGTCGCTTCTATGGAAGGAACAAGGCCTGTACTAGTCGAAATCCAAGCGTTGATTTCACCTACTAGTTTTGGGAATCCACGGCGAATGGCAACAGGGATTGACCACAATCGTGTGTCATTATTAATGGCTGTATTAGAAAAGCGGGTCGGGTTATTATTGCAAAACCAAGATGCTTATTTAAAAGCGGCTGGTGGAGTGAAGTTGGATGAGCCTGCGATTGACTTAGCAGTTGCGATTAGTATTGCTTCTAGTTTTCGTGACCAACCGACTAGAGCAACAGATTGTATGATTGGAGAAGTTGGCTTAACAGGTGAAGTCCGGCGCGTCTCAAGAATTGAGCAAAGAGTACAAGAAGCGGCAAAGCTAGGATTTGAACGAATTATTATTCCTGAAAATAATTTAGGCGGTTGGACAATTCCGGCTGGGGTTAAAGTTATTGGTGTGAAGTCGGTAGGAGATGCCTTGCAACAAATTTTTTAGTGTGAGATTACTTAATGGTTTTACCTCGGTGAAACCGTCTGTAAAGTCCTATTTCAGATGATAAGACTCTAATTGGCGATAACGCCCTGATAAATCTCGCTTTATAAAAACGGAAAGAATGGATGGGATTCATGGGAGGAATACAGAACTTTTGGGTTTTAAAATGTGTTGATTGTTTATAATGATTAAAAGGAGGTGAAAGTATGCTAAAAAGAATTGTGCAAGCCTGTATTTTACTATTGGGTGGAACACTCGGAATTTTCCTATTACCTTTATTGCTAAAATTGGTGACTTTAGATCATGTTGTTTTAATTAATAATCCGTATATAACGGCTTTACTTGGTGCTATTATTTTTTATCTTATTACTTTTTGGACTGTCAATCCAATCGTGAATTTTGTAAAGCGAATTGAGGATGTGCTTGTGAAGGCCCCCATTACGGATATTTTATTTGGAAGTCTCGGCCTTGGTTTTGGTTTATTGCTAGCTTATTTAATGGGTCTTGCGATTAATCAAATGCAAATTCCTATTCTTGATACGTTCGTTCCCATCCTGTTAACTTTATTGCTCGGTTATCTCGGCTTTCAAGTTGGTTTTAAGAAACGTGATGAATTAACTAGCTTCTTTCAAAATCGAGGCGGGAAAAAACGAGGGGAGGAAGCTCAAGAAGCGAAAAAGGAACAAGTCTCCAATCGTATGAAAATTTTGGATACAAGTGTTATAATCGATGGAAGGATTGCTGATATTTGCCAAACAGGCTTTCTAGACGGTATTATTGTGATTCCCCTTTTCGTATTAGAAGAGCTGCAACACATTGCGGATTCATCGGATTCTTTGAAACGTAACCGCGGAAGACGTGGCCTGGATATATTAAATCGCATCCAAAAAGAAGTGAATATCAATGTGGAAATGTATGATGGCGACTTTGAGGATATCCAAGAGGTGGATAGCAAATTAGTCAAGCTGGCGAAACTCATGGACGGAACGGTTGTAACCAATGATTTTAATTTAAACAAAGTCTGTGAATTTCAAAATGTGAAGGTCTTAAATATTAACGATTTAGCGAATGCGGTCAAGCCTGTTGTCCTTCCTGGTGAAGAATTAAACGTTCAGGTGATTAAAGATGGAAAAGAGTACAATCAAGGTGTCGCTTATTTAGACGATGGCACGATGATTGTTGTCGAAGAAGGTAGAAATTATATCGGCAAAAGAATAGATGTAATTGTCACAAGTGTTTTGCAAACTTCAGCAGGACGAATGATTTTTGCGAAGCCGAAATTAATGGAGACGGCATTGTAAGACAGGGGATTTTTAAGAGATGAATTATCAAGTGATCATTCCGGCTGCTGGATTAGGACAGAGAATGAGGGCTGGAATTAATAAACTTCTTCTAAAATTAGAAGATCGACCTATTATTTTGCATACACTCGATCTTTTTATTCAAGATCCGAATTGCCAAAAAATTATAGTAGTGATCAATGAAAGTGATCAGGATTTTTTTGAAGCTCATTTACAAAAACACCAGTGGGAAAAGATGATCCTTGCTGAAGGGGGAAAAGAGCGGCAATATAGCGTTTTAAATGGTCTAGAAGTAGCGGATCCTGAAGGCGTCATTCTTGTGCATGATGGAGCTCGTCCCTTTATTAAAAAGACGATCATCACCCAGTTGGTACAATCTGCTGTTCAAACCGGAGCGGCTATCGCGGCCGTTCCAGTTAAAGATACGATTAAAAAAACGGAAGGCCTTCAAGTGGTTGAAACCATTGATCGCTCTAGCTTGTGGCAAGTTCAAACCCCACAAGCTTTTCGTTTTTCACTCTTATACGAGGCGCATAAGCAAGCTGAAAGTGATCAATTCCTTGGTACTGATGACTCTTCTCTTGTGGAGCGGATCGGGCATGCTGTGCAAATTGTTCAGAGTGATTATGATAATATTAAAATAACAACGCCAGAGGATCTTTTCTTTGCCAAGGCCATTATTGAAAAACGCCTTAAAGGTTAAGGATTAAAGTTGAAAAGGAAGAGGGAGAAGACATGTTAAGAATTGGACAAGGATTTGATGTTCACCAATTCGCAGAGGATCGCCCGCTTATTATCGGGGGGATTACCATTCCGCATGAAAAAGGGCTTATCGGTCATTCAGATGCGGATGTTCTATTACATACGATAGCGGATGCATGTTTGGGAGCGATTGGTGAAGGAGATATTGGTCATCATTTTCCTGATACAGACCCGGATTTTAAAGATGCTGATTCGGCAAAATTGTTGGAACAGGTCTGGAAGTTTGTGACTGAACGTGGATATACGCTTGCTAATCTTGATTGTACAATTATGGCTCAAAAGCCCAAAATGGCTCCTCATATTGAGAAAATGAAAAAGCGGATTGCTCAATTGTTAGAAGCGAATGAAGAACAAATTAATGTAAAAGCTACTACGACAGAGACACTTGGATTTGTGGGGAGAGAAGAAGGTATCGCCTCTATGGCGGTTGTGCTCCTCCAAAAGCAATCATAAGAGGCTGCTTATATTTCCCTCTGCAAAATAGTTAGCCAGAAATGGACAAAAATAGTGTACAATAGAATTTGTGAATTTTAGTCTTTAGGAGGCATGCAGGATGTCAAGTGAAGTAAGAGTGCGTTATGCGCCAAGCCCGACAGGACATTTACATATTGGGAATGCGCGAACAGCATTATTCAATTATTTATTTGCCCGAAATGCAGGCGGGAAATTTATTATACGAATTGAAGACACTGATCAGAAGCGGAATATTGCAGGTGGAGAAGAGAGTCAGCTCGCCTATTTGAAATGGCTTGGTATAGACTGGGATGAAAGCATTGATAAAGGTGGCAATTTTGGACCTTATCGTCAGTCTGAACGTAACCATATCTATAAAGATTATTACGAAGATCTTCTCGATCGTGGGTTAGCTTATAAATGTTATTGTACAGAGTCTGAACTTGAAGCGGAAAGAGAGGCTCAATTGGCACGTGGGGAAATGCCGCGTTATTCAGGGAAATGTGCGAATTTAACTGATGAGGAGCGAGAGCAACTTGAAACGGCAGGAAGAAAGCCAAGCATTCGCTTTAAAGTACCTAAAGGAAAAACCTATACTTTTAAAGATATGGTAAAAGAGGAAGTGTCTTTTGATTCAGATGGAATTGGCGATTTTGTTATCGTGAAAAAAGACGGTATCCCAACCTATAACTTCGCTGTTGCGATCGATGATCATCTGATGGAAATGACGCATGTTCTTCGTGGCGATGATCATATTTCTAATACGCCTAAGCAGTTAATGATTTTTGAGGCATTCGATTGGGAACCTCCCATTTTTGGACATATGACATTGATTGTGAATGAGAATCGGAAAAAATTAAGTAAGCGGGATGAATCCATTATCCAGTTTATTGAACAATATGCAGATTTAGGGTATTTACCAGAGGCTTTGTTTAATTTTATTACGCTCCTCGGCTGGTCTCCACAAGGGGAGGATGAGATTTTTTCAAAAGCAGAATTTATTGATATCTTTGATACGCATCGTTTATCCAAGTCTCCTGCAGTATTTGATAAGCAAAAGCTTCTATGGATGAATAATCAATACATGAAAGAATTAGATCTAGATAAAGTGGTGGCATTATCTTTACCACATCTTGTGAAAGCTGGATTGGTAAGTGAAAATATGAATGCTGAAGAAGCAGCATGGGTACGAAGTTTAATCGGTCTGTACCAAGAGCAAATGAGTTATGGCGCCGAAATTGTAGAGCTTTCGCAAATGTTTTTCCAGGATGAGATTGAATATGATGAAGCTGCGAAGGCTGTTTTGGCAGAAGAACAGGTACCGGAAGTATTAACATCGTTTAAGAATATAATCCAGAGTCTTGAGCCATTTGAAGCAGCAGAAATTAAAAAATCGATTAAAGCTGTTCAAAAGGAAACAGGGCATAAGGGGAAAAAACTATTTATGCCGATTCGAATTGCCGTATCAGGGCAATCTCATGGACCTGAACTTCCAAATTCCATCGAATTACTTGGCAAAGAAAAAGTCATTCGACGAATTGAACGTTTATTGGGTTAACAAATTGAATAAAATATAATATATTAAAAGATATAATCAAGAACGTTGAAGAGGAAAAGTAAAAAAACGAAGCTGAAACAGAGAAAACCACCATAGGCTGAGAGTGGTTGCGGCCGCTCGTTTTTTGAAAATGCCCCTCTGAGTCTTATGCTGAACAGAGTGTTTCTTATTAGGCCTAAGCGGTCCTCTTGTCGTTATCAAGATCAAGCCGGGATGTTTTTAAGGAAGGAAAGGATAAGATTTGGCTATGTCAGATCTAACTCCAGCGTCTAGCCCCGAGAAGCCCACAGGATGTGAGTTCATCGGCGTTGCGCTTTTCTTAATTACATCCAAGCAGAGTGGAACCGCGCCAAGGCGTCTCTGATTGATTCAGGGCGTCTTTTTTGTTGTTTACAGCAATAATACTTTAGATTCGAATATATGCCTTGGGTAGAAGTTCAAAAAACAAGGTTCACTTTAGAAAGGGGCCATCACGCATGTTTAAACATTTGAAAGAAGATATTAAGACAGTGTTTGACCAAGATCCTGCGGCTCGTAGCACACTCGAAGTTCTCTTAACATATTCAGGTTTGCATGCGATATGGGCTCATCGTCTAGCACATCCTTTGTATAAACGGAAATTATTTTTTCTCGCAAGAATCGTATCGCAAGTTAGCCGTTTTTTTACAGGGATAGAGATTCATCCAGGTGCTGTCATCGGTCGCCGCTTTTTTATGGACCATGGCATGGGGATTGTCATTGGAGAAACATGTGAAATCGGTGATGACGTTATTGTCTATCAAGGCGTGACATTAGGAGGTACTGGAAAAGAGAAGGGGAAGCGACATCCTACCCTTGAAAATAGCACCTTAATCGCCGCAGGAGCGAAGGTATTAGGGGACATTGTTATTGGAGAAAATTCCAAAGTTGGAGCAGGTTCAGTCGTTCTAAAGGATGTCCCTGCCAATTCTACTGTTGTAGGAATTCCAGGAAGGGTTGTCGTTCAAGATGGTATGCGGCTGAGACAGGATCTAAATCATTGTGATTTACCGGATCCAATGTTAGACAAATTGACAGAGATGGAACGAGAAATAAAGAAGTTACAACAAGAACTAACTCTTTTAAAAACGAAGGATGTAACCAATCGAAAGGAGTCTTCGGTACATGACCATTCAAATTTATAATACCTTAACAAGAAAAAAGGAAACATTTCAACCGATGGAAACAGGGAAGGTTAAAATGTATGTCTGTGGCCCGACCGTTTATAACTATATTCATATTGGAAATGCAAGACCTGCGATCGTGTTTGATAGCGTGCGCCGCTACTTAGAATATAGAGGGTATGAAGTCCAATTTGTCTCTAATTTTACGGATGTCGATGATAAATTAATTAAAACAGCGAAAGAACTTAAATCCGATGTCCCAGCCATTGCGGAGAAATTTATTCAAGCTTATTTTGAAGATGTTTCAGCACTTGGTTGTAAGGAAGCGGATTTCCACCCACGTGTGACGGAAAATATGGATGAAATTATTGAATTTATTGATCTATTGGTGCAAAAGGGCTATGCCTATGAATCTGCAGGGGATGTCTATTACCGCACAAGGAAATTTGCGGACTACGGGAAACTTTCTCACCAGTCGATTGACGATTTAAAAATGGGGGCTCGCATACAAGTAGGCGAGAAGAAAGAAGACGAATTAGATTTTGCGCTCTGGAAGGCCGCAAAAGAAGGAGAAATTGCTTGGGATAGCCCGTGGGGTAGAGGAAGGCCTGGTTGGCATATTGAATGCTCGGCAATGGCAAGAAAATACCTTGGAGATAGGATTGATATTCATGCTGGTGGGCAGGATTTAGCCTTTCCACATCACGAAAATGAAATTGCGCAAACGGAAGCTTTGACTGAGGAACCATTTGCCAATTATTGGATGCATAATGGTTATATCAATATCAATAATGAGAAAATGTCAAAATCACTAGGTAATTTTGTGTTAGTCCATGATATTCTCAAAAAAGTCGATCCACAGGTTCTTCGTTTCTTTATGCTATCTGTTCATTACCGTAATCCAATTAATTTCAATGATGAGCTCCTTAAAAATGCGGGAGTTGCACTTGATCGATTGCGAACATCTTATCAGAACTTAAAGCACCGTCTAGCAGCAAGTGCTAATTTGGCTGTTGATGATCAAGAGTGGTTAGATAAGATTAAACAGCTTGTCAGCACTTTTGAAAAGGAAATGGATGATGACTTTAACACAGCTGATGGGATTACAGTACTTTTTGAGTTAGCAAAACAAGGAAATCTTTATGTACGGCAAGATAACACATCTACTAATGTCATTGATGCATTTTTAACTACGTTCGAAGAACTCTTCTCTGTGCTAGGGTTGAAAATTAAACAAGATGAACTTCTGGATGAAGAAGTTGATCAATTGATCGAGCAAAGACTTGAGGCCAGGAAAAACCGTGATTTCGCGTTAGCTGACCAAATAAGAGATCAACTAAAAGAAATGAATATTGTTTTAGAGGATACCCGCCAAGGCACTAGATGGAAAAGAGGGTAACGGGAATGGAGCCAAATGTGAAGGACTATCAGCAATTGAATGGCTTAGCACTTGCTTATATGGGTGATGCCGTTTTTGAGGTTTATATTCGGCATCACCTCTTAAAAAAAGGAAAAACGAAGCCACATAAGCTTCATGTCGAGGCAACCCATTTTGTATCAGCGAAAGCACAGGCCATTATTTTAAAGCAGCTTTTGGCAAAAAACTTTTTTACGGATGAAGAGTTAGCTGTTATGAGACGAGGGAGAAATGCAAAATCCGGGACGATTCCTAAAAATACTGATGTGCAAACATATCGACATAGTACAGCCTTTGAAGCTGTAGTAGGTTGGATTTATTTATCCAATAATCAAGCACGGCTAGATGAAATGATGGAAGAATCGATTCGAAACATTGAAAACGGGGAGTGAATCAAACATGAGTAAAGAGTGGATTGCTGGCAAAAATCCAGTTATGGAAGCTTTAAAGTCTGACAGAGGCATCCATAAAATTTGGATAGCTGAAGGTTCACAAAAGGGCTCGATGCCACAGATTATCAAGCTTGCTAAGGAACGAAATATTTTAGTTCAATTTGTCCCGAAGCAGAAAATAGACCCATTAGTTAGCGCAAATCATCAAGGTGTGGTGGCACAGGTCGCTGCACACCAATATGCGGAACTAGATGATCTCTTTGAAGTAGCTAGTAAGAGGGAGGAAGCTCCGTTTTTTCTTATCCTCGATGAACTGGAGGATCCTCACAATCTTGGTTCCATTTTACGTACAGCGGATGCATCAGGTGTTCATGGAATTATTATTCCGAAACATCGCTCTGTAGGATTAACAGCTACGGTTGCAAAGCTTTCAACAGGAGCAATTGAATATGTGCCTGTTGCAAGAGTAACCAATATTTCAAGGACGATCGATGAATTAAAGTCACGTGGTGTTTGGATATTTGGAACGGAAGCAAAGGGGAGTGAGGATTATCGAAAAATGGATGCCACAATGCCCCTTGCATTAGTAATTGGGAATGAAGGGAAAGGCATGGGCCGATTAGTTCGAGATAAATGTGATTTTCTTATCCATTTGCCTATGATCGGTCATGTCTCATCACTTAATGCATCCGTAGCAGCCTCGTTGTTGATGTATGAAGTGCTACGGAAACGCTCGCCCATTGAGGATTAAACAATGGATATCCTGATTGTGGATGGCTATAACATCATTGGTGCTTGGTCAGAATTAATTGAGCTTAAGATGAAAGACCTTGCTTCTGCACGAGATCGCCTTATTGAGATCATGGCAGATTACCAAGGGTTTACGGGACGTAAAGTGATCATTGTTTTTGATGCCTATGAAGTAAAAGGAATTGAAAAAAGGTACCAAAATCATAAGATAGAAATAATTTTTACCAAAATAGAAGAAACAGCAGATGAAAGAATTGAAAAGCTGGCGATTGAATTAAGTAATAGACGCACACAAATTTACGTCGCCACATCCGATTTTACAGAACAATGGGCAATTTTCGGCCAAGGGGCATTAAGACTCTCTGCTCGTGAGCTGTTAATAGAAGTTCAAACGATTGATAAAAGCATTGGGAAAAGCTTAAAAAGGACAAGGGAAAAAGTACCTTCTGCCAAAATTCCTTTGAGCGAAGAGGTTGCCGAAATCTTTGAGAAATGGCGACGTGGTTTAAAATAAGGTTGACGTATGAAAATTCAGTTATGTATAATGATTCTATCTATGGATCTAAGGGTGGGGAATAGAGTGACCTCGAATATCAGACTAGACAGCGGCATCAATTATGACATACTGGAAGATGAAGAGTTGATCGAACTGATTCAAGAAGGAGAAAGTGAAGCACTGGATTACCTCATAAAAAAATACCGTAATTTTGTTAGGGCGAAGGCGAGGGCCTACTTTTTAATAGGTGCGGATCGTGAAGACATTGTACAAGAAGGTATGATTGGACTTTACAAAGCGATCCGTGATTTCAAAGAAGATAAACTGGCTTCTTTTAAAGCTTTTGCAGAGCTTTGTATTACGAGACAAATCATTACAGCTATTAAGACAGCCACCCGCCAAAAACATATCCCACTTAATTCTTATGTATCATTGGACAAGCCTATTTATGATGAAGAATCAGACCGGACATTAATGGATGTAATCTCAGGGGCGAAAATTTTAGACCCTGAGGAGCTTTTAATCAATCGGGAAAAGATTCATAATATTGAAGCCAAAGTGATGGAATTATTAAGCGATTTAGAAAGAAAAGTATTGGCTCTCTATCTAGATGGCAGATCCTACCAGGAAATATCTGATGAGTTGGATCGCCACGTAAAGTCAATTGATAACGCTTTACAAAGAGTGAAGAGAAAGCTAGAGCGTTATCTGGAATTACGAGAGTTCGGTGTTTGGTAATGAGAGTTCATATTGACAGAACTCGGCTTACGTGATATTTTTTAAAAGATATAAGAAAGAAAGCCTAGAGAGCGAGTGTTAGATGTGAAAAATAGCGTCGCATTAGCCTGTGTAGATTGTGGATCACGTAATTATTCGACCGATAAAAATCCGAAAGCGACCTCTACTCGCTTGGAACTAAGAAAATTTTGTAAGAACTGTCAAACTCATACTATTCATAAAGAAACAAAATAATATTTTTGATATATTAGAGGATGTTCAAAAAGTCTGGTAAAAGGACACTGTGAATTTCTGCGTTTTGAACATACTTTTAGTAAAACTTTGGAGGTACGATCATGTCAAGCGTAATGCAATTCTTTCGCAATGTCCGCTCAGAAATGAGGAAGGTCAGTTGGCCACGCCGAAAGGAATTAACTAGCTACACCATTACTGTTGTAACCACTGTTGCCTTATTAGCGCTTTTCTTTGCAGGTGTAGATTATATCATTTCGTATTTTATGCGTTTCATTCTTGGAAATTAAAATAGATATTTAGTTATTGTATAACTTTTAAGAACTCATGATATAATGGAGTTATATTACTTTTTATCAAGCCCGGTCCTCGGGTTTTTTGAGTTGTGGTAAGAAAAGCGGAAGACGGCGTTTATGGGCAACAGGCAAATGTTCCTGAACCTAGAAAGGGCGCGCCGTCCTGGCGCAACGTCGTTCTGACCAACATCCTGTTGGGCTAGATAAAGGAAACACGGCGAAGCATGAGCCGATGCTGACTTATCGAAGGAAGAAAATGTAAATTTTCTAGTCGCTAGGCGCTAGAGCTAGACAAAGAAAAGTGCAAGCGTGCGTTAAACGGTGTTCGATTTCAAGAACTAGAGAAGTACTAGTAATAGGGAGGGAAGGACAAGCGTCCTAATCAATGGAAAAAAACTGGTATGTTGTCCATACGTATTCTGGTTACGAAAATAAAGTGAAAACAAATCTCGAGAAGCGTGTAGAAACAATGGGAATGGAAGATAAAATTTTTAGAGTGATCGTTCCGGAAGATGAAGAAACAGATATAAAGAACGGGAAAAAGAAAGTGGTAAAAAAGAAAGTATTTCCAGGTTATGTGCTAGTGGAAATTATTATGACGGATGATTCCTGGTATGTCGTGCGAAATACACCTGGTGTTACGGGATTCGTTGGTTCATCGGGATCAGGATCAAAACCAACTGCATTACTTCCAGAAGAGATAGATTTCATTCTAAAACGAATGGGATTAGAAGACAAAAATCTAGATGTTCATTTTGAAATTGGCGAAACGGTTACAGTGAAAGAAGGACCTTTTGCGAATTTTACAGGCAAGGTTGAAGATTTAGATGCAACAAAGGGAAAAGTAAAAGTGATGGTCAATATGTTCGGAAGAGAAACGCCTGTTGAACTCGATTTTGGGCAAATTGATAAATTAAACTAACAACAACTTGAAATTACTTGTGAAAAGTGATAATATCTTTTAAGTCAAGTAGGTGTCTTAATTGAAGGATATTGATCATTGACTATTTTTATCATGAGTGGGAGGGTGTCAAAACCCCATTACCACATCACGGACTTTAAGGAGGTGCGTCTCGTGGCTAAAAAAGTAATCAAACTTGTAAAATTACAAATTCCTGCAGGTAAAGCGAATCCAGCTCCACCAGTAGGGCCGGCACTCGGTCAAGCAGGTGTAAATATTATGGGATTCTGTAAAGAATTCAATGCTCGTACTGCAGATCAAGCAGGATTAATTATCCCTGTAGAAATTACAGTATTTGAGGATCGTTCCTTTACATTTATCACCAAAACTCCACCCGCTGCAGTTCTTTTAAAGAAAGCAGCTGGAATTGATTCCGGTTCTGGTGAACCTAACAAAAAAACAGTTGCTGTTGTAAAACGTGACAAAGTGCGTGAAATTGCAGAAACAAAAATGCCTGACTTAAATGCTGCAAGTGTTGAAGCTGCCATGCAAATGGTTGAAGGTACAGCACGTAGCATGGGTATCAAAATCGAAGACTGATCGATTTCCAGTGCATAAACAAGGTTACTGTGAGAGGAAGGCTGGGACCGTTCAGCCTTCCTTTATTGCTTAAAACCAAGGTTTTACACTCCGTCTGTAGAAGACGGGATTCCTAGTGCGGTGGTTATGTTCAACTATAATCATTAGTACTAGCGCTTTTCTTGATCTAGCTCCGGCGCCTAGCCCCGAGAAAGAAGTTCACAGGATGTGAGTTCATCGGCGAAGACATAGCCGGTGTTCCACTAAATGAGCTGAGCCAATAAAGTCAAAACCAGACTTTTCTTGTCTCGGAACATTTGCTTGTCGGGACTGACTGAGGTGCTTGAGCTTTTCAACGTGGGAGGTCATTCCGCTAAAACCACATTACAGGAGGAAATAAAATGGCTAAAAAAGGTAAAAAATACACTGACGCTTTAAAACAAATTGATCGTTCAAAATCTTATCCAATCGCAGAGGCAATTGAACTTGCGAAAAAGGTGGATTTCACTAAATTTGATGCAACTGTTGATGCGTCTTTCCGTTTAGGAATTGATACGAAAAAGGCTGATCAGCAAATCCGTGGTGCCGTTGTTCTACCAAATGGTACTGGTAAAACACAACGTGTACTTGTATTTGCAAAAGGTGAAAAGGCGAAGGAAGCAGAAGCTGCTGGTGCTGATTATGTAGGGGAAGCAGATTACATTAACAAAATTAACCAAGGCTGGTTCGATTTTGATGTTGTCGTAGCAACACCTGACATGATGGGAGAAGTTGGTAAACTAGGTCGTACTCTTGGACCAAAAGGTTTGATGCCAAATCCTAAGACAGGTACAGTTACATTTGATGTAGAAAAAGCTGTAAATGAAATTAAGGCTGGTAAAGTAGAATACCGTGCGGATAAAGCGGGAATTATTCATGTGCCAATCGGGAAAGTATCTTTCGGTGATGAAAAGCTCATTGAAAACTACAATACAATCCTTGATACATTAACTAAAGCAAAACCAGCTTCTTCAAAAGGTAAATATTTTAAAAACATCACAGTTTCTACAACAATGGGACCTGGCTTACGCGTAGAATCTGCATCTTTATAAAGATATTGACTTACAGCAATGCTATCTGGTATGATAGTAGCTGTTGAAAATAAAATATAACATTTGTACCGTAGACAGCAGGTGCTAGTATGGCTCGTAGTTACTAGCTTAATTTCCCGCCGAGGTTCTTGCTATAAACTCAATTATTTGTATTGAGGGCAAAAAACCTCCATGTCTATGTATGGAGGTTTTTTGCTTCATGTACATAGGTATAAATGTCATTTTGAATCAGGGAGGTGTAAGAATGAGCGCAATTATTGAACAAAAGAAACAACTTGTGGATGAAATTAAAGAAAAATTTCAATCAAGTGTTTCGACCGTTGTAGTTGATTACCGTGGTTTAACTGTAGGACAGGTCACTGAACTTCGTAAGCAACTTCGTGAAGCGGGAATTGATTTTAAAGTTTACAAAAACACTATGACTCGCCGCGCGGCAGAAGCAGCTAACTTAGAGGGACTTCAGGATGCTCTTACAGGACCGAATGCTATTGCATTCAGTACTGACGATGTTGTAGCACCTGCGAAAATCCTTAACGAGTTTGCGAAAAAGAATGAAGCACTAGAAATTAAAGCAGGTGTGATTGAAGGGAATCTAGCTTCTGTTGAAGAAGTGAAGGCTCTTGCTGAACTCCCATCTCGCGAAGGCTTGCTTTCTATGTTGCTTAGTGTTCTTCAAGCGCCAGTGCGTAACTTGGCTCTTGCTACAAAAGCAGTTGCTGATCAAAAAGAAGAACAAGGTGCTTAATAGGCAAATCAGTTATTCGGACTTTGTCTTGAACGGTGCGATATGATAACGAAAATGTATAGATACTAATAAACCAATAAATGGAGGAAAACAATCATGACGAAAGAACAAATCATCGATGCTGTCAAAGAAATGACAGTTCTTGAACTAAACGATCTTGTTAAAGCAATTGAAGAAGAATTTGGTGTAACAGCTGCTGCTCCTGTTGCAGTTGCTGGTGGCGCTGCTGGTGGCGAAGCTGCTGCAGAGCAAACTGAATTTGATGTTATCCTTGCTGGTGCAGGCGGCCAAAAAATTAAAGTCATCAAAGTTGTACGTGAAGTAACAGGCCTTGGCTTGAAAGAAGCAAAAGAACTTGTTGATAACGCTCCTAAGCCAATCAAAGAAGGAGCTTCTAAAGAAGAAGCTGAAGAAATCAAAGGAAAACTTGAAGAAGTTGGAGCAGAAGTCGAAGTTAAGTAAGCATCTGCTAAATAAAAAGCTCGCTGTCTAATGGCGAGCTTTTTTGCCTAAGCTTTTCTTTGAGGGATAACGTTAGCTAGAATATAATCCTGCGAGTGATGAAGTGTTATATTCTAGATTCCATCTAAGTGAACCTACTGATATTGAAAATATCTAATAGTTAGGTTTAAAAAAGGGGGCTGCGGTGATTGGTGGATCATTACTATTCTCGTCAACCGGAAATTGCGAGTAACCCAATTTATTGGGATGCAACCTTGCGGGATCACTTGCTTCGATTCAAAACAGACCAAGGTGTCTTTTCAAAGAAAGAAGTTGATTTTGGCTCACGCTTTTTAATTGAAACCTTTCAAGCCCCGACCGAAGGAATGATTTTAGATGTCGGTTGTGGCTATGGACCGATTGGGCTCAGCTTAGCGAAAGAATATCCTGACCGACTGGTTCACATGATAGATATTAATCAAAGGGCGCTAGACTTGGCTAAAGAAAATGCCGAGATCAATAAGATCCGTAACGTTAAGATCTACGAAAGTGATGGACTTTTAAATGTCGAGGAAAAGAATCTCTCTGCGATCATTACCAATCCGCCGATTCGAGCGGGCAAACAAATTGTATATCGAATGTTTGAGCAGAGTTTTCAACATCTAAAGGCGGAAGGCGAACTTTGGGTCGTCATTCAGAAAAAGCAAGGAGCACCATCTGCGAAAGCCAAATTAGAAGAGATATTCCGCGATGTGGAAATCCTAGCAAAAAGAAAAGGCTACTATATTTTAAAAGCAAAAAAATGATTGACCTTGCTGGCCTTTTGTGATAACGTTGTATAATGCTAATATAGTGTTTTCTGATTTATTGCCAAATTAATCAATAGAAGTATGGATCTTGGCAAAGTTGGAAAAGATTATAAAATAATAGTTCGTAATATGAAAAATGTGGTTTTCAAAGCAAAACCCTTTTTCTTTTTGTCTAAGGATATCGCATTTTTTCTAGAATCTCTTGAGAAAATGTCACTATGAATGAGTGTTCATAAAGGATGATAAAAAGGATCAAGAAGTTCGAGGCGGCGCAGTTTCGAGCAGCGGAATGTATGCTTTTAAATACATGAGCAGCACAGAAACAAGCCAACGAAGAAATTCGCAGTGTCATTTTTATCGGAAATTTTGAACAACCTATTAAAATGCACTATTTTGAGGGGTGAATCAGTTGACAGGTCAACTTGTTCAGTACGGACGGCACCGCCAGCGTAGGAGCTTTGCTCGTATTAGTGAAGTATTGGAGCTGCCGAACCTTATCGAAATCCAAACTTCTTCTTATCAATGGTTTCTTGATGAAGGTTTAAAGGAAATGTTCCAAGATATTTCTCCAATTGAAGATTTCGCCGGAAATCTATCACTGGAATTTATTGATTACAGTTTAGGTGATCCCAAGTATTCTGTTGAAGAGTCAAAAGAGCGTGATGCAACATACTCGGCTCCGCTTCGAGTGAAATTGCGTCTCGTGAATAAGGAAACAGGTGAAGTAAAAGATCAAGATGTATTTATGGGAGATTTCCCATTGATGACAGAAATGGGCACATTTATTATTAATGGAGCCGAACGTGTCATCGTATCACAATTAGTGCGCTCACCGAGTGTTTACTATAGTGGTAAGCTTGATAAAAATGGTAAAAAAGGATTTACCGCTACTGTTATTCCAAACAGAGGGGCTTGGCTAGAATACGAAACAGATGCAAAGGACGTTGTATATGTCCGCATTGATCGTACAAGAAAACTACCAGTAACCGTGCTATTGCGTGCACTTGGTTTTGGCTCTGATCAAGAAATCATCGATTTAATTGGTGACAACGAATATCTTAGAAATACACTAGAAAAAGATAACACAGAAAGTATTGAGAAAGCTTTATTAGAAATATATGAACGTCTTCGTCCTGGAGAGCCTCCAACTGTGGAGAATGCACGTAACTTGCTGATATCGCGTTTCTTTGATCCAAAGCGTTATGACCTCGCGAATGTTGGTCGTTACAAAATAAATAAAAAGTTGCATATTAAGAATCGTCTATTTGGTCAAAGATTGGCGGAGTCATTAGCTGATCCTGAGACGGGTGAAATCATTGCCGAAAAAGGTACAGTATTAGATCGTCGTACTTTAGACAAAATTCTTCCATCACTTGAAAATGGCGCTGGTTTCAAAACATGCAGCCAACAATCAGGTGTCTTAGATGAGGATATTGTCGTACAGTCGATTAAAATATATGCACCTAATGATGATGATGAGAAAGTCATAAATGTAATTGGAAATGCCTATGTCGAAGAAGAGATTAAAAACATCACACCTGCTGACATCATCTCTTCTATTAGTTATTTCTTTGATTTGTTATATGATGTTGGCGATACAGACGATATTGACCATTTAGGAAATCGCCGTCTTCGTTCTGTTGGGGAGTTGTTACAAAACCAATTTAGAATTGGGCTTTCCCGAATGGAAAGAGTCGTAAAAGAACGTATGTCCATTCAAGATGTGAATACGATCACGCCACAGCAATTAATTAATATTCGTCCAGTGATTGCGTCGATAAAGGAATTCTTTGGAAGTTCTCAGCTTTCTCAATTTATGGACCAAACCAATCCACTTGCTGAATTAACACATAAGCGTCGTTTATCAGCACTAGGACCTGGCGGTCTTACTCGTGAAAGGGCTGGAATGGAAGTACGTGACGTACACTATTCTCACTATGGGCGTATGTGTCCAATTGAGACACCAGAAGGGCCAAATATTGGGTTAATTAACTCTTTATCGACATTTGCCAAGGTGAATCGTTTTGGTTTTATCGAAACGCCATATCGCCGGGTTGATCCTGAGACAGGATCGCTAACAGATCAAATTGATTATTTGACTGCTGATGAAGAAGATAATTATGTCGTCGCACAAGCAAATGCCCCGCTTTCTGACGAAGGTGCATTTGTTAATGATGAAGTAATAGCTCGTTTTCGCGGTGAGAACACAGTAGTGAGAAAAGAACGCATTGACTATATGGATGTATCGCCAAAACAGGTTGTTTCTGCTGCTACTGCTTGTATCCCGTTCCTTGAGAACGATGATTCAAACCGTGCTTTGATGGGAGCGAACATGCAACGACAAGCTGTTCCGCTTATGAAACCAGAAGCTCCTCTAGTTGGAACTGGAATGGAATATGTTTCTGCTAAAGACTCTGGAGCTGCGGTGATTTGTAAGCATAATGGTATTGTTGAACATGTTGAGGCTCGTGAAGTTTGGGTGCGAAATACACAGGATGTGGATGGTCAAGAAGTAAAAGGCGACTTGCGTAAGTATCGAATGCAGAAGTTTATTCGTTCTAATCAAGGGACCTGTTATAATCAACGTCCAATCGTAAGTGTTGGAGATCGTGTAACCAAAGGGGAAATCTTGGGAGATGGCCCTTCCATGGATCTAGGTGAGCTTGCGCTAGGAAGAAACGTGCTCGTTGCCTTCATGACATGGGAAGGTTACAACTATGAAGATGCGATCATTATGAGTGAACGATTAGTAAAAGATGATGTTTATACATCTATTCACATAGAAGAATATGAATCAGAAGCCCGTGATACAAAGCTAGGACCTGAAGAAATGACACGTGATATTCCGAACGTTGGGGAAGATGCCCTGCGCAATTTGGATGAACGAGGCATTATTAGGGTTGGAGCAGAAGTAAAAGACGGCGATCTGCTTGTAGGAAAAGTAACACCGAAAGGAGTTACTGAGCTTACAGCTGAAGAAAGATTATTGCATGCTATTTTCGGTGAAAAGGCACGTGAGGTTCGAGACACTTCTCTTCGTGTTCCACATGGAGGAGAAGGGATTGTCCTTGATGTGAAAATTTTCAACCGTGAAGATGGAGACGAACTACCACCAGGTGTAAATCAGCTTGTTCGTGTGTATATTGTCCAAAAGCGGAAAATTTCCGAAGGGGACAAGATGGCTGGACGACATGGTAACAAAGGGGTAATTTCTCGCATTCTTCCGGAAGAAGATATGCCGTATATGCCGGACGGTACTCCTGTTGATGTGATGTTGAACCCATTGGGTGTTCCTTCACGTATGAATATTGGTCAAGTTCTTGAGTTACATCTCGGAATGGCAGCAAGAGGACTTAAACTCCATATGGCATCACCTGTTTTTGATGGAGCGACTGAGGAAGATGTTTGGGATACAATTGAAGAATCAGGAATGGCGCGAGACGCTAAGACAATCCTATATGATGGTCGAACAGGTGAACCATTTGATAATAGGGTATCTGTTGGAGTCATGTACATGATCAAACTGGCTCACATGGTTGATGATAAATTACACGCACGTTCCACTGGTCCTTACTCACTTGTTACACAGCAACCGCTTGGCGGGAAGGCTCAATTTGGTGGCCAACGATTTGGTGAGATGGAAGTATGGGCGTTAGAAGCCTACGGGGCAGCTTATACACTTCAAGAAATATTGACTGTTAAATCGGATGATGTTGTAGGTCGTGTAAAAACGTATGAATCAATTGTCAAAGGTGATAATGTACCTGACCCTGGTGTACCAGAATCATTTAAAGTTCTCATAAAAGAGCTTCAGAGCTTAGGTATGGATGTGAAAATCTTATCTGGTGATGAAGAAGAAATTGAGATGCGCGAGTTAGACGATGAAGAAGATACACAGCAAGCTGACACATTAAATATTGCACCAGATACAAAAGTAGAAGAAACTGCCGCATTAAGAGAATAATTTTCTAGGTTTAGCATAATGGGTAAAAACCTGTAGACGAAAAGGGAGGTAGGCCCCTTGCTGGATGTTAATAATTTTGAGTATATGAAAATAGGCCTTGCTTCACCGGACAAAATTCGTTCTTGGTCATTCGGAGAAGTCAAGAAACCAGAAACGATTAATTATCGTACATTAAAGCCCGAAAAAGATGGTTTGTTTTGCGAACGAATTTTTGGACCTTCTAAAGATTGGGAATGTCACTGTGGGAAGTATAAACGTGTTCGTTACAAAGGCGTTGTTTGTGATCGTTGTGGTGTAGAAGTAACACGTACGAAAGTACGGAGAGAAAGAATGGGGCATATTGAATTAGCGGCTCCTGTTTCTCATATTTGGTACTTTAAAGGAATACCAAGCAGGATGGGACTTGTTTTAGACATGTCCCCTCGTGCTCTTGAAGAAATTATCTATTTTGCTTCTTACGTTGTAACAGACGTAGGAGATACAACACTAGATAAAAAACAACTTTTGTCTGAGAAGGAATATCGTTTATATCGTGAAAAATACGGTACCAAGTTCCAAGCTTCTATGGGCGCAGAGGCCATTAAGAAGCTTTTACAGGATATCGACTTGGAAAAAGAAGTAGACCAATTGAAGGACGAATTGAAGACCGCACAAGGGCAACGTCGTACACGTGCCATTAAACGTCTTGAGGTTTTAGAAGCCTTTCGCCATTCTGGGAACGATCCTGACTGGATGATTTTAGATGTTCTTCCTGTCATTCCGCCAGAATTACGCCCAATGGTGCAATTAGAAGGTGGTCGTTTTGCTACTTCGGATTTAAATGACTTATATCGTCGTGTAATCAACCGTAATAATCGACTAAAAAGATTATTAGACCTTGGAGCTCCAAGTATTATTGTTCAAAATGAGAAACGTATGCTTCAAGAAGCGGTTGATGCGTTGATTGATAATGGAAGAAGAGGAAGACCTGTTACAGGACCAGGAAATCGCCCGCTAAAATCTTTGTCTCACATGCTAAAAGGAAAACAAGGACGTTTCCGGCAAAACTTGCTTGGAAAACGGGTTGATTATTCAGGTCGTTCTGTTATTGTCGTCGGACCACATTTGAAAATGTACCAATGTGGTTTACCGAAGGAAATGGCGTTAGAGTTATTTAAGCCATTTGTTATGAAGGAACTGGTTGAAAAAAATCTTGCCCATAATATTAAGAGTGCAAAAAGGAAGATTGAACGTGTGCATCCAGAAGTTTGGGATGTCCTAGAAGATGTCATTCGTGAGCATCCTGTTCTATTGAACCGGGCGCCAACTCTTCACAGGCTTGGTATTCAGGCTTTTGAACCTACTCTTGTAGAGGGTAGAGCGATTCGTTTGCATCCACTTGTTTGTACGGCATATAATGCAGACTTTGATGGTGACCAAATGGCTGTTCACGTTCCTTTGTCTGCTGAAGCGCAAGCTGAAGCACGTATATTAATGTTAGCGGCGCAAAACATTCTAAATCCTAGAGATGGAAAGCCAGTCGTTACACCTTCTCAGGATATGGTGCTTGGAAACTATTATCTGACATTAGAGCGTGAAAATGCAGATGGAGAAGGAATGGTATTCAAGGACACAAATGAGGCATTACTTGCCTATCAAACTGGGTATGTGCACTTGCATTCGCGTATTGCGATTCATGCTAATTCTTTAGTAAACGAAACTTTTACAGATGAGCAAAGGAAGAAATTACTCGTTACAACGGTTGGTAAGATTATTTTTAACGAGATCCTTCCACCATCGTTTCCGTTTATTAATGAACCGACTGATGAAAACCTTGTTGATAATACACCGGATCGTTACTTTATTGAAACGACCGAAAATGTGAAAGAACATATTGAAAAGCAACCACTTATTCTTCCTTTTAGGAAAAAGATATTAGGTAATATTATCTCTGAAATATTCAAGAGATTCCAAGTGACGGAAACATCGAAAATGCTGGACCGCATGAAAAATCTTGGATTCAAATACTCCACTAAAGCAGGGATAACAGTTGGAGTGTCAGATATTGTTGTACTTCGTGAAAAGGAAGTCATTTTACAAGAAGCTCAAACAAAAGTAGATAACGTGATGAAGCAATTCAGACGTGGTCTGATTACTGAAGAAGAACGTTATGATCGTGTAATCTCGATCTGGAGCGCTGCAAAGGATACGATTCAAGATAAATTGATGGGCTCTTTAGAAAGATTAAATCCTATTTTCATGATGAGTGATTCAGGTGCAAGGGGTAACGCTTCTAACTTTACACAGTTAGCAGGTATGCGCGGATTGATGGCTAACCCAGCTGGTAGAATTATTGAGTTGCCGATCAAATCAAGTTTCCGTGAAGGATTAACGGTACTAGAATACTTTATCTCCACTCACGGAGCACGTAAAGGTCTAGCCGATACCGCCTTAAAAACAGCTGACTCAGGTTACTTAACACGTCGTCTTGTTGATGTAGCGCAAGATGTCATTATTCGCGAAGATGATTGTGGTACAGACCGTGGTCTTCGTGTTGCGGCGCTGAAAGATGGCACTGAAGTAATTGAGACACTAGAGGAACGTTTGATTGGGCGTTTTGCAAGAAGCAAAATTGTCCATCCGGAAACAGGGGAAATCCTTGCCCGCGAAAATGAATTAATCAATGAAGATATGGCCAAAGAAATTGAAAATGCAGGCGTGGAAGAGGCTTGGATTCGCTCAGCCTTTACATGTAATACGCGTCATGGTGTCTGTAAGAAATGTTATGGCCGCAACCTAGCTACAGGATCCATTGTAGATGTAGGAGAAGCTGTCGGTATCATAGCGGCACAATCTATTGGGGAGCCGGGTACTCAATTAACAATGAGAACCTTCCACACAGGTGGTGTTGCAGGTGACGATATTACTCAAGGTTTGCCACGTATCCAAGAGCTATTTGAAGCTCGTAATCCTAAAGGGCAATCCATCATCACTGAAATTGGCGGGGTTGTAACCTCTATTTCGGAAGGCCGTGACCGCCAGCAAGAGATTGTGATTCAAGGGAAAATTGAGTCTCGGACCTACAATGCACCATACACATCTCGCTTAAAAGTGGCGGTGAATGATGAGGTGACACGAGGTCAAGAGCTCACAGAGGGTTCTGTCGATCCGAAAGAACTTCTACGTATTCTCGATGTAAAAGCTGTTCAAGAGTATCTGTTACGTGAAGTTCAGAAAGTTTATCGTATGCAAGGGGTAGAAATTGGAGATAAGCACGTAGAAGTGATGGTTCGTCAGATGCTTAGAAAGGTCAGAGTAACAGATGCTGGAGATACAGATGTACTACCAGGTACTCTGCTTGATATCCACCAGTTTACTGAAGCGAACAACAAGACCCTATTAGAAGGGAATCAACCTGCGATTGGACGGCCGATTCTACTCGGTATTACGAAAGCATCTCTGGAGACAGATTCATTCCTATCTGCTGCTTCCTTCCAAGAAACGACTCGCGTACTTACCGATGCAGCGATCAAAGGTAAGCGAGATGAACTTCTTGGTCTGAAGGAAAATGTTATTATCGGTAAACTTGTCCCTGCTGGGACAGGAATGCAACGGTACCGTAAAATGTCCGTTGCGGCACGAAAAGAAAAAGAACAACTAGAATCAGCAGAATAACTAGCTCTAAATTGATGACCCCGTCGAGATCATCTCGGCGGGAGCATTTTTCACGATATTTTTGCAATTGTTATTGACAATGAAAATAGCAAATGATACTATATTCAAGGTGAACTTACATTAACCTGTTACTTTGGGGGTTATGACAATTGCCTTATAAAAAAGTGTTACAGGCTGAGAATGTAATCATTGGTACAAAACAGACAGTAAGAGCCCTTAAATCAGGGCATGTCCTTGAGGTTTTACTCGCATCGGATGCAGAACCGCGAATTATACATCCAATTATTCAGGTTGCTGAAGAAGTGAACGTACCTATTACTATGGTCGACTCTATGAGAGAACTTGGTAAGGCGTGCGGTATAGATGTTGGAGCAACAGCTGCTGCGATCTTAATTTAAGCTGTTTTTGCAGGGTATAAACTGCAAAAACTTGTTTTTTGCTTTAAAAAGAACCACCTGGATGTGTGGGCTTAACAAACTATGAAAGGAGGAAATATCAATGCCTACAATTAATCAATTAGTACGTAAGCGTAGAAAGTCAAAAGTTACGACTTCTGACTCACCAGCTCTTAATAAAGGCTATAATAGTTTTAAAAAGATTAATACGGATTTGTCTTCACCACAAAAGCGTGGTGTATGTACACGTGTAGGAACAATGACACCGAAAAAGCCAAACTCGGCACTACGTAAATATGCTCGTGTGCGTCTTACAAATGGAATCGAGGTAACAGCTTATATTCCAGGAATCGGCCATAACCTACAAGAACATAGTGTTGTTCTAATCCGTGGTGGTCGTGTAAAGGATTTACCGGGTGTTCGTTACCATATCGTTCGCGGCGCCTTAGATACTGCCGGTGTTGAAAATCGTGCTCAAAGCCGTTCGAAATATGGAACAAAAAAACCAAAAGCTAAAAAGTAATAAAAGAGAAATGAATGTATTTAATTGAAAGGAGGAAAGAACATGCCACGTAAAGGACCTGTAGCTAAAAGAGATGTATTGCCAGATCCACTCCATAACTCTAAGCTTGTAACTCGTTTGGTGAACAAGCTAATGGTTGATGGGAAGAAGGGAAAGGCGCAAAGTATTCTTTACTCTGCTTTTGACCTTATTCAAGAACGTGCAGGCAAAGATCCAATGGAAGTATTTGATCAAGCCTTGAAAAATATTATGCCAGTTTTAGAAGTTAGAGCTCGCCGTGTAGGTGGTGCTAACTATCAAGTACCAGTTGAAGTCCGTCCAGAACGTCGTTCAACTCTTGGATTACGTTGGTTAGTTAACTATGCTCGTCTTCGCGGAGAAAAAACGATGGAAGAGCGTTTAGCTAACGAAATTATGGATGCTGCTAATAATACTGGCGCTTCTGTGAAAAAACGTGAAGAGACTCATAAAATGGCAGAAGCAAATAAAGCATTTGCTCACTACCGCTGGTAAGATAATCCAACTATTATATATAATAGTAAAACTAATCATCCTAGGAAGGAGAAATACGAAATGCCTAGAGACTTCTCCTTAGAAAAGACACGTAATATCGGCATTATGGCCCATATTGATGCCGGTAAAACAACTACTACAGAACGTATTCTTTTCTATACAGGGCGCATTCATAAAATTGGTGAAACACATGAAGGTGCTTCACAAATGGACTGGATGGAGCAAGAGCAAGAGCGCGGTATTACGATTACATCTGCTGCAACAACAGCAGAATGGAAAGGACATCGCGTAAACATCATTGACACTCCTGGACACGTAGACTTCACCGTTGAAGTTGAACGTTCCCTGAGAGTTCTTGATGGAGCGGTTACCGTTCTTGATGCTCAATCTGGTGTTGAACCACAAACTGAAACAGTTTGGCGCCAAGCAACAACATATGGAGTGCCACGTATTGTTTTCGTTAATAAAATGGATAAGATCGGTGCTGATTTCCTTTATTCTGTTAGTACGATCCGTGATCGCTTGCAGGCTAATGCACATCCGGTTCAATTACCAATTGGAGCGGAAGACACATTTAAAGGTATGGTCGACCTTATTGAAATGAAAGCTTGGTATTATGAAAGTGATGATCCACAGGATCCAATCGAGGGAGAGATTCCTGCTGATCTTCAGGATAAAGCAGAAGAATTGCGCACAAGCTTAATTGAAGCTGTAGCAGAACTTGATGAAGATCTTATGATGAAATATCTTGAAGGTGAAGAGATTTCCGTAGAGGAATTAAAAGCCGCAATCCGCGTTGCAACATTGAAGGTAGAATTTTACCCAGTTCTTTGCGGTACAGCTTTTAAAAACAAAGGTGTTCAAAAAATGCTGGATGCGGTTATTGATTATTTACCAGCACCAACTGATATTGAGTCAATTAAAGGGATTATTCCAGATACTGATGAAGAAATTGCTCGTCATGCTGATGACAGTGAACCGTTCTCAGCACTTGCATTTAAAGTTATGACGGATCCATATGTTGGACGTCTTACGTTCTTCCGTGTTTATTCTGGACAATTGAACTCTGGATCTTACGTCCAGAACTCAACAAAAGGTAAACGTGAGCGGGTTGGACGTATTCTTTTGATGCATGCTAACCATCGTGAAGAAATCAACACTGTTTACAGTGGAGACATCGCTGCGGCAGTTGGCTTGAAAGATACGGCGACGGGGGATACATTATGTGATGAAAAGGAACTTGTTATCCTTGAATCAATGGAATTCCCGGAACCAGTTATTAGTGTTGCGGTTGAACCTAAATCCAAGGCAGACCAGGATAAAATGGGTACAGCTCTTGCTAAGTTGCAAGAAGAAGATCCAACATTCCGTGCAGAGACAAATCCTGAAACAGGTCAGGTTGTTATCTCAGGAATGGGTGAGCTTCATCTAGATGTTCTTGTTGACCGTATGAAGCGCGAATTTAAGGTTGAGGCGAATGTGGGTGCTCCACAAGTCTCTTACCGTGAAACATTCCGCACTAGTGCACAAGTTGAAGGGAAGTTCATCCGTCAGTCTGGTGGACGTGGACAATTTGGTCATGTATGGATTGAATTCAGTCCAAACGAAGAAGGAAAAGGCTTTGAATTTGAAAACGCGATTGTCGGTGGGGTTGTTCCTCGTGAATATATTCCAGCAGTTCAAGCGGGTCTTGAAGATTCAATGGATAATGGTGTCATTGCCGGATATCCTTTAATTGATATTAAGGCAAAGCTTTATGATGGATCTTATCATGATGTTGACTCCAATGAAATGGCCTTTAGAATTGCTGCTTCTATGGCTTTAAGAAATGCAGCAAAGAAATGTGATCCAGTATTGCTTGAACCACTTATGAAAGTAGAAGTTGTTATTCCTGAGGAGTATCTAGGTGATATTATGGGGGATATTACTTCTCGTCGTGGTCGTGTTGAAGGAATGGATGCACGTGGAAATGCACAGGTAGTAAAAGCCTTTGTTCCACTTTCAGAGATGTTCGGTTACGCAACATCCCTACGTTCTAATACACAAGGCCGCGGAGTCTACACAATGTTCTTTGATCACTATGAAGAAGTACCAAAGTCCATTGCTGAAGAAATTACGAAAAAAAATAACGGCGAATAATTGATTTTATTCGTACAATCGAGTATAACTACTAATAGATATGCATTGAGTCGCTAAAAAATGTTTCCTTTATTTTAAGGCGTCTCTAATACTTAGTATTTTTTAATTAAAAGGAGGATTTCCTAATGGCTAAGGAAAAATTTGATCGTTCCAAATCACATGCTAATATTGGTACTATTGGTCACGTTGACCACGGTAAAACTACTCTTACAGCTGCTATCACAACTGTTATGGCAAAGCGTGGTGGCGCAGAAGCAAGAGGCTATGATATGATCGATAACGCTCCAGAAGAGCGCGAGCGTGGAATTACAATCTCTACTTCACACGTTGAATATGAAACTGATTCTCGTCACTATGCACACGTTGACTGCCCAGGACACGCTGACTATGTTAAAAACATGATCACTGGTGCTGCCCAAATGGACGGCGCAATCCTAGTTGTTTCAGCTGCTGATGGCCCAATGCCACAAACTCGTGAGCATATTCTTTTATCACGTAACGTAGGTGTTCCTTACATCGTTGTATTTATGAACAAATGCGATATGGTAGATGACGAAGAACTACTTGAACTAGTAGAAATGGAAATTCGTGACCTTCTATCTGAATATGACTTCCCTGGAGATGACATTCCTGTAATCAAAGGTTCTGCTCTTAAAGCTCTTGAAGGCGAAGCAGAATGGGAAGAAAAAATTGATGAATTGATGGCTGCTGTTGACGAGTATATTCCAACTCCAGAGCGTGACACTGACAAGCCATTCATGATGCCTGTTGAGGATGTTTTCTCAATTACAGGACGTGGAACAGTTGCAACTGGCCGTGTTGAACGTGGTCAAGTTAAAGTCGGTGATGAGATCGAAATTATTGGTCTTGCAGAAGAAGCGGCTAAAACAACTGTAACAGGTGTTGAAATGTTCCGTAAGCTTCTAGACTATGCTGAAGCTGGTGATAACATTGGTGCACTACTTCGTGGTGTAGCTCGTGAAGATATCCAACGTGGTCAAGTATTGGCTAAACCTGGATCTATCACTCCACATACTAACTTCAAAGCTGAAGTTTATGTGCTTTCTAAAGAAGAGGGTGGACGTCATACTCCATTCTTCACAAACTATCGTCCGCAATTCTATTTCCGTACTACTGATGTAACTGGAATTGTTAATCTACCAGAAGGTACTGAAATGGTTATGCCTGGCGATAACATCGAAATGACAGTAGAATTGATCTCTCCAATCGCGATTGAAGACGGAACTCGTTTCTCTATTCGTGAAGGTGGACGTACTGTTGGTTCTGGTGTTGTAAGTAGTATTCAAAAGTAATTGAAATATGGAGCAAACAGATATCCTCTGTTTGCTCTTTTTTTGATTAGAAAGATATAAAATTCTAGCTTATGAGTAGTAGTTTGTGTTTCGGTTTAAGATTCAGCGCTAACGCCTAGCCTCGAGAAGCTCGCAGGATGCGAGTCCATCGGCGAAGACATGGGGAAGTGGCGTCCTTAGCCGATGTTCCACTAAATAAGCCTGAACCTATGAAGGGAAAAAGCCCCTTCCTAGGTTCAGGAACATCTGCTTGTCGGAGGCCAATAGGAAGTTGGTCAGAAGGGCGTTGCGCCAGGACGGCGCGAATTTAGCTGTTCATCCTTACTATGAAAGTTTGTACGTCGCTAAACGGGCGCTTGCGCTTTTGTTCAAAAGATAAGAAAGTATAAAGTTTTTCTTAAATTGCTTCAAGGCTGGGCAGTTGTTGTCCAGCTCTAGGCGCCATCGGCTCGAGGCCAAATAACCTGAGCCAATGAAAGGCAAAGAACGCCTTTCTTTGTCTCAGAACATTTGCTTGTCGCCGATAG
>NZ_JADIJK010000004.1 GCF_017355205.1 Bacillus sp. SD088
TAACTATAAGGTTTTTTTATGGATTTTTATAGTGACAATTGCCATTATTCATAATTTTGGCATAGTTATTCCCTCTTGACTTTTGGCTGGAAATTTAATGCAACGCTAGTGATAGTTTCCTTAACAAGAACAAAAGCGCAAGCGCCCGTTTAGCGACGTACAAACTTTTTAAGCTTCTGACAGATAAAGGAAACACGGCGAAGCATGAGCCGATGTTGACTTATCGTTAGGAAGAAGCTGAAAGTTTGCTAGTCGCTGGGCGCTGGAGCTGGATGTCAAACCGCAACGGAAGCTAGTGATCCACTAAGCTAGTATTTTATTGATTATTTTTCATTTTTTTTGCATATTTTTTCAAAATCGATTACTTTTTGTATATAATAAGAGGGAAGAAAAGAGGGAGATAGGACAGTGAAACCTTCATCAACACAAACTTTTCAAAAAGACGCAAAAACGGAAGAATTTGTCCCTTTGTTTGCTTATGAATTGCTTCGAGATATTTTAATTCCTGAGATGCTTGGAAAAGATACCAATGAAATATCTTATTGGGTTGGCAAACATATAGCTAGAACATTCCCATTGCTTTCAAATGAAGAAATTTTTTCTTTTTTTCAAGAAGCTGCATGGGGGCAATTAGAATTAGTCGAACAAAATAAAAAAGAAATGAAGCTGGAACTTACTGGTGAAATTGTTGAAAGACGATTGCTTATGCAAGATGAGCCTTCGTTCCGCTTGGAAGCCGGATTTATCGCAGAGCAAATCCAATCACAAAAAAATCTAGTTACGGAAGCATATGAAGAAATTGCAAGGAAAAAAAAGAAAGTGCTTTTTATTGTGCGATGGGATTCAAAAGATCCTGTTCAAAATTAATGCCTTCATAGATTGTTAATTTCATTGTTTACATAAGAAAAATCATTCTATTATGGTATGATCACCTTCATACGTTTGTAACAAGAGTATGCCCCAAATCAAGGCAGCTTTCTTGATTTGGGGCTATATGTTTGGCCCAATTGGCATCCTAATTAAATACGATGTTTAATTGTTCTTTTAATTTGTCGCTTCCGCTGGAGTAACACCCAAATCATATTCTTCATGCAATGTTTGGGCGGCACGTTCCATTTGCCCTTCACTCACCACAACAGAAATTTTAATTTCAGAGGTACTAACCATTTTTACTTGAATTTGATTTTTAGCAAGAATTTGGAACATTTGGGCTGCAACCCCTGGGTTCGATACCATTCCTGAGCCAACAATCGAGACTTTTGCCAACCCAGCCTCATGTTCCAAACCTTCATAACCAATAACTTGTTTATGTTGCTCCAATACTTCGATCGCATTTTCTAAATCCTTCGTTTTAATCGAAAAAGATAGGTTTGTTTTATTCGTATCTGTTTGACTTTGAATGATAATATCCACATCGATTTGATGATCAGCCAAAACAGTAAAAATAGAGGATAATCCATTTAATTCGTTACTCAATCCTAAAATGGTCAATCTTGTCATACCTTTTTCAAATGCCACACCACGTACAATCAAATTTTGCTCCATTGATACTTCCTCCTCAATTACCGTACCTTCTTCGTTTTCAGTACTTGATCGAACCTCAAGTGCTACGCCATAATTTTTCGCAAATTCAACAGCTCGTGGATGCAAAACACCTGCTCCAAGATTTGCCAGTTCAAGCATTTCATCATATGAAATAGAAGATAGCTTGCGAGCATTTGGGACAAAGCGCGGATCTGATGTATAAACACCTGTTACATCTGTACAAATCAAACAACGTTCAGCACCTATTGACGCTGCAATAGCAACCGCTGTTGTGTCTGATCCCCCTCTACCTAAAGTTGTGATTTCGCCTTCCTCGGTTACCCCTTGAAACCCAGCTGCTACCACTACCTTGCCTTCATCCAGGCGTTTTTGCAGCATGGTTGCTTTAACATCCAAAATCCTAGCGTTTGAATGGATATTTTCGGTCACAATGCCAGCTTGCCAGCCTGTTAAGGAAATGGCTTCGACTCCTTTACTCGTTAATGCCATCGTTAGAAGCGAAATAGATACCTGTTCACCCGTCGTAAGAAGCATGTCCATTTCCCGTTGAGCTGGTTTATCTGTAATCTGCTCTGCAAGTGAAAGTAATTGATCCGTTGTTTTTCCCATTGCTGACACAACGGCTACAACATTTTTCCCTTGTTTGCGAATCTCAATAATTCGATTCGCAGCATTTTTAATTTTGTCTGTCGTGCTCAATGAAGAGCCACCAAATTTAATCACAATTGTCTCCATTAACCAATCTTCCTTTCTCCATGGGCACCCTTGATCGAAGCAATAAAAATCGTAAGTCTATAATGCCTATTTTTCCACATAAAAAAGCAATGAGCGATTATCCTCATTGCTTGTGAATTTGACTTCTTATCAAAACTTCAGATCACAACATGGGATAGCTCTCCAAAATAGTTTTCACCATTTTGACAATCCTACATTTCTTAAACGTAGAACCAGCAGAAAAAATAACGGTTATTTTTCCACTTCGGCAAATCTTTCCTTTCAGAACTCTTCTAGGAAGACCGTACTTCTCCAAGCTCTTACTCTTAAAGATCTGCACCTCTATCTTCTTTTTAAAATTTCCTCTAGTATAGCACTACTATTCTTTCTTTTCAACTTGATTTTGCAAACTTTCTTTTAATAATGCTGCTGTTTTAGATGGTAAGCCAATTTGAATAAATTCCTCTACACTCGCTTCTTTCATTTTTTTTAGTGAGCCAAAATGACGATGCAGTCGTTTTTTCCTTTCTGGACCAATCCCCTCTACCTCATCCAATACCGATTGGAAAGCAGATTTCCCACGTAATTGGCGATGGAATGTAATCGCGAAACGGTGCACCTCATCTTGAATTCTTTGTAATAAATAAAATTCTTGTGAATTTCTTCCTAATGGAATAACCTCTAGAGGATCTCCGTATAGTAACTGGGAAGTTCGATGCTTATCATCTTTGGCAAGTCCAGCAATAGGAATATCAACATTTAATTCATTTTCCAAAATATCTCTTACCGCCTCAATCTGTCCCTTGCCCCCATCAATTAATATAAGATCCGGCAAAGGCAATCCTTCACGCAGGACTCTCGTATATCTTCTCTTTACAACTTCTCGCATTGATTCATAATCATCTGGTCCTTGCACGGTTTTAATTTTATATTTACGATATTCTTTTTTCGCCGGTTTTCCGTTAATAAAAACAACGAGGGCAGATACAGGAGAAGTCCCTTGTATATTGGAGTTATCAAAGGATTCGATCCTGAAGGGAGTATAAATGCCCATTGCTTCCCCAAGCTTTTCAATTGCAAGAACAGTTCGCTCCTCATCTTTTTCAATAAGAGAAAATTTCTCATTTAGCGCCATATGGGCATTTTTCGTTGCAAGATTTACAAGCTCCTTCTTCTGTCCTTTTTTCGGCTGTAACACCTTTACGTTCAGGAGCTGTTCAGCTAATTCTCGATCAGCATTTTCCGGAATCAAAATCTCCCTAGGTTTAAAGTGATTAGGCTGAGAATAAAATTGCCCCATAAAAGTAAGGAATTCTTCTTCCTGCTCACCATAAATAGGGAAAATGGAGACATCCCGTTCAATCAGTTTCCCTTGTCTCACAAAGAACACTTGGACACACATCCAGCCTTTATCAATCGTATACCCAAACACATCTCGATTGATAAAATCAGCTGACATCATGGTTTGTTTCTCGATTGTGGCCTCGATACTAGAAATTTGATCACGATACTCTTTTGCTCGTTCAAATTCTAATTTTTCCGCTGCCTCTTCCATTTTTTGTTGCAAATCGGTCTTTATTTCTTTATAACCACCATTTAAAAATTTAGTAATCTCACTCGTTATGTTTTTATACATCTCCTGTGCGACGTCATTTACACAAGGTGCTAAGCATTGCCCAAGGTGATAATATAAACACACTCGATCAGGTAGGCTTTGACATTTTCGCAAAGGATAAAGGCGATCAAGCAATTTCTTTGTTTCATTTGCAGCTTGTGCATTGGGGTAGGGACCGAAATATTTCCCTTTATCTTTTTTTACTTTACGAGTAATAATGAGGCGGGGGTGCCGTTCATTTGTTATTTTAATATAAGGATAGCTTTTATCATCCTTCAACATGATATTATATTTTGGATCATGTTTCTTAATCAAATTCATTTCTAAAATTAAAGCTTCGATATTAGAAGCGGTCATAATATACTCAAAATCTTCAATCTCATTCACAAGACGCTGCGTTTTTGTATCATGCGAGCCTGTGAAATAAGATCGCACTCGATTTTTTAAAACTTTCGCTTTTCCAACATAGATGATGGTGCCTTGCCGATCTTTCATTAAATAACAACCAGGTTGGTCTGGGAGAAGCTCTAATTTATTTTTAATATGATCATTCATCCCCTGTCCTCCTCTCTCTCCGATCAAGAAAAGCGCAAGGCGCCCGCCTATCGGCGACAAGCAAATGTTCTGAGACAAAGAAAGGCGTTCTTTGCCTTTCAGTGGCTCAGGTTATTTGACCTCGAGCCGATGGCGCCTGGAGCTAGACAACGAAGCTCAAAATCATAACTTATCCACAAGCTACAATTTTATAATTTCCTAAACGGTAAAAAATCCGGACACTGGGCCCGGACTTTTTTTGATTAAATATGTTTATTTAAAAATTCTTCCAATGCCTCTTTAGGTTGGAAGCCTACTGTTTTATCTACTTCTTCTCCATCTTTAAAAACAAGCATTGTTGGAATACTCATGACACCATATTTACCCGCAGTTTCTTGATTATCATCTACATTGAGTTTGACAATCCTTACTTTCCCATCAAGTTCGCCATCCAATTCTTCCAATACAGGAGCAATCATTTTACATGGGCCACACCATGGTGCCCAAAAATCAACCAATACTACGCCTTCGCTAATTTCGGAGGCAAAGTTTTCATCTGTTACATGCGAAATAGCCATTTCATACACCCTCCTTATACATTCAAAACTTAAAGTCAGTATATCATTAGAAAGATGTACTTGCGAATTTTTTGCTTCATACTTTTTCTCTTTAATATATGAATAAAAACACCCAGCCGGCTAAAGTTGTTCACATCTTCTTTTAGAAAGCCTAATTTGAATTTGTTCTAACTTCCATTAGCCGCCTTTATTTTTTGGAATTCTTCGGTGAGAAGGGGAACTACTTCAAATAAATCTCCGACAATGCCGTAATCTGCCACTTGGAAGATATTAGCCTCGGGGTCTTTATTGATGGCCACAATTACCTTTGAGTTGGACATCCCAGCTAAATGTTGAATTGCACCAGAAATTCCACATGCTATATATAAATCAGGTGTGACAACCTTTCCCGTCTGGCCAATTTGCAGGGAGTAATCACAGTAATCGGCATCACATGCCCCACGAGAGGCTCCTACAGCTCCGCCAAGAACATTGGCCAATTCTTGTAATGGTTTGAACCCATCCGCACTTTTGACACCACGCCCTCCTGCCACAACAACTTTTGCTTCTGACAGGTCCACCCCTTCACTCGCTTTTCTAATGACTTCTTTGATTGTCATCCTTAGATTTATCACTTCTACATCAATTGCTGTTACCGCCCCCGTACGATTATCATCTTTTTCAATTGCCTCAATATTATTTGGGCGAATCGTAAAAAAGAGAAAATCCTCTACCAGATTTTTCCTTTCAAATGCCTTCCCAGAATAAATAGGTCGGATGAAAGTCCATTGGTCATCAACCTTCTCAATCGCGGTAATATCTGAAATAAGCCCGACACTTAGCCTGTTTGCAATTTTTGGGGAAAGATCTTTTCCTAATGCTGTGTGACCCATAATTAAAGCATCTGGCTGTTCCTTTTCTATCGCTGTAAGTAAGGATTGGGAATATCCGTCAGCAGTATACTGTTTTAATAGATCACTTTCAATGGTAATGACTCGGTCTGCCCCATGAGCAATAAGTTCTTGACTATAGGCCTGCACAGAGTCTCCTATCAGCAGCGCAATAATCTCTTCACCTTCTGCAACCAGTTTTCCCGCAGCAAGCGCTTCAAAGGAGACATTGCGCAAGACCCCTTCTCGTAATTCAGCTAATACGAAAACTTTTTTTCCCAAGTTTACTCCCTCCCAGCTTTTATAATACTTTTGTTAATAATGTTCCAAGCTCCTTCACTTGGTCTTTCAGCTCCCCTTGTAAAATTCGTCCCTCATCTTTTTTCGGTGGCAAAAATATTTCAATTGTTTCCGTTTTCATTTGTACATCTGCTTCTTCCAAATCTAAATCATCTAATTCTAGCTCATCCAAAGGTTTCTTTTTCGCTTTCATTATCCCTGGTAGGGACGGATAGCGCGGATCATTTAAGCCTTGTTGGGCCGTAACTAGTAAAGGCAACTTAGTCTCAATGATTTCTGAGTCCCCTTCTACATCTTTTGTCACCGTAACATTTTCGCCTTCTATCGTTAACTTCGTAATCGTCGTGATATAGGGGATATCCAAAATATCAGCTACACGAGGACCAATCTGACCTGAGCCGCCATCAATCGCCACATTTCCAGCTAATATTAGATCTACCTCTTTGTCCTTTAAAAATTCTCCAACGATTGTACTGATTGAAAAAGCATCTGTCTCTTCTAAATCATCCGCAATATTAATAAGGGTGGCCCGATCAGCTCCCATTGCGAGGGCTGTTCTTAATTGCTTTTCAGCGTCCTCATCTCCTACAGTCACAATGTTTACTTCTCCACCATGCGCATCTCTTACTCGAATCGCCTCTTCGATGGCATATTCATCATAAGGGTTAATAATGAATTCAGCATCATCTTCCATAATTCGGCCTTCTGAAATTGTAAGTCTTTCTTCCGTATCAAACGTTCTTTTTAATAAGACAAAGATATTCATGTCTACTTCGGCCTCCTTTTTTATCGTAACGGAAGTGTAGATCCGCTTGAAAAATTAAGAGAAAATAAGAGTGAAAGAATTCTACTTATCCAATATAATGTTCATATCGCGCTCATTGATTTCTTAATGTTGCTTACAACCCTGCAATAATAATTCATGGACTTGAGGTGCAAGTGAAACAAGATCATATTTTTGCTCATTCATCACCCATGTCGTCACGGTTTCATCCATCGTGCCAAAAATCATTTGTCTTACAAGCCTTAAATTTTGCTGACTAGCAAACTCTTGGTTTTCTTGCCCATGGCAAATAATATGATCAATTATCCGCAAATAGTCTTTCAGCACTTCATTTATTCTTTTTCTTAATGCCTTATTGGATTGTCTTAATTCTAGTTGAGTAACAGTAGCAAGATGGCGATCATTCGATAAAATATTGAAATGATTTTCGATAAGCACAAATAATTTTTCAGAAGCTGTCTCTTTAGATTGGATCGCTTCTTCCATCTTTTCAATGAATAATCCCATTTTTTCACGGAAAACGGAAATCAATATATCCTCCTTATTTTCAAAATAAAGATAAATTGTTCCGTCCGCTACTCCCGCTTGTTTTGCAATCTTAGAAACTTGTGATTGATGATAGCCGTTTTCTGCAATGACCGTTACAGCTGCATCAATGATCTGTTTATATTTCGGTTTATTTCTTTTCAATGTCTTCACCTTTTCTAATAGTTAAATGAATGATTATTCATTCATATTCCTATAATAGTAACTGGCTCACATTCTGTCAAATCGTATCATACGCCAACTTAGGCCTTAAACACTACAAGAGAGCCAGATGCTGACTCTCTTTATGCGGCTTTATCTACATTTCTCCTCCTACTGTACCTTTTTTCTTTCCTCCTCTATTAAGCTCCTACGTAAGATTTTCCCGACGGCTGTTTTAGGTAACTCTTTACGGAATTCATAGATCTTTGGTACTTTGTAAGTCGCGATAAATTTTTTTGCATATTCATCTAATTCTTCCTCAGTTACTGTTGCTCCTTCCTTTAAAACCACATAAGCTTTTACTGTCTCCCCTCTGTATGGGTCAGGTATACCCGCTACAACGAGTTCTTGGATCGCTGGATGCTCATATAAAACCTCTTCAATTTCCCTCGGATAAATATTATATCCACCTGCAATAATCATGTCTTTTTTACGATCAACGACGAAAAAATAGCCGTCTTTATTCATATATCCCATATCTCCTGTCAATAGCCAACCATCCTTCAACGTTTCCGCAGTATCTTCCGGGCGGTTCCAATATCCTTTCATAACTTGGGGCCCTTTGACCGCAATTTCTCCAATTTGTCCATATAGAGCCTCTTCTCCCGTTTCCGCTGAAACAATCTTAGCATCGGTATCTGGCCATGGAACACCAATACTCCCCTTCACATTTTCCTGCCCCCAGATAAAATTGGCATGGGTAACAGGCGAAGACTCTGTTAATCCGTATCCCTCCACTAGCCTTCCGCCAGTAACTTCTTCAAATTTCTGTTGAACTTCAACTGGAAGCGGCGCAGACCCACTTATACAAGCTTCTATCGAAGAAAGATCATATTTATGACGATCTGAATCATTTAGTAAGCCAATATAGATTGTTGGCGCTCCCGGAAAAATTGTTGGCTTCTGCTTATGAATTGTTTTAAGTGTTGTTTTCACATCAAATTTCGGTAACAAAACCATTTTATACGCTTGCATGATCGATAAAATTAGTACGGTTGTCATCCCATAAACATGAAAAAAAGGCAGAACACCAAGGATGGTTTCTTCAGCTGGTTTCGCTTTATATATCCAAGCTTGACAAGCTGTGGCATTGGCGATTAAATTCTTATGAGTCAGCATGACTCCTTTTGGATATCCAGTTGTTCCACCTGTGTATTGGAGAAGTGCTAAATCATTTTCACAATCAAAATCGAGTTCAATCTCTGCGAATGAGCCATCTTCTAGCACTTTGTTGAACAGATGTGTATTCCCCTCATGATTCAATTGAATGGAAATTCCTGTATCTTTTTTCTGGATAAACGGATAGATAAGGTTTTTTGGGAATGGTAGATAGTCACTGATAGCGGTTACAACGATGTGTTCAAGCTTCGTTTGTTTGATTACCTTGGAAATGCGCGGATATAAAATATCAAGAGCGATGATGATCCTTGCACCGGAGTCCTTCATTTGGTATTCAATTTCGCGTTCTTTGTAGAGCGGGTTCGTTTGGACAACAACTGCACCTGTCAATAGACTTGCATAATAGCTAATTACGTATTGTGGACAGTTCGGTAACATAATGGCAATTCGATCGCCTTTCTTTACACCTATTTCTTTCAGGTAATTGGCCATTTTAAGAACACTTTCATATAATTCCTGATACGTCATTTCCTTTCCCATAAAATGAATAGCGACTTTCTTGGGAAAATTTCTGGCTGTATCGATTAAATATGATTGCACTGTTCTTGGTTCATATTTCAGTTTTGTTGGGATGGATTTAGGGTACATTTTCAACCAAGGCCTACTTTCCATACAACCCCTCCTGTTTTTTCAATGAAACTTTAACCAACCTCCAATAGGAAGAAAAGCTAAGTTCGCGACGCCCTGTCGTTTCATCTGATTCGTACATCCTCTACGCCGCAACGTCTTTCTGACCCTGTTGCCCTTCGTACAAATCTTCCTTCAGTATAGTATATTGCAGCCTAACGTACAAATGATTATCTTTTAAGAAAAGCGCAAGCGCCCGTTTAGCGACGTACAAACTTTTTAGGGGCCTGACGAGATAAAGGAAACACAGTGAGCCTGATAAGGCGAGCTGATGTTGACTTATCGTAGGAAGGCACCGAAAGTTTGCTAATCGCTGGGCGCTGGAGCTGGATCAAGCATTAGCCAAAATTTATACTTTCTTATCTTTTAAGAAAAAAGCGTGTCTCAAAGTAATTCTTAGTACTTTGAGACACGCTTCTATCCCGCATTAACGGAAAGTGATACCCACTGATTGAAGTTCCACTTTATAGACGAACAATATAGATAACGCCAAGTATGAAGAAGATCGCGCCTATCACTAACAGCACCTTAGCCAATTTCTCCACCTAATTAACCCCACCCTTTATTGAATGTTTGCACCAATAATGTAGGAAAGCCCAATCGAGATGACCATCGAAATAAAGCCGACTGATCGATTGTCATTTTCAATCTCTACATCGATTTGAAATTTCGGTGTTAAAAATTCAAAAATAAAATAACCTGTTAACAATAAAAAGAAGCCAAAAACTCCCCAACCGATCATCACAAATAATGTGTCATGATGAAGAATCGAATGCCTAAAAATATTGGCGATCCCGAAGATCTTTCCTCCAGTCGCCATCGCAACGGAAATATTTCCATTCTTAATTTCTTCCCAATTTTTATACTTTGTTACGATTTCAAATATAAACAAGAATAGGACCATACAAAGAACAGAGACCGTGTAATAGCCTGCTGTTTGCACTACCGAATTTTCCCAAAATGAAGTCGCCATCCATCCATCCCCTCCTTACAGAAACCGCAATTGCCTGATCTATGACCGGAACCAGTTACGCTTCAAGCACTGCCTTCCATATTTCTTACAAGATACTGTAAATATTATGCTAGAACATTCGTCCCCCTTCGTCTCACGCTTTTAAGGTCAGGGGACTAACTGCCAGTTAATCTGGAAAAACTATTTGAACTCGACTACTGTCACACCACTTCCTCCTTCACCTGCTTCTCCCAATCGTATACGTTTCACGGAGCGAAGTTGTTTCAAATAATCGGTAATTCCTTTCCGTAAAGCTCCTGTTCCTTTTCCGTGGATGATGGATACACGTGGATAGCTAGCCAATAAAGCATCATCAATATATTTCTCTACTTTGAGTAAAGCATCTTCCATTCGTTCACCGCGCAAATCCAATTCCAAACCAACATGATGATCTCGGCCTTTTATAGTAGCCATTGGCTTTGTTTCTTTCTTTTGCTCAGTTTGGACAAACTCTAAATCGTTCTCTTGTACTTTCATTTTCATAATCCCTATTTGTACGTTCCATTCTTTGTCTGCCACTTTTTCAATCAAATGCCCTTTTTGTCCAAGACTCGTTACTTTCACTTCGTCTCCCCGCTGCAATTCAACAGTTTTCTTTTTCTTACGTCCCTTTCCTGCTTGGGCATTCATTGAAGGCAAGGCGTTCTCTAATCGATGTCTTGCTTCAATCAATTCATGTTCCTTTACTTGGCTCGCACTCTGTAAGCGAAGCTGTCTTAATTCTTTCATGACCTCTTCAGCTTCTGCCTTTGCTTTCTCAACCACATTCGCTGCTTTATTTTCAGCACGCTCATACATTTCTTGTTTTCTTTCATAAAACTCGATCATTTGCTTTTGCATATCTTGGTGAAGCTTTTCTGTAGCTTTTAAATATTCATGTGCTTGTTTATAATCTTCTTCTGCATCATGACGACTCTTCTCTAAGGAAGCAATCATATTTTCCACTTCATTGCTTTCTGCATTTATTAATGTTTTTGCATTTTGAATCGTTCCTTCTGAGAGGCCTAAACGTCTGGATATTTCAAAAGCATTACTTCGTCCAGGAACACCGATCAATAATCTGTAAGTCGGCCGCAATGTTTCAACATCAAACTCCACACTCGCGTTGATTGCACCTGGTCGATTGTATCCATACGCCTTTAGCTCTGGATAGTGAGTCGTAGCTATTACATGGGCGCCACGTTGATAGACTTCATCAAGAATGGAAATAGCCAGCGCAGCACCTTCTTGTGGATCTGTTCCTGCACCTAACTCATCAAATAAAACAAGACAATCATGTTCTACTTTTTGTAAAATATCGACAATATTCACCATATGCGATGAAAACGTACTAAGACTTTGCTCAATGGATTGCTCATCCCCAATATCAGCAAATACCTCTGCAAATACAGCGATTTCCGAGCCTTCTGCGGTCGGGATAGGCAGACCTGCTTGCGCCATTAGTGTTAGTAGCCCCACTGTTTTAAGTGTGATCGTTTTACCGCCGGTGTTGGGTCCAGTAATGACCATTGTCGTATATTCGCCGCCAAATTCAATATCGTTTGCCACAGCTTCCTCTATCTTTAATAAGGGATGGCGAGCTTGAAATAATCGGATCATTCCCTTTTGGTTAATCACTGGTTTTGTCGCTTTTATATCTTTTCCAAATCGGGCTTTCGCGAATATAAAATCTAAATCACTCAATACTTGAACAATTTGTTGTAACCCTTCCGCCACTTCCGCGACATGACCTGATAACTGAACAAGGATTTTCTCGATTTCTTGTCTTTCCTTTAACTGTAGCTCTTTTAGTGAGTTATTTAGATCCACAACGGCCTGTGGTTCAATAAATAAGGTTTGCCCTGAAGCTGATTGATCATGGACAATCCCGCCATAATGAGAGCGATATTCCTGTTTTACCGGAATCACATAACGATCATTTCTAATGGTCACAATCGCATCAGACAGCATTTTCTGCGCATTTTGACCGCGGGTAAAACCTTCTAATTTTCCTCGGATACTTCCCTCAGTTCTCCGTAACTGTTGGCGTAAACTTCTTAAAGTTTGACTTGCGGAATCAAGTATTTCCCCAGCTTCATCAACTGCATTTTTTATCATTTTTTCTAGTTCGCTTAAAGGAATAATCCGTTCAGCTTTTTCTGCTAAAATCGGAATTTCCACCTCATTTTCAAGCAATTCCTCAATAAAATGTTTCATAGCTCGAGAAGCATGAACCGTACTTGCAATATGCATCAACTCTAAAGGATTAAGCACACCGCCGATCACTGATCTTTTTACATGTGGCTTAATATTAAAAATCCCGTCTAAAGGAGCATGGCCTTTTAAGCGAAGAACATGGACGGCCTCATCTGTCTCTGCTTGCCTTTGAACAACCTCTTCAAAGGAGCTGATCGGACGCAAATCTCTTACTCTTTCTACTCCCAGCACAGAGGATGCATGATCTTCTAATTGTGTTAAAATTTTATCAAATTCTAATGTCTTTAATATCTTTTTATTCATGGAGCATGACTCCCCTTTACTTTTCACTCTACTTATTTCTTCTTAAAAATTGTAGCAAATCCTCTTGTGACAATGCATTTAGGACAGAAGAAGCTGGAAGCCAACCTTTCCGAGCAGACGATATCCCTACCTTCATATATTCAAGATTTTCTTTATTGTGGGCATCTGTATTAATCGCTATTTTGACCCCTGCTTTATGTGCCATGCGAATGTTGGCGGCAGATAGATCAAGACGTGCTGGATTGGCATTTAATTCAAGTGCTGTATTCGTTTGTTTCGCAAGCTCGATCAACAACGACATATCCACATCATAGCCATCCCGTCTTCCAATCAAGCGTCCTGTCGGATGAGCGATGATATCAACGTATGGATTTTCCATTGCATTTTTGAGTCGTTCCATGATTTTATCTTGTGGCTGCGAAAAGCTCGAATGAATAGAGGCAATAACCAAATCTAACTCTGCTAATAAATCATCTTGATAATTTAGACTTCCATCTGGCAATATATCCATTTCTATCCCATTTAAAATCATAATATCATTATACTTCTCATTTATGTTTCGAATTTCCTCCATTTGGCTCCTTAATCGATCAGCTGTAAGGCCATTTGCCACTTTAAGAAACTCGGAGTGATCTGTGATGGCCATATACTGATAGCCTTTTCTTCGACATGCCTCGACCATCTCTTCTATCGAGTAGGCGCCATCTGACCAAGTCGTATGCATGTGTAGATCACCTTTTATATCGTCAAGTTCAATAAATGCAGCATCCGAATGATACTCATCTATCTCCTTGCCATCCTCTCTAATCTCAGGAGGAATGAAAGGCAATTGAAAATGATGATAGAGCTCGGCTTCTGAAGAAAAAGTCTGGACTTCCCCCGTCTCCGTATTCTCTACTCCGTATTCACTAATTTTTTCATTCTGCTCTTTTGCGCGGTGGCGCATCCGGATATTATGATCCTTTGAACCAGTAAAATGATGCAATGCAGAAGCAAACTCCCTTGGTTGTACAATTCGAAAATCAACAGAAACTTTGTATTGTCCCGATAAAATAACCGTGATCTTCGTATCACCACTAGCTGTTGCATCTTGCACACCTGGCATTGTTAACAGCGCTGCCTTCACAGCTTGACTGTCCTCAGTCGCTATAACAAAATCTAGATCTTTTATTGTTTCTCTCATTCGGCGCAAGCTACCCGCACGGGAAAACTCAACAACTTCCTGCACTCCCTGTAAATAGTGTTCAATGCTTTCTGTAATGGGGAGCATATAAGCAATCGGTAGCCGGTCAGGTTGACTGCCCACCTCTGCAATCGATTCTAAGATTCTCTCTTGGGACTTTTTTCCAAACCCTTTTAAAGCCGCAACTTGATTATCTTCACAAACTGCTTGTAAAGATTCGATATCGATAACGCCCAGTTCTTGATATAGTCGCGAAATCTTTTTTCCGCCAAGTCCTGGCAACTGTAAAAGAGGGATTAACCCTTTTGGAACTTCTGCCTGCAATTGTGATAAAACAGTAGAATACCCTAGTGATATATATTCTTCTATTACAGCTTCTGTTCCTTTTCCAATTCCAGACAACTCTGAGAAACTGGTGATTTCAGTGAGACTGCGGTCATCTGCTTCCAATGCAAACGCTGCCTTCCGAAAAGCCGAAATTTTAAAAGGATTCTCTCCTTTTAATTCCATATATATAGCAATCTGCTCAAGTAAACGAATTATATCTTTTTTATTTATTTTCATATTTATCACCAACCACTCAACATTCTTCCTTAACATATTCTATCAAAATGCTTGTAAAAAGAAAAACTTCCCTTGCAAAAAGAGAAGTTAACAGAGCACCCATTATAAACATGTTTTTCTTATCATGTTTGCATATTCTAACTCTGCACAAAGTCAAGCCACCATTTTTTGATTTCAGCCGAAAAATAAGGTGTATGCTTTAAAATTAGTTCAGATAAGGCAGAACCCTCTAGGGAGTTTTGAATAAAAGCCATTGGAACTAATGCGGCAATGTACAGGAGGATAAATATCAATAAATACATCTCAATTATCCCTAAAACGCCACCTGCTGTAATATTTAGCCATTTAATTATGGGCAAACTAGCAACAATGTCTAAGGCAGACCCAATGATGCCTAACACGATTCTTGTCGCAATGAAAATAATTACAAACGCAATCGCCCGATAAAAAGCTTCGTCGAAATTAGAGCCATCTAAAAACATACTAAAACCATTATCCGAACCAAAATCAGGATACGGGATCCAAAGTCTTAATTTTGGAGCAATTGTATCATAATACAAATAGGCTACTATGAAAGAAACAACAAAGCCGATCATATGAATTAATTGTAAAATGAAACCTCTCTTTACTCCTATAATAAAACCTGCTATTAAAAACACGATTAAAGCCAAATCTAACATAATTGGTCATTCCTTTATACGATTAAGTTCTTGCAGTATTCGTTCATACTCCTCTTGCAATTTCATATATTCATGAACTGAATTGACTGCCGTTAGTACTGCTAAAGTCTCTGTATTCAAATTAGGATTAATCGAGTTGATTTCATTCATTTTTTCATCGACAATTTCTGCAACGTCCTTCATATGATCTGGGGATTCTGTTCCTGTGATGGTATATTGTTTTCCATGAATTACAACAGAAACTCTTATTTTCTCTTGATCAGACATTTCTTTCCCCTCATTTCGATAAAAAATCCTACAACATATCATATCATGAATGAAAACAGATGGGAATAAGAAAAAATACAAGCCACCTGGAGAAGAACAATTTCTGGTTTGGCAGTGATTTCTCTATAACCTTTTTGCCTGTCCACTATCATTCTCATCCCCATTCTTCTATTTTCACATTTCTTTGTGTTAAACTAAATTAGAACTTACCATATATTTCTTGTCGATATTCTAAAATTAGGAAGTGATCGGTTGGCGAATACAGTAATTCAGGTAACCCCATCTGAAATGGAAAAGATGAAGAATTATTACAATCAATATTTAAAAGCAAACAATCCGCCTGGCAGTGTCTTTTCTGCTAAAAAGCAAGGTTGTACCATTACCGCCTACCGCTCTGGAAAAGTCATGTTCCAAGGAGCCGAGAATGAAACAGAAGCCAAGCAATGGGGAGGGGCACTTCCAAAAAAGAAAACAGTTCCGTCTAAAAAGAAATCATCCGGTAATCCTCTGCCAGCCAATATTTCTTCTTTATCTGTGATTGGCTCTGATGAGGTTGGAAAAGGTGACTTTTTTGGACCCATGACTGTTGTGGCAGCGTATGTGAAAGAAGAGCAAATCTCTATGGTCAAAGAATTAGGTGTGCAAGATTCCAAAAATCTTACAGATACAGAAATTGTCAGGATTGCCAAGGATTTATTAACGTTCTTGCCCTATAGTCTTTTAACATTACCAAATGAAAAATATAATCAACTTCAGTCTTCCGGTATGACACAAGGGAAGATCACAGCTAGATTACATAATAAAGCCTTGAATTCTGTACTAAAAAAAATAGAACCTGAAAAACCAGATGCGATTCTGATCGATCAATTTGCCGAAGCTCCGATCTACTATCGCCATCTACAGGGGGTAGCAGAGATTTGTCGTGAGAATGTTTATTTTAGTACGAAAGCAGAAAGTATTCATCTTTCCGTTGCGGCTGCCTCCATTTTAGCACGTTACGCTTTCTTAAAGGCCATGGATCAATTAAGTCAAAAAGCGGGTTTTAAGCTGACAAAAGGAGCGGGTCCTAAAGTAGACCAGGATGCCGCTTGTTTGATCAAATCCCATGGTTTAGAGGCGCTTAATGAGTTTACGAAAATGCACTTTGCCAACACAAATAAAGCGAGAAAAATTGCGAAAGTCTAGATGCAAAAAAAGGTAGAAATCACTCGATAGCCGAGTCGTTTCTACCTTTTTTATTGCAGTGAGATTCTACCCTCTAAGTTCTGCTCCCACTTTATCTTTTACTGCTCTTAATACTTTTTCATGTGCTTTCACTACTTCTTCATCTGTTAAAGTTCTTTCAGGATCCGCATAAGTTAATGAGAAAGCAATTGATTTTTTCCCTTTACTCATATGCTCTCCTTCATATAGATCAAACACTTTGATCGATTTCAGGAGTTTTCCACCTGCTTCATGGATGATTTTCTCCAATGTTCCAGCTGTCACAGGCGTATCGACAACAAGCGCAATATCTCTTGAAATCGACGGGAATTTAGGGATTGTTACATATTTTAATTCCGGTAATTCATAGTGGAAGATCGGTTCAGCTTTAATTTCAAATACATACGTGTCTTTTAGATCCCATGCGTTTTCCATTGTTGGATGTAGTTCCCCAACGAAACCGATCACTTTACCGCCAAGGAGCATTTCCGCGGTTCTTCCCGGATGCATTCCATCTATTTTCGCTGCACGCCATTCCACCTTGCCCGCTAGACCCATTCTCTCAAAAAGACCTTCTAAAATTCCTTTCGCTACATAAAAATCAACTGGTTTCTTTTCACCTTGCCAAGCATTTTCTACCCATAAACCAGTTAATGCACCTGCAATATGCTCCTGTTCATCAGGTTGTTCATTCTGACCATTATCTAGAAAAATCGATCCTATTTCATAAAAAGCAACTGTTTCCCGTTGCCGAGCAATATTGTAGGAGAGAGAATCTACTAATTGCGGAATAATACTCATTCGTAAACAACTATGCTCTTCACTCATTGGCATCGCGAGTTTCACAGGCTTTCGTGTTTCAAGCGCAAACTGAGCGGATTTTTCTTCAGAAGTTAAAGAATAGGTGATTGTTTGATAAAGCCCCGCCCCCTCAAGGAAATCCCTGGCTGATCGGCGTTTTTCCTGTCCTTTCGTTAATCCACCAGAAGTAGCAGCGCCTTTCGGCAAAGTCTTTGGTAAGAGATCATAGCCATAAAGACGGGCCACTTCTTCAATTAAATCTTCTTCAATCGAAATATCACCACGTCGAGGTGGTGCAGTCACCGTAAAAATACCATTTTCGACTGAAGCCGCAAACTGCAATCTCTTGAAAATTGATATGACCTCAGACTCGGTAATCTCCGTTCCTAGGACGCGATTTATTTTTTCCAATGTGATCGCAAGCGTGACAGGTTTAATCGTTAAATGATCATCTTCCATTCGTCCTTCTAACACGTCTCCTCCTGCAAGTTCTGCCATTAACTTAGCAGCTCTTTCCGCTGCTGGACGAACGCGAGTAGGATCCACACCTTTTTCATATCGGGTACTAGCTTCACTTCTTAGGCCATGATGTTTAGAAGTTGCTCGAACCGGTGCGCCGGTAAAATAAGCTGATTCAAGCAAAACAGTCGTCGTTTCATTACTTACTTCTGAGTCCTCCCCACCCATGACTCCTGCTAAAGCAATAGGAACAGATCCATTCGTAATCACCATCTGCTCACTTGTAAGCGTTCGTTCCACACCATCAAGTGTCACTAATTTTTCTCCTTCTTGAGCGAATCTAACAACGACCTCTTTCGAACCCAATTTATCATAATCAAAAGCATGGAGCGGCTGACCATATTCTAATAAAATATAATTGGTAATATCGACAACATTATTATGGGGACGAATGCCCGCAGACATAAGACGTGTTTGCATCCATAATGGAGAAGGGCCGATTTTCACATTACGAATCACCTTGGCTGTATATAGGGGGTTTCCCTCGCTTGCCTCAACCTTAACCGAAATATAATCTTCTGCCTTTTCTGAGGAGTGCTCTACCTCTGTTTCTGGTAATGCAATTTCCCGAGCAAGGATGGCGGCTGTTTCATAGGCGACCCCTAGCATACTAAGCGCATCTGCACGATTCGGAGTAAGATCAAGTTCTAACACCTTATCATCTAAGTTCAGTAGTGCTAAGGCATCTGCTCCGACTTCTACCTCATCAGAAAATACAAAGATTCCCTCTGCAAAATCCTTAGAAACTAACTTTCCTTCTATCCCTAATTCTTGCAGAGAACAGATCATGCCATTTGACACTTCGCCTCGCAATTTCGCTTTTTTAATTTTAAAATTACCTGGAAGAACAGCCCCCACCTTCGCAACAGCTACTTTCTGACCTTTTGCAACATTAGGAGCTCCACAAATAATTTGAACGGGTTCCTCTTCACCTACATCTACTGTGCATTTATTTAATTTATCCGCTTCTGGATGTTTTTCGCATTCAAGTACATGGCCAACAACAACATTTTTTACGCCTGCACTTTTTTGTTCCACACCATCTACTTCAATTCCACTTCTCGTAATTTTTTCCGCTAATTCAGTTGCGGATACTCCTGCAAGATCGACATATTCCTGCAGCCATTTATAAGAAACTAGCATGTTTTTATCCTCCTACCCTTATTCTTGCACCGAAAATTGTTGTAAGAAACGAACATCATTTGTATAGAAATGCCGAATATCATCAATGCCATATTTCAGCATCGCAATCCGTTCAGGACCCATTCCAAAGGCGAAGCCGGTATATTTTTCCGGATCAAAGCCAGACATTCGAAGAACATTCGGATGAACCATTCCGGCCCCTAATATTTCAATCCAACCCGTTTGTTTACAAATTCGGCAGCCAGAGCCCCCACAGATTTTGCAGGAAATATCCATTTCTACTGATGGTTCTGTGAAAGGAAAGAAGCTAGGCCGAAGACGTATTTCACGATCTGCACCAAACATTTTCTTAGCAAAAACATCTAGTGTTCCCTTTAAATCCGCCATTGTGATATTCTCATTTACAACAAGCCCTTCGATTTGGGTAAACTGATGGGAATGGGTTGCATCATCATTATCTCGCCGATACACTTTACCAGGGCAAATAATTTTGATTGGTCCTTTTCCATTGTGTTTTTCCATCGTACGTGCTTGAACTGGTGATGTCTGTGTCCGCATCAGTACTTCTTCTGTGATATAGAAAGTATCCTGCATATCTCGAGCCGGATGCCCCTTTGGTAAATTAAGTGCCTCAAAATTATAATAATCTTTTTCCACTTCTGGACCTTCTGCTACTTGATACCCCATGCCGATAAACAAATCCTCAATTTCCTCAATGATTTTGGTTAATGGATGGCGGCTACCGGTTTTGGCAGGTCTCCCAGGCAATGTGACATCAATTGTTTCAGCTTCCAACTTTTTTTGTACGGTAGCCTTTTCTAAGTCATTTCGTTTTTCTGTAATCACTTCTGATATATTTTCTCTAATCGTGTTCGCTAAAGCGCCAATTTTCGGCCGCTCTTCAGCCGATAATTTACCCATTCCGCGTAAAACCTCTGTAATTGGGCCCTTTTTTCCAAGATACGATACACGAAGGTCATTAAGTTCTTTTAAATTGGATGAACTTTTAATTTTTTCTAGTGCTTCAGCTTTCAGTTCTTGTAACCTTTCTCTCACTTTGCAAATCCTCCTTTGATTTTTTCTAAAACAAGAAAAGCGTAAGGCGCCCGCCTATCGGCGACAAGCAAATGTTCTGAGACAATGAAAGGCGTTCTTTGCCTTTCATTGGCTCAGGTTATTTGACCTCGAGCCGATGGCGCCTGGAGCTAGACACCAACCGCAATGTAAACAGTTATCCACAAGCGACATTTTTATAGTTTCCTAAGCAATAAGAAAAGCGCAAGGCTCCCGCTAACATGTAATTGTTCTAGGACAAAGAAAGTCGTTATTTGCCTTTCATTTTCCCAGGTTATTAAGCAGAACATCGGCAAAGTTCACATCCTGCCGCTTCGGGTACAATCTGTACGTCGCAACACCGATGGCGCCTGCAGCTAAAACAATAAAAAAACCTCATCCCTAAAAAAGGGACGAGGTTTGTCGTCGCGGTACCACCCTTATAAACATGCTAAGCATGTTCACTTCATTCTGATAACGGCAATGCCGATGTATCTTTACGTAATGTTGTTCAAAAAGAAATGGCAACTTTTTAAACGTTATAAAACGGTCCTGATACCGACTCGGGAGGTGAACTTCATTTGGTTTTAGCAAAAAATGCTTTCAGTCAAGGCATTTTCTTCCTGCTTGCTTCCGCCAAATTACTTTTCTCCGTCGACGTCTTTCGCTTATTTAGATAATCACATTATAGCTGTTTCCCTTTATGAATTCAAACCTATTTTCTTAAATGGTATAACAAAATGCCAGTAGCAATGGAAACATTGAGCGATTCACTGTGGCCATAAATTGGAATATATAAATTTTTATCCGTTTTTTCCAGAATTTCTTTTGAAACACCTGCTCCTTCATTTCCAACAACAAGAGCAAAAGATTCTGTTGGTGCTACTGTTTGAAAGTTCACTGCTTTTTCTAATGCTGTGCCATAAACCGGAACTTCGTTTTGCTGTACCTGCTTTAACCACTCCAGCAAATTTCCGGACTCAATTGTAAGATGGAAATGACTACCCTGTGTCGAACGAATCACTTTCGGATTATAAAGATCTCCAGTACCCTCTCCGAGAATCACCACATCTACACCCACTGCATCTGCCGTCCGGATGATCGTGCCAATATTTCCAGGATCTTGCACACCATCCATTAAAAGGAAACGGGAATGTTTAGTAAAGTCAGCTTTTGTAATTCTTTTTTTGCATACAGCAAATATCCCTTGAGGGGCCTTTGTATCGGAAATTTGTTCACTTACTTCTTTTGAAATTAAAACAACCGGAATTTTTTGATCATCCGTTTTCCATTCATGGGCAAATTCTTTCCCCTCTTGAATAATCACTTCAACAATCTCATTGGTTTTGGATGCTTCCTGAACTAAATGTTCACCTTCAATCAAATAAGTCCCTGTTTGATCGCGAAATTTCTTCAAAAGTAATTTTTTCCACAACTTTACTTTTTCATTTTTTGTCGACTGTATATATTCCATCGCTTTCAAGCCTTTCCAAGGTTTCTTTGTTCATTATACATATTACAGCTCATTTGAGAAAAACTAAACATCAATATCTAATAAAAGGAGCTATAACCATGGATTTAAACTTACGTAAAGCAGTTCTTCATAATGTTTCAAATAATGATCAAGCTCAATTAAAAGACACAATTGTCGATGCGATTCAACGTGGAGAAGAGAAAATGTTGCCAGGGCTAGGAGTACTATTTGAAGTTATTTGGGAAAATGCCGATACTCAAGAGCAGAATATGATGCTTGAAACATTAGAACAAGGGTTAAAATAACATCGATCAAACGGATGTTGACCTGGATCCTAGGGGGTGAAATTCTCTTAATAGGGTTCAGGTTTTTCATTTGTCAAAAAACAGGTCCTCTCACCTGATTGAAAACCAACTAAAACGGGTAATTCCTTTTTAAATAGGTCTTCAACACAGGAGGAACCGTTATGGATACAAGTATCACATTAAAGGTTATTTGTGGATTAGTGATCTTATTGCTGATCATTCGTCTTTTAGGAAAAAAAGAATTGTCTCAATTCACTCCATTTGATTTTGTTTATTTATTAGTCATTGGTGGCTTCCTAGAGGAATCTGTTTATGATAAAAAGGTCAGCGTCTGGGAAGTCCTTTACACGATTATCTTATGGGCTATCCTTATTTTCATTATTGAAATGATTGTCCGAAAATTTGATAAGCTAAAACCAATCATCAAAGGAGAACCCTCTATTATCGTGAATGATGGCGAACTAAATGTTAAAGCACTTAGAAAAAATAAATTAGAATCTGAACAACTCAGGACTATGCTCCGTCAGCAAGGAGTGTTTTCCATAAAAGAATTGAAATATGCGATCTTAGAGACAAATGGTCAATTAAGTGTCATGACAAATGAAGACCAATCTCCTGTAACAGCAAAAATGTTAAATCTTCATCCAAGTAAAGCTACCTTATCCCATTTACTAATTGACGAAGGAAAAATAAAAGAAAAAACCCTTACTTCCATTAAAAAAGATAAAAAGTGGTTAATGGAGCACTTAAAAAAAGAGGGCTTTAGTAATTGCAAGGAAATTTATTATGCCGAATGGTCAAAAGAGCATGGATTTACGATCAAAACTAATCCTTAACTTTATGTGAACAAAAGCGCAAGCGCCTTGATCAGCCCCGACAAGCAAATGTTCCTGAACCTAGGAAGGGGCTTTTTCCCTTCATAGGTTCAGGGTTATTTGACCTCGAGGGGCTAGGCGCTGGAGCTGGATGTCAAACCGCAACGCAAACAGTTATCCACAAGCGACAATTTTATAGTTTCCTTAACAAGAACAAAAGCGCAAGCGCCTGTTTAGAGACGTACAAACTTTTTAAGCTTCTGACGAGATAAAGGATACACGGCGAAGAATGAGCCGATGTTGACTTATCGTAGGAAGAAGCTGAAAGTTTGCTAGTCGCTGGGCGCTGGAGCTAGACGAGAAACCCAAAATTACAACTTATCCACAAGCCACAATTTTATAATTTCCTAAGCCACGAGAAAAAAACCCGCTAGTGCGGGTTTTTCTTATTCATACGTAATTTTATCAACCGTATCTCGATCCAAACGCTTGATCACTTCTGTAATCAGCTTCACAGCATTTTCAAAATCATCGCGGTGAAGAATACCCGCGTGGGAATGGATATACCGAGTAGCAATCGTCATCGCTATGGAAGGAGCCCCTTCTGCAGCTAGATGAATCGAACCAGCATCTGTTCCACCACCTGGAATCGCATCAAATTGATAAGGAATATTTAATTCATCTGCTACACCTGTAATCAATTCACGAAGACCTTTATGGGAAACCATTGAAGCATCATAAAGAATAATTTGCGGTCCATCTCCCATCTTTGATTGTGCTTCTTTTTCCGAGATTCCCGGTGTATCTCCAGCAATCCCAACATCAACCGCAATCGCGATATCTGGCTGAATTTTATTGGCCGCTGTTTTAGCACCGCGTAACCCTACTTCTTCTTGAACAGTTCCTACCCCATAGACGATATTTTGATGGTCCACATCCTGGAGATTTTTTAGTACATCGATCGCAATCGCACAGCCAATTCGATTATCCCAAGCCTTAGCAAGAAGCATTTTTTCATTATTCATCACAGTAAACTCAAAGTATGGAACCACCATATCACCTGGCCGGACGCCCCATTCGACTGCTTCCTCTTTATTAGAAGCACCAATATCAATAAACATATCTTTAATATCAACTGGTTTTTTCCGTGCTTCTGCTGGTAATATATGAGGTGGCTTTGACCCGATGACTCCAGTAATATCACCTTTTGAGGTAACAATTGTCACACGCTGCGCAAGCATGACTTGTGACCACCAGCCACCTACAGTTTGAAAACGCAGAAATCCTTTTTCATCGATTTGTGTAATCATAAAACCAACTTCATCTAAATGGCCAGATATCATAATTTTCGGCCCATTCTCCGCTCCCGATTTTTTTGCGATTAAACTGCCTAATCCATCGGACTCCACTTCATCTGCATAAGGAGTTATGTATTGCTTCATCACTTCTCTTGGCTCTTTTTCATTCCCTGGGATTCCCTTAGCATCCGTTAAGTCCTTTAACATCGTCAACGTCTCATCTAACTTTGTCAAATTGATCCCTCCTTCACAAATTTGAAACTATTTACATTATAATAAAAAAGAAAGTTGGAATGCTACTAATGAGTGTTCAAAAAGGAGGATAAAAAGGACCAGATCGGCTAAAAGCGCTGACGTCCTGTCAGCAACGCCGACACTAGTACATCCTGTACGTCGAAAGTTCAAGGCGGCGTAGTTTCGAGCAGCGGAATGTATGCTTTTAAAATACATGAGCAACGGAGAAACAAGCCAACGAAGAAATTCACAGTGTCATTTTTACCGGACTTTTTGAACATCAGCTACTAATACCCCTCTTCCTGGCGTTTATAATTCACCTCATTTTTCTCTTTATAAGCTTGCTGGGTATCATCAATTGTAAATCCAAGAGATTGTCCTAAAATAAAATATTGACGTAATAATTCTTCAAAATCATCGAGTGAACGTGATTGTCTTAGCTCACCAACTTGATTGTAAACCTTTAAAAAGCTTGTTACTAAATCTTCATTCCCTTCAGAAGAGACAACGGAAAAGGAGTTTTCAGCAAAGCCTAATTCTAACCCTAAGGAAAGAATAAAATGGATGCCATCTACATATTCCTCCAAAATCACTTCACTATCTGAAGCTGGTTTTTTACTCCAAAATTTAAAACATCTTGTTTCATTTGCTAACTCGCCTATTTCCACTAGTAAGGCTAAGATCTTTTCATCAAATAAAGACCGATCTTGTAAACCATGCTCCTCTTCAATGTATTGATCTAATTGTCGTTGCATTTCAAACCATTCTTTCATTTTCATTGTAGAATCCCTCCTAAAAAAATTATAACAAATAATGAAACTTTTTAAATACTCATTCGTATAGCCATATTAGATTAACCGATTGGAGGTTGCGTCATGTTTATTCTGCTAAGGATCGTGATTTTCGCCCTTATTATCTACCTGATTTATAAAATCATTAAATTTATATTAGATCCTAAACGTAAACTTGAAACCGCACATGAACAAAAAAAGTACTTTTTCTATGACGTACCTGACAATACTAGAAAAAATTTCCTCATTACATTGAAAGGTGTCATGTTTGAAGGTGAAAAATATCTCGGTACTACCGATCGTTCCTTCGAAGTAGTTTCTATATTCGTCTGGCCGCGAAACACCGACTTGCTACAAGGGCTATCGTATGAAGACTTTCGATTTATCGAACATGAAATAGAACTACGTTACCCAGATAGCACAATCGATTGGAAAAGTCCGATTAAAGAGCTTATGGAGAAAAACAAACAATAACCTCCATGCACATAGCTAATTCCTTAAGGGTCTACGGAAAAAATCAATTTACGATTTTTTCCGTAGACCCTTCCCTCTTCGTCCATGTTTCTCTTACGAGCAAACATTTTTTGTCTTTTGTTGTTTCGAAAAAAATTCATTCCAAGCAACAGTTGACATTTTTTCTCGTAAAATATACACCAATGCGAGCAAAGCCAATAAAATAATGACACTAATCGTTGGCGTAAAATGAGTGATAAACTCACCAAATACAGTGTAAAAAAAAGCCAATGGAAGATTTGTTGCAAAGGCTCCTCTCATAAAACCTTTAAAGTCGGGCCTTCTCTCTAACAGACAAAGATTTAATAAATGATAATGAAAAAAGGGAATCAATCGGAGTATCGCGATTTGTCCCACCGTCATCTTAGCATAGCGACCAAACCATTTATTTTTAATCTTCAACAGTTTTTCATAGGTACTGGGCATTTTTCGAATACAGAAATAAAATAAGGCCGATAAAATAAGTAAACCGGTCATAGAAAAAACCGTTCCTAATACACTTCCAAATAATATTCCACCTACCATACACACCATGATAACGGGTATAAAAATAAATTGACGAATCACATGGAAAAAAATGAAGATGATAGGAGCTAATGTACCTGTTCCTTGCACAAATGTCAGCATGATCACTAATTGTTCATTCAATTTGATCCCCCGCCTTCTTACTAATAGTCTATGGGAGAGAAAAATTCGTTATGACAGGCGGTCAAGCATCAAATAAAAAAGAATGCAGTCGAGGATAGCTAATATCGGAAAACCATATTTAAAAACAAAATGCTTGGTTTTATGACGGAAGGACCACATGCCGAGCGTTGTCCCCAAAGCCCCGCCTATAATAGCGATTAACCATAAGTTTTTTTCACTAACACGCCATTCTCTTTTTTGTGCCCTTCTTTTATCAAGCTTCATAATAAAAAATCCCCATAAATTTATGACGATAATATATATTCCCACGATTAATTTAAACATATTCCTCCACCTTCTAAATCAAAAGCCATTCTCCGCAAATGATGGAGAATGGCTATAAAAGTCTTACATGTTTCTCTTGTTTTTCTAGTTCCAGTTACTAGCGAATGTACGTCGCTATACGGGCGCTTCCGCTTTTCTTTGTCCAGCTGCAGCGCCCAGCGACTAGCAAACTTTCAGCCTCCTCCTATGATAAGTCAACATCAGCTCATGCTTCGCTGTGTTTCCTTTATCTCGTCAGAAGCTTAAAAAGTTTGTACGTCGCTATACGGGCGCTTCCGCTTTTCTAATTATAAAGCGGCTTTTGCTTTGTTTGCTAGTTCCGCAAATGCATTTTCGTCAGATACAGCTAAGTCAGCAAGCATTTTTCGGTTTACTTCGATGCCAGCCAATTTCAAGCCATGCATTAAACGGCTATAAGAAAGACCGTTCATACGAGCAGCCGCGTTAATACGAGTGATCCAAAGCTTACGGAAATCACGCTTTTTATTACGACGATCACGATAAGCGTACATATAAGATTTCATTACTTGTTGATTTGCTACTTTAAATAGTCTATGTTTTGAACCATAATAACCTTTTGCTAATTTTAAAACTTTCTTGCGACGTCTGCGCGTAACTGTACCGCCTTTAACACGTGGCATATTGATTCCCTCCTATTGGTTCCGGTTTATTTCAGATTGTCAAGTAAGTGACGAATTCTTTTAAAATCACCTTTTGAGACAATGGTAGATTTACGTAGTTTACGTTTTTGTTTTTGAGATTTATGAGCGAACATATGGCTTGTATAAGCATGGGAACGTTTCAGTTTACCACTACCTGTTTTCTTAAAACGCTTTGCTGCGCCACGGTGAGTTTTCATTTTTGGCATAGGGTTTTTCCTCCTCAAAACTTTACTTTTCGGTTTTTGGTGCCAACACCAAGAACATACTACGACCATCCATCTTCGGTTTCGATTCAACGGTTGCTAAATCACTGCACTCATCAGCAAATTTATTCAATACACGTTGACCAATTTCCTTATGTGTAATGGCACGTCCTCTAAAGCGGATCGAAGCTTTTACTTTGTCCCCTTTTTCCAGGAACTTACGTCCGTTCCGAAGCTTCGTATTGAAATCATGGTCTTCAATGGTTGGACTTAATCGAACTTCCTTCACATTGATCACTTTTTGATTTTTACGTGCTTCTTTTTCCTTTTTTTGTTGCTCAAAGCGGAATTTTCCATAGTCCATGATTCTGGCTACTGGTGGTTTAGCATTTGGGGCAACAAGAACAAGATCAAGATTTACACGAGTAGCCATTTCCAATGCTTCATTACGGGATTTGACTCCAAGTTGATTACCCTGATGATCAATTAGACGAAGTTCACGGGCACGAATGCCTTCATTTAACAACATATCTTTGCTAATAGTTAGCCACCTCCAAGATATTTTCGGAATACATCTGTTTGGAAAAAGATAAGCGCGGACGCTTTACTCATCATTAAGCTATCACTGTAAAAAATGAACAATAAAAAAAGCGGGCACAAGGCACCCGCTTTACATTCAAAAAGATATTTAATGAATGATAAATTTCAGATCTATAACCTGCCAACAACATATAGCGTCGATCAGGCGAGAAGCGGGCAGCTCCTTCTTCCATCAACAAGTATTCAATTTCGTTATAAATAATATCACATGAACATAATTATGTCAATCATTGCCTCTTACACAAGAAATAATTATAACAAATAAAAGGAAATAAGGCAAACCTTTTTTAAAACTATTTTATCCTATCTAGCCTTAAAATGTTTAATTTCACCTATATCGGTAAAACTTATAAATGAAACTTCAATTAGTGTAAGAACTTCATCCTCATTAATTGTTATTTGATACAAATCAGGCTCTTTGAGCAGTTTCCCAAGCCTTACGGAGGGATTACTGCCTGGTTATTTGAGATAAATTAGCATAGGAGGTTTAAGAAAATGAACAGATGGTCTATATCTGTAATAGGAGCTGGCTTATTATTGGGGCTAACCGCTTGTTCAAATGATCCCTCAGTCGACAATCATCCGAAAGAACAAGTTGTACCAAGCGATAACCAAGATCGGGAAAAAACACCAGATACGATTCAAATAGAAGATAGCGGAAATAAATCTCATGAAGGACAGGTACAGAATGATCAAGATGCAGCTGAAATGATGCAAGACCTTAATTTCACTAAATTTGAACTCGAAGTAAAATATGGTCCCAACGAGGAAATCGATTACGAATATAAACTGAAAAGCGATAATGGGGATTATAAAGCCGAAATGAAAGATACAGTTAAAAACGTTATTTACAAAGGGATGGAAGCTTTTGCGGCATTGCATACACAATTAAAAGATATTGAACTAAATGCCAGTATGGATGATGAAGAAACAATCCAAGGAATACTCGACCGTTTTGACCTTGATTCGGATTATAGCAAATTTGAATTGGAAATGTCTTTTAAAGACGGTAGTAAATTAGATATTGAGGATCTCAAATAAAAGTGTCGTCCAAAAGTATATACAAATATAAGGAGGATAAATGATGAAACGTACCCTACTTGTTTTTTCTTCTTTTGTCCTAATGTGCTTCTTAGCTGCATGTGGAAATGGGAATACGAATGACATCGACTCAGCGCAAAACAACACCCAAGAAGACGTAAGTCCAAATAATGAAACTGGAACAGGAAACGATTCGAAAGATAATGAAGAGACTGGAAATTCAAATGACCAAGAGGAAATGAAAACACAAATGGACAAACTGGATTTTTCTGAAATAGAAGTCGAGGTTTCTTATGGTCATGATCAAGAATATGAAGCAGAAATTGAACAAGACAAAAATCAACCAATTGAAGCTAAAGTAGAAGATGAAATTAACAATGAATTCCTAAATGGCAAAGAAGCATTTGATAGCATCTATTCAAAAGCAGAGAAACTAACTCTGACGAAGGATAGTAGTGATCAAGAGACAATTGAACAAATTTTAGATGCATTCGATTTGGACAATGAATATGAAAAATTCGAAATTGAAATTACTTTTGATGATGGATCCAAGCTTGATGTAGAAGATCGGAAAACTACGTAAAACTTATTTCACGAATCACTAGCCGAACAGGAGCAACTTAATCAGTGGAGAGTTACAAGTTAAACATTGGTTGGATCAATCAACTACAGCTGTATTCCTCCACTGATTAATAATAAACATTTCTTAATATCCACTATTAAAATCACTCAAACCATTCATAAAGCATCGTTTCAGAATCCTTTCAGAATCCGTACCTCTAGCTACCTCAAATGCTTCTTTTTTTGATCGTTTATTTTGATATAGTTCATAAAAGAACCTAATTGCAAAAAATCCACTACTTGTCCAATCAATATAATCATTAGCAGTTGATTCTATAGCTGCTAATTCGGCAATTTCCCCCTTCAAATCAGCGCTTTATTTGAGAATATTTAACCACTTGACAGCATCTAATACCCCCTGTGCAACCATAATCAGGCTCTACACTTCCTCCTCTATCTCGGCTGATTTGCAGAACTCTCGAGCGAGGATTCGTTTCCAACCAGCACGGTCACCATACTTTCGTTTTAACATTTATCCTTCCCCATAGAAAATCCATCAAATAACAAGCCACCATAAGGTTCTATGGCTTCCTCTACAAACTGAATGATTTTTTCCTTTTCATTTTTCTGATAAAACTCTTCAAGAGCCCCTATGAAATCTTTTGCAAGCTTCTCATCATAGTTTTTCAATGCTCGAATCGTCCATTTCGATGAGCCGATCCATTGCCGATTTATTCGTAGGATGAACTCTATCGATAATTCCGCAAGTGTATTGGCAAGAAAAATGGCTTCTCCTCTTTTAGAACACCCCTTAAAATCATCCAACACATCAGTTAAAAAGTATCTCTTCATATCGATCGCTTCACTTGACCATTTATCTGGTCCTTTTTGCAATAATTCATTTGCTTCTTGTTTAACCATGTTTACAATATTTGCGTCCCTTATGATAATCCCTTCTGATACCATTTTGGGCATACTAGGTTTCGCTTGAGCTCGATCGCTCTCAAAAAACTCTTTATAGGAAGAAAAATTATGAACAAAACATTCAATATACCAACCAAAATCGATAAAAGATTCGCGATAGGAGGCTGGAAGTACCTGATCAAAAATTACAATATCTAGGTCAGATGTGGATGTTCCCTCCCCCCGCACTACACTTCCTGCCAATAGTGCGGCTTGACAATTCGGAAAATGTTTTTCAATGACAAGTTGAGCCGCCGTCTCTGGATTTGGACGTGACGGTGTAACCATAGACTCTCCCCCTACTTCAATCAATTCAACTTACTCCCACAAAGTTAACTTTTTATCTCTTAACCTGGTAATACTTCTTCTCATTTCCTTTGCGAAACATCAGCCAAAGTAATAAAAAGATTATAAAGGCTACGAACTCTAACATTAAGAGATACCATGGATAAGGTCCCAAATAATCCAAAAGACTACCTCCAGTAGGTTTATCCCTTAGAAACATATAGTTCCCGCCGGATAATCGGTTCACAATTAACACAATCGGTAAAAGCAGGTTTAAGATCAGCATCGTTTTTAGGAGCCCTTTGAACGTCGGGCGATACCCTTTGATCCAAGTAAAATAGCAAGCTGTAAGAATAATACCAAAATGAGTATAAAAGAAATGAAAATAGCGAAAATGCGGGAAACCAAGTTCTAAATCTGGTGTTATGATCGCTTGAAGAGCACCGCCCATTCCAGCATAGAAAACGAAATTATATAAATGTCTGTTGTCTGTCCATAAAAGCACAATTGCGATGATCAGGCTAATACTACATAATTCTAATGGCAGAGAATAACTCATATCCCACCGCTCTGTTTTCCACATCCAGATTTGGTAAAGTAACTCCATGATCAACAAGGATAAAGAAAAAATTTTCTCTAATGTCTTAAAACCATCCCATTTTTTTCTCGTTACAAATAGAATATAAACGATTATAAAACCGACTATAACAGCTGCAATATGCGCTGTAGAAAAGATAACGAATGAGGGCTCATTTGTATCATTCAACTTTCTTCCCCCATTTCGGAATAGTAGATTGCAAAAGGACTTTTCTTCATTCCCCTTACATATGGGTTATCTAAAAGAACTCATCCAATAGCTGATAAAAATATATTTTTTCTTGATCTACTTGCTCTAAGCCATATTCTTTCAAAAAGAGGGAGATGTATTGCTCACCAAAATTACGAGCAATACTTCGAACAGCTAAAGCGATATCCTGATAACGATCAGATATGCCTGCGCTTCCCAGGTCAATAAAGCCACTCACTTCATTGTTCTGAAGAATAATATTCGGCAGACAATAATCTCCATGAGTAAAGACAAGATCCTCTTTTTTAGGGCGTTTTTCAAGCAATTCTTGAAAAAGCTCCTCCGCATTTTTTCCTTTTCGTTCTTCATCAAAATCTTCGGTATCAACGAGATTTTTTTCTACTCTGACTTGCGCTTCCTTTATCGTCACATCTAAGGTACGTTGAAAAGGACAATGTTCTACACAAATACTATGTATCTCTCTTAACCCATGAGCCAATCGCTTGATTACGAGCGGAAGATTGGCTATATGTGCGGAGTCAGATGCATCGCTGCCTTTGATTTCTGTCATTAATAAATATTCTCGCTTTTCATCCTGACAATAATAGAGTAGCTTTGGCACTTCCAATTTTCCTTGCAGCCATTCCATCTTCTCTTGCTCAATTTGTAATGGTTCAATGGCATTAGCTGCCTGTGTTTTCAAGTAAAGTGAGTGATTCTCCTTTTTTAATAAAAAGGTACTTGCTTCTGAATGACCACTGGTTTCTTGGTGACATGTATAGCCCTTGATGATTTTCTCTAATGAATTAGGAATTTTATTCATGACTGCCTCCCTCCTCTCTTTGCTTAAATAAATTAGGGTAAAAAGTGTTGTTGAATCATTCCCTGCCCATTTTCTATCCTTACTTCCGCATAAGCACCATTTATAAATGTTATTTGCGGAGGAACATGACCGCAATCAATATCATAAATAATGGGAATATCTAGCTCATTTGCGAGTTCTTGATAAACATCCTCTACTGTATAGTTTTCCACCGCTTGATTGGCGGAGCTTCGTCCAAATAAAATACCGGCACTCCCCTCAAACCAACCGGCTAATTTCATTTGGATCAGCGATCTCCTTAAATCTACCGTTGATAACTCGCAATTTTCGAGATACCATACTAGAGGATCACCAGCAAGAAACTGTTCTCTAAATCTTTGTACATCTCCATAGGGTGTACCAATTAAATGTCGAATCACATCGATACATCCGCCTAATAAGCGACCTTTGATCATAGTGTTAGGAGGGTAGGAAATCGTTTTCCAAATGGTTTGCTCCGTTAGATGGTAAACACAGGGAGAGGGCCGATCATGCTGCCATTCCTTTTGATATTTCGAAGAGGAATACTGCACAACACTTTCTCCAGCCTTTGTAGCTAACACCTTTTCCCACATGGCTGTTGTCTCATCCGAATATTCTCCACGTAAATCCAGTAAGTTCGTACCATGTGCAGTGGCCATCCCACTTGTCAATGTTATCGCCAATAATAAAAGGCTAATGTCGGAATAACCTAAAATCCATTTATTTGGAGGTTGTTCAAAATCGATATATTCTAAGATTTCTATTAATAATTCTCCACCCCAAGGTGGTATAAGTAAATCGATCGACTCATCCTGCAACATTTGCTTCAATTCTGCAGCCCGCTCTTCGGCCGAAGCTGATCTGGCCTTATGTTGGGTCCAAACGGTCTCACCACATTTCACCGTAAATCCCCTCTGCTCTAAACGTTGACATGCCTGTTTTACAATGGGATGAAGTTTCATTCGCACCCCTGATGAAGGGGCTGTTACCCCAATCGCAGCTTTATTTTGCAAAAACGGATATCGGATCATTCATTCCCCTCCCTTTTGTTCTAAATATCCCTTTTCACCTTCAATTCAAACTCTGGTTTCGTGACATAGTCCATATACTGAACGGTCCCATCAAAATCCAAGTAGGCTTGGAAACGAGTTCGAATGGCTGGTGCATCGACCATATCTAAAACATGCTCCTTCGCTACCCAACGACTATCCGAAGTTTCCTCTGAGGTTGCTAATTCTCCTCCTACTGGCTTGCAGATAAAATCGAACATTACCTTTGTTGGGACATCTGTGATACCGTCATACCATTTATGTGTACCTGTGTTAGAATAAACCCCCATTAAGTGCGAAACAATGATGTCGATCCCACTTTCTTCCTTTACTTCCCTCGTCACCGCATCGATCACATTTTCTCCCACTTCCACTTGTCCACCTGGATACACCCATCCACCATGATGTGTTTTAACAAGCAGAATATTCCCTTGATCATCTTCCACAATTCCACCGGCTGCAACAATATGTGTTGGCATTTCCATTATCTCTCCACCCTTCTTTGTCCTTACTCTATTACTATTCTAGAAGATCACAAAATTAACCTGCCAATTGATTTTTAGGAAAAGTTGCTCTAAATCTTCCTTGGGTGTTCAAGATAAAGAAAATTCCTTTACTATTTCTACAACCTCTATCTTGCCATCTATTAACGTTTCAACCAGTAGCTCTTTACCTAGTTTATTAGGTTTATTACTCCAGTAGTAATCTGCATTTCTTTCATTTTCTTCAGCACTATCAGTTCCATCAAAGACATTATACGCGTCACCATCAAACACCCTGCCATTTGTTCGTAGTTTAACGATTTGATAAACTTTTCTGCCACTATTGATAAATGAGTTAGCCCACATTTCTGCATCCGCTAAAGTTTTTGAGGTATATAAACACGACATTCTAGAAGGATAGTTTGGATAGTTTTCCTCCCTAACCTTTTCCAACGCTAATTCTCTGTATGTTCTAACAGTCCAGTATTCCAAATTGGAATTTATAAATTCCGAATCTTTATCAATAGGCTTATCACCATCTAATATTTTTTTACAAGCCATAACCCGATGATAAACGCCATTGCGATGGTTATAATCAAAAATTATGATTTGTCCAGACTTCATAGGTTTTTCGGTAACGACATGATACAAATAATTTTCAGCCACGCTTGTTCTCCCTTCTTTTATTGCTCAGCAAGCTAATACCATTAATCTATAAAGCTATTTTATATAAACTGTTTCACCTAAGAATAAGACCCGTAATTTCTCCTCAGGCAACTGTCGTTTTTCCCATTCCCGGTACAAGCGCTCCAATGCCTCTGGGCCGGTGTCATCCGCCAGTCGATACGCGCCATAGTGCATCGGCACAAACGTTTTTGCTTGTAGCTCAAGAAATGCTTTAACACTATCTTCCGGATTAATATGGGAATCTTTCATAAACCACTCCGGCTCATAAGCCCCAATAGGCATAAACACGGTATCAATCTTAAATCGTTCTCCAATCTCTTTAAAGCCGGAGAAATAGCCTGTATCTCCAACAAAATACATCGTTTCCTCATCACTTTGAAAAATAAACCCACCCCAATGGGACGTATTTATATCTGTGAGCGTTCTGCGAGTCCAGTGCTGGGCCGGGACAAAATCAATCGTAAGCCCTTTACATTCTATACTTTCCCACCAGCTCATCTCCATAACATGCCGGTATCCCTTTCGTAAAAATATTGATTTTAACCCTACAGGTACGATATATTGTGGATCCCCTTTCAACTTTTTCAGTGTAGGAAAATCCAAGTGATCATAATGTCCATGAGAAATCACGACTACATCAATTTCAGCTAGATCCGCAAGGGGAATTCCTGGCTCTGTCAATCTTTTTTGTAACCCCATCCGTTTTGCCCAGACAGGATCTGTTAAAATATTCAGTCCATTTAACTGAATGAGAAACGTAGAATGGCCAATCCATGTATAGGATGTCCTGCCTCTATTTTTCTGGATTTTTTTAACTTGTTTATGTGGACATTGCTCAATATTTACAGATAAATCCTTTTGCTTGCTGCGTCGTTCTTTTGTCCACTTCATCATATCTCTAAACGACTTCGTATTCGTTACATTATTTAAGTTCTCGTATCTATTTTTCATAAACTCACCCATAATGAATTCTTTTGAGAAAATTATAACAACAATTATAACAGTGAACAAAATATAACAGAGATTTTTTAATCGTGGAAAAAGAAATAAATATATCGTTCATTAGGTTAAGATTGAAACAACCTTTTTCTAGCTCGTCTCATTATATATAATGGGTAGGGAGAGATAATGGACAAAGAAATGGTATAATTGTAAAGAGCATAGATAAAAGATGGTAATTGGCTAATAATTGCATCTTATTGAAAGGAGCAGGATGAATGTTTTATAAAGATAAGTACAATCTCAACGATCGGGAATCAAGATTTTTATTAAAAAAAAGCATTGTTGCTCTAATCCATTCCACTTCACGGTTAGAAAAAGTTAGCACTACGTTTCCACAAACAAAGACCATTGTTGAAGGTATGAGTGTAAGTGGCATTAGTATGGATGACATACAAGTCATCCTCAATCTGAAAAATGCCTATCAATATGTATTAAAACTGTCTAATGACGAAAAGTTTGATTTGTCAATCGCTTGTAAAATAAACAGTTTTATTTCTTATAATGAGTCACTTGAATGGGGTGTTTTGCGCACGGGTCAGGTAGGAATACATGGAGTAGACTATATTCCTGCCATTCCTATTGAATCTAAGGTCGTATCTACAATCCAAAACATCTTACATAGTGAAACGTCGTGGACCTACAAAGCATTAAAATATATGTATTATGCTATGAGAGCTCAGCTGTTTTGGGATGGAAATAAACGTACGGCCATTGTATCCGCTAATACAATCATGATGTTGAGCGGAGTCGGAATAGTCAATATTAGCGAAGAACAACTGGAAAATTGGAATCAATTATTAACAGAGTTCTACGAAACAAATAACGATGAAAGAATAATCCAATGGACTTATGATCACTGTATACATGGGATTGATTACTAAGAGCAAACGGCTGTGTTGTATCGGTCTCACATAGACGCTGCTCTTTTAAATAAGACCGCAAGCAAATGAAACCCACAAGCGGTCTTATCTCTATTCTATGGAGTTAAAAAGTTCTCAGTAAAATAGGGTTGTCCCTCTTCATTAAAATCAACTCCAACTCCTAATGCTCTAAAATCCTTTTGCAGAATATTTTTTCGATGACCAGGTGAATTCATTAATCCTTCATGGGCGAAAATGCTGCTAAATTGTCCCATTGCAATATTTTCTCCAGCCATTTGATATATAATATCATCTGCTGTCATCCGGTCAAATGGTGATTCCCCTTCAAGATTCGTGTGATTAAAATAACTGTTTTCGGCCATATCTGTACTATGCCCGCGTGCTGTTTTCATCACTTCTTCATCCCAATCAAGAATAGGAAGATCATTTTTCACTCTTGCAGCATTGGTTAAGTCAAATAATTGATATTCAAATCCTTCTTTGAGTTCATTACTTGGTTCGCCATAAATCTGTTCTTTCTTCTCCTCAAGGTTTTCATTCAGAACCAGAACAGCTGTTACTGTATTCTCCTCTTGCTTATCATAAAAAATTGTAGCATATTGGTCTCCAATTAAGAAAAGGTCATATTCATCATTTGCATTGATTTGATAGGAAACCCAGCCTTTTCGAATATATTCTAATGGGTCGTGCTGTTTAGCTAGAACCGTCTCCCTAGCCGTTCCATATTGTACTCCGATAGATGAGGAAATTAAGTCTTGATTTGTATATAACCCAGCTACTCGATCATTCTCATCATAAGCCACCATCAAAAAGTTTTGATACTGTTGATGATAAGCCACCCAATCAACGCCATATTCATTTCTAGTAAAACGTTGCGGGGAACCAATTTGCTTTTCCACTTCTGACCGTTCATGTCCGATCTCAATATTATGAATGGAAAATGTTTGTTCCAGGGGTTCTTCCAATTTTGGCTTTTCGACCGACTTCTGTTCAGGTTCCTGTCGTTCCTCTGGTGAGGACGATTTGAATAAATCTTGGACCTGAGACTGAAGGGACTCAATTGTTTTATTTACTTTCGGATGTTCCTTTATCGAATAAAAATCTGCTTGCATTTTCCCGAAGACACCTGGCACACCAGATACTTTTAGGGTTTCTCCATAAAAATGCCAAAACCCTAAAACAATAATTGCTAATAGAAGAATATTTCGTAATTTCGGCAAGCTGACACTCCTGTCTTTATCCGTATTCTATATGTATATTGTAGCAAAATTTTACGGATAGGGACAATGAGCAAGAAAAGTTAACGAAAATTACCAAGACAAGATTATTTACTGATCCACATGCTTAATTAGCCTAATTCTGCATCAGCCGCAATATTTTCCACTCTTACTCCTTCTCCCCTATTACTCCAATTAAAGGAGGAATCTCATAATGTGATCGTTGCAGCCCTTCTAAAGGAACCTCTTTTGCAATCGTTAATTCCTTGATAGAAAGCAAACGAAATCCTGATGAGATAAAATAGTTGATATAGTTTTCTAAAGGACGATGGTAGGCACCTAATGTCCCTCGGATCGTTCCTACCCCATTTGATTTCCACCATTGTTCTGAATAACTTTTTATAACCCTTATGCCATTTTCTGTAGTTTCACTATTGGGAGACTGAAAGCATGGATGTGTAATGACCCAAATCATCTTGCCTCGAGTTTTTAGAATCCGATAAGCCGATCGGAACGCTTTTTGAAAATCTGGTAGATCCATCAGCATTAAACTCGACACAACTAAATCATAATCATTTTCTGGAATCTCCCTTAACTCCTGTGCATCATCCTCAACCCAGTCGATCGCATCCGCATTTGGATAAAGTTGCGCGATTTCCAATAATTCTTGGCTAATATCAATACCAGTGACATGCCCGCCATTTTGCAACAATCGATAGCTCAACTCTCCTTGTCCACATCCCAGATCACAAATTTTTTGACCCTTAATTTCCTCAATATGCTTTAAGATGAATTGAAAGCTTAGCTCATTGATAGGCGAACCCTTACGAATGATATCATCATACGTCTTTGCAAATGCATCGTAGCCTGCCATCCTTCTCCTCCTCTGCTATGCTTGGATCTTTTCCCCTGATACAATATGCCAGTGTAAGTGTTTCGAATCTTGATAAGCACCAAGATTCGTAATAACGCGACAAGCTCCATGCTCCATTTCCAGTTTCCTCGCAACCTTTTTTACAATATTTAATAACTCCACTAATAAATCATCATCATCTAGCTTCGTAAGTGAAGGAATATGCTTTTTAGGAATCGCAACAATATGGACCTGATAAAAAGGCCTTGTATGATAATAGGCTAAGACATTCTCTGTTTCATAGACTTTCTCCACTTGTGTATTCCCACTTAACACTTCATCACAGTAAAAATCGTTCGTCATTTTATATCTTTTCCTTCCCAGCCAATCTTGTCTTCAATTGATAATCTGGCTTCAATTCCCATGTCTCATATGGTACAAAACTTGTTGCCTCCATTGCATCAAGAGTTCGGGATCTTTGCTGTAGACGGGTAATATATTGATCAATATTTTCTTCGTTGATTGCTATGTAACGAGCTTCAAGAATCTCTTCAGGTTGAATCTTGATCTCTCCAGTCACATACTCCCCTTTAAAGACTACACCCAATGTAGCTTTCGTTTGATTAAAATATAGTCCAGTAATACCAATTGGGCGAATTGTTACACCCGTCTCTTCATAAAACTCTCGACAAACAGCTTCATCTAATGGCTCTCCCACTTCAACATTGCCACCTGGCATTTCCCATGTATCTGAACGCCAGTGAGTTCGTACGAGTAAAACCTCGCCCTTTTCATTTGTAACATACGCTGACGTCGAAATCGTTTGTTTCGGTGGCACATAAGTCAACTCTACCCCTCCTATTTTTTACTCCGCAAAAAACCCATAGCGATGAAACCGACGCCCAGACCAATCATTGAACCGGCACCTGTTTTGTCAAATAATAGTCCTAAGCCAACACCTAGGATGATACAACCAATGAAAACAACACCGCCTCTTTCATAATTCATTCCGCTCACTCTCCTCATAATTATCTTCTTACTAAAATATCTTTCACCTCTTGCAAATGTTTGATCGTAAAGGATGGACGCATTTCCTTTTCCAACGAGAGTTTTTTAGGGTTATAAAAGCAAAAATCAATCTTAGCATTTACTGAACCATTATAATCATCATGCAAGGAGTCACCAATGAATAAAGCCTCCTTGTGATCGATATTTAGTTGATCAAGAGCTGTTTGAAAAATTTTCTTATCTGGTTTCCAATAGCCGACCTCATCCGAGATGATTAATTTATCAAAATAATGATCGATTCCCCCTGCTTTAAGTCGACTTCTTTGCGCTTCTCCGATTCCATTTGAGATTATCGCAAGCCTATACTTCTCATGTAAATCGGCTAAAAGATCTTGTGCATACTCCTCAAAATGACAGGTGTGACAAAACAACTCCCAATACCGATTCGCTAATATTCGTGATACAGAATAGTCTAATTCTAATTCTTTTAAAGTATCTCTAAAAGAATATTCAAGTACTTCTAATATATGATGGCCCGCTTTATTCCGCTCGCTCCAATAACGCATATTGATCTTTTGAAAGCTGCTCCAAAATTGCTCCCAGGCAAACGTCTCACTTTGGCTAACTTCGTGTCCTTTTACAGTATTTTGCATGGATTCCCATTCACTCGTAGAATAATTAAGGAGAGTATTGTCTAAATCAAAAATAATCGCTTTATACATATCGGACATGCCCCCTTTCAGCTAAAAGGTTTTCTCAAGTTGATCGATTGTAAGCTCCTTCTAACCTCACTATCCTTAATATGAATTTAAAGTTCTAATGTCAAAATCATAAACCCATCAGCATCAAAACCTTCTTCTTTAAAGCCAACATGTTTGAAACAGCTTAGACTTGCGAGATTATCAGGTTCAATTCCCACTTCATTTTTTTGTGCTAGTGATAGCTCCGGCCTTTGAAGTAATGTTTGTAACATTTTCGTGCCATATCTCTTATTTCTCAATTGCGGATGGGTTAATAAGGCTATTGAAGTTGGAAATTAATGTCCATTTCCATCCATATTGCCCCGACAGGCCTATCTTGTTCTTGGACAAGCCATGCCCAGTAATAAGGGCTTTTTTGTACGTATTGAAACCAATTGTTTAACGGCAAGGTACCACCTAATCGATGCAATACCTCTTCATCCTTAAACCATTCCTCCAAAACCACTAGATGTACTTCATCCAATCTAAGAAAATCCAGCATTCCATATTCCTCCTTGATCCTACGTATACCACTGTGCCTGAAGTCGATACATATTAGCATAGTGCCCATTTGCTTGTATGAGCTCTTCATGGGTCCCTTGTTCGGTGATGCCGCCATTATGCAATACAATAATCCGATCGACTAGCTTACATATTCCTAATCGATGCGAAATAAAAATCGTTGTTTTGTCTTGAGAAATATCCTTAAATTGTTTATAGACCTCCACCTCTGCCTGCGGATCAAGAGAAGCTGTTGGTTCATCTAAAATGAGTAATTTCGCATCACGAATATAGGCGCGCGCAATGGCCACCTTTTGCTATTATTCCCTAAAAATACTATTATACTATTATTGTTAGCGTTTTCAATTACCCCATCTCGAAATATACCCAAGCTTTTTCTCATATTAGGTATATTCCGAAATCTCATTTTCCTTTGTTTTAAAAAGGGCAGGTTCCTTACTTACTCGTATAACATTGTATAGAACTACCGCCAAACCTGTCAGTTCACCAATAGAGATGGAAGCTGCGCCGATGATGCCATTCCATTGTGGAAAAAAGACTACAAAAATAATCAGGCAAAGAACAACTGTAACCAAATTGGCGATCTGTCCAATCAACATCTTCTTCGTCCTCTTTTTAAGCATTAAATAACCATTTAAAAAATCAACCCAAGGAAATAACAACGCACGGAAAAGAAAAAAAGTAAGCACGATAATCGTCATGTTGGATAGGGAGGGATCCGCTCCCATTATTACCTTCATAAACCATGGTCCCGCTTTGGTTACACATAATATCCCCAATAATACAGTCGGAATCAGGCTAATGATAATCATAAAACGAAGCACTTTTTCTTTATTTTCATCGTAAAATTGCAAAACAATTTGATGCGTAAACATGAAAAAACTTAAAACCAATTGACAGATACTATAAGCCAACGCAAATGAAGCAATTCCCGCTTCAATATTATTTGTTTTCGCTAAAAAGGCGTACACAATTGGAATGAGTAGTGTCTGTATGACAAAAAAGAAAACAAGTGGTGTGTAAAATCCCAGCATTTCCTTCTTCCCAACAGAGGGTTCTTTATTGTCTTTTTGTCTGTTAAGGATCCGTTGCCCTCTCCAGACACTAATAACCATTTCTATTAGCATCCCAACTAAAAAAATCAGTGCCCCCACCATGCTCGTAACACGGTCTGTAATTATAAATAAATAAGCAACAACGAACATGGCAATCAAGCGAAGTACGACGCCGATCGTAATCCATTTTGTTTCTAGCTGATTGATCATAAATCCCTGATAAATCCCGCGAATTCCCGAAAAAATCACGACTAAAGTAATCACTTTAAAGGTTTGTGAGATTGTATAAACCATATCTTCACTTGCATTAAAAAAGTATATAAATAACCAATCTCCTAGTTTTGTATAGCTAATCAATAAACTGATTGCCACAATAATCCCCGTAACCTGTAAGAAAAGAATCGTGATCGTTCTAAAGGAATTTGGATTTTTCACAAGTGCTGAGCTCGTTTGCCGCAGACTAATAATCGGACGTTCAATAATCCCAAATAATGAAAATGCAACAGCATAACAAGCAATAATAAAGGTCGCATTTTCCCCTCTACTCAATGTCCCATTAATAATAATATGAGTAAGAGAGGTTAAGCTGGATGAAAGTGCCAAGGGAATAAAAAACGCACTTAAATGATTGTATGTAAGCTTATTTTTCTTCGAAGTACTAATAGTAACACCCTCTATTTTTCGATTATGGAAAAAATATTTATTCACCCTTTCTTCTATAACATCTTCCATCCAATAACAACGTTGTTAATATTCTAATGAAACTCTTATCTTTTTTTATAGGACAAGAGATTCATTGGAGGGATATAGGCCTCCTATTAAGTTGTTCAATAATCCTCATTATATCATAAAAATGTGTTTTATTTTCTCCTTAGGCAATAAACTATCTGAACAGTATATTCGAAATGATCATTACTTATTCCTCGAAAAGAAATGCATGTTCGTGATAACCATAGATTCATAGCAAAAACATCAAAAGTAAAAGTTCGTAGCCAATAACTATAAGGCTGTTTGGGCGATTTTCCTCTTTTCAGCGACACGCTCAATAGCTTGAAAACCTTGATAGGCAAGCCACATATTTAAATGGCAAAGTATGCTTATTCCGAAAAGCGGAATAAAGCCTGGCAGGTATACAAAGAAATAATAAGTTGCTGCACAAGTAATCAACATGATGATCAGATTTACGGGTTGTAAAAAGGCAATGAGTACAGCCTGACGCAAGTATTGTAGTATGTTCAATTTGTAATGGACATAAACCGGGAAAATATAAAGAATAAGCATAATGAAAACAACCATTATGATCAGCATCAAGAAACTCATAAAAAAATTACTGGTACCCTCAACATTTCTGAAAAAGAACAAATTAAAGGTGATTAGACCACCGATGAACAGTAATGAATAGCCCAGCCCATTGGCACGTAGGAATTCTGTACGGTATACATGCCAAAATGTTTTGACAAGTGGAATTTCTTCCTCTCCTAAGGCTGCCTTTCTAGCAATTGTGTAGAGAGAAACTGTGCTTGGGAAAATCCCTAGCATAATACCACCTAAAAGACAAAACCCTAACCATAATAAATTTAAATAGAAAAAATAAGTAATCCATTTGCAAATATTATTAATACCGAGTAATAACCGATTCATTTGCATTCTCTCTATCTCCTTCTTACAGATAACTTTACTAAAGTGAAAAGAAGCTTGATTTAGCATTTAGATACCCTTGCTATCTTTGAGAAGTCGTTTTTCGACAACAGCTGTTTATTCCACTTGTTCTTAGCTCATTTTCCTTAGAATTTTCAAGTTTAGAAGAAAGTTCATTATGATTTCAACCCACTTGTACTAATTCCTTCTACAATATATTTTTGAAATATGAAAAAGATAATAAAGACTGGTAACAGACTAACTGTTGTCATTGCAAACATTGCCCCCCAGTTTGTTACAGCATTTGGATCAGAAAAGAGCTTTAACGCCAAGGAAACAGGATACTTTTCTGGAGTCACCAGATAGAGTAACGGTCCCATAAAATCATCCCAACGCCAATAGAATGAAAAGATCGCTGCTGTCATCATTGCTGGAACAACCAATGGAACGATGATCCTAAAGAAAATGGAAATTGTGTTACATCCATCAATTCTAGCTGCTTGATCTAACTCAGTTGGAATCGTTCTAATAAATTGCATGATTAAAAAGATAAAAAAAGGTACTCCTAAAAAAGTGGGTAAAATTAGTGGAAGATATGTATCTACCCAACCAAAACGATTAAACATAATATATTGAGGGATCATAACCATTTCATAAGGAAGCATTAAGGTAAGCATCATTAATACAAACCAGAATTTTTTACCCGTAAACTTAATTCTCGCGAAGCCATATGCAATAAATGTAGAGGAAATAATGCTGCCAATTGTGGCCACAAAGGTAATAATAAATGAGTTTTTAAAGAAAGTCGTAAAGGTAATCCCACCAAATCCTTTCCATCCCTCTTTAAAATTGCTGAAATCCCATTCTGTTGGAATAAGCTTATGGGCATTAATGAAGACAGTTGAGCTTTCTTTAAAAGAACTCATGGACATCCATGCAAGTGGATATAACATTACCGCAGTAAAAATAATAAGCCCTACATGTAGAAGTATTTTATTATTCCTCTTTTTTGTTCTGATCTCCATTATTAAACTCCTTTCTCTTTAATCACCATAATGTACCCATTTATCTGAACTTTTGAATATAAGTGCAGTAAAGAAAGCAATTATAATCAGCATGAACCAAGCCATAGCGGAGGCATAGCCCATATCAAAAAATTCAAAAGCTCTGCGATACATGTACAAAACATATAATAGCGTGCTGTTCATAGGTCCACCGTTTGTCACGATAAAACTTGGCGTAAAAGCCATAAACCCTTGAATCGTCTGCATCACTGTGTTAAACAAAATAACTGGCGTTAATAACGGAATTGTAATTTTGATAAACTGCTGCCAAGGTCTGGCACCATCTACACTTGATGCTTCATAATAGGTTTGTGGAATATTCCTCAGTCCTGCAAGGAAAATAAGCATCGATGAACCAAACTGCCAACCATATAAAGCAACAAGTGTCCAAATTGCCGTATCAGGGTCACCTAACCATGAATGTGTTGGAAGACCAATCATAGCTAAAATCGAGTTAAGTGCTCCATCATTACCAAATAATTGTCTCCACATAATAGATATTCCAATACTTCCTCCGACGACTGATGGTAAGTAAAGAAGAGTACGATATAGACCAACAGCTTCTACTACCTTATTTAATACAACTGCCACAAATAGGGCAAAAACAAGTCGTATAGGTACAGCAGCACCCGCGTATAGAAAGGTTACTTTTATAGACTCTTTCCATGTTTTGTCGCCAGTAAGCATTCGCTCATAATTTTGAATGCCAATCCAATTTGCTTGGCCACCCATCGTATAATCAGTAAATGACAAGTACAAGGAATATAAAATAGGAAAAAGTGTTAAACCAATTAATCCGATAATAAAAGGAGAAATAAATAGATACCCCATACCTTCTTCATAATCTGTTTTTAACTTTCTTCTGTTTGATATTTTTAAAGACATTTTGGAAGTTATATCTGCATTTTTTATTGGCATCTGCCATCCTCCCCCTTAGCGATCTTTAAATGTTTCAATATTGAGATAAAATAGCCAGCTTTTCCCCGGCGCAATCGTCCGTTACTTCACTTTAAAACTATAAGACTTAAAAGAAATCTAAGTGGGGGAGATCCCCCACCCGTTGGCAGTCCGAATACAAAGAAGACCGCTCCATTAACAAGTTTTATAATTAACGATTCAATATGGACTCAGCTTCTTTTCTAAATTCTGCTGCTCCTTCTTCAGGTGATAGTTTTTTATACATCACCATCTCATCAATATTTTGTAATTCGTTAATGACTTCAGAGGCTTCAGCTGGAAAATTCGAATCAATTGGTGAACTGTTCTCTGTGACAAATTCAATATAATCAAAAACTTTTTTATCTACTTCTTCTAAATTAGAAACCATCTCATTTCGAATCTCTTCTTTAATCGGAATACCACGATCTGTCCCACCAATATCAAAGACTTCTATTGTATTAGTAAAAAAATCGATAAATTTCGCAGCTTCTTCTTTTTTATCGGAGTTTTCGGCAATCGACCATAACATTGCTGGCTTTAAAAACATTCCCTTTCTATTATTCTCTCCAGGCATCAAGTTTAATTTTAGCTCTCTACCTGCCGCATCTGTTACAACCCCAACTTGGTTTGACCATCTCCAGTCGATTGCGGCCTTCCCGTGAACAATAAGTTCATCTTCTGGCCCTTGTACTTGCTGTGTTTCATCATAGCCTGGTAGAGCTCCTTCTTCATAAAGCTTTAAGTTCCGATTAAAATAATCAACTAAAATCTGGTCATCCTCATAACCCAATCCAGTCCCATCATCATTGAACAATTTATACCCTTGCTCTCTAACATAGAATTCAAAAACATTCTTTACTTCCGGAAGTTTCGCGCCATACTGGCCCGTTTTATCTTTCACTGTTTTCACAATATTTTCAAAGTCCTCCCATGTCCAATCATCGCTCATTTCTACTCCAGCCTCTTCCATCATGGCAGGATCATAAAGAGCTGTAAAAGCGTTCGTTCCCGTAGGAATTCCTAAAAGTTTTCCCTCCTTCATTCCTGATTCTAAGACAACGTCACTTACGCCATCTAAATTGATCGTGCCATCCTCCAGAAATGGATTAATATCTGTTAATAATCCCTGCTCTGCATAAAGATTTAAATATTCTCCAAAGTTTTGTTGCATAATATCTGGAAGATTATTTCCTGCCGCCTGTGCAGCCATTCTTTCAAAATATCCATCAAATCCGGTAAATTCCGGTTCAATTTTCACATTAGGATTCTGTTCCTCATATAGCTCTATAATTTTTAATGTCATATCATGGCGACCTTGGGAACCCCACCAAGACATTCGTAATGTCACTTGCTCATCATCACCTGTCTGTTCCCCCTGTCCTTCTTTATTATCATCACCTCCGCTCGCATTAGATGAACCTTTCTCTGTCCCTCCTGAACATGCTGCCATCATTGCGATAAACACAACTGTTAATAAGAATAGCCAATACTTTTTCATGCTTTTCCCCCTCTAAAATTTTCTTTTGAAAGCGTTTACTATATAAATACTATAGAATATTTCGCCATTTGAAAAAATAAAATAAACAGACATTGATGTATAAAAAATAGACTTATCAAAAGAAGAAAGTTGGATTTTCGCCCTCACTCCTGATTGATAAGTCCATAGTGCATTTTATATTCAGTTGGTGTAAATCCTGTGTGTTTTTTAAATACTTGACTAAAATAACGAGGATTTCTACCAAAGCCAACAAATTCTGCTATCTCAAACATCTTCATTTCCTTTGATTGCTCCAGTAATTCAATCGCTTTTTTAATACGCTGTTCAATTAAGAAATTAGAAAAACTCTCTCCTACTTCCTTTTTAAATAACTTTCCAAGATAATCTGGATTCATATATACAACGGTATTTGCAATTTTCGTTATAGAAAGTTCTTCATCATCTACATATTTGTCCACATATTCAATTACCTGCCTTATAACATGACTTTGAATCTTCTTCGTATCTGTATAGTGAAGCTTAGCTACATCTTCTGCAACAGTCACAATAAATCCTTTTACCTGTTCAAATGTTGGTAATTCTACAAATTGTATCATCTGTTTCAATAATAATTTTTTATGATCTTTACTTGCTTGCCTAATAGTCGACATTAACAAATCCAAACTATGAGTTTTTACATCCTTCTCGCTATAACCGTTCTTTTTTAAATGTGCAAAAAAGTTCTCTAAGTACTTGTGAATTCCCTTCAAATCTCCATTACGAATGACATGAATTAAATGTTGATGATTATAATGACCACTACTTTCATTAGTCCCTTGAGAATTCCAACGCTTTTTTGTAATGATACTTCCATTATCTAAGTAAAATCGTTCGGATAAATTCTCTAAAGCTTCCTCATATAAATTTCGTATTTCATGTTGATTTCCTGAACCACTTATCGCTACTAGAAACGACAATTGAAAAGTTTGATAAAACATTTTTTGTACTCTTTTGATCGTCTCTATAAAATAATCAACATTATTATCTCTTGCTAAAATAACAATTCTCTCATCAATCAAAGTATCCAGTACTACACTTCGATCCTTTTTCATTTCCGTTAAGATCATTTTCTTTAAGGCATATATATATTCATAATTACTTTCATGTTCAATCATAAAAACAAACAATCTCAGTGAAGAAGAAAAATCAATCTCAAAAATCCTTTCGAGTTGTGCCCAATCCTGTACACCATAATCCTTATTGGTAATATATTCATTTAAGAATTGCTCTTTTGCTCCCGGAATCATCTTTTTTAGTTTCTGATCCATCGAAGAGATGAATTGCTTTGTACGGTTTTGTTCATCTACTTCTTCGACTACTTTAAGTAGAGCTTGCTCTATTTTCAATTCATTGCTAGGCTTTAATAGATAATGCTTTACCCCGTATGCCATCGCTGTCTTTGCAAATTCGAATTCATCATAGCCAGATAAAATAATAAATTTTACTTGAGGATAAGAGGTATGTATTTTCTCAATCAACTCAATCCCATTCATTCCAGGCATTTTAATATCTGTAATAACGATATCAGGAACTTCTCTTTCCACATAGTTAAGTGCCATTTTCCCATGGTGTGCCTCTGCCACAAGCTTAGTCCCGCATTTCTCCCAATTAACTAGCAGAGCAATCCCCTGTAATATGTTTATTTCATCATCTACTAATAAAACTTTATACAAATCTTTCACCTCGTCTTAAAAGGTAACTTGACGATGACTCTCGTTCCTGCTCCTTTTTTACTTTCAATATGGATACCATATTCATCGCCAAACATTAATTTAATTCGTTCATTAATATTATGCAGGCCAATTCCTGTGCTTTTTGACTTATTCCTTCCTTCGAAAATAGCTTGAATCGTTTTCTTTTCCATTCCAGGGCCATTATCAGATACAATAATACACAGTTGCTTCTCTCTGATTTCATGAAAAATTTCAATCTCACAAGTGGAAACGATCTCTTCTAATCCATGTTGAATGGCATTTTCCACAATCGGCTGAACCGTTAGTTTAGGAATACTAGTTTTTTTTATCTCCTCTATGTTCTGAACAGAAAAATGCAGCCTATTTTCATAACGATATTTCTGGATCGTAATATAATGATGGATAATATCAAATTCTTCCTCAATTGTAATGAGAGGAGCCTTTTTACTAATAATATTGCGCATCATATTACCTAATGCCTCAGCTAGGTTTGATATCTTTTCCATTTTGTTCACTCTTGCAAGCCAATTAATAGAATCTAATGTGTTATATAAAAAATGTGGGTTAATCTGGGCTTGTAGCGCTTTGTATTGTGTCTCTTTTATGATTAATTGCTTTTGATAATTTTCCTTTATAAGCTCATTAATCTTCTCAAGCATCAACTTGAAGTTTTTTTGCATTTGTCCAATTTCATCTTTTTGAAAATCTTCATTTTCAAAAGATACATCTTCAAATCGACCATTCTGAACTTGTTTCATTTTTTCCGTTAATGCTTCTATTGGTTTTGAGATAGCCTTTGCTGATCTTCTACTCACATAAATGGTCAATAAAATCATCAATATAATAAAAATAATCATTAAATGGGTCATAACTTTCGTCTTTTCAGCAATGTTGTCATAGGGAAGAATATTATAATAGGTAAGATGGGAATAATCGGATGTTTGAAAAGTGATAAAATACTTTCTTCCTTCTATTTCACTAATTTGATAGCCCCGCTCTAAACCAGATTCGTAATTTACCACACCTAATATAGCGCTTTCAAAGTTTTCATCCATATAAAGAATATCATTTTCCTTTGCTATCATAATGCTTCTATCACGAGGTTCCTTCAAAACTTGCTTAAGCAAACTATTCATATCAATGGTGATTCCAAGATAACCAAGATGATCAAGACTCACATTCTTCATTCTCCGAATTTGTCTAGCTGACAATAATTTATTCTGCTCTAGACTTGCCCAAACACTAGCCCCTTTGGATTGATAAATATCCTTATATTTTTGAAAATCTCCATTAAACTCGGGATCATAGCCACCAATATAATGCTCGGAAACGAGATCAGTTATTTGAACCGAGGTAATATACCGTTCCATATTAGCAAAAGCAACTAAACGTTCCGTTAGTAACATTCTTGTTTTATAGATTTGATAATCAAGTTGATCGGACTTAATCGTTTGCAAATACGTTTGAATAAAATTATCAGTGCTAATTTGAAAGGATAGCTTTTCAACTTTTTCAAACTCTTTATCCAATACTGTGGACCACAAAAGAAGGCTTTCAGCTGACTCTGCATAGATGCGTTCCTCATACATTTTAGAAAAATAATGAAATAATAGGAATGTTGTTATCGTAAAGAGAAAAAGTAATAATAAAGTGATCGAGAAGATTTTATTTTTAATCGTATTAAAATAATTAAAAATACGGCTGATTTTTAACATGCCTCCTTATTTTAACCTTTCATCAAATTGCCAGATCCTGTCGAGTTAGAAGTTCACTGACATTCCGCCCCTGATCATAATTTAGTATGTGGGTAGTCCCAAATTTTGCATAGTCTTTTATATTTACTTTATTCGACATTATTGAAGGTACTCCTTTCTTTAGATTTAAAATTTATTAATTACATTAATTGGAAGAAAACTATTTTTTAAACAGTTTTGTCTAGTTTTTGAATTTATATTTTGGGAATGATCTGTAAAAATACAAATGTAAGCGTTTCCCAATTTAAATAAGCAAAAGGAGGGATTTATTTTGAATGGTCATTATGGTTAAAGACACGTAATTTGATTTCCAAATATCAAATAAAACAAAAGGAGAAAAGATGATGCAGCTTAAAACAATGATTATTTTAATATTTTCTTTGTCGCTCATTACTTCATCGATTATTTTGGATGGGAATCTAAAAATGAAAGCGGCTATGATTGATGCCATCCCAAATACTACAAGAACGGTGATGGATTATAACAATCATTTTCTGTCTGTAACTGGGTTTGCCTCATTAGGAGTGAACGACCGAAGTCGTTACTTAGGAACCTCTTATTATCGCGAGGTAAGAACAGGGAAGGATTTCCTGCAGGCTGTTGCGGATGCAAGTAACGGGGATGTAAAAGTGATTAAAGTCTTGGAAGATCTGAACTTAGGATGGAAAGCATTAAATCTAAATTCAGAGGAGCAAAAGAAGTATAGCTTTATCAGCAAGTATTCAGAACCAATGAATGGATATACAAATCCGTTACTAGAAGCTTCTGGTGTTTCCCAGTTAAATATTGATAACGTCGAGGGATTAACAATATTTTCAAATAGCGGAAGAACAATCAGTCATGTTGAGATTAAATTACAAAGATCTAGCAATGATCTTGTTTTTAGAAACCTGAATTTTGATGGAATGTGGCAATGGGATGATACTGGAGAGCATAAAGAAGCTGGCTGGTCCTTCTTCAAAATAAATGGAGCTAATAACGTCTGGATCGACCATTGCCGTTTTTCTATTGCAGCAGATGGTTTGATTGATCTTAAGAATGGTTCAACTAATGTAACACTTTCATGGAATGAATTTGGCTTGGAAGCTAGTGAGAATCCACCTGAGGATAGTGGGATTTACCAATCTATTCATTTTATGGAGGAAAAATATACTTCCAATCAACTTGATTCAGATAGTGTTTATTATAATATGCGAAACGCTGGAGCAACCATAGAACAGATTATGGCTTATGCAGCTTATCATAGTAAAAGTCATTTAAATGGCTCAGGGGATAAGGATTATATGAATTATGTTGGAAGTAATGGTGTGGAAATTAAAGATGGGAATCAAAGAATTCGTTTGACAATCGCCTATTCTCGTTATCATAATATCGGTCAGCGGGTACCAATGATTCGTCAAGGCTCGGGTCATCTATACAATATACTTATAGATAACTCCACTCATCATAAGGTACTAGATAATGTCGAGGCAATTGCAAAGTATGGAACAGATAATCTCTCCCGAGCTCTCAATGCACGCAATGGTGCCTCTATTGCGGCAGATACATCAGTATTTAATGATATTTATGAGCCAATCACAGGAGCTGAAATTCAAGGGATGGATACGGAAAACATGAATGCGCCTTGGAGTACATTATTTCGGGAAGCATATAATCATAATCTAATTGTGAACTCGAGGATAACCAATAAAGATGGAACATATACAGGCAGCAGTTGGGATAATAATGGTGAGAACCTTTTTACAAAAGGATTTAATTGGTATGATAAAGCAACAATTGGAAATTGGGCGTGGTCTTCTCATATTGTTGGAGTTGAAAATATGGATAAAGAGAATCCACCAACCGATCCATTCATGTTCGAATATAATTATGAAGAGACGTTACCTTATGCCTACAATGTTCTTCCATTAAATAGCGTGGAGCCGATCGTTACCGAGTATGCTGGTGTTGACAAAGTGAAAATGGGGACAGTAGATTGGTTGAAGACACACTATGATCCAATACTACAAAATTTAGTTGACCTTGTAGATGAATATTGGCTAGAAGGAGAAATTACAAATGAGCATACAGCACATGCTTTATCTCTTCACTTGACTGCTGTTTCCCAATTTGAAAAGAAACAAGACAATAAAAAGATCATTAAACATATGGAAGGCTTTAAAGAATTGCTAGCTCATCAAAAGAAGAATCTCTCAGATCATGCATACGATTATCTCTATCAAAGTGCAAATGCAACAATTGCCACATGGCAGCAATAATCGAGGAAGTCACAGAAGAAATCCATTATTAAATTTGAAGAGGCTGGGACAAAAGTGTTCTCACCAAAGAAAAAACGAGCTAGTATGATGTATATCCCTGCTCCGGAAATATACTTCGCTTTCCACGGGCTGCTGGTGAGCTTCCTCGTGCTACGCACTCCGGGATCTCACCGATGCCTTTCCTCCCGCTGGAGTCTACGTATATTTCCTCCGCTAAGGTAATACATTGTTCGGTTTTAGAGTTCGATTTTTTAGTTTTGTCCCAGCCTCTTTTCCTATATTCCCTACTCGCCCATCAGCTATTTGGTTTGAATTGGGTCCAGGCTATCTAATGTTTTTCTCGTTTAATTACAACAACTTTTTTGATGGTATTCATCTACATTCGAAATATTTAATCCTCCTGACTATCCATCTCCTCTTTTATTTTAATCACAGACTCTTCCTCCGTAATCCTTAGAAACTCGTTGATATCTACACCAGATTCTTGGTACTTTTCAAAGTCAAATGTGACAAACTGATCCCAAATGCTTTTAAACTCAGGTGGCTCTGCTGGTGTAGTATGGAATAAAGCTTCAATATTTTTTCCTGGTAGAAAATCATTTTCAGCCCCAAATTCTTCAATAGACTCTGCCGTATTCAAAGCAGAAGGTGTCCCTATACGTGAGAGCTGTAATTGATAATCTTCTGTTGCTCCAGCTAAAATAAATTGTAACGCTGCTTCCTTTTGATCACTATGATTGTTTATAACCCAAGGATGGATTCCTCTTGGAGAAGGGCCAATTTCCGGTGCATCAGGCCATGTTGGAATTGGTGCAATATCAATGGGTTCTAAGTATTCAACCTCTTTTTCTACGTCTTCTACATTTCCTCCTCCCCATTGGGCTAGTAATCCATGCCAATCAATTTTCATCGCTGTTGTTTTTCCTCCAAAACTACATTCTTCCGCTTGATTTCCTTGAATATTATAAAATCGTTCCATTAATTTCATATATTGAGTAAATTTAGGATCACTTGTCAACAAGACGTCACCTGTTTCAGAATCTGTCATATTTGCTGATAACTCCCATAATGGGGCCATTTCCAGTAAATCCATATCTAATCCACAATAAACGTTTCCATTTCGTTCTCCAGTTAAACTAGCTGAAAGATCCATCACTTCATCCCAACTCATACTCTCGTCCGGATTTGGATATTCTTTTCCAAACAGATCGAATACTTCTTTATTGTAGTAAAGCCCAAGAACTCCAGTTTCCTGTGGGATACCAATAAGACGTCGTTCTTTATCCCTTGAGCGAATTTCTTCTAAAACTAATGGTTGCAGATGAGATAAATCGATGCCATAAGACTCCAACATATCATCCAGTGGGAAAACTGAATCTAGCTTCTCTAAAGGTTGTTGTCCTGTAAACGCCAAAAAAACATCAGGAGTTGTACCTCCAGCATAAAGCTCCTCTAAATTTTCTACACTTCCATCCCAATCTATATGCTCTATTGTAATATGTGGTAACTGTTTTTCAGCATATTCCCCAATTCGATTCATAAAATAGTCTTCTCCCCAAGGAGTAGCCACGCGCACCGTAACTTCTTCATCTGAGAACTGCATCTCAACAGTCTCATCTTTTTCTTTTGAATCTTCGGCATCATCTCCATGAGCTGAAGTAGAAGAATTTTTATCGGAGCAAGCTGCTAAAAGAAATGCTATACAGAATATTAAAAATATAAAACGCCTATGTTTCATTTATATCTCTCCCCTTTTGACCTATTAAGCCATTCAAACAATTGGTAAGCGTTATCAAAAAACTAAAATAGAAATACAAACATATTTAATGACTTTACTGAAACACGAATTAACTGAAGATTGATCTTCTTTTTGTCTTCCTTATCTCCTGTCCTCATCCCCCCTATAATTCTGTGATCTTTGCATGAAATTTTTACCGATATCATAACATAAAGGTTTGTACACCCTTATTGTTTTTATATGTAAGTGTTTACATTTATTGTCGGTAATCTCAAAATAACCCCAACATCATTATTTGTCAATCATTGATTTTTACTGTGGACCGAAATCTTATTCGGATGTTTTCCGTATCAGATAACGAGATCTTTAAAACATAGTATGTTTTTCCGTTATGAGGATTTTGCAGGACAGGATATTTCTTATTATAAAAAAGCCGACAATGTACATGAAAACTGTCGGTTTTTTCATCGCAACTAAACGGTAGATAATATTGTATTTCTCCTCTCATATGTCCCTTATATTATAAATCTCTTTTTCACTACAAAAAAACAAGGCTATTTTCATTCCTTTCGGGAACATTATCCATAGAACTTATAATATAACTAGAAAAGGATGGGGATTAGATGGATAAGGAACGAGACAATCATGAAACCAATATCGAGAATAAAAAAACACTAACCAATCGCCAAGGACACCCTGTCACGAATAACCAAGATATTCGAACGGTTGGAAATCGCGGCCCAGCTACATTAGAGAACTATGATTTTATTGAGAAAATTAGTCATTTTGATCGTGAGCGAATCCCTGAGCGTGTTGTACATGGCCGTGGGGCTGGAGCACATGGCTACTTTGAAGCCTACGGATCAGCGGGTGATGAACCGATTTCGAAATATACCCGCGCTAAGCTTTTTCAAGAGAAAGGGAAACGAACGCCAGTATTCGTACGCTTTTCAACCGTGATCCACGGAGGGCATTCTCCTGAAACGTTACGTGATCCACGCGGTTTTGCCGTTAAATTTTATACAGAGGATGGAAATTGGGATCTAGTTGGAAACAATATTAAAATTTTCTTTATTCGGGATGCAATTAAGTTCCCTGATATGATTCACGCTTTTAAACCTGATCCTATTACCAATATTCAAGATAGTCAGCGTTTCTTTGACTTTTGCTCAAATTCTCCGGAAACTTTTCACATGGTCACATTTATTTACTCGCCATGGGGCATTCCAGCAAATTATCGGCAAATGCAAGGCTCTGGAGTCAATACGTATAGGTGGGTCAACAGTAAAGGAGTGGCCGTACTAGTCAAATACCACTGGGAACCTAAACAAGGCATTAAAAATCTCACGCAAAAAGAAGCGGAAGAAATTCAAGCGAAGAATTTTAATCATGCCACGCAGGACTTATACGATGCGATTGAACAAGGAGATTATCCGGAATGGGAATTGTTTGTACAAATTATGAGTGATGATGAGCATCCGGAATTAGACTTTGATCCATTGGATGATACAAAATTGTGGCCTAATGATCAATTCCCTTGGATTCCCGTTGGAAAAATGATTCTAAACAAAAACCCTGAAGATTACTTTACAGAAGTTGAACAAGCTGCATTTGGGACAGGGGTCCTTGTTGATGGTCTCGATTTTTCCGATGATAAAATGTTACAAGGTCGAACATTCTCTTATTCAGATACGCAACGATATCGAGTGGGCGCCAACTATTTACAGTTGCCGATTAATGCAGCCAAAAAACGGGTGGCTACGAACCAAGAAGGTGGACAGATGCGTTATGAAGCAGAACGCGCACCAGGGAAAAATTCGCATATTAATTATGAGCCATCTATTTTAGGAGGATTAGAAGAAGCAAAACAACTAGGCAAAGAACACACTCCTGAGGTAAAAGGCAAACTTGTGAGAGAGCCAATTGATCGTCCTAATAACACAAAACAAGCTGGAGAAACCTATCAGATGTTTGAAGATTGGGAGAAAGATGAATTAATCCATAATCTTGTGAATGATCTTTCAGGCTGTGATCAACGTATTCAAGACAAAATGATTGCCTTGGCTGAGGAGGCAGACAAGGAATATGGTCGTAGATTAAGGGAAGGTTTGGAGAATATGAAGAAAAAGCATGACGGAAATCCACTCGGCACCCAAGATGCTGAAAAGGTCTCAAAGGAGACAATGGAAGATAGTCATGAGGCAGATCCATACTAAAAATTCTCTAGAGTTAAAAACCGACAGTGTATATGAAAACTGTCGGTTTTTATCCTTATGCACTTTGTTTCGATGTAACACTTACTGATTTCTTTCTTGCTGGTAACATATTAAAGAGAATGTTTAAAATAATAGAAGTTAAACTCCCCGCTACAATACCATTACTTGTTATGATTTGTAAACCAGTTGGTAAGGCTTCGAATAGATCAGGAGCGACTGTAACGCCAAGTCCAATTCCAACTGAACAAGCAATAATCATTGAGTTTTCTTGAGAATCGGAAATGATTTTGCTAAGCATTTTAATCCCTTGTGATACGACCATTCCAAACATTGCAATCATCGCCCCGCCTAAAACTGAATCAGGGATAATCGTTGTTACAGCAGCAAGCTTAGGTAAAAAGCCCAATCCAATTAGCATACCCGCTGTAATGACGATTACTTTTTTGGAGCGAACCCCTGACATTTGAATTAAACCCACGTTTTGCGAAAATGTTGTGTAAGGAAATGCATTAAAAAGCCCGCCAATCACTGAAGCTAATCCTTCAGCTCGATATCCTTTTGCTAAGTCTTTTTCTGTTAGCTTCCGTTCGCAAATATCACTTAATGCAAAGTAAACACCTGATGATTCCACAAGAGACACCATCGCCACTAATGTCATCGTCAAAATGGCAGACCATTCAAAAGTAGGATAACCGAAGTAAAAGGGTTGAACCATGTGAAAAACAGATGCATCGCCAACAGGTGCAAAGCTTACTTTTCCCATGATGATCGCTGCAATCGTTCCTATCCCTAGTCCTAATAAGATAGAAATTGCTCGGATAAAACCAGTAGAAAAACGATAGAGCAGGATAATGAAAAGCAAGGTACCAAAAGCAAGGGAGAGATTAGCAGGTGAGCCAAAATCAGCTGCTCCTTGTCCACCTCCCATATTTTGAATAGCTACGGGGATGAGTGTAATTCCAATGATTGTGACGACTGAACCTGTCACCACTGGTGGGAAGAATTTGACAAGTTTCCCAAAGAACCCGCCAATAATAACGATAATGACACCTGAAGCAATAATAGATCCATAAATTGCTGATACACCATATTGTCCACCAATCGCAATAATCGGACCAACCGCTGTAAATGTACAGCCGAGCACAACGGGAAGCCCAATCCCTGTAAATCGATTGCTAAATAGTTGCAAGATCGTGGCGATTCCGCACATTAAAATATCTATGGATACTAAATACGTTAGTTGCGAAGGAGTGAATTGCAAAGCCTTCCCAATCGTTAAGGGAACAATAATTGCTCCTGCATACATAGCTAACAAATGCTGAATACCTAGTGTTGTCGACTTTAATGCATCCTTCATTTAGGCCCGCTCCTCCTTCGTAAAGTCGACTTTTCCATTTTCTAAAGAAGATATAATCGCGAGTGATTCAACACGAATGCCTTGTTTACGAAGAAGCTCTCCACCTGTTTGAAAACCCTTTTCAATCACAATCCCAACACCTGAAAGACGTGCCCCTGCTTGTTCAATAATGTCAACCAAGCCAAGAACAGCTTGTCCATTCGCTAGAAAGTCATCAATAATTAGAACAACATCATGTGGTTGAATAAAATCCCCTGAAACGGAAATTTCAGTTGATTCTTTTTTTGTAAAAGAATACACATTTGCGGAATAAAGATTTTTAGATAGGGTTAAAGATTTCCGTTTACGAGCAAACACAACTGGTATATCCATAATCAAACCAGCCATCGTCGCAGGAGCAATACCAGAAGACTCAATTGTGATAATTTTGGTAATCCCTTCATCATGAAAAAGGTCTGCAAATTCCTGTCCAATTTCTTTCATAAGCTGTGGATCAATTTGATGATTTAAAAAAGAATCTACTTTTAATACGCTATCTGATAGTACTTTTCCTTCTGATTTAATTTTATGTTTTAATGCCTGCACTATGATGGCCCCTTTCATTATTTACAACAAATAGATCAAGCAAAAAACTCGAAGACCTAGCATCCCAATGATAAATGGGAGCAAAGCCTTCGAGTTTTCACAACTCAAAAGGAAAAAGAAAACATGCCTAGCGGCTTACGTTTTCTTTCAAACTTTGCACCCATAGTCGATTTATTTATGGTAAATCGGTAGAAACTTCCAGGCCGTATCCCTGTGATTTATATGAGTGTACTATAATGTTGTCGAATAATGTTATTATAGCATGTTATGGACGATTTTCAATGGATATTCTTTCAAATTCATTCACAATATAAAGAAGTCGGGACATAACTAAAATGCTATACTCTGAAGACGAACTCATCACCTTATCGGAGGAAATGAGTGTCCAATTTTGGGTCCAGTGCACTTGACACTCGTCCATGGAAAATGAAGTATATTTCCGGAGCAGTTTTGGTTTATATGCAATTGGTGAAACACTTTTTCCCCAGCTTAGGAATTTATAAAATTGTCACTTGTGGATAACTGTTTACGTTTCGATTTGACATCCAGTTCCAGCGCCTAGCCCCGTAAGGCTGGGAGTCCATCGGCGCTGCGACGTACAGGACGTACTTAGTGCAGACGAAGCGACAGGACGGCTCGAACTTATCCTCTCTTCTTACATCTAGGCCTTGCGCTTTTTTCCCGGCATCTTCAATTCTTCAAAAGAATTCGAGTTGTAACTTACCTTTTCACAAATTTAAAAATCTCATCAACCGCACGAGAATATCCGCCTGACTGCCGGAAGGACTCTGAAATTTTCACAGTTGCATTCCGAATAGATACGGAGTTCAATACCTGATCAACTGCTTCACATAGCTGTGTGGCAGTCAAGCCTTGCATTGACATTTGGATTCCTGCTCCAATTTGCATGACTTGCCTGGCAATGGCCGGTTGATCCGCGCTTTGCGGAATGACAAGGAGCGGCACGCCATAGTAGAGAGCTTCATTAGTGCTGTTCATTCCGCCATGGGTTATAAACAATTTACTGTGCTGTAGTACCTCATTTTGAGGAACATAGTCTTTTACAATAAAGTTTGCAGGAATTTCACCTAAATCCGAGATCGAGGTTTTATCCCCAATTGACATGATGACAGTATAGTCAGTATTCCCAAGAGATTCAATACAGAGCTTGTAGAAATCGACCGCTTGATTAAATACAGTACCGAGAGATATGTAAATCAAGTTCTTACCCTCAACTCCACTAATACTAAAGTTTTCTTGAGTCGCACGTTTGGAGATGGACGGTCCAACGAATTGATAAGTTTGATTAAATTGCTGAAACTCAGGTTGAAGCTCCTTTGCCGTATACACAATGGTTAACGGTGCAGGGTTACAGAACACCTCATAAGGTGAATTGATTTCTATTCCATACTTTTCCTCTACTTCTGCTTTCAAGCTTTGAAAACATTCGTTAGCTGCATGAATGACTTCTGAAGGAAGCGCTCTAGAGGCTTGCTCCAACATTTTATATAAAGATGTCTCTGTCTCCGCAAAGGAAGAACATGAACAGATTGCAGGAAGCTTTAAAATCTGGGCTAGTAAACGGCCGCAACCAAACATAGAATCATGAATGAGATAATCAAAATTTTCCCCCTTGATCTGTTCAAGAACAGAGGGGATAACTATATCTGCTGTCAGTAGGAGACCATTGATTCTTTCCAGTTCATAGTTTCGGCCTCCCGAAACAAAAGCTTTAATAAATTCTTGATCATCAAAGGTTCGAACAGATGCCCCGATATTTTCCATACGCTCCCGAAAAGCTTCTATACAAAAGTACACCACCTCTTCACCGCGTGAAATGTGCTCTTGTACAACACCGATGGTAGGATTGATATGCCATTCCGATCCAACATTGATAAATAACACACGTGCCATTGTCAACCCTCCTATTATCCATAAGGCGGATTATAATTAAGTCATAAAATACCCATAAAAAGTATGGGCGCTAAGCACCCACACTTTCCTTAAATAATATCGACTTCTTCCTTCAATGCAGCTAAGAACGTTTCAAATGGAATGGTTTCAGATTTCTTTTCACCATATTTTCTTACATTCACAGCCTGTTCTTTAATTTCATTTTCTCCGACAACGAGCATATAAGGGATTTTCTTCATTTGCGCTTCACGAATCTTATATCCCATTTTTTCATCACGTTCATCCATCTCCACACGCAAACCTGATTTCTTTAGTTCATCAACCACTTGTTTCGCATAATCAAAATGCGCTTCAGGTGAAACAGGAATCACAGTCACCTGAACGGGAGCAAGCCATGTAGGGAATGCACCTTTATATTCTTCGATTAAGAAAGCAACAAAACGCTCCATAGTCGACACGACCCCACGGTGGATGACAACAGGACGATGTTGCTTTCCGTCTTCTCCAACATAGGTTAGATCAAATTTCTCAGGTAACAAGAAATCCAATTGTACGGTTGAAAGTGTCTCTTCTTTTCCAAGTGCGGTTTTTACTTGAACATCTAGTTTCGGACCATAGAAAGCAGCTTCTCCATCGGCTTCATAATAGTCAACACCTAGCTCGTCCATCGCTTCTTTCAGCATGCTCTGCGCCTTTGTCCACATTTCATCATCATCAAAATATTTTTCCTTATCTTCAGGATCTCGATAAGACAAACGGAAACTATAATCTGTTAAATCGAAATCCTTATAAACCTCTTCAATCAGTTGGACAACACGGATAAATTCCTCTTTAATCTGATCAGGACGAACAAAGATATGGGCATCATTCAAAGTCATTCCTCGAACACGCTGTAAGCCAGACAAAGCACCTGACATTTCATAACGATGCATTGTTCCTAGCTCAGCAATGCGAATCGGTAATTCTCGGTAACTGTGAATATCATTTTTATACACCATCATATGGTGTGGACAGTTCATCGGACGAAGAACAAGCTGTTCATTATCCATATCCATAATCGGGAACATATCATCATGATAATGATCTAAGTGACCACTTGTTTTATAAAGGTCCACACTTCCCAATACAGGTGTGTATACATGATCATAGCCTAAGGAAACTTCTTTATCGACAATATATCGCTCAATAATGCGACGAATGGTTGCCCCTTTTGGTAACCAAAGTGGGAGACCTTGTCCAACTTTTTGTGAATTCGTAAAGAGACTTAGTTCTTTCCCGATTTTACGGTGATCGCGTTCTTTTGCCTCTTCGCGGAATTTTAAGTATTGCTTTAAATCATCCTTTTTGAAAAAGGCCGTTCCATACACACGCTGAAGCATTTTATTGTCACTATTTCCACGCCAATACGCTCCCGCAATACTTAGCAATTGAAATTCCTTGATTTTACCTGTAGATGGAACATGAACTCCACGGCAAAGATCAATAAAATCCCCTTGCTCATAGACTGTGACTTTTTCATCTTCAGGAATTGCGTCAATTAACTCTTGTTTGTATTCATCGTTCGCAAAGATCTCTTTTGCCTCTGCACGAGAAACTTCCTTACGAACAACTTCAATATTTTCACTAATAATCTTTTTCATTTCTTTTTCGATAACAGGAAGATCATCAGGGGTGATCGCATGGTCCAAATCCATATCATAGTAAAAGCCATCTTCAATGACTGGTCCTACACCAAATTTAGTATCTGGGTACAGGCGTTTTACTGCTTGGGCCATAAGATGCGCTGTACTATGGCGTAATATTTCTAATGCCTCTGGGCTTTCAGGTGTAATAATTTCGATTGAACCATCCTGTTCAATTGGAGTTCTGAAATCGATTAATGCTCCATTCCATTTGCCGGCAAGAGCCTTCTTTTTTAGGCTTGGACTTATGGATGCGGCAATATCTTCGGTTGTTGTGAGCTTCGGAAACTCCTTCACAGAACCATCAGGAAACGTAATTTTCAATTGATCCGACATACTGACTGCACTCCTTTTTTATCTTTCATTGAGGACATTTAATTAGAGGTGAAAAAGGCTAGGCGCTGGAGTTAGAACCAAATACTTCTTAACTTAGGAAAAAAAAAAAAACCCGCCCCTGGCAAAGGGACGAGTTTCAAACACGTGGTTCCACCCTAGTTTTCATAAAGCATGATCGCTTATGACTTTGGATTCTATTTAACGGAATTTTTCCGCCAATCAATACTAACAATTTTTCATGATTGGAGTTCAAAGGTGGTAAGGATTTCGCTCGTGTTGGAAAGCTCTCAGCTTTATCTTTCCTCTCTGGATACCGTGACGAAACGCTCATGTCCTTCTCATTACATGTCCTCATTTAATTATGTAGCTATTATAGCTACAATTTGCAAGAAAATCAAGAGTGCTCAGTATATGCTTCGGATAAATCATAGAAATAATTCGTAGAGAATATCGTCATTCTTTCTTCAAAGATATTTTTTAAAGTTCGAACTAATGGCTGGTCCTCATCCTTTGTATATAAGAATACTTTATTAGGCGCCATCGAAAGAAGTGGTGCAATCACAGCAGAATCCACATAAACAGGGTGGTTTGATAAAAGTCTAGGATCCAGTAATCCTTGGATCTCCTCTTGCTTCATTTTTTTCAAATGCTGATCATAAAAGGTTTCAGGTCGGTCTAAAATTAGATGGATAATGGATTGCCTTGTATGGCGGCCATGTAAATAATCCCTTAAGGTTTGTACAAAAACTTGATAATCCTGTTCCATTTTATATTCATCAATAGCAATCCCTAAATACGCTGTGACCTGCTTAAAATATTCCCTTAATCGAAATCTCAAAAAAGAATCGAATGCGACGGCTCCCTTAAAGTCCAATAAATCGACCACAGCTGCACGAAGCAAAGCTTCTTCCTTGACCACTCCTATTAATGCTGTAAGTTCCTTTCTCTTCCCCTCGAACATTTCGGACACAATTTCAATCATATCGTGCCGTTCATTCTCACTCTCGTACTTGTACTTCTTCTGAAGAACTTGATCTAGCCATTCATTTCTTTTCACAGTTTGGATATATTGAATAAGAGCAGATACGTATTGATCCTTGTTTGTGTCAATTGATTGAAATGAATATATAAAACGGCCTCGTTTTTCCTGAAAGGAATCCTGCAAGCCATTTGTAGCTAAAAAAGACTTTAAGCGGATTGCCTCTTTAATGGATTTGAACATTAATTCCAAGCCTGCTCCCCCTTTACTCCGCATTGGTACATATATATGAAGTTTCGGTAGGACTAGACCATAAAATTTTAGAAAAGACCTTTCTTCTAATAAAATGACAGAAATTTCAAGCAAACTCTAGAAACCAATAAAAAACACCTACTGGAAAGCAGGTGTTTAATGATGCCTCCGATTGGAACCCGTTAATTTAATCGGTGAGGCTAGGTATTTAATTCTTTCCATTATTCGTGCCGCTTTGATCTTTTCTTCTTCTCCACGCTGGGAATAGGTCAAATGATGTTGCAAATCAAGGAAGTTAAAATTAGAACTAAAAAAAGTGGGCAATTGTTCGTGCATGCGAAATTGGAGAATGGATCCTAATATTTCATCCCTTGTCCAGCTTGTCATCGACTCAGCCCCAATATCATCCAACATCAAAATTGGAGCTTTTTTTACCACTTCTAATTTTTCATTCATAGAATGGTCACCTAATGATTGCTTCATTTCTCTGAAAAACTCAGGTACGTAGACAATCAGAGAAGAAATTTCCTTTTGTGCAAGTTGATTGGCAATTGCACCTAATAAGAAGGATTTTCCGACCCCGAAACTCCCATATAAATACAAGCCCTGCATTTTTATGCCTGGTTGATAGGCAGAAGCAAATTGTTCCGCAAATTCAAATGCATCAATTCTGCTAGGGTCATCTAGGGTAAAATCAGCAAAGTTTGCCTGTAATATTTCCTTGGGAACGTAAATACTTTTAATCAGTCTCTCTGTTTTTCGTCGCTCATCCTCTAATACTTTTGTTGGACATGGACGATAAAAAAGATCAATTTTTTTATTTTCGTATGTGAGTACAGGTTCATAGCCTGGCATAATATTTCGGCAGTGATTCAGTCCGGAACAGTTCGCACATTTTTTTGTCTGTGACACATATTCATGGAGTTTCATTAATCCTTGTTCAATGATCTGGTCATTCATCTCCTCTTGATGCTTCTGCAAAAAAGCTTGCACATCCGAATCCGATAAGACCTCCATTTTTAATTGATCATATCTTTCTTGAAAATTAGGAGACCGAGATAGCTTCCCTAATGTTCTATTAATTCGTTCCACTTTGATCACCTCCATGCTGGCGGTATTTCTGTTGAATGGCCTCTAAACGTTTCCGTTTCTCTTCCTGCTCCTCATCAAAAACAACATTTTCAACTTCTTGTGGTTCTACAAACCAATCAGGTAATCTTTCCGTTCGTATTGGCTTATTTCTCTTTTGCGTTGTTGTTTTACGATCATTCGCCCACTCTTGGTATTGACGATGTTCATTTTTTGCTAGATCCATGGCTTCCTTGACCGTTTTAATTTTCTTACGAGACCAGTGTGAGGCTATTTTTGTTAAATAACTTTTGGACAGCTTCATATCCGTTTTTAACATCACATAATGAATTAAAACATTGATAACGCCAGGTGGAAGCTTCTGATGAAATAAAACATCCTCTACAGCTTGTAAATCCGATAAGGACGGCTCTCCCCCATCCGCTAAATCAATTAAAAATTGCCGTGGTGAAATCGTCTCTAAATAGGAGATCAATTGTTCTTCCTTTGTTTTTGGCTCCACCACATTCCTAGCATATACAGGTTGCACACGATCCACCATTTGTGGCAACTGATGATCATGTTCTAATTGATACCAATCTCGTGCCGCTTTGCGTAACTCTTCTATATCAATCGTTTGGTCTCCATCCAAACTCGCTAATACAATATTTTTCATATTAACGGCATCGATGGCGTATAAAAAGGCTAATTTGGAAATAGCCTCTTTTGTTTCCTGAGTAAAGACTCGTCTAGGAACCATAATTTCTGATAAACCGGAAAACAGCACCTCAAAGTTAAACTGTTCCCCAGCAATTTTAATAAGGGTAGGTTCTTGACGGTGAAAAAATTCTTGTTGTTCACCCGGTTGGCTAGCTGAATGGGCCTCCTGATCCGTTAGAGCTTCAGAGCCTAAAGATGAAAAAACATCCTGAAAAGAACGAGTCCATTCTTGATACCCACTCAAGTCTACTTTTTCATCAATAAATAACTGTTTTAGTTTCAAAAATTGTGATTTCCCTATTTTTTGATATAAGTATATATTTAACATTCCATCTGTAAAGAAACCTTCAGCAGATAAGGGTGGTTGTAAATCATATAAATAAGAACGAGTATCAGCTTCTGTTTTTACATATGTTTTTACTAAACCAATTCCTTCTAGCTTTAAACGGGCTTGAAAAATTTCATCCAAATTTAGGTCAAGGAAATTCATCAGATGATAATGATTGAACTGTTCAGACCAAAGTCGATTTTCTTGCACTCTATTCCATAAAGTAAAGTATAGGGATGTGCTAACCGGACCAATAAGCGGTTGATATAAAGATTCAATAATCTTTTGGTCTTGGGGATGCAACACACCGTTCATTTTCACAACAAAAGCATCGATTGGCTGAATTTCACTCCAATATGACTTCAAAACGAACACACTCTCATCAATCTTTTTTTATTAAATCCTTCAGTTCATCTAAGAAAACATTGATATCTTTAAATTGTCGATAAACAGAGGCAAATCGTACGTAGGCGACCTCATCTGTTTTCGATAATTTATCCATGACTCTTTCTCCAATGAGCTCTGAGTTCACCTCTGCTTGTCCAAGTGCACGAATTTCTCTCTCAATTTCATGCGTAATTTGTTCAAGTTGATCTAGTGAAACTGGCCTTTTTTCGCAGGCACGAATCAGGCCTCTTAAAATTTTTTCCCGACTAAATTCTTCTCGAATTCCCTCTTTCTTTACAACAATCAGTGGTGTTTCTTCTACCCTTTCAAATGTTGTAAAACGAAAAGAACATTTCTCACATTCTCTTCTTCTTCTAATTGCCCTTACATCATCAACCGGCCTTGAATCGACCACTCGAGTTCCATTATGCTTGCAGGACGGGCATTTCATGATACCAGCTCCGTTCAAATCAATATATTCTATTTTATCATTATACCTTAATTCGAGCCTAAATAACAAAATGTGAGTTCTCTTACAAAAAGAAGAAGCATCTAAAGGTCAATGAACTTTTGGATGCTTCTTTTTTTGACACGCTATTGATTCCGAAAAGGATCTGAGTTCCTATGGATGAAGATCCCATTTCTTAATAAGTTCCTCTATTTGTGATTTTGTTTCAGCTATTTCTCCATTGTTATCAATCACAGCATCAGCTAATTTTGCTTTTTCACGAAGTGACATTTGCGAGGAAATTCGTGCATTTGCTTCAGATTCAGATAACTTATTTCTCTCCATCAATCTTGCTAATTGTACTTGTTCTTCAACAAACACAACAACAGTTTTTTCCACGAGATGGGTTAATTTGTTTTCAAATAGTAACGGAATATCATGAATAATCGTCTGTTTTCCGGCTGCCAATGCTTCATTTTTCCAACTCTCCATTTGTTCTCGGACTGCTGGGTGGACAATTGAATTTAATGTTTGCCGTTTTGCCTCATCAGAAAAGATGATTGAACCTAGTTTCGCCCGATCCAACCATTGATTTGGCAAAAGAATCGACTCTCCAAAAACCTGCACAATTTCTCGATATGCAGGTTGTTCTGGTTCGACGACCTTCCTTGAAGCAATATCTGCATCAATAATTACAAAATCTTTTTCTTTGAACATTTGTGAAACTGTACTTTTTCCACTTGCAATTCCACCGGTTAAACCGACCATCATGAAAATACTCGCCTCTTTCAAATCATACTCTAGATTTTTAATATACCGATCAAAATCAATAAAACACCTGGCATAAAAGCAAAATGCTGGATCCAGTTGGTCTTAGAGAAGATATTGCCAATTTGCAGGCCTGTTTTAAGAAAAATAGCACTCATAAGCGCTGCAGAACCAGCAAGCGTCCAAGGAGAATATCCTAGCATGGCAGCTCCAATTCCCGCTCCAAACGCATCCAAAGATAAGGCAGCTCCCAAAAGCAAAGCCTCAATACCGGTGATCGTCCCAGATAAATCAAAATCTGCCCTGGTTGGTTTCTTCAGGATATGGATGACGATGCCTAATGATTTGATTTCCCAGTTCACTACTAGCTTTTCTACTTGTTCATGTGGACCTTTCTCTGTTCGAAAAAATTGGAATATCACCCAGGCACCAATCATAATTAAAATAATTCCACCAATCCGGTTTGCGACTGTTGGTGATAGGACTTGCACAATGATACTTCCCGCAAACATGGCAATAAGCAGGGATATTGCCGTACAAAGAGCGATGATCAATAGTGATTTATACGGAATACGCATTTTGCGTAATCCATAGGCTACTCCTGTACTAAAACTATCAAGACTAATAGCAATCGCAAGTAGCAGAAGTGATAATGAAAAGCCCATAACTTCACACCTTCCCATATCAGCAGTGACTACATCAGTATATGAGAAGAAAGCGTGGATGGTTAAACGATTTTAAATAGTTACCTATTTTTTATCGATCAAGTGCTCACTTAGATTTTATCTCTTAGGCTAATCAAATTTTTGTCTGCCACAGATTATCCTATCTGCTGACATTGCGGACAAAAATGAGTTCCTCGTCCTGCTACCTTCACTTTCTCAATTTCGGTTCCACAAAAAGGACATGGTTTACCATTTTTTCCATACACCTTTAATTTTTCTTGATACGAACCACTAAGCCCATGGGAGTTCATATATGAATGAACAGAGCTTCCACCAGCCTTAATAGACTCTAATAAAGTAGCATTCATTTCATTTAAAAGCATCAAAGCCTCTTGCTTCGATAACGTTTTCGAGATACGCTCAGGATGAATTTGCGAACGAATAAGGACTTCATCTACATAAATATTACCCAAACCTGAGACAATGGTTTGATCAAGTAAAACAGCTTTAATGGAACGATCTGTTTTGCTTAATTTCCTCAATAAATATTCTAATGTGCATTCATCTGCAAAAGGTTCTGGCCCCAATTTTGAAAGGGGTAATTGATCATTTTCCGTTCCTTTTGAGAATAAGTGCATGGTGCCAAATTTACGGACATCTCGATAAAAAAGGCAAGATCCATCCATAAAATAAAAGAGGATGTGCGTATGTTTATCAGGTTCCTCCTCATGCTGATGCAAGCTATAATTCCCTTCCATTCGCAAATGTGAGACAAGTGAATAATCATCCAATTGAAAGATTAAAAACTTTCCTTTCCTCTCTACATTGTGTATAAGCTGTCCCCCTAAAGCATCTTGGAATTGTTCGATTTCTAATGGATGTTTAATGATTTTAGGCCAACGAATGGTGACATTTTTTATTTTTTTCCCTGCCACCAATTCGTTTAATGACCTTCGTACAGATTCAACCTCTGGCAATTCGGGCATATTACTCTCTCCCTCTTTTTCTCAACTAGTAACTACAGACATTCGCCGTAGGGAAAAACGCCCTTCTTCCCCTTTGAACGCCTTACGATTTTCTTTTTGTCTAGCTACAGGCGTTAGGGCGAGAGGCTCGCATCCTGCGAGCCCATCGGCGTTGCAACAGGATGTTCGATTTTAGCCGATGTTCCATCCAATAACCTGAAACGGCCGAAGGGAAAATGCACCCTTCTTCCGTTTCAGAACATTTGCTTGTCGCCCCTAGCAAACGCCTTGCGCTTTTCTATTTTGCATCAAACCATGTGGGTCCATAGGCATATTCCACTTTTAATGGAACGGATAGGGCTAGTGCCTGTTCCATTACTTCTGGTACAATTTCTTTTAACTTATTAATTTCATCTTTTGGTGCTTCAAAGATTAATTCATCATGGACTTGTAACAATAATTTTGTTTGTAATTGTTCTTTTTTCAAACGAGCTGCCATTTCGATCATCGCTTTTTTAATGATGTCAGCGGCACTTCCCTGAATCGGGGTGTTCATCGCTGTTCTTTCAGCGAAGCTTCTGATGTTAAAATTACGACTAGTGATTTCTGGAATATAGCGCCTACGATGAAGAAGGGTAGAAACAAAGCCGTTTTCTCGCGCTTCTTGCACAATATCCTCCATATATTGTTTAACGCCGGAAAAGCTCTCTAAATAACGATCAATAAATTTTCCGGCTTCTTTCCTTGTTATACCTAGATTTTGTGACAAGCCATAATCACTAATTCCATAGACGATGCCAAAATTTACTGCTTTCGCCTGTCTTCTCATATTCCCATCCACTTCATCTGCTGTTACATGGAAAACATCCATGGCTGTCTTTGTATGAATATCCATATCATGTTGGAAGGCTTCTTGAAGGCCTTGATCTTGAGCAATATCTGCCAGAACTCGTAATTCGATTTGTGAATAATCAGCAGCAAAAATCACCCAATCTTTCTCCGAAGGAATGAAAGCTTGTCTAATCTTTCTCCCCTCTTCTAAACGAATCGGGATGTTTTGCAGGTTCGGATCTGTTGAACTTAATCTACCCGTAGATGTTAAGGCTTGGTTAAATCTCGTATGCACCCTATGCGTGTCTTTATGAATCACCTTTAATAATCCCTCGATATAAGTAGACTGCAATTTTCCAAGTTGACGATAATGAAGGATCTCTGGAATAATTTCATGCGATTGTTCCAGCTTTTCTAATACATCTGCTGAAGTGGAGTAGCCGGTTTTTGTTTTCTTTAAAATGGGAAGACCTAATTTCTCGAATAACACCACCCCTAATTGTTTAGGTGAATTAATATTAAATTCATTCCCTGCAAGGGTATAAATGCGCGCTTCTATTTCTTTTAACCGTTCTGCAAGCTCTAATTGCATTTCTTGTATTCGAGCTGTATCCACCTTTACGCCTGTATATTCCATCGCCGCTAAAATAATGGAAAGAGGTAATTCCAAATCATAAAACAGATCAGTTTGTTGGTTTTCCTCTAGCTCTTTTAAGCAGTGTGTGTATAAAGCATCAATCGCTGCTGCTTTACGAGCAAGATGCTCGGCTAATATTGACTCCTCCGGAATTTTCCTTTTTGCACCTTTTCCAAAAACTGCCTCATCTGTTTGAACATCTGTATAGTGATGACGTCTGGCTACACCTGCGAAATCAACGGATGATTCGGAAGGATTCAATAAATAGGAGACAAGCATTAAATCAAAATCAATACCATTTAAATCAATGCCATGCCATTTCAATGAGACAATCGAACGTTTTCCATCGTACACTCTTTTTTTCTTAGACTCATCACTAGCCCACTTCTTAAAATCTTCTGATTGTAGGGCAAGCTCAGTAGGGATAAAATAATGACCGTTTTGATGAGCAAGGCCAAAACCAATAATCTTTCCAGTATGATAATTATCATCCAAAATTTCTACATATAACGAACTTTCATCCTTGAATAGATCTTCTGTAATTGAATCAACGATCTCATAGGGAATATCTTCTAGTTCCTCTTCCTCGATCGCTTCCCCGCCTTCTACCTTATCAAGCAATGAGTGAAAACCTAATTCTTTAAAAAGCGTGATCAGTTTTTCTGGCTCGTAGCCTTCATAAAGTAACTCATCAATCACAACCTCAATCGGGGCTTCCTTCATAATCGTTGCGAGTTCCTTACTCATAACAGCTTGATCCCTATGTTCTGTTAGCTTTTCTTTTAATTTTTTCCCACTAACTTGATCAATATGTTCAAGAAGATTTTCCAGCGTATGGAATTCCTTTAAAAGTTTTATGGCTGTTTTCTCCCCCACACCTGGTACACCAGGAATATTATCGGATTGATCGCCCATTAATCCTTTCATATCGATAATTTGATCTGGCTGGAGACCGTATTTTTCATTTATATGCTCAGGTGTGTAAGCTTCAATATCCGTAATGCCTTTTTTAGTGATGGCAACGGTCGTCTTCTCAGTACTTAGTTGCGTGAGATCCTTATCGCCTGAAATGACAAGTACGTCAAAATTCTCTTGTTCCGCTTTCGTTGCTAAAGTGCCAATAATATCATCTGCTTCATAGTTTTCTAATTCATAACGTTTAATCCCATAAGCATCAAGCAAATTACGCAAAAAAGGGAACTGCTCCGATAATTCTGGTGGAGTTTTTTGCCTCCCTCCCTTATATTCTGTAAAAGTAGAGTGTCGGAATGTCGTTTTACCAGCATCAAAAGCGACTAGTATATGGGTAGGCTTTTGTTCTGCCAATACTTTCATTAACATCGTTGTAAATCCATAGATCGCATTTGTATGAACGCCTTTGTCATTGTTTAACAGCGGTAAGGCAAAAAAAGCTCGATAAGCAATACTGTTTCCGTCAATTAACATCAATTTTTTCTTCATTTCGGTAACCTCCGTTGGAGCAGGTTCGTCCAATTTTAATTCTATTCTACATGAAGCGAGATAAAAAAGAAAAAGAAGTGCTATAGTAGATTCTTTCCATTTCTCCGATCAAAAAAGAAACCTCATATGATGTATCATACGAGGTTCACTCTGAACGCCAAGCAGGAGACCATAGTCCTGATCAACAAGCTGGATTAGTCTTTTCTTTGTCTATTTACTCTTTATCCGTATAACCCATTAACAAACGGGCGTATGGCGAATCAGATGGTAGGATAATAACGGTATCTTCCCCAATCGTTTTCTTATAAGATTCCAATGTACGATAAAGATTATAAAATTCAGGATCTTTTGAAAAAGATTTATTAAAAATTTTGGCAGCTTCTCCTTCGCCTTCTGCTCGTATTACTTCAGCCTCGGCTTCAGATTTTGAAAGCAATTCTCTTACTTTCCGGTCTGTCTCTGCCATAATTTCATTTTTCTGAGCATCTCCTCTAGATAAATACTCCTGAGCTGTTGATTCTCTTTCCGAGACCATCCGTGTATACACAGAATTTTCATTTTCCGCTGGAAGATCCGTTCTTTTTGTACGAACATCTACGACGTTGACCCCATACTCATCACGGGACAAAAGTTCATTTACTCGTTCCGTAATCCGATCATTTAAACTTCCACGAGAGGATTTCTCATCATTAATAATCTCATCATAATCTAATTGCCCCAATTCAGTCCGTACTACTGAATAAATAAACTCCTCCATTCGTGATTCCGCATTTTCAACGGTACGAGCATTAGAAATCATTTTTTGTGGATCATCAATTTTCCATACGGCATAATTATCAATAATGATCCGTTTTTTATCTTTTGTATTAATTTCTGCTTGTGAAACATCATAGGTCATCTGATATTTAGGTAAAGCGGAAACAGTTTGTAAGAATGGAATTTTAAAAGCCAATCCTGGTTCTGTTTCAACACGAATAACTTCTTGAAATTGCCTGATAACCTTGTACTCACCTTCACGCACGATAAAAACACTTGTAAATAACAAAACAAGGAGAATAATCAATCCAATGAAAAACATTCCTATTTTTGTATACTTACGCCATTCTTGCTCAACAGAGCGACGCTCATCCATATCGACAACATTTTTACTCATTGTGAAGATTCTCCTCCTTTATCTTTGTCATTTGATTCGTCTGATTGGTTTTCTTCTTGCTGATTCTCATCCGTTTTAACTGGCTTCTCCTCTTCTTTTTCCATAGAACGAAGTGGCAAATACTTTAGCGTATTTCCATCATCATTCATAATATATATTTCTGCTTCTGGTAAAACTTGTTCAAGCGTTTCAATTGTTAGCCTCTCACGCGTGATATCTGGATTGGATTTATACTGTTCATAGAGGGAGTCAAACACAGCTACACTCCCTTTAGCTGCTTCAATCCTAGCAGCCTTCTCTCCTTCTGCTTTGGAGTTAATTGCCGCTTTTTCACCGTTTGCCTCATTTGTTCGCTTATTTTCATATTTTTTCGCTTCATTTATTTTCGTATTCATTGTTTCCCTTGCATCTGTAACAGCGGTAAAGGCGCTCCGAACCTCTTCATTCGGTAATTCAACATCTTTTAAATTTACTGCTAAAATGGAAATACCAATATCGTATTTATCTAGCAAGTTTGTAAGTAAATCGCGGACATCCCCTTCAATTTCCGCTTTTCCAGTCGTAAGTGCATCATCAATTTTTGAACTTCCAATAATACTTCGTAAAGCAGCAGACGTAGCGTCATAGAGAATTTCCTCTGGATTTGCTGCGTTAAATAAATATTTCTCTGGCTCTGTAATTTTCCACTGCACAACAAGATCAGCCAGGACAATATTTTCATCCCCTGTAATCATCTTCGTTTCATTCTTGTCTCCATCAGCATCTTTATAGCCAAAATCCAATTTTTTCGTTTCCCGAGCCAACTTTTCTACATTTTGTATCGGCCACGGAAGTTTAAAATGTAATCCTGGCTCCGTATTGGTTTGATCTGCCTTTCCAAAAGTAACGATTACAGCTTGGTCAGATTCATCCACTGTGTACCAGGATGTTAAAATAACAAGTGCTAATATGATAACAGCCAAAATCATCCCTATTAAAGTAAAACCCCTCTTTAAACTCATCATACCCTTTCCCTTCTCTTTAGCTTTCATTCTTTATACGAATAAGAGAGCATTTAGTTTCATAAAAATGGTCTTTCTTTTCAGAATAAGAAAAGCGCGGGGCGCCTTGGACTAGGAAGAAAGACTAAGTTCGCGCCGACCTACGCACCGCTTTCCTCCGTTTTTCCTGGATTTTTGGTGTGTAGAACTCTCTACGTATACGACATCGGCGTAGACATGCGGAAGTGGCGGCCTTAGCCGATGTTCTGCTTATAACCTGAGCCAATAAAAGTCAAAACCGGACTTTCTTGGCTCAGAACCTTTGCTCGTCGGAGGCCAACAGGATGTTAGGAAACACGGCGGGCGAAGCATGAGCCGATGTTGACTTACGCAAGCAAAAGCTGAAAGTTTACTAGTCGCTGGGCGCTGGAGCTGAGCGTCGAACCCAACATCATGCTAGTTATCCATAAGCGACAATTTTATCCTTTCCTAGACGTCAAAAAAACCCAGAGAAAGCTCTAGGTCCTAAGTTACGCAAATGATTCATTTTTCCGTTTGAAGCGCACTAGGAGGTTGAACACGCAAAGTTCCTTCGAGTACAACTTGCTCCTCTTCATTCATGACCTTTACCTGTACAGTAAGCATATGCCTATCCTTATCCACATCAACGATTTCAAATAAAAATTCAATCGTTTCGTAGTGATAAACAGGTTTTAGAAATTCAAGATTCTGACTTAAAATATGAGCTCCTGGTCCAGGCAAATATTTAGAGATCGCAGAGGTGATCATTCCTGTTAGCATAATTGTTGGTACAATCGGCTTTTTAAATTCTGTTTGAGAAGCGTAGTCATGTTGAATAAAAAGCGGATTGGCATCATTTGTTAAGCCAAGATATAACAACAAATCCTTATCTTCCATCTTTTCTGTTAATACAAGCTTTTCACCAACCGATATTTCCTCTAGGTTCCGTCCAAGTTTTCGATTTTTACCTAAGAACAATTTATGCACCTCCAATGAATTGAGAATATGGTCCTAACATAGACCGGCATAGAATGAGCGCCGCTGGGAATTAGCTAATTATGTAGATTGCCCTTCAAAGAAAGCTGTCCTTTTCATGCAAATACATGATAGATAGGACAGCTCTTATGATCTTGGTAAAATAACTTACACTAGAATGCTTATCGAGTAAATTAGCAAACGAGCCTCTAGCTTTTGACTTTGTAGCCATTCATCTAAATGCAAGCGCCTTCGCTTTTATTCAAATGAATTGCCAGAAGGTCTTCGTTGCATAAAGTCTTACTTTATTGTAACACCTTCATTACTTCACGAACAGAAGAAGCGGAGGTTTCCAACGCTTTTTTCTCATCTTCCTTTAAATCTAGTTCAATCACTTTTTCAATTCCATCTTTCCCAAGGATCGTTGGAACGCCTAGATAAATCCCGTTAAAATCATATTCTCCCTCCAAATAAGCAATTGCTGGGAGGACACGACGTTGATCCTTTACAATTGCTTCAACCATTTCAACCAAGGAGGCGGCAGGTGCATAGTAAGCACTTCCATTTCCTAGTAGATTGACAATTTCTCCGCCGCCCTTTCTCGTCCGTTCTACAATAGCATCGAGTCGATCTTTAGGGAGTAGCGTTTCAAGAGGGATCCCGCCAGCATAAGAATAGCGAACAAGCGGTACCATATCGTCCCCATGTCCTCCAAGAACAAATCCTGTAACATCCTTCACAGATACATTTAATTCTTGGGCAATAAATGTGCGGAATCGTGCTGTATCCAATACACCTGACTGTCCAATCACACGGTTTTTTGGAAATCCAGATGCTTGGAAAACAGTATATGTCATGGCATCTACAGGGTTGGTTAAAACAATAATATGACAATTAGGAGAGTATTTGACGATTTCACTTGTGACACTCTTCATGACCTTTTGATTTGTTTGTACAAGATCATCTCGGCTCATACCTGGTTTACGCGCAACTCCTGCCGTAATCACCACAACGTCAGAATCCTTTGTATCTTCATAATTTGATGTTCCAATAATATTGGCATCAAATCCTTGAACAGGGCTAGCTTCTAGCATATCTAACGCCTTCCCCTTTGTCGGCTTTTCCATTTGTGGGATATCAACTAGTACCACATCCCCCAGCTCTTTCTGTGCTAATAAAAAAGCTGTTGTGGCTCCTGTAAAACCACTACCGATTACAGATATCTTTGTACGTCTCAGTGTCATATCAAAATCCCCTTCTTTCATAATTAATATATAACCACAGCTAGAAAAGAATACTTGAAAGCGAGCGCCACGCAGGGTGCGGGTCGCTCGCCAAGACTGCATATTCTCTTACATTTGTTCAATAAGAGCTGTTGCAAATTCCGAAGTCTTTACTTCTGTTGCCCCATCCATAAGACGAGCAAAGTCATAAGTAACAACTTTCGATGCAATTGTTTTTTCTACTGATTTAGTAATCAGATCAGCCGCTTCATTCCAGCCTAGATGTTCTAGCATTAATACACCAGAAAGCAATACAGATGATGGATTTACTTTATCCAAGCCTGCATATTTAGGAGCTGTACCATGTGTTGCTTCAAAAATGGCATGTCCAGTTTCATAGTTAATGTTTGCACCAGGTGCAATACCAATTCCACCTACTTGCGCAGCAAGCGCATCAGAAACATAATCTCCATTAAGGTTCATGGTTGCGACAACATCAAATTCTTTCGGACGAGTTAGAATTTGTTGTAGGAAAATATCCGCAATGGAATCTTTAATGATAATTTTCCCGGCTGCTTCTGCATCAGCTTGTGCTTTATTCGCCGCATCAGTACCTTGTTCTTCCTTAATTTGGTCATACTGATTCCAAGTAAATACTTGATCACCGAATTCTCTTTCAGCAAGCTCATAGCCCCAATTCTTAAAAGCACCTTCCGTAAATTTCATAATGTTTCCTTTATGAACAAGCGTAACTGATTTACGTCCTTCATTGATTGCATAATTAATCGCGGAACGTACTAAACGCTCAGTTCCTTCAACAGAAACTGGTTTAATACCAATTCCTGAAGTTTCTGGAAAGCGAATTTTGTTTACGCCCATTTCATTTTGAAGGAAATCGATTAGCTTCTTCACTTCATCTGTTCCCTCTTTATACTCAATTCCTGCATAAATATCTTCAGTATTTTCACGGAAAATGACCATATCACAATCTTCTGGACGCTTAACAGGTGAAGGTACACCTTCGAAATAACGTACAGGACGAAGGCAAACAAACAAATCAAGCTCTTGACGAAGCGCTACGTTCAAAGAACGGAAGCCTCCACCAATTGGTGTTGTTAAAGGACCTTTAATTGCAATTAAATATTCACGAATGGTTTCAAGTGTTTCATTAGGTAGCCATTCACCAAATTTATTGAATGCTTTTTCTCCTGCATACACTTCTTTCCATTCAATCTTTTTGTTACCAGCATAGGCTTTTTCTACAGCTGCATCTAAGACTCTTTTCGCTGCCGCCCAAATATCTGGACCTGTTCCATCCCCTTCAATAAAAGGTATAACTGGATGATCTGGTGTATGTAGAACACCGTTTTCAACTGTAATTTTTTCTGCCATTTAAGTTCCCTCCATTATGTTTTCGAATGTTTATTCTACCAGATATTAAAAGAATTCTCTAGATCCTTAACGATCTTCAAGCGGTTTGAATGTACGCATTCCTGGTCCTGTGTATTCTGCACGCGGACGAATCAATCTGTTATTTTCATATTGTTCAAGAATATGGGCAATCCATCCCGACACACGAGATACGGCAAAAATCGGTGTAAATAAATCATGGTCAATTTTAAGACTATGGTAAACAGACGCAGAATAAAAATCCACATTAGGTGGTAAAGGTTTCTTCGATGTTAGTACTTCACGAACTTTCTCAGAAATTTCATACCACTTTGGCTCACCAGTAATTTCAGTTAGCTTTCGAGACATTTCCCGTAAATGCTTCGCACGTGGGTCGCCTTTTTGATATACACGATGACCGAATCCCATGATTTTTTCTTTGTTTGCCAATTTGTTTAAAATATATTCTTCGGCCTTATCCACAGCCCCTACTTCTGTAAGCATTTTCATAACCTGTTCGTTCGCACCACCATGTAGAGGACCTTTAAGAGCACCGATAGCGGCTGTCACGCCAGAATACATATCTGACAATGTTGCAACACAAACACGAGCAGTGAAAGTCGAGGCATTTAATTCATGATCTGCATGGAGAATTAAAGCCTTATCCATTGCTTCTACTTCAACGTCACTTGGCTCTTTGCCATTTAACATATAAAGGAAGTTTTCAGCAAGGCTATACTCTTTTTTAGGTGCAACCGGCTCTTCACCATTACGAATCCGTGCAAAAGCTGCCACAAGTGTAGGCATTTTTGCTTGTAGGCGGATTGCCTTACGGAAGTTCGCCTCTTTCTCCATAACATCTGCTTCATCATCAAATATTCCTAAAGTAGAAACAGCTGTACGAAGTACTGCCATTGGGTGCACATTTTCAATTGGGTATGTTTTAAAACTATCAATGATTTCTTGTGGAATTTCCATATTATCAGCTAATTGTTGTTTCAACTCTTCTAATTGCTGTTTATTTGGCAATTCCAAATGCCATAAAAGATAAATGATCTCTTCAAAACTGGCATTTTTCGTCAATTCATCAATATTATAACCAACATATGTAAGAGTGTCATCGATGATTGAACTTACGGAAGATGTAGTTGCTACAATTCCTTCCAATCCACGTGTTGCTGTCATAAAAGTAACATCTCCTTTATTTTTAAACTGATTTTCAGCACACAAAAATAGCGATAGTCTGCCGAAATTCATCAAGAACTTCACAAACTTTGTCAACATATCAATCCCTATTCAATTATAGACTAAAATTCGTTCTTGTCCATTAAAGAGAATATAGATTTTCCGTCCATTTGTTATTATAACTAAAAATTCCTATTTTGGAAATGGAAACGCTTATAGAGGAATCAGTTTATATTTACTTTATGAAGTCAAAAATTTTCATTACCATATAGGCAATACCGGCTCCAATCAGTGGTCCCACGGCTATCCCCTTAAAAACAGCCACAGCAAAAATTGTACCAATTACGAGTGCTGTCGTAATATGAGGATCTGTTGATAAAAGCTGAATACCATATTTGGCAATTATAGCGACGGCCATACCAGCGCCAAAGGCAATCCAAGCATACGGAGATTTTACAGCCTCTCCCAGCTCCTTGAAGCCGATTTGGCCACTGGCTATCGGAGCAAGAACGGCAATCGTAATAATGGTGACTCCCCAGTTAATGCCTTTCGTTTGTAAGACAGCAAAAATCTTTTCATCTGTCCCAATTAACCTTAAAATAATGAGTACAGCTGCGGCAAGAATAAGTGAATTATTCTTAGCTATAAAGCCTATTACTAACAACATAATCATAAATATTAATGGATGACTGAACATATATACCTTCCTTTATTGTTTATATTTAATGTTTCAACTTATTGAATCATGTTATGATAGCTGAAAGAATCCTTTACTTGAAAATTAAAATATGAGGTGTCCAATGAAACGTGAAAATGTTTTCAAACTCATTCGTTTTTTTATTGTCATTTTCATTGCCGTTACATCATTTGTTGCACTTTATTTTATCGCTAAGCTAACATACCCTTTTATTATTGCCATTATCATCGCCTTGATCATTAGTCCAGCGGTCTATTTTCTTGAAAAAAAAGGGAGATTCCCTCGAGCCCTCGCGGTAATCACTTCCTTGCTTCTATTAATTTCTATCTTTGCGGGGTTAATTACACTACTAATCGCTGAAATTGTGGATGGTGCTAATTATTTATCTACCGTAGTACCAGAACATACACGAACATTAATTGAATATATTCAAAATTTGTTTGCTAGTCAAATTATTCCTTTTTACGAAAGATTGGCCAATACTTTCGATAATCTAGATAGCGGACAACAAGGAACCATTATGGACAGTATTAGTCAAACTGGGAGCAAAATCACAGAAACTGCCACAAATTTTTTACAAAACTTCTTTTTAAAATTACCAGCTTTGGTCTCGTGGATTCCGAATGCTGCTACAGTCCTTGTTTTTTCTGTTCTCGCTACATTCTTCATTAGTAAAGATCAAGAAAAGCTATTAAATTTGTCAAAAAAAGTCATTCCTAAAAAGATCAAATACAGTAGTAATAGAGTTTTGGCAGATTTAAGGAAAGCGTTGTTCGGATTTGTAAAAGCACAATGTACCCTTATTTCAATTACTTTGGTTATTGTATTGGTAGGATTGCTGATTTTACGTGTTAAATACGCCATTACAATCGCTTTAATAGCAGGGATTTTTGATATTTTGCCTTATCTCGGTACTGGGACCGTCTTTGTTCCTTGGATTATCTATGAAATTATTATGGGAAATTATGGATTGGCCTTAGGGCTGGGGATCCTATATACCGTTGTCGTTGTACAGAGGCAATTAATGGAGCCAAAAATACTCTCGTCAAGTATCGGGATGAACCCCCTCGCTACCTTAATCGCCTTATTCGTTGGTTTTAAATTAATTGGATTCATTGGGCTCATACTCGGTCCGGTTATGTTAGTATTCCTTACAACTCTATATAAAGCTAATGTGTTTAAAGACATTTGGACTTATATTAAATATGGAGCTGCTGACACAAGAGAATAAAGGTTAGAGGCAGGAACAAGCTCCAAATACTGGCCAACTTTATATCTTCTTATCATTTGAAAAAGAGCCTTATTTTATTAAGGCTCTTTTTCAACGATAAATATATAGCTGTTTGCGATTCACCCAGTTTTTGATCATTTTAATCATTGAAGGCCGAATAAACTTACGTGTAAAAGGAATTAAAAGCAGCAGTCCCAAAAGATCTGTAATAAAACCAGGACAAATAAGAAGAATTCCTCCGATTAACACGCAAACACCATCTAACATGGCGATTCCTGGAGGCTGACGATTTTGAATTTGACTCTGTAGTTGATAAAGAACATTGACGCCTTGTTTCTTTGTTAAATATACACCCACCATGCCTGTAACGATGATTAACAGCACCGTGGGCATTATCCCCATCCATTTGCCTGCCAGCATAAATACACCAATTTCTAGTGCTGACAAGAAGATAAACAGAAGTACCCATTGTCTCATCTTGTCCACATCCCAACGTTTTCTATATCTATTATCGTAACATATCCAAGTCTTTATCAACTAGGATGGAGCTTATTTTATAAGGAAAATTCTGCCCTCTGCAAAAAAATCCGCAAACCAGGATTTTATAGTACATCAAGCAAAGAAAAAAGCCGGAAAAAAAACCGACTTTTTCTTTGTTTATTAAAGTGTGTCTTCAAAAAGTCTGATAAAAAGGACCAAGTCGAGGCTACGCTGACGTCTTGTCAGCAACATCGATACTAGTACATCTTTTTGTATGTACGTCGAAAGTTCAAGGCAGCCCAGGCACGTGTTGTGCTGACTTCTACGTTGTCCACAGCACAGGCAGTGGGCAGTTTTAGTAGAAGATCTTTTCCTAATACATGATACCGGAAAAGCAAACCAACCAGAAATTCGATGTGTCATTTTTGTTGGGCTTTTCTGAACAAACTTTTAAAGGACACTAGCATGTCCATTATAGATAACGCCTCTTGTTGCATCCACCGTAATTTCTTGACCATCTTTTAATAGCTTCGTTGCATTTTCTACTCCTACAATCACTGGAATTCCCAAGTTAAGCCCGACAACGGCAGCATGACTTGTTAAGCCGCCTTCCTCTGTGATCAATGCAGAACATTGTTCTAGAGCCGGAACCATATCTCGATCTGTACCAATCGAAACCATTACACTTCCTTGCGTCACTTTCTCTGTTGCCTCGTCCGCATTTCTTGCCACAAATGCTTTACCAAAAGCTGTTTTTCTACCGATCCCTTGGCCTTTAGCAAGTACATCTCCTAAAACATGTAGCTTCATTAAGTTGGTTGCACCCGTTTCACCTACTGGAACTCCACCTGTAATAAGGATTAAGTCACCGTGTTTAACCAAACCGGAATTTAAGGTTTCTGTAACGGCACCTTCTAACATTTCATCCGTAGTCGTTACTTTTTGTCCCATTTGCGGATATACTCCCCACTGAAGCATCAATCTGCGAACAATCGTTTCCTCATGTGTAATCGCAATGATTGGAACCTTAGGGCGATACTTCGAAATCATCCGCGCAGTATGGCCACTTTCTGTCGGTGTCACAATGGCACTCACATCCAAATTAATAGCTGTATGTGCCACCGATTGGCAAATGGCATCCGTCATATTCACTTCACTATTTTTGCTCAAATAATTAAGAATTTCTTTGTGATTCATTGCTTTTTCTGTTGATTCTGCAATATTGCTCATTGTTTGCACAGCTTCTACTGGGTAAGAACCAGCTGCCGTTTCTCCTGATAACATAACTGCATCTGATCCATCTAAAATCGCATTGGCTACATCACTGGCTTCCGCTCTCGTTGGTCTTGGGTTACGTTGCATAGAATCAAGCATTTGAGTCGCAGTAATAACTGGCTTTCCAGCTTCATTACATTTACGGATTAACGATTTTTGCACGAGTGGAACAGCTTCAGTCGGAATTTCTACACCTAAATCCCCACGTGCAACCATTAGACCGTCAGATACTGCAAGAATTTCATCAATATTATCTACACCCTCTTGATTCTCAATCTTAGGGACAATATGGATATAGTCTCCACCATTTTCTTCTAACAATTGACGAATTTCAATAATATCAGAAGCTCTTCTTACGAAAGAGGCTGCGATAAAGTCAATTCCTTGTTCAATACCGAACAAAATATCTCTTGCGTCTTTCTCGGTAATCCCAGGCAAATTCACAGAGACACCAGGCACGTTTACACCTTTTTTATTTTTAAGTGTTCCGCTATTCATCACTTTTGTAATTATTTCATCATTTTCTTTGTGAATCTCTATTACTTCTAAGCCAATTAAGCCATCATCCAACAAAATAGTAGACCCAATATGAACATCGTTTATTAATCCAGGATAAGATAATGAAAATACCTCCTCTGTTCCTAGGACTTCTTTCATTGAAACAGCGACTGTTGAACCTTGAATTAATTCAATCGCTCCATCTTTCATATTATGAGTGCGAATTTCAGGACCCTTCGTATCTAATAAAATACCTACATTTTTGCCAGCCTTTTTAGCAGACTCACGAATATTCACAATTCGATTCAAATGTTCCTCATGATCACCATGGGAAAAATTTAAACGTGCTACATTCATACCAGCTTGAATTAAATCATATAAAGTATCCTTATTTTCACTTGCCGGTCCAATTGTACAAACTATTTTTGTCTTCTTCATCTTTCTTTCCTCCTAAAATATTGCCTACTTAAATCGATAATTCTTTGGATAGCTTATAAAGATCTTCATGGAAGGCATGCGGCTCATCCAGAATACTTAAAATATCGTTATCGATAATTTTATCCTGCTCGATCCCTACCGCTCTTCCACCTCTCCCTTCTATCAATAATTCAACAGCTCTTGCTCCAAGTCGACTCGCCAATACGCGGTCATAGCCTGTTGGTGTTCCACCCCGTTGAATATGGCCCAATACTGAAACACGCGTTTCAATATCGATGCTCGCTTTTAATTTTTCTCCAAATTCTGTTCCACTCATGACGCCTTCTGCCACAATAATGATGGAGTGCTTTTTCCCACGTTCTTGCCCTTTATGAAGTCGATCACAAATATCATCCATATCAAAATCTTCCTCAGGAATAATAATGGTTTCTGCCCCACCAGCTAATCCAGAATATAGAGCGATATCACCCGCTCCACGCCCCATTACTTCAATAATAAATGTTCGCTCATGGGATGAAGCTGTATCTCGAATATTGTCGATGGCGCTTAAAACTGTGTTTAAAGCCGTATCAAAGCCAATTGTAAGGCTCGTACCAGGAATATCATTATCAATCGTTGCTGGGACACCTACGCATGGAAATCCATGCTCTGTTAAGGCCTTTGCACCTCTGTATGAACCATCGCCGCCGATAACAATGAGGCCATCAAGTTCAAACTTCTTTAATTGTTCGACACCTTTTAATTGCCCTTCTTTCGTTTTAAATTCGTCACAGCGTGCAGATCGGAGAATGGTACCGCCACGCTGAATGATATCTCCAACAGAACCCAATGCTAGTTTTTTAATATTTCCGTTTATCAAACCGCTGTAACCTTGTTCAATCGCGTAAGGCTCTAAACCATGAAAAATAGCCTTTCTTACAACTGCCCTAATCGCCGCATTCATGCCAGGGGCGTCTCCGCCACTTGTTAATACACCAATTTTTTTCATGTTCGTCACTCCTATTCATTACAATCATATGGTTATGTAAGACATCCATTCTCCCATCATTCAGTGCTTTTATTAAGGCTCACTTTTGTGTAACAACTAAATTCCAACACGTAGAGTTCTTCAAACTCGATCTCGTATTATTTTACCTTCAACATTAAAAATACCACTTTATTGTCGGATTCTCAAATCTTTCAGCATTATAAATAGGAAAAACTGCCCCATTGTATACTGAGTCTTTTCTCCACATCTATATATAGTATCTGTATTTTCCCCACATACCATATATAAAACGAGAGACTTATCGAGGTGTTAGCGTCCGTTATCCTCCACTTAGACTTCTTTGAAGTCTCATTACCTTGAAGTAAGGGACTTACGGACGGGTTGCACCGGGATAAAAATTCAGCATTTTACTGGAACAGTCTGTACTTTAAATTATATTGGACTTTTTTCAAATTTTATTTCTTCTATGAACTTGCCCATTTGTCTAAATTTATTATAACGCGCTTTGACTCGTTCTTCTGAGCTAAGTGCGGTTAATTCCTTCAATGCTTGATATAAAATAGGATCAATAAATTGCGCTTGGCGTTCTACGTCTTTGTGTGCTCCACCTTTTACTTCCGGAATAACTTCATCAATAATATTAAAATTAAGTAAGTCGGATGCTGTTATTTTCATCGCTTCTGCTGCCTTTTGCGATAAAGAAGCATCTTTCCATAAAATACTTGCTGCTCCTTCTGGAGAAATAACGGAATATACGGAGTTTTCTAGCATAAAGATTCGATTTCCTACACCTAGGCCCAAAGCCCCGCCACTACCGCCTTCACCTGTTACAAGACAAATAATTGGCACCGTGATCCCTGCCATTTCAAATAAATTACGAGCAATCGCCTCACTTTGGCCTCTTTCTTCAGCAGCCTTTCCTGGATAAGCCCCTTTTGTGTCTACAAAACAAATAATCGGGCGACCAAATTTCTCTGCTTGTTTCATTAGCCGTAAAGCCTTACGAAATCCTTCTGGATGGGGCATCCCGAAATTCCTGTATATGTTTTCCTTCGTATCCCGCCCACGTTGGTGGCCTATAACCGTCACAGGAAGTCCGTTGTATTTTGCAATTCCACCAACAATGGCTTTGTCATCTCCGAAAGCTCGATCACCATGTAATTCTATAAAATCAGTGAAAAGATATTCAATATAGTCCAAGGTTGTCGGGCGATTCGAGTTCCGGGCAATTTGAACACGGTCCCATGGGGACAAATTTTCATAGACCTCATTTTCTAGCTTTTCCAAACGTTTTTCTAATTTATCAATTTCTTCCGTTAAATCTACATCTGAGTCTTTCGTAAACTCTCGCAGCTCCGCGATTTTTTTTCGAAGTTCCAAAACTGGTTTATCAAATCCAGTCTCCTTTACCATACTTGTTCACCTTCTTGCTGATGAATGTCTAATATCTTTATTAATTTTTCTTTTAAATCACGTCGATGAATGACGCCATCCAACTGACCATGGTCTAATAGGAATTCCGCAGTTTGGAAATCATCAGGTAAATCTTCACGGATTGTTTGTTCAATAACTCGACGGCCTGCGAAGCCAATCAACGCACCTGGCTCTGCGAAATTAAAGTCACCTAATGAAGCAAAGCTAGCCGAGACTCCGCCAGTTGTTGGATGAGTCATAACTGATACAATTAACCCACCATGTTCACTAAACATTTTTAACGCAGAGCTGGTTTTTGCCATTTGCATGAGTGATAAGATCCCTTCTTGCATTCTTGCTCCACCTGAAGCTGTAAAAATTAAAAAAGGTACTTGCATTTCTCCTGCTTTTTCAATGGCTCTCGTAATTTTCTCTCCCACTACAGAGCCCATGCTCCCCATTCGGAAATGAGAATCCATAACCGCGATCACAACCTGCTGGTCGTTCATTGTTCCCGTCCCGGTTAACACAGCTTCATCAAGATCTGTCTTCTTCATATCCTTCTCAACTTTTTCTACATACCCAGGAAATTCTAATGGATTTCCTGTTGTTATATGTTCCTTAAATTCTTGAAAGCTTCCTTCATCTAACAAACTTTCAACACGTTCATAGCTTGTCATTCGTAAATGATGATCACAATGTAAACATACTTTTAAATTTTTTCTTAAGTCTTTCGTATACATTATTTTTTTGCATTCCGGGCATTTTGTCATAATGCCTTCAGGAACATCAGTTTTTGCAGTTTCTGATGGCACTGCCGCATATTTCCTTTTTTTCGGTTTAGAAAAAAAGTCCTTAAGCAAATGGCTCTCCCCCAATCGGCTTTCACATTTTGCCAGATATAGTTTTTCATCATTTTTTAAAATTGGCTATGCGATTCTCTATTTTTTTCAGTCAATAATGTCTTTATACATGTTTGATCGACCATTTTATCTGGTTGCTTTGTCTTAGTGGAACAACTATTCAGTACTTCCAAAACTCTAAATCACAACCGATGATTACAGCCTCAAACCTTGTGCCACTTCCACTGGCCCTGTTAGATAATATGATCACGCAAAGCTATAATACCTGACTTGTCCGATAAAGAGCGAACACTTTGTTATCGTTCATTTTTTAAGATCCACTTCGCACGATAGATCTTCTAATATGAACATTCCAGTAATTGAATGAGCAGATGATTTTTTAAATCAGATAAAAAGGTGCCTTCACCTCTACGTGTTCAATTGACCCCAAGAGCTCTAGTACTCTTAGGGCTTCTCGCTATACACTTTCGCTTGCTCGTTCTCCATATTCATCCGTCTATTTCACTCATTCTTTTCCAATTATAGCGAGCTGTTTTGTCTTTTCCCGCACGTCATCAGGATTGACTTTTATACGTGCAACGCCGGTTTCCATAGCTGCTTCTGCTACCGCAGCAGCAACATTTGGAGCAACACATGGATCAAAAGGATCAGGGATAATATAGTCTGTTGATCTTTTTTCATCCGAAATAAGATTAGCAATTGCTTGAACAGCCGCCTGTTTCATTTCTTCATTGATGTGTGTGGCTCTTACATCTAATGCGCCTCTAAAAATCCCAGGAAAAGCTAATACATTGTTCACTTGATTTGGAAAATCCGAACGACCCGTTCCGATCACCATCGCCCCCGCAGCTTTTGCTTCGGGTGGCATAATTTCAGGGTCAGGATTGGCCATGGCAAATATAATCGGATTTTCATTCATTGATTGGATCATCTCACTCGTTAAGGCACCCGCTACAGATACACCAATAAAAACATCTGTATTTTTTATAACATCAGCAAGTTTTCCATTTAGCTTATGAAGATTAGTATATTTCGCCACTTCCTCCTTGACCGCATTCATTCCTTCTTGGCGCCCTTCATAAATCGCTCCTTTTGAGTCACACATGATCACATCACGCACACCATAACTCGAAAGCAGTTTTATAATGGCAATACCTGCTGCCCCTGCACCATTTAGAACCACTTTAATCGTATTCATTTTCCGATTCGTGAGCTTGAGAGCATTGACCAATCCAGCCACCGTGACAATAGCCGTACCGTGTTGGTCATCATGAAATACCGGAATACTCGTTTCCCTTTTCAGCCGATTTTCAATGGTAAAACATTCGGGTGCAGCAATGTCCTCTAAATTAATTCCGCCAAAATTTGGCTCTAGCAGCTTTACAGTTTGAATCATTTCCTCAACATCTGTTGTTTTTAAACAAATAGGAAAGGCGTCTACACCCGCAAAGCTTTTAAATAATACTGCCTTGCCTTCCATGACTGGTAAGGCTGCTTCTGGACCAATATTTCCAAGTCCAAGTACGGCTGTGCCATTTGTAACGACTCCAACCATATTCCCCTTCATTGTATAATCATATTGCATTTCCGGCTTCTCATAAATCACTTTACAAGGCTCAGCAACACCAGGTGAATAAGCTAAGCTCAAATCCTTAGCATTTTTGACTTCAACCTTTGATTTAGATTCCAATTTTCCTTTGTGGAGTTTGTGCATATGCAATGCTTCTTCACGTAATGACAATAAGACTCGCTCCTTTTGAACACGCACTTTTTAGAGGATGTTCAAAAAGTCCGGTAAAAATGACACTGCGAGATTAATGATCTTCGACTAAGTACCGACACGTCCTGTGTCGACGTCGAAGTCACCACATCCTGTAGTAGTTCGTTGGCTTGCTTCTCCGCTGCCCATGTATATACACCCATACATTCCACTGCTCGAAGTCTTCGCCGCCTCGAACTTCTTGGTCCTTTTTATCCTCTTTTGAACACGCATTTTTATTGACATTTATCCATAATCGAAGTGTCTGGCCACAAAAGCTTCTCAACAAATATACCATATTTCTATTCTTTGAAAAAGCTATTTCCGCACATGCTTGGATTCGACAAAAAGCTCCATCCGTTCCTTTTAGATTGGTAAGCGAGATTATTGAAGGACAATATTTTCATTTCCTACTAACTGTTTTAATTCAAAAAGACAAGAGGCAGAAGGGGCCACCCTATCTTTACTTCCTAATTTTATTGTTTTCCTTGTCTTTTCATAATGGAGCACAACAGTCGTATCCCCTGGAAATTTTTGCAGAATTACTCTAAGTTTATATAAGTTATCGCCTTGGTGTAAGTCCCTTGGTATCTTTATATATAAAGTTGCCCTTTTTTGCGTAACTAATTCCTTTAAAGTTTTAGGATTTTGAAGTTGTTGGATGATCATTTGGACATGATCCCCTCTTTGCTCAGAATGGCCCGTCACCAGTACGACTTCTCCTTCTTGGCAAAGTGCTTCATATTTGCGAAAAGCGTCTGGAAATATGACACCTTCCAACTCACCCGATGGATCACTCATTTTCACAAAAGCCATTAAATCGCCTTTTTTAGTCCTGATTTTTTTGACGCTCATTATATACACACCTACTGATACATTCTTTACTCCAGGTTGTATTTGAAGAAGTGAGGCAACTTGTGCTGCCGCAAATTGCTCTTGATAAATGCTAGTAGGATGATCTGAAATATACAAGCCTAAATAGTATTTTTCATAAAAAAGTTTATCCGCCATTTCAAGGGGCTCAACTTCCACATATTTAGGTTGAATACGAAAGATGTCATCACTAGCAAATAAATCTGTTCCTGTGGAAGGACGCATCAGTTCCGCATGTTCTAGGGCCACATATAAAGTAGCCAGTAAGGTTCCTCGGTCATAGCCAAATTCATCTAATGCTCCTGCATAGACAAGTCCTTCTAACACTTTACGATTAACAGCTTTTGGCGATACCCTCATACAGAAATCAAATAAATCTCGGTATGGTCCGTTTTTCCTTTGGAGGGTAATCTCCCGTAATGCTGCAACGCCAATGCCTTTAATGGCTCCAAAACTGAATCGAATCCCCTCGGCATTCGCGATAAAAGGATACTGGCTCGCATTAATAGATGGCGGCAATACTTTAATCCCCAATTGTTTCGCTTCATGGATATATTTTGCTACTTTATGATCATTCCCAATAACAGACGTCAAAAGTGCGGCCATAAATTCTGTAGGAAAATGCGCTTTTAAATAAGCCAATTGCCAAGCAATATAACTATACGCGACAGCATGACTTCGATTAAATCCGTAATTGGCAAACCGTACAATCAAATCATAGATCTGATTAGCTGTTTGTTCATTATGTCCTTTTTTCAATGCTCCCTGAACAAAATGCATTCTCTCTCGATCCAAATCAGCTTTCTTTTTCTTACTAACAGCTCGTCGTAACAAGTCCGCTTCCCCTAATGAAAAACCAGCCATTGTGGCCGCAATTTGCATAATTTGTTCTTGGTAGACTATTACTCCATAGGTAAGCTCTAAAATTGGCTGCAAATCTGGATGTGGATAGTGCACTGGTTTTTTTCCATGTTTACAAGCAATATATTCTGGAATATTTTCCATAGGGCCAGGTCTGAATAAAGCATTAACAGCAACAATATCTTCGAACTCTGTTGGCTCCAGTTCGCGTAAAGCCTTCCTCATTCCATCTGATTCTAATTGAAAGATTCCAGATGTATCCCCCTTCTTCAATAAATTAAAAGTCTCTTCATCTGCAAAAGGAATCTGGTTTAGCGCTAATTTCCTCCCACTACTTTTTTCAACATTTCTCATTATTTGTTCCAATAAGGTAAGATTGCGCAAGCCGAGAAAATCCATTTTTAATAACCCGATTTCCTCCAAATCCCCCATGGGAAATTGCGTTAAATAGGTCCCTGTCTCTCCCCCCTGTAAAGGAATAAGCTCTGTCAATGGTTGCTCTGAAATGATGACACCTGCAGCATGTGTTGATGTATGCCGCGGTAATCCTTCCAGTATAAGCGCTGTTTCAAATAACAAGCGATTCCGTTCCGTTTGTTGGATGAATTTCTGTAAGCCCTCTGATTCCTGCAAAGCTTGCTTTAAAGACATGCCTAAACGAGAAGGGATCAGCTTCGAAAGTTCCTCTAATTCTGAAGAACTTAGCCCGAATACTCTTGCTGTATCCCGCATCGCAGCCTTTGCAGCAAATGTTCCAAAAGTGATGATTTGCGCAACATGGTTGCGGCCATACTTCTTCATCACGTACTCGATCACTTCATCACGGCGATGGTCTGGAAAATCAATATCAATATCCGGCATGCTGACTCGCTCAGGGTTTAAAAATCGTTCAAAAAGCAACTGGTGTTTGATCGGATCCGCATCTGTAATGCCTAATAAATAGGCAACAAGCGACCCAGCCGCTGATCCTCTCCCTGGTCCTGTTAGAATGCCATGGTCTCTCGCATATTTCATAAAATCCCAGACAATTAAGAAATAGTCTTGAAAGCCCATCCGCTCAATGGTGCTTAATTCATAATCTAATCTTTCTTGATATTGTTGATCTGATGGAATATGTCTTTCTTCTAACCCAAGCTCACACTTTTGTTTCAAGAAGTTGGCAGCATTTTCTCCCTCTGGAAGTGGGTATTTGGGCAGGAGTTCCTGATCGGTTTCAATCTCCACATTACATGCCTCAACAATTTGTGCAATAGTATCGATCGACTCTGGTAAATCTGGGAATAGTTCTTGCATTTCCTGTTTGCTTTTAAAATAATACTCTTTCCTTACCTCCTCTTCTGGTAAGGTGATCTGCACACCGTCCCGGATCGCTACTAGACATTCTTGAGCAAAAGCCTCTTCGGGCTCTAAATATTGCACATTATTCGTTGCAACAATTGAAATGTTTAATTGGGTTGCTAAATGTAAAATCTTCTCCGTTAATTCTTTTTCCACCACTTCATGATGATTTTGAACGGAAAGGTAAAACTGATTATTGGCAAATACTTTTGTATATTCCTTTGCTATCTCTGCCGCTTCATTTTCCTGAGAATTAAGAAGCAATTGCTCGATCTCTCCTTTTTTACCTGGAGAGATCGCAAATAAGCCTTCTGTATAAGCAAGTAACTCGCTCCATAGGATCGTTTCTCCAACTCCAGTTTTGATAATGGTAGAGATTTTCAAAAGATTTTTATATCCTTTATCATTTTGAGCAAGAAGAATCAGCTGATAGACTGGGCCATTCTCCTCTTTCCTATAAGTGGCTGTCATTCCAATGATCGGCTTTATTCCCGCCTTTTCACAAGCTTTGTAAAAAGGCAATACACCATATAACACATTGCAATCTGTTAAGGCCAGTGCAGTGTATTCGAGTTTTTTTGCTTTTTCAATGAGCTTTGAAATAGAGATTGTACTTGAAAGTAAACTATAAGAGGTTGATATTTGCAAGTGGGCAAAACTCATGGATTCCACCCTTTCCGTTATTCTAACTACTATTATGAACGAGCTTGATAAAAAATGAAATCATTGTGAGCGAACATATTTATCGACTATTTGTTTTTCATACATTTATTTCATGTTTGTCCCATATATTGTAATAGAGGATGTTCAAAAAATAAGGATCAAGTGGATGAACAGCTAAGTTCGCTCCGTCCTGGCGCAATGCTGTTCTGAGCAATGTCCTGTTGGCCTAAATTCGTGACAACAATCGCCACGGTAAAAATGTCGTTGCGAGATAAAGGAGCTTCGACTAAGTAGCAACACGTCCTGTATCGAACGTCGAATTCAGCACACCATGCGCAAGTCCGCCTGGAACTTTCGACGTACAGGATGTACTAGTATTGATGTCAGTGCTTTTAGCCGATTTGATCCTTTATATCCTCCTTTTCACTAATAAGTAAAATGTCTTTTGGGAGATGTTAACATGAACGAGGCTTTTTTTCCTGCGTTTTTTAACAGTTACTTTATTGCCTTTGGCGTTGTCATAGGTGGATCCTTAATTGGCAGTATGGCAGCCTTTGTTACGGGCGAGCCTTTACTCACTCAGATCCAAAATATTTCCAGCCAAATTAGAATTTGGGCAATTGTTGCCGCGATTGGCGGCACATTTGATACAGTCTATAGCTTTGAAAAAGGATTTCTAGATGGAGGAACAAAGGATTTGTTCAAGCAATTCTTACTTATTATTTCGGCAATGGGTGGAGCAAAATCAGCTGCCCTGATCATTGCTTGGCTCACTCAGGAGCATATCACATGAGAATTCCGCCCTTATATCGAAATAGCAATTGGCAACGACTATTTGCAGGAATGGCTGTTGGTGGATGTATAAGCTGGGTCATCTTTCTTTTTATGTTTGGAGTGATGCAAGAAAGAAATAGTGTGATTTTGCAAGAGCAGGCAAATAAAATTCACGAACTGCAAAGTGATATTAAAATATGGCAGGATGATTATAAAGAACTAAATGAAAAAAACGAAGAAATGTTAACCATACAAAAAATAGAAGTGGAGCTAACCAATTACGAAAAATATGATATTAAAGACAGTCAAAGTATTCACACTGTTCAAGAAGCGATCCAAGATGACTTACGCTCCTTACTAGCGAAGGATCTAGCAACCGTCTATAAAAACAAAGAAATGATTGAAAAAACAATCGAAAATAAAATCGTTAAGATTAACGGTAAAAAATATGAATTTGTTATACGCGAAATTCACTATTACACAACCATTCATCTCGAAGTAGAACTAAGGTTAGCGAGTTAATAAAGAAAAGCGCAAGCGCCTGCCTATCACGCTAACCTTCCAAGCTTATTTTTAAGTCCTTAACGGCATGCTTTCTGTATATCTTTTTTAACTAATTCTGCTTCTTCCCATGAAGAAACGGAAGCCCCAGCTGCTAGCGGGTGCCCTCCACCCCCGTATTTTCTCGCAATCGTATTAATCACAGGTTTTTTCGAGCGTAAACGGACGCGAATTTCTTTTTCCTCCTCAATTAGAAAACACCAGGCCTTGATCCCTTTTATATTTCCCAAAGAACCTACAAGTATGGAAGCTTCGGAAGCGGTTGTGTTAAATTCTTTTAACGCGGACTGCGTTAATTTGACAATTGCCGCTCCGTCCTCATTCATTTCATAATGTTCATACACATAGCCTTGAAGCTTGATCATTTTTGGTTCCAGCTCATACATATGATTAAATAGCTCAGTTCGGTCAAATTCATATTCGATTAACTCACTCGCATATTGAAATGTTCGTTTTGTTGTACTTGGAAACTGAAAACGTCCTGTATCACCAACAATCCCCGAAAATAGTAACCTCGCCGCCTCGTCGGTCATTTTTAACCCTTGCTCTTTTCCATATAGATAAAATTCATAAATGAGTTCACTCGTTGAGGAAGCAGTCGTATCAACCCAGCAAGGATCACCATACGGATCTTCATTTGGATGATGATCAATTTTGATAAGCTTGTTCCCTAAGGTATAACGATTATCACAAACTCTTTCTTGATTAGCCGTATCACAGACAATCACAAGTGCTCCCTGATATTGGTCCTCCGTTACGGAATCTGGAACAAATAAGTAATCTAATTCTACTTCATGCTTTCCTGTTACGAATACCTTTTTTTCCGGAAAGGAAGCTTTTAAGATCTCTGCCAGCCCCCCTTGCGACCCATATGCATCAGGATCAGGGCGGACATGACGATGGATAATAATCGTTTCATATTGCTTAATCGCATCTAGTATTTGTTGCTTCATTCGCTAAACCTCTTTCTATTGTTCAAATAGTTTTCAATTGTCTTCCTTGTGATTTAGGTTACAATTAAAAGATAATAATATAAAATGGAGGACCTATCTTTATGCCTATTTTAGTCTTTATCATTGTGTTATCATTGGCTTTTTATGTTTTTTATAAAATCAAATATGTACGCAGTCGCTTGCCTATGGAGAAAAAATTACTTAATGGGAAATCGAGTATGGCGCTTGGTATTTTTGTTGCATTTTTTGGGATCAATCAATTGTTTTTATTTCAAACAATCCTAACTTATATTATCGGCACCCTCTTCATCATTCTTGGAATCGCGAGCGCGTGGGCAGGTTTCAAATCTTATCGTTATCATGTACCCTATGCCATAAAAGAAGCAGAAAACGCATCTAAGTGATTAGAGTATTGGATGAAACGCAGAAGTATTGCGGGTTTCATCCAATACTCCTCTACTTCTCTATCAGCTTACACATCATCAATGCTTTCCCTATCAGCTCTTCTCCATTAAAGACCTCTACGTCTACTTTTCCAAACTTTCGCCCCACCTCAAGAATATTGGGGACAATCGTTAATACACTATCCATTTGAGCTGGTTTTAAATAATAAATGGTTAAGTTCTCAACTGCAAGTTCTCCCTTTTTTCGCTGTCTAAAGATCCTTGTAACGGCCTCTGTCATAATCGTGGTAAATACACCATAAGAGATTGTTCCTAATTGATTTGTCATTTGTGGAGTCACTTCGAAGTCAAAAGCCTCTCTCCCTGCATATTCACCTGCCGAGAATTGTTTTGTGATCGTATCATCAATGGTTTCTCCAACATGGGGCTGCTTTTGTATCATTTGCAAAGCTTTTAATACATCTTGTCTACTAATAATCCCTGCAAAACGCTTTTGATCATCTACAACGGGAAGCATTTCTATCCCTTCCCAAATCATCATATGGGCAACAGAAGCAACACTAACATTCCGGCCAACCGTTAATGGATTGCGGGTCATTATTTTATCTAAACCAAGAGATTCATCTTGTCCAATGACATCCTTTCCTGTCACAATGCCCACAACTCTATTCATTGAATCTAGAACAGGAAAGCGACTATGATTGGTCTCCTGCTTTTTTGCATACCAATCCGCAACTGTGGCTTTCACATTCATCGTGGCTGATTCTTCAACCTGTGTTAAAATATCATCCACTAGAGTAATTTCTTTTTTTATCAATTGATCATAGATTGCTCGATTGATCATCGTTGCAACCGTAAAAGTATCATAACTTGTTGAGAGGATGGGAAGCTTCAAGTCATCCGCTAACCGTTTTACTTCTTCGCTTGTATCAAAACCACCTGTAATTAAAACGGCTGCCCCAGCACGTAATGCAAATTCATGCACTTCTATCCGATTACCCACAATTAGAAGATTACCTGGACCCGTATATCTCTTTATGGCCTCCATTTCCATTGCGCCAATAACAAATTTTGTTAATGTTTTATAGAGGCCAGCTTTTCCCCCAAGCACTTGTCCATCAATAATATTAACGACCTCAACGTAGGTCAGTTTTTCAATATTTTCTTTTTTCTTTCGTTCAATACGAATCGTACCCACTCTTTCAATGGTACTGACATATCCTTTGTTTTCTGCATCTTTAATCGCTCGATAGGCTGTTCCTTCACTGACCTTCAGTTCTTTAGCGATTTGCCGAACTGATATTTTTTCCCCTACAGGAAGACTATCAATATGGCGAATAATTTGCTCATGTTTGGTTGCCAAATTCTTCACCCTTTTCTTTTCCCGTTCTTTTTGCTATCTCTTATTATAACGGGTAAAGTAACGATCGACAATTTTCTGTCATGATCGAGCACGAATTCTCCCTTTTTTATGATTCTGTCCCGGTTCATTGGCCGGAGTGTTACCAAAATTGTGATTAAATAAAAGAGCGGTTAAATTTCCTGCTAAAACCAAAAATGCAAACACAAGCCAAGCAATGGTGAATGCGCCCCCCACCCCTGAATCCGTTGGTGACAATCTTGGAAGCGCAAAATAAATCATGGCAGCACACAGCAATAAACAAAGCAAATAGCGATATCGTTTCAAACTAATTCCCTCCCAGCACCTTTTTGTTATTGTATGCGAGGAGGGAATCAGAAATGCTCATGCCTCTCTTGATCAGAAAGGGGACGCCAGTATTTTTCATATTTAAAGAGATGTTCAAAAAGTCCGGTAAAAATAACACTGCGAATTTCTTCCTTCTTATCCTCCTTCTTGAACACGCACTTAAAACTCTAAAGAATCACCAGGCTTCATAATTTTTCCGTGTATACCTTCGTCTAATAAATCAATAAATTTTTGTGGATTTTGCCGAATGGGCGGGAATGTATCATAATGTACTGGTACAACCATTTTCGCACCAATATATTTTGCCGCCTCAGCCGCATCTTCAGGTCCCATCGTAAAATTGTCTCCGATTGGTAAAAAGGCGATGTCGATTGAATGACGCTCCCCGATTAGTTTCATATCCGAGAATAGCCCCGTATCTCCAGCATGATAGACTGTTTTACCTTCTGCTGTAAACAAAACACCCGCAGGCATTCCCATATAAATAATCTGCTGGTCATCTGTCGTAATTGCCGAACTATGAAAAGCTTTCGTATATTTCACTTGTCCAAAATCAAATTGATAAGCACCACCAATATTCATACCATGTGTATTAAGCCCTTGCCAACCAAGGTACACAGCAAGTTCATTAGGGGCAATAATTAAGGAATTACTCTTGTTCGCAATTGCTTCAGTGTCTCCAACATGGTCATTATGTCCATGGGTGAGAATAATTGCGTCAGGCTGTTCATTTTCCACTTTTAAATCGGTTAATTCATTTCCTGTTATAAAAGGGTCAAATAAAATTGTTTTTCCATCTGTAACGATCTTGATAATGGAATGACCATGATATGAGATTTTCATATTTACCACTCCTATACATAATTCTGTCTCTCTAATTCATTTCGATTTTTTTCCCGAATTTCCTGCATGTTTCTTTCTTTATTCCTTAAAAACTGATAACATTTTTTTAGAAAAGCTTTTTTAGGAGATGAACTAAGTTGGATCGATTGAAGAAACTTTCAACATGGTTAAACAAAGAAAATATAGAGGCTGCATTCATTACGTCTCCAGATAATATTTTTTATTTAACAGGATTCCGTAGTGAACCGCATGAACGTTTATTAGGTTTAGTTGTCTTTCAGGAAAAGGAACCATTTATCGTCTGTCCAGCAATGGAAAAATCGGATGCTCGAGCTGCCGGATGGGAGCACGAAGTAATTGGTTATCAAGATACAGATCAACCATGGGATTTTATTGAGCAAGCGGTAAAAGCAAGAATTTCTAACATCCATCAATGGGCTGTTGAAAAAAACCATTTAATTGTTAGCCGCTATGAAGAGCTAACTACGCGTTTTCCTGGTAGCCTATTGCAAGATGCGGAGCCAATTTTGAACGAGCTCAGAATGTTGAAAACCGAACAAGAATTGGAATACATTCAGAAAGCATGCGAATTAGCTGACTTCGCTGTTAACGTTGGTGTCAGTGAAATTGCAGAGGGGAAAACAGAATTAGATATCATCGCAGCGATTGAGTATGAAGTAAAGAAAAAAGGCGTTTCCGGCATGTCCTTTGACACAATGGTGTTAACTGGAGCCAATGCAGCATCTCCCCACGGTACACCGGGGATGACGAAAATCAAAAAAGGCGATCTTGTCCTTTTCGATTTAGGGGTAGTCTATGAAGGCTATTGTTCTGATATTACAAGAACTGTTGCATTCGGTGAGGTTTCTGCTGAGCAGGAGAAAATCTATCACACCGTACTGGAAGCACAAGAAGCTGCCGTTAATGCAGTGAAACCTGGTATACTGGCGAAACAATTAGACAAGATTGCAAGGGATTATATTGCTGATGCTGGATACGGTGAGTATTTTCCACATCGTCTTGGTCATGGACTAGGTATCAGCATTCATGAATATCCTTCTATTACTGCAACAAACCCTCTTCGTATGACTGAAGGTATCGTATTTACCATTGAACCAGGTATTTACGTTCCAAATATTGCTGGTGTTCGAATAGAGGACGATCTATTAGTAACAAAGAATGGGGCAAAAACGTTAACCAAGTATCCTAAAACCTTACAGATCGTTTAGGAAATTATGTATATAGGGATAGAATGAGCTACGCCCAACGAAATGAATGGTCACACCCCTCTTTTGGGGTGTTTTTTCTGCTTTCGGGGACGGCCAGGCGCTTCGCTCTCCCCCTTTTTGAAATGTTTTGATGCTTTCGGGGACGGCCAACCTCTTCGCTCTCCCCCTTTTTGAAATGTTTTGATGCTTTCGGGGACGGCCAACCTCTTCGCTCTCCCCCTTTTTGAAATGTTTTGATGCTTCGGGGACGGCCAACCGCTTCGCTCTCCCCCGTTTTGGTGTGTCTTGATGCTTTCGGGGACGGCCACAAGTCTCTTTGGCTGAATTCTCGCGAAAAAAGAGCTAACAACCGCTATTCATGGTTATTAGCTCCATTTCCTATGATAATAAAGTATTTGCATCTACATGGTTATATTGGAAGGCTTTTGCTACGCCTTGATGCGTGATATGGCCTTTCAAAGTGTTCAAGCCTTGCTTTAATGCTTCATCTTCTTGACAAGCTTGTTGGAACCCTTTGTTCGCAATTTGTAAAGCATATGGAATGGTCGCATTCGTTAGGGCAATCGTAGAAGTTCTTGGAACAGCCCCAGGCATATTTGCCACTGCATAATGCACAACATCATGTTTAACATAGGTTGGGTTATCATGTGTGGTGACACGATCACTTGTTTCAAAAACTCCACCTTGGTCGATCGCAATATCAATAACAACTGCACCAGGTTTCATTGTTTTAATCATCTCTTCAGTTACAAGCTTAGGCGCTTTAGCTCCTGGGATTAATACCGCTCCTACGACAAGATCGGAATCTTTGACTGCTTCCCCAATATTAAACGGGTTGGAGACCAATGTCGTTACCTGTCTTCCAAAAATATCTTCCAATTCGCGAAGACGATTGGCGTTGAGATCAATAATTGTCACTTCAGCACCAAAACCAATAGCAATTTTCGCTGCATTCGTTCCTACAATTCCACCACCAATGATTGTCACCTTTCCACGTTTCACACCAGGTACTCCTGATAGAAGTATTCCTTGTCCTCCATAGTTTTTCTCTAAAAACTGTGCACCAATTTGAACAGACATTCTACCAGCCACTTCGCTCATCGGCGTTAAAAGTGGCAAAGAGCGGTTTGGAAGTTGAACTGTTTCATAAGCAATTGAGGTAGTCTTTTTAGCAAGTAAATGATCTGTTAATGCTTTTTCATTAGCTAAATGAAGATAGGTAAATAAGATCAAGTCTTCTCGTAAAAAGCTAAACTCCTCTTCAATCGGTGCTTTGACTTTCAAAACCAATTCTTGTGCCCATGCCTCTTCTGCTGTATCAACAATACGCGCACCAACTTCAGAATAGGCTTGATCGGAAAATCCCGATCCTTCTCCAGCACTTTTCTCAATATGTACTTCATGCCCAGCTGCAGTAAGTGTAACCACACCTGCTGGCGTCATAGCGACTCGATTTTCATGATTAATTAATTCTTTCGGTATTCCAATTCTCATTTACAATGCCTCCCGTTGAAGTCTACACATTTTATCATATCATTCTAGACCTAACTTGACAGCTTTTTTTAACCATTTTTTGCATAAAGTGAAACTTCAATCAGTGGGATTTTTCGCTGCAAAGGATGTGCTAGTGTAGAAGTGGCGATTGTCATCGCGAACTTATTCTGTTTCCTCATACCCACTGATTTAAGATGACCAAAGACTAAGATCACAACATCCTGTTGGCCTGTGAAAAAGGAAACACGTTGAGCCCAAAATGTGAATCGATGTTGACTCACGCAAGCAGAAACCGTAAATTTCCTAGATTAAGGCAGTGAATCCCCACTTATGCTTCTCCGTATTCTCTACATGGGGGATTACTACTCGTTAGTGCGGGATAAATAAACCAAGTAGCCTTTTTAGGTTTTGTCTATTATTTGTTGGGGAATTAGAAGATATACAAGAGATAAAATGTTATAATAAAGAAAAAGGAGGCAATGAGAATGACTCTTCAATATTCGAATATCATAGTTGCTGTCGATGGTTCAAAATCAGCAGAATGCGCCTTCAAAAAAGCTGTACAAATCTCAAAGCGTAACCAAGCCCGTTTAACACTTGTTCATGTGATTGATACAAGGGCATATGTAGCAATTGATGCCTATAACGGAACAATGGCCGACCGCGCTGGAAAATATGCCGAAAATCTGTTATCAGGTTATAAAGAAGAAGCAATGAAGCTTGGACTCGAAAATATTGACACAATCATTGAGTATGGATCTCCTAAAACCGTAATCCCGAAAAAAATAGCAAAAGAAATAGGGGCTGACTTAATTATTTGCGGAGCAACCGGCCTTAATGCTGTCGAACGTCTTTTAATCGGCAGTGTTTCCGAACATATTACACGTTCAGCCACATGTGATGTATTGGTCGTTCGCACAGAAGAAGAAGTGGAAAAAGAAGTATAACCGCAAGATAAAAGAGCTAATCCCTTTTAGATTAGCTCTTTTCCAATTTTGCTTGTGCTTTTTCTAATTGATGACGTACTTGGTTAAACCCAGTCCCACCATATGAATTTCTTCGTTCTACCGCCTTTTTAGGTGAGAGGATGACATAGATATCTTGCTCAATTTGTGCACATGCATCCTGCAACTCCTCTAATGATAGGTCTAATAAATAGCATCCCTTCTGAATACAGCTCAGAACTAACTTCCCTACTATTTCATGTGCTTCACGGAAAGGAATTCCTTTAGACGCTAAATAATCAGCAAGCTCTGTTGCATTAGAAAAATCTTGATGGACAGAAGTCTCCATGACATCGGTTTTGACTGTCATCGTTCGCACCATTCCTGCAAAGATTTTCAATGACCCAATCATTGTATGAACGGTATCAAGCATGCCTTCTTTATCCTCTTGCATATCTTTATTATAAGTAAGCGGGAGTCCCTTCAATGTCGTCAGCATTCCCATCAAATGACCAATCACTCTGCCAGATTTACCGCGAATCAGCTCAGCCATATCCGGGTTTTTCTTCTGGGGCATAATACTACTACCTGTCGCATACGTGTCATCCAATTCAATAAAATCAAATTCCTTGCTTGACCAGAGAATAAATTCTTCAGCCAAACGCGAAAGATGGGTAATTGTTAAAGAAGCATTACTTAGAAATTCAACGATAAAATCGCGATCGCTGACAGCATCCATGCTGTTCTCGTATACATCAGAAAACCCTAACTGTTCTGCTGTAAAATGACGATCAATCGGAAATGTTGTACCTGCTAGTGCACTTGCTCCAAGTGGGGACACATCAATCCGCTTTAAACTTTCCTGAAACCGTTCATAATCGCGCTCTAGCATCCAAAAATAAGCGAGAAGATGATGAGCAAAGGAAACAGGTTGCGCTCTTTGTAAATGTGTATATCCTGGGAAGATGGTTTCCACATTTTTTTCCGCTTGTGCAAATAAAGCCGATTGCAGTTCCTTAATATGGTCTATAATCACCAGTACTTGCTTTTTCAAATACAAATGCATATCTGTCGCAACTTGATCATTACGGCTTCTACCCGTATGTAACTTTCCGCCAACTGGGCCAATTTCCTCCGTAAGCATTTTTTCAAGATTAAGATGGATATCCTCTTCTGAAACAGAATAGACTAATTCACCTGCACTCGCTTTTTCCTGTAACGTTAAAAGCCCTTGAACAATTTTCTCACTATCTTCTTGAGGAATAATATTCGTTTTTCCTAACATTCTGACGTGAGCAATGCTTCCTTCTAAGTCTTCAAAAACAAGCTCCTGATCAAATGAGATCGAGGCACCAAACTCCTCGATCCATTGTTCAGGGGATTTTGAAAATCGTCCACCCCATGCTTTTTTCATGCTTTCACCTTATTCTTATTCTGGATCATGCTGTGTACTTCTGTAGGCAGACCCCAAAGCTTGATAAAACCAACTGAGGCTGATTGATCAAATTCATCGTCAGCTGTATAGGTAGCTAATTTCTCATTGTATAGAGAGTTTGCGGATTTACGTCCTTCTACAATTGCATGACCTTTAAATAGCTTGACTCTCGCAATCCCATTAACAAATTTTTGTGATTCTTTAAGGAAGGCTTCTAATGCAGGTTTTAATGGTGAGAACCATAAACCTTCATAAATCATTTCCGTTAACTTCTTTTCAATATTAGGCTTAAAATGCGCTAATTCTTTTACAAGCGTCAGATCTTCCAATTCCTTGTGTGCTGTTAGCAGAGTAACTGCCCCAGGACATTCGTAAATCTCACGTGATTTAATCCCTACTAATCTATTTTCCACATGGTCGATTCTGCCAACACCGTGTTTACCAGCCAATTTATTTAGGGTTAAAATAAGTTCACTTAACGGATATTTCTTTCCATCTAAGGAAACTGGTACACCATCGACAAATTCAATTTCTATCACATCTGGTTGATCCGGAGTATCTTCTAATTCAGCTGTTAAATCGTACGCATTTGCTGGAGGTGCCGCCCATGGATCTTCTAGCACTCCACATTCATTGCTTCTTCCCCACAAATTTTGATCAATGGAAAAAGGACTGTCTAAATCAATTGGAATAGGTACTCCTTTTTCTTTTGCATATTCAATTTCCTCTTCACGAGACCAGCTCCAATCTCTCACAGGAGCAAGCACTTCAAGATTCGGATTCAACGCTTTAATCGACACTTCAAAACGCACTTGGTCATTCCCTTTGCCTGTGCAACCATGTGCTACAGCATCCGCCTTTTCTTGTTCTGCTACTTCAACAAGTTTCTTGGCAATTAGAGGTCTGGATAGTGCTGAGACAAGTGGATATTTTTGTTCATACATGGCATGTGCTTGCAGAGCTAGTAGAGCATACTCATTCGCAAATTCTTCTTTTGCATCAATCACAATGCTTTTTGATGCTCCCATATCCAAAGCCTTAGATTGGATGAAAGCTAAATCCTTTCCTTCTCCAATATCTAAACAACAAGCCACAACATCATAACCTTGATCCAAAAACCATTTAATCGCAACAGAGGTATCTAAACCACCGGAATAAGCCATAACGACTTTCTTTTTCATAAAAAAACCCTCCTGAATACATTGTATACTTATACATAAAAGTTTATTTTTAATCATTTGTTATTATGGATATTATCATATGGATCTATGTTTTTCAATAGTTATTCATAAAAATGTATAAAAAATCATTTAAAAGCAAGAAAAAAACGTCCAGTCAGATCACCTAGACGCCTTTTCAACATTTCTAGCTATATTGTTTAAGCAGGAAAGCTCATGTTATAGACTACCATGATGCTTCTCATACAAGTGTTTATACTGATAGTACTTGATCGCAAATCGAGTAATCTTCCTCGTCGTTTGATAATTAACCCCAGCGCCAATCATGATGGAGATAAGCGGAACACCCGATATTTTTCGTTTAGAAAACAGCAAAATAAAGGCCGTTTTTACAAATTGTTTTAATGGTTCATCAATCCAAATAGGTTCTGTCATTCGATCAGGTATCTCATAATAGAATTGTTGATCATCCTTTTGAAGGTCTTCCATTAAATCTTCCCAGCCAAACATCTTCATTCGTTCTGGCATCGTGGCAACATTGAATACTTTCAAAGTTTCTAATAGCCCCTTTGGTGATTGAACCTCGTATCCAAACGACATGGCTGTTAGCTGGACAGCACGTAAGTTGATCACTAGCATCGCCACAAAATCACTTGTCATAGCCAAAGTTTGTCCAGAACCAGTTACTCCACCCTGAAATAAGGAATAAAGTCGATGTTTACTAGCTTGTTGTTCAGCTAGGAAGGTTAATTGATCGACTGGCATTCTTTTCATGTCTTCCATCGAATGAATCGGCTCATCCATTGATCTCGCTACTGCTAAAATGCGCTCTGCAGCCTCTTGTTGCAGTGTTGTTCCGCTAAGCAGTGCATTTAATTGAAAAAGCCAGTCATCCACTTTAGAAAAAAACTGATCTTGTACATTTTCCGGTAGTAAAGAAAATGCTTTATCAAGCCATTGATCGTACGTGTTCTCTAAATCCGTTGCCTCATATTCAAAAAAACTTTGACGCCATTCATGAAGTTCTTCCCATAGATGCTCCTCTCTCTTACTTACATGCATTTATAACACCTCAATTTTTTTAGAGTTTTTTTTGAAATAGAAAGGTATAGAATTATGACTAATGCTGGATCTAGCTCCAGGAGCCATCGGCATTGCCACAGGACATGGCGACCTTAGCCGATGTTCCACGAAATAACCTGAAACCTATGAAGGGAAAAATGCCCTTCTTAGTTTGCTTGTCGCCGATAGACGGGCACCTTGTTTCTTATGAAAGACGTACAACATCCTTGGCAATCATAATTTCCTCATTGGTTGGGATGACAATGACTTTTACAGGAGAATGAGGATAATTCACAAATAACTCTTGTCCTCTAACATTATTTAAATTAGGATCCCAATATACGCCCATAAATTCAAGGCCATTTAAAACCTTCGCACGAATCGTCGCACTATTTTCCCCGATACCAGCTGTAAAGATGATCGCGTCTACTCCGGACATTCTTGCAGCATAAGAACCTAGATATTTATGGATACGATCCGCAAAAATATCTAATGCCAATTCCGCTCGATGATTTCCATTGTTCGCCTCTAATTCAATATCGCGTAAATCACTGGAAAAACCTGATACACCTAACATGCCAGATTTCTTATTCAGAACATCAATTACTTCATCAGCTGTCTTTCCTGTTTTTTCCATTACATATGGGATAAGAGCTGGGTCAATATTTCCTGACCGAGTTCCCATTGTAACACCTGCAAGTGGAGTAAAGCCCATTGATGTATCTAAAGATTTACCACCTTTAATTGCGGCAATGCTTGCTCCATTTCCAAGGTGACAAGAGATCAGTCTTATTTGACTCAAAGGCCGTTCTAATAATTCAGCAGCTCTTTCTGAGACATATTTATGCGATGTTCCATGGAAACCATATTTTCGGATCCCATATTCCTTATAATAATCGTAAGGGAGGCTATACAAAAATGAATTCTCTGGCATGGTTTGGTGAAAAGCTGTATCAAAGACAGCTACTTGAGGTACATTGGGTAATGCCTTTTGGAATTCCTTTATCCCTGTTGCATTAGCAGGATTGTGAAGTGGTGCTAGTTCAGATAAATCTTCAATTTTTTTCAATGTATCTTGATCAATTAAGGACGAATCGCTAAATACTTCGCCACCATGTACGACCCGATGCCCCACCCCCTCTATCTCATTAAGGGACTGTATCACACCAAGAGAAATTAATCGATCTAATAATAAGGCAACTGCCTCTTCATGATTCGCAATATCCTGTGTTTCTTTATGTCGCTCTGTTCCTACATTCATTGTAAACACAGAATCCTTTAATCCAATACGCTCAATCAATCCTTTTGTGATGACCTTTTCTTCTGGCATATCAAAAAGTTGAAATTTCAAAGATGAGCTTCCCGCGTTAACCGCAAAAATTTTAGCCATATATCATCAGCATCCTTTGTATTAATCATATCTTCGTCTTGTGCAGAACACCTGGACAGGCGCCTCCGCTTTTCTCTGTCTAGCTTCAGCGCCTAGCGACTAGCAAACTTTCGGTGCCTTCCTACGATAAGTCAACATCCATTCGCTTTTCAAGCTCATGGTGTTTCCTTTATCTCGTCAGGCCCCTAAAAAGTTTGTACGTCACTAAACAGGCGCCTTCGCTTTTCTTTATTTATTATCCTTGAACCATTTTTCCATTTTCCAAAGCATTTTATCAACCGCTTCTTTTTTCGAAAGGCTTGGAAGGGATGCTAATAAAACTTCTTTTGGTGCTTTGGTTTCCGGACTTTTCTTTTGCAGAATAAATATGCTTTTCGCTGCTTGATCATTTTTAAAAATCGAAAAAGGCAACTGTAAAACAGCTTGTATATAAGCTGTATCTTTTAAATAATTTTGCAGTTTTTCTGCCTGTTCTGACTCAAATAATCCATTCGGGATGAGAAAAAAAAGATATCCTCCCGGTTTTGTATGCCGCAAGCCTTGTTCAATAAATAAATGATGAGCATAGGCATGCCCTTTTGCTGACTTCAACTCATATTCGGAGGCTTGCATATCATTTGGGTAATATCCAACAGGTAGATCACCCACCACAAGATCTACAGGGTCTATGAATAGGGGTGCCAAGGCATCCTGATGAAAAAATTCTGTTTGCTGTCTTTGTAAGTTGGCTCCAATGTAAGCTAAGCGAATCAAAATTTCATCGACCTCTACACCAAACGATTCGATCGTAGGAATTTGCTCATACATATTTAAAACCGTGGACAGTAAGTTACCTGTCCCAACAGCAGGATCTAAGATGGATAATTGCTGTCGATCGCTTATAAACTTTTGTATTAAATAACCGATCAATAAACCAATCGAATCAGGTGTCATTTGATGATTAGTTTGAGTTGTGCCTTTCATGCCCTTTAAAATCGCTAATTGATACGCTCTGCGAATTTCTTCAGATGTATAAGAAACAAGGTTCAACTCCGCATATTCTTTCTGCAACCTTTTGTTGTTAAGTTCACTTAAGCCTTCCTGCAGAATTTTATCCTGGAATATATTATCACCTGTTTCAGCTAACGCCTCTAAATAAGTACAAGCTAGTTCATCTTGCAAAATCGTTGATGATTGATCAAAGATGGTAAAAAGCTTTTCAGTTGAAGAAGTAGTCAAAATAAAACCTCCCATCCATGCATCCCTATCATGCTACGTAATAGTTTCTGGCAGATATTCACCATTCTATACATGGATCTATTCTTTATCTCTAGTTTAGCTTTCACAAGGTTTGGAAACAAGGAAAAAGTACGGATTTAAAGAAGTTCGAACTTTTGTGAAATATTTAACATATGAAAGGGGATTCTTTGTATCCCTTTTCTTTCAGTTTAGCCATACAGGAAGGACAGAAGCATCTGCCTTGAGCTAGGGAACTGACAGAATAATTCGGACAATAGATTGATCATGATAGACAGGAAAAAACACCTCTTCTTTGTTTGATGTCGTTGCTCCCATCTTCAAAGAACAAGGTGTTTTAGCAGCAAACCTTAGTCTAGCTTGTATTCCTCTTGACTTTCCACTCTGCCAATTAAGTCTACTTTTTTAATACTTTAATCTTCGATCTGATATTTTGGGGACCAAAACATGTCCTGCCGAGACATTACTATGGCCACATGCAAATGGCGCAGGTTCAACAAACTCACTTTCTTTTCCTTCTATTATCAATTCATTGGGTCTCAAGGTAATGATGGCATAAAGTGGATCTTGGTATGGTACAGAATGTTTTAAAATTGGAAATTCATCTCTTATCTCCTCTGTATAAGAAGTGGTATTATACTCAGCTCCCAGCCAAACATAAGAACTGCTATTCATATGAATAAAGTATATATCTTCAATGACTTTGACTCCATCCAAATGATCATGGCCATTCATGCACGCGAATACCTTTTTACACCCAGCTACTTCATTTATGTCTTTAAAAAGTCTGTGAAGGGTATCACTGCTTTTAACTCCGATATAAGGATTCTCAAGACTTTGATGACTAAAGATCATAGTAGGCTTTGTAGTTGAGGCCAAATCTTGCTTCAACCACTGGTACTGTTCATCCGTAATATTGTTTTTCGCCTCTTCTCGATATTTAAAATAATTACCATATGAGTAATCAATGTATTGACCATCAAGATTTAAATAGTTTGCATCAAGAACGACGAAATGGTAATCACCATGATCAAACGAATAATAGTTATGTTCCATACCCAGGAAATTCATGATTGTTTTTTTATCACAATGGTCCATATCATGGTTTCCAAGCACATGATACTTTTTCCCTTTAAACTTCTCCCAAGTTTGAAGAAACTCTTTGTTTTCCGGTTTTGGAAAACAAAAATCCCCCAGTTGAATAATGAAATCCACTTGTTCATCATTAGCCCTTTTGATAAAGGCTTCCAATCTATCATTTGCCCGGTACATCAAATCATAGTGTACATCCGTAATCAAGCCAAAGCGAATAACCGATTTCCCCACAGTATCTCCTCCTTGTAAAATCAAAAAACTCACGTTACTCCACTTAATATTCAACATTATGCGAAGGTTTTCCTATCCAGGAGTATTTTTCTAAAGGGAGTTAGACTATATATTTATAAGTAAAAAACTCCGGGTTTCCCCGGAGTTTCTTCTATCCTTTATTTCGCTGCATTCGCCGCATCTAGCGCAGAATCATAATCAGGGTGGTTGGTGCCCTCGCTGACATATTCTGTGTAGACTACTTTATCATTGCTATCAATAATAAACACGCTGCGTGCAAGAAGGCGCAATTCTTTCATCACCACTCCATATGCTTCTCCAAAAGAAAGATCACGGTGATCTGAGTAAATTTTAGCGCCACCCAGATTATTTTCAGCTGCCCAACGTGCTTGTGCGAATGGAAGATCCGCAGAAACAGTTAGAACCTGAACATTGTCGAGCTTCGCTAACTCTTCATTAAAACGCCTCGTTTGTGCCGCACACACCCCTGTATCAACAGAGGGAACAACACTGATCAAGCGAACTTGTCCAGCAAAATCACTGAGTTTCACTTCAGATAAATCATTGGCAAGCACTGTGAAATCTGGGGCTTGATCGCCAACCTTGACCTCACTTCCCACCAATGTCATAGGTGTGTCTTTAAACGTAATCGCTGCCATAAATAATTCCTCCTTAAGCTAGGTATAACACTATCATTGACTATTATTTCCAATGTTGCAAGTGATACACCTTTCAATTTTGTAAGATCGTTCCTTCTATTTGTCACCTATATCCATTTTTCTCTCTTATTTTTTTCTTTATGATTTTGCTTAAAGGAATGTTTTCAAAAAGGAGGAAGATCACATTGAAACAAACGATTCAACCAATTTTAGGGCAAGAACGCCTTGTCCATATTGATGTGATACGAGGGATCGCGATTTTTGGGATTCTGCTCGTCAATATGGCACATTTCAGTTATCCTGACTTATATTTAGGTCAGTTAGCGAGTGAGAATTTTTTCACCAGCTCTTGGGGAGCACTGGATCATGGAATCCGCACATTCCTTGATATATTTGTGCAGATGAAATTTATCATGATGTTCTCTTTTCTATTTGGCTTTGGCATGGTAATCATGTTTGAACGTTCTCTGCAAAAAGGAGAAAAATTTAGTCGTAAATATATGCGCCGCCTATTCGCCTTATTGTTATTTGGCACGATTCATGCCTTTTTCATTTGGGATGGTGACATCTTAACGGATTATGCCCTACTTGGTTTATTGTTATTTTTATTTCGAAAACGTAAAGCAAAAACGTTATTTATTTGGGCGATTGTCCTCTACTGCTTGTTTAGTTTACCTTTACTTTTATCATCCTTTTCACCTGCACAGGAGGGGATGCAGGAATGGCAAAGCCAATATAATGCTGAGATGACAGCTGAGGCCGAACAAGCGCTTGATATTTATGCACATGGAACCTTTAAAGATATCGCAACACAAAGAATCCATGATCGTTTTATGTATATGTCAATGAATGGGATGCTTTCGCTTAATCCAATTCTTTATATTTTTTCCAATTTACCTTATTTTAGCCTATTTTTACTTGGGGCTGCCTTTGCGAAAGCAAAAATATTGCATCACCCTCAGCAACATCGGAAAACATTATCGATCCTTTGGTTCTTCGGGCTTGTGGTAGGACTACCTTGCAATATTCTCTTTCATGTCTGGGATCAAGAAGGACTTTTATTAATTGGTGCTCCCTTGCTGATGCTCTTTTATCTGATTTCCTTGGTTCGTATGACACAATTCAAGAGGACGAAGCGCTTCTTTCTTCCCTTTGCTGCAGTTGGGAAAACGGCTTTTTCAAATTATATTTTTCAATCCATTATCGGCACTCCGATATTTTATCATTACGGACTTGGACTATATGGAAAGGTATATCCCTTTGCCGGTCTCTTTATATCCATTGCCATCTTTATCCTGCAGCTATTCCTTAGTCAGCTTTGGTTGAAAAAGTTCCGCTTTGGACCTTTGGAATGGATTTGGAGAAATATCACCTATTGGCAGGTCTTTCCTATCAAAAAAACCAATTAATACCTCCAAAAGAATATAGAAATGCCCACTCACGAGTATGGCGTTTCTATTGTACAATAGTCATATGTCTTGTTGGAGGTTGAAAAAATGTATCAAATATATATTGTAGAGGATGATGCAAGGATGGCCGGTCTTGTTGGCCGTTATTTGCAAAAATATGGCTATGCTGTTCAAATTGCTGAGGAATTTGACTCAATAAAAGAGGAGTTTGTCCAATATCGGCCAGATCTTGTTATCTTGGATATCCATCTCCCCTCTTTTGATGGTTTTTATTGGTGTAGGCAAATTCGCAGTATCTCCCATGTCCCGATTATCTTTTTAACTGCACGTTCTGGGGAGATGGATTTAGGTTTTTGCCATAGAAAATGGGGGCGATGATTATATTACAAAGCCCTTTCATTTAGAAGTTTTATTAGCCAAGGTTAAGGGGGTATTACGAAGAACGTATGGAGATTATGCGTCTCCAACCGACTGGAAACCTTGATTCCAAAGCGGCTAAAAGCTTAATGGATTCCCTGCAGCAATTGAATCAAGAACAAAGTCGTACGATTCTCATGGTCACCCATGATCCCTTTGCTGCTAGTTATTGCAAACGTGTTGTGTTCATCCGTGATGGAAAGCCGTATACGGAAATTTATCACAGTGGGCAAAGACAAGCTTTTTTTCAAAAAATTCTCGATGTATTATCATTGATGGGAGGACATGAAGATGACCTTCCGCCAACTTCTATATAAAAATTTACGAAGGAATTTGCAATCCTATGCATCTTTTATCCTTAGCAACATCTTTACAGTATTTATTTTCTATTTGTTTCTAGCATTTGTCTTACATCCAAATTTGGCTAATCAAGGCATCCATCCAATTATCTATGTTTTATTTATAAGTTGTAATGTAGCCATCATCTTTTTTACCATTTTTTTTACGGTCTATTCTTATACTGCCATGATGAAATCACGAAAAAAGGAATTTGGTTTGCTAAAGATGGTCGGTCTTACCAACAAAAAAATCGCTAGGCTGGCCTTTGTTGAATTTACAGCGATTTCCTTTCTTTCGATCATAATCGGCATCCTTACTGGGATCTTATTGTCAAGGCTTTTTTTCATGTTTGTCAATGTGATTTTACAACAAGGTGAACCTTTATTATTTTCAGTCCCTCCGTTGGCGATTATCATAACATTGTGTCTCTTCCTTTTTTTATTTGAAGGGGTAACGCTAATTGGGTTAAGAGAGATTCACAAAAGTGAAATCATTCATCTTATTAACGCGGAGAAATTACCGAAAGAACCGCCTATCTATTCACCTAAGCTTACGTTCTTAAGTGTAGTACTTCTGCTTGTTGGCTATTTAATCGCTGCCTTTTCAAACTTATTCATCTTGTTCTTTTCGATGATTCCAATTTTATTACTTGTCATTACTGGGACATATTTGCTTTTTATGCAGGGAACAACGGCCATTTTACAAAGATTACGAAATTCACCGCTTTTCTGGAAAAATATAAATATGACAACAATTAGTGCATTAATTTTTAAAATGAAGGATAATGCCAGAATATTGAGCGTGGCGGCGATTCTTAGTGCGATTGCCATGTCTAGCATGGGCTTATTATTTTGGTTTACCCAATACTCAGATGTGGGAATTCGCGGTCCCCAGGATCTTATGGTGATTCAAAAAGGTGTGGAAACAGAGGATAGTTCTCTCTTTTCCGAAGAAAAGATAAAAGCTTTTGCTGAAAAGCACCAGGTTAATATCAAAGCATATGAACAAACCGTTGTGTTGCCCACATCCATTCTGATCAATCAGCAGGAAAAAACGGCTTGGATCATATCTGATCAAGATTACAACCGCCGAATTAAACCTATACAACGTTCCGCACAAGCTGTAGATGTAGAAGCAGGGAAAACGGTTTTTATTTCGCCATTTGAACCATTTGAAGGAAAAGAGTGGGGAGCCACCAAATTCACGGGAAATCAAGTAGAGATGAAATTCGCTAATCTGGATCCGCTTCAATTAGAGCTTCAAGCAAATCTTTTTGCGGTGACAATCATTCGAGGAGGAGGTTATCAGCCACCTTATTTACTAGTGGTTGATCAATCGCTTTTTACGGACTTACAGGCAAGTATGGATAGGAACGAGCAGTTGGTTCTTCACGATTATTATTTCGCCAATCTTGCCCATGCACCTGATTTACTAAAGTACATTCAATCTAACAGAACAGCTAATGATTCAGTCATGCTGTTGGATGGATTTAGCGATTATCTTGAAATCAATAAATGGAGTACCCTCTTATTATTAATTGGCCTCTTTATTGCTTGTTTATTTTTTCTGACTACGAGCAGTCTGATTTATTTCAAGCTGTATACAGAAATGGAGGAAGAGCGAAAATCGTATATCGCCTTAAAAAAGCTTGGTTTTACACAAGTGGAAATGAGGAAAATGGCCTCCATTCAGATTGCCATTCTATTCTTCTTACCGGTCCTCGTTGGTTCTTTGCACACGGTTTTCGTTTATGTAAGTGCTAGTCTCACTTTAGGAGCGGAAGGGATTTGGAAAGAAGGCTTCATCGCGATCGCGGTCTATTATCTTTTTCAGGCCATTTATTATGCCATCACTCGACAAATCTATCTAAAAAGGGTAATTCCTTAATGATTGCTTGAACAAAAACGCAAGCTCCTGCTTATCTCGGTTATGGCTATAAAACCAAAAAGTGCCTGTTCATGATGTTAAACTTTTCATGAAGAGGCACTCTTTTTTTTGAAAAGGTAAAAAAGTATAAATTTTGGCTAATGCTTGATCTAGCTCCAGGCGCCATCGGCTCGAGGTCAAATAACCTGAGCCAATGAAAGGCAAAAAGCGCCTTTCTTTGGCTCAGAACATTTGCTTGTCGCCGATAGGCAGGCGCCTTGCGCTTTTGTTGTTGTTAAGGAAACTATAAAATTCTTGGCTTGTGGATAACTGTTTATTTTTGCAGCTTGACATCCAGCTCCAGCGCCCAACGACTAGCAAACTTTCAGCTTCTTCCTACGATAAGTCAAAACCGGACTTTTATTGTCTCAGAACATTTGCTTGTCGGGGCTGAGCAAGGCGCTTGCGCTTTTCTTAATTCTAAATATCAAATTCAACATGACCGTTATGGTCATTATTCTGCTGATTCTTTTTCTTGATCATCTTTTGAATTTTTTCGATGGCTTCTGGAGCGCAATCAATCATTTTTTCCAATAAGTGCGTATTTTGTTCCAGATGAAGCATATTGACCCCATGCTTATTAACAACTAAAAAGGCAATTGGTGTAATCGATACACCCCCGCCGCTTCCACCGCCAAATGGTAATTGAGAACGATCGCTTGCTTCTTCATCGGAAGAGCCTCCCGATGATCCTCCCTTAAATTCACTTCCGCCCATTGCAAAGCCAAAACCAACTTTTGAAACTGTCAAAATCACTCCACCATCCGGGGTTTCCACAGGTTCCCCTATAATGGTATTCACATCAATCATGTCTTTCAGATTTTCCATGGCTGTTGTCATTAAAGCTTCAATTGGATGTTCAGACATTGATTGTCCTCCTGTCTTTTTCACTCTGTGAAAATGATCGTTTTTTATGTTTTTTCCATTCTCTAGCTATTTTATAGGCTGTCCATATAGCATTTCCCACTTTTATCTGCATCATACATTGGCAGGTTGTCTCCAATGTCATGCGTTGATAATCGGGGTGTACATCTATAAGTGGCTTTTTAGCAAAAGAAAGGTAATTTCTTGCCCATGAGAAAACCGTGCCTTTTAGTGACCAAATTGCCCCTGAAGCCGTCCCTGTCTCCGCAGCATCTCCAAGTCCGATCGTGGTCCGCCATTCAAATTGCTTTATCTTAATTTTTTTAAAAAACTGAGTAATGACTCTTTGAAATGGTTTGATATTTTGCGGGAGATATTTCAATTCATTTAGTAGGGTAGCGAAATGAACAGGATCCTCTTCCAGTTCCTCGATTTCCTCCCTTTCTATGGATAAAATATCGGCTAAACTCCATTCCTTTTGAAAATGAAGCAATCCGAAAAAAGTCGTACCTTTAATATTGATGTTTATCGCAGAGGAACTCAGAATGGTTGAAAAAGCGATTTGGACGCTCAATAATGGAATCATTATTAAAATGAAAACAACCAAGACTAAAATAAAAATGAACCATAGCATAGTCTACCCCTCCGCATGAAATAACACATTCGAACTAAAGATTCATTATTTCCAGTTGGCAAAAAAATAAACCCGCTTTTTAATAAGCGGGTTCTACATTGTTTCTTTGTTCATGGATCACGGAAGTATCAGCAAATAAATCATGCAATCCTTGTTTTTTCGGTGTAAATGCAACAACTGCGTAAAGCACAATGATTGTCGCTGAAATATAACGTCCAATTCCCTCTCTAAAGATAATCGTTCCCCAGCTTGGTGATTCTTGTTTCAAGGGAATAACTTTTAAGCCAAAGACCATTTTCCCGACAGTTTGTTGAAAAAATTTCGTCATCAATATGAAATAGGCATAGAAAACAATTCCTGATACAATCCCATATGCGGAGAAAACCCCTGTATCTGAAAGAGAAATTCCTAGCCCGCGAAATAGTGGCTTAATGATCATGGCATTTAGACTAAAGATCATCAGCAAATCTAAGAGATAAGCCCAAAATCGCATCCAAAACCCAGCATAAACGAAAGATTTTTTCCTGATTTCTGCTGTCTCAATCATTCGCTCATCATTCGCTTCGGTTGTATATTCCTCGTAATTCTCTGTCATGAACATGACACCTCCCTATTAACATCCCCTATCCCGGTGCAACCGTCCGTAAAAACCCCACTTCAAGACTAGGAGATTTCAAAGAAGTCTAAATGGGGGATAACGGACGCTAACACCCCGATAAGTCTCGCTTTATTATTCAGAATAAAGATACATTAACCTTGGCGCATTCGGCTGAGTTAACAATTTTGTAATGCCCTGCATTTCTGCATCTTTTCCACCGAATTGTTGAGCAATGACACCGAAGAATGAACCAAAACCAACACCAGCAGTATAACGAATGACTTGAGCACCTTGTAGTTTATAATCGTTTTTCAGTTGTTCAATGACATCTTCTTGATAGCCAAAATCGTCAATTAGGCCAACTTCTTTTGCCTGCCGTCCATCATATACTCTTCCATCTGCAATCTTTCTTACTTCTGTTTCTGACATATCTCGACCTTCTGAAATAATCCGCACAAATTCATCGTAAGAATTTTTCAACATGGAATCAAGAATATCTTTCTCTTCTTCTGTCATATCCCGATATTGACTCATTATATCCTTGTATGGACCACTTTTAATCGTTGTAAAATCAATCCCTAATTTGTCAGCCAGTTCTCCAATATTTACCCCTTGCATGATAACACCGAGCGAACCTGTCATTGTCTCAGGGCTAGCAAATATCTTCGTAGCCGGAGCCGAAATATAATAGCCCCCAGATGCTGCCATTGATCCCATGGAAACATAGATTGGTTTATCCGTTTCCTCTTGAATTTGTACGAGCTTATGGTGAATTTCTGCTGATTCATTGGTTCCCCCGCCAGGAGAATTTACGTGGAGGATAATTCCTTTTACCGAGCTATCATCCTTCACATGATTCAGCTGTTTCATAAACTCCTTATGTACATAGCCTGCAGCTTGAAAGATGGACGCTTCTCCCGTATCTTGGATCACTCCATCTACTTCCAATACCGCTATTTTCTCAGCCGGGCTTCCAGATTCAACTACTTCCTCTGCAAAAGCCTCATTTATCCCGACCCCCTCATTGACAAGCTTTGAGAAGTCTGCAAAAAGAAAGCTGCTTGCAAGATTCACAATGGTGGAAACAAAAAATACAAATGCCGCTACACCAAGTGCAATCCACCTTTTCCCATTCATATAAAATTCCTCCTTCTAACTTGTGCCTATTCTTCTTACGTTCTATTCTTTTAAAAAGTTTCACTGCCATGATAAACTAAGTAGATACTGATTTTCAATTATTGAATCCCATTTAGGAGGCCTTCAACATGAAAGACCAGAGAAATAACATCTATCTTTTTCATCAAAATGATTCAGAACTAGCTGAAAAAATAATGAATTTGCAAGAAGCTGCAGAACGTTATGGATTTAATATTGTAAATGATTACCGTGAAGCCAATGTAATTGCAAGTATTGGCGGAGATGGAATGTTTCTCCAAGCTGTTCGGAAAACTGGATTTAGACAGGATTGCTTGTATGCTGGGGTTGCGGTTGGAAGCAACCAAGGGCTTTATTGCGATTTTCATATTGATAATATTCATGACATTATCGATGCGGCGACAATGGAGAAAGTGGAAGTGAGACGTTATCCGACTATCCAAGTGAATATTGATGGGGAGGGTTCTTTTCAGTGTCTAAATGAGTTTACCATTCGCTCAGGCATCATTAAAACATTTGTAATGGAAGTATTTATTGATGGACTTCACTTTGAAACATTCCGTGGTGATGGGCTTGTGATTGCCACACCAACTGGAAGTACAGCTTATAATAAGTCAGTGAGTGGAGCAGTTGTTGATCCATTATTGCCTTGTCTACAAGTGACAGAGTTAGCTTCCTTAAACAATAACACCTATCGTACTTTAGGCTCTCCGTTTATTTTAAGTGCTGAGCGCAGCCTCCAACTTAAAGTGGTTCAGGATGGCAATGATTATCCATCCATGGGCATGGATAATGAAGCTTTAAGTGTTCAGCATGTGGAGAAAGTCGATATTCAATTAAGTGAGCAGCGCATTAAAACGATCAAATTAAAAAATAATTCATTCTGGGAAAAAGTAAAAAGGACATTTTTATAAGGTATCGTTTGTTGACCAAAGTAAAGAGAGGCGGAAAAAACCGCCTCTCAATCCAGTTACTATATGTGATTATTGATGTCCGCCCATTTGTTGTTGTGCCATTTGGACAAGACGCTTTGTGATTTCTCCACCAACAGATCCGTTAGCACGAGAAGTTGTATCAGCTCCAAGATTCACACCAAATTCTTGAGCAATTTCGGTTTTCATTTGGTTTAGAGCTTGTTCAGCTCCAGGTACTACAAGTTGGTTGCTGTTATTGCTTGGCATGTGTCTCACCTCCCTGTAAGTGTAGAATGTGCAAAAACACATGCCATCATTCATCATTCGATTGGTAATTATTGTTATTCTTTAAATAGTGACTTTTCTCGTTGTTTTTTAGGCTTATCAAGAATATGACAAACCACTATAAAAGACTATCTAGATCTGCAGTGGCTGATTGCTTCCGCGCACTAATCATAATCGTTTCAGTCTTACCCACCGCTTCTTCAAGTAGAGGATTCCAATCGACTTTTTCTTCAAACTGCTCCATCTTCTCCAATTTCGGTTTTGTTTTCGGCGACGGTGGAGTGAAAATCGTGCAACAATCTTCATATGGTCGATTCGAAATCTCGATTGTATCAATCTTTTCCGCGATCTGAATAATCTCTAATTTATCCATCGCGATCAATGGGCGAATAATCGGAGTGTTCGTAACTGCATTAATCGCAAGCATGCTTTCCATTGTTTGACTTGCTACTTGACCTAAACTTTCCCCTGTTACAATCGCAAGTCCACCTTGTTTTTTTCTAATTTCTTCTGTAATTCGAAGCATCATTCTTCTTGTAGCCGTCATAGAGAAACCAGATGGAATTTCTTTATGGATAACTTGCTGAATCCCAGCGAAGGGGACAATATGAACTTTTACACTTCCCGAATATTGAGCAAGTTTCTGTGCTAAATCCAACACTTTTTGCTTAGCACGCTCACTTGTAAAAGGGGGACTATGAAAATGCACAGCTTCGATTCCCACTCCCCTTTTCATCGTTAAATAGCCTGCCACAGGGCTATCGATTCCTCCTGAAAGCATTAGCATCGCTTTTCCAGAGGATGCGACTGGAAATCCTCCAGCTCCTAGAATGATTTGACCTGAAATATAGGCAGCATCCTGTCTAATTTCTACAATAAGATTTAAATCAGGTTGCTTCACATCCACTTTAATTTCATCCAGATGAATCAAAATATGTGCACCAACCGCATGATTTAATCCATTCGTATCATATTCAAAGGTCTTATCTGTCCGACGTGCAGAGATTTTAAACGTATTTCCTGGGGAATGGACTTCCCTAGCGATATGGAGGGCAGCTGCTCGAATCGCTTCTATATTCTTTTCTGTTTTAATAACTGGACTAAAAGATTGAATTCCAAATACATTCTTTAATTGCTCTATAATTGGTTCTACAGATTCACCGTTCAGGACTACGTACATGCGATCCCAACCAGATTCAATTTGTGTGTTCTTAAAATCTTGTAATATAAATTGGATATTTTTCTTTAATTTATGGACAAAATGCTTTCGGTTCCGCCCTTTAAGGGACATTTCGCCATAACGAATCATGATTCTATCATAATTCATTGAATCACCCCACTACCTTTTTTAATCTTACGATGATGTCTGTTAATGCCTCTATAAACTGAATCGCTTCCTGCATGGTATTCTCGTAGGTAAGGCTTATTCGAACAGCGCCTAACGCGATCTCATTCGAAACACCCATCGATTGTAACGTTGGACTTGATGTTTTATCTTTAGAAGAACAGGCACTTGTCGTTGAAATCATAAAGCCAGCTTCTTCTAAGGCATGGACAAGTACTTCTCCTTTCAATCCAACTACAGAGAAGTTGATAATATGCGGTGCCGCAGACTCAGGTGTATGAATGATGGCTTCCGACTGCTTTTTTAATTCAGCAAATAAATAGTCTCTTACCTGCAAAAGCGAGGCTGCTTTATGAAGGCGGTTCTGCTCCACTAACCGGAATGCTTTGGCCATCGCCACAATGCCGCCTGTATTTTCAGTCCCACTTCTCCATGTTTGCTCTTGATTCCCTCCAGTTAAAAGCGGAACAAGTTTAACTCCGTTTCGTTTATAAAGAAAGCCTGTCCCTTTTAAACCATGAAATTTATGAGCTGAAAATGTACATAAATCAATCCCTGAATCGCGGAGCGGCAAAGCTAATTTTCCGGCGCCTTGAACATGATCAACATGAAAGAGGATTTTCGAATATTCTTTTAGTCTTTCGCCAATTTCTCGGATTGGTTGAACGGTTCCTACTTCATTATTCACATGAATCAAAGAGACAAGAATGGTCTTGTCCGTAATCGCTTGTTCGATGTCGTCAGGATGCACAAGCCCATTCGCCCGCACAGGCAATCTTGTCACTTGGAAATCGAATTTTTCTTCTAATTGTTTCAATGTATTTTCAACAGAGGCATGTTCAATCTCACTTGTAATCAAGTGATTTCCTCTGCCTTGATATTCTAAGGCCGCTCCTTTAATAGCCAGATTATTTCCTTCCGTGCCTCCTGAAGTAAAAATAATCTCTGCTGGCTTTACCCCTATTCCATCTGCGATTTGTTGCCTTGCTCCTGTGATCAACTGCTCAGCTTTTCCACCATAATTATGCAAGGATGAAGGATTCCCATAAAAATTTTGGTTCACTTTTAGAAAAGAATCTAGAACCTCTTCATATGGCTTCGTTGTTGCACTGTTATCAAAGTATATCAACATGACACCTTCTATATTTTTTAGTTATTTTTCCAGTTAGGATGTTCAAAAAGTCCGGTAAAAACTTGCACAGACTGTACAAATGTCGGACGTTTGCAATTGACGCCAGTCCCTTTAGGCGACTTGGGTCCTTTTTAACTTTCTTTTTGAACACGCACAGTTAATAATCATATCATATTTTTTCAAAAAAAATAAGAAGAGCTTTGGTGAGCTCCTCTTATTTTATTCGATTCTTCCCATGATAACGAATTTTAGCTAGGAACGAGAATATTCATGACTCTCGTAGATTTCCTCGATGCGTTTTAGGGCACCTGGTTCGATTTTTTCTACTGCAGTTGCTGCTTGTTCGAGTGCAGCTGTATATTCATAACTTCGAAAGGCTTGTTCTGCCTCTTCTAAATTGACGGCTAACTCGGAACTTTGTGTACGATAACGGTTTGCATATTGAATCACGCGTTCTGCAAGCATAGCCGTTTCAATATGCTCTTCCGTTTTCTCATAAAGATGATCAACGGTATCCTTTGCTTCATCAAGGTATTTCTGAACTAAACTCATATTCAAAGGTTTTTCATTTAAGCTTGTATATACCTTTCCAATTTGCTCTTCTGCACGATCATATAGAGATTCGCAATCCGGCGGAAGTCCAGGCATATGACTATTATGAACAAGCCGGATCATTTCTTTAATCCTTCTCTGACATGCATGAGCACTTTCTTTTGCGTCTAATTCATCCTTGCGCAAATTATGAAGACGTTCTGTAAATTTTTCTTGCTCTTGTTTTACCTGTTTCAATTGTTCATCAATGTCCTTCAATTCTTCTTCCAATTGTGAATAAGGGGTCAGCTGATCAGTTAATTTCGCCTGTAAAAGCTCGTATCTTTTCACCAATTGATGAAAGGATTTGTCTACCTTCTTCGGTATTTCAAGTTCTTTCTCTTGTAACTGATAACTATTTTGCACAATCTTTGTTTCGTGGTTCATTTCATTATTCTTTTCCAGCAATTGTTCGAGGGTATCTTCTACTTTCTCTCCCTCTTGTAAAATATAATGCTTCCCATACACTTCTTTTTCTAGCAAATCGTAAAGTGTCTCTATTTTGTCCTTCACCTCTTGAAGTCCTTCTTCAACAGGCAGTACCTCCGCTTGTTGTAAAGCTTTCAAATAATGGTCAATTTGCTTCGATAATTCTTCTAGTTGTTTCTCCATTTGCAGATGTTCAAGTATAAAGCCTTGCTGGCTCATTTCCTTATAGCCGCTTTTCAGATCATCGACTTGTGATGGAAGAATGGACTGACATTCAGTGAGCAGATCAGGAACTTTTTCCATTTTCGCCCCTAATTCCTCCATCTCTGAGGTAAGAACTAAAACAACCTCACGAGCCTGTAAATAATTGCCCTGATCTGTTAATTCTTGATAATGATTGATCTTCTCCTCAACTGATTTTAATAAGGCTTCTAATTTTTCACCTGCTATGCCAAACAAATGGCGATGGGCCAAAAGATATTTTTTATTTTCCTGATATTGTTTGAACACATCAGTCATTTCTTTTCTATTTTCCTCTTCACTGCCCACAACCTCGTTTAATTCCTTCAGAATGGCATCCATATCCTTTTCGATCACGCCTAATAATTCTTTTACCTTTCGATTACTCTCTTTCGCCTGCTTAAATCGATATTTATCGGCAAATTCTTCGGAAGCAAAAATCATTTCATCAACCTTAGGTAGGCGCACAGTCAGAATGTCATCCCAATCGCTTCGCCACCGTTCAAACATTTCCTCCGTTTCTCCCGTCATGTTCAATTGCTTCACTTTCGCCATTTCTTCTGCAATAGGACGGTTCATCAATTCTAATTTTTGAGAATCTAGCTGATCAACCTCTTTATAATATTTTTTCCTTATTATGTATCCCACTACGAATAAAACTAGTATGATCAATATTGCAGATATTAAAATCTCCACACCGTAATTCATTGTAAGCCCCCTGTTTCTCAGTCATTCCTGTATGCATTTATATGTAAATGAAATTAAATTTTGTGTTATATTCCTCTATAATACCATGTCAACGACAATTTTTGACTATTAAAAGCATTTTTTTACGAGAAAATACGGTGAAACTTTAATTAGTGGGGATTTAGACGTATAGGATGTAAGTCATACTGACAAAGATATCCGGGTATTGTTATGAATTTGTAGTAGAAAAAGGAGATAAATAAGAGAAAAAAAGACAAAAGCACAAAAGGCTAAAGGCGTGACAACGATTATCACGCCTTGCAGGCAAACAAACCATCAAATTAAGCAAACCGGCTATCATAGGGGCAAAAACGCCGTTGAAAAAGGCCAACGGCTAATAAAATGAATGCAACAGCTAATAGAACGACTTTAACAGCGAGTAGAGTGCTTTCAACGGCTAATAGAACACGCCCAATGGCTAATAGACAGCTTCCAACGGCTAATAAAATGAACGCAACAGCTAATAGAACTTGGGAGAAACTTGTCCAATGTAGTCTCTAATTCCAGCCCTTCCTTAAAAACCGTTTGAAGCAGCTGATTCAATTGACTTTACAATGTTTTGTTGACCTGACCACGATTCTAGCCATTTACTAATCATTCCATAATATTTATCAATAAAATAGGGTTCATGCGGGCCCATCCCCCAAACTTCTGATACATATAAACTATTGACATAAGGCATCATGAGAATTCCTTTTAATTGAATAATTAACATACTAATTGGAAACGCCATTTTTTGCTCTTTCAAAGTGGCCTGGATCAAATTCTTCAGAAAGAAGCGCTCTTTCATTAAATAAGTGGAGATGATTTCACGGGACGTTTGCGAATCAATACTGATTTCCCTCCATACAAAACGCGCAAGTAACTTATGTTCACTTTGAAAAACTAAAATTCGTTTTATCGCTCTTTTTAGACAATGATCTGCTTGATCTTTATCCAATTTTCCTGTTTCTTCTTCCAAACAGGTTAAATAGGGCTCAAAAAATCGGATCAGACATTCTTCTAATAGCCCCTGTTTCCCCTTAAAATAATAGGAAATATTAGCAGCATTGATCTGCGCCTCAGTAGCGATATCACGGATCGTCGTCCCCTTATATCCTTTTGCGTAAAATAATTCAATAGCAGCTTCTACAATTGCCTCTTTTGTTGTTCCTTGCCGATTTGCCATTCATCCGTCCCCCAATCTCTTGAACAATTTAAGCGAATATGAGAAAATAATATGCATTTTAGGACTCTGATCGAAATTCTACTTATTCAAATACGTGTTCAAAAAGAAAAAAGTCGACGATTACGCTGACGTCAATTGCAAACGCCTGACAATAGTACATCCTGTATGTCGAAAAATCGCAGTATCATTTTTATTTTGAACATCCTATACAAACCATTTCGGTAAGAAAAGAAGAATCCCTTTCAATACTTATCGACAGTTTCTTTAGGGTATGTCGAAAGGGAGAAAAGGAGGAAGAATTTTGTTTAAAGCACAAGCCTATGATGGCAACGCGAAAGACCAATCTAAACTTCTCATAAAACAGCTTAAGTCTCTTTTAGAGGGGGAGCCGAACACAATTGCAAACTTGAGTAATGCTTCTGCTCTCTTAAATCAATTTTTAGAACGAATTAATTGGGTTGGTTTTTATTTAGTGGAAAATAATGAACTTGTTTTAGGACCATTTCAGGGATTACCAGCCTGTATTCGAATTCCTTTCAAGAAAGGAGTCTGTGGAACGGCAGCCGCAACAGAAAAAACGATCGTGGTAGAGGATGTCAATGCCTTCCCTGGACATATCGCCTGTGATGCAGCATCACAATCAGAAATCGTGATCCCCATTTTTAAAAATGGAGAATTATTTGGTGTACTAGACATTGATAGTCCTGAAAAAAAGCGGTTTGATCATACCGACCAAACCATTTTGGAAGAGTTCGTTCGAGAGCTGGAGAGGTTTCTATAAGGTCAAAAAAGAAGAGAATGGGACATAAGTGTTTTCATTAAAGAAAAAACGAATTACTATCATGCATAAAATTCGCTTCGGAAATATACCTCGCTATGATATATTGTTCTTCTTTAATTCATAGCATTTTAGTTATGTCCAGGCTCTTCTTTTCCTAAGACGAAATTTTAATTTGATTTTTCCCAGAGTTCTTCGCTTCATATAATGCTGTATCGGCACGACTGAACAAGTCAGATACATTACCCGCTTGAGTTTTTCCCCAACAGGCAATCCCACAGGATATGGTTACTCTAGGATTAGTCTTTTCTGAAATATACTTACGCAATCGTTCAGCAACAATTAATCCACTTTTCAAGGAAATACCAGGAAGGTAAACAGCAAGCTCTTCGCCGCCCCAACGAGCGGCTGTATCTGATGCACGAAGACTTGATTGAATCAATTCTGCTACTTGGATCAATACTTTATCACCTGTTTGATGACCATATGTATCATTCACCTGTTTAAAGTCATCTAAATCAATCAAAATAAATGTTCCCTCTCGGTCATGTTGCATCGAGGCTTTTATCCGCTCATCTAAATACCCTCGAGAAAATAGCTGTGTCAGTTGATCCGTAATCACCATTTTTTCCAGCTGTTCACGTAGAAACATATTTATAACGCTTAAAGAAGAGCGTTGTACAAGCGTTTGAAATAAGCGAAACATGTCAAACGTGAACATATAAGGTGCCTCTCCAACCAGGATTACAAACCCCTTCCATGACTGACTATGAAAATACGCAGCCATTAAAGAACCTACACTTTTTTCAAGCATGTTTGGTAAATTTTCCGTTTTTCCCATAAATAAGCTTTCTTCATCATTTCCAATCTGTTCATAGATAAAATGGACTATGTGCTTTCCTGCCTTCCTTTTAAAGAATGTAGAACTTTCTTGTAGAACTATTGGTCCTGTATCCTTTAAAATTACATACCCTACTTCAGAGCTTTGAAATATTTGTGTAATTTGTCTATGCAAATAACGAATGGCCTCTTTGTATGTTGAAATTGAATTTAAAGCTTGCACAATTTCGTCAATTAAACGCAAATTTTCAATTAGCTTTTGCGATTGTTGATAGAGCTTTGCATTTTCAATGGCATTCCCTGCGGTATTCGCTAATAGGCGAATAAAATCTATTTCAATATCTTCAAATATAGAGTGCAATTGAGAGGTTACTTGCAAAACCCCATACACTCCTTGCTTTCCCTGCAGTGGCGCATAAATGGATGGGTAGTCCATTGTCTCGATTTCAATTGTTGAATGTACATAAGCAGCTATCGCCCGATCATGTGCAGAATCAAATCCAAGGCTTTTCACCGGCAACTCCTCATCCACTTCTTCATCATTTGCAAGCAGGAGATAGTAATCGTTTTCATTAAAAACCCTTTTCAATGTTTCGATAATTTCACCAAGCACTAAGTTCGTATCCATTGATGAGTGGCATTTATCTGTTACTCTGAATAACTCTCTATACATCATTTCCTCTAAAGACTCGGTATTTTTTTGTTCACGCCTCATTTGAACCTGCCCCCTTGCAATCCCGCAGCAGACTTTTCTCTGGGTTAAGCTTTTGTACTCACTTAAGTTTGTATTTTGTAAAAAATTATATATATAACTATACCATAAATAGAACTTTTTACCTATGTAATTATAAAAATATTTATTTATAACGTGAGTATGCAAAAAGGTGGCGAAAAAGGACCAAGTCGGTTAAATGCGCTGACGTCCTGTCAGCAACACCGACACTAGTATATCTTGTACGTCGAAAGTTCGAGCCGGCGCCGTTTCGAGCAGTGGAATGTATGCATTTAGATACATAAGCATAAGGAAATCTTCCCCCGAATCCGCATCGCACGAAGGAAAAGTGGTTTTCTTTTCCGAGGAGAGGAGAAGTAAGCCAACGAACTTGCGCGTGTTGTGGTGACTTCGACGTTCGACACAGGACGTGTCGATACTTAGTCGAAGATCATTTATCTCGTAGTGGCATTTTTACCGGACTTTTTGAGCTTTCTCTTATTGACTTCATCGCTATATAATTATATAATGGTCGTTGTGTAAAATAATGCAGCCTAAATGAACACGTAATGTTTTTGTATTTTATTCCTCTTCATGAGGTGTATCTTGTAACCCGCTGCTGCTAGGGCGAAGGTACATGAAAATAAAATACCCATTATTGCTGTATCATCGGTTTTTATTTTACAAAAATAAAACCTAAGGAGGAGACTTCTATGTCTCGTTATACCGGCCCAAGCTGGAAAATTTCCCGTCGCCTTGGCATTTCCTTGAGCGGAACTGGGAAAGAACTCGAAAAGCGCCCTTATGCGCCTGGACAACATGGTCCAAACCAACGTAAAAAACTTTCTGAATATGGCTTACAGCTTCAAGAGAAGCAAAAACTTCGCCATATGTACGGAGTAAATGAGCGTCAATTCCATAACACATTTATCAAAGCTGCTAAAATGAAAGGGAAACATGGTGAAAACTTCATGATCCTTCTAGAACAGCGTCTTGATAATATTGTTTATCGTCTTGGCCTTGCTCGTACGCGTCGTCAGGCTCGTCAACTTGTAAACCATGGTCATATCCTTGTAGATGGACGTCGTGTCGACATTCCTTCTTACAAAGTAGCACCTGGGCAAACAATCAGCCTACGTGAAAAATCTCGTAATCTTACTGTTGTCAAAGAAGCTATTGAAGCAACAAATTTTGTACCTGAATATGTTTCTTTTGATGCAGACAAGCTTGAAGGAAGTTTCACTCGTTTACCTGAACGTTCTGAACTTCCAGCTGAAATCAATGAAGCCTTTATCGTTGAGTTCTACTCACGTTAAGTTTTATACTTTGCAAAGAGTAACATTAAAAGCCTTAGAACCCTTGTTAATCAAGGTTTCGGGGCTTTTTTGTTTGGGCAAGATACGCATTAGAAATAATCGATTTGATCTAGGTTGGAGCTAAAAATAATACGTGGATAGCTGACTTAATAAGTCCTGTCAACTAAATGACAGGGGTGCTTATATACAGAAAATTCCACACCTGCAATTACATCAATCATACTGCCTCCTTTCCAGCTGATAAATAACATAAATGTCCTAAACTGGCGCTTAGTGTAGCAGTATGCTTTAACAACTGAATACACCATAAGTATTATCTATAATAAATCTTTAAGTTTTTCGCAAATTACGTCTACGTCCATATTTGTTGTATCAATAATTACATCTGAACTATCTTTTAATAACGGTAGTACACGACTAAGACTATCTATTATCTCTTCTTTTTCCCTTGGTCTTTTCCCATAATAATTAGTAGTCCTATCATCTATTCTTTTAATCATTGCATCCTGCTCTGCCGTTAATAGAACCACATAATCAAAGTGTTTATAAAATTTGCTTTGATTTGAATAACAACCCTCCATAAAAGCGGCTGGTTCAAGATCAGGCCTGCTCAAAACCGCATAAATTTAACTATATTTATTACTTTTTAAAATCCTTGTCTATTAAGGGCTTTCCTTCTTGATCAAGCATGACAGTCAGCCCTGCACCATACCCTTCCTGATGCAACATATACATGACCCCAGTTTCATTATCACGAATAACTTTAGTCACTTTTAGTTTTCCTTGCGTATAAATCTCTTCAAAACGCTTATCATTATCAGCCATCCAGTTTCACTCCTCTTTATGATTTTCAAGTAAACAACCAAAGCTAACGAGATTATAGAGCAGGCCTATTTGTTGAACTGTCTCGATCTAGCCCGTCAACTTAATTGTAACAAACTTTTTTATAAATTATCGAACTTTATTCAATTGATGTGCAGATTTATACAGCTGTAATTATCTGAATAATAAAAAAGGAAATCAATAGCAGAGTATCGAATGGTATAAAGAGGTTCAATATTAAAAGGAGGATGATGAATTGATTATTACAAAAATTGATGATAGTTACACAGAGCAAATTAGTTACTTGATTTGTATGATGAATTACACTCGTAATATAACTCTTAACAGTGTAGAGGGATTAACTGAAAAAGAATTGGATACATTGATTGATGCTAATAGCAATTCAATTGGGGCATTATTACTCCACATTGCTGCGATTGAATATGCCTATTTTGTCAACACGTTTGAAGAAAGGGAAATGACTGATCAGGAAATGGATCAATGGGGGCCTGCAATTCGACTAGGTCAAGAAGGAAGAGACAAGATTAGAGGGAATACGTTGAAGTACTATATTGATAAGTTAGATGATGTAAGAACAAATACCCTTCGCCACTTCAAGAAAGTTGACGATGAATGGTTACATACGATCGACGAATATTATCAAGATACTCCTATCAACCGTTTTTTTAAGTGGTTTCATGTTTTTGAAGATGAGATTAATCATCGAGGACAAATTAACTTCATTAAACAAAGAGTATAAACAAAAGCGCAAGCGATATCCAAGAAAAAGCACCCGTTAGGATGCTTTTTACAAATTTACCCCATTAACAATTACTGTCATCATTAACAGGTTTACAACGTGGATTATCTAAATCACTTCCACAATTGTAATTCTCTACAATATTCACATCTTTTTCAGATTCTGTTACTGGGAAAAAGTTTTCAATCCTGGTGATGTTCTTATTAACATTTTTTACGTGGGTTGGATGGACACGTCTAATTGTTTTTCTGTTTGTAGTCGTGTTTACAATATTTTTTGTGGGATAGAATATAGTTTCTACATCATTATTGTTACCATGTTTATCATGTTCTTTGCTCATTTACCTATCCCTCCCTTCATAAAAGATGTAATACATCTTATGTCGAAAAAAGAGAGTTTGTCCTAGGTTTCTGCCGATTTTTTTGAAATTCCACGATCATACTCCTACAATCAATGGATGAACTATATTTAAAAACTCTAGAAACAACGTTACACCAACGTTTCTAGAGTTTTGTATTTAAAAATTCCTGCGCTTTTTTAAAAAATTAAGTGTATAAGAAGTCGTTTAAAAAATAGTCTACTTCACTCTGATGTTCTGCTTTCCGTTGATCAATATAACGTTGAATCTCTTCAAAAAAACCTTCATCAAGGATCGGATATTTCACTGTGCGGACTTGATCCAGTGGCGAATTATGGGTAATGACCTGATCAATACTTGCAAGTAAATTTTCTACCATCTTTCTGGATGGCTTTATACCCATGATATCTTGAAAGATTGATTGATCTGCTTCGGGATCGAGTACATGATAGGGTAATTTCATATCAATATGGATCCCATCCACAAGCTTTTCTTTATATAGCTGTTGTACTTTTCTATGGTACAATCCACTGGTTGTAACTATGATCTTGCCAGCAAACAGCTCCCGTGTTCTTTGAAGGACAGCTCGTATGTCAATAAAAGGATCAATTAAAAATTCTCCTCCGCTAAACATAATGGCATCAAATAAAAATCCGCTTTTTTCCAAATATAGAAACAAATCATCAGCCGTTTTATACTTTGCAGGTGTTTGAGCAATGATTTCATCATAATTATGACATCCGAAGCAATGTAATGGGCACCCTGATAAAGAATGGACCAGTAAGGTCGTGTGGTTTGGCACATCAGTAAAGGTCCGAATAAAGTTCTGATAGAATTTCATCATGTATTATCCGTAAAGGGCCCTTTACGGATGGCTGACCCCCTTCAGCGTATCTTCTTTGAGTCGCTTGCGCCCATTCCAATCATGTCTTCTCGCTTTTGACCAAAAATTATATTTTCCCTCATAGTACCCTTTTTCATCAACATGAATAGTATGGCGGGAAATCATTTTCAGATAACCAATCACCCTACTAAAGGTAGCGATGTCCGTTGAGGCACAAGTTGGACATTGCTCAATATTTTTCCCATCCTCCGCAATGATTTTTTGACCACAGCTCATACAAGATGTAATCGTTGGCGTTAAGGTGATATAGTTGATTGGTTTTTCAAAAATCTTATCTATATAACGAGCTAATCTTGCAGGAGACACTTTTGATTCTAGAAAATGATGGAGTACACTTCCTGAGGTGGCATAGCCTTGAAATTCGGCACTATTCTCCAATTGTTCCAAGAAATCCTCCTCAGAAAAAGGTGTCATGCAACCACTTGTTAAGTATGGGTTCTCCCCCTCACCTTGCACAAAAATATCATGGCCATTCTCCCCTGCCCATTTAAGATCATGGCGGGCTAGTTTTATGGCGGCATTTTCAGCTGGTGCATACTCAATACCACAAGCCACCTTATCTCTAACAATGAACTCATTGATCACATTGGTCATATATTGCATCAATTCATGTGCAATCAACTTTCCTTTTTCATCTTTAATCCCATTAGGGTAGCCTAAATTAACGATCCCTTCATTCATGCCGGTGACTGCAAACACATTAAAGTAATTTTTCAGATCATGATTGTAGGCAAAAAACGTTGGATAGAGTTCTTTATTATTTTCGATCCAGCTCCGTTTTGCCATATGGGCTTGTTGCATGATTTCCAAGTAGCCCCGCATTTTTTCCTTCAATAAATCCATATCATAACCGAATTCTAGTAATAGACGGTTCATATTCAAATTTAATACCTGTACAGCTCCGGTAGAACCAGACGATGAGCCGAACACCCCTCCACCAGCCTTTGCGAGAGTTTCTAGATTAATTTGCAGACGACAGCATAAACTACGGCTAACTTGCGGATCTTTCGCTTGAATAAATGGATTTAATTGCTGATAATAAGGATTTTCAAATGGCTTTGTTTTAAAATTTTCAAAATATACTCCGCCCCAATCATACATTTTATCCAAAAGTTCGAGAAACAGCGGATTTTCATAATGAAACTGATCGTCAATTTGTACAGTCAAAAGTGGAAATGTAAATGGAATCCCATCATTCCCTGTTCCTTCGCTCATCACATCAATAATTGCCTGATTGATGCGATCGAAATAAGTATGTGGGATATCTTGATACTCGATGAAACGTAACTCTCCTCCAATCACGATATACTCCTGTTTGATTTCTTCGGAAGGCTTACCGAACTCTAGTGTAATATTTGAAAAGCTACTTTGCGCCCCGGAACGAAGCGGCATATTTAATTCCCAAATTAAACTTTGGAATAACTGTTTCAGGGCATCGTCCGTATAAAACTGGCCTCTCTGTTCTTCATCGTATAAATAGGAAGCAGCAACGGTAGAAAGCTGTGCCAGCATGACTGCACCAGAAACTTGCTGGGAAATTAGAGTAACCACATTACTAAAATGTCTTATCAAAGTGGATAGGCGTGTCGTTGGTTTTGATGAAATCATATTTTTAGCAAGTGATGGAATCCCTTTTGAAGCAATATCGAGACAGCTGATCGACACACAGTATGGTGCCAGCTGTTTATCGTGAACATAGATAACCCCTTCGTCATACAATCTTTTAATTTCTGGAGGAAGCACATGGTTAAACAAAAATTCCTCCTCAGCATGATTATTCAAATTATGGCGTAATAATGGTAGTGAATAGACATAGTTGCTATTTTCATGTTTTAGATAATCAGATTGTTTATCATCAGCAGTCGATGTGAATTTCCGGATAATTTGTTCTGTATTCTCAAACATTGCTCATCTCTCCTTCTTGCAATTGATGTACCAATTCCATTAGTTCAACAGGATTCACTCCAGTAGTTCGTGCTATTTCTGTTTCGTCATCAGCTAGCAATATAGTTGTAGGCACTGACATAATTTGAAAGTTCTCAACTAGCTTTTGTTGTTTTTCTGCCTCAACCACAGAAAAAGTCACGCCCTGGTCCTGTAAAAACTTGGAAATAACTGCACATTTTGGGCATATCGCGGTTTTAAACATTACTAATTTCATACAAATGAACCTCTCTTTCTAATCTAATCCATTTCACAATAACACAATATATAGTGTTTATAAGTGATAAAAATCACTACATATAGTTTTATATTTTACACTAGGAAAAACAAAAGAACTTGAAAGGAAATGCCCCCATCAAGTTCTTTTGTTTGTTATCACTAAGCTTAACTTTACTCTATTCTTTTATCGCAATATTTTCTTCTGAGAAAAATTCTTTCAATGCTTGTTTATTTTCTTCAAGATCAATGCTTAATACAGCCCCTACGTCGACATTTTGATCGGTAAATGAATCTTGAATGGGGATGCGCAGTTTCTCCAATTCATTTGTCTTGTTTGATACGATGTCTTTTCCCATTGTAAGTAAAATGCGATTATCAATATTGGTCTCAATATAGGATGAAGCAGTACCTAATATTTTCGGAAGCTGAACGATATTATGAACGGTAACGGCTTCTGCTAAAACCTTCTCTAGTGCTTCCTGTTGCCTTGCAACACGGCCAAAATCATTCAAATTATCTTTTCTAAAGCGAACATAGCCCAATAGCTTCTCTCCGCTTAATGTCTGCTTTCCAGGATGTAACGTCATCCCAATACCTGTTGACATTTCATTTTCTACCTCAACCTCTATGCCATTCGGAGCAACTAAATCCACTAATTTTGGAAATCCGGTAAAATTAACAAGGGCATAATAATTAATATCTAGATCAAAATTATGCTTGATCGTTTTTCTAACTAATTCGGGCCCTCCAAAAGAATAAGCTGCATTTAATTTTTGCATGCCATATCCTGGAACCTCTACATACGTATCTCGCATAAGAGAAGCAAGTTTTATCCGGTGGGTATTTTGATTATAGTAAGCAATCATCAACGTATCAGATCGTCCTTGTTCTCCTTTCCTTGCATCACTCCCGATCAGTAGTATCTTTACTTCCCCAAATTGGACTTCTTCTCCTTCAAATGGTTCTTGTGTTGTTTCTTCTATGTCGCTCGTTTCCTTTTCATCAGCATTACTTGCTAGCCCTTTTTGATACTCGCTAACACTATAAATAACAAGGAAAACAACTAAAAAACTAATAAGGAGGAAGAATCCTATAAGTACTTTTTTTAATGATGATCTATGTCTTTTAGTTCTCAAGTTTATTCTCCCTCATCTCTCTGCTATTCTTTTTGTAATCAATTGCACAGCTATGGCATCATCTATAAAACCAATTGGAAAAATATAATCTGGAATCACATCAACAGGAATAATAAAATACAACAGTGCACTTCCTATCAAAATAAGTTCTTTTGATGAACCATTTTGCAGCTGAAACTTCTTAAAAAAATCCTTTAGAAAGTTAATAAATGGCCCTACACTATCAACCTTCTTAATTTTCTCATCAAACCCTGAAGAGATCGCTTCCTTTCCATCCTCTGTTTGCGCATAACTCGCATACTCTTTTAATTTTCGGTCAATGTTCTCAACAGAAAATCCACTGGCAGCAGATGAATCGAGCAAGCTTTGAATCTCTTTGACATACTGATTCAGTTCTGATTGATCATTCGCTTCTTGTTCAAGTGGATATCCAGCAGCCCCCAAAAGTTCGTTCATTGGAATATCCAAATGTTGGGAAAACAGATGTAAATGTTCAAGTGTTGGTCTACGTTTTCCACTTATAATACGGGATATAGTAGCTGTATCAATATCTGTTCTTTCACTTAATTTTCTCATTGATAAGGAATGTTTATCCAATAAATTCTTTAAAATAAAACCGAGTTGATCTCCGCTCTCTATTTTCATATTAATCTCCTTTCAGGCGCAACTAAAAACACAGCTTTCATTTGCAATAAACTATACATTTTCGTTGACAATTTGTCAACGAAATTAATAGACTTTCAAATGCTCTATTATTCTTCATTTTATAAAAAAGCACCTTAAATCTAGTATATTTCCAATATTAAAAAGCCGAAGAGTAGGTCTCTTCGACTTTACGCATTGTCTATACACAACTTTTCCGTTGACATTTTGCCAATAAAAAAGTGGAGGCTGAGACAAAAGTGTTTTCAAACAAGCCAAAACCGAACTACTAGGTTCATATACCCCGCAATACATTGTTCGTCTTTGAAGGTTAGCAATTTAGTTATGTCCCAGCCTCTTTATCCTATATCGTTGTTTCTTCCATATCTCCTTCCAATTCTAAATATAGATCTCTTAATGTATTTAGTTCTTGTTCTGTAGGCTCCCAATACCCTCTTTGAGAGCTTTCTAGTAAGGTTTCCACCATGTGGTGGAAGGCCCAACGGTTATTTTCTATGCATTTTGTTTTGAGTTCTTCATTCTCCATATAGGTGGCATGAAGGTGATGAAAGATCCAGTCTTCTACTTTATTCGTTGTAGCCGCCAGTCCTAAGATATTCTCAAATCGATCTTTTATCTTTTGTACACCGTGATGGTCATGCTCTAACATCGCCTCAATCCATTTTGGATTCGTAATTCGTGTTCGAATTCCTCTTGCGATCGCATGCTCAACATCCTCTGTTTCAATTTGACTCGTTGTCGTATCACTGATATAAATGTCCGCTTTTTTTCCTTTTACATTTTCCACAGATTTGGAAAGACCACCAAAAAATTCATAGAAATGATCTAAGTCAACAACTTCATGTTCAACTGTACTCCGTATTTGGGAAATGAGCTCTACTTTTTCTAAATGTGTGGTTAATAATTCTTTCATTGGTTTACCATAATAATTTTTCGTATAGATATATTGCATGCTATCAAAAAAGGATTGACCAATTTGTGCTTCATCTTCCCAATTTTTTGTTTCAATTAACTTTGTAACTTTTGTTCCATATTCATTTTCTGATGGACCAAACATGCGGGCAGAGGATAGCTCGATGGCTGAATTATGATCGATCCCTTCACTCTGTAATTGTTCGAGAATTTGCTTTGTATGTCTTTTCATAAAATTTTCATCATCTGTTTCATCCTGGGAACTTATCCGCATAAACAGGTCACTGAGATCTTCGATTACATTCGCAAACATTGCTCGAAACATTCCACTGATGTTCAACACAACATCTATTCTCGGACGCCCTAATTCCTCGATCGAAATGATTTCATATGTTTGTTTTAGCATACCTGGTCGGTAAGTCACTTTAATCCCAAGATAGTGCAGAATTTGTCCTAATGTTTCTCCTTGGGTACGAGAGGTTTCCAATCCCCAGAGGACAACCCCAATTTTATCCGGGTATTTTCCCGTTTTATCTAAATATTTCTCAATTGTCTTTTCTGCCACTATTTTTCCTCGTTCATACGCACTCTCGCTTGGAACAAGATTGGGATCAAATTGATATAGATTATAACCTGTTGGGAAAACAGCTGGATCGCGAATCATATCCCCAGCTAGACGAACAGGAATAAATTCTCCGTTTAAAGCTTTGATGAGATGATCTAATTTTTGATTTTGTTGACTGGCTGTATAAGCCGTCATCCCAAACTCTAAGCTTTCAAAAAATTTTTCTCTCCATTCATCCGAAAAAGAACTTAGAAGTGATTGGTCTAGCAAATAGGCTTCAATAAGCTGATCGGCTTCTTCATATAATTTTGTTCTCTCATCGCGATTTTTATCTGCCATGACTTGATCATAGTTTAACCGCTTAGATTCAGCGACTAATCTTGGGAGTGATTTTAAGTTACCACGATCAAACCTTAACACGGCTTTTACATATTCCATTGCTTGTTTATTTGTATAGGCCGTTCCAAACACATGAAGTCCCATAGGAATAAGCGATGTTTTGATTCGATATAGTTCCATTTCTAGTTCCTCTACCTCTGTAACAGAAAACTGCAGCTCTTTAGCCATTTTTAATAATTTATGTTGTAATTCCTTGGCTTGTATAGGGTTGGTTCTTTCCACTTCATGATACTCATTGATCAAAAGCTCTAACGGCAGGAATTCTCCATACAATTCGCTTTCCTGGAACGGAGGAGACTGGTAACTAATTAATGTTGCATGTGAGCGGCGTTTTGCAATCATTGCTTCGGCTGGATTTCCTGCATAGTAAAGATAAAGATGAGGTAAATCTTGGATTAATCGATCTGGATAACAACCACTCGACATCCCACATTCTTTCCCGGCTAAAAATTCCAATGTTCCATGTGTACCTACATGGATAATGACATCTGCTTGAAATTCTTCTTTTAACCATTGGTAATAAGCGATATACTGCTGGTGGGGTGGCAGAGTTTTATCATGATAGGACTTCTCTATTTCTCCCTGAAGATCGCGAGCGGGCTGTAATCCAATAAATAGATTCCCCTCTACAATCCCCGGAATGTAAAATTCACCCTCGTCTGTCATCATGGTATCAGAGGTTTGTCCCCATTCCACTACCTCTTCATTCGCTTTATAGCGAATAAAATCAATTTGCTGATTATCTGTTACCCATTCGGGTGAATTGATCCTTTTTCCCTCAATGAACTTTTCTTGTAGTGCAGCTTTTGTAAGCAGTGGTGTATGATAGCCTTCTCTGTGAAGACGCTCTATGATTGTCTCTAAAGAAGCAAAGGTGTCGAGGAAAGCCCCCCCAAAAATATTCGCTTCACCTGGCGGATAATTATAACCAATAATAGCAACTTTCTTTTGTTTGTTTGCTTCCTTTCTCAACTTAAGCCATTGTGCTACTCGAGAGACTACTTTTTCTCCGCGGTCTTCAATCAATGTTAATTGCTTAATGTCGACATCAAACATCTGATTCTGTTCGATTGTATCCATAACCCCGACTGGAAATGTTTCAATATTTCCATCCAACTCCGGCAACATAACGGAAACTGAAAATTCAGCAGCTGTTACTCCTTGTGAGGAGTCTTCCCAATCTTTCCTCATCCTTCTCGTAATAAAAAACGGATGTAAAACCGGCACGCTTAATTCCTCTAGTAATTGTTTTCCTAATTCTGGATTTCCGCCGACAGGTCCAGCTCCTAAACGAAAAGGGACAAAGTTTAAGATGAGATCGATTCTTGGTTGCCGATCATCCAGAAAATATTGTCGCAACTTCTTTATTTCCTGTTCGCTTCCCCTTTTATAGGTGACTGGAAGAATATTTGCAAATTCCTTTACCTGTGCCATGATCTCCGCAATGGCTTCACTTGTTCGAACTGGATAATGAATGTTTGTAAATAGAAAACCGACCGTCGGCCTTGTATCATTAAAATCAGTATGTTGTACGTACTCTTCATAGGAGGAAAAAGTCAAATCGACGATCGGATCATATATGGTTGTCTCCTGTATACCCGCAGGTGGATCAGCTTGAGGAACTTTTAATAACTCCTGGGATGTCAGATCAAACGACTGACCATATTCTTTCAAAAGAAAGCAAAGCAAGTTGTGCATATTTTCTACTCCTGCCAGCCTCCAATACGTAACAATTTTGCTATAGTTTTGTAAATCTGTATGCTTTTCACTTGATTGGTTGTCTTCTCTTATTTGGGATGGCCTACCATGATGTTCTTGATCAAAATCCTTTGCTGAAAGACTTCCTAACTTAAAAAAAGAGCGGAGCCCATCTCCAAACCCATTGATTGGCACAATAAAAGAGCGGGTGGACGGGATGCTCTCCATGATTATTTGGTTTAATCGTTGAGATGAGCCATGTAAGTCAAGTAATAGAATGTCAGATTTGCTGACACTCGACTTTCTCCTAGCAAATTGCTCCTCCTTATCACTGCCAATATCAAAAAGCTGTACATCTACCATCATTTTTATAGCAGACGATAATTTGCTTTCATAGGCATGAATAAGATCATTAATAGCTGTTGTCGATGTGGTGACAATAGTTATGTTCACAACTTTCCCTCCTTTTAGGGATATTCAAAAGTGAGGATCAAAAACTAAATTCACGACCGTCACGCCTTTGTAACCAGCGACCTGTATGCCTCCGAAAAAAATGACATCGAGAATTTTCGTCGTATAGAATATACTAGTGTCGAACGTTTGCGATTCACGCCAGCATATTTAGCCGACCTGGTCCTTTTTTATCCTCTTTTTCAACTTGCATTTTTATTTACTTCAAATATGTTCTTTAATGGCTCCATAAATTTGCGATGAGGTGATTTGATCTAATTTTGTGTACATCCCGCCAAGGTGATCGGCTAGTTTTTTGGCTAGACCTAAAGGGACCTTACTTTGCTCTGTGTCAATAACTAAAGACAAAACACCTTCATTTTTCATCATCTCTGCTATTTGAAAAGCTTCTTCTAATGGAGAACCTTTGCCCTCATAGCATTGGTTCGCTCTTCCATCTGTAATGAGAATGAGAAAAGGGATGGCATCTGTATCTTTTTTCCGTAGCTGCAGCCATTTCTCATAGCCTTTTACGAGTGCTGATGCCAGTGGTGTTTTTCCACCTGTTGGTAGGTCCTTTAATCGTTGATAAGCCATTTCCACACTTCGGGTAACCTCTAACACAACATCCGCGCGCTTCTGATGAAAGGATATCATTCCGACCTCATCTCGTTTTCGGTAAGCATCCTGTAGCAAAGAAAAGATCGCTCCCTTCACTGCCTCTATGCGTTTTCTTACACCCATAGATCCACTTGCATCCACTAAAAATAATAAGGTCGTGCCCACCACTTTTTCCCTTACCTTTTGGCGTAAGTCTTGTTGTTCAATCGCTATAAGTGAACCCCCATTCCTCTTTCGGCTCGATTGATAAGGCGCGGCGGCTCGAAGGGTTGGGGCTAAGGCTAAATCTGTTACTTTTCCGTGAGGAGGAATAGTGGCACGGGTATATCGTCCTTTGTTCCATTCAGTCTTTACAACGGAGCGTTTTCCACCTTTTCCATGTTTTTGCTCCCTGATAAATGCTTTGAGTTCTTGTAAAATCTTGATATCCATTTCATTTCCAATATCTGCTGTCCACTCTTCTTGATTTAAACTAGATTCATTGGTTGGTTTTTCCTCATTATAATCAGAATTAGGTTGCTGCGAATGGGGATCCTTTAACGTTGGATTGCTTTCTACTGACTTTGTATTTTCGTGTGTTTCTTGTTTATCTTGATGATTATTTTTTGTTTTTTCTTCTTGAATATTCTCCTGTTGTTGCTCCTGTTTTGACTTTGATGGAGAGGCTAGATTTTCTCTTTGACGGTGGGGAAGCACATAGGCAGCTGCTTTTTGAAAGTCCTCCGCAATGATTGTTTCTCTTCCATCCAAAGCGGCGATTGCTTTCGCTGTTTCAAGCAAAATATACTCAGCTCGATGTCCTTCACAATTAGCTTCTTGAGCAATCATTGCTACATTCCTGATCATTGCTGCATTTACGATAATAGAAGCACAACGGGTCTGACTCTCTCGAACCCAGCTTTTTAACGTTTCTGCCTCCTCTTGATGCTTTTGGATAAAGGATACCTGATCTTCTTCAAAGGCTACCCTGCTCTTGATAATATTCATTCTCGTATCGATATCTTGTTCGCTTTTTACATTTACGTATAATCCAAAGCGATCGAGAATTTGTGGGGTTAATTCACCCTCTTCAGGATTCATAGATCCGATTAAAATAGTTTGAGAGGCATAAGAGGTCGATATCCCTTCTCTTTCTACCACAGTCGTGCCTGATGAATGAGAATCAATGATCATTTTCGTCAGATGCAAGGGTAATAGATTCACCTCGTCAATATATAAAATATGTTGATGGGCGCGTTGAAGAATTCCTGGTTTAAATTGTTTCTTGCCAGTTTGTATGGTTTTCTCAAGATCAATTTCACCAACTAATTGATCCTCCGTCACACTAAGTGGTAGTTCAATAACTTGTTTTCCCAATTTTAGTTGGGAAATACTCCGTACCATCGTCGTTTTTGCTGTGCCTTTCTCCCCGGTTAACAGAATGCCACCGATTTTTGGATTCACTAAGTTTAGTAGGATAGCTTGCTTGACAGGACCCTGACCGACGATCGCTGTAAATGGGTATGTATGAAGAAAATCCACCGCTGTCTCCTCCCCTTTAAACAATCTCAAGCTCATTAAAGAATGTATCTAGCTGTGACAGATCAGCTCCTTCGTCCTGAAATGGTGTGGTTTTCAGTCGGTGAGGATAGACAAATTTAGTGACAGTCTGAATATCCTTTGGCGTGACAGCTGTTCTCCCTTCAAATGCCGCGAGAGCCACTCCTGCTTTTAAAACAGTTAAATCTGATCGATGCCCATCTACTTTTAGGTGGATTGATAGTCTAGCAATTAATTGATAGATTTCATCCGACACGTTCACCTCAGGTAAAATATTTTTCGCCTGCTCAATCCTTTTGACTAATCGTTCTTGCTCATAACAGTATTTCTCTTGAAACTCCTTTTGATTTTCTTCAAAGGCTAATCTTCTTTGAAGCACCTGTACTCGCCTATCTATTTGCTGCTCACCAGTTACCTCCACAGATAATCCAAAGCGATCCAATAACTGTGGACGGAGATCACCTTCTTCAGGATTCATTGTCCCAATTAAGATAAACTGTGCAGGATGTGCGTACGATATCCCTTCCCTTTCGATTGTATTGACACCCATTGCGGAAACATCTAATAATACATCCACAATATGATCATCTAATAAATTAATTTCATCGATATATAAAATTTGCTTATGTGCTTCATATAAAATACCTGGTTCGAATTTTTTCTCCCCATGTTTTATCGCCTGTTCTATATCTAATGTGCCGATCACTCGGTCCTCTGTAGCGTTTAATGGTAATTCAACAACCTTAAGCTGGCCGAATAAATCGGCTAAAGAGCGAACAGCTGTCGATTTCGCCGTTCCCTTCTCCCCTTTAATTAAAACACCGCCAATAGCAGGATTAATATTATTTAATAAAAGCGCTAATTTCATATTTTCTTGCCCGACAATCGCGGTAAAAGGATAATACACTCTATCACTCTTCAATTTTTTCATCTCCCATTAGATTGATGATGTCTTTATCGTTAATCTAAGATGTTACGCTAATGCTTGTGCAATACAAATGGGTTTCTGGTGGAGCGGATCGATCCATATATCTGCCTCCACCCCGAAAACCTCTCGAATCGTATGTTTATTCAATACTTTAGTAGGAGAGTCTTGTGCAAAAATCCTGCCGTTTTTCAATACAATCAGTTCATCAGAATATTTAGAAGCATGATTCATATCATGTAACACCATCACTATAGTGATGCCAAATTCTTTATTAATAGATGTTACAAGTTCCATAATTTCCAATTGATGAGCAATATCTAAAAAGGTGGTTGGTTCATCAAGAAGCAGAATGGAAGGTTTTTGAACAAGCGCCATCGCAATCCATGCTCTTTGCCGCTCTCCCCCTGATAGTGTATTAACAACTCGATTGGCAAAAGTCGTTAATCCTGTCTGCTCAATCCCCCAATTCACAATATCAAGATCTTCCTTTGAGAGTCTCTCCCAAAATTTTTTATGCGGGAAACGACCATATTCCACTAGGTCTCTTACCGTTAAATGAGGTGGTGTGTATGGTGACTGAGAAAGAATCCCCATTTTTTGGGCGACCTCTTTAGCCTTCAATTCACAAATCATCCGTCCATTCAAATACACTGCACCTTGTTCTATTTTTAAATTCCTTGATAAAGCCTTTAAAATTGTGCTTTTTCCCGATCCATTTGGTCCTAGCAGGGAATAAATCTTTCCTTTTTGAATTGAAAGGTCAAGGGATTGAACAATGAATTTCTCCTCATAACGTAAATCAATCTTTTTTGCTTCTAATATGCTCATTATGTTTCCCTCCTTAACAAATAAAGAAAGAATGGCGCCCCAAAAATCCCCATAATTACGCCAACTGGGATTTCAACTGGTGCCAAGATCAACCGTCCAACCGTATCACTAAAAGTTACAACCGCAATCCCTAGAAAACAAGAAGCAGGGATAAGTAGACGATAATCATTTCCGATTAGTAATCTAGCCGCATGTGGAACAATCAGTCCAACAAAGCCTAATAAGCCCACAACACTGACAGCACTTGCTGCAAGCAGAGATGCCACAGCCGTCATGATGATTCTCGTCCGTTCTACTGAAAGACCTAATCCTCGTGCTGTTTCATCCCCCAAAAGCAATATATTCATCCATCTTGTACCGAAAATAGTAAAAAGTAGACCTAGTAAGCTGTAAATCCAAATCATCTCGACATGATTCCAGCTTCTTGCAGACAATCCTCCCACCATAAACATAAGAGCTCCTTGAACACGATCACTGTAAAAGATCATCAGTGTAGAAATCCAAGATCCTAAAAATGCGGAAACTGCTACACCAGCCAATACAATTCTGACCGGCTGAATGCCTCTTTTCCAGGCTAAAACATAAATAAGTACCGCAGCGCCCATTGCACCAAAAAAAGCCCCTATTGGAACGATGAATTCTAAATGTGGAAATAAAAGTAAAATGACGACTCCCACTAATCCTGCACCAGAGTTAATGCCAATAATACCCGGATCAGCTAGAGGATTGCGCATAATCCCTTGTAAAACAGCTCCAGCTAAAGCCAAATTCACCCCAACCAATGCACCAATAATCACTCTAGGAAGACGTATATTCCATAATATTTGCTGTTTGGATTCCATATGAAGTGAAGTCAGCGATGTCCAAATCGTAGACCAAGAAATGTCAACAGCCCCTTTGGATAGGCTGAATAGGATACTTACACAGGCAAGAATAAAGAAGATGAATAAAATGAAGAAACGCCATGTTCGGCGTTCCCTAATATTTCCCAACTTAAAAGCTGGTTTTTTCATCGCTGTATCACTCAACATCATCAAAAGCCTCAGGATATACAAGCTTTGCTAAATATTGAATGGATTCATCATAGTTTAATCCGCTGTTTGATAAGAATAAATTGCCTGGTAAGAAGTGCACTTGATCATTTTGAACAGCGGTTAAGGTAGACCATGCAGGACTATTTTTCATATCAATGTCCATTCTTTCTTCTGCCTTGGATTTTTCACCATGATGGACAACGAAAATCATATCTGGATCCTCCTCAACCACCTTTTCCAAACTAAATGCTGTTTGCGTCTGATTTTCCTCAAGCGCAGGCACACCTTCTGCAATATTGGTTAATCCTAACATTTGGGAAATTTCACCAGGAATGGTATTTTCTCTATTGACTGTGACATTACTAGGAGTGATATTAAAAATCGCTACCTTTTTTGGTTCTTCTTTACCACGATATTGATTGATTTTTTCTTGAATCGCCGTTATTTTTTGTTCTAGTTCCGCAATTTGTTCTTCAGCTTGCTCATGATCGCCTAAAACCTCTCCAACAAGCTTCGCATTTCGTTTAACATCCTCTAGTAATATCATATCTAGGTTTATAAATGGAATATTACTATCTTCTAAAATCGGAATTAATTTTTTATGTAAAGTAGTGTTTCCGATGACTAAATCAGGCTCTAAAGCTAGAACTTCTTCGACATTCACATTCGTATGGTGGCCAATATCTGTTATATCTTCAGCCCCTTCAGGAATGCGATCCGGACTAAGCGTCGTTCTTCCAACAGCCTCGCCACCTAGGTCATACAATAAATTTAAATGGGATGGTGACAAAACCACAATTCTTTCAGGCGTTTTCTCTATGGTCACCTCATTTCCTAAATCATCTGTGACTGTTAGCTCGCTGTCAGCTTCCTTCTCTACATTATTTGCTTCTGTTTGCTTTTCATCTTTTTCAACATTCGCTTGCCCATCTACTTCCTCCTTTGTAGCACAACCGGCTAAGAAAATGATAACGAGCAAACCATTGATCCATATCTTGCTTTTCAAGATTCTTTCCCCCTTGTTTGTTATACCTGCCATGATCTTTTTATCCTCCTATCTATCTTTAAATCGTAATAATTACGATTTGTTAAGTAAAATTTTTTATTGAAAGAGTTCGTTACACAACTCTCTTCGGTCAAATGTAAATCGTAACAATTACGATTAATATATTAAACAGCTATTCGATTTATGTCAACCATTTCTTGGAATGTCTTTTTCTAGCATTAAACAAACCCCACCATTCACACGGCGGGGTTGATTTAAGGATTTTATTTTTCTTAAGTGTTTCTTCCTACAACTCGGGTATGGCAATATCCACTTCCTTGCCCAGTTCTGAAGATCTTAGAATCCCATCAATAATCGCTTGATTGATAAGAATTTCTTCACCAGGAATTGGTGCAGGCTTATCCTCCTTAATCGAAACAACAAAGTCACGAACTTTTTCATAGAAGATGTTGTAATTATGTTGTTGGACTGGAATGGTGCTTTCTGTATGATGACCTTGGACATCATGGAACATCGTAATGGAGCCAATGCCTCCATCCCAAACACCGCTCCACGGTCCACTTCCCGCTGGAGTGAGCTTCAGACCAGCATCTGTTCCAAGGAAGAGTGTTGGGCCTAACGAATCTGCATGCATCGCCCATGAGACTTTAAAATTAAGCACTTTTCCACCTTCCAACCTAACAAGTGCGACACCAAAATCCTCAACCTCAAATTTCTCAGCTTCTGGATGATGTGCAGGATTTGTCCCAAAATGATTAGAGGTGAAAGCAGAAACACTAAGTGGTTTTGGATAATCTAGTGCGTTCAAAGCCAAATCAAGAGAATAACAGCCAATATCAGCCATTGCTCCAGCACCAGCCAGTGACTTATTGACAAAAGTGCCACCAGGCATTCCTCTCCTCCGACCACCACCGGTTTGGATATAATAGACGTTTCCTAATTCAGATTGAACGATTTTTTTCACAGCTTGCATATTTGGATCATAGCGCGGTTGAAATCCAACCGTTAACATTTTATCCGCTTTCTTACCTGCTCGCACCATTTCAAGTCCTTGTTCAAGAGTAATCGCAAGCGGTTTTTCTACTAAAACATGTTTTCCAGCTTGAAGAGCATCAACGCTCGTTTGATGATGGGCAATGTTAGGAGTACAAACACTCACACCGTCTAGGTCTAACTCCAACAATTCTAAATGGCTATCAAAAGCCTGGGTATCCGTCAATTCATGCCTATGTACAAATTCCTCTGCCTTGCCTGGAATAACATCTGCAACCCCCAAAATCTCTACATCAGGCATTTGTTTGTATGCACGAACATGTGCGCCAGCAATGCCTCCACTGCCAATAATACCAATTTTTACTTTCCTATCCATATGTTTCCACCCTTTAATCAGTTTTTTTAAAAGCCTTGCCCTATTACAATGTCCAGGAGTATATTCGTGCTTGCCTCAGCCACTAACCACTGATGGCTCGCAATCTTTCAATCCATTCCTCGCTTGTACACAGACAACGCACCCTTGTTTGTGTGATTTCTCACACCATACTATAAATTCTATCTTTCTAGAAAATATCCTGCCTAATTGCAAAAAAACCATAGCCTTTGAAAAGACTAGAACATAAAAGGCCATGGTTTTTTAATTATACGAACAATCTCTTTGTCTACTTTACTACTCCATCTTCTAATGGACGATATCCTGCTGCCTCGTAGATCATTTCTGTTAGATTGACAACTTCTTTAGCAAATTTTCCTGGTACTTTAACCTCATGCTTTCCTAGGATTGCATCAAAAAAGCTTTGGTCTTGGTTTGTTTCCTTTTTAGGAAGCTCTGGTGTGATCGGCTCTTCGCCTAATCGATGGAGGGTAATCTTTCCATTATCCAAGAAGATCCCACCTTTATCACCACAATATGCATAAGTCTCATGCCAAATTGGGGCATAGCCAACAATGTTCAAACCAGCAATCACATTATTTTCAAAGCGAATTGAGGTAAAAGAGTCTAGTTCTACAGGAGAATTATGATTTTCCATTTGTGTAGATACCTCTATTGGCGATAACCCCGTTGTCCAAAGCAGCACATCACAAATATGGCTTCCTGAATCCATTAACATTCCGCCGCCAGATAAGGCGGGATTCTTACGCCATACATTATTGGATCCATGTCCCCATTGCTGATACAAGGAAGCCGTAACAGAGGTTAGCTTGCCAATTTCTCCATTGGCGATGGCGTCACGGATATACATAAACTCTGGGTCAAAATGACGTTGATACGATACCTGTAATACTCTTCCTAGTTTTTCGGCCGTGTCGATCAGTTCCTCCGCTTCCTTTTTCGAGCAAGCCATCGGCTTTTCGATCAGTACATGACACCCGTGATTCATGACATCCATAGCCTGTTCAAAGTGCAGTGTATGCGGGGAACAAATAATAACCGCATCCAATGCTATATCTTGCAGCATGTCTTTATGATGGACAAATTCTTTTGCATTAGCCAGTTGATACTTCTTAAGAAAATTCTCTCTATTTTTGGGATTTGGATCTGTAACCGCCACAATGTCTACATAATCAAGTGCTGCTATATGATTTCCATGCAGATTCGAAATACCACCTGTTCCAATAAAACCAACGCGAATTTTATCCATATTATTCTTCTTCCCCTCATAAATAGATTGATCATTCTATAGTTACTACAGACAGGCCCAAAACATTCAACTTTTTGACCACTCATTTTAAAAGTTTTTATTTAAAATACAAAGAAAGATGATCCTTTGCTTTTATAATCCCCTGCTGTTCCGCTTCTAATGATCCCCAAAACCGTTGATCTTCTAATTCGATGCTGATCGCCCCATGGTATCCAATCGTTTCTAGACGAACAGCTACCTTCCCCCAATCAACATCACCTTGCCCAGGAATCGTATAACGCCATGAGCCGTCAGAAAAGCCGTATTTTGCACCAAAAGTCGACGGCAGCGTTCCATACTCATATTGTTCCTCCGGTAAAATTTCAGTATCTTTCCCATGGCAATAATGAATCCGATCCGCAAATTCACTTAGAAGGCGCAAATGATCGACACCGAGACGAACTAAGTGAGATGGGTCATAATTGAGCCCAAAATGTTTGGATGGAATATGTTGAAACATCGCTCTTAAGGTTTCAGGCGTACATCCTAGCGCAGGATATTGTGGAGCTGGGCCTGGCCACCCTTCCAAAGCCATGTAAAGTCCCGTCTCTTCAGCCTGTTTTACCACCTCCGGAAAAGACTCTTTCCAAATGGAAAAGCTGGTCTCACGTGACTGATTCGCATCTTGAGGAATAAGCACCATGAAGAGAATTTTCCCTCCTCGCTCGGCTACCTCTGTCATTTGTTGCTTAATTGACTCGATTGCATCTCTTCGGACTGATTCATCTGGGTTAAGCAAAGCAGATGTGTTCTTTAGATCTACTGAACCAACTTGAAGCCCAGCATCCTGTAAGGCTTTTTTTACTTCTGCGTTATAATTCGGTACATCAATCACATCTAGCCCTATCTCAGCTGCCCAATGAGCTACCTTTTCTATTCCTTGTTTACCAATATTTGGGGGAATACGCATCCCAATTTGATAATTCATATAACCATCCTCCAATTATATTAAAGATCGTAGTATGCTAATTTCCAAACCAAAAACATCAAAAATAAATATATGACGATGCTTTTTACTTTATTCCAGTATCAACGTGTCTACAATGATAAGAAACTTTGAATATACTACTCTAGCATCACCATCCATTCAATATAACGTCTTCATACCACAGAAAAAAGTATGCGTTTTCTTTCTGATAGACTATATCAACTATATTGATATGTCAATAGGAATATTCAATTTAATAACACCTATATCCAGTCATTTTCGAATTACTTTTCAGCGTTTTTTTTATTCGTGATCTTTCTTAATTAAATTTTCAATGGTTGAATGTCACTACCCTATCAACCCTCTACACATAGGACCTTTATCACATTTTGAAACATCAGCATTCATTCGATTAAAGTCATTTTCATATATAGTTCCGTATAAAAATCCTTCATGATCAACCACTTTAAGAACGTTCTATACTAAAGTATATCAGCTTTAACAATCATGAATATTCATTCGAAACTTTAAATATATATATTAATATTATTTTTTGTACATAAATCTTTCATTCTGTGCTATATTATTTTTAACATCATGATACATAATCAGCTGTGAGCTTCGAACACTTTCAAAAAGTCATTTTTAGAAAGCAGGTGAGTTATTGAGAGACCTGGAATAAGAAGATGAGCTTGATAGGAATTTTTCGAAAAGACCGAATGTTCAATTTACAAAAATTAGGAGTGATTCGCTGTGAAGCCCCAGCTTCAGGTTGGTTTGATTGGATATGGATTTGCAGGCCGAACGTTTCATGCCCCTGTTATTACATCTGTTCCTGGTTTACGTCTAAGGAAAGTGGTGGAACGAAGAAATGAGCATTCAAAGGAGCGCTATCCGTGGGTAGACGTTGTCAAATCCGCTGAAGCGCTATATGCTGATCCCGAGATCGATTTAATTATTGTAACAACACCAAGTACGCATCATGTAGAATTCGTCCGCAATGCATTGAATGCTGGAAAACATGTCGTTGTAGAGAAACCGTTTACAGCAACAACTGCTGAAGCAGATGAATTAATACAATTAGCAAAGGAAAAGAATAGGATGCTTAGCGTCTTTCATAATCGTCGTTGGGACGGCGACTTCATGACTATTAAAGAATTGTTACAAAAAAATGTTCTCGGAAGAATCAGAGAGTGTGAGTTTCAATGGAACCGTTTTAACCCAATTGCTTCAGGAAATAATTGGCGAGATCAAGCTGGAACAGGAACGGGCGTTTTTTATGATTTAGGTGTCCATTTACTTGATCAAGCTGTTTGTCTTTTTGGGATGCCTGACACCATTTCAGCCAAGATTGAGAGTCAACGTAACAATAGTGTGACTCATGATTATTTTGATGTCACCCTTGGTTATGAAGACAATTTACAAGTACGATTGAGGTCTTCCCCCTTTGTGCGCATTGAAAGTCCCCGCTATATTTTATATGGGGAAAATGGGTCCTTTATTAAATTTGGAGTCGATCCTCAGGAAAGGGCATTAATCAATGGGCAATCCCCTGCTAGCAATGGGCAATGGGGAAAGGAAGCGGAAGAACGATGGGGAGATATTTATACATCAATTGGGCAATTAACCTTAAAAGGGAAAATCGAAACACTTCCTGGTGCATATCAAGATTATTATCAAAATGTTTATGAGCATATTATGGAGAGCGCCGAACTTGAGGTTAAACCAGAAGAAGCCCGAATGAATATTCAATTGATTGAACGAGCCTTACAAAGCAATCAAGAAGGACGCATGCTATTCGTCCATGAAAAAAACGCGCTGAAAGGGAGGGAATGAATCATGTTTCCATTTAAAACGTCCCTTAATGCCTCAACCTTATTCCCTTTTGAACTTGATGTTATTCAACAAATAGAAGTAACAAAACAAGCGGGCTACGATGGCATCGAGCTATGGATGCGTGATATTGACTCCTATTTGGAGAATGGTGGAAGCATTCAAACAATTCAAACAGCATTAAAGAAAAATGATCTTGAACTAATCAATGCAATTGCTTTTTTTAAATGGGCAGATGAGGACCAAGAGACTCGTGAAGCAGCCTTCAAACAAGCGAAAGAAGAAATGGAACTTTTAGCATCCATAGACTGTCTTTCAATCGCTGCGCCTCCCTTCGGTGAAGTAAAATCAGTTACATTGGATAAAATGGCTCAATCCTTTGATCGCTTAGTCACACTTGGGCGCAAAATAGGCGTTGAACCACTGCTTGAATTTTGGGGAAGATCTCAGCAGCTTTCTACATTAGAGCAAGCCCAATTGGTGTTAAAAAAGCTCCAGGTGACAAATGGAAAATTGCTGATTGATCCTTTCCATATGTATGTTGGCGGGAGTAATTTTGCAAACTTACAGTCATTACAGGCGAATCAAATTGGTATTGTCCATGTGAATGATTATCCTTCCTCTCCATCAAAGGAGGAAATAGAGGACGCAGATCGAGTTTTTCCTGGTGAAGGTATGTCCGATACGTTTGCAATTGGAAATACACTGACCGAAATAGGGTATAAAGACTATTTGTCGTTAGAATTATTTATCACTGATTATGAAAATAAGTCAGCCCTTGAAGTCGCTCAACACGGCTTAAATACATTAAAAAAAGCTTACACCTGACCGAGGATAAATCATTTTCGTTATTCTTCGAATATTTTATTGTAGAGAAAATCAATTTTAAGCTTGCTCAGTCTCATTGAATTACAACTATCTAATTCAACAAACATTCAGAACACTTATTGATAGGATAGTGATAAGTGCATATATACGTGCATATATTAATTATACATACAACCTCCCTTTTCAGCACAGATAACAAGCCCAATGCTGACTTTTGGAGGGGTATGAAAAATATAAAATTATCGTATTGGGGGTATCACAATAATGAAAGCGATTTCTAAACTATCGATTCTTTTTCTATTGATCTTATGTGCAGGGTTACTGTGCGTAGCTTGTTCTAGCAAAAATGAGGCAACAGGTTCAACAGATTCTTCTGACTCCGGGGAAGCGGAAACTGAGGGAACGGAGGAAGCGGATGAAAAAGAACCTGTTACAATCTCAGTACTCGTCCATTGGGAAGAGGATATGTTTAATGAACGTTTTAAAGATCCGATCGAGGAGCAGTTCCCTTACATTACTTTAGAACAAGTGAGAGCAGGATCTGGACAACAAGATTTAGAAGAAATATTCGCAAGTGGGACTTCACCCGATATTTTCTTTGAGCTTTCTCAACAAACGATGGAATATTTAGAGCTTGATTATGATTTAAGTGAAATGATTGAAAAGCGTTCATATGATGTAAGTCATATTAACCCAGTTTTTCTTGATTCGATCCGCTCGAAGGATAAAGAAGGTAGATTACTAGCCTTGCCTTATGAAATAATTTACCATGTATTGTTCTATAATAAAGATATTTTTGATCTATTTGGGCAGCCTTACCCAACCGATGATATGACATGGAGCCAAACATTAGATCTTGCCCGTAATTTAACTGGCGAACGAAATGGCGTCCAATATCGAGGACTTGATTTAGGCGATGCAGAGACGCCTCTTAAACAGTTATCAGTGAATAAAACAGATCCGGAAACTGGTGAAGTACTATTTGATCAACCAGAATTCGGCCAATATTTTGATCTAATTGATCAAATATTAGATATTCAAGGAAAAAGTGATGTGGAGGCTTTCGATCAAGGCAAGTTTGACGGGGATCAAACAACAGCCATGGTTACGGCATTTGTGCAAGGATTAAACTGGTGGAAAGATGTCGAAGGTTTAAATATGGATGTCGCTCCCATACCAGTTTGGGATAATGGTCCGGCGGTAAGTCACCGGCCAGATGGCGGTATTATCGGTTTAAGCATCAACCCAGAGAGTGAACATAAGGATGCTGCCTTTGACGTGATCACTTATTTTACAGAGGATAAATACCAAGAATGGGCTTCTCGCAATGGAATCGGACCTTCAAGTACGAACGAAAGTGTCCTAGATTCATTTTTCCAAGATTATGAATCAACACACGATAAAAATGTAGCTTCCATTTTTACCCATCCGCCAGCAACACCACCTGAGCAAATTAGTCAGTGGGACCAATATGTTGATTTAGATCTTAGAAGATACTCAGAATCAGGTATGGATAGCAATGAGTACCTTCGTGTAATTGAAGATGAATCTGCCGCAAAGATCCAAGATGCCAAGAACGCACAATAAAGTGAAAGTTCATTCAGTGGGGGGGTTCCATCCCCCCACTGAATGTTAAAAGGCTAAATTCACAACATCCTGTTGGCCTGAGATAAAAGATACATGAAATGCGAAAGACGGCTGCAAATGTTTCTGAAACGAAGAAGGGTGAATTCCCCCCCTTCTGCGATTTAGGGTTATTTTGCGGAACATCGGTTAAAGGCTCGACGTCCTGTCGAAACACCGATGGACTCGCATCCTGCGAGTCTCTCGCTCCTGCCGTCTGTAGCTAGACAGCACGGCGAAACATGAGCCGATGTTGACTTACGCAAGCAGAAGCTGAAAGTTTGCTAGTCGCTGGGCGTTGGAGCTAGACGACGAAACTAAAAATTATAACTTATCAACAACCGACAATTTTATAGTACGCTAAACAATAAAAATTCAAATCCTGAAGGACATTGCCTTCAGGATTTGATTCTTGAATGGATATTTATAGGAGAATGGCCTCTTCTTTTTTAGATATGATAAAGCCTAAAGGCTAACAGTCGGCTCAAGTATCGTTAATGTATTATTGATTGTATCCAGATTGGCGATTGCACCAATTGGAATGGACGCTTTATAATAGCCGTGGGCAGACATGAGATTCGTCATAAGCGGTTTACCTAGTGGCACAACGAATTCATTAATTAAATCTTCGTAAGTCTGGCCGTATGCAATTGGACAATTTGTACACTCGCCTAAAACAATGCCGATACAGTCGGCAAATTTTCCAGCAAGCTTCAAATGATTCATATATCGATAGACTTTATTAATGGGTTCATGCGTCTCTTCCAAAAATAAGATTTTATTTCGTGTGTCTATTTCAAAAGGGGTTCCTAAGTTATCAACAAAGGAGGCTAAGTTCCCTCCAACAATGGGACCTGTGACATTCCCGGGAACACGGCTTATAAGTGGAATATCGGGTGGATTAACAATGAGCCGAGGGGCCGTGAGGGTTGACGTATCTATAAAAAACTGGTCGAAATTATAAGCTGGTGTAGCCAGTTGAAAGTCGATCAGCATTAGACTTTGAAATGTGATTAAATCGGCATATTGATAAAGGACATTCAATAATATCGTCATATCACTATAGCCTGTTATAATTTTTGGGTGACGGCGAATGATTTCATAATCAAGATATGGAAGAATGCCCGCAACGCCAACACCACCTCGAGTAGGCAAAATTAGCTTGACTTGATCATTTTCAAACATAGCCATCAAGTCAGACGCACGTTCCTGATCTGTGCCAGCAAGGAAGCCATCTTGAGCATAGACAAATTGACCCAATACGACTGTAAACCCCATATCTAGGAGCGTATTTATTCGCGCATCAATTACACTCCGGTCTAACGGACTCCCCAATGTCACAATTCCAATCGTATCACCTGGTCGCAAAATAGGTGGTCTTGTCGCCATCGTTTCTCCCTCCAGAGCAGTGCATATACCCTCTAAGGAACAGTATATTAAGGAAGGGAGATATTTATGATCTGAAAATTTTAATAAGGTATGAATCAGGGGCGGATAAGCGAAAAGGATGCATATGTGAAGTCCTTCTACGTTTCTGTCGAACGAATGGCATTACATAATAGCAATATATCTTCAAGTATAACGGCACGCAAATGGGCAGGGGCCTGCCAGTACTCACGAAGTAACCAACCCAGTTCATTCACAAAGGCGTTTTTATCGTGATGATTTAAGATGTTTTTCCTCTCCTTTTTTATAAAAATTTCTATCTCATTAAAATAAAAAAAGCCTGATCCATTTCTATCAAGCTTAGTGATCTATTCAGTTTATCTTAACTTATTGATGGTTTTCCCTTTATCTTTGCTTCGCAAACATCCACTTCCTTAAGTTTAAAGCTCACCACTCCACTCTTTAAAAAACTGCTTTAAATATCCTTCCATATAATTATGTCTGGTTTCCGCCATTCTCCTTGCATATTCCGTATTCATTAAATCTTTTAAATGTATTAATTTATCATAAAAGTGTTGAATGGTGCTAGCATTTTCAATTTGAAGGTGTTGAGATGGATGAGGAGGTTCGCATTCTTCTGTAGGATCATAAATTAATCGATCCATAGCTCCTGAAAAAGCGAATGTACGTGCAATTCCAATAGCTCCAATTGCATCAAGTCGATCAGCATCTTGAACGATTTTCCCTTCCTTTGTCTTCATTGGTGGACGCCCGCCCCCTCTGTATGACATTGTCCGAATGATCTCAATAACGCTTGCTATCGTATGATCTTCTACTATTAGGTCCTTTAACCAATTTTTTATTTGCTCAATTTGTTCTGTCTCATTCTCATATAATTTGGTATCAGCTATATCATGCAATAAGGCTGCTAATTCACAAATAAATATATCTGCCTTTTCCTCTTCTGCAATGATTTTGGCTGTTTGAGTAACTCGAACAATATGCCACCAATCATGTCCACTTGCATCCGCTTTCAATTTTTGATAGACCCAGTCCCGTGTTTTATCTAAAATAACGGCTTTATCCATGTGTCTTCGCTCCACCTATATCTTTTTTGAAGGCTCAAACTTCTTATGTGGGATTAGAACGGCACAGCCATTATTATGCTTTACGCCGTTCTCCATATCCCTTCTGTTTTTCTTATTTATATTGAAGCAAATAATACTTTTTCTTTCCTCGTCGGATGACAGTGAACTTCCCATCCAATTTGTCGCTTTCTTCTATTATATAATGCACATCCGTCATTTTCTCCCCATTAATGGAGACTGCACCATTTTGAATATCTTCTCTTGCTTGACGTTTGGAAGGTGAAATTTTTGCCTGCACTAAAATTTCGACTAGTCCAGTTTCCATTCCTTTTTCATGTTCAAATGTAGGGACATCCTTCATACCTTGGGCTATTTCCTTTGCATTTAAAGAAGCGAAATTTCCACTAAATAAAGCTTCCGTTATGCGAATAGCTTGCTGTAAGGCCTCTTCCCCATGGATTAATCGCGTCATTTCTTCTGCTAATGTCCGTTGCGCTTTCCTTAAATGGGCTTCTGATTGTACTGATTTCTCTAGCTCTTCAATTTCCGGTCTATCCAAAAAGGTAAATAGCTTTAAATATTTGATCACGTCGGCATCAGATGTATTAATCCAAAATTGATAAAATTCATAAGGCGTCGTTTTGTCTGGATCAAGCCAAATGGCCCCACTCTCTGTTTTACCAAATTTCGTCCCATCTGCCTTTGTTACCAAAGGAATCGTCATCCCAAATGCTTTCGCACCTTCTCCAGCCATTTTTCGAATCATTTCTAAGCCAGTTGTAATATTTCCCCATTGATCACTACCACCAATTTGCATTTTACAGTTCCAGTTTTCGTACAATTGATAGAAATCAATCGCTTGAAGAATGGTATACGTAAATTCGGTGAATGAGATTCCGGTCTCCAATCGTGATGAAATCGTATCCTTGGCCAGCATGTAGTTAACACCAATATTTTTCCCATAATCTCTTAAGAAAGTAATCAAATCCATTGGTCCTACCCAATCAAAGTTGTTTGTTAGGACTGCCCCATTTTCCCCTTGAAAATCAAAGATTTGCTCGAGCTGCTTTTTAAGCCCTTGCACATTTTGCTCGACCTGTTCCATCGTTTGCAACTTTCTTTCTTCCTTTTTCCCACTAGGGTCGCCAATCAATCCTGTCGCCCCACCAACCAAAACAATAGGACGATGTCCATGCGTCTGAAATCTTCTAAGGGTAAGAAATGGCAGCAAGTGGCCGATATGCATGCTATCCGCGGTTGGGTCCACACCACAATATAAAGATATTTTTTCTTTATTTAATGTATCTGCTAAACCTTCCCCATCCGTTTCTTGATAAATGAGACCTCTCCATTTTAAATCATCTAATAATGTACTCATCTTCTGTCCTCTCTTTCAAAAAAATAAAAAACGCCCCTTCGTAAAAACGAAGGGACGAATTATTATCGTGGTACCACCCAACTTGAGAAACGATTGCTCGCTTCCCCGCTCTCCATATATAACGGCATTAAACCGTTTGTCGCTATTAATCATTCTTCACGACAAATGCTCAAGGAGGTAATTCGTTCGACTGTTTGTATCGATTTGCACCAACCATCGATTCTCTAATCACAGGGACAGCCCACTACTTATTCCTATCAAAGCAAGTATGTTTTTTAATGAACTTAACGTATTTTAACCATATTCCAACAAGAATGTCAAATTCCCACAAAAATTTCGTTTACTCTACCATTCCTATCCATGAATTATGCTATAATAGGAATGATTTTGGGAGGGATGAAAAATGAAAGACCAAGTGCATAAAATTTGGGAGAGTATCAAAGAATTTGCTTCCAAAATTCATTATAAATCGATCTTAAGAGGAGCAAGGGTCACTTATGGTGTAACTTGGAATCTTCTACTGCTGTTTATCATTGTCTTTATTATTGGGGGAGCTTTTGCAGGTGGTATTGGATTAGGTTATTTTGCCTCACTTGTTAAAGACCAAAAGGTGTTAGCAAAAGAAGAGATGGTGAAAAGTGTTCACCAGTATGAGGAAACTTCCACGGTTTATTTTGCAGGAAATAAAGAATTAGGGAAATTACGGGCTGATATTGACCGGGAAGAAATTAAAATTGACGAAATTTCCGATAACCTAAAGAAAGCTGTAGTTGCAACGGAAGATGAATATTTTTACGAGCATAAAGGAGTCGTACCAAAAGCTCTATTTAGGGCCGTATTCCAAGAATTTACGAATTCCTCTGTGCAATCAGGAGGAAGTACACTCACACAGCAATTGATAAAAAACCAAATTCTTACAAATGAAGTTTCTTTCGATCGAAAGGCAAAAGAAGTTTTGCTTGCCCTACGGATTGAACGTTTTATGGATAAGGATGAAATTTTAGAAGCCTATTTGAATGTCACGACATTTGGGCGGAATTCTACTGGACAAAATATTGGCGGTGTACAAGCAGCCGCAATGGGAATTTTTGGTGTGGATGCAAAGGATCTTACCCTCCCCCAAGCAGCCTTCATTGCTGGTTTACCACAAAGTCCATTCAGGTATACTCCTTTTACAAACCAGGGAGAGATAAAAGAGCCTGAGCTACTAGAACCAGGGATAAATCGAATGAAGACCGTTTTAAACAGAATGAAAAAAGAAGGCTATATTAAGGAAAAAGAATATCAAGATGCCATCGCTTATGACATCACAAAGGATTTCATTCCTAAGCAGCCACGATCTTATGACAAGTACCCTGCTTTAATGGCGGAAATTGAAGAAAGATCGATTGACATATTAGCAGAAGTACTCGCGAAACAGGATGGCCATAAAAAGAAAGATTTAGATAAAGATAAAGACTTAAAACAGAAGTACGTAACTTTAGCTGACCGAGATATTCGACAAAATGGTTATCAAATTCATTCAACCATTAATAAAAAGTTATATGAAGCTTTTGAAAAGACAACGAGTGAATACCAGAACTTTGGACCTACCTTTAAAAGAGAACGAAAAAATTTGGAGACAGGCAAAATGGAAGAAGTCGACGATCCAATGCAAGTCGGGGCGATTTTAATTGATAATAAAACAGGGAAAATCTTAAGTTTTGTTGGAGGTCGAGATTTCAAACAGGATCAATGGAATTACGCAACAAGTGTACCCAGACAAAATGGGTCAAGTATGAAACCTTTGCTTGTATATGGACCAGCGATCGAAATGGGAGAAAGTGCTCCAGGTGCTGTAATTGCGGATTTACCGTATAGTTTTCCTGATGGATCAGGAAAAACGTATACACCAAAAAACTATTCTTCTTGGAGATACTATGGTCTTGTGTCAGCACGAGAAGCTTTAGCTAATTCCTATAATGCTGCAGCCGTTAGTACTTACTATAAAATTCGCGATAAGGAACCTGCGAAATATTTACGTAAGATGGGGATCACCAGCGTTAGTAAAGAAGAAGGAAGTTATCTCTCCTCCGCACTCGGCGGAATCAGCAATGGGGTAACGGTTGAAGAGAATACCAATGCCTATACAACCTTTGCCAATGGAGGAGAATTCGTTGATGCTTACATGGTTGACAAGATCACAGACCATGATGGCGAGATTGTCTATGAGCATAAGAAAAAGCCTGTTGAAGTATTTAGCCCGCAAACAGCCTACTTAATGACTGATATGATGCGCGGTGTCTTTAATCGTCCAGGGGCAACAGCCTCCTCTGTTCCCGGAATGTTAAAGTTTTCTACAGATTGGGCAGGCAAAACGGGAACAACAAATGATTATAAAGATACTTGGTTAATCGGATCAAATCCAAATATTACATTTGGAACATGGCTTGGTTATGCTTCTAATAGAACATCCAACACAGATAATGGTCAACGGAATTATCGAATTTGGGCCAACCTGATGAATGCGGCTTATGATGTCGATCCAGAATTAATTGCGCCAAAAGAACGTTTTAAAGCCCCTGGTGGAATTGTGAACCGTTCTTACTGTGCCGTTTCTGGAATGGCTCCATCTGAAGCCTGTCAAAAAGCAGGACTTGTTCGTTCAGATATCTATAATGCGAAATATGTGCCAGATAAAACAGATGATAGCCTAGGTGCTGGTGGCCGCTATATTTTAGCCAATGGAAAAAAATATGCTGCTTTATCTTCTACACCGAAAGAATTTACAAAATCAGGATTGATCATCAATCAAAGTTTTCTAAATCGAATCACCTATGGTTTTGTGAGTGACTATTCCCAACTCGTTCCAGCAAATTCCCAATGGGAAAAACTGGTTGTAGCCGATGCTAAACTAGAGGATGATGGGAAAGCACCAGCAACTGTTTCTGCAAAAATGGATGGCCAAACAATTACTTGGAGTAAATCTGACAGCCACGATGTTATTGGATATCGTGTATATAATGAAGGTGGTAAAAAAGTCGCTTCTGTTCTTTCCGATGGTACACTCTCTCAAAAAGTCGGAAATGGAAAATTCTATGTTGTCGCAGTCGATGTAGCTGGTAGAGAATCTAAACCGTCCAATCATGTTGGCAAAGATAAGGAAGAAGAGAAGAAAAAGGAAGAGGAAAAAAAGAAGAAGGAAGAAGAAGACAAAGCTAAAGAAGTAGCAAAAAAAGCAGAAGAGGCAAATAAAAAAAAAGAAGAGCAGCAAAAAGTAAAAGATGAGCAAAAGAAAGCAGATGAAGCAAAACAAAAGGAACAAGAGCAAAAGCAAGATGAAGCAAACAAGAAGAAAGAGAAAGAGGAGGAAAAAGATCCACCAAAACAGGACGAAGAAGAATAGACCGACCATCTTTATCTACGAGTCAACGAGGCTGGACATAACTAAAATGTTAAGCTCCAAAGGCGAACAATGTATTACTTAGCGAAGGAAATATACGTAGACTCCTGCGGGAAGTGAGAGTCCAGGCGAAGCCTGAGGAGGCTTGCCACTCGCCCGCGGAAAGCGAAGTATATTTCCGGAGCGAGTATATACACCATACTAGTTCGTTTTTTTCTTTGGTGAAAGCACTTTTGTCCCAGCCTCGTTTTTATTTAGCCAAACGGAATACAAAAAAGTGGTTACCCTTGATAAAAGAGTAACCACTTTTTTCACAGTCGGATGTCCCTTATTGCAACCGCCTTCCGCTTTTCTTTGGCTAGCTACCGCGCCTAGCGACTAGCAAATTTACGTCTTCCTCCTACGATAAGTCAACATCGACTCGTCCTGCGGACTCCTCGTGTTTCCTTTATCTCGTCGAAAGTCTTTAAATTTGTACGTCGCTAAACAGGCGCTTGCGCTTTTCTAGTCTAGTCTTCCATTGTGGATAGGTCGCCTGTTGGTAAATCAAGCTCCCAGGCTTTTAGGACCCGGCGCATAATTTTCCCGCTTCGTGTTTTCGGCAGCTTGTCGCGGAATTCAATTTCACGGGGTGCTGCGTGTGCAGCAAGACCTTTTTTCACAAATTGTCTAATATCCTCTTTTAATTCGTCTGTTGGTTCGTTTCCTTCAAGTAGAGCAACGAATGCCTTAATGATTTCACCGCGAACAGGATCAGGTTTTCCAATTACCCCTGCTTCTGCTACAGCTGGGTGCTCAAGAATTTTACTCTCTACTTCAAATGGACCTACTCGTTCACCAGATGTCATGATGACATCATCGACTCTCCCTTGAAAGAAGAAATAGCCATCTTCGTCCACATAGGCAGAATCACCTGAAACATACCAGCCTCCTGGTAGAAAATATGAATCATACTTTGCCTGGTTGTTCCAGACCGCACGCATCATAGAAGGCCAACCTTTCTTAATCGCTAAGTTCCCCATCCGATTAGGCGGTAAGATATTTCCTTGATCATCTACAATCGCGGCTTCTACGCCTGGGATTGGTTTCCCCATTGAGCCTGGTTTAATTTCTAAGCAAGGGAAATTCACAATCAATTGTGCCCCTGTTTCCGTCATCCACCACGTATCATGGATCCGTTTGTTGAACACTTTTGATCCCCAGCGAATCACTTCCGGATTAAGCGGTTCACCTACACTCAACACATGGCGAAGCTCTGAAAGATCAAATTGTTTTACTAGCTCATCACCAGCACTCATTAACATTCTAAATGCCGTTGGAGCGCTATACCACACAGTCACACCAAAATCCTCTAAGGTTTGATACCATGTTTCTGGCTTAAACCGTCCTCCTACAATCACATTTGATGCACCTGCTAGCCACGGGCCAAAAATCCCGTACGATGTACCTGTTACCCAGCCTGGATCAGCTGTACACCAATAGACATCTTCTTCTTGCAAGTCTAATACCCAACGGGCTGTCTGATATTGCTGAACCATGGCATTATGAACATGAAGGACCCCTTTAGGGCGACCAGTTGAACCAGAAGTATAGTGTAAAATTAAGCCATCTTCCCGATCCACCCATTCAATATCTAAATCGCGATCTGCTTCATGCATACGTTTTTGAAAATCAATAAGCGTTTCTGTTTCTTCAACATCTTCTCCTACCAGGAAAACAGTCTTCAAATCAGGTAATTCTTCGACTGGAACTCTTTCAAGTAATTCTGGAGTCGTCACAAGCACTTTCGCTTTACTGTCTTCTAATCTATCTTTCACGGCCCCTTCCATAAAAGCCTCGAATAAAGGACCGACGATCGCACCAAGCTTAATCGTTCCCAATGTGGCAAAATATAATTCAGGGGAACGAGGCATGAAGATAAAGACTCGATCTCCTTTTTCAACATTTCCATGCGTTTTCAAAACGTTAGCAGCCTTATTCGTCAATAATTTCATATCACGAAATGTATATTTTTCCTCCCTATTATCATCACGAAAATAAAGAGCAACCTTATTTTTCCTAAACGTTTCCGCATGACGATCAATGGCTTCATAAGCCATATTGACTCGACCTGTTTCATACCATGAGAACTGCTTCTCAGTATCAGCCCAATCAAAATTTGCGCAAGTATCCTTGTAGTTTACTAGATTGTATTTACCTTGAACAACCGGTAACGCTTCCAAGTTCATTTCTTGACAACTCCCTTTTGTTCGATTTACATTCACCACTCTTATAGTAGCGTATAAGCTATCATTCTCTTATTTTAAAATAGCTTTCACTGTATACGCTTACTATAAATGGTGTATACTATTATAATATAAGACTAACTCATTCACAATTTTTTCACAATATATTTAATCATTTTTTAATGTTAATCGATCTGAAAGGAGGGGTTTAAATGGATCACAAAAAAACATATAATGCTAGACAGCTTAAGAGCAATAATGGAACTTTGCTGATTGAAGGTCCCATATCAGGAGATACGCTGGCAAATTTAGCGTTTCATGAGGACTTAGTCGCTTTTAGGCCTGCTAAACAGCAACAGGAAGCGCTAGTTGAAATTGCTGATCTCCCTGAAGGACGTATTATTATCGCTCGCGAAGAAAATCAAGTTGTTGGCTATGTCACCTTCTTATATCCTGATCCACTTGAACGCTGGTCGCAAGGAAATCTTGAAAATTTAATTGAGCTAGGTGCGATAGAAGTAGTCCCCAAATTTCGCGGTGCCGGTGTTGGGAAGGCATTGCTAAATGTATCCATGATGGATGATGCAATGGAGGATTATATTATTATCACAACAGAATATTATTGGCACTGGGATCTTAAAGGGACTGGATTAAATGTGTGGGAATACCGAAAAGTAATGGAGAAAATGATGAGCTCAGGCGGCCTTGTATGGTATGCAACAGATGATCCCGAGATTACCTCTCATCCAGCCAATTGCTTAATGGTCCGTGTTGGTAAAAGAGTGCCTCCAGAATCTGTCCAAAAATTTGATAATATCCGGTTTATCAATCGTTTTATGTATTAACGATTTTCTATAAACAGACGCTTCGTGATAAAGGAAATCGACTACGTATTAAACCTTCAGTGGCGGACGTTAGTAATTGATGTCAGCACATTTAAGCTGACTTGGCCATTTTTACATATACTAGAATAGGAGTTGACTGGATTGATTGTAGAAGAAATAATGAAAAAAAATGTTATAACCCTTACTCCCGATCATTCTCTAAGATCAGCGATTGAGCTGATGCATGATGCTAAAATTCGCCATTTGCCATTATTGAACAATAAACAAGAAATTGCTGGACTTGTAACAGAAAGAGATATTAAAGCCGCTACACCTGTTTTATTGGAAGGTGATAAGGCGCAGGAGTTATTAGAACAACCATTATCAACTATCATGATCACAGAGGTAATCACGGGGCATCCGCTAGATTTTGTTGAAGAGGTTGCTTCTTTATGCTACATCCATCGCATTGGGTGCCTTCCGATTGTCCAAAACAATAAACTTATTGGCATTTTAACAAGTACTGATTTATTACATACGCTTGTAAAGTTAACTGGCGCAGATCAACCTGGCTCACAAATCGAAATTAGAGTTCCCAATCGTGCGGGTATCTTACATGAAGTTACGTCTATTTTTAAAAATAACCAAATCAATGTCTTAAGTGTTCTGGTTTATCCTGATTCTCATAATATGGACCATAAAGTGCTGGTATTTAGGGTCGCTACTATGAATCCCCTTAAGCTTGTGCAGACTTTGAAAGAGTTTGGACTTGATGTGATTTGGCCAAATATCGCTGGTTTGGATGAGTGACATGAAAAAAGATGCTGTTTTTATTTATTCTGATGAATTACTCGCCTATCGTTTTTCCAAGCATCATCCCTTTAACCAGCAGAGATTATTGTTAACGTTAGATTTACTAAAAAAAATAAACGCGATTAGTCCAGAAGATATTGTAGCTCCACGTATGGCAACCGAGGAAGAATTACTTCTCAACCACCAGAAACCTTATATTGAAGCGGTCAAAATGGCTAGTGTTGGAGAGCTTCCTAATCATCAAGCGGAAAGCTATGGGCTTGGTACAGAGGATACGCCCATTTTTCAAGATATGCATAAAGCAAGTAGCAGGCTGGTAGGAGGCACTTTAACAGCAGTCGATCAGGTTATGCAGGGGAAAGCTCTTCATGCCCTTCATCTTGGCGGCGGACTTCATCATGGTTTTAGTGGAAAGGCTTCTGGCTTTTGTATCTATAATGATAGTGCAGTGGCCATAAAATATTTACGCGAAAAATATAATGCACGAGTGATGTATATTGATACAGATGCCCATCATGGGGATGGTGTTCAAGCCTCTTTTTATGATGATGATGCTGTCTGTACATTGTCCTTACATGAAACAGGTCGTTATCTTTTCCCGGGAACAGGAAATGTCAATGAATGGGGACAGGACCGTGGATATGGTTATTCTTTCAATATTCCGCTAGATGCTTTTACTGAAGATGATTCTTTTTTAAACGCTTACTCGACTTCTATTACGGAAATAGCTGAATACTTTAAACCTGATATTATCCTAACGCAAAATGGAGTGGATGCACACTATCACGATCCATTAACCCATCTCTCTACGACGATGAGAACATATCGCAACATTCCTAAGCTCGCTCATAAGCTTGCTCATCAATACTGTAATGGAAAATGGATAGCTGTTGGTGGTGGCGGCTATGACATATGGAGAGTCGTTCCAAGAGCTTGGTCGTTTATTTGGCTAGAAATGACGGAACATGCAGAGGTCTCTGGTCCCCTGCCCAAAGAGTGGATTGAAAACTGGCAAGAGAAGGCCCCTGTCCCTTTACTTAAGGAGTGGGATGACCCAGACGACATGTACGATCCCATCCCTCGCCGCTTAGATATCGAAGAAAAAAACGAACAGACAGTAGAACGGGCATTATATTTTGTTAGACAAGAACAGAAACGCAAGCCATGATTTAAGATGGAACAGCTAAAGATACGATAACCTGCTCGCAATGCTGTTCTGCCCCGCATCCTGCGGTTTCCGGCACTCCCTACACTATTTAAATTTCAGAAAAAGATCCAAATCGCAATGATTTGGATCTGTCTGTAACATATGAAAAGAAAATGGTCTTTAAACGTGTTGCTGTTTATTTCGTTGTGTCACGATATTCAATTCGATGTGGGAGTAAAACAGTTCCTTCATCGATTTCCTCTTTGTTCATATATTTTGTTAGTAATCGCATGGCGACTGCACCAATATCATAAAGAGGTTGAGAAATTGAAGAAAGTTGTGGTCGTACCATGGTAGCTAATTTCGTATCGTCAGAAGAAATAATTTCTAGTTCATTTGGAATGGAAATTCCCTGATCTTGTGCCCCATTCATAATGCCAATGGCCATATCATCATTTCCGGCGATAATAGCTGTCGGACGGTCTTCGATCTCATTGAATTTACTCCAAACCTCAAGGCCAGATTCATACGTTTCATCGCCTTCAATGACATAGTCCTCTTGGTATTCAATGCCTGATGCTTCTAGCGCGTCCTTATAGCCCACTAATTTTTGTTCCTGATTAATTGGATTATTTAAAGGTCCGATCACAAAACCAATGTTTTTATGACCTTGTTCAATGAGAGAAGAAACTGCATCATAGGTTGCTTGACGATAATCAATATTAATCGAAGGAACTCCTCCAGATGGATCTACAGATCCCGCTAGAACAATGGGAACAGGGGAACGTTTAAATTCATCGATATGAGTTTGCGTAATATGTCCACCCATAAAGACAATCCCATCCACTTGTTTTCCTAACATTGTATTCAGCAAGTGCATTTCTTTATCCAAATTTTGATCAGAGTTACTTAGAATAATGTTGTATTTATACATTGTGGCAATATCTTCAATTCCTCGAGCTAATTCTGCATAGAAAATACTCGAAATATCAGGGATAATCACTCCAACCGTTGTCGTCTTTTTACTTGCAAGACCCCTTGCTACAGCATTTGGACGATATTCTAGGCGTTGGATTACTTCCATTACTTTTTTGCGAGTCGCAGGTTTCACATTTGGATTACCATTTACAACTCTAGAGACAGTTGCCATGGAGACATTGGCTTCTCTTGCGACATCATATATTGTGATATTCATTGGTCTCACACTCCTCTTATTTATTGTCAACAAAAAAACGAAAAACTAACCATTTTTAAACAAAATATCCCATTTTTATTATCATACGCTAATGATTCGCTATCAAGCAAATGAAAGCATTTATTTTTGTCAGATTTTGTCACCCAAGTGAACTATTTCACAACAAAAATTATACTTAACAAAAAATAGCATCAATCTGTTTAACATTCTTCTCATCTTCAGCCTATTATGGTACATTTCTTATAATAGCAGAAAATCACTCAATTGAGTAATGAAAAGTGAGTTATGAATGAAAACATCTTTACTTTTTCCACTATTTTGGTATTAAAGTCATTTTTTTTAAAAAGAAGCAGGTGATTTTTCAGTGAAAAAGGAGCGAATTTTCGCTTTAGATATTGGTACACGTTCGGTTGTCGGGCTTATTCTTGAACAAACCGATGATCAATATACAGTACTAGACTTATTTATGAAAGAACATAAAGCAAGGGCGATGCACGATGGGCAAATACATGATATCGTCGCTGTGGCAGAAATAATTACAGAAGTAAAAAGACATTTAGAAGAAAAACATGGAAATTTAACAAAGGTATGTGTCGCAGCCGCTGGTCGCTCATTAAAAACCGAAAGGGCCAAAGCAGAAGTGAATATCACTGGTAAGCCGATGCTTACGAAAGAAGATATCCTGTATTTGGAGCTCTCTGCTGTCCAAGCGTCTCAAGCAATTGTGGCAGAAGAGCAACAGACTGACCATATGCATTCCTATTATTGTGTAGGGTATTCTGTTCTTCATTATTCCATTGATCAAGAGGTAATCGGTAACCTGATTGACCAACAGGGTGAGCTTGCCTCGGTTGACATTATTGCAACCTTTTTACCAAGAACGGTTGTCGATTCATTAATTAAAGCATTAAACCGTGCAAATCTGAAATTAGATGCACTCACACTTGAACCGATTGCGGCCATCAATGTGCTTGTACCTGTCTCCATGCGAAGACTTAATGTCGCCCTCGTTGATATCGGCGCAGGTACTTCAGATATAGCCATTACAAATGAAGGCACGGTTGTCGCTTATGGGATGGTTCCAAATGCTGGAGATGAAATCACAGAAGCCGTTAGTGAACAGCTACTTTTAGACTTCCCTGTTGCAGAAAAAGTAAAACGACAATTATCGGATCAGGATTATGTTCAAGTGAAAGATATTTTGGGCTTTGAAACAGAAATTTCAAAAGATGAAGTGGTCGGACAAATTTTACCAGCTGTTGACAAGTTAGCAACAGAAATTAGCAATGAAGTAAAATCATTAAACAATGGGCTTCCTCCCAAAGCCGTCATGCTTGTTGGGGGCGGGAGTATGACGCCTGAACTGCCTAAACAAATTGCTCTGCTTCTAGGATTACCGGAAAATCGAGTGGCGATTAGAGGCGCCGATGCCATTCAAGGGTTAACCTTTTCCGAGCATATTTCCAATGGACCAGAGAATATTACCCCGATTGGGATTGCCATTTCGGCTCGTAATATGCCAATTAAATATGTATCTTTCACGATTAACGAACAATCTAGTCATATGTTTGCGGTGAAAGAACTAACGGTTTCCGATTGTCTCCTCGCCTCTGGTCTAGCGATAAAGAATCTTTATGGAAAACCTGGTCTAGCTAGCTTTATAACATTAAATGGGCAATCATTAACCTTACCAGGTACCTATGGGAAAGAACCGATCATTCTAAAAAATGGGCTAGAATGTCAATTGGATGATATTGTGCACGATGGCGATCAACTTACGGTGGAAAAAGGAGCAGATGGTATTCGAACTTCAGTAAAGATCAAAGACTTACTTGATGATGTTCCAGAGAAATTGGCAATGATTAATGGGCAAAAATATCCTGTTCACATGCGGATCAGCCGAAACGGCCAAGAGACCGATCTACATGCTGTGATTCAAGATGGAGATGTGATTCACACAAAATATCCTGAAACTATTGATGAACTTATCCACATCCTGCAATTGGATGAACTGTACTCTCTGCTCCGTCCTTTCAGAATAAAAATGAATGGAAAGGAAATGTTTTTTCCCTATTTTTCCGGGCAAATATTGCTCAATGGAAATGAAGTAACAAGTCATGAGAAACTGCCCAATCATATCGAACTAACCATTGTACAAAAGATGATCCCAACCATTCAAAATCTAAGCTTACTTCTTCAACACTCCATTCATCGTTCTATTACTGTTTTCTATGAGGAGCAACCAATTACGGTTCAGAAAACAGCCGTTGAGTATATGAGGAATGGTATCCACTTAGATCCTGACACCACCATAAATGATGGAGATCAGATTGAATACAAAGAGAATCCGAATGATGGTTTTATATTTCAAGTTATCTTTCAATATGTAGAAGTCCATAAACCAGAAGAGGCAAAAGGCAACTTTTCCTTAAAAATTAATAGCAATGAGGCTACTTTTTACTCACCGATTCGTGATGGAGACCATTTAGAAATTGTTTGGCCGATCAGGGCAAATTGATAACAATGACGCAAGTATAGAACAAAAGCGCAAGCGCCCGTTTAGCGACGTACAAACTTTTTAGGGTTCTGACGAGATAAAGGAAACACCATGAGCTTGGAAAGCGAATGGATGTTGACTTATCGTAGGAAGAAACCGAAAGTTTGCTAGTCGCTGGGCGCTGGAGCTGGATGTCAAGCCGCAACGTAAACAGTTATCCACAGGCCAAGAATTTTATAGTTTCCTTAACAATAAAAAAGACGAAGAGCTTTCCGCTCTTCATCTTTTTGCTGATAGAAGAAATTACTTTTTAGCCATTTCTTCTTCTTTTCTCTCAATTTCATCGCTTTTTGCTTGGACTGCCGAATCTGCTTGGTCGACACCTTTTTCTACTTGATCAGCAGTCTGTTCTACATTTTCGTTAACCGTTTCTTTCCATTCATCTGCCGTATCTTTCACAGATTCAGCTACTTGCTCTGTTTTATCCTTTACAGTTCCACGTAGCTTTTCCGTTGTTTCTTTCACCGTATCTGCAACATTACTGCTTTTTTCTACAGCAGCTTGACGAAGTTGATCGGTCTTTTCTTTCGCTGTAGCAGTTAATTCTGTTCCTTTTTCCATCACTGTTTCTTTCCATTCTCCAGACTTGTCCTTTAATGTTTCCACTTGGGTTCCAATGTCTGTTCTTAATTCTTTCCCCGATTTTGGTGCCATTAGAAGCGCAGTTGCTGCTCCTACAATACTACCTACCACAATTCCAATCATAAAATTACTCGTTGTATTTGTATCTTTTTGCTCATTTGTCATTTTACTCTTCCTCCTTATTATTAGTGACTTCGCTCCCATTTCGGTGCAGGGATTGCTTTTGGAGCAGTCGATTTTTGTTTTCGCGAAGACTCATGCTTGCCTTTTTCACCAAACCATTTATCTTTTATTTCTTTAAATGCTGCTCCCCATTGTACGACTTGGGCTATTTTCTCCTGATTTCTATTCATTGATGATGAAATCGAGGTTGTAACCTTTTTTAGAGAATGGTTCAACTCTTGGACCGTTCCACCTACCTCTTGTACTGCATTGACAACAGTATCCAACCTCTCTACTTTGCCCTGAATATCTTCCGCAAGACTATTTGTCTTATGTAGTAGCATCGTGGTTTCACCTGTTACACCTTCAAGCTGTTTGTTTAGACTGTCCAATGTGTGAGATACGCTTGCCATCGTCCCCTTTAGTTCATTCAATGTTCTCATCAAACTGATTACGAGGAAAACAAAGGCAATCGCTATAACAGCCACACTTAAATATAAAATTATGATCACGTGTCCAACACCTCCTATGTTCATTTGTCTATACCCTTTGAAGTAAAAATCTAAACTTCCTTCACTAAATAAACTTCGTCATAAATAGATATAATTCCTTCCTTTTCCTTAAAATTTGTGAAAAAGGTCATATATTGTTTAATTTATGCTATTTCAAATGATCTATTCAAGAAAAGAACAAAAGCGCAAGCGCCTTGAACTAGTAAGAAAAAGCCTGGAGCATTTTCCAGGCTTTTTCTTCTCAATTATTGTGCCTTCCTCAACTGTTTGGCTAAAAAATTCTCATATTCCAATTGAAACTTTTGAATATCACCAGCGCCCATAAATAAAATCACCGCTTGATCATGTAAACTCAATGAAGAAGTGTCATGCTCATCGAGGATTTCAGCCCCGTTAATTTGCGTCTGTAAATCCTCGATGGTTAATTTCCCATGATTTTCTCGGGCAGAGCCAAAAATATCACATAAATAAACTTTATCTGCTTCACTTAAGCTTTCGGCAAACTCTTGTAAGAAAGTTTGGGTTCTGGTAAAAGTATGTGGTTGAAATACAGCAACAACCTCTCGCTCAGGGTATTTTTGCCTAGCAGCGTGAATCGTTGCCCTTATTTCTGCCGGATGATGTGCATAATCATCCACCAAAATTTGATTCCCTACTTTTGTTTCTGTAAACCGCCTTTTCACACCATTAAAGCTTTTGAATTGTTCTTTTAAAATGTTCACATCAATATCTTCATATTGACATAAAGCAATAACAGATAAGGCATTTAAAACATTATGTTCGCCAAACAAAGGAATTTCAAAAGTTGCATGAAAATTGTTTCTCACATACACATCAAAGGATGTTCCATTCGAAGACGTTTGAACATTACGAGCTTGAAAATCATTTTCTTCTCTAAATCCGTAATATACAACCGGTGCTTTCGCTTGGATTTTTTGCAAGTAATCATCATCACCATATGCAATAATGGCTTTGTTCACTTGCATAGCCATATCCTGAAATGCTGAGAACACATCATCGATATTCGTGAAATAGTCAGGATGGTCGAAATCAATATTCGTCATAATCGCATAATCCGGATGATAGGCTAAAAAATGTCTGCGATATTCGCATGCTTCGAATACAAAATACTCCGCATCCTTCACTCCAGAACCTGTTCCATCACCAATCAAAAACGACGTTGGTTTAGCGCCGCCGATCACATGAGCCATCAATCCTGTTGTCGATGTTTTTCCATGTGACCCTGTCACTGCAATGCTTGTAAACTTTTCCAATAGCTCTCCTAAAAACGCATGATAACGAATCACGGGAATCCCTAATCTCTCCGCTTCTTCAATTTCTTCATGCGTGTCCGGAAAAGCATTTCCTGCAATCACTCTCATATTCGATTTAATATTTTCACGATCAAAAGGTAAAATAGTAATATTTGATTTTTCCAAAGATGCTTGAGTAAAGAAATACTTCTCCACATCCGAACCCTGTACATGATATCCCTTATCATGAAGAATTTGTGCAAGTGCGCTCATACCTGAGCCTTTAATACCTACAAAATGGTATATCGTCATTTTAGAACCTCCAACATACGTATCTCTATTCTTATCATATGAATTAAAACCTAAATTGGCTAAAATCTTTCAACATGCTTCTCATTAGCCAACGAGACAGACTTTTCAATTCCTTTTCACCATTCATTACATACTCATGTATTTATTAATATCCAACCATTTATCAGGTTGTATGTAAAAAAAAATCAGGAATTTCATTTCCATTCCAATATTATAGCATTATTCATCTTACATGACTATCACACAAAAATTGATGCAAGCCGGTCCTAGAAATCAAGCCGAGTAAAAGAGAGTAACAAGCCCTTCTCTCTTCTACTCAGGCAGATCATTTGGAATCATGAAATCGTTTCTTGTAAGGACTCCCATTCACTTTCTGTCATTAAAACATCCCGAGGCTTACTCCCCTTTGCAGCGGAGATCACACCTTGTTGTTCCATCATATCGATCAATCTTGCGGCTCGATTATAACCGATCCGAAATTGTCGTTGTATCATGGAGGTGGATGCACTACCTTGTTTCATCACAAATTCACATGAGGCAAAGTATAATTCATCTTCTTCCTCTTGAACTTGAGTTTTCTTTAATAGTTCTTCCTGCTCAAACAGATAGTCGGGTTCACCTTGGGCGCGCACATGTTCAATCACACGATCGATTTCTCCATCAGAAACAAAGGTTCCTTGTAAACGAACAGGTTTTGAGGAACCACTTCCTAAAAACAACATATCGCCGCGACCCAGTAATTTTTCAGCGCCGCTAATATCAATAATCGTCCTTGAGTCCACTTGAGATGAAACAGAAAAAGCAATCCTTGTAGGGACATTTGCTTTAATGAGACCAGTAATCACATCAACAGATGGTCTTTGGGTCGCAATAATTAAATGGATCCCACAAGCTCTAGCTTTTTGAGCGATCCGACAAATCGATTCTTCTACATCATGTGGTGCCATCATCATTAAATCTGCAAGTTCGTCAATAATAATAACGATATAAGGTAATTTTTCATTAAAGCGCCGATTTTCCTCAGCCAATTCATTAAAACGACCAATATTCCGAACTGAAGCATGGGCAAATAGCTCATACCTACGTTCCATTTCTTCGACTGCCCACTTAAGAGAAGCGGTCGCAGCCTTTACATCTGTAATAACAGGACTGACCAAATGAGGAATATGGTTATATGGTGCTAGTTCAACCATTTTCGGATCAATAAGTAGCAATTTTAGTTCATCTGGACTAGCTTTATACAGCAAGCTTACCAAAATGGAGTTAATGCACACACTTTTTCCAGAACCTGTAGCCCCTGCAATAAGACCATGAGGCATTTTTTGTAAATCCGTGACAATTGAATTCCCCGAAATATCCAGTCCAAGCGCAGCTGTTAACGGAGATTCAGACTCTAAAAAGCTAGGGTCCCCAATGATTTCACTTAACTGCACAGGTCTACTATCTTGGTTGGGAATTTCAATACCGATCGTTCTTTTCCCGGGTATAGGCGCCTCCATCCGAATATCTCGAGCCGCCATACTTAGCTTAATATCATCACTTAGATTAGTGATTTTATTAACTTTTACACCTCGTTCGGGTTGCACTTCAAATCTCGTCACAGAGGGCCCTTGACTAACTTGAACGACCTGTGCTTGAACATTGAAATTGGCAAGTGTTTCGCTTAACAAAACCTTCTGTTCCTCAAGCCATTCCTTATTATTAACTTTTGAAACAGGGGGTTGCAAGAGAGATAACGCAGGATGATTATACGTTTCTAACGCTTCTTCTTGTTCATCCTCCAAAAATATGGGAGGACGTTGGGGCGTCTCTCTCTCCTTTGTATGCTTCACAGTCTCGATTGCACGGCTTTCCAACTCTTCAGCTCTCTCCTGTAAAGCGGGTTGGCTGTATTCCTTTTTAATTAGTGGCTGTTCTCGCTTTTTTTCTTGTCTTTCACGCAAACTTTTCCGGTCGTTTTTTAACATAAGTACATTAAACGGCATAGCCGCACGAGTCGTTTCTCTTTTGGCAGGTCTACTAGGCTCCTCTTCGGCACAACTTGAATCCTGCTCAACTGATGTCTGCTCCTGTTCAAGTTCTATTGACTCTTCCGGCTTTTCATCCTCTATTTCCGCAAAACTTGGCTCCTCGACTGGTTCTCCTTCGATGATGGGCTCTGAAGACGCGATCCCCTCTTCAGCTTCCATCTCGATTTCATCCGATATAGGCTCTAATTCTTCGTCTGCTTCTTCTATTACAGGATGCAAAAATAGCTCAGGCTCCCTCGTTGTCTTCTCATCCAACTGTAATTCCGTTTCAGTTTCCGGAGTTAAAAAGGTTAAAGGGAGAACCGTCTCCTGCTCTTCTGTATTTAAAGAGTTCTCTGGTTTTATTTTATTTTCGTTATTCTTTAAAAAAGAATCCTGTAGCTCATACTCCGTACTATTCTTTTTCGGCCGTTGATAACCAAAAATCGGCGATGGTATATGGCTTGGACGAAAAGGTTGTTTTAATTGGCTTTCAACTTTTTTATTTTTTGGTTTTTCCACTTTTTCATGTTGTACTTTATTCTTTGAATGTTCCATTTCTGTCTTCTGCATGGAAGATCTTTCGTATTTTCTCTCATTTCGCTCTCTATAGTCACTTTTTGGTGTTCCTTTGTTAGGTGGAACTTGTTTGTCAGGTGGGTCTTGCATCAATGGAAAACGAAAATTACCTTTTGGATATTGATACGTCATTCTCGTCTCCATAGTGGATGAGGTGCGACGCGTATTGTCCATTTCTCTAGGTTGTTCTTGTTCATCAATCTCTTCATTCACAAATTTTGAGATAAATCTTTTAAGCCAGGACATCCTATCCCTCTTTCACTGTCATTTATAAGAAAAGCGCAAGGCGCCTTGCTCAGCCCCGACAAGCAAATGTTCTGAGACAAGAAAAGTCCGGTTTTGACTTTTATTGGCTCAGGTTATTTGACCTCGAGGGGCTAGGCGCTGGAGCTAGATCAAAACACTAGCCAAAATTTTATACTTTCTTATCTTTTAAGAAAAGCGCAAGGCGCCTAATATAGATGAACGGCTAACTGCGCGACATCCTGTCACTTCGTCTGTACTAGTAACATCCTGTACGTCACAACACCGTTCTGGCCCTAATCCTGTGGGCCTCCGACAAGCAAATATTCATAAATATTGGTGCTTGCCGCTAGAGCAAAATCCTACACTAAGCAAATTCCTCTTTTTTTAAAAAATCCGCTTGTACCATTATAACAAATCTCACGCATAAAAATTGAGGAAAAAGGAACATTATAAAAGAATCACATTAATAAGGAGGTTTTTTAGTGAAGATTGTCAAATCGATTGCTGTTGCCGGTATCGCTTCTATGATGCTTATGGGCTGTGGTGCAAATGATAATAATAAAGATCAAGTCGCGGATAATAATGGCCCTCTTGATGTTAACTACGATACACGTAATCGGAATAACACAAGAGACGATCTAACTTATAGAAATAATGGGACCAGAGATGGATATGGCACAACAAATGTTGGCGATAATCGCGATCATGTTGGCAATAATGACCGAAATGATGGAAACAACATGAATAATGATCGCCAAGTTGATGTGGCTGACGACATTGCTGATGAAGTATCTGACTTGAAAGAAGTCGATCGTGCGTATGTACTGAAAACAGGCAAAAATGCTTATGTAGCGGTAAAACTAACGAACGATCAAAATGATAAATTAAGCGATGATGTCAAAAATAAAATTGCCGATCGTGCGCGCAAGGCAGATGATAATCTAGATAATGTATTTGTTTCCGAAAACCCGGATTTCTTTGGGCAAATGCGCGGATACCGTGACGAACTAAATAATGGCAACCCTGTTAGTGGTTTCTTTGATCAATTTTCTGATACAGTAGAACGCGTTTTCCCTTCATCAAGATAAGAAAGAATAGCCGACCAAAGTAATGGCACCATTGCGACGGTCGGCTATTTGGTTCAAAAGAAAATACCAATGATGACTAATGCTCCTAAAATAAGTCCTCCAATTGTCCCAATTACTTCTTTGTCCAAAATCTTTTGTGGCTGAGGTGTAAAGTACTTAATATCCTCAATATCTGTCTCTAATTTTTTGACGGTTTCTTGTAGAGATCTTATTTCTTTCAATAGTTCATTTTCCTGAGTTGCTGAAACCACTCCCTCTTCCTTTGTTGCAATTTCATTCTTTTCTTCCATCCATGCCTTCCCTCTTTCTAACTAAAATAGATTCTTGGCAATCGCCGTGTTAGATGGTACAAGGTTTTCTTGTACTATTTTTTACTTCTTGGATATGTCACTTTTTTGTATCACCGTTGATGTCCGTTCCTAGCGGACGCTTTCCGGGAGTATCTCACCGGCCCCACGGAAAGCGAGCAACTGTAGCGGAAATCAACCAGGCACTATCTTGGTAGACAAGTTTACCAAAGCATTCTTATGAACCTCCCGCCACTTAAAACATTCCGTTTTTGAAGTGGGGGTTTCCTAACAAATTAATGGAAACGCTCCAACAAAGAAAGTGGGTGACACTCTCTTTTTACGAGCTCTCGTAGGAGTCGTTTTCATTATCTACATTAGGCAACTACTTATCTAAAGATAAGCAGGGTCGGAACTGACCATCTACTACTTCCTGCCATTAGGCAATCCGTAGATACTTTGTACTTTTCAGACTGAAATCAAGCACTTTGATTTCTCCGTAAAATGTTTTGGCGAAGAAATTGGATGCCCCGTGAATATCGCGATGGTTCGAATATCCGCAAGTACATGTATAAATTCTTGAAGATACTTTTCGTCTCTTCGAACAACAAGGACATTGTTGCGTTGTAAAGCTTTCATCATATTTGTCGATTGACATTCCTACTGCCTCTAATTTATAGGTAAGATAGGCATAGACTTTTCCAAAAGACCAATTGGATAGTTTTTGATTTGTTGTTCTACGACGAACTCTTTTCTTTTTACGGCGGAATGCGTTGCGTTGAACCCCGTCAACATGGCCGAAAGCAACTTCTTTTATTTCATTTTCAATGCACCAATCGACAAATTGCTTCGTCGTTTTGTGAAGGGCATCTTGAAGTTGTTGGTTGCTTTTCGAGAGAACATAGCGTTTCGCTCGATTGTATTTTTTCCACTGCTTCGAACCTTTTGTGCACTTACTCATTTTTCGTTGCAGTTCTGCCAGTTTTTTATTACGCAGCCGATGAATGGAACGGATTTTACGACCTGTGATGAGGACATTTTCACCATTCTCCGCAACGGCCGCTATCGTATGAACCTCCCCAACATCAATAGCTGAACGGTTCACAAAGGAATTTTCTTTCACTTCTTGTCCATCTTTATAAGTAATGGATAATTGCAGTTGTCGGTCAAAAATCAGTTCGATTTCTTTGATTGGGCCTTTTGGTAATTCTTTTATCCAAAGAATAAGTGGTGCTTGTCTTTTGCCTTCAAAGTCACCCATTGATAATTGGATTTTTCCATTTTCAAAGACTTTGAAACCATTGTTTGCCCACTTCGTATTGAAATGGCTTTTCCGTTTGTACGGGTATTTATTTTTATGTCCCGCTTTCCTGGCTTTTAATGCCGCATCACGTGCAAACAGATATTTATGGCAAACGGCCTGTACGGATTGAGAATGAAGTGAGAAAATCCCCTTTGTCCCTTTCTGTAGCGCACTTTTGGTGATCCACTTTCCCGTTTTCAAATGGGTTTCTTTCGCAAGTTCTAGACATCGATTCCAAACTTCTCCCGAAATTCGGTTACACTGGAACAGACGGTCAATGGTTCCCTTGCTGGCTCGGAACGCTGTCTTCATACAGCGAATCATTTCTATCCCTCCATGTGATGATATACTTTTATTATACCACATTTAGAAACAGGCGTTCGCAAAAATATAAAATATAAGAGCAAGTATTCATCTCCCACCTACATCTTTCAGGTGTTGAGGAAGGAGACTTCTGTCTAGGACCGTTAAAAAATTACATTTGTGACGCTTTTTTGAAAAGGTTTTGAAAAACGCATACCGAAACTTCAATAAACCCTTGATTCCCAGTAAACTTTTGGTCATTCGGCGGATTTACACCTTGAAATTCCGAGAGTCTATCTAAAATCTTATATATATGGTTAGTTTTTCCCTAATACAACGATCAGAAAGGTCGCGACTGGTCCTAATAACAGTGAAAGTAAAAACCAGCCTAATCCACTTCTATTCTTGCCTTGTGCTAACCCTGCATTAATTAATGCTAATGTTCCCCAGCCAACAAAATAACCTTCCATCCTTCTCTCCCCTTTCCAAATTACTTCTGATTATTGGATCCTTCAAAAGCCAAGCCGATCCCAACACCAATAGCGATCCCTATAGCAATATTGTCCATGGCCGTTCCAATTGCCAAACCAATCGCTATCCCTATAGCAATACCACTTCCACGGAATTTATTCTTTTTATTTTCTGCAGCCATCTTTTTCTCCCTCTCGTTAAAAGCCTTTGTTAAATATACGGTTTTAGAAGAAAAAGGATTCAAAACATTGGATTTAGGACTTAAAGTCACTATGAAAAGACCCGGTCGCTATTTTGAAACTTCACTGGTTTGCACATCCATTCTTTCAGGGTTTACTATACGTAACATAACATAAACTAAAGAAGCCATTTCAATGCTGGTACATCGAAATGGTTCTAATTAGCAGATTCCCATTTGGGGGTCAGCACACTAAAACCGCCAAAACTCAAAGGGCGGTTTTAGTTTTTTATGGAATGACAGGATAGCAATGATCAAAGTTCCAAATGCAAGCATTAAAGAATTGATTCATACACTGGCATAGGGCATTACTTCCCCTCATATCTGGAGGCATAGATGTGCCGACCGCCCTATGGTTCTGCTAGTTTTTAGTATGACATAAGAAAAGATATTATTATCAATATAAAGGGCAAGGCTCTTCATCGGTTGAAAAGGTACTCCCCAATCTACTTCAAAACTGAACAATTTAGAGCTGTTTTCATAATTGCCTCATGTGTCTTATTCCAACCTTTATAATAGTCAGCCACATCAATTGGATTGATAAGGATTCTTTGATTCGATTCATACTTCCCCTCAAATGGAAGCAACTCTGTAAGATCCATTCGGTAAAACACCTGGTAGCCAACTAGTGGATAAGGACTTTGTGCATTCCATTGCTCATTCTCAGAATGATTCACCTCTATTGCTCCAAGAAAGGTGCATAATCCTTTTACATAGGCTTCTTCCAACACTTCACGTTTCACACAATCTTCTGGGGTTTCTCCCGCTTCGATATGCCCGCCTGGAAAATCCCAGCCCCTCTCCTTCAGATCAACTATCAGGAGTTGCTCATGATCAAAGCAGAAAGCATGAACACTTGTGATTAACTTTCTTTCAGGAAGTTCGGTAGTAGGAAACCAGGTAAGTTTTACTCTTCCTCCCCAATCGACATAGGAAACTGTCATATGCCTCCTCCTTCCAAGTTGCCTAAGAAATTATAGCTTCACAAAATCGACAATGGTCTCAATCACTTCTTTTTCCCAATAATAGGAATTAAACGTATGATCTCCCTCATGGATAGTATGTAATGTAGCTTGGTCACCATAACATTTCTCGATATATAAATTTGACACTTCATACGGAACTGCCTGGTCCTTTGTTCCGTGTATAAGCAGAACTTTTCCTTGATAGGATGCAGCTCGATTCCATACATCAATCGTCTTGAGATCATCGTTAAAAGCAGAACCAACGAGGTTTCCCGCGTGATCATAAGCATCCTTACTCTCAATATAAGGTGTTGATTCTCTTCTCGCCTCCATGGAAGCTTTAATGGTTCCAGCGGGAGCCATTAGGATCAATCTCTCCACTTGCTTCTGTAATTCTCCTGCTAATAAACTGGCAACGAGTCCGCCCATACTTAAGCCCAAAACCACAATCCGATTTTCGTCAATCTTCGGATGCGTTTTCACATAATTAAAAATCGTTCTCGCTTCATCTACTTCCTTACTTACTGTCATATTTTCAAAATCTCCGTCGCTTTCCCCACTTCCGAGAAAATCAAAGCGAAAGCTGGCAAACCCTTTCTTTTCTAACGCTCGGGAAATTTTTAAAAACAAACGATGAGGCTCTAATTTATTACCTGTAAACCCATGGAATAACATAACAGCTGGCAATTTCTCTCCTTCTGGAATATGTTCCATTCCTCTTAATTGCATCCCGTTATGGGTAATGCTTATAGCTTTTTGCATCTAATAACTCCCCTTCTTTTCATTTTCCCCCGTTAATTGGGGATGACAGACGCTCTCCCACGATAACCATCATTGGAGGATGAAGGCCATAATAATAGTAGCTTCGCTTTATATGTTTTATGAATATTTTACCATATTTATTTTATTTACGCGTTTATTTCATATGTAACCATTCTGTAATTTAATAATTATAGCAAAATATCGAAATATGTCCTATGATGGAAATATAAGTAAATTTATGGGAGGTAATGGGATTTGGGTACCTTAAGACAATTTGCTTTTGCACGCTCGAGTACAATTCGAACATTAGAACAAATTTCTGAAAACAAATGGGGGCAACAACCTGAAGGATTTTCCAATACAATCCTTTGGAATGCTGGTCATATCTTTGTCGTGACGGAAACTTTATTAGGCAAATCGGATGCGAGCTATGTCATTCAAAATCCCAAATGGTCCGAATTTTTTGCCTCTGGTACTCGTCCAGCAGATTGGTTTGAACCCCCGGCTAGCCCCAATACTGTTCTCGATTCTCTAAGGAATCAGAAATCGAGAATAAGAGAAGACTTTTTTGGAAAAACAAGCCAACCCGCTGCAGAGCCCTTTTCGATTGGCTCTCATTTGATGGATACATCTTCTAGCTTGATCCAATTTGCCACATGGCATGAAGGAACACATCTCGGGATCATTCAATCGCTTGATAAAGTGATAGAAGACGCATAAAAAACAAACTCTTCAAGCTTCTGCCTGAAGAGTTTTTTATCGTCAATCTACTAATCTTACTACTTCACAATCAATACAGGACATTCAACTCGCTTAGCAATTTTATGACTGACACTACCAAGCACCATTTCTTGTAAGCTATTTAACCCCCGACTTCCAACAACTACTAGGTCACAGGATTGCTTGTTGGCGTATTCGACAATGACAGGTCCTGGATCTCCATGCAACATGGTTGTTTTATACTTAACGCCCTCTCGCTTAAAATATTCTTCTATTGGAAGTAACTTTTGACGTCTTTCAAATTCTAAAACTTCAGGGTCTTTACTGTGAAGGATATCGGATTTCGCTTTAGAATAATCCATCACAAAGACAATTTCTACTTCTACTTCATTTGATAGCATCGCGATTTTTACAGTTTCTCCCGCCGCTCGCAATGAGTATTCGGATCCATCTGCGGCTAATAAAATTCTTTTATACACGTACTACTCCTCCTCTAAAGTGAAACTCAAACGTCCACTTTACTATGAATGGCCAAGCGTTTAACTAGATTTGAACTCAGCTTGTCGAAACCAGTTAACTGAATACTTTTACCACTTTCTTCCAATTTTAAAACAATTTTATCAATTGCTGCAACCCCAGAGTCATCCCATACATGTGCTTGACTAAAGTCAATCACAATTTCTTTCTCAGGAGTATGCACGTCAATCGAATCAATCAACTCCTCTACAGAAGCGAAGAAGACTTGTCCGTTGACTGTATAAATTCGCTTATTGTCTTTCTGCGTTGAGCTGATTTTTAATTTCGAAATCTTAACAACAAAGAAAACAGCACTTAGAATTACGCCGGCTAATACACCTTTGGAAAGATCGCCCGTAGCGACAACCGTAATGACGGTTACGATCATCACAATTGAATCTGTGATTGGGGTTTTGCGTAGATTTTTCAAGGCTGCCCAATCAAATGTTCCAATAGAAACCATGAACATAACCCCAACGAGTGCAGCCATCGGGATTTGCACAACCACATTTCCAAGTACAAGAATTAAAAATAGCAGAAAGGCACCCGCCACAAAGGTTGAGAGTCTTCCTCTTCCACCAGATTTTACATTAATGACAGACTGCCCTATCATGGCACATCCAGCCATTCCACCGAAAAATCCTGTTACAATATTTGCAATTCCCTGTCCCCGTGTCTCACGATGTTTATTGCTTGATGTATCTGTCATATCATCGACAATCGAAGCAGTTAATAAGGATTCCAATAAACCCACTAATGCGAGCGAAAGAGAATAAGGAAAGATAATTTTCAATGTTTCAAAATTAAAAGGAATATCCGGGATTAGAAAAGTAGGCAAAGCAGATGTCAAATTCCCCATATCACCTACCGTCCGCACACCACTATTCGTTAAAATCGCAATGATCGTAATGACGATGATCGCAATCAAGGGGGAAGGTACGGCTTTTGTTAGTTTAGGAAATAAATAGATAATCGCTAAAGCGCCTGCGACCATAAGATACATAGACCATTTTTCACCAACAAAATGTTCTAGTTGTGCCATAAAAATAAGAATGGCTAGGGCATTAACAAAGCCAATCATAACAGAGCGCGGGACATACTTCATAAATCTTGCCAATTTAAAAACACCAAATACAATTTGCAGCACACCTGTTAAAATCGTAGCCGCGAGTAAATACTGTAATCCATGATCTGCCACTAGTGAAACCGCCACCAAGGCCATCGCCCCTGTAGCAGCCGAAATCATCGCTGGCCGACCACCGGCAAACGAAATTACAACCGCCATGGTAAAGGATGCATATAGCCCCACCATCGGATCCACACCAGCAATAATGGAAAAGGCAATGGCTTCTGGGATCAGGGCGAGAGCCACCACAATGCCTGATAAAATATCCCCCTTCACATTCCCAAACCATTGTTCTTTTAGTGAATAAGTTTTCAAACGAACACCTCTATTATATTGTATTCGACCTTGAACTCTCATCAAAGTCAAGCCACTCAAAATTTTACCATAATAAAGGACTTTCGCAAGCCATTTCTGAATTAAGAAAAGCGCAAGCGCCCGTTTAGCGACGTACAAACTTTTTAGGGGCCTGACGAGATAAAGGAAACACAGTGAGCCTGATAAGGCGAGCTGATGTTGACTTATCGTAGGAAGGCACCGAAAGTTTGCTAGTCGATGGGCGCTGGAGCTGGATCAAGCATTAGCCAAAATTTATACTTTCTTACCTTATAAAAAAGAGAGGCTCTTTCTGCCTCTCTTGATTCGTTATGATTGAAACGCTTGTCCAACTTCATAGGCAGCTGCCTCTAGTACCAAAATCCCCTTTTCCTTAGGGGCATTCGGCAAGTCTAATTCCTTGGCAGAACAAATCATTCCGCTTGATGGAACCCCTCGAAGCTCTGCATCTTTAATCATCATTCCACTTGGCATGACAGCACCCACTTTTGCCACAACTACTTTTTGTCCTGCATCGACATTCGGTGCGCCACAAACAATTTGCAGTTCCTCTGTCCCTACATCGACCTTGCAAATATTTAATTTATCTGCATTTGGATGTTTCTCTTTTGTTTTTACAAACCCGACAACAAATTTTGGAGTGAAATCTGCTTCAAGTTGCTCGTCAAAGCCATTTTTCATGATTGCGGTATTGATTTTTTCCACAAGCTCTTCCGTTAATTCCACTTGTCCATTGGCTTCCACTTGCAGATACCCGGAAGCCTGAAAAAGATTGAAGCCGCTCGTTTGCTTGGTCTTTTCATCAAAAATCCGCGCCACATCGCCTTTACGTTCAAAGGTCGGATGGTCCGTTTCTTGAATAGCGATTAATAAAGTATCGCCAACCCCTTTTAAGTTATAGAAAACATTCATTTATTCCTTCTCCTTCTCCTTCTTCTTGGACTTTTTTTGATCTTGTGCCAGGATAAAAATTGGCTCCAGCTTTCCCTCTTCATATGTAAAGGATAACGCCGTAATAGGCACTTTTCCAGTTGTAAAAAAACTCATCGTTAATTCGGATAAAATATCATAACCGGTTGTATTGCGAATATCCCCAATGATTAGTACATCCTGATGAGGGACGGCGACAATCATGTCTCCCTCAATGGTTTCTGCTTTTTCTTGCAAAAACTTTTCATTTAAAATCCGGCTGGCATCATAGCCATCATTGGTATTTAAGAAGTAAAAATCATTTCCACGCAATGTATCTTTTTTCAGTTTCACAGGAAGGGAACGAACATTAAAGCGCGCCATTTCCCGCACTTTTTGGGGATCAAGCCTTTCTTTTTTTATAATGTGCTCATCCAACAGGCGATACGTCTTCCCAAGATCAAGCGCATAATAAATTCTTGTTTCTGCGGTATGATCATCTGTAAAAAACGGTACACCCTCCCCAGTTTCTTTCGGGAATGACGTTGAACGAATAACAGGATAGATTTTCTTCTCCTGACCAGCGACTTCTTGATCTTTGCCCATCACTTTGAGCGCCTCTTCCACGTAATACTCCACTTCATCAATCGCCTTGTCGTTACGCACATGCCACTTGGCAACCAGAGGAGACAAGGCAATATCCAGTCCTTTGCCCGTTTCTTCATTTTCAACACGCACTGTTTCCGTTTCTCGATCATATTTGAACAAACGCCCCGGCTGTTTAAGGCGCTGTTCCAGTGCTCTTCTCATTTTCTTTTCATCCATTTTCATACCACTCCCCTCCTTTGGGACATTACATTATGTTTATTTTACACAAAATAGGCCAGAGTCTCAAAGTTTGGGAATGAAGATTTTCTTTCTCCACACAAAAATCCAGTCCTGCGATATATAAGACTGGATTCTTTGATTCATCGTAGATATTTCCATATCATGCCTCCCTGTTTTAAATTATTCAGGGAGTAAGGGGTCTTCTTACTTCATTATTCCGCAAGTTCATTGATAAAGTCTTCGATTTCTTCTAAGGTCTTCCGGTCCTTGCTCACGAAGCGACCTGCTTCCTCACCATTATGGAAGGCAACAAAGCTTGGGATCCCAAAGATATCCAATTGACTACAGAGATCAATAAATTGATCACGATCCACATACTTGAATATATACTCTGGGTAATCCGCCTCTAATCTTGGCAAGAACGGCTCAATAAAGGTACAATCTGGGCACCAATCAGCAGAAAACATAAAGATCGCCCGTTCTTCCTTTTTCAATTGTTCAAATTCTTCTATGGATTGTAGTTTTTCCATTTTATTTCCCTCCAGTATTGATTAGCATTTGACCTGGTTTGATCCAGCCCATTTTCCTCATAAATTCTGATAAACATAAGCTTATCACAGCTGGAGCCAAAAGATGTAATACAATGACTTGGACTAGCACTGTGATGGAAAAACCCATTGTTTGAAAGGTCATGATTTGGCCGACAAATCCACTCGTTCCCATGCCAGCTCCTGCTGCATTACTTGTCATCGGCCAAATGGTCGTAGCAAACGGTGCGATCACAATCCCCGCAACTGTTGGTGGAATTAAAATCAAGGGATAGCGGATAATATTCGGCACTTGTAGCATAGATGTACCAATCCCAATCGCTAACAATCCACCCATCTTGTTCTCACGAAAGCTAGACACCGCAAAACCAACCATTTGTGCGCAACACCCAATCGTTGCTGCCCCAGCTGCCAATCCACTTAAATCAAGCATAAGCGCGATAGCTGCGCTTGATATTGGCGCTGTTAATGCAAGTCCCATTAAAGTCGCCACAAGGATTCCCATTAAAATTGGCTTTTGCTCTGTTGCCCAGACAATCCAGCTGCCGAACACGGTTAAGAATTGTCCGATCGTTGGCCCAATAAATTTTGCGACCAGAAAACCTGTGAAAATTGTCACAAAAGGAGTCACAATAATATCTATTTTCGTTTCCTTACTGACAAGCTTCCCAATTTCAACCGAGATGAGGGCCGCAAGATAACTCCCCACTGGTCCTCCTCCAAGGGCATCTCCTGCTGCACCAGTGGCGACCGCTGCAAAGATCACAAGTGGTGGTGCGCCAAGCCCAACCGCAATCGCAGCTCCGATTGCCGGTCCCATTAACTCCATTGCCACTTGGCCCATTTCTACAAAAAGCGGCCAACCCAGTTGCTCACCAACTGTTTTTATAATTAAGCCAATAATTAGAGAGGAAAATAACCCTAACGCCATATAACTCAAGGCATCGACTAAATAAGTTTTAACTGAAACCCGTACACCCTTCTTTTCTAAAAACCCCATCTCCCTGCCCCCTTGTCAACCATTATAATTAACTAGTGTAAAGACAGTTATCGTTTTTGTCTATCCTTTTTTTAAAAAAACATCTCCAGAATGCAAAAAGAGGGCCACCTACTAAGGCCCTCCCCGTAAACATCTCTATTCTACCCGGCTTGAACGAACAATATCCATTAGAAGTTTTGCATCTTCGGATACATTCTGTACAGCTGATTCAGTCGTTGCTTTTGTTCCACCAATTCCAGCAGTTACTTCATAAGTCTCTTCTTCTTCGATTTCTGTAATGACGAGATAGCCAAAACGATCATCTTTAGTAAATGTCTGATTGATAATTAAGGAATCGTCAGTATCGATTAACAAATTATATAAAGCTTGACTATCTTCCTCTTCGTTTGGGTTATAAAAAAGGATATAAGGATGGTCTTGCTTATCAAGTATAATATTATTGGGTTTATCATCTTTTATCGACATGCCAGAAGGTAAATAGAACGCAATCGATTGTATCTCTTGATTTGCTTCTTCCGGCTCTTTATCAAAAGCCTTTTCGGCTTGTTCTACAGCTTTTCTCTGTTCTTTATCAATGGATGCTTCACAAGCAGCAATGAGTAGCATACTACATAGCATCATTGCACAGGTCATCGCTTTTTTAAACATTTTGTTTCCCCCTAGACCTAAAAAATCTAGTTCCATCATACTATTAACAAAAATACATTGACAAGCCTTTCACAAGAAATTCCTTTTGTAGGCATATCTGTCAAGAAACTGCTAAAATGGAAGTTATATCATATAAGGAGGGAATCAGTTTGAGATTAATCGTTTATCTAGCTGGTGAAATTCATAGTGAATGGCGGTCAGACATTAAGAAAAAGGCGGAAACTTTAGATCTCCCCATTGATTTTGTTGGACCCATGGAAGATCATGATCGCTCAGATGGGATTGGTGAAGAAATTCTTGGCGAGCAACCAAATGCCGTGTTTCGTGATGCCGCTGCTTCAAGTTTTAATAACCTGCGCACAGAGGTCTTATTGAAAAAAGCAGATATCGTAGTCGCTCTTTTCGGAGAGAAATATCGACAATGGAATACAGCAATGGATGCAAGTACCGCGATAGCGATGAATAAACCCCTTATTCTAGTTCGGCCAGAAGGATTACATCATCCTTTAAAAGAGTTATCAGAAAAAGCCAATATAACCGTGGAAAATGTGGATCAAGCTGTAAAAGCTTTGTCTTACATTTTTGAATAAACGAATATTCCATGATCTCCTTTGGGGAGAAATCAGAAGTTCGAGGAAAATTTGTTATTTTTCCTCTTGATTCTTTGTTAAGCAGTATGATAACCTGTTTTGTAATCGAATATATTCCTTCGGGGCAGGGTGAAATTCCCTACCGGCGGTGATGGGCAATCATGCTCTTAGTCCGTGACCCGGATGCTTTTTATAAGCAGAAGGTGGATTTGGTGAAATTCCAAAACCGACAGTGAAAGTCTGGATGGGAGAAGGAGAATCTAACAAAGTCTATTTTTCTATGCGTTTTTTTAAGCATTTATTCAGTTGTTTTCTGTTTTATTAGTACATGTTCAAAATGGAAGTTAAAAAGTTTACTCTATTTTTTGAACGGCTGCTATTCAGAAACGCTGAAAGTCATTTGTAGACCTATGTTTATTTAAGTGTGTCTAAAAGCCCCGTTACTATGTTTGCGGGGCTTTTTTATTTTCATTCGTTCGTAAGGAATACTGATAATGGAGTGTTGACAGGTTGTGTTAAAGGAAAATTATATGGAGTTAGCCTTATCCTTAGCGCGCACAGTTGCGGGTCAGACATCACCCAATCCCCCTGTAGGGGCGGTTGTCGTGAAGAACGGCCAAGTCATCGGCATGGGCGCACACTTAAAGGCTGGTGAGGCTCATGCAGAACAGATAGCCCTGCAAATGGCTGGAGACGAGGCTCGTGACGCAGATCTTTACGTTACTTTAGAGCCTTGCGCCCATATGGGAAAAACTCCTCCATGTGCAGATGCCGTAATAGCTTATGGAATTAAACATGTATGGATTGCAGCCCAAGATCCCAATCCCCTTGTTGCAGGTAAGGGGATTCAACGCATGGAAGAGGCCATGATTCAAGTGGATGTTGGTCTCTGCAGGCAAGAAGCTGCCCAACTATATGCACCATTTTTTCACTATATTCAAACAAAACAACCTTACGTTACGATGAAAATAGCAATGACATTAGACGGAAAAATAGCTACAGCAACTGGAGATAGTAGATGGATCACAAGTGACCAAGCACGACTTGATGTTCATTTACTTCGAGCTGCACATGATGCGATTTTAGTCGGTGTGCAGACGATTCTTCACGATGACCCTCTTCTCACCACCAGATTGCCCCAAGGTGGAAAAAATTCTATTCGAGTTATTTTAGATACACATTTGCGGACACCAATCAATAGCCAAATCGTGCAAAACGATGAAGCAACAACGCTAATTTTTTGCGGACAGCAAGCGGCAAGCAAAAGACAACAACAGCTTGAACAAGGAAGCCAGGTTAAAGTCGTCCGCTTGGCAACTGAGAGAATTTCTGTTCCTGAGATTTTAAATGAATTAGCGAAGCACAATATTATGACGTTGTTGGTTGAAGGTGGAGCAACGATACATGCTGCCTTTTTAAAATTACAAAAAATCCAAAAGGTTATTGTCTATGTTGCCCCCAAATTATTAGGAGGAAAACAATCCCTCTCATCGATTACAGGTGAAAATCTACTTTCCATGTCAGAAGCTCGTTCTTTCACATTTGAAAACGTAGAAATGATTGGCCCTGATATCAAAATCACAGCTTTACCAAAAGGAAGTGAACAAAATGTTTACAGGGATCATTGAAGAAATTGGCATCATTGCACAGATTCAAACCCGACCACAATCTCTAAAGTTGGAGATTACAGCTCATACTATTTTGCAAGATATGGAGCTAGGGCACAGTATTGCTGTGAACGGTGTCTGCTTGACGGTCACTCATTTTTCCTCTGATCATTTTAGCGTAGATGTGATGCCAGAAACGTTTCACACCACCTCTTTACAAAGATTAAAAACTGGTAGTGTTGTCAATTTAGAACGTGCTCTTTCACTTCAAGATCGGCTTGGCGGCCATTTTGTTACAGGCCATGTGGACGGAATTGCGGTTGTGCATTCAAAGTCCAAAGTGGAAAATGCTTTATACATGACACTCTCTGTTCCTGATGAATGGAGGATGTATTTATTACCGAAAGGCTCCATCGCATTGGATGGGACTTCGTTAACGATTTTTAAAGTGGAAGACAATCAGGTGACCATTTCTCTGATTCCCCATACCCAAGAAAAAACAGGATTAGTGAACAAAGAAATCGGGGATGTAGTCAATTTGGAATGTGATGTATTGGGAAAATACGTAGAACAGATGGTATTTCAAACCAAGGAAAAACAGCAAAGTTTGACAAAAGATTTCTTGCAACGTAACGGATTCTTTTAAGGAAAGGTGACAAACATGTTTGATTCAATAGAAGATGCCATAAGCGACTTACAAAAAGGCAAAGTTGTGATTGTTGTGGATGATGAGGATCGAGAAAATGAAGGCGACTTTATTGGTCTAGCTGATCTAGTCACCCCCGAGATGATAAATGTAATGGCAAAGTTCGGAAGAGGACTTATCTGCGTCCCTATTATAGAGGAAAAAGCGCAACAGCTCGAATTAAAATTAATGACTGATCAACCTACAGAAGGTTATGGAACAGCCTTTACGATTAGTATTGATCATTGTTCTACCCGTACAGGTATTAGTGCGTTTGAACGAGCAAAAACGATCGAAGCAATGATGAAAAAGGAAGCTGGGGCACAAGACTTTGTTCGACCAGGGCACATTTTTCCTCTTATTGCGAAAAATGGCGGTGTATTACAACGTAAAGGGCATACGGAGGCTGCCGTCGATCTTGCTAAATTAGCAGGACATTCACCAGCCGGAGTGATTTGTGAAATTATGAATGATGATGGGACGATGGCACGCACACCAGATTTACAGCTTATAGCAAAGGAATTAGACCTTAAACTGATTACAATTCAAGATTTGGTAGATTACCGGGAACAACAAGAATCTTTAATCATTCGCGAAACTGAAATTAATCTGCCAACAGAATATGGTCATTTTCGACTAGTTGGTTATTCGGAGAAGATAACAGGACAGGAACATCTTGCCCTTATAAAAGGTGACCTGCATACAGATGAACCGATATTGGCACGTATTCATTCCGAATGTTTGACAGGTGATATCCTCGGTTCCCATCGTTGTGATTGTGGCCCCCAACTTCATGCTGCCCTTGAGCAAATAGAAAAAGAAGGGCGCGGGATACTGCTGTATATGCGGCAAGAGGGACGTGGAATTGGCTTGATCAATAAATTAAAAGCATACAATTTACAAGAGCAAGGATTCGATACAGTGGAAGCCAATGAAAAATTAGGCTTTGCAGCAGATTTACGTGATTATCGACTAAGTGCAGAAATTTTAAAAGAATTAGGTGTTCAAAATATACGATTGCTAACAAATAATCCGAAAAAGATTGCGAGTATAGAAGACTGTGGAGTAAAGATTATCGAACGTGTTCCAATCCAAATGCCAATAAAGGAAGAAAATCGTCGATACTTACAAACAAAAAAAGAAAAACTAGGACATTTATTCATATTTTAGGAGGAATTATGTATGGGAAATGTATTTGAAGGTCATGTTATTGGAACAGATCTAAAGATTGGGATTGTCGTAGGTCGATTTAATGAATTTATTACAGGCAAACTTTTATCAGGTGCTAAAGATGCATTCAAACGGCATGGAGTCAAAGAAGAAAATGTGGATATCGCTTGGGTCCCAGGAGCTTTTGAAATTTCGCTTATTGCAAAAAAACTAGCAGATTCAGGCAATTATGATGCGATTATCACCCTCGGAACTGTGATCCGCGGGGATACTCCTCATTTCGATTATGTATGTAATGAAGCCGCAAAAGGTATTTCACAGACAGGGTTGCAGTCTGGTATTCCTGTGATCTTTGGTATTCTCACGACTAATACAATTGAACAAGCGATTGAGCGTGCTGGAACAAAAGCCGGTAATAAAGGTTGGGATACTGCAGTAGCTGCCATTGAGATGGCGAATTTGACGAAACAACTTAGCTAAAACAGAGTAAAATGTTCCGTAATATATTGGTCAAGTAAGAAGCCATTTTGCCAATGAAGCAAAATGGCTTCTTGTTAATTCACATACTTTATAACTGATATTGATACTGCCCAACTAATAATTTCATAATATGTGTAAACATTAAATCGCGCGTGACCATTCCATTGGTAAAGACACCAATTGCTCCTTCGCCATGACGGATGTTTTCACGTTGACAGAAATCATCCATCACAAGACCAAGTTCTTCGCCATTTCTGAGTCTTACGGCAATTTCCTCTGGGAGCTTAATCCGGGCTCCTCCTGCTACAAGTGTTTCCTGATCCCTTGCCGCCAGAGCACCCCAATTGATTAGAAAGAGGCCTGCCGGTGTTTCCGTTACACCTCCCTCTAAGCCAATGCCGAGCTCAATATCTTGTTGGCGGGCACAGTATTCCGCGCGATTCATCGCCCCCTTCATTGTTTCTTCATCTGAAAAAGGCATACTACTTACTTCAGATAGGGCATCGATTGGATAAATATCAAACTCTATTTCTGTTGCTTGTAAAACATTCTCAACCGCTGTTAATTTTGCTTTGTTTCTAGATCCTACCGCTATTTTCATTCCCATAAACCTTCCTTGCTCAAAATGTTATAGACCACCAATCGACAGATATTTCGTCTCTAGATATGGTTCAATCCCTTCAATTCCACCTTCTCGGCCTAGTCCACTTTCCTTCATCCCCCCAAAAGGAGCATGAGCAGCAGATGGACCACCGTCATTCCAACCAATAATCCCAAATTGCAAATGATCATGTAAATAATTTCCCACTCGGTAATCATTTGTGAAGAAATATGCCGCTAAGCCATATGGCGTACCGTTCGCTAATTCCACCGCTTCATCTAATGTTTTATAGCCAATAATAGGCGCAACAGGTCCAAATGTTTCTTCATGCATAATTGTCATCTCTGTTGTCACATTCTTTAGAACGGTCGGCTCGACAAAGAAACAGCCTTTTTCTTCATTTACTTGGAACTGATTGCCAACTAGCACCTCAGCTCCTCCTGCAATTGCATCTTCAATTTGTTCGACGATTTTGGTATAACCTTTTTCATTAATAATCGGACCAATATCAATGCCTTCTTGCAAACCATTGCCAACCTCAAGTTTTTTCACTTCCGACACAAACTTTTCCGTAAACTCATCCAAAATCCTTTCATGAACAATGATTCGATTTGCACATACACAGGTTTGCCCCGCATTTCGGAATTTAGCGGCAACGGTTTGTTGAACAGCCAGTTCAATATCCGCATCTTCTGCCACAATTAAGGGCGCATGTCCACCAAGCTCCATCGTCACATGCTGGATATTTTTGGAACTATTCTCAATCAATTGCTTTCCAACTGCAGTCGACCCTGTGAACGTGATTTTACGGATCAGTTCACTACTCGTAAAAATTTCACCAACGACCTTTCCTTCTCCTACGACGTATTGAATCGCTGCTTTCGGAATCCCGACTTCGTGCGCATAATCAATAAATTTCATACCTGACAAGGGGGTTTCTGATGCTGGCTTAACAATAAAAGTACAACCAGCCGCTAAGGCAGGTGCGGCCTTTCTTGCCATCATCGCTGTTGGGAAATTCCAAGGGGTAATGGCTGCTACAAGGCCAATCGGTTCTCTTGTCACAATGATTCGTTTTGAGCCAGTATTAGCTGGAATGGTCCGGCCATAGACTCGTTTCGCTTCCTCCGCATACCAATCTAAGTACGCGGTAGAATAATCAACTTCACCTCTTGCTTCATTTAATGGCTTCCCGTTTTCTGCAGTCATTAATTTCGCTAATTCTTCTTTATTCTCTTGTATTTTCGCACTCCAAGCTAGAATGAGCCTAGCCCTTTCATGTGCATCTACTTTTGCCCATTCTTGAAAGGCCTGATGCCCTCGGGCAATCGCTGCTTCGATCTCATCATTTGTTTGCATATTGAGTGTTTCGATTACATCACCAGTCGCAGGATTTGTGACATCTATGTTTGACATAAATCAAAACTCCTTTCAATCGTTTCATCTATTTCTATATTCCCTAATTTTAACAAAATTATCGTATCGAAAGGAAATCAGAGCTCTTTATTTATTTGCGACTGACACTCTGGTTTCATTATCATTACATAAAAAAAGTGCCCAAATCCCCAATTTTGCCTACTAGGGTCAGACACCAATTTTTAAAAATTCTATTGCTCTAATGTGTTTTCTTCTATTTTCTTCACATCTGATGTAACTGGTTTCGCAGCCTGTGCCAGCAATCCAGCAACTGTCACACCAATCAGTACAAAAATTAATGACCGCAGTAAACCGACTGATTCAGCGATAGCCCCTAAGATGGGAGGACCAACAAGAAAGGCCATATAACCGACCGTTGTGACAGCTCCTACTCGAGCCGCCACACCATGTGGATTATCACCAGCTGCAGATAAACCAATCGGAAAACCGTAAGCTGAGCCAAATCCCCAAAGAACAATTCCAACAGCTGCCGCATAATAATTCCCACTAAAAATGACGATCATGAGCCCGAGTGCTGCCGAAATGGCGGAGATTCTAAGAATTGCTACCCTGCCAAACTTAGCTAAGAGAATATCGCCCACTGCGCGACTAATCGTCATGGTCGCGACAAATAAACTAAACATTAAAGAGCCAGCTGCGGCGGTTTTGTCATACCCATCCACAATGACTAATGGCAACCAATCCCCGGCAGAACCTTCTGCAAAAGCCATTCCTAGTACGATGATGCCAAGCAAAAACGTCCGTTGCTCTTTCCAAACAGAGAGACTCTCTTTCGCTGTCGTTCCATTGGTATCCTCATTTTTAACTTGACCAGATCCTCCCGGTATAAAGCGAAAGAAATAAATGATTAAGATGAATACAGTAAAAGCAATAACCAATAAATGCATGATAATTGGCACATGAAGATTATTGACAACGGAACCAATCATCGCACCAAAAAACGTCCCTAAACTGTATACCGCATGAAAACTCGTCAAAATTGGCTTTTTTACCGTTTGTTCAATCGCCGTGCCTTCAACATTCATCGACACATCACAAATCCCAATACCAAACCCAAAAAGCGCTAAGCCACCAAAAACAATCAATACATGAGGAAACCATGAACTACCGATTCCCACAGTGATCAACCCAGTGGAACTAAGCCCTAGTCCTACTAACATAATGACACGACCGCCAAAGCGTGTGATTAAACGACTTGCACAAAGAAGGCCAATAATCGAACCAGTAGAAAGACCAAAAATGATCCAGCCCATCTGTGCTGTTGAAACACCTAATGAATCACGAATATTTGGTGTCTGGGCCACCCAGGATGCCATGGCAAATCCAGAAAGACCAAAATAAAAATAGATGGCCATACGCCACAAACGAATTTGCCGAGTTGTAAGTGCCTGTTCCACTGAATACCATCTCCTAAGAATCATAAACATCATCATTCTACAAAACTATATTTTTAAATGTAAGAAGGGCTTTATCCCAATGCCTCAATTTCAATATAAAAAGGGACAATATCAACATAACGCCCGTCTTTCTGTTTAAATCCATTTGGAATTACGCCTAATGAGGAGAATCCTAGTTTCTTGTATAGGTGAATTGCCCCTTTGTTGGCAGCCACCACCGCATTAAATTGCATGATTCGAAAGCCCAGTGATCCTGCTACCTCCAACGAATCAACAACTAATTTTTCGCCAATACGTTTCCCTCTTTGTCCAGACTTAACACCATAGGAGGCATTAGCAATATGTCCGCAACGCCCCACGTTATTCGGGTGTACAATATATAGACCAAGGATCTCGCCTTTTTCTTCGGCCACACCTGTATAGGATTGTTCTGCAAAAAAAGACCTTGCTTCCTCCAGTGTCAATGGCTCCTCTTGCGGAAAAGCCAGACCTTCCTCGACAATCTCATTCCATATAGACATCATATATGGTATGTCCGCTTCTGTATATTTTCTAATCATAATTGCCACTTCCAAATCCCCTCTTTTTTCGTGTTATGATGATTGCGCTTCTAAGCAAGCTAGTTGGTATAATACCGATTTCCTAACTAAATAGCCCGATTGTTGAATTGTCACAATCGAGCTTATCAGTGTAGTTATACAAATTATTGTTGCTTAATTGCATCTACAGTTGTGCGATCACAGGCTTTGACAAGTTTGATAAGTAGTTCTTTAGCCGCTGCATAGTCATCTACATGAACAATGGATGAAGATGTGTGAATATAGCGTGAGCATATTCCCACAACAGCACTCGGAATGCCCTCATTGGCTGTATGAACACGCCCTGCATCTGTGCCGCCTTGTGACACAAAATATTGATAAGCAATCTTGTTTGATTCCGCCGTATCGAGCACAAATTCACGCATACCTTTATGGGTGACCATCGAACGGTCCAAAATTCGGAGTAGGGCTCCATTTCCTAGCTGGCCAAATTCATTTTTATCACCGGAAGCATCATTGGCTGGGCTCGCGTCTAATGCAAAGAAAAGATCTGGTTGAATCATACTGGCTGCTGTTGCCGCCCCGCGCAAACCAACTTCTTCTTGCACAGTTGCACCAGAATAAAGTCTATTCGGCAAGGATTCACCTTGTAATTCTTTCAGAAGCTCAATCGCTAACCCACAACCATAGCGATTATCCCAAGCTTTTGCCATAATCTTCTTCGGATTGGCCATTGGGGTAAACGGACAAACAGGGACAATCATTTGCCCAGGCTTAATGCCCATTTGCTCCGCATCCTTGCGATCATCCGCTCCAATATCAATCAGCATATTTTTAACATCCATCGGTTTACTGCGTTGGGCCTCTGTTAAAAGATGTGGTGGAATCGAGCCAATCACACCATCCACCTTTTCCGTAGCCGTCACAATCTGAACTCGTTGTGCAAGTAAAACCTGATTCCACCAGCCACCAATCGTTTGAAAACGGATCATTCCATTATCGGTAATTTGTGTGACCATAAAGCCCACTTCATCCATATGACCGGCGACCATAATCGTCGGCCCTTGTTCATCCCCACGTTTGAAACCGAAAATTCCACCTAAGCGATCTTGGATAATCCCATCCGTATATTGTTCTAATTCTCCCCGCATATAATCGCGAACAGCATGTTCATTGCCTGCAATCCCTGGTAACTCTGTTAAAGTTTTAAACATCGTAAGGGTTTCTTGATTCATAAATCTTCCTCCCATTTCAAAAATGTATGTATAGTTCTATTTTAACCGATTTTTTCTCGTTGGCTATTCATTTGTTTATTCAGCATAAAATAATTTATAATCAATATAATTAGCATAGGAGGGATAGCCCCAGTGTCAAAAGAAATTTTACATGAATGGCAACCAGAAGCTTTCTTACAATTCAACCTGGCAGAAAAACGTCTCTCTAGTATTGGATTAGTTGATGTAAATATTGGAGCAGATGAGTTAAACATTACCTTAGAAAATGGCGCCCAACACCTGGAAATCATCTATAAGCAAATAGACCTTTCGATTCCAGTTGAATATTATGTATGGTCGTTCCGGTATGGTACTGAAGGGACACGCAATGTCTAGCCTATGTCAACCGCAAGGAAACAGCGAATATAAACAAAGACTATTATTATGCATTCAAGATGGAAAACTCGGAATATATATAATGGCATGATCACGTTTCTCCTTTTACAAGTAAAGACTATCCCAAGCTAGAGCACCATATTTATATCACTTCCAATGATGTTTTGGAAGTTCTTAGTACATTTGAGCCGACTTTTAGGATAAAAACCATATCCTAGAATTTGATCATTTTATTAGATCTTACCATTGTCTAAACAGCATAAATCAGGTATGATAGACATAAGATGATGGAGTAGGAAAGGGGTTTCCCCCTATTCCTCAAGGTTACTGGAGCCTTTCTTCGCTGCCGACGAAGAAGGCTCTTTTCTGTTGCGATAATTCATGAGCGCGGTTACAAGGTTAATGCCCGCAACCACTACATTCACAATGGCAACGAAAAGAAGCACATACCTTTCCATTCATCTCACCTCCTTTCAGGGAGGTTATATTTAAATTATAGCAAAACAAGCTATCAAGAACAAGTGTTCTATGTAAAATTTTTACAAAGCCGGTGCCCCTCGCATGGCATATGAATCAGTTTCTTTTCTTTATAAGCGATTTTAGTTAGAATTAAATATTATTACTAGCATATAAGGAGGGATCCGATGACGACAAAAACCTTGGTGATCAACTTAGAATTAGCACACCACCTTTTAGAAGAAATCAAACAAGTAGTGCCTGATTGGAAAATTGTTGCAAGTAAAGACAGTGAGCGTATTCAAGAGGACTTAGAAAAGGCGGAAGTTGTATTACATTGGAAAAAAGCAGTGGAATCAACTTTGCTTGAAAGAAATAACCAGGTCAAATGGATTCAAACTTGGAGCGCAGGTGTGAATAGTTTACCATTGCAAAAGCTACAACAAAAAGAGGTTGTGCTAACTAGTGCGAATGGTGTCCATGCCTATCCTATCTCCGAGACGATCTTTGCGCTGATGCTGGGCTTAACGAGAAAGATTGATACGTATGTAAGGCAACAGCAAGAAAAGAAATGGCAGAATGGTGGGCTTGCATTAGAAATTCACGAGAAAACAGTTGGAGTAATCGGGGTCGGTGCCATTGGTCAAGAAACAGCTAAAATTGCCAAAGCCTTTGGTATGAAGGTGCTAGGTGTAAGGCACTCAGGAAAACCTAACAAATATATTGATACCATGTATAAACCTGATCAATTGGAAGACGTGCTCAAACAATCTGACTTTGTCGTAATCACGCTTCCACTAACAAAGGAAACTACTCATATGTTTGGGGAGAAACAATTTCAGCAAATGAAAAACAGTGCCCTCCTTATCAATATTGGCAGAGGACAAATTATCGATCAGACTGCATTGCTTCAAGCATTGAGAGATAAGGAGATTGCAGGTGCAGGTCTCGATGTATTTGAAGTAGAGCCATTACCGGAAGATAATCCATTATGGGAACTGGATAATGTGGTCATCACCCCCCATACTGCAGGGGCAACCGAACATTATACCGAGCGTGTTGTCCGGGATATATTTATTCCTAATCTAAAACATTATCTTACCCATCAAGCCCCTCATCTAAATGTCGTTGATTATAAAAAGGGGTATTAATAATCTTCTAGATAATGAAAAGGCACTAACTACCTATTCGTAAGTTACGAATAGGTAGTTAGTGCCTTTTCTTATTCAATTAGCAAGAAAAGCGCAAGGCGCCCGCCTATCGGCGACAAGCAAATGTTCTGAGACAAAGAAAGGCGTTCTTTGCCTTTCATTAGCTCAGGTTATTTTCGTGGAACATCGGCTAAGGTCGCCACGTCCTGTGGCAACGCCGATGGACTCGCTCCTGCGAGCCTCGAGCCGATGGCGCCTGGAGCTAGACACCAACCGCAATGTAAACAGTTATCCACAAGCGACATTTTTATAATTTCCTAAGCAATGGAACAACTATCAGGAGATTTTCACTTCGATTAAATTGACAAATCCACTGGTAAGAACTCAGCCAGTTGTCGTTGATGTTTATCAAGCATAATTTGTTCCGGCTTGATGCCCTGCTCACGAAGTACTTCAATATTCTGCACAAGGAATTCGTCACTGCCGATAATGTAGAAGAGACCATCCTTGTCTGCAGCCAGCTTTTTCACTTCTTCATAGTATTCTTGACGATTATCGACGAACTGTGAGGTGAACTTCTTATCAGGTGCAGACTTAAAAATATTCGGGAATAAGAAATCTTTTGACGAATCAATGTTCAGGGAATGAATTTGATTGACGTTGTCAGCACGTTCGAAATAATCAAGGACAAGTGGTCTTAAAGTTGCCAGGCCGACACCGGATGACAGCAGATAAACATTTTTGTCTTCTCTTTTAAGCGGCACATTTGAATGAATTTTAAATATGGCAACCTCTTGGCCAACTTCAAGATTTCTTAAAATCGACTTAAACTCGGAGCACTGCTCTCTGATCCGTGTCGTGATCCCGATTGAATTTTCATGCGGTAAAGTGGAGATGGACATATGGCGAATCAGGCTGCGGTTTGGCTTATCACCGGCGTTAAAGCCTTCCAGTGCCAAATGGATGTGGGCCCCTTCTTCCCATGTAAGGCCTTCCGGAAGGTCAACAAAATACGTTTTAACCTCAGGAGTTTCATCAACAATCTTATTTATTTTGCTCCAGTATATTTGCATCATATCTTCTCCTTACTCCATCATATTTATTGTTACTATCTACTATACACTAAATGATAATATTTCTCAATTAAATATTGAATATTATGAGATCCTCAGTCCCTTTTTCCCCTCTTTGCTCACCTTAAAAACTTTTTTCCAGTACAGGATCGTTCCTATCAAAAGCAGGATTAAATAACCGATCTTTCCAAAAGGAATGAGCAGAGCAATAAAATGAAGGAGAACAAATCCACCTACAAGAAACATTAACAAGAAGAACATGGCTGTATTCACCGATTGTTGAGCTGATTCAAATGGTTTTGTAAAGGGAAAATATTCATTATTTATTAGTTTATATGCAAGCACCGTTTGCAAAATGGCTGTAACGAATACAATGAGTAAATCTAACCAAATATCCCAAGAAAATAGATAGAGAAAAACAACTGAAATAAGTAAATAAACAGGCAAATAAAGTTTTACAAGTAAAGTCTTAAGTGCTGCGCTATAAAATTTCTTTGTCTGCTGCACGGGACTAGTTTTGAATATCCATCCGCCCTTATCATTTTTCGAGAATTTCAGCATTTGCACCATTGAGCCTATCATAATTGTACTGAAGTAAATATTTAAATAGGTTTTACTATCCGCTAGACTGTCAACAGTCTCAGTCATGAGGGTATTCATAATAAAGATAAATGGAAATACTAGCCCCATTCCTAGTATAGGATAGACTTTTAATTTAAATTCCCTTTCCCGACTCATCATAATTGAGGAGAAACGAAAGAACATTTTCTCTTCTTGATCGAAACAAATCAATGATGACCAAAAACGTGTAAGCGAAAATTTCCATCTTTTTATCTCACCCGTTTCGTCCATCAGCTTTTGCAAATTCCTTTCGAAGCTAGGCATTAGCCATATATAAACCGCTAATGCGATGAACGGGATCACTAGGGCCAAACTTGACAAAAGGATATATATGAAGGAGTGATTGTGCCCGAGTATTAGTTCAAACGGTGCCGCAAACCAAATTGGTGGAAGCAAAACATGCCACCATTCAAACATATAAGATATATTTATATCGACTATATTAAAGGCCCGGATAAAGATCTGATATCCAATCACAACGGCAACGGATAAAATAATTTGCACATAATTAATCAGGTTTTTTAGCTGATCACTGCCAAAGAATTTTAAAATCACGAGATAGACAAGCGCGGTAATCGCAATGATCAATAAAACTAGCAGCACGACTTCTGCTAAAAATAAGAGAAAAAATACAATTCCTTGCTTAAAGAGCATGACGATCGCAGGAACCGAAATAAATGCCCCCGTAATAAAAGCCATATAATACGCGATATGAATCATCTTTGCTGCGTTAATCGTTCGGGAATCAAGTGGCTTTGTATGGAAAATCGCCTTATCTCTTATATCTAATAGAACAGAAGAAAAATCAGCAATCAATGAAGTCATCATTAAAAACATCGTTAGCCCAAAGATAATACTCATCTGGAACATATATTGATCCAGAAAAACAAACAAGACGAGTAATAAGCCATATAAGGCATATATGCCCAAGGTTTTGAGAAATTGGTTGCCTTTCGCCTTCTGATTTCCTTGAAAAATTGTCGGAGTCCGCCTTTGATCCATGATTAGTTTCATTTCAAGGATTTTTCGCATCATTTTATAGTCGATCTTCATCCATGTAAACAGGGGTTGAAACCAATCCAATATTTTTAAGGAACGAAATTTAGTCATCCCTATCCCCTTCCAACACAGTGTCCACAAAAAGTTTTGCTGTATCCTGATGTTGGTTATACCCTGTTAATTGATTGAAAATCCCTTCTAAAGATCCTTCTTTACTTTGCTCCTTTAATTCTTCAAAAGTACCATCAGCGGCATGTGGGAAGAATAGAAAATAGTCTTACCTCTCGATGCCAATTTCTCCAAAATATCCTTTGCCATAATCACGCTATTCGCATCCAACCCATTTAATGGTTCATCCAGAAAGATAAGGTCAGGATCATGCAGCAAGCTAGAAATAATCAATACTTTTTGTCGCATCCCTTTCGAAAAAGAGGATATTCTTTTATGAAAAACCTCTTCTAAATCAAAGGATTTCATCAGTTTCAATGCTTTATTTTCTGCTTGGCTTTCTTCCATTCCGTACAATTCACCAATAAAAGTGAGATATTCACTAGCTGTCAAATTTTCATAAACATCCGCACTTTCTGGCACATAGCCAATTTTTCTTTTATAATCTGGACCTGTTGAAGAAATATCTTCACCAAAAATTTCAACCGTTCCCCCGTAGCCTTCCACCAAACCGAGCATAATTTTTAATGTCGTACTTTTGCCGGCTCCATTGGGTCCAATATAACCGATAATTTGCCCCCGATAGACATCTAGATCAATACCATTAAGGACATGGTTATCAAGAAAACTCATCGTCAAATTTTTTAAAGATAAAACTTTTTCAGTTGAATTGGAAATGATTCTCACCCTCTATTTTTATATTTCAGCATCAACAGCCGTCATCTCTTAATTCTATGGTAACATCTCAGTTTTTTCTTGTGTAGAAAAAGTCCCCATTAAATTCTCGAAGAATTTGCTTGATTCCTGTATACTGAAAAAATAGATAGGTGGAGGTGCAGAAAATGAATTGGAAATCGTTTATTGCTGGAACTCTTACTGGCTTAATCGGTGGCTATTGTTTACGAAAAATAATGGAAGAACAAGTCCCCTTATCTGGTGAAAAGGTACTTGCCGATATTAAGCATGCTTTTAAACAAGAAGGAAGTATTGACGGATCGTGGATGCAGATGAAACCTGAAGATTATCAAAAACATGCGATCAAAACGAAGGTATATCGTGGTGGCATTATGCGTACCCGGGACGGAGAACGGCAGCAGTTTGAATTTATTGCGGACGCCTTTACAGGAAGTGTTTTGGACGTGTATCCTCTTTAAGGAGGGGTAGGAGGCACCAATGGATGGTGCTTCCTGCATTTTCTCCCACATTAACTAGCAGTAAGACCTTCACTGATTGAAGTTTCACTGATATTTATGATTTTTTGTGTAAATCCTTTAGTAATTTTCCTTGATCTGCTCGCTCTCGCTCGAATGTAGCCATAATGTCTCCAGTTTTATTCCACTTCAAGGCACGATAATAAGCATCATGGTAAAAACTAAACCAGGCACCTGAGTCAATCGCTTTGGGAATCCAGTTTTGCTTTTCACGGATCGAATCCATCGGATAATCATCATAAGCAAGAACCCATAAGGGATTTTGATGGGCATGGGTTGGCATAAGATCAGCCATATGGACAAGCCTTTCCCCAGCGCTTTCCATCATAATGATGGAGTGGCCAGCGCTATGACCTCCTGTATGAATCATATGGATACAATCTTCTAAGATAATGTCGTTTTGAAAGGTAATCACCTGATTGGCGATCGCTTGCCAATTCTCGGGCCAATATGTATTACGCGAGCGAATATTTGGGTTGAGCATTTCATCCCACTCTATTTGCGAGGTATAAATTTTTGCATTGGGAAATGTTGAAACAAACCCATGAGCAGTTGGTTTCGTTAATCCGCAAGCGTGATCAAAATGAAGATGGGTCATGAGCACAAGATCAATATCTGCCGCTGTGAGAGCAAACTTTTCTAGTTCCTCTTCTACCTTCGATTCCTCTGACACTCCATAATTTCGTTTCTGCTTATCCGTTAACTTTCCATTGCTAATGCCCGCTTCAATTAAAATATTTTTCCCATTCACCTGCAAAAATATCGGATCACACCGTAACTCAATTTGATTCTTCTCATTTACAGGGTATTTCCGTGACCATAAAGGCTTGGGAACAACTCCAAACATCGCGCCCCCATCCATAGTCGTATCTCCACCATTTAACCACCTCAATGTGATATCTCCGATTTGTAATCTTTCCATCTCATTCTTTCCTCCTTTGCTTCCGAACATGTTTTGTGCTTTTTTATAGTAAAAAACACATGAACATTTAAATGGTTTCATGTGTTTAAATCGTTTATTTCATATACTGTACTTCACAGCGATAGATGGGATGGCCTTTGGCCGTGAATTTCTCTTCATATTCGGTCATTATGTTGCCTTTATAATCGCTGTCATGTAAATCTAGCCATACATCATTTAGCTTCATCCCGTAATGAGAAAAGCTCACAAGGGAATATTCAAATAATCCACGGTTATCGGTTTTGAAGTGAATTTCGCCTTCGTCCACAAGGATATCTTCATAGATTTTTAAAAAGGACTCATGGGTTAAACGTCTTTTTTCATGGCGGTTTTTCGGCCAGGGATCGGAAAAATTCAGATAAACCCGTCCAACATCCCCTTCTGCAAAGAAGCTACGCAGATCAGCACCATCCGTATGTAATAATTTTACATTCGGTACATCCACTGCCAATACTTTATCTAGTGCTGTCACAATCACACTTTGTTGCAGTTCGATTCCAATATAGTTTATATCTGGATGTGCGCGTGCCATTTCCGAAATAAACTGTCCTTTCCCTGTCCCCACTTCGATATGGAGCGGCTGATTATTCCCGAATAGCTCGTCCCATTTGCCTGCAAAATCATGTGGGTTGGGAATGACAAATTGAGGATATTGTTCAATTTTTTCCTTTGCCCACGGTTTATACCTTACACGCATGTTTCTAAACACCTCTGATTTTCGTATGGTTAAAAATAACACTAATAACTTGATCCCGTCCTTTCCCAAAATCAAGCAACGCATAAAGGCTTTTCATCTGCGCAAACTACAAGCAACTCATTGGAAAGGAAGAAGAAGCATGTCTTTAAATCACCAAGACCAAGTCAATTTATTACAAGATATTTTAAATAATCATTTAGAGGACTGCTGTGGCTCTGTCTCAGAATATGAGCAAGTAGAACGGTTAATCCAATCCTTACTTGCGAATCAATCTGTGCCCCAGGAAATGGAACCTCTTTTGCATGATATATATAGCTATTCTCAAACAGGGAAAAATTCAAGCCATCTTGATCAACATATAAATGCCCACCAGGACCAGCTTTCCCAGTGGGTGCATGTTATCAATACATTATCATAAAGGTTTAGTGAGAGGATAAGAACAAGCATAATCATTTCTCATATAATTGTCTAAATCCTTTGTCCAATAGTTCACTTCAAACAAATGCCCTCTTGTTTGATGCCATTGAATCGATAATAAAGTATGGGCGATCGTATACCATTTCATCCGCCATTCAAGATTCGCGGTAAGAGGACTTCCATAATGACGTAACCAGTGAGACCACTTATTTTTCGGGACATACCAATGTAGAAGCACTCCTAAATCGAAAGCGGGATCGGCGATCGTGGCGCCATCCCAATCAATTAGAAAGGTCTCTCCTTTGTCGGAAAACAACCAATTATTATGATTCACATCCCCATGGCAAACAGCCCAATCATTGCATTGTATAGTTGTCCACTCTTTTTCAAGAAAAGCAAGAGCCCTATTGATCGTAGAATTGGCATATAACTCTTGATCCAATGTCAACTTAATATCCTCAAGCATTACATTGGGTCCATAGGGTTTTTTCTCCATCCGCGCCATCATACTTAAAAGTGGCTTTGATTCATGTATTTTTCTTAAGAGCTTTGGCGCTTCTTCTCCTGCCATTTCTCCCGCTGAAAATTCTCTACCGGCTAAACATTGCTGGGCCGTTACGACATCACCGTTTTCCAACCTTCTTGTCCAGACCAACTTCGGGACGATCCCCTCTGCTGATAAAACAGCCAAAAACGGGGACGAATTTCGTTTGAGAAACAGTTTCTGATTATCTTTGATTGCAAAAAAAGCTTCACCGGTTGCTCCACCGGCAGGTATAATTTCCCAATCCTGCCCCAATAATTGTTCCACCTAATTTCACCTTCAATTATATCAACAAATAGTAGTATCGTATCTGTAACTTTTGATTAGAAGAAAAAAAGATCGCTATTGACTCATAAGAAAAGCGCAAGGCGTCTGCTTATCGGCGACAAGCAAATGTTCTGAGAAAAAGAAAGGCGTTCTTTGCCTTTCATTGTCTCGGGTTATTTGACCTCGAGCCGATGGCGTCTGGAGCTAGATCCAAACACTAGCCAAAATTATACTTTCTTATCTTTTAGAATAGCCATCTGTATTATCCAATTTTATCGTTAATCGTCATTTTTCGTCAAGTGGCAATTGCTGAAAGTTTGATTTTAACTTGTCTTTTTTCACTTTAGAATAGTGATTCATTCAGATTCCCAGTTTGGTCTTTGAAAAGAAGTCGTTTGCCCATATTCTAATAACGACTTTGCCGCTCGGATTTGCATCATCTTAATGGGAGATGGTGTTTTTCTTGCCCTTTCGAACCATTCCCCATATGTACGCTGGTCTAAAATCGCTATGTCCCCTGCAACATCTGGATAATCAATAAAACCATTCCGAGATACAATCGCTTTACGTATCGGTAATGCCACTTCATACAATTGAAAAATCTTCTTAACAATTTTCTCCATTCTGTTCACTGACATCACAGGATTCAAAACCTTCTTTTCTTTATCTCTCACCTTCATCTTCCAAAAATGTTGATTTTCCCCAAGATAGGCAGCCTGATTCGACTGCTCAATAAACGTCAAACACCATATTTCAGTTGGTGTGAGCAATAGAACGTCCAGCTCAACTGGTGCTTTTTTCAATAAAAAAATCGGTTCATAAAATAGAAAGTAATTATCCGGAAAGCGTTGGAGGAAATGTTTTAATCGTTCATCTATATAAAACCGTCGATCAACAAATGATTTTTCCATTACGGTTGAGCTTGCCCATTTTAACTGAAAAAGCAATAAATGATCAAGAAAGCTTTGCTTTAATTCCGTTTCTGTTTGTACATGTAGAGGGGTTGAAAAATCAAAATCTTCCTCTTTATCTTGTGGAGTCTTATTTTCATCATAAGCTTCTATTGGAATTTCAATGGCATTTGTCTTTCTTTTAAACAACTTTTTCAGCGATCGAAATTTTTTCTCCTCTTCAGGAACACTGTCTATTTCCACCGAATTTGCTTGAGAAGGCACCCCGGTTTCCCAGGCTTGTTTGATTTTGAGCCATTGTTGTTTTTTTAGACGAATGAATTGAGAAGGATAACGCGATAGGTCTGTTTCATAACGTGAAACATAGTCTTGCAGTTTTAATAATTGAGCCATTTATCTATAACCTTCCTTACTTATTACATCCATTATACCCCATTATGAATGAGAGAGGGAGAATGTCTTTACTTTTTCGTATTTTGGTGTTTTTTCTGGATGTGTTCGATATAAAACCACTTCATTCGCTAAAAATGAGAGGGAAGGATCATACACACTAAACATTTCCTTCTTTAACCTCTGTTCACCAGGCCACTTACGCGCCAAGGTAATATGAGGATGAAAACGACGTTCTTCTAAGGAAAAACCAGCATTTTGGCAAGATGTATATATCTGTTTTTGCACATCCAATAAATTTTTTGAATTATTTACCCCTGCCCAAAAAATCCGCTGACCAAACGTATCCAAATGTGTTATTTCTAGAGAAAAGGCTCTGAATTCGAAAAGATTCTTCTCAATATCCCCTATCGCTCTCTCCCGTTTTCCTTTATCTGCTGCTCCTAGAAAAGCTAATGTAATATGATAATCTGCAGGATGGACCCACTTTTTAAAAGGAAAAGCAATTTTCAATTTTTTACTTAATATAGCTAACTCTTCTTTCATTGGATCTGGCAATGCCAATGCAAAAAAATAATGTTCCGCCATCATGATCATCCTCTTTTCGCTTTGTGTCTATTAGCTGTTCATCCTTTCATTCGCTGAACAGGCGTTTGCGCTTTTCTTAGAAAAATCCGATGTTTAGTAGTCTCTTCCTAAACATCGGGTTGCATTTACATTTTTTGAGTTTTTACTGCTTTAATTTCTTCTAAAAACAAGGACTGTAATTTTTTTGTCAGTGGGCCTGGTTTCCCATCTCCTATGGATTGACCGTCAAGCTGGACAATCGGCATTACTTCAGAGGTAGTGCTGGAAATAAAGATTTCATCTGCTGTTTTTAGATCTTCTAATCGGAAGGTCTCTTCAGTGATCGGAATTTGATGAGATTGGCAAAGTTTCAGAATCACTTGGCGAGTGATCCCATTTAAAATAAAATTGGTTGCTGGATGTGTGGTGATTTTACCATCTTTTACAATATAAGCATTGGACGAAGAACCTTCTGTTACCGTTCCGTCACGATGGAGAATCGCTTCATAACAGCCTTGCTCGGTTGCTTCTTGTTTGGCTAAAACATTTGGTAAAAGATTCAAGCTTTTGATGTCACAGCGCAGCCAACGAATATCCTCTGCAACCATCGCTTTTACACCATTCTCAAGCACATCTTCTGGCCTAGGCACTTCCTTTGTATAAGCCGTTAACACAGGCTTGATATCACTCCCTGGGAATAGATGATTTCTAGCTGATGCGCCTCTAGTCACCTGCATGTAAATTGATCCATCTTGAAGTTGATTCTTCATGATCAACTGCTCAATGAAATCAAGCATTTGCTGCTTATCGAATGGCATTTCCATTTTGATTTTTTCAGCGCTTTGAAAAAAACGTTCCATATGCTCGTCAGCTGTAAAAGCCTCACCACCATAAACCCGGATAACTTCATATACGCCATCGCCAAATTGATAGCCGCGGTCTTCTATGTCAACAACAGCCTCTGTACGCTCGATTAATTGATCATTCACCAATACTTTTCCCATATAACCATCCCCTTTACTTTTCTTTTGCTAATTCATATATGGCTTGTGCGTAAATAGCTGTAGCTTGCCAAAGATCATCTAATTCCATATATTCATCCTTTTGGTGAGCAACATCTGGTTGTCCTGGAAATAATGCCCCAAAAGCCACTCCGGAATCAAGCGATCTTGCATAGGTTCCCCCACCAATCGCTAATAGCTCCGCATTTTCTCCGGTTTGTTCTTCATAGACAGCCTGTAATGTTTGGATAAGAGGAGAATCCTTTGGCACATGATGGGGTTTAGAATCTGTATACTGTCCGAGCTGAAAGCCTGATTCTTTGCACACCTTCTGAATCGATTCCTTCCCTTGCTCATGGTTAAAAGTAACCGGATAGCGCATCGTAATGCCAAACTGTCCGCCTTCATGTTCGTTATAAGACATTTTCCCTACATTGATCGTCAGTTCACCTGAAACATCATCTTCATACGCAACACCAAGTGCACGTCCGCGTGAATCGCCAAAAAAGAAATCCACAGCTGCTTTTATATATTCCGTTCCTCTCGCATCAAGCGTAAGGGTAGATAAAAAATTGGCTAATAATAATCCAGCATTTTTGCCTTTATCCGGTTCTGAACCATGGGCACTTGCACCATGGAGCTCCATTATCGAATAACCGCTTTCTACATAATATTTTCCAGTTAGCTCCTGGGTATCCAAAAAATCTTCAAACATTTGAATAATATCTGTATTGCCATCTTTAATATCGAGAATCGCTTTAGCATGATCAGGGACCATATTATAGCGTAAACCAGAAATATAGGATAGCAAGGTAATCGGCGCGCTAGTCTCTTTCGTATCCTTTACATCTTGAACAAGATCAAAGTCAGCAATTCCCTTTTCAGCGATAATAATGGGGAAATCTGCGTCAGGAGCAAAGCCCATTTCTGGCATTTCTTCCTCTTTAAAATAGTGATCCACACAACGCCAATCACTTTCCTCGTCGGTACCAATAATCAGACGTACCCTTTTTTCAAGAGGCAAGCCTAGTTCTTTCGCAATTTTCATGCCATAATAAGCGGCCATCGTTGGCCCTTTGTCATCAATTGCGCCCCTAGCGTAGATTCTCCCATCCTTCACAACCCCAGAAAAAGGATCATCCGACCAACCGTCTCCTGCTGGAACAACATCAACATGACCTAGAACACCAATTAAGCCCTGTCCTTCACCAGCCTCCACATGCCCGGCCACATCACCTGTATTTTTCGTTGAAAAACCATCTCGTTGACCAAGCTCAAGCATATAGTCCAGCGCTCTTTTAACCGCTTCCCCAAAGGGAGCTTCTGCTGTTGCTTTCGTCTCGTCTAGCACACTTGGAATTTGAAGAAGTCCTTGTAAATCCGCGAGAATGGTATCTTTTCTTTTTTCCACTTCTGCTTTCCAATCTATTTTCGCCATTCTGATCATGACTCCTTTATTAAAAATTGTCTTTCCCTATTATATACCTTTTTTTGTATTTCATAAATTTGGAATTTGTGTAAGAAGAAAAAACCTTACAATCACGAGCAGGACAACAATGATAATAAATGGAATAAGCAATACTGATGCGACAAGTTTCTTTGCCTGAAAATAGCCGACTTCCTGAGGATATTTTCTGGCAAAAGGATGTTCTTCAACTGTTCTTCGCCACGCGTTCCCAATCCATGTGATTAGAAAAAGCACACCGGCAATCATGACCGTTATTTTTAACCATAAGGGTGGTAAGAGGACAATCGCTGCTCCAGTTACACTGATAATCTGAAAGTATTGCAAAATATATTGTGAATCGCGGGTAAAGGCTTTGATAAATAATTCCAAATAGCCCGTTTTCTGATTACGCCTCTTAAACAATCGGTTCGATTGTGCGTATAGTCGTGGCTTCGCTCGATTACTCGAAAACCTCGGTTTTTCAATGTCCATTGAAAGTTGAAAAATTGTTTCCGTATATTTATTTTTCTCGAGTTCATCAATGGCTAAGTCTTGTTCAAAATTATGAACGGAAGAAAAACGTCGGCGTACAAAGAAAAACGAACTCCCTGTATTAAGTAAAATCAGGAGGAAAAGCCAGACAATATTCTGATTTGTAAATAACCAAAAACCAAGCTCCCAGATAATCAAGGCTCCCATCACAAGTGGAATGCCTCTAAACAGACTTCGCCATCCACGCACTTGCACATTCAATTTCCCTTTTATCGACATAATCAACCATTTTAAAGATACCCAAAGTCCAGCAAAAAGAAAAAAATCGTTTGTATGTAGATGGAAATGCTGATACCAAAATGGGGCAATTGCAATCCCAAGTCCCACAGCAGACAAACATTGGAAGCAATAAGAATAGAAAATCCCCCACTGTTTTAATTGCAAGAACAGCTTTTTATTTTTCCTGAGAAAGATTCGATCGGCTTCCCGCACATATGTGTGGAAGTGTTCCCCCCATAATAGCAAGAAAAACAATGCGAGCATGTGGATCGACATTCCGTCTATCCAGCCGGGCAGTTCTATCCACCAGGAACGATAAATGAAAAAAGAAATAACAGTTGCCGGCAGGATAAAATAAACAAACACAGTCCAATCAATAATCGATTTAATCGTACCAAACCGATACTCCCAGCCTTGCTTCAATCTCATCCAAAACAGCTTTTTACTCTTCATCTTCTTCATCCTCTAGATCCAAACATGAATAAAGACTGCCGTCGGCCGCACCACATTGTTGTAAAACCTCGCTTAAATCCCCTTTCGCTTTCATCCTTCCATTTTCAATAATGATAAAGGAATCACACATTCTTTGCGCTGTATCCAAAATATGGGTACACATTAGAATCCCCTTGCCTTTGCTTCGTTCTTCTTCTAGAAGATCTAAGAGGAGCTTAGTTGATCCAGGATCAAGTCCCATAAATGGCTCATCAATGATTAGTAAATCTGGTTTTGTAAATAAGGCCAGCGCCAGCATCCCTTTTTGCTGCATTCCCTTAGAAAAATTCCCAGGAAATTCATGAAGATGGGCGGATAAGCGAAATTTTCTTAATATGTCCTTCGCATAGTGGAGCGTCTCTTCTTCCAACTCTTCGACAGCTGCCACAAATTCGAAATGCTCCCAAAGAGTGAGTTCTTGATAATATAAAGGGCGTTCAGGAATATAGGAAAGCTTCCTCCCTTGCTCTTTTAAAATCTCTCCTTCTACAAAAGGTAATTCATCCAGAATCGCTTTAATCGTTGTACTTTTCCCCGCACCATTTGCTCCAATCATTCCGAGCAACTCACCTTGTCCAATGGAAAAGTCTATATTGGTAATTGTTCCCTTGTTTAGTTGATAACCTGCTTGTTGTATGTTTACCTCTAATAACGCCACAAGCTCACTCCCTACTATCATCATGATCTATCTCTACATCTACGAATAAATGTCTAAAAAGTTCCGCAATATACTAAAAAGAGCACTTTCCCCTTTTCATTTTTTGATAAATACGTTAAAATGTAAGTGTCTGAAAATAGAATATACTTAAAGTGGTTGTTCAAAGAGGATTAAAATGGCTCGTCGACTAGAGAAACAAACATCGAGTGTCATTTTTATCGGAGACCTGCAGGACGTAGCTCATAGAGGCGTTGCGACGTACAGGAAGTACTGGTGTAAGGGAAGCGACAGAATGTCGTGAATTTAGCCTTTGCTCCTCATTTTTGAACATCATTTAAAAGGAGTTGTCTGCGGGAAATTACCATCTCTTTAACTAGGCAAGATGTCAACCGACTGCCATGGGATTAAAGATGAGGGAGTGGTTTTATTGAAACCGTCAACGAATAGAATGCTTACCAGGGTCAAATCCATTTACTTATACATCTTAGAAAATGGTACTGTCACAACACGAGAAATTGTGAATGAATTTGGAAGCACTCCTCGCACCATTCAAAGGGATTTGAATGTGTTAGAGTACAATGACCTAATCAGTAGCCCGAGACGCGGAAAATGGACAACAACAAAGAAAAAAGTGAAAGTAACATAACGCCCACGACCAGTCTGCTTATGAAGCAGTGACCTTTCGCAGGTTATTAAGGGCAATTGACCAAGCAAATGAAAGCATTCAAAGTGTCATGTTTGTCAGATTCTTGATTATTCTTTATAAAATAATAAAGACTGCCCATCATAGATGGAGGGCAGTTATTTTATTGCGATATTTTGCAATTGCATTACTTCTTCTTCTGTTAATGCACGATATTCTCCAAGCGCCAATTCTTCATCCAACTGCAATCGTCCCATGGAAATGCGCTTCAAATAGATGACTTGTTTTCCTACAGCCGCAAACATTCTTTTGACTTGATGGAATTTCCCCTCTGTAATCGTTAATTCAATATCTGATCTTTCACCAGCTTTTAAGATTTCTAAAAACCCAGGCTTTGTCTCGTACCCGTCATCTAAGATAACACCCTGTTGAAAGGCATGTTTATCGTCTTCACTGACAAGCCCTTTAACTACAGCAAAATAGGTTTTCGGCACATCTTTTTTAGGCGATAGAAGTTGATGGGCTAGCTTTCCGTCATTGGTTAATAGCAATAGCCCTTCCGTATCCTTATCCAATCGGCCCACTGGGAACGGGGACATCACCGCATCATCTGGATGCAATAAATCGATCACGGTTTTTTCACGTACATCCTCGGTTGCCGAAATCACATCAGCGGGTTTATTCATCATTAAATAAATATATTCACGGTAATGAACTTCTTCTCCATTGACATAAATCGATTGTTGTTCAGGAATCACTTGTGTTTTCGGATCTTTTACAATATCCCCTTCCACTGTGACACTTCCACTTTTCAAAAGCTTTTTTACTTCTTTCCGGCTACCATAGCCCGTATTTGCCAAAAGCTTATCAATTCTCATCAAAAAACCTCCTTTCTGTGAAAATACAATATTTCATTTCTTTAGGCCCATGCCCATACGCTTTATAAACTCCTACATAGGCTGATGGTGGAAGAGATAATGAAATGGAGTGACGTATAAATGAGTTTTCGCCAACAAATGCCTATGCCGTTTTCTAATCAAATGCCGTTTCCAGGCCAAATGATGCCACAATTTCAAGGGAATATGCCGCAACAGCCCTCATATGAGGAATTTTCACAAAACCCTCAAGATGAAATGCAAGCAAAATTCTTTCCTGGGATGCCAAATCATTCCTCTCTTGATCGGAGAGTCGATCAATTAGAAAATCAGGTCAGAAGACTAGAGCGGCAAATTAATCGGCTTGACCGCAGAGTATCGCGCTTGGAAGGTCAAGGAGGCCATCCAGGGTTTCCAGGTCATCCAGGTCGACCAGAATATGAAGAAACTGGATATTATTAATTCTTAAAAGGTTTTGGAAGTGTATCCACTCGGATTGATCCTATTTCTTCGTCTATTCATCCCAAGGATGACGCCCATCCTGATCACATATGTATCGTTATGGGCAGTTGCCCACCTTGTTCTTTAGGTGTAAAGCACTGCCCGTTTATGCTATGTTATAGGGATTTTAATTCATTCCCAGCTTCTTCTTAAACCTTGTCAATCGCTCCCCAAATAACCGATCAGCCAATCCAGATTTTAAGCCTAGATAGCCATAAATCATCGCTCCAACTGCGGCGCAAATAAAGATCAGCAATAATCCTTGCAGCCTTGATTCTGGATTCATAATAGAATGAAGTCCAAGGTACACAAAGTATACAGGCACTAACATCGCAACATTAAAAATAATAATTAACAGCACTCTTCTATAGACAAGTCTTAATGGATACTTTGAAAAGATTTTAATCACAACTAAGTTAATCGCAATCGAAACGAAATAACCAAGCGTTGTTGCATAAATTGCTCCTTCTGTACCAAAGGCTTCGATAAGCGGGATATTTAAGCTTAATTTTATTAGAATTCCTGTTAACAGACTTAAGATCGTGAAACGTTGTTCATTAATGCCTTGCAGGATCGCCGCGGTTACGGAATATAAAGCAAATAAAATCGCGACAGGCGCATAGGTTTTTAGCACCTCTGTCCCTAGATCTGAATAGCCATAAAATACGGTATAAAAGGGTTCCGCCAAAATCATCAAGCCCAATGATGCAGGCAATGTAATAAATAATAAAACTTGCAGCGTCTGATCCAGCTGGCGAAAAAGAATCTTTCGGTCTGAATTGACGAAGGATTCCGTAATTAAAGGAACCAGCGTCATGGCAAAAGCTGTGGCTAAAGATACCGGGATAATGACCAATTTATGGTTTAAGGTTAAAGTTCCGTAGGCATCTAAGTAATTAACGACTTGGTTTCCAGCCGCCATCGCTCGGTTAAATGTAAATTGATCTATTAAGGTATACAATGGATTGGCAATACCGACCATCACAAAAGGAAAAGCGTAAATAAGAATTTCCTTATACATACTCCCCAGAGAAACAGTGAGGTCACCTTTACTTTGCAGACGTTGCTCGTCTAATTTCGGTTTGCGTTTTTTCCAATACCATAGCAGGACAATAAGACTGGCAATCCCGCCGATAAAGGCGGCAAAGGTCGCCGTCCCAATCGCTGTCACAACACTCCCCTTCAGGATATAGATGACCATAAAACTTCCTGCTAATAAGAAAATAATTCTCGCTAATTGTTCAATCACAGTGGATACAGCAGATGGGCCCATTGATTGGTTACCTTGGAAAAAGCCACGAATTAAGCTCATCGCTGGGATCACAAGTAAAGCAAAGCTGACAGCTCTAACAACAGAGGCCACGTCTTCAGTGGTAAAATCCGTTTCTGCTCCTTTTAAGACCATTTCCGCGATCGGTGTCGCTAACCCGTACATCACGAAAAAAGAAACAACTCCAGTCAGCGTCATTACAATCAAACCTGAGCGGAATAGCCGATGCCCCACCTCATATTCACCTAATGCATTATATTTCGCAATATATTTGGATACAGCCATTGGAACACCAGCTGTGGCAATACTAATAAAGATCGTATAAGGATTATACCCATATGAATATAGCGCATAGGCACTTTCCCCACCAATAATCGCTTTAAAAGGGATAACATAGAAAAGACCTAATATCTTTGATAAAATTGTACCGAGCGTTAATATAAATGTTCCACGAATTAATTTAGATGACATACATTCTCGAACTCTCCATTTTTAATTTTCATTTGTTTTTTTAATTTTAATCACTACACTCTCCATTTAGTTTACAGCTATCGACGGAATTTGACAATGAGTTCAGCGTTGCGTTTGGAAATTGTTCATAGTATTTTAAGAAAGCACAAAGTCATCAAAAATAATGAAGGATCGAATATTCCCTATATAGACAGAAATTGAACATGAAAGTGAGCCGATAAAAATGTATGATGTTATAGTCATCGGTGGCGGCCCGTCAGGATTAATGGCCTCCATCGCTGCCGCCGAATATAAAGCAAAGGTTTTATTAATAGATAAAGGTCATAAGCTAGGCAAGAAATTAGCGATCTCAGGAGGAGGACGCTGTAATGTGACAAATCGCTTGCCCTTGGATGAAATTATTCGCCATATTCCCGGCAATGGCCGCTTTCTATATAGTGCCTTCTCTGTTTTTAATAACGAAGATATCATTCGTTTTTTCGAAAATCTCGGGATTGAATTAAAGGAAGAAGACCATGGGCGCATGTTCCCTGCTTCTAATCGGGCACAGTCCGTCGTCGATGCGCTTTTATCGCGAATGAGTGAATTAGAAGTTGAAGTGCTGCCAGATACCCCTGTTCAAAAAGTACTTTATGAACAGGGAAAAACAGCAGGAGTTCTGTTAAAATCCGGAAAGAAACTTGTGGCCTCCGCCGTGGTAATTGCCACTGGCGGCGCATCTGTCCCGCAAACTGGATCAACGGGAGATGGCTATCCATGGGCAAAAGCGGCCGGCCACACGATTTCAGAGTTATTCCCAACAGAAGTGCCGATTACTTCTAATGAGCGATTCATCAAAGAAAAACAATTACAAGGATTGTCGCTGCGCGAAGTAGCACTCAGTGTGCTGAAGCCAAATGGAAAACCATTGATTACCCATAAAATGGACATGATTTTTACCCATTTTGGCATTTCCGGTCCCGCTGCCTTGCGTTGTAGCCAATTTGTTGTAAAACAATTAAAAAAATCAAAGCGGCCTGAAGTGACAATGGCGATTGACGCACTGCCTAGCCAAAGTGAGGAAGCACTTTTTCAACAACTCCAAAAAGTAAAAAAGGACGAACCAAAAAAGAGCATTAAAAATGCACTGAAAGGCTTGTTACCTGAGCGTTATTTATTGTTTTTATTCACACAATGTGAAATCGATCCATCGGAGATTTGCGGGAGTCTTTCAACCGAAAAATTGCGCGCCTTCGCCAAAGCCTGTAAGCAATTCACGTTCCAAGTAAATGGCACCCTTCCATTGGAAAAAGCTTTTGTCACAGGCGGCGGGGTTTCCGTAAAAGAAATCGAACCTAAGACAATGGCCTCCAAACTCACGCCCGGCCTGCATTTCTGTGGGGAGATTTTAGATATCTATGGCTACACAGGCGGCTATAACATCACGGCTGCACTTGTGACAGGAAGACTGGCAGGGATGAATGCCGCCCTTTATGGAAAAAGAAGTGAGCAAGGAGTACTGTGATTATAGAGGAATAGCTGTTTGTTCAGCTGTTCTTTTTCAATTTATGAACTGAGGACAGATCAGATTTGCCCTTACGATTTTGCGGCGTTCTCCCTTTTTCGTTACGGTGAGCTCGCACGCCCTTACCCTTTTGCTGCGTTCTTCGCTTTTTGGTAACGGCGAGGGTTGACGCCGTTACCCTTTTCCGGGATCTTCGTTTTTCGGGCACGGCGGGGGCTCGCGCCGTTACCCTTTTGCAGTGTTCTTCGCTTTTCGGGCACGGCGGGGGCTCGCGCCGTTACCCTTTGGCGGCGTTCTTCGCTTTTCGGGCACGGCGGGGGCTCGCGCCGTTACCCTTTGGCGGCGTTCTTCGCTTTTCGGGCACGGCGGGGGCTCGCGCCGTTACCCTTTGGCGGCGTTCTTCGCTTTTTGGGCACGGCGGGGGCTCGCGCCGTTACCCTTTGGCGGCGTTCTTCGCTTTTTGGGCACGGCGGGGGCTCGCGCCGTTACCCTTTGGCGGCGTTCTTCGCTTTTCGGGCACGGCGGGGGCTGACGCCGTTACCCTTTTGCTGCGTTCTTCGCTTTTCGGGCACGGCGGAGGCTGGCGCCGTTACACTTTTGCTGCGTTCTTCGCTTTTCGGGCACGGCGGAGGCTGGCGCCGTTACACTTTTGCTGCGTTCTTCGCTTTTCGGGCACGGCGGAGGCTGGCGCCGTTACCCTTTTCCGGCGTTCTTTGCTTTTCGGGCACGGCGGGGGCTGGCGCCGTTACCCTTTTCCGACGTTCTTTGCTTTTCGGGCACGGCGGGGGCTGGCGCCGTTACCCTTTTGCTGCGTTCTTCGCTTTTCGGGCACGGCGGAGGCTCGCGCCGTTACCCTTTTCCGGCGTTCTTTGCTTTTCGGGCACGGCGGGGGCTGGCGCCGTTACCCTTTTTTGCAATTCCCTTCTTTTTTGTCACGGCCACGCTGAATTTTTAAAGTTCTTCTGCTTTTAAGCTCTGTCCTCGTTAAAACGGCAAAAAAAAGCAGGACTATTCTGCTGCAATAGTACCTGCTTTATGAGTTATAAATAATTAATGCACTGAAACAAAAGACTTGTTCTCCAGAGGCATCGCCAATCAGCGCGACGTTATATTTAATATCCACTACATCCCTAGGAGAAATTTCTTCGAGGAATTCATTCATTTCTTCCTCTAAATCCTGTTCATGATCACAATCAAATAGTTTAACTTGTACCAATTATCTCCACCCCTTTTTAGCATGTTTGCCAATATTAGTGGATTTTATACTATTCAGAAAATATTTTTTGGTTACAACCATAGCCTAGAACAATTCCAACAGATATTATTTGGACAAGATTATCTTTCGAACTTCAAATAATCATAACATCAGCTAAAAGAAAAACATTTATATAGCAGATGATTGTTTTTCGCATGCTACCCTTTCCTTTACATATCAATTAATTTTTATGATAAAGTCTAACAAATGAGCATTTTCAACTGGGAACTTTGATTTTATATGAAGATTTTTGCTATCCAAAACAATCATATTCTCTTCTTTATCATTCCTTTCAATTATGTAGATTTCCTCGTTTGCCTTATCTTGATAAAGCAGTCTATATGTATTTCCAGGCTGAGATATTTCATCTCCCAGTGGTTCAAACATTGGTTCTTTTCCTAATGAAAGAATTCCTAAAGTATTTCCCCTCCCATCAATCGGTAGGCAATATAGAATCCTCTTATCATCTAATGCTAATTGCCGGTCTCATTTACCTCATACTCCGTGCCCCAAAATAGTACCTTTATAATCATTTCATCCCTACTTCTTTAGCTTTTAAATTTTGCCTAACACATTCATTAATAATGACGTAAATATTGCAAAATAGTTTCACTTTTTGAGGGAACGAAAAAGGGAAATCCCCGAGACTACTATAGTCTTAGAGATTTCCCTCACATGTCCTATATTACTTTTCCTTTGGCGTTGTTTCTCCCTGCCATTTGAGCATGCCGCCAACCATATTCGTGACCTTGTAGCCTTGTTCATTCAAATATTCACAGGTTCTGCCACTACGTCCACCGGAACGGCAAATCATTATATATTCTTTGTTCGGATCTAGCTCATCAAGATGCTCAGGAATTTGGCCCATTGGAATATGAACAGCTTTTGAGATCATACCTTCTGCCACTTCTTCCTCTTCCCGTACATCGATTAAATTATATTGTTTCCCTGCTTCCAGCTCTTTCTGTAGCTCTTCTGGGGTGATGGTCTTGATTTCGCTCATCTAATCTTCCTTTCAATTGAAATGTTTCTACCATTATTATCTGTGCTTGTGATTGGATAGTCAAACAAACGAGTCCATGTTCAGGAACTTAGCTTGAAGGGAGACAGATTTTCCATGAAATATCAAGTCAGTGAAGCAGATTGCGCAGGTTCAATGCCGGGGTGACGCTCCCTATGCTCATTGCAGCTCCTATGCACTTTGCGCAACTTCTCACTATTCGACCTTCAGAAAAAGGGTGGAATACAAGATTTTTACCAAGGAAAAAGACGTACTACTAGAGGGCATATACCTCCGCTCCGGAAATATACTTTGCTTTCTGCGGGCGAGTGGCAAGTTTCCTCAGGCTTCGCCTTCCGGGGTCTTGCCGAACTCTCACTTCCCACAGGAGTCTACGTATATTTCCTCCGCTAAAGGAATACATTGTTCGTCCCTGGTGCTTAATGTTTTAATTATGTCCCAGACTCTTCTTCCTTAATTTGCGACGATATTAACCAACTTACCTGGAATGGCAATGACCTTACGAATCGTTTTACCTTCTAGTTGTTGTTTAACTTTTTCATCGTCTTGAGCAATTTGCTCAAGTTCTTCCCGGGAGGCGTCACGGGACACTTTTAGTTTGGCGCGGACTTTTCCGTTGATTTGGACGACGACTTCGACTTCATTATCGACTAGTTTGTTTTCGTCATATTCTGGCCATTTTTCATAGGTGATCGTATCTGTATAGCCTAGCTTCTCCCAAATTTCCTCGGCGATATGCGGGCAAATCGGTGCTAACATTTTGATGAAGCCTTCTACATACGCTTTTGGTAAAATTTCTGCTTTATAGCCTTCATTAATGAATACCATTAATTGAGAAATTCCTGTATTAAAATGCAATTGCTCATAATCACTTGTTACTTTTTTAACGGTTTGATGATAGACTTTTTCAAGGTCGCCGCCAGTTGTATCCTGAATCTTCTCAGAAAGTGCACCATCATCCTGGATCAATAGACGCCAAACTCGGTCTAGGAAACGACGTGATCCATCAAGCCCTGTTGTTGACCAAGAAATCGATGCATCCAATGGCCCCATAAACATTTCATAGAGGCGCAATGTGTCTGCTCCGTGGCTTTCTATCACTTCATCAGGATTAACGACATTGCCTTTTGATTTACTCATTTTTTCATGATTTTCGCCAAGAATCATCCCTTGATTGAATAATTTTTGGAACGGTTCCTTTGTTGGGACAATCCCTAGATCATATAAAAATTTATGCCAGAAGCGCGCGTACAATAAATGAAGAACAGCATGCTCTGCGCCACCGATATACATATCAACAGGAAGCCACTTTTTCAACAATTCTGGATCAGCTAGGAACTCATCGTTATAAGGATCAATATAACGAAGATAATACCAACAGCTACCTGCCCATTGCGGCATTGTATTTGTTTCTCTTCGACCTTTTTTGCCCGTTTCTGGATCCACCACATGAAGCCAGTCGGAAATATTAGCTAACGGTGATTCGCCTGTTCCGGACGGTTTGATCTCAGCGGTTTTTGGCAAAATCAGTGGTAATTCTTCCTCAGGTACACCTGTCATTGTACCATCTTCCCAATGAATAACCGGAATCGGTTCTCCCCAGTAACGTTGACGGCTAAAGAGCCAATCTCGTAAACGGTAGGTAATCTTCTTCGTGCCGAGCTCTTCTTTTTCCAACCAATTAATCATCGTGGAAATTGCTTCATCTTTTCCCAGCCCATCAAGGAAATCAGAATTCACATGGGGACCATCGCCTGTGTATGCTTCTTTGGCAATATCGCCGCCTGAAACGACTTCGATAATCTCCAAAGCGAATGTTTTAGCAAATTCATAGTCCCGTTCATCATGTGCTGGCACAGCCATAATTGCACCAGTTCCGTAAGACATCAAAACATAATCCGCGATCCAAATCGGAATTTGTTTTCCATTGACAGGGTTAACTGCATAGGCCCCTGTAAACACACCAGTTTTTTCTTTGGCCAAATCCGTTCTTTCTAGATCACTTTTTGCTTTGATTTTTTGAATATAGGCTTCTACTTGCTCTTTTTGCGCTGTAGTTGTAATTTTTTCAACGAATGGATGTTCAGGCGCTAATACAGCATAAGTTGCACCAAACAATGTATCTGGACGAGTCGTAAACACAGTAAACGTCTCATCGAAATCAGCAATTGAGAAGGTCACTTCCGCTCCCTCAGATCGTCCGATCCAGTTGCGCTGCATATCTTTAATGCTTTCTGGCCAGTCTAGCTCTTCTAGATCATCCAACAAGCGATCCGCATATTCGGTAATTTTCAAGATCCATTGTTTCATTGGACGGCGTTCAACCGGATGGCCTCCACGCTCACTTTTTCCATCAATTACTTCTTCATTCGCTAAAACTGTCCCCAGTGCTGGACACCAGTTGACAGGAATTTCATCAACATAGGCTAGCCCTTTTTCAAATAGCTTTAGAAAAATCCATTGCGTCCATTTGTAATAATGCGGATCAGTTGTATTGATTTCCCGATCCCAATCATAGGAAAAACCAAGCTCTTGGATTTGTCTTTTAAATGTTTCAATATTATGTTTGGTAAATTCAGCAGGATCGTTTCCTGTGTCAAGGGCATATTGCTCCGCTGGAAGTCCAAAGGCATCCCAGCCCATCGGATGCAATACATTATAGCCTTGCATTCGCTTCATTCTAGATAAAATATCAGTTGCTGTATACCCTTCTGGATGGCCAACATGAAGACCGGAACCAGATGGATATGGAAACATATCTAATGCATAAAATTTTTCACCTTCACGACTTGCATCTGTTTTAAATGTTTGCTTATTTTCCCAATAAGCTTGCCATTTTTGTTCCAATTCTCTATGGTTAAAACTCATCTTTCTTCCTCCGTTCATTTTGTAAAACGCGATTAATGATAAGGTGAAACTTCAATCAGTATACTACTGCCCTTTAATGCGAGATAAATAGAAAAAGCCCCCCATCCCAAAGAAACCTCTTGGGACGAGAGACTGTTAACTCCCGCGGTACCACCCACATTAATGCTTTCGCATTCACTCATACATCCTTAACGCGGAAAACGGCATAAACTACTTCTTTCACTTATACAACTAAAAGGTGAGTTCATGATTCATCCTGATTGACTTCCACCACCCGCCAACTCTCTGCACAGTTTGATATCATTACTATTCCTTTATTCACGTTTCAAGTATTTTTAATCAGATATGTCCAATTGTAATCAAAAATATACATAATAGCAAGCGTAGTTTTTAAAGATATGTTCCATTAGGCTGCAAGTGAAGATTGCTTTTTTAATGGACGATCATAAAAATAAGATAAAACAAATGAGACAAGCAATAAGAAGATCAAGATCATAAATAGTACGGACATTCCCCACAAGTCGACAAGCATTCCACCAAGGACAGGACCGACCATGCGTCCCCCTGTTGCCGTACTATTGACAATTCCTTGATAAAAGCCTTCCCTTCCTTTTGGGGCTAATTGATTGGCGACTGTTGGAACAACGGGCCAAACTAACATTTCCCCTACACTCAAAATGATCATTGCCGATAAAAATCCTTTAAATCCGTCGGCCATACCAGCCACACCATAGGAAACCATAAAAATTGCAAATCCAACGAGCATTTGCCCCTTCAAGTTTTGGCTGCCGGCCTTTCTTAATATTTTTTGCAAAACAGGCTGTCCTAGCACAATAATCGCCCCATTTATCGTCCACAGAAAGCTATATTGGTTTAAGGACATATTGACTTCCTGGGTGTAGGAAGAGATCGTCGCTTGCCATTGAACATAACAGACCCAGCCTAAAAAGTAGGCTACACATATAATCCCTAATGCGTAAAATTTACTTTTATCCCGAATTGTCCTTCTTTCTTGCAATACATTAGATTGACCAAGCTGTCCTTCTGCCATATTTTTATAGCTGAATAGGGCGATGAAAAGAAAGAGCACATACATCGATAAATTCGCAAGGAAAATATAATCGAAAGAAAAATTGGCGACAACTCCTCCCAGTGCAGAACCAATCGCAACTCCGGCATTTTGTGCCACATAGACAGCATTAAACGCCCGTCTTCCTCCCTCTTTCCAAACCGAACCCGCCATCGCAAACATGGAAGGAAAAATAATGCCTCCCCCAAGTCCTAAAATGGTGAGAAAAATTACATAATAAGGCCATCCATGCCAAAACGTCATTCCAAGTAGTGATAAGATGGAAATGATGATTCCTAATAGAATCGATTTGTATCCGCCAATTTTATCAAAAAAAATCCCTCCTACTAGATTTCCTATCACACTAGCAGCAGAGTTCAACATCAATACTAAACCGGCAATAAATAAAGATTTTCCTAAATAATCATGTATATAAATGGCATTCAGCGGCCATAAAAACGAATTCCCTGTCACACTGACTAGCATGCCAATAACTAATAACCACACTGCCTTAGGCATTTCCTGTTGCATCTCCTTCATCCTGTTTTATTACCTGACACAGTGCTCAGAAGCCAGCTTATAAGAGCCGTTCCCGAAGCTCTTCCCCTTTGTGCCTAAGCCATTCTATTCCATTCAATCTGAAGAAGCAAGTAGGAAGAGAATATCCAGAACAATCTTGATTTTGCCAAACTTCTCTTAGTCGACAAAAAGTTAGAAAATCTTACAGTTAACATTGGATTTTATACATTTTTATAGGTATATTGTTGATAAGAGATAGGATAATATTCCTAGTTCTCATCAGACAAGGAAGGGGAACCAGAAAATGTCTAAATTCAAAGTTGGAATTATTGGTTGTGGGCGAATTTTCCCAATGCATGCGTATCCAGTCAATGCTCGCGAGGATACGGAAATTGTCGCAGTTTGTGATAATAAGGGGGATCGTGCAAAGGAAAAGGCAGAAATTTTTCAGTGTGCCTATTATACGGATTATGAGAAGATGTTGGATACTGAAGAATTAGATGTCATTCATATTTGCCTTCCACATCACTTACATGCCCCTGTCGCGATTGCAGCAGCAAAACGAAATATTCATATTTTGACGGAAAAACCAATGTCGATTGCTTATGAAGATGCGGTAGACATGGTGGAAACAGCCAAAAAGAATGAGGTAACATTAGGGGTTATTTTCCAAAACCGCTATAATCCTGGTGCCAAGCTGGTTAAGGACATGCTTGAAAATGGTGAATTAGGTGCCATTCAAGCTGGAAAATTGTCCGTCACTTGGGATCGTTCTGATGACTATTATAAGCAGAGTGATTGGAAAGGGACATGGGATAAAGAAGGCGGTGGCGTCATTATTGATCAAGCGATCCATACAATGGATTTAATGAGATGGTTTGTAGATGATGACATTCAATACGTAGATGCAGCAATTAGTAACCGTGCCCATGAATTTATTGATGTAGAAGATTCAGCCGAGGGTGTCATTAAATATAAGAATGGTGTGGTCACCGCGTTTCATGCGATTAACTATTACACGTATGATGCACCTGTTGAAATTGAGCTCCACTGTGAAAACGGTACCGCCAAAATGGTCGGTGACCGTGCAACTGTTACTTTGAATGATGGTAGGGAATTTATCGCCGATAATAATCCAAATGAGACATTTGATTACAATAGTGGTGCGAAAAGCTATTGGGGCGTAAGTCATATTAAACAAGTCAATAATTACTATGAGGCCCTCAAGGAAGGTACACAACCAGACATTACAGGCGAAGAAGCATTGAAAACTCAAAAAATGATCGTAGCCATTTATGATTCTGGGAAAAAGAAGGAACGAGTAACATTCGAGTAGTTGATGAGAAGGACAGGTTTCGGCCTGTCCTTTTATTGTATTATCTTTGAAAAAGCGCTAGGAATTCTTTTTTATAGATTTAAAAATTTATGTTGGTCATTATCAAACAAGGAGCTAATGGATTCGTGGTTATGAATTCTTACAACTGCTTCTGCAAATAAGGGCGCCACCGAAACCCTTTTTATTTTCTGCGAATGGATTGCTGGATTTTCAACGGAATCTGTACTAATCACCAATTCAATTGGACTATTTTCTATTCTTTCAATTGCTGTCTCACTAAGCATTAGATGGGATAATGCGGCATAAATCTTATTGGCTCCTCTTCCCTTCAATCCTTTAGCTAAATCGACTAAGGTTCCGCCTGAGATACTGAAATCATCGACAATCAGTGTATTTTTGCCTTTTACATCACCAATAATTTCCAGCACCTTTGCATTCTCATCATGCGACTTTCTCATTTTATCACCAATCGCCACAGGTATTTGTAAGGTAGTGGCAAAGTTCCTTGCCTCTTTCGCAAATCCGACATCAGGTGAAACGACAACAAGATCTTCTATCCCCATGCTTTCAATCTCTTCACAAAGGATTGGAAGGGCAAATAAATGATCCACAGGCTTTTTGAAAAAACCTTGAATTTGTGGGCTATGTAGGTCCATTGTCAAAATTCGATCCGCTCCCGCCAATTCCATACACTCAGCACAAACTCTTGCTCTGATCGAAACTCGAGGCTCATCCTTTTTATCTCCTTTGGCATAACCAAAATAAGGGATAATCGCCGTGACAGAGTTCGCACTAGCTCTTTTAAAAGCATCCATCCAAAAGAGAATTTCGGTAAACTCATCATTGGGCTTTAGACCAATGGGTTGAACAAGATAAACATCATGATCCCGAACCGTTTCATTAATTTTCACAAAAATATTACCATCAGAAAATGTCAAGACCTCTGATTTCCCTAACTCACTCCCGATGTAGTCACACATTTTTTGCGCAAAAGATGTTCCTGTACTACCACCAAATATCTTAATGTCTGCATTTGTCAATTGACGTCGCCTACCTCTATAATTTAGTTATTTTCGTACATTTACAATCCTTTTTGGAAATCATTGCGATATAGTATGTCCTAACGGTCGTATGATTTGAAAACCTCCTCACTAATATTTTTTCGCTACAATCATATAGTTAGCAGGTATATATGGGTGTTTCTGATTAGGCTCTTCATACATCTTTTTTATTACAAAACCTTGTTGTGCAAAGGACGTAATAATTTCGGAGAATGTCCATTTCCGTAAATAGGTTTTAGGAAATTGTTCACGATCTTTTTCAGAAAAAAACTTTTCATATGCAATCGGATTTTCTTGTAAATCCTTATCAAAATAATTCCCTTTAAACATTAAAGTTCCATCCGTTTGGTTTATCTCTACAATTTTGTTGAAAGGATGAAAATCTCTCAATAGTAACTTCCCATTATTTTTCAGTAAATCAAATGAATTTTTTGCAAATTTATCTAAATCAGAAATGTAATGTAATATACCAAATTCCATAAAAACAATGTCAAAGCTATTTCTCATTTTTTCAATAGAGATATTAAAAATATCAGAAACTATGTAATCTATTTTCACATTTGCTCCACTGGACAATTTCTTAGCATACTCTCCCATTTTCTTCCGAGATGTCTACCACCGTGACATCTGCTCCAAGAACAGAAAGACTCACTGCTCTAATCCCACTAGAGCCTAAAAGATTCTATATTCCCAAGCCAATTTATTTCGTTCGCTTTGTTCTTTTTGCACTAATGCTCCCCTTTCATTAACCAAGGCAATGATACTTAGAGAATTTGCATCAATAGTTGTAGAATTTTGTGCCATAAAATCAATAACCACAGCACTGCTCGCTATCACACAAATAGGAGAATACTTTGCAAACAGCGGGCACAAGAGCTTAGCTTCATTGACAATCCTTCAATAGGCTTAGGAAATCTTCTTCACGCTCTTATTATCTATTTCTACATTTTCTATAATAAACCTTTTGAAGATCGAAAAATAAAAGTATTAATTTTTACTTTTGTAAGAATACGTTATATTCACTTATGCTGTATAAATTTTTTTATAGAAACTAGGTAAAAGATTGAAGGATTTGCTTCTTTTGGATAGATAAGGACGTTCTGGATGTTTTTTTATATAAGGGGTTAGTCGATTCACTGCTTTTCTTGCGTGTCTAACTTGTTGATCAAGATCAACTAACAATAACTGGGGGATTTAGTGAAGTTATGATCATGTTGTTTTGTTCATATTAATGTTCAATTCTCGTGCTTGATGAAAAATCCTTACTATATCAATGTGGTCCGAACTCTTAATCCTATAAATAATCCGATAACTTTGATACAATTTTTCCCTAATGCTTTTCTTTTCAAATTCAGGCACAATTCGTCCAGACAAAGGAAAAAGTGAAACAGACTCCGCGGTGGCGAAAATCCCTCTTACTACTACGGTGGCATTTTCCTTAGAGTCAAGGGAGATGTATTGGGATATATCTTCTAAATCTGTTACGGCATCAGGTGACCAAACTATCCTAACCACTTTTTAAATTTCTCCTTTACTTCTTCATGGGCAATCCCTTTTCCTTCATCCAACTGTTGGATAGCAGACTCTATCTTTATTCTCTCATATAACTTTTCCATTATATTGTCTGTAGTGACGTTCTCTGGGAGATTTTTTATCATTTCAATAATCTCTTCTTTTGCAGACATTTTTTATCACCTCTTCTATTTTCATTATAATGGATCTCCCTTGTTTCCACAACGCATACAAAAGCAGATCTTCGTGATCCAAATAATTTAAAACGCCTTGAGCCATGCCCAAGGCGCTATTCTTACATCATTGTCCCATATGGAGGACGTTCTTGGTTTTGGAGAATCATTTGGTTTTGCAACTGTTGGACTTTCAGTCGAGTACGATCTAATTGTTCACGTTGTTGCGCGTTGGAGCTGTCTTTGAGTTTTTCCAGTTCCATCACTGCTTGTTCCAAATCGGCCTGAGCTTCACTAAATTCCGCATCTTGATAAAATCCCTGTCTCAATGCTTCATCCAGCTGTTCATTGGCATAAAGAATAGCGTCTTCACAACGGTTCATACAATTTTCGACAGACTGTCGCGTTGCCATACCCGATCCTCTCCTTCACCGAGTGTTCCCGCAAAAGGCGGGTATGTCTAGTTTGTTCTCAAAAGGGATTCTCTATGATAAAATTTTTTTAGTGAAACTGGTTATTTTTAGAGGAGTTGAATGTTTTTGGGAATTGAAACGATCCTTACCTATGTCCGTTCTTTATTGACAAGGACTGTACAGAAGGATGATATTGTGGTGGATGCTACGGTTGGAAATGGACACGATACGGTTTTTTTAGCCAAACTTGTCGGTGAAGCTGGCCAGGTATACGGATTTGATATACAGGCACAGGCGATTGAACAAACAACAAAGCGGTTAGCGGAGAATGTAGAAGGCTCTGTTCAGCTTTTTCAAACAGGGCATGAGCACGTCGCTTCCTGGCTGCCCACTGAACATCATGGACAGCTAGCTGCAGCGATTTTTAATTTAGGCTATTTACCGAGAGGAAATAAAACCATTGTCACCAAACCGGAAACAACCATTTCGGCGATTGAACAATTATTACCGCTTTTGAAAATCGGTGGCATCCTTATACTCGTTGTCTACCATGGCCACGAAGGTGGCGCTAAAGAGCGCGACGCCTTACTTGAATATGTTTCCGCACTCAATCAAGAAGCCTATAACGTCCTCCATTACGCCTTCCTAAACCAGCGGAATCATCCCCCCTTTGTCCTTGCAATTGAAAAAAGAAAAAACGAAAATGGGGCCAGTCCCCCACCACAGTAACGCGTTAACAGCGCGGGGGACTGGCCCCGTTAATTGGCCCCTTTTAGGTGGCGATAGATTCTTCCGTTCCAATAGAAGAAGTAGCCTGTTGGGCCGCTTTGTTTCATTATTTTTCTGGCGAGTGGGCGAACTTTTTTTTGTTTGTTTACTTTTTGGTCGGAGAGGTAGATGGCTAGGAGGCCGCGGTTGATTAATTTATGAAATTTTGTATCGGGTAAGAATTTTGTATGTTCATCCGCTTTTCTGAGGAAATGAATGAGACGCAAAAATAGCTGTTCGTCGTTAGCATAGTAAAAACAAAAATTAAGGTCGCCTTCTTCCCGATCTTCTTCTTGGTCAATGAAATAATCCAAAAGAATGTGCAGTCCTTGAATATAGGGAAAATAGCCATTACGAATCATTTCTGCATGCTTAGCTTGAAAATCCGCTCGGAGACCATAGGATACTAAACAAAAGATCCCGAGTGTTGAACCCGTACAGGCAGAAAATTCATACCAGCTCATATCTGGACACTCTGCTTGATGCTGGGCAAACCATTTTTGTAACCTTTGTTCACGTTCTTCAACATCGACATGCTTATGTACTTGCAAATCACAATAATAATTACATAATTCTATGAGATAGGGCTTTATCTCTTCATAATAAGGGAGTTTTTCTAGCATCGATTGACAAGCCCGCACAAGCGCTATTAAATAGTCGCCATCATTCTGATCTTCTCGGTGCCGGTAGTAATCACGGGGTTCCGCTCCAACCGTGAGTGCATCGATCATCGATTCATGCAAGGCGGCAAAATCGTCAGGATCTAAAGACGTGCTACGATCACAAAGATTGTCTAAATAATCGCTAATCGTCTGATATGCGACGATAAACTGGATCGCCGTTTCCTTCTTGTCTAATGCGGTTAACGCCATAATCGAGCCACCTTCACAATGAAAGGTTTTATGCTCAATACTTGCCAGAGCTTGATTCCTCAATTCTCCATTCGGGATCATCTCCGCTCTATTTTTCCATGCTTTCAACTCTTGATGAGTAATGGGAAACACTTGACGAAACACTTGATTCAACAATGTGACAGGATTTACTGGTAATGTCATGCCATTTCACCTCATTATTTAAGAAAAGCGCAAGGCGTCCGTTTAGCGACGTACAAACTTTAGGGGACTGACGAGATAAAGGAAACACGATGAACCCGAAGGGTGAATCGATGTTGACTTACGCAAGCAGGCACCGAAAGTTTGTACGTCGCTGGGCGCCGGAGCTAGATCAAAACACTAACCAAAATTTATACTTTCCTATCCTATAAAGATCAGGGCGCCTTGGTCAGCCCCAAAGCACTCTTAAGAAAAGTCATCTTTCTTATAGTCCAAAAAACGCAGTCTCAGCTCAACAAAGTTTTTTGCATAAAGGAAAACTTGCTCCTTTTCTGGTTCATTAAAAATTTCATGATAACAATCAGGCCATTCCTTATATGTTTTCTCCGTTATCTTCACATGATTAAACCACTCAAACACTTCTAGCTTATCCACAATTTTATCATCCCCGCCTTGAAGAACCAATAAAGGGATATCGGGGAATTTTAACATTTGGGCAAAAGCTAATTTCATTGCACTCACAAGCTCACGATACCAGCGTACGGAAACCTTCGTAACCGTTAAACCATCATTTAAAGTTCTCTCTTTTACATCTTCATCCCTTGTTGTGAGGTTTACATTTAATCCAGGATTCACTTTTAGTCCCGGTGCAATCCAGTTTAACCCTACTGTAAGGGCATTTAAAGGAATCGATGGATAATCTTTTAACCCGAGACAGGGCGAGGAAAGAATCAATCCATCCACTGTGATATCTGTTGTTTGTAGCATACGGATCGCTGTTAATCCCCCCATGCTATGGCCGATAACGAAAACAGGAAGCTCATAGCTCTTAGCTGCTTGCACCCAGTCTAATGCTTCATTTACATATTCATCAAAAGAATCAATATGTCCTCTGTGCATTCTTGTCGTTAAACCTTGCCCTGGTAAGTCTCCAGTGATAACGTGAAATCCTTCAGACCTCCACATCTCAATCAACCACCAATATCGCCCATGATGTTCCATTGCTCCGTGAATAATCACGATTACCCCAACAGCAGGTTGTTCTGTTTCAATTTTTTTCATATTCATTCCCCACATGTTTTCATATAAATTGTCTATCATTATTATAACTCGCTTTAAAAGGTTATGAACGATTTTTGCTTACCGTCACTTATTCAAGCTGTTACATAAATTTTGCTCCACCTTCCCTGTCTCTATACATTCTTTGATATACTAAGGAGAGTAGAAAAAAGAAAGGATGATTATTTTGTCTATTTATCCATTTAACGGAAAAAACCCTGAAATTGATGAATCTGTTTTTATCGCTGATTTTACCACGATTACAGGTGATGTAAAAATTGGCGCAGATTCAAGTGTTTGGTTTCATTCAGTGATTCGCGGAGATGTGGCACCAACCATCATTGGAGAACGGGTGAATATTCAAGATCAATGTCTTCTACACCAAAGCCCGGATCGCTCCTTAATCATCGAAGATGACGTAACAATTGGGCATCAAGTTATTTTACATAGCGGCATTATTCGTAAAAATGCCTTGATCGGCATGGGGTCTATTATTCTAGATGGTGCTGAGATTGGGGAAGGTGCTTTTATTGGCGCTGGAAGCCTCGTTTCTCAAGGTAAAAAAATCCCGCCCAATAGCTTAGCTTTTGGACGCCCTGCAAAAGTCATTCGTTCTTTAACAACAGAAGACATTCAAGATATGGAGCGAATTTCAAGGGAGTATGTGGAAAAAGCGAAGTATTATAAGGGTTTGCAAAAGTAAAATTCTCCTTTGACAATCCAGTGAACATGCTGAAGTTTTTCTTATTCTTGCCGATAAAATAGTCAAAGGATTAGAAGCGAAGGAGCTGGATGTCAATGGTCTATTTATTGGTCTCCGCTATCATACTGATTGCGATCGTCATCGTTTTTCTTATCGTAAAATTTCAGCTAAAACAAATGAAAAATATATTTCTGACAAGTCTCTTCGTGTTGATCATTGTCATTTTATTGGATTCCAATTGGAGTGAAATGCATACTGTGGAGGGTCAGGAAGCGCTAAAGGTACCACAATCCGAATATTCATTCATTAAAATAAAGGATCAGGTTAAAATTGATACTCCTGTTGTATCCCAACTTCCCGAATTACCAAGAGGCTGTGAAGTAACATCACTAGCGATGCTACTCCACAGTGCAGGCGTCCAAGCAGATAAAATGGAGCTGGCCGAAAAAGTGAAGAAAAATCCAGCCAAAAGAGAAACAAAGAACGGAGATATTTATTATGGCGATCCTGAAAACGGCTTTGTTGGAGATATGTATACATTTGAGAAACCGGGGCTTGGTGTATACCATGAACCCATTATGGAATTAGCAGAAGTTTACTTGCCAGGGCAAATCGTCAACTTAACCGGACAAACATTTGAAGAATTAAAAATTCCTCTTTCAGCCGGACGGCCTGTTTGGGTGATTATCAATACCGAGTATCGTAAATTAGAAGACTCCTATTTTCAAACATGGCATACAGAATCAGGAAAGATTCGCATAACTAGAAAGGAACATTCCGTCCTTATAACCGGATATGATCAGCATTTTGTTTATTTTAACGATCCCTTAACAGGCAAGAAAAACAGAAAAGCAGCGATCAAAGACTTTGAACAATCTTGGCTGCAAATGGGAAGTCAGGCGATTACATATTCGGGGAATGAATGAATTTTTAACCCTCCATAAGAAAATCATGCTTTTTAAACATAAATCTCTACACGAAGAAAGCCGTTTTTTCCTGCGTTTAGGGAATTCTCGGCTTTTATCTGTATTTTTCCTATCGTGGGAAAGTAATAAGGCATTGGGTTCCCTATTGCGGTTTGCTATTTATGTCACTAGTTCCACCATGAGCGATAATGATTTGTCTTGCAATGGCCATTCCTAGTCCGGTTCCGGAAGTGTTAGCAGTGGCATTCGTCCCTCGGTAGTAACGGTCGAATAAGTGATCAATCGTTTGTTGATCCATCCCCATCCCATCGTCTTCAATTACAATACGAATTTCTTGTTTTGACCAAGAAAAAAGCTGAACAATATAACACTAAGGACGATCAGTAAGCCCCAAATAAGCATTAAGCAAAAAAGTCGTGATACGAAATAATAGGCGACTCGATTTTTTAATTTCACAATAAATCCTCATTTGCGTCTGCTTCAAATACATATCCTAATCCTCGAACTGTTTTTATCCATTTTGGTCTACTTGGGTCCTGCTCTATTTTTTCGCGTAAACGTCTTACATGTACCATCACCGTACTATCCCCGCCATAAAATTCTCCCCACACATCTTTATAAATTTGATGTTTACTTAGAATTTTGTTAGGGTGTTCGCAAAATAGAGTAACAGTTTCAGTTCCTGAGTAGGACACTCAAGTCTTACACCATTCACAATTAGTTTGCCAGTATTGGCATTTATATTAAAGGCACCATAATCATAAAATTGTTTCCGAGTATGGCGGGATGGAATTTGCATAGAACGTTTTAATTGTGCTTTCACACGTGCTGCCACTTCTAATGGATTAAATGGCTTTTTAATATAGTCATCTCCTCCAAAACTAAATCCCTGTAATTTATCTAGATCTGTGATTTTAGCCGTTAGAAACAGGATTGGCACATCTGTTTCCGAACGAATTTTTCCACAGAGTGTAAAGCCGTCTATATCAGGCAGCATCACATCTAACAAGATAATGTACGGATGATTTTGCGTTGTCATGAAAAGTGCCTCTGTACCAGTAGTGGCCATGAAGAGCTGTTGAAAGCCTTACTTTTCAAATACTGTCATTAACAAATCTACAATATGCTGATCATCATCAATAATAAGAATTTTATGATCCTCGAGCTTTAAATTCACACTTCCTCCTCCTTCCGATCATCATTATTATTTTACATGAAACAGCAATAGAAGAAGCCGATTGTGTAAAGAATTTAACGACTGTTTAGCTTTCTGAAAAGTATATTTATTCTACAGCCTAAGCCAGTCTAAGTATGCAATTAAAATAAAGAAATATGCGAAATTTAATTGTTAAGCAAATATTTAGGGAAAGTTTCATTCCTTTCATTTACGATAGAAATGAGGTGAGGAACAGATGAATGATCAAATATTGTTAACCAATGATCTAACTAAAAAGTACAAAAAACACATGTCTGTAAATGGAATCAATTTACGGATTGAGCGGGGACAAATTTATGGATTTCTTGGTCCTAATGGAGCTGGAAAACAACGACGATCCGAATGTTATTAGGGTTGATCAAACCAACAAAGGGAAGTATCGAAATTTTTGGACAGAGCCTAAATAAAAATCGCCTACAAAATTTACAAAGAATTGGATCCTTAGTAATGTCCAGGCTTTCTCGATTCTGATTGGATCTGTTTCAGCTATTATGGGGCTTTTTTAGCAGCTGCTCAAACGACAAGATGGTTCCCAATAGCTTATCCGGTCCAATCATCAACAGTGATATTACAGTATGAGGGGATCGGCTATAACCCGGATTTTTCCGCCTACCTCATCATTAATTTGATCGTAGGGATAATCCTATTATTTATCGGTTCTAAACATTTTTCTAAACGGAATGTCCAGCAAGGAGTGATTATTTTGAAAAATATCTTATATGTTGAACAGTTACAGTTAAAACGCTCCAAGTTATGGCTGCTTTACTTAATAGGCCCCTTGTTAGGTGTGTTCCTAGCTTATATTAATTTCTTTAAAAACTATGACCTGTTTATGCAGCTAGGAGATAATGCTTGGATTGAAGCGTGGACACAAGTAGCCTTGTTTATGGGACCATTTGTATTACCAATCTTAGTTGGCATATATGCAGCCCTTGTTTGTAGGAGTGAACATGTTGGAGGTGGATGGAAACAACTAGCCTTACCAATCAAACATTCAGACATCTTTTTAGGAAAATTTCTAACAGTGGTAAAAATGATCGTTATCACAATGCTAATCCTATTGATCTTCTTTATAGGATTTGGTTATGTAAAAGGAGTAGAAGGCAATCTTCCGGTTGTAACTATATTTGCGTTTATGATGAGAGGGATTATAGCATGCTTACCATTGATTCTGCTACAACTTATTATATCGGTAAGGGCTAAAACCTTTGGTATACCATTAGCTGTTAGTATTATTTTTACCCTTCCAGCTATCATTGTTGCCAGCACACCTTTAGGGCAGTTTTATCCTTGGACACAACCAATGCTAACCATGTCACCAGAAGATGAATCACCGATTCAATCTTATTTCTTATTTTATACACTCGTAATTGGCTCGTTTATCGTTTTACTGATCTATGGTTTACGAAGTTTCGCTGATCGGGATGCTAGCTAATTGTCTTTTATGGAAAATGATGGGCCAACAAAAGCTATGCAGAATCCACATTAGCAAAAGAGAGCAACTGGATAATTGTAGACCAAGCTATGTAGCATTGTATTCTATATGATCTTGAATACGTGCTACAGGCTATACTAACTTTAATTGCTCCCCCCCACCATTTCCGGACAGTTTTTAAAACAAATATCCACATTAACACTTGCAAACCATTAATATATTTCCATCCGGATCTTTAAAATTAAAATAGTGACCATGTTCAATGTTGGTAATCAAGTTGACTCCCTTATTCTTCATAAATTGAAACGCTTCCTCAATGTCTTCTGTGTTGAAATGAAATACTGGGGTTTTAAATACTTTATCCTTTGCATAAATTTTGCTGTCTAACACAATCCCTGTTCCATTCATCGGTATAACATAAAGATGACCAAACTGTATATCACCTTCCACTGTTAATCCCAAAATATCGCAGTACCAATCTCTTGCTTTGTCGATGTTACTAACAGGAATAAATACCGTTCCGATCTCTGTTAAAATAGGGCTACGCATAAAACCTGCCTCCTTTTACTTTTTTATGAAAAGTCCTGTAGAACTGAATTTTATTAACCACTTTTAGAAAACTGCGTCTTCTAAAAGACATGCGCTTTCTATTTCTTTATCTCCAAGAACTAGCCTGGAAACGCATACCCTTTATAATTGTATATATGTTTAAAGCCAATATTTTCAGCAACGGCAACCGAAGCTTTGTTTTCCTCCATACACTCCCAATGAGGGATGAGATTCTGCTCGAAGCAATCCTGGATGAATAAGTGGGCCGCCTTTTGAGCTAATTTTCTTCCTTGATGGGCCGCAAGTGTTTCAATATGAACACTGTGAATGTTCCCGGCTACAAATCCTGAGAAACAGACACTAGCAATTTCATTTTCATCTAACATACAATATCCGATTCCGTTACTCAAATAGTCCTCAATTGAAGACCAAGACTCTAAAATTTTGGCTTGCAGGAACTTGCGATTCTGAACCAGACTGCTTTTCAGAAAACTTTGATCAATTTTTATAGCTTCATATCCCATAGCGATTATAGGTTCACGGATATTCAAATAATCATGTGGTTGTAAAGTATACACTTTTTGCATCCAGCTATCTAGCTTACGAGCTTTGAATACTTTCTCTATCGTCTTATTCCAACGATCATGAATGCCAATCCACTCAAACCAGTTTAACTGCACTTTTGCTGCCTCTGGAATAATCACTTCATCGATAAAATAATTTAATTCATTATTGAATTTCTCATTATCCTCATTTCCAATCAAAAAGAAGCCATCATTATTGCCCAACCAAATCATACCCGAAGTGGGAATCGCTGCATCATCGACAAATATGCGACCAGGATTGGTGCCTTCAATTACTGCCAGTGCCTCTATTTGTCTCTGGTTATTTACTAAACTTTTGCATCTATCAAACTCTGTTTTATCCAACTCTTGAATCATGGAACCTGCTCCTAACAGTTTATTTCTGTAATGTTTTATTTACACCGTCGATAACAACTTTATAACCCCAGAATTAAATGGGAATTCCTTGTCAGCCACCTTACGTTTAAGCTCTTCCAATTCAAGTAAGGCTCGTTTCTTTAGTTCGGGTGTATAGTGATATTTCACACTGTTTTCTTCAAACTCATCTTCATCTACCACTTGCCAATCTCCCTGCCGCTTCTTTATCAAATCCAAATCTAAGTCAATAAAACGAATTTGATTATTCTCAAACTCAGAAGGCAATGCGACATTGCAATAATAGGATGTGATCTGTTTACCCTCAATTTCCATTGCTGCCGTAAAACCCTCTTTTAAGGAGAAAACTTCAATGGATGTATTGTCCATAATAAATGTCTGATTTCTTGTATAATGTTTTAGTTTTCTCCCCTGTTTGCATAAAACTATGATATATTCAGATGTTTGCTTTACAAGCTCACCTTCCCATTCATAGTGAGGGATATTAGGATATTTTAGTGCTTGGATCTGAATGGTTTGATTCAACTTCGTTCCTCCTCTAAAACGGGTTACACGCACATGGTAGGAGCTCGCAACTATCCCTTCCATTTAAGGTTTAATTCATGTATAATAAGAATATAATAATAAAGGAGAAGTGGTGAACACTTCTCCCACAACCTCTACCGTCAGGGTGGTGGTTGTCAAAAATATCTTTACTTCTGAAAACCACCCTTTTGCTTGCGACGGCGTAGGGTGGTTTTCTCTTTTTCTAGAACGGTCCTTTTAAAAATGTGTGCGTTTACTGCTCGCACAATCCCCTTCAGAATCTCTCTTAGAAATTCAAAAAATGTTTCCATGGCGATCACCTCCTTTCCTAGAGATGGAAAGAAGAGTGACAACCAACCACCCTCACAATATTCGGTTGCTAGTTTTAGATTATCATATTTTTGCAAAAATTACCACAAAACCAGAACAAATATTCCCAAATATCACTTTAATTCCTTATGCTAGTTGGGATCTTGATCGTTTGTTCACGTTTCGTGATGTTGGTATTTCATCAATTTGTTGATGCCTCAAGGTTTCTGCTTGGTTTTCTTAGTTCCTTGTGAAAAATGACTAACTTGCAAGGAATCGCTAGCATCTGTGCTAACTTCGGAAACGAAGCAGCAAAACTTTCGGTACGAATCATCTGATAGCCAATACGCCTCTGCCCCACCATACACACGGTTAACGATATTTGTGATAAGCTCCATATCTGCAATATTGCTACTCGCATGACATGGTAGCATGTGAATCTCCATTGACTCCATAAAACATCATCCCCCTTTATTAAAAAAAGAGCCAAGGCAAGGCACCTTAGCTCTTCTGTTACGAATGGGCCACAGCTAGTTCTTTCCCAAAATCGTATTGTTCCTCCATATAGACCGCATGCCAAACCATGAAGACAAGGACTGTCCAGATTTTACGGCTGTAGTCCATTTTTCCTTGGCAATGATCCTCTAGTAAATTTAATACGTATTGCTTATCTAAAATATAATCGGTATCGCTGTTGCGAATAATTTCTTTTGCCCAATCATACATTTCATCTTTTAACCAGTGGCGAATCGGAACTGGAAAACCTAATTTTTTGCGGTTCAAAACATGGTCAGGAATAACGCCCTCTGCGGCTTTGCGCAATACATATTTTGTTGTTCCTTCCGCTGTTTTTAAGCTAGTTGGAATTCTTGATGCAACATTGAATACTTCTTTGTCGAGAAACGGCACCCGCAATTCCAATGAATGAGCCATGGTCATTTTGTCTGCTTTTAATAAAATATCGCCACGCATCCATGTATGAATATCGACAAATTGCATGCGATCGACCGGATCATAGCCGACCGTATCTTGATACAGTGGACGCGTAATATCGCGATAATCCAATTGATCATTGTATTGCTTTAACAAACGGCGTTTTTCACTTTCATCAAACATTTTCGCGTTACCAATATATCTTTCCTCCATTGGAGTCACGCCACGTTCAATGAAGCTTTTGCCTTTTACCCCTTCTGGAAGCACATTCGCTAATGCACGTAAGATTGTTTTACCAACTTTAGGAATTTTATTAAATACTTCTAAGGATTGTGGTTCTCGGTAAATATTATAACCGCCAAATAGTTCATCTGAGCCTTCCCCTGAAAGCACAACTGTGACATGCTTCCGTGCTTCTCTTGCAACGAAATAAAGCGGCACACAAGCGGGGTCTGCCAATGGGTCGTCCATATACCACATGATCTTCGGTAATTCTTTCATATATTCTTCCGGTGTAATTACATAGCTGATGTTTTCAACACCTAATTTATCTGCTGTTTCTTTCGCTACATCAATTTCACTAAAGCCATCCCGTTCAAAACCAACGGAAAAAGTTTTGATTTTTGGGTTATATAATTTCGCAATCGAAACAATAAATGTTGAATCAATACCACCTGAAAGAAAAGAGCCAACCGGCACATCACTGCGCATATGCACATTGACCGAATCAAAGAGCACATCCTTAATTTCCTGAATAAATTCCTTTTCAGATTTTTGTACAGGCTGGAAATGGGCTTTCCAGTAACGTTGAATGCTAATGGGCTGATTCACTTTTTTTATAAAATAATGACCAGGTTCTAATTTCTTAATCCCCTTTGTCATCGTTTCAGGTTCTGGTACAAATTGATAAGTTAAATATTGCTGCAAAGAATCATGATTCAATTCATTCTTCTCAAGCGCCAGTAAAATACTCTTTTTCTCTGAAGCAAAAAATGTTTTGGGACCATCTTCTTTATAAAAGAATGGCTTAATTCCAAATGGATCACGTGCCCCGAATAAAGATTGTTCTTCTTTATCCCAAATAAGAAAAGCAAACATTCCTCGTAGCTTTTCTACTGCTTTTGCGCCTAACTGGCTGAAAAGCGCAATTAACACCTCTGTATCAGAATCCGTCTCGAACGTAAATCCAGCTTGAAGCAGTTCTTCACGTAATTCCACATAATTATAGATTTCTCCATTAAAAATAATCCAATAGCGGTCATTTTCATAAGAAAGCGGCTGTTTTCCACTTTCAATATCAATGATGCTTAGTCTGCGAAAACCAAATTGAACATGTTCATCTTCAAAATAGCCTTCATCATCTGGTCCACGATGGGTAATGATCGTATTCATTTGATGAAAAAGCTCTTGATCAGGATTTTTAGCTGATGTTGGATGATCATGGACACAACCGATAAAACCGCACATGTTTCGACACTCCTCTATTTTCAACAACTAGTACTCGTACTCAATGCTTCTATTTTAGCATTTAATCCGAATTTTTGTCAGTATATCCGTAAAAATAACAGAGCAAATCTTGGCTCTGTTATTTTTACCTAAATCTTTGTAAACATGTATATTTATCCCGGATTAACGGGCAGTAAGACCCCCACTTCAAGAATCCGAGGTGAAAACGAGAATTGTAAGTGGGGACAACTGGCATGGTTCAGGCCTGCGGGACGCAGGTCACAAAGGCGTTGCAACGTATAGGATGTATTAGTGCAGACGAAGCGACAGGACGTCGCGTTTGAGTCTGTCAACAGGATGTTGCGAATTTAGCCTTTGATCCTTAACATTCAGTGGGGGATGAAAAAACCCCCACTGAATGAAGTTTCACTTTATTGTACTGCTTTTAATAATTCTTCTGCTCGATCTGTTCTTTCCCAAGGTAGATCAAGATCAACTCGTCCAAAATGGCCGTATGCGGCAGTTTGTTTATAAATCGGACGTCTAAGATCTAACATCTTGATGATGCCAGCGGGACGTAAATCAAAATGAGCACGGATCGCGGCAACGAGAGTTTCTTCGGATACGGTGCCTGTTCCAAATGTATCAACAGAGATAGAAACAGGTTGAGCCACTCCAATCGCATATGCTAATTGCACTTCACATTTATCCGCTAGTCCTGCAGCGACAATATTTTTGGCTACATAACGGGCCGCATAGGCTGCGGAACGATCCACTTTTGTTGGATCTTTCCCCGAGAAAGCTCCTCCTCCATGGCGTGCATAGCCTCCGTATGTATCGACAATAATTTTTCTTCCTGTTAACCCAGCATCCCCTTGCGGTCCGCCAATCACAAATCGCCCTGTTGGATTAATGAAATACTTTGTTTCTTCATCCAATAAACCTTCCGGAACAACAGGAGCAATCACACAGTTTTTCATATCTTCTTGAATTTGCGCAAGCTCAATATCTGGGTGATGTTGAGTCGAAATAACAATCGTATCAATGCGTACGGGATTCCCAGCTTCATCATATTCAACCGTTACTTGAGTTTTCCCATCTGGTCGTAAATAAGGAAGGACTTTTTCTTTTCTCACTTCTGCTAGTTTTCTTGAAATTCGATGAGCTAATGAGATCGGAAGAGGCATTAATTCTTCCGTTTCGTTGCAGGCAAAACCGAACATCAATCCTTGATCCCCTGCACCAATCGCTTCGATTTCTGCTTCTGTCATATTTCCTTCTCTAGCTTCCAATGCCGTGTTCACTCCTGAAGCAATATCAGCAGATTGTTCATCAATCGCCGTCATCACCGCACAGGTTTCTGCATCAAATCCATATTTCGCACGTGTGTAGCCAATTTCTTTTAATGTCTCTCTTACTATTTTTGATATATCCACATACGTGGTTGTCGTAATTTCTCCTGCTACTAAAACAAGGCCAGTCGTGACCGAAGTTTCACAGGCTACACGAGCATTAGGATCATCCGCCAACAGTTCATCTAAAATAGAATCGGAAATTTGATCACAAATTTTGTCTGGATGTCCCTCTGTGACCGATTCCGAAGTAAATAAGCGTCGGTTTTTTGACATCTATGTTCCTCCTCCAAAATGATCTCCTAAGAAAAACGAATAACACTTAGAGCTGGATAACATCTATCCATTCCCCAAATCCTAAGGAGATTTTTATACTGCTTCTCTCTCTAAAAAACGAAAAACCTTTCCCGTATAAAAATAGAGGAAAGGTTAATTTCTTATCCGAGCCTTTCACTCTTATCGTCCAAGGCCATTGCCTTGCACCAGGTTAGCACCTTGCTACGGAAAATCAAGTGATTCGCAGTAGGTTGCTGGGTTTCACAGGGCCTGTTCCCTCCACCATCTCAGGATAAGAGTATCCGTTCAATGTAAAATCATAACGCAAAATCCGATAAGGGTCAAGTAAAGTTTTTTTATCCTTGAGGAATTTATTAAACGGAAAACGTCCACTGCTCATTCACAATGGACGTTTCAAATCTAATTACTGGAGTGTAAGGCAAGTAGCTGATAAGTAATAATCGTTTGATTCTCCTCCCATTCAACCTTTCTGATCTTGGCAGTGGCTCGGTAGTCACTTTCGATCGTATGCCTTACCTCAATGGGGATATCGATTGGATACAGGCGATATCCAGCTTTTTTTAAAATAAATTGATTATCCTGTTGTCTACTCTCTTTTCCTTTTGTGATGATCATTGTATTTAGTTCCAAGGGCATTCCCATGACAATCCCCCATTTCAAATATTGAATGATTATATTTATATTATATCGTGATTACTCTGTTGTTTCATCCAATAGCAAAGATCTTTTACAATTTTCCGATTGATTGCTGGTGGAAAATAATGAGTATAGTGTTCAAAATACCAGGTTTCCACTTTTTTTTCCAATGTCCGTAGTCTTTTTTCTAAGCGGTGTGCATGATCGATCGTCACATTGTCATCAAGGTTGCCATGAATAATTAAAACAGGCGGTTTAATTGCTTCCATTTCATACAGCGGTGTCCGCCATTGATATTCTCTTTGGGAAGTCTTTGGTGAACCACCAATCACCCTTTTCATCATCCTTCTCATATCAATCCGCTCTACATAAGTTAAGGCCACATCTGATACGCCTCCCCATGTAACCACTGAGGCAGCATGATCATATTCTAATCCTGTTAGCAGTGCCATTACACCCCCTCGCGAAAAGCCAAAAATATGAATGCGTTTGGCCAAAACACGGGGATGCCTCTGTAATAACATAAAGCTGGAAAAAGCGTCATGTCGATCTTCACCCGCAAAATCTTCATTCCCCTCGCCCCCACGGTTTCCTCGGTAAAAAGGGGCAAAAACGATAAAACCTTCTGAAGCAAATTGGGCAATTCTTGCTGGCCTCACCATCCCAACATTCTTGATCCCGCCCCGTAAATAAAGGAATCCTTCATACTCTCCCGCTTGCTTTGGCTCCGCTAATAGACCTTTTACTCTTAGCCCTTCTGACAAATAGGTAACCAAATATAATTTTATTTGCGGATTTGGTGAAGGAAATATTTGTTTTTCCAGGATTTGTCCATCTTGTCGCATCGATCTTCGCTCCTTATATTTTGCTTTCCTCTAGGCTATCACACAATTTCCTGATTCTCATATAATAATTCTAAATTGGATGCACACAGAACAACAGCATAAGCGCCCGTTTAGTGGCGTACAAATTTAAAGGTTTCTGACAGAATAAAGGAAACACGGTGAAGACGAACCGATGTTGACTTACGCAATCAGGACGTAAATTTGCTAGCCGCTGGACGCTGGAGCTGGATGATAACTCTTGAAGTTATCTCCAGGCAGCAATTCTGTAAAATCCTAAGCACCGAGGAGGAAACCCCATGAAGGCAATGGTGAAATTTGGCTTTGTGATTGTAATGGCTTTTCTAACAGCCTTCGTCTTAACCAGTTGTTCCCAAAAAGATTCGTTAGAAAAAGTAAAGCTCGCTGAAGTGACTCGCTCTATCTTTTATGCTCCCCAATATGTTGCCCTTGAGAAAGGTTTTTTTGAAGATGAGGGATTGGATGTTGAACTTACAACGACTTGGGGTGGAGATAAAACAATGACCACCCTGCTAGCAGATGGGGCGGATATTGCGCTCGTTGGATCTGAAACCTCAATTTATGTAGATGCTCAAGGAGCTACAGATCCCGTAATTAATTTTGCACAATTAACAAAAACCGACGGCACCTTCCTTGTTTCCCGTGAAGAGATCGATGATTTTGATTGGGAAATGCTCAAGGGCTCCACTTTCCTTGGACAAAGAAAAGGAGGAATGCCACAAATGGTCGGCGAGTTTGTGCTCAAAAAGCATGAAATTGACCCCCATGCTGATTTAGAGTTGATTCAGAATATTGATTTTGGCAATATCGCCAACGCTTTTGCCTCAGGCACAGGTGATTTCGTCCAACTTTTTGAACCTACGGCGTCTGTTTTTGAAGCAGAAGGAAAAGGTCATATCGTCGCTTCTTTTGGCGAAGAATCAGGGCAGGTTCCTTATACCACTTTTATGGCGAAACAAAGCTATATCGATGAAAATTCAGAGACTGTCGAAAAATTTGTCCGCGCCATGGATAAAGCGCAAGACTGGGTAGAGAAAGCCACTCCAGAAGAGATTGCGAAGATAGTCGCCCCTTATTTTGAAGATGCTGATGTCGACACCTTAGCCATTGTCGTGGAACGTTATCGGAGTCAAGGCTCCTTTGCAACCGATATGAAATTAACCAAAGAAGGTTGGGAAAATTTACAGGCGATCATGGAAGAAGCGGGAGAACTTCCTGAAAAAGTGGATTATGAAAAGCTTGTCAATACCTCGATTGTCGAGGAAGTTTCAAAATAAATTCGAAGCTGTTAGTGCGCAATGTCAAGAGATGTCGCGAAGGTATGCATTTTATGGATAACTTGCGCAAACCAGTTCGAAGTCTCGCATTCCCAGGCTATTTAGGGCAGGTTCAGGGGAATGCTGCGCAACTTGCGCATTTCCAATTCGAAGTGGCGCATTTTAAGTCCAAATAATGGCAGGAAATACCATACGTACAGAAGGAGGCCCGCTCATGAGCTTTATTGAAGTAGAACAAGTCGGTCACCATTATTTTACTCCCTCCACTGCGACGACAGCTTTGGAGGATGTATCTTTTACTATTCAAAAAGGAGAGTTTGTTTCTTTTCTCGGACCTAGTGGATGCGGGAAAACGACGATGCTTTCGATTTTGGCTGGCTTGATCACCCCTACATCAGGGCATATTCGCATCGAACAGCAAGCCCTTGATCAAGATACAAATTTTATTGGCTATATGCTACAGCAGGATTATTTATTTCCCTGGAAAACAATTGAGGAGAATATCCTACTTGGGTTAAAGATCAATGGCCGATTAAGTTCAGAAACCAAACAAAGTGCACTAAGTTTTTTAAACCAAATTGGCTTAAAAGGCGTCAATCAGCAAAAACCACAGCAATTATCTGGAGGAATGCGGCAACGAGCGGCTCTCGCTCGAACAATGGCCGTGAATCCAAAGCTTTTACTATTAGATGAACCCTTTTCCGCATTAGATTATCAAACAAAATTAAAATTAGAAGATTTGGTTGCAGAAATTTTAAAAGCTTATGGAAAAACAGCAATTTTGGTTACCCATGATATAGGTGAGGCGATTTCCATGAGTGACCGTGTTTTCCTTTTTTCGGGAAGCCCCGGAAAAATCCATCGTATCTTTGATATCCCAAAAGAATTACGAGTGTTAAAGCCTTTTGATGTAAGAAGTCAAGAAACTTATAATCAGATCTTTCAAACGATATGGAAGGAGTTGGAAGCTCTTGAAAGCTAATCAGCCTGATCTCCTCCATGCCCAATATAAACAAAAGATTTTGAAGGAGAAAAAATGGGTACTCTTTTACCAAATCCTGATCTTCCTCTTGTTTTTTTCATTATGGGAGATCGCTAGTCGACTGCACTGGATTGATCCGCTCATTTTCAGTTCTCCTACGAAGGTAGCTTCGTTATTAGTCGAAAAAATTATCGACGCTTCCTTGTTTACCCATTTAGGTGTGACCGTTTTCGAAACAGTGGTGGGATTTATTTTAGGAACAGTACTCGGCACAATACTAGCTGCGATTCTCTGGTGGTCGCCTTTCTTCTCAAAAATCTCTGACCCTTATCTCGTGATTTTGAATGCAATGCCGAAAGTGGCGCTTGGTCCGATTCTTATTGTCGGCCTTGGTCCAGGATTTTCCTCGATCATTGCCATGGGGACACTTGTATCAGTGATTATTACCACGATTGTCATCTATACCTCATTTCGTGGAGTGGATGATCATTATATTAAAGTGTTAAAGACATTCGGCGCCTCGCGCAAGCAGATTTTTAAAGAAGCGATTTTGCCTGCTTCCTTCCCAACCATTATTTCGACGTTAAAAGTCAATGTGGGGTTATCGTGGGTCGGTGTCATCGTTGGGGAATACCTTGTTTCCGCAAAGGGTCTTGGCTATATGATCATTTATGGATTTCAAGTGTTTAATTTCACCCTTGTCATGCTTTCGCTCATCTTGATCGCCATTTTTGCGACGTTAATGTATAAAGGGGTCGAATGGCTCGAAAGAAAACTGATAAATGAAAAATAGCTTTATATCCAAAGACGTGGACCCAATAATCGATCCACGCCTTTTTTATTGAATCCCCATATTTTTCAGCTGCTCAAGGGCCAGGGGGACAACCTTGTCCTTCATAATGAAGCTAAATCGATCGGTATGTAATGGGGTTAAAAGCTCATCGTCTAGCAGTACCGGACCTTTTGTTTCTAAATAATCATCTTTTTTCTCTAATTTGTGAACATCCGCATACATAATCGCTTTGACGAAAGGAGTGGAAGAAGGCTCTTGCACTTGATACTCCCCAACATAGGAAAGGGCCGTAATCACTCCACCTGTTTCCTCCCATACCTCTCTTTTCGCTGCTTCTTCAACCGTTTCCCCATCCTCTAGTTTCCCACCTGGAAATTCTAATCCCCGCTTGGTATGATCTGTCAATAGCCAGTTTCCTTGATAACGACAAATCACGAAGACATGCTGCGCTTTTAAAGGGAAAACTTCCCGCTGAAAAACAAGTTTGACTTGAAATCCGTTTTGATCAATAAAATCATACATCCGCATCCCTCCCCCTTCTACTATAACCGCTGAGAAGAAACAGAGGAAACAATTCCCCTCCACATTACCGATTACAATTCGTTTTTCAGTAATCCTTTACCACTTTATCACATCGGGGGACTGTCCCCATTATTGTCCCCATTATTTAAAATCCCGATGCTATCGATATGATCTTTTGTTTCTTGGTCCCCTAATTCGTAGATCATTTGATAAATTTGGGTTAAATTTGCGTCATATCTATCATTTGTGGGGTCATTGTGATATTCTACCCAAGGAATATGTGCACGGGCAAAGTCTGCTATGCTGTTGGTATAATTGGAATCGAAAATTTGCCGGAGTTTGCTTATTTGCTGTTCTGTGGCATTTATTTTAAACTGCCAAGGTGAGACATTGGGAGCTGAAAAGATTTCTCCTGCGCCAATGGATATATAATAGGTCTGGCGATCTTGTTGATCCACATTCATCTACCTCCAAGTCAATGTAATCCAAAAGTCATCACTTTTGATGATTATGCATATTTTGCTGCATTCCATCTTATTTTATTCTTAAAGGATTCTAACACATAGGAATGTAGATTAAGGAAAATATACGAAGGCAGGATTGTTTTTTCAAAAGAAGGGTAAGAAAAAGTAAAAAGCTAAAAGGGAGGTGCTAAGAATGAAACTTGTAGATGAACTATTTGCAATGTACCAAGACAAAATTACGGACGAAGAGGATTTAGACATGATCACTTTCGCTGTTCTCGAGCATTATAATAAAAAAGAACTTATGCAAATCGTCCATGACATGAATGAATTTGAACTGCAATATTTTATCCGAATGTATCTATTGGAATCCCTCAAAGGGAAAATGGAACAGTCCGAAGTTCATGACCAATATTCTTCTAATCATTCAAAATTTTATCACTAATACATATGAATGAGTTTCTCGCTTCGGGATTGGGCTTCTCAATAAAAAAACTTGGTGCACTATGGCACCAAGTTTTTTATTTTCCGAGAAAAGCTCGTAGCATCCAATTATGTTTTTCCAAGCTTGTGTGGATAGCTAGGAACATATCAGATGTGGATTCATCTCCTGCTTTTTCGGCTATTTCCATTCCTTCGTTTAATTCATCAATTAATATTGTAAAATCATCGACGATTGATTGCACCATTCCATTTGCATCTAAGGTTTCTTCTACTTCTCCGATGCTTGCCATTTGTAGGACATCTTTTAGCGTGGCAACGGGAGAACCACCAATTGACAGTAATCTTTCCGCCAATTCATCAATATTCTCATCAGCTTCATTATAAAGTTCTTCAAATTTCACGTGCAGAGAAAAAAAATGTGGTCCTTTCACATACCAATGATGATTATGTAATTTCGTGTAAAGGACAGTCCAGTTCGCTACTTGTTTATTCAACACTTCAATAACTTGTGTGTTTGTCAATATTATCACTCCCTTTAATTATATATACCCGGCTTTCCCGATTTGAAACATGTTTAGATTCCCCTTTTTCCAAAAAATTATTCCGCCCTATTGTTACATATTTATTCCAAATCACGTATAAAAAGCCACTTGAATTTCGACAAAACTTGCTATATTATTAACCTAACAATCATTAGGTGGTGCATATTTTGACGAAAGATAAAATTTTATCAGCAGCGATCAATCAGTATTCGATGTTTAATTATCATGGAGCTACCATGCAAAAGATCGCAAAAGAGGTAGGAATCAAGCCGGCTTCTATCTATTTTTTTTACAAAAATAAAGAGGAGCTATTTATTGCTGCTTTCCAAAAATTATTGGAGTCACATTTTGAACAAATGAAAATAATATTAGCGGAAGCACAAGACGGGGGAATTGTTGAAATTTTCCACTCTTTATTGTCTGGGACAGTTGCCTATCACAAAAGTCATATGCAAGAAACCAATGCTTATATTTCCCTTGTGGCTTCACCACCGGCTGAAATGAAACAGTTTCTTCAATACATGGATGTTTGATTCCTTAGTGGAACTTGCAAAGCGAGATTTTCCCCATTTAACTGAAAAGAAAGCAACCATGCTGACAAAGCAATTTGCGTTACTTATGGACGGGATTTTCTGGGAAATCAATCTTTATGATGACGAGACTCTGCAGGAACAAATAAATCAAGCAAATACAATCATGGGAATACTATTGGAGGAACTACAACATGAATAATGATTATGAAAGACAGCCTGTCCCTATAAATGAAAGAAAAAAATGGTATTCCATTAGTTTAGTTTGGATCGCAGTGGGGATTGACCTTTCTGCCATGCTATTTGGAGCAGAATTAGGAGCTGGGATGAATTTTCAAGATGCATTGCTTGCTGTTGTAATTGGCTCCGCGATTCTAGGCGTATTAGCCGCCTTTTGTGCCTATGTCGGGGCAGTTACTGGTTTATCCACTTCGATGATTTCCAAATTTACCTTTGGGGCAAATGGAGCGAAATTTGTTTCTCTGTTTTTAGCCGTCTCTCTACTTGGTTGGTTTGGTGTACAAACTGGATTTTTTGCAGAAAATGCCTTTGCAGCTATCAAAGGCGTGGTAGGATGGGAGATCCCCCTTCCTCTATTGGCTGGAATTGGCGGGATCTTAATGATGACAACCGCTGTTCTTGGCTATCGCGCGATTGAGAAGCTAAGCTCATGGTCTGTGCCTTTACTTTTGATATTAGTCATTTTATCCGTAATTCTAGCGATTAAAAAATACGGTGCAAGTGAATTATCAGCACCTGTTGAAAATATATTTTCATTTGGTATGGCGATTTCCCTAGTCATTAGTGTTTTTGTTGTCGGTGCCGTGATTTCGCCAGATGTATCTAGATGGGCCCGAACGAAAAAGGATGCGATACTCGCTTCTTTCTTTGGTTTTTTCTTTGGTAATAGCTTTATGATTGTGATTGCGATGATTCTCTCCAGAATTATGGATGAGAGCGACCTCACAACGATTATGATTACAGTTGGCTTAGGAGTTCCAGGCATCTTAGTACTCATTCTTGCACAGTGGACAACCAATACCAATAATGCTTATTCATCTGGATTGAGCTTGTCTGTGATTTTTTCAAAGACAAATAAGGTTGTGCTTACGTTAATTGCCGGGATTATCGGAACTTTACTTGCTGTCTTAGGAATTTATGATTATTTCATCGATTTCTTAACGATTATGACGATGTTTATCGCCCCCATTGGCGGGGTATACACGGCTTCTTACTATATTGGCGGGCAATCATTGTTTAAAAATGAGAACAATCAAGCCTTTAAATTCCTACCCTTGCTTGCCTGGGTGCTGGGAACTCTCATTAGCTGGTTGACAATGGAAGGTCCGATTGGCTTAGAACTATTCACACTCACCACAATCTCATCGGTAGATAGTTTTCTAGTCACCTTTCTTTTCCAAGCGATTTTCATTATTTTATTTAAACAAAGGAGAGCTGTCTAATGAGATGGTTACATGAAAAAGATATAGAAAATATTGCGATCGGTGCCACTGTCCTTGGCACTGGTGGGGGAGGAGATCCTTATATTGGAAAGATGATGGCCTTATCTGCCATTAAAAAATTTGGTCCAGTCCAAGTGATATCTGTCGATGAATTGAATGAAGATGATTGGGTACTCCCAGCCTCTGGGATGGGCTCCCCCAGTGTATTAGTTGAAAAGATCCCTTCCTTTGAACAATTATCAGCCCCATTACAAGCCTATGAAAAAGCTGCTGGCAAAAAAACGGATGTAGTGATGCCAATCGAAGTCGGTGGTGTCAATTCTTTAATTCCAGTCGCTGTTGCTGCGATGAATGGCATTCCGATATTAGATGGGGATGCAATGGGACGGGCCTTTCCTGAGGCGCAAATGGTCACCTTCCATTTGGACGGATTAAAGCCAAAGATCGCGACGATTGGCGATGAGCAAGGTAATACGGTCACCATCGAACCTGTGGATGGTTTTTGGAGTGAAAAATTAGCGCGGAATATTACGATATCTATGGGAGGATCTTCAATTGTTTGTGATTATGGAATTACTGGTGAACAAGCGCAGAAAAGTGTGATTCCTGGGACGCTCACGCTCGCGCAAGAAATCGGGGCTTTATTATCAAAGAACCGTACCGCTCAAATCCATCCGATTGAACAAATGCTGAAGTTATTGAAAGGATATCGTCTTTTTAAAGGAAAAGCGACTCACATAAAAAGAGGAATCCAAGGTGGATTCACGCGCGGAGAAGCTCAGTTTGATGGAACCGATGAATTTGATCAACAAGCCTGTACCTTGCATTTCCAAAACGAGCATTTATTAGCAGAAATAAATGGAAAACCGATCGCGATGACTCCTGATTTAATCGCGGTTTTAGATGAAGAGACCGGTATGCCGATCACAACGGAAGGGTTAAAATATGGCGCACGAGTCGTCATAGTCGCATTCCCAGCCCATGATAAATGGCGGAGTAAGATGGGGATTGACACAGCAGGTCCCCGTTATTTTCAGTATCCGTATGATTATAGACCCTTGGAATCGTTAGTAAAGGAGCATGCAGACAAATGATTAGACTCGGAATTGATGTTGGTGGAACCAATACAGATGGTGTGCTTTTAAATGCGGATAATCAAGTGTTGGCAAGTGCAAAACATGCAACAACCGCGGATATTTTTACTGGTATGGAAAAAACGATTGAAGCCTTGGTCGAGGAAGCAAGAATAAATGTGCAAGAGATTCAAGTGGCGACATTAGGGACCACGCATTGTACGAATGCGATTGTAGAACGAAAGGGATTAAATAAAGTTGGCATTATCCGCTTGTGCCTCCCTTCTGGGACAACCGTTCCTCCGTTAATTGGCTGGCCAGAGGATTTAGTGGAAGAGTTGCAAGTGACGACGGTGCTTGTTCATGGTGGCTATGAATATAATGGAGAACCGATTTCTGCCCTGCAATATGATGAGCTCGAACAAGCGGTCCAACAATTCCGTGGACAAGTCGACTCGATTTCTATTTCTGGGGTCTTCTCCCCTGTTTTAAATGAACAGGAAAAAGAAGTAGCCGCGTTTTTAGAAAAAGAATTACCAGGTATTCCATTATCACTTTCAAGTGAAATTGGTTCAATTGGATTAATCGAACGCGAAAATGCGACAATTTTGAATGCGGCTTTGATGCAGACGATTCAACACGTGACATCAGGATTTCAGCAAGCATTAGAGGAGCAAGGGATCGAGGCGCGAATTTATTTAGGACAAAATGACGGTACCTTAATGACGCATGAATTTGCCCAAAAATATCCGATTTTCACGATTGCTTGTGGACCGACAAACTCAATTCGTGGGGCGGCTCACCTTTCACAAGAACCCAATGCGATTGTCGTCGATATTGGCGGGACAACGACGGATATTGGTGTGTTAAGTAATAGTTTCCCAAGGCAAACTTCGCTCGCAGTGGAAGTCGGAGGAGTGCGCACCAATTACCGGATGCCGGATATTTATTCAATCGGCTTAGGTGGGGGTACCCGTGTCCATTTACAAGATGGTTCTTGGAAGATTGGCCCCGATAGTGTCGGTCATCAATTAACAGAAAAAGCGATTGTCTTTGGCGGCCAGGAATTAACGGCTACAGATGTAGCGATTGGTGCAGGTATGATGACGATTGACGGGACAGACAGTGATCAGCTTGCCTCCTATCCGATTGACAACATTTATCCTGACCTTGTCGAAATGGTCGAAAAGGCGATCGATCGAATGAAAACAAGTGCAGATGCTTTGCCAGTAGTCCTAGTTGGCGGTGGTGCCTCCTTAATGCCCAAGGACTTACAAGGCGCTAGTCAAGTCATTCGCCCAGCCCATGCTGGTGTCGCCAATGCGATTGGGGCGGCCCTGGGAGATATCAGCGGCACCGTTGAACGGATTTACCCGTTAGACAATCAATCCCATCAAGAAGCAATTGAAGAAGCCAAGGCTGAAGCGATCCAAACCGCAATTGAAGCAGGAGCTAACCCAGATCAAGTCGATATCATCCAATTAGAAGACTTTCCCCTTGCCTATCTGCCTGGCAACGCGATCCTCGTGCGAGTGAAAGCGGCGGGACCTTTGAAGCTATAAAAAATCGAGCTTAAGATCAGTGGGGAGTGCATTTATCTTCGCGTGCTGATCTTAAGCTTTTGTTTTTATTAGCCGTTAGAAGTGGGTTATTAGCCGTTCCTGGATGCTTATTAGCGATAGTACAGCCCTTATTAGCGGTGGGTGCTTGTTTATTAGCTGTCAGACTCGATTTATTAGCCGTTAGCCCTTTTCGCAGAAATTGTCAATTTTGTCCTTCTAGCTCCTTCAAAACAATTTCACCGCGTTCTTGTAACCATCTTACAAATTCAGGCGAGGTTAGACCTGACTCGTAAAAATCATCAGAAACCCTTCCATGCCATGGTTCTCCAGCGGCCTCAAGAGAGTGCTCAACCTGAAAGCGATTAGCAGAGCGCTTTTGAGGTGTACTATCAAACAAAGATTCAATATGAATATCTTGATAGGCAGGTGCCCCTTCTCCAAAAACAGCATGAATCTCTTCATTGACAAGAGGTGAGGCATTACCCTTGATTGAAAATTCAGTTTGATATTCATCAGATAAAAGGAAATCAATAACCCGGAATGCTTCCTCGATCCGCTTACTCGTATTAGTAATCCCAATGACTTCACCACTTGATGTCGGACCAATTCCAGGCATATTATCCCAGCTTGGGTATGTCACAATATCCCATTCAAAAGGGGCCTCTGTATACGCCAACGTGCTATCATAAGTCGCATGCATGGCGAGAACCCCTTCCATAAACGCATCATTTAAATCACTAGGGCGCTCTGGATAATTCTCTGGAATATGAAATAATTTATCCATAAGATCCAAGGTCTTGCGGAATGCAGGTTCCTTATCAAACTGTGGATCCCCATTCTCATTCTGGTGATCAACACCGTGTTGAGTATAAGCTGAATGAAAGTGAACATGCAAACCATGATATTGAATTCCATCCTTTTCCTGTGTTACTTTTGCTGCTAAATCCGCCACTTCATCCCAAGTCATATGATCCTTAGGATACTCAACCCCAAATAAGTCAAAAATATCTTTGTTATAGTAGAGAGCACTAAGTCCTCGTTTTAATGGGAGCGCACCTAAAATATTCGAATCAGTGCCAAGGAACTCATTACTTCGGCTTCGCAGTTCATCAACAATATTTGGCTCAATACGGGAAAGATCAAAGCCAACTGTTTCGAACATTTCGCTTAAATCATAAGCCAGATCTTTTTGAAACATAGCGGTTGTGCTTCCTGGGCTCCCTGTCACCCACAGATCAGGGATATGATTAGAAGCAATCATTTCCTCTAACTGTTCCATATTGCCTGGGTGAGCCTCGATTTGTGTTAACACAATATGTTCAAACTGCTTTTCAACAGGCTCTTTAAAGCGTTCAATAAAAGCTGCTTCTGTTCCCGACCATGCCATCGTTAATTCTATCGTTTCTTTTTCTTCTGAGTGGTTCGTATTTTCAGCACAACCGACACTAATTAGGAGAGAAAAAAGAACACAACAACCCAACATATATCTTTTTAAAAAATCCCCCATCCGATCAACCCTTCCTGAAATTAATTTAAAGATAAGTATAGAAGAATGATCGCAAGTGCTCTACACATTATTTGCCCAGATATCTAAATGTTCATATTTTTTGCGCTAGTTAAAAATGCAGGCCACACAGAATCTTGCAAAACAAAACAAACTCAAATTTTCCCTTTATGTGTTAAACTATTGTCAAACTAACTTTTTTGAAAGAAGAAATTGCCTATGTTAAAATCAATCTTTTTACATCTTATTCGGTTTTATCGCAAATTTATTTCTCCCTTAAAGCCGCCCACCTGCCGTTTTTATCCTACTTGCTCGCAATATGGATTAGAAGCGATACAGCGGTTTGGTGCGATTCGTGGTGGCTGGCTCACCATCAAACGAATTGTAAAATGTCATCCCTTTCACCCAGGTGGAATCGATCCAGTTCCTGAAAAAATTGAGAAATTGAAGCAACAGCCTAACGATTAAAATCACAGCTGCAATGATGTCCTTTTTAAATTTTTTTATATTGCAAATAAGAATCATTTCTAATTCGGGGTGTACCCTGATACAACAAAATCTGGAAGCACTAGAAAAAGCTTTACATGGAAAACGGACATGGTTTACCTACTCCTCGTCAACACTAAAAAGGTATTCACGAAATCTAACGAGGAGTGATACAAATGGCAGAAGACGTTCTATGTGAAGTGCAAAATTGTCATTATTGGAAAGCTGGAAATCAATGTGGGGCTGATCGTATCTATGTTGTCAGCCAGCATGGTAAAAAAGCAACATCTGAAGAAGAAACTGATTGTCAGACGTTTAAGAAGAAATAAACCTCCGCAAACTCAAAACCCGAGCTTCAACCGCTCGGGTTTTTATTCGATGATTTCTGTATGTAGACGCACTTCCTCCAGCCGCCGTTCGTTTAATGAGAAGCCAATCCCGGGAAGAGTGGGAACGGTGATTTTTCCTTTCTTCATCTCAATGGGCGGATCAATAAGATCTTCTTGCCAATAATGGGTGGATGGGGATAGATCCCCCGGTAGGGTGAAGCCTGGAAGTGAAGCGAGGGCTAAGTTATGGGCTTTCGAAATACCAAATTCGATCATGCCGCCACACCAGACTTGGAGCTGGTTTTCTTGGCAAAGATCATGCATTTGCTTGGCATTTGCCAGGCCCCCAACACGCCCTACTTTGATATTGATGATTTGGCAGCTTCCCAATTGAATCGCACTTTTAACATCATGAACATCGGTGATGCTTTCATCTAAGCAAATCGGTGTTTTGATTTGTCTTTGCAAAATTGCATGTTCAACAATATCTGTTGGTCCAAGAGGTTGCTCAATCATAAGCAGGCCAAATTCGTCCAATGCACGAAGACGGTCGACATCAGCCAGTGTATAGGCAGAATTGGCATCCACCATCAAAGGTACAGCTGGGAATTCCCTTCTGATCGCCTTGATAAATTCACTATCATTAGCAGGACTAATTTTTAATTTTATACGTTCAAATCCTTGTTCCGAAAAGCGCTCGATCTGTTTCAAAGCTTCCTTTACGTCTTGTGTCGCCACAACTGCTCCGGCCAGCACTTCGTTGCGTGTCCCGCCAAGTACCGCAGCAAGAGACTGTCCTTGTCGTTTGGCATACAAATCCCATAACGCTGTTTCAACACCACCTTTGGCCATTGAATTCCCCCTTATACTGGACAATTCACGCGTAAACTCAGAGGGGTGAGCGAATTTTTTTTGCAAAATCACAGGTAAAATAAAATCTTTTTGCATATGATATGCGGTCTTCACTGTTTCTTCTGTATACCACGGAGTGGAAAAAGCAACTGTTTCTCCATATCCGACCTCGCCCGCGCGGTCCCATAATTCAATAAGGATTGCTTCCCGCTCGCGCACGATCCCCAAATGAGTGGAAAATGGTTTTTTTAAAGGCATCGACACAATCGAGATCTGGCCCTTCACAATATCGATCATGAATGTTTCCCCTCTCCTAAATATTCTAGTAGCCTGTGGCGCAATAATTTATTAGATGCATTCCGTGGTAAAATTTCAACTGGAATGATTTTTTTAGGTACTTTATATGCCGCCAGCTGAGTGCGACAATATTGGATAAGCTCCGCCTCTGACACAGACTTTCGCATAACGACAAAAGCAAAGGGTACTTGGCCCCATTTTTGATCTTCCGCACCTGTAACACCGGCTTCAACGATCGCATCATGCCCCAGTAACACTTCCTCGATTTCTGCCGGATAAATATTTTCTCCCCCCGAAATAATTAAATCCGAACGACGATCCAACACATATAAAAATCCTTCTTCATCCAGATAGCCGATATCTCCTGTTTTAAACCAACCTTGTTCAAAAGCCGCTTGATTGGCTTCAGGACGAGCCAGATACCCACTCGTAATATTCGGGCCCTTTAATTGAATCTCTCCTAGTTGCTTTGGCGCAGCTTCTTCGTTATGTTCATTAATAATTCGGATTTGGGCTGGGAAAAGCGCCTTTCCTGCTGAACCTAATTTTTTTAACGCATCTTCCGGGCTTAATGTCGCAATTTGCGAGGATGTCTCCGTCATACCATATGTTTGAAAAACCGGGATCCCTTTGTCCACACATTTTTCTAAAAGCGGTAAGGGCGCCAGTCCTCCACCAAGTAACATACAGCGAAAATGCGGATGATAATTTTCCGCTCCTAAACCATCAAGCATGCGATTCATCATGGCAGATACAACAGACATAATCGTCACTTGACCGGATTGGAGTAGGGAATTGACTTTTTCCTCATCAAATTGTTCCAGCAAATACACTGGCATCCCATAAATGATACTTCTCATTAAAATCGAAAGACCACTAATATGAAATAGTGGGACCACGCAAAGCCAGGAATCTTCTTCATGTATCCCTAGATTAAGAGAAGAACCAATTGCACTCCACCAATGATTGCCATAAGTTTGCTGCACGCCTTTGGGCTTGCCTGTCGTACCTGAAGTATACATAATGGAGCAAGTTGCCGCCAGGTCGTATTCATCTCTTATTTCCAACGGCTGATCGGGGAATTTCTCATATTGAGTCGTTGTATACATTCGAAGTTGGAGGTTTTCACCACGGAGTTCATTCGCTATTTCTACAAATGTGTCATCACAAAAAAGAAGTTCTACTTGACTATCTTGCAATTGAAATCCTAATTCTCCAGAAGTTAAACGATGGTTTAAAAAGACCGCTTCAATCCCAAGTTGTTGAAGAGCATGAATTAGCCACACCATTTTCGGATGATTTTTCATTAAAATTGCGGCCCGTTGGTCTTGTTTTTTTAGACATGAGGCTAGCTTCTTTTGCAAATTCTGGACAATCTCTTTCATTTCTTGAAAAGTCCATACTTGGTCTTCATATACTAATGCTGGTTTATTCGGACTTATATGACTTCGCTGCAAAAGCCAATTGGGGATCCTCTCTCCCATTCATTTCACTCACTTTCTGTAAAATTTTCGTGCTGAACAAAAGCGTAAGGCGCCGGCCTATCGGCGACAAGCAAATGTTCTGAGACAAGAAAAGTCCGGTTTTGACTTTTATTGGCTCAGGTTATTTGACCTCGAGGGGCTAGGCGTTGGAGCTGGATGTCGACCGCAACATAAGCAACTTATCCACAAGCTAAGATTTTATAAATTCCTAAGCAACTAAGAAAAGCGCAAGCACCTTGATGTAAGAAGAAAGGCTAAATTCGCGCCGTCCTGGCGGCAGACTCAAGCGTGACGTTCTGTCGCTTCGTCTGCACTAGTACATCCTGTATGTCGCAACGCCTTTCTGACCACCATCCTGTTGGCCTCCGACAAGCAAAAGTTCCTGAACGAACCTATGAAGGGACTTTTTCCCTTCATAGGTCAGGGTTATTTGACCTCGAGAGGCTAGGCGCTGGAGCCTGGACAACAACTTCCTAGCCTTAAAGCAATCTTAAGAAAAATTTTCTACTTTCTTTAGAAAAAGACTTGGTGGCATGCCACCAAGTCACCTATAACGATATTAAGGAAAACGTGGGAATTGATCAAAGTCTGGTTTACGCTTTTCTTTGAAGGCATCGCGGCCTTCTTTTGCTTCATCTGTTGTGTAATAAAGCAATGTAGCGTCTCCAGCCAATTGTTGGAGTCCTGCTAGACCGTCGGTGTCAGCATTGAATGCTGCTTTTAGGAAGCGTAAGGCTGTTGGGCTTTTTTCGAGCATTTCTTCACACCATTTCACCGTTTCTGCCTCTAATTGATCGAGTGGCACAACCGTGTTGACTAAGCCCATATCTAATGCTTCTTGTGCATTATATTGACGGCAGAGAAACCAAATTTCTTTCGCTTTCTTATGACCGACAATCCGAGCTAAATAGCCTGAGCCGTATCCAGCATCAAAGCTACCTACATTTGGTCCAGTTTGTCCAAACACAGCATTATCAGCAGCAATTGTTAGATCGCAGACAACATGAAGTACATGTCCGCCCCCAATCGCATACCCAGCAACCATGGCAATGACTGGTTTTGGAATGACACGAATAAGTCTTTGTAGATCAAGGACGTTCAAGCGTGGAATATTGTCTCCACCGACATAACCACCATGGCCTCGTACCTTCTGATCGCCACCTGAACAAAAAGCTTTCTCACCTGCCCCTGTTAAAATAATCACGCCAACTTCTTTGTCATCACGTGCATAGGCAAAAGCGTCCATTAGCTCTGTTACAGTTTCCGGCCTGAATGCATTATGTACATGAGGTCGATTAATTGTAATTTTGGCAATGCCATTATATGTTTCATATAAAATATCTTCATACTCTTTTTTGCTAGTCCATTGAATCGACATAATCTGACTCCTTTCGAAATTGGGATAAAAACTCCCTTACTATTGTACCAAATCTTTTCGGAACCTCCACATGAATTGCATGGCCAGCATCTGGTACCTTTGTTATTTTTGCATTGGACATAATTTTCGCCATATCTTTTGCAATCTGGCAAAACTTCACATCCCGCTCTCCGCAGATCAATTGTACCGGCATCCTTACAGCATTTAAATAAGGCCACCAGGAAGGCTGTTGTCCTGTACCCATCCCTCGCAAGCTACCGGCAAGTCCAACTGGATTTTGCTGAAGTCTCTGCTTACGAATTTCTCCTTGACGGATTGCAGGCAGGTGTTTCTGTGTAGCGAACAAAGGAATATCCTGCCAATAATCGACAAATTCCTTCATCCCTTTTTCTTCAATCAATTGTGCCAATCGCTCATCTTGCTGGATTCTCGCTTCCCGTTCTTCCGCTGAATCTAAACCGGGCGATGCACTTTCGAGTATCAAGCTTTTCACTTTTTCAGGAAAGAGAATCGCAAAGCTTAAAGCTAATCTTCCTCCCATTGAATAGCCAAGCACATGGACTTTTTCAAGCTTTAATTTTTCTAAAATAGCTGCCAGATCATTCGCCATCTGCTTAATTTCATAACGAGGAGGATCAGCAGGTATGCTAGCTTTTCCATGACCTAATAAATCAAGCGAAAGAAGCGTATAAACGTCTTGCATCGATTGCACAAAGTCTGTCCATGTCGAATGATCGCCTGTAAATCCATGTAAAAGTAAAAGAGGAGGTCCACTTCCCTGGATCGTATAAAAATAATCTACGCCATTCACATGAATCTTCATTTTTCTACACCATGTAAGTAAGTTGTTATTTCCCAGGAAACTTGGTCCCACATATTCCGATGAGATGTTAGGTTTTTCGCCCTGTCTGTCGGAATTTCAATCACATTTAAGCCTTTATAGCTTGTTGCTGATTGAATGGCATTTGAAAACTGTTCCCAACCTGTAATCTTCTCGTATTTTCCGTTGTACAGTTGCACAGCATGCTTGAAATCCAATCCTGTCGGTGTACCGAATAAAGCTTCGAAATGCTGTTTCGAGTCTGCCTGCGGCAAATAGGAGAATATCCCTCCCCCATCATTATTCATTAAAATTATCGTCATATTTAATTCATATAATTTTGCTGCTAATAATCCGTTCATATCATGGAAAAAGGATAAATCGCCAATTAATAAAAATAAAGGTTGTTGATAGACAGAAGCCCCTAAAGCTGTGGAAACAACCCCATCAATCCCATTCGCACCACGGTTGGCCATGACGGTAATGCCTTGATTGTTTTTATGAAAAAATGTGTCTACATCGCGAATCGGCATACTATTACCAACAAAAATCGTGCTTTCTTTCGGTAAAAGTGGAAAGAGCTCATAAAAGACTTTCCCTTCTTCTAAATCCTGTTCTTGAGACATATGGTTTTCGATTGCCTTTTTCGCTAATTGATCTAGCTGTTGCCATTGCCTTAGCCATTCATCAGCTTTATTTTCTTTTGCAAGATTCGTCAATTGCTGACAAAATGCGGTCTCATCCATTTGAATCATCTTGGTAGCGAGATGATAAGGATCTCGCCAGCCTGCCTGGCCATCGACAACAAAATGCGGAATTCCACGCTGTTTTTTCATAAAGAGTGAAAGTGGTTTGGATACGGGCATCGCTCCAAATCGCAAAATAAAATCAGGTTGGAATTGCTGAAGCACACTTTCTGTTTTGAGAATCGCGTCATAACTATCGATGACCAGCGCCTTGTCCACTCGCAGCTGAGACAAAGGATCTGCTAGAATCGGAAAAGCTAATTTTTCAGCCAATTGGATGATCGCATTTGAAAAGTTGGGTTGCTCCATCGGCCCACAAATAATCAAGCCATTTTGATAATGAGTAAGGTCTTCTGCCATTCGCTCAAGCACCGACTGTGGCAATGTGAATTCCCCTGCAATAATTTCACATTCTGTTTTTTCCTCTGTGAATGGATAGGGATCAAGAGCTGGAAGCAATGGTTCACGAAGCGGCACATTCACATGTACAGGACCTGAAACGGAGCTTATACATTCTTTTACAGCGCGATGAGCAACCATTTTGGCATAGGTTAGCTGTTCTGCACTATTTTCAGGTAATGCCATCTCCACGAACCATTTCACATGGTCGCCATATAAAGCAAGCTGATTAATCGCCTGTGGTGCCCCTACATCCCGCAACTCATGAGGTCGGTCTGCCGTTAATACAATCAAAGGCACTCGCGATAAGTTCGCTTCAGCAACTGCTGGAAAGTAATTGGCTGCCGCTGTACCTGATGTACATAATAGGACAACAGGCGATTTCGAAGCTTTTGCAAGACCAAGCGCAAAGAACCCTGCAGACCGCTCATCAATATTGATATATGTGTTGATCTTTTGATGGTCTACCATTAACAAAGCAAGCGGTGTTGAGCGAGAACCAGGACTTATGACTACATCTTGGACACCCGTTTGCACAAGTCCGGTGATAAAAGCTGCTAAATACTCGGTCAAAGCTTGTTGATGTAATTTCATAGGCTCTCCTTCCCAAAAGCACGCAACATTGGTTGGAATTTAATCCGTGTTTCAACGAGTTCTTTCTCAGCATTGGAATCAGCAACAATTCCACAACCCGCATATAAATAGGCGGAGCTCCCTTTTGCAAGCCCTGAACGGATCCCAACGATAAATTCCCCGTTTCCTTGGTAGTCTGTCCACCCGATCGGACTCGCATAAAAACCACGATCCATGTTTTCCTTGTCACGAATTACATTCATCGCCGATCTTGTGGGCACCCCACCCATGGCAGGGGTTGGATGTAGAGATTGCACCATTTCCAGAATAGAGCAACCTCGTTTCGGCCTACCTTTTACGGGAGTATATAAATGTTGGATATACGGCGTTTTTAATAAGATAGGTTCCTTAGGTACGAGCATTTCTTCACAAAATGGCCGTAAGGCATCTTCAATCATCGATACAACTAACTCATGTTCGAAAAGGTTTTTCGGATCCTGTAACAAGCTGTCTCCTAAGCGTTTATCTTCCTGTTTATTTTCCCCACGAGCCGTCGAGCCCGCTAAACAAGTTGATAGAACTTGCTGATCCATTTTTTCAATCAACCGTTCCGGCGAAGCACCGAGAAAACAGCTATCCCCTGCTTCCATCGAAAATACATAACTATTCGGTTGCTGGGATAATAGCTGGTCGATAATGGGCTCTGATCGCAAAGGTTCCGTAAAATCAAGTTGTAATTTTCTAGCCAATACAACCTTTTGCATATCCGTGGTTTGTAATTTATTGACGGACTCTTCCACACTTTTCAGCCATCCTTCTATATCATATTCCTTTTGGGCTAATCGTTCCGGAATACTAAGGGGCTCACTCTTCATTTTCTTTATCCATTGTTTTACTCGTTCTCCACCCTCTAGATCCATTGAGTCGAATTGATTAATCGTTAGGAAGTAGTGTTCCTGTGAACAAGTGATCATGATTTCAGGTAAATAAAAGAGGGCATGACCAAAGTCTTCCCATTCACTAGCCGGCATTTGCTGGGGATCAAAGGAAAAGCCACCAAATAATAAGGGGCCAGTTCCTGCTACATCATAGTTATTTTCAATCTGCGCTTCTTGTATCAGCTTGTCCCATTGTTGCTGAATCTCCGCAAATCTCCTCTTAGGGGATTTACTTGTAAGCGATAAAGCAATCCCAACTCCCACTATTTCACAGGTTCCATCGGCGTTTTTCCAATAAAATCTTTGTCCTTTTGAAGTAGGACGATGGGACTGATAAAAAACAAAAAGATCACATGGATCTATAGGTGCTGTATAACTAAAAAGCTTGCCCCTCTCGATTGCAGTTGATTGTTCAAAGCGACTGGGGGATAATATTGTCTTCAAAGTCAATCTCTCCTAAAGCTACGTTCTAAAGTCTGTATACTTCTTTATTATATATGAAGTAGCACGTTAAATGTAGTGTTCACACTTAGGAAATCATTTCCCATGAATATTTACCCAGAAAGGATTGACACTTTGTGATACTTTTCATAAACTTTATAAGAGACTAAGAAGATATTGATCACAAAAGTGAAGTCATTCGGGCATGGTGCACATGGCCAATAGGCCGACAGGACATTGGTCACAAAGGCGTTACGACAGCACGTCGCGGTTTTAGCCTTTGATCCTTATTATTTTATTATTTGTTCATTAGAGGAGAGACGTTTCTATGAAAGCTCAGACTAGTTCTGTTATACAAGCAGATAAGGGCTGGAGAATATGGTGGCAGCTTGCACGCCCTCATACACTTACGGCAGCATTTGTCCCAGTATTGCTTGGAACTGCTATCGCAGGTAAAGATTATGCCATCCATATCCCTTTATTTTTAGCAATGATGATCGCAAGCCTGTTAATTCAAGCCGCGACCAATATGTTTAATGAATACTTTGATTATGTGCGAGGATTGGATCATGAGGAATCGGTTGGGATCGGCGGAGCTATTGTTCGAAATGGTGTGAAGCCCAAAACAGTTTTAAAATTAGCCTTTATGCTCTTTGGCATTGCCCTTCTACTCGGTGTCTATATTTCGCTAACCACCAGCTTATGGATTGCAGTGATCGGTTTTGTCTGTATGCTTGTCGGATATTTTTATACGGCTGGCCCTCATCCGATTGCCTACACACCTTTTGGAGAGCTGATGTCAGGCTTTTTTATGGGATTTGTGATTATTCAAATCGCTTATTTCATCCAAACTGGGGCGATTTCCCAACAAAGTGTGCTCATTTCCATTCCGGTTTCCGTGCTGATTGGCAGTATTATGCTCTCCAATAATATTCGCGATTTAGATGGCGATAAAGAAAGTGGACGTAAAACGATCGCAATTCTCATTGGAAGAAAAAATGCGATTAAATTATTAGCGGCAATGTTTGCTTTCTCCTATGGATGGATTATTTTTATGACAATCTTTACGGATGCACCTTATTGGTTATTCGTTACCTTCTTAAGTATTCCTAAAGCTGTACAAGCAGTAAAAGGTTTCATGGGAAAAACTGAACCATATGAAATGATGCCAGCAATGGTTGCTACAGCAAAAACAAACACGATTTATGGACTCTTAATGTCCGTTGGTGTGATTCTCAGCTACTTTATCTAAACCTAGTCCTCCTTACAGGAGGGCTTTTTTATGTTTATCACCCTTTCTTTAAAGGAAAAAGATAAGTAAACATAAAAGATCCTGATTAGCATTTTAAAAAGTGCTTATACTACTTTTGAAGACTTGAAAGGGATGTGCCATGATGATTACCAAAGAGCAGATGTCGAATTTAAAAGCAGAGCTTTTACAACAGAAGCAGCAACTTGAAATAACAGATGATGAAGATAGTTTTCGGAATCGCAGTGCTTACGAAAATATTGGCGAACTTTCTCTTTACGATAATCACCCAGCCGATGCGGGTACAGGTTTTTATGAAAGAGAAAAAGATATGGCTCTATCTGTACATGCTCAAGATGAGCTAGGAAAGGTTGAACATGCCCTACAAGCGATGGAGAAAGGGACATATGGGCAATGTAAAGTCTGCGGGAAAGAGATCCCTTATGAACGACTGGAGGCTCTTCCTTCTACGACCTATTGTATTGATCACTCGCCAGAACAAAAAGTGCCTGAGGATCGACCCGTTGAAGAAGAAATCTTAAAACCAGCCCATGACAACTCCTTTTCCTATCGATCGAGAAGCCCAGTAAAGGATTATGAAGATAGCTTTGAACAAGTCGCCAAGTTTGGAACTTCGGAAACACCATCTGACTTTGTCGGGGACTATGATAATTATAATAAGCTGTATGAAGACGAAAGCAAGGATGGAATCCAAGAGGAGTATGAGAGCTTTAGTGTAACCGATATGAGTGGGAAACATCGAAGTACCCTGCAAACGGAGGAAAAAGAAGAGTATGAAGAACAGCTGGACGACACCGGAATGGAGTCGCCATTGGGAGATATCCCTTATAAAGAAAAAGACAGCTATGTTGATGACGATCATTCGGATTAAAAGAACGAAAGGTACCGGCTATTGGCGACAAGCAAATGTTTTGAGACAAAGAAAAGTCCGGTTTTGAACTTTTATTTGTTCAGGTTAACAAGTAGAACATCGGTTAAAACACACTTTCCTAACGCCAATGGACCTCTCCTACGGGTCTCTCGGGACACAAGCAAACTAGCCATCAGACAAGTCGTTTCTGAAGCCATAAAAAAGATCACAACTTCTTTTGAAGTTGTGATCTTTTTTGAGAGATGACCCCTACGGGATTCGAACCCGTGTTACCGCCGTGAAAGGGCGGTGTCTTAACCGCTTGACCAAGGGGCCTAGCAAATATGTAATGGCGGAGAAGGAGGGATTTGAACCCTCGCGCCGCTTACGCGACCTATGCCCTTAGCAGGGGCACCTCTTCAGCCACTTGAGTACTTCCCCATAAAAACATTATTAGAAAGCATTAGACAACTCCGCAGGTAGGATTCGAACCTACGACCGATCGGTTAACAGCCGATAGCTCTACCACTGAGCTACTGCGGAATAGTGGGCCTAAGTGGACTCGAACCACCGACCTCACGCTTATCAGGCGTGCGCTCTAACCAGCTGAGCTATAGGCCCTTCGTAAAAAATGGAGCGGGTGATGGGAATCGAACCCACGACAACAGCTTGGAAGGCTGTAGTTTTACCACTAAACTACACCCGCAGGAAATTTATAATGGGGCGACTAGTGGGAATCGAACCCACGAATGTCGGAGCCACAATCCGATGCGTTAACCACTTCGCCATAACCGCCATATCGCATCATTTAAAATGGTGGCTCAGGACGGAATCGAACCGCCGACACAAGGATTTTCAGTCCTTTGCTCTACCGACTGAGCTACTGAGCCTTAAGTTACGGTTTACGCTAAGTTTCGAATTTCTTCGTCAGCGTACTCTTTCACATCCTCATGTACCTAAGTACGCTTCGATGCTCTCTCGAACGCTTTCTCGATCTTCTCGCTTATCCTAAACCTTGCATTTAACAATAAGTTTATGTAATACAAATGGCGGTCCGGACGGGACTCGAACCCGCGACCTCCTGCGTGACAGGCAGGCATTCTAACCAACTGAACTACCGGACCAAATTGCGGGGGCAGGATTTGAACCTGCGACCTTCGGGTTATGAGCCCGACGAGCTACCAGACTGCTCCACCCCGCGACGATTTTTATTGTATATGGTGGAGGAAGAGGGATTCGAACCCCCGCGCGGTTTAACCCGCCTGTCGGTTTTCAAGACCGATCCCTTCAGCCAGACTTGGGTATTCCTCCAGGAATAAAAACATGGTGGACCTTGTAGGACTCGAACCTACGACCGGACGGTTATGAGCCGTCTGCTCTAACCAGCTGAGCTAAAGGTCCATTGTTGATAGCGGCGGAGGGGATCGAACCCCCGACCTCACGGGTATGAACCGTACGCTCTAGCCAGCTGAGCTACACCGCCACATTGATTAATTCACATTCATTGGTGGAGCCTAGCGGGATCGAACCGCTGACCTCCTGCGTGCAAGGCAGGCGCTCTCCCAGCTGAGCTAAGGCCCCATTAAAGAATAATCGGGAAGACAGGATTCGAACCTGCGACCCCTTGGTCCCAAACCAAGTGCTCTACCAAGCTGAGCTACTTCCCGTTTAATGTGAGAAATAGAATGTTGGACGTTATAAATTTGGTAAAACATTATTATTCCAAATTCTACTTTTTAGAATTGGCGCGCCCGAGAGGAGTCGAACCCCTAACCTTTTGATCCGTAGTCAAACGCTCTATCCAATTGAGCTACGGGCGCTAAAAATGCCGAGGACCGGAATCGAACCGGTACGGTAGTCACCTACCGCAGGATTTTAAGTCCTGTGCGTCTGCCAGTTCCGCCACCCCGGCATAATCATAATCTGGAGCGGAAGACGGGATTCGAACCCGCGACCCCCACCTTGGCAAGGTGATGTTCTACCACTGAACTACTTCCGCAGATTTGGGTGCTTATAAAATAATTTAAGTGCGGGTGAAGGGAGTCGAACCCCCACGCCTTGCGGCACTAGATCCTAAGTCTAGCGTGTCTGCCAATTCCACCACACCCGCTCGATGAATTGGAACAACTATCAAATGGTGAGCCATGCAGGATTCGAACCTGCGACCCTCTGATTAAAAGTCAGATGCTCTACCAACTGAGCTAATGGCTCATCCATGGTGCCGGCCAGAGGACTTGAACCCCCAACCTACTGATTACAAGTCAGTTGCTCTACCAATTGAGCTAGGCCGGCGAAATAATGGTGGAGGATGACGGGTTCGAACCGCCGACCCTCTGCTTGTAAGGCAGATGCTCTCCCAGCTGAGCTAATCCTCCATTATAAAATTGTGATGAGCGGCGCATTACTATGTCAGCTTCATTCGTTTAGTCAGTCACGTACTGGAGTACGCTCCTTTCTTCACTCAATCGCTTCCTTGTTCTGCTTGCTCTCTCAATTTTATTTATTTGCCTGGCAACGTCCTGCTCTCACAGGGGGAAGCCCCCTATTACCATCGGCGCTGAAGAGCTTAACTACCGTGTTCGGGATGGGAACGGGTGTGACCTCTTCGCTATTGTCACCAGACTTCATTTGCATAAAATATGTTATTTTACTTAGTAGAAGATTCGTTTAGAATCGACATTATTTATTATAACCATTTTTATGTAAAAAGCAAGAGAATTTTTTGT
>NZ_JADIJK010000040.1 GCF_017355205.1 Bacillus sp. SD088
CCGATAATTGACGCACTGGCGCTTGCACTGCTACGAAGATTTAAGCTCGAGCCCGCATCCACTGACACATATTTCGTTTCTGTTTTAGATGGTGCTGGCGTGGATGGTTTGGACGGATTGGTGCTTGTCTTGCCTGATAAAAACTGGCTGCTCACATACCCAGTCTTCCCATTCACTTTTACCTTTGCCCAGCCGTTGGATTCTGATTCCACGCTTACCGCGATACCATTCTTAAGGCTGGCGATAATTGACGCACTGGCGCTTGCACTGCTACGAAGATTTAAGCTCGAACCCGCATCCACTGACACATATTTTGTTTCTGTTTTAGATGGTGCTGGCGTGGATGGTTTGGACGGATTGGTGCTTGTCTTACCTGTTAAAAACTGGCCGCTCACATACCCGGTCTTCCCATTCACTTTTACCTTTGCCCAGCCGTTGGATTCTGATTCCACGCTTACCGCGATACCATTCTTAAGGCTGCCAATAATTGATGCACTGGCGCTCGCACTACTGCGTAGATTTAAAACAGAGCCTGCATCCACTGACACATATTTCGTTTCTGTTTTAGATGGTGCTGAAGTGGACGGCGTGGATGGTTTGGATGGTGTCGAGCTCTTCTTGCCTGTTAAAAACTGGCTGCTCACATAGCCTGTTTTCCCATTCACTTTTACCTTTGCCCAGCCGTTGGATTCTGATTCCACGCTTACTGTTGTACCATTCTTGAGATTAGCGATGATCGACGCACTGCCATTTGCACTGCTACGTAAATTCAAAGTAGAGCCCGCGTTCACAGAGACATACTTTGTTTCCGTTTTGACAGAGGTTGGCTTAGGGGTAGCCGGCTTGTTCTCTGTTTTTTTCCCTGTTGTTAAATACTGCTTACTTACAAAGCCTGTTTTTCCATTCGCACTAATTTTAGCCCAGCCATTCGCTTCTGAAATCACGATGACAGATGTGCCATTTGCTAGTTTACTAACAATGGAAGCACTAGTGGAAGCCTCCGCTCGCATATTTAAACTAGAACCCTGATCAACAGAGACATAACTCACATCCTGCTGTGACTCAATCCCGCTTGGCGGCTCAGCAGCCTGAATTGTTTGCTCAAAAGCTACAGTAGATAAGACTGCAAAACACAAACTAGGTAAAATGACTCTTTTCTTCATTAGAACTCTCCTTCCCTCAATTGAATTATACAGTATACTTCTAGTTTAATATACAAAATCCTCTCAAAAACGGCAAAAAATGCCAACTTTTCATATCACAACATCCTACTATAGTCCCTATTTTATCATTTACAGAAACCAAATGTTGAGAAAACAAAATATATTCCTTTAATGCTTTAAACTAGCGGGGGCCTGTCCCCATTTTGTCATCTTCCAGCTTTATATATTATACTAATAATAGAGTTAGAGGATTTTTAAATAAAGGAGTGGGGCCATTTGGTACAGAGCTTACCTACACGCGCACAGGTTAAGGAAGAAGAGACATGGAATTTAGAGGATTTGTTTGGAACGGAAGAGGCTTATGAGCAGGCTTTGGATGCTGTAGGGAAGGAGGCAGTAGAGTTTGCAGGTGCTTATAAAGGAACGATTCAGGATGCTGGGTCCGCGATAAAGGCATTGGATGGATATCGAAAGTTGTATGAGCAGCTTATTCCAATTGGTACATATGCTTCTCTTGCGGCTAGTGTGGATCAAGCGGATGATCAAGCACAGATGCGTGATAGCAAATTCGGTTCAGTGGCTGCGAAAATTTCCAGTCAAACTTCTTTTCTTATGAGTGAGTTATCGGAGCTATCACTAGAGGTTTTACAGGATGCAAGTGCTCAATCAGAAGATTATGCTGTATTACTGAAAGATATTATCAAGAAAAAGCCATACCAGCTTCATCCAGAGGTTGAGAAAACATTAGCTGCGTTCTCCTCCACTTTCCAGGCACCATATAGTTTGTACAACACGACAAAATTAGTGGACATGGCATTTCCTGATTTTAAAGTGAATGATGAGAAGTATCCACTTAGTTATGTTTCTTTTGAAGGTAGTTGGGAATCAAATCCAGATACAGAAAAGAGACGTGCCGCATTTGCTGCGTTCTCTACTAAGTTGCGAGATTATCAACATACCACAGCCAAAACATATGATATGCACTTACAAACGGAGAAAACAACATCTGATTTACGAGGATACTCATCTGTTATTGACTATCTATTGATGGAGCAAGATGTAGATCGGTCGATGTATAATCGCCAAATCGATGTGATTATGAAAGAATTGGCTCCACATATGCGTAAGTATGCGAAACTTTTACAAAAAATTCATCAATTAGATGAAGTGACATTTGCGGATTTAAAAATCCCTGTTGACCCTTCCTATGAACCAACAGTAACGATAGAGGAGTCAAAGAAATATATCGATGATGCCCTCGCCATTATGGGAAAAGACTATACAGATATGGTTGATCGAGCTTATGCAGAGCGATGGATTGATTTCGCACAAAACACTGGAAAATCAACCGGTGCCTTCTGTGCTAGTCCATATGGAAACCATTCATATATTTTGATTTCATGGACGGGAAGTATGGAAGATGTATTCGTCCTTGCACATGAACTTGGTCATGCCGGACATTTCTATAATGCTTACAAACATCAAAGTGTATTTAACGGAGATGCCTCCATGTATTTTATTGAGGCCCCATCGACTATGAATGAAATGCTGATGGCCAATCATCTACTAAAAAATTCAGATGACCCCAGATTCAAACGCTGGGTACTGTCCTCCATTATTTCGCGTACCTATTATCATAATTTCGTTACCCACTTGCTTGAAGCAGCCTATCAACGGAAGGTTTACGAACTCATTGATGAAGGCGGTAATGTCAACGCCACGATTCTCAACGAACTAAAAAGAGGGGTTCTAGAAGAATTTTGGGGTGAGGATGTCGTTATCAATGATGGTGCAGAATTAACATGGATGCGTCAACCACATTATTACATGGGCTTGTATCCTTACACATACAGCGCTGGTTTAACGATCTCCACAGAAATGGCGAAACGTGTGTTGAGCGAAGGAAAACCAGCAGTCGAGGATTGGTTAAAAGTCCTCCAAGCTGGTGGCTCTAAAAATCCAGCAGAACTAGCGAAAATGGCGGGAATCAATATTACAACAGATCAACCATTACGAGATACAATTAGCTATATTGGCGATTTGATCGATCAAATCGAGAAGCTCACCGACGAAATTGGATAACCAATTGCAGGCCACTATTCCCTTACTGGATAGTGGTCTTATTGATTTACTCACTCTTATTTTCTGATTGGTATTCCTTTTTAATGATGCTGTATCCGTTCTGTCTTAAACGTTCTTTAATTTTTCTCTTTCGATAGAGCATCATCCCTGCCTCCGATAAATCATGGAGTGTGGAACGATTAGTCATAGCTCCGAAAACCGAACCAATAATAGGGATCATTTGGAATAATTTTTTCCAGCCAACTTGATCTCGGTAAGTCATGACCACTTCTCTCCACCCTTGTAGTTCCGAAATAATATCTCTACGAGCAGCTTCATTAGAAGAATCTATGAGGGATAGTTGCTTTAAGATTGTTCGCTTTCCAACAATATCTGATGAAACAAGTTGGAGGATTTTTAATATATATAATCTTTCCATTTGATCATCCGGATGATAGCCGTAACAAATAGCAATATCTTGAAGAGTTTTTAATTGCAGGCCTAATAGGAATGGAATATCAATCGATATAGTGATGAAACCGCCAATTCCGGTGCTCGCACCTTGGAAGGTTGCTAATCGCTTTCGTTTCTTTCTCAGTTTCTTAACAGCATCATCCATTTGCTTTACTGGAATTGACTCCAGATCTCCTAACGTATGGATATTTTGCCGAGGGTAATAGGACTTTAATGATGAGACTGAACTTAGATACCTTCCCCCTGATTGAATATATTTGCCTAACTCGTCAAGAAGAATGCCCATCTTTCTTTGTAAAAAAGTTGGTGTAAGTTTGTCTAAAAGTTGGAAAGGTAGACGGCCAATTCTCTCCCAAAACCATAAACCTCTCTGGGATTGCTCCCATTTCTCAATCTTTTTCAATTCATCTAATAATTGCGCTGATGATTCCATCTTTAACTTTTCATCCTTCCTGCCCATAGAAAGCCGGTTATCACTTCGGCGAAAAATCTGTTCTCTATTTATTGATAGTATTTCGCACTTATCTGGAGACGATACTTATTAGATCTTAACCCTTACTTTACATCCCCACAATTTCTCCCTAGTTGAAACTTCAATCAGTGGGGGTTTTCCTTCATCCCCCACTGATTTCAGAAGATCAAAGGTTAAATTCGCGACGTCCTGTCGGCAGGCTCAAAGCACGACATCCTGTCGTTTCGCCCGCACTAGTACGTCCTGTACGTCGCAACGCCTTTGTGACCAACTTCCTGTCGGTCCGAACAAATCGGGCTTTTACTGGCTGTTGATCCCCCACTTACAATTCTAGGTTTTTCCACGAATTCTTGAAGTGAGGGTCTTACAGCCAGTTAATGCGGGATAAAGCTACGAAATGCTAGCCTTTGTCCTTTTCGACAACCTCCATTAGATAATGAAGAAATTCACCTCGTATATCTTGACGGCGCAGAGCAGCTTCTACGGTCGCTTCCAAATATCCTAGCTTATTGCCAACATCGTAACGTCTTCCTTCAAATTGATATGCAAACATCGCTTCATATTGCGCTAGCTCCCTTAGAGCATCAGTTAGTTGGATTTCTCCACCCTTTCCTGGTGGCGTGTGCTCAAGCACCGCAAAAATACTCGGATTAATAATATAACGGCCTAAAATGGCGACATTTGAAGGAGCTTCCTCAAGTGCTGGCTTTTCGACTAAATCATGCACCGAATAAACATGGTCAGACATTTTCTCTCCAGCAACTATCCCATATTTATGCACATTTTCAGGTTCCACTTCTTGGACCCCTAATATCGATGTCCCATATTCTTCATAAGCCTTCAGCATTTGCTGCAAACAAGGTTTTTCCTCGTTATGTACAATATCATCGCCTAAAAGCACCGCAAATGGTTCATCTCCAACAAAGGTCCGTGCACAATAAATAGCGTGTCCCAATCCTTTCGGCTCTTTTTGACGAATATAATGAATATCTATCATATTAGATATTCCTTGGACGAGCTCAAGCAAATCTAGTTTATTCTGCTTTTCTAGTTCACTCTCCAACTCAAAAGAACGATCAAAATGATCTTCAATCGCCCTCTTGCTTTTTCCTGTTACGATCAAAATTTCCTCTATTCCGGAGGCGATCGCTTCTTCAATAATATATTGAATCGTCGGCTTGTCTAGAATTGGGAGCATCTCTTTCGGCATCGCCTTTGTTGCTGGCAAAAATCTCGTCCCTAATCCTGCTGCAGGGATAATCGCTTTTCTAACTTTCAAACTTTTCCCCTCCCTATTCTTCGAGAACTCACTGACTTTTTCAGAAATCTGGTGATACATACATATAATCCAATTCCCACACTTGCCCCAGCGCTATCAATCAGTACATCTTTCACTTCAGCCCCGCGTCCAGGTACAAATAGTTGATGAACTTCATCGGAAATAGCAAACAAGATACAGACCACCATGGCCAGTCCAATGCTCCGAATTGGCGCTAGTTTCATCCGATTGATGGAAAAAATCACCAAAACACCTAACAAGCAATAGGCCAAGAAGTGAGCATTCTTCCTAATAATATGATGAAAACGTTCTTCATTAACCTCTAGATCAGGTAAAACTATTTCGATCGTTGACAATACCTTCTCCGTTAAGCTTGAGCTTAACTCTCTCGAATCTGTTTTCGGTTGATTAGATAAAGTAAAGATTAGGACCATCCAAAAAAGTACTAGCAAGAAAAGGCCATATTTATAATAAGTCTTCATACCCACTCCCTATTCTCCAAAGCGGAAAAAAAGATCAGGATTAACATCTTCCCCTATAAACAACAAGCATTTGCACGATGAGTTATTCCCATTTCGCCTTTAAAGGTGGAGAGTAATTCTCCATTTTATCTAATAAACGCTTTGGCTCAGAATCAATCACGATCAAATCACGATACTTACTATTCATAAACCCTTCCTCAATAGTATAATTCAACATAGACATTAATGGATCAAAAAAACCATTTACATTTAATAATCCACATGGTTTTTGGTGGTATCCAAGCTGTGCCCAAGTGAATACTTCAAACCATTCCTCTAATGTTCCCGCGCCTCCTGGGAGGGCAATAAATCCATTTGCCAACTCTGCCATTTTTGCTTTCCGTTCATGCATTGTTTCAACAACATAAAGTTCTGTTAGGTTCCTATGCGCTATTTCAACATCTTGCAATTTTTTCGGGATGACCCCAACGACGTTGCCACCGCTATTTAAAGCTGAATCAGCTAATGCTCCCATACAACCAACTTGCGCACCGCCATAAACTAACATTCTATCACTAGCGGCTAATTCTTCTCCTAGCTTTTTGGCATTATCCAAATATATTTCTTTATTTCCAACACTTGAGCCACAGAACACGGCTATTGTTTTAATATTCATGGTCCATCCCCCCTTCTATTTTTGATAGCGATCAAACAATTTATTTCGATGTTGTGAAAAAATATCTTCAAAATCAATATTATACTTATTAGCAATCACTGCCACATTTCCTAGCACATCGCCTAATTCTTCTGTTAGATTTTTCTTACACTCATCAAACGTGCCCTCTACTTCATCTGGTCGATCTCTACCTATTTCCAGTGCTCTAATCGCCCTTGCTACCTCTCCCGTTTCTTCTGACAAAAAACCGATTCGTACAAAGATATCTAAATCCGCCCAGCCTCTTTCTTTGTAATAAGAATCGATCCATTTTTGAAAATCTCTTGCGTCCAAATTCCTTCTCCCCAATTCTATTATAGTTTCCACAATGTATAATAACACAGTATATAGAATGAGATTAACTTTTTTATCTATATATGGTAAAAGGTCTTGGGAGTTACTTAAATACAACACAAAACAGTCCCTACCAAATGAACAGGTAGGGACTGTTTTAGCATTTTATAGATCTATGTTTACCTTTGTTTGCCCTCTTTTTGCTGTGCGTTAAATGTCCAAGTAAGATCAAGCGAGTCACCTTGGAATTGATTTTGATCTGTGCCATTATCTTTAAAGGTGAATTTTACTACTAGATCATTTTCTACACCGACTGGAAGGCCTTCACCATCAAAAATTTCACCAAAAACTTTTTCATTTATTACTTCTGGATTCAAATTCTTTAATTCCGCCAAAGTGGTTTGATAAATGACTTCATCGAATTTGTCCAAATTATAGAGAAATTCCACTTCAATATGCTCTCCAAAATCCTCTGTATTATCTCCCTTTGCATCTACCACAGTATAGGTGGCTTCTAATAGTACTTTTCCAATATCCATTGTACCCTTATTATGCAGTTCAAAATCACGAATAAAGGAGTCCCCTGGTTTTATATTATCAACATTAATAATTTGTGTAGGATTAACTGAAAGATCTAATGTCCCTGCTGCAAATGTATTATTTGTTTCTGCACTATCACTAAAATAGGCATATGTTCCACTTCCTATTAAGGTCACACCTAGTACCGCGGACAATAGACCTGTTGTTAATTGTTTTTTTAGATTCATTGATTTTCCCCTCCATTTTTTAATTAGTGGTTGACTATTCTTCACTTAGTTTCGATTCATTAGGTGATTCAATGAGACGTAGGGCACGCCAAATAGTAAATAGAGCATGTCCTAGAAAGAATAGGCCAGGTAGAAATAGTAGTAGAAAGGCCCCTTGTTTTGTATTCAAATAGTGGAAGATATATCCTACATAAGGAACCGCCACTCCTGAGTATTTGCCAACAATATTCTGGTTCATAACAGGTTCCACATCAGATCCGTTATTATTATCTCCTTTCGTAATAAAGCGTTGTCCACCATTCTCAACTTCCAAAATTCGGTGGGTGATTAATATATTCTCGTCTGTTCTGAATGTAATAACATCCCCATTTGTAAAGGTACTATTTTCATCCGTTAGTTGAACCAAAATGATCGATCCAACTGGCATTTCCGGTTCCATGGAACCAGATAAAACGGCTTTTAATTGGTAGCCAAACAGGCTAGGCTCTCCCCCTGCTGCCCGTGATGAAATAACTACAAAAACTGCACAGACTAATAGCATAATGAATAGGGTTGTGATACCATTACCCAACCATTTCAGAATGGTTTTGCCTTTCATTGTTCCTTCACTCCGATAGATCTGATTTTTGAGAAATTGATTCTAATGCTCTTCAGAATCTAGTTCAGTAACATTATGTTCATCAAGTTCATCGTCTACATCTAGTTCTTCATCTTGTTCAAAATTCTCCTCTCCTCGATCTTCTAGCTCTTCTTCAGAATCCTCGTCAGCTATTTCTTGCTCTTTTTCTTCATTAATTTCCGCATGTGGAATTTCATCTAATTCTTTCTTTTCCTGTTTGGAGTCAGGTTCTACCTTCTCATCCACCACACCATTTTCTGGAAGGTCTTCGTCTTCACGGAAAGCATCTACCTGCTCTTCTTCTCCAAAGTCGTTCTCCAATGATAATGTTCCTACGATGGTCGTCACATCGGTAAAGGAGGCACTTGTCGGTGTTGTTAGTTGTGAGCCAATTAAGCATAATAAATAGAAAGGTAGAAGTAGATGAACAACTTGTTGGATTCTCCTTTTCCGTCTTTTTCTTTCTAGGATTTTTCGTTTAGAATTCATTGTCATCTCCCGGTCGATAAAATAGGAAATTGATAAATTACTGTGATTGTCTTGGGAGACTGGGACATAATTAAAACGTTAAGCTACAGGGGTGAGAGTTCGGCAAGACCCCGAAAGCGAAGCCAGAGGAGACTTGCCACTCGCCCGCAGAAAGCGAAGTATATTTCCGACGCGGTTATATGCACCATAGCCGTTTGGTTTTTCTTTGGTGAAAATACTTATGTTCCAGCCTCTTTTTTATAAAAAACTTACTTTACGCATCTTCCCATTTTTGAATAAGCAAATCGGCATCTGCCTTCAGAATTTCGTATAATTTCTGAGAAATCGAGTTATCTCCTAACTGATAATCAAGTAATTTATTGAAATTCTTCATATGCTTAATGATTTTAGTAGCTTCTCCCTTTTTCTCGTATTGACCAACAGCTGTTAAGTGAACCTCTAATGCTCGGTACGTCTCGGATGTTAACTCTTCCTCATGTTCAGAAAGCACTTTCAAAATATCCGAAATGGTAATCGGTTCATTTCCACCATCTACAAGTTCAAGTCCATCGATGGCTAATTGTAAGTCAGTAAGAGCAATTTTTAATTCTTCCTCTGTCTCGATGGATTTTAACGCTGCTTCCGCCACCTCGATAGCTGATTGTAATGAAGCAAAAGATTCTTCTGTGTATGTTCCATCTTCGTTCGAAATTGCTTTGGCCTTGTCGATCAGTGCTTGTAATTGTGATAAATCGATTATGGATTGAACTGTAAAATAGTCAAAATCAGCATTTATATCCCCTGCATTTGTCGAAGTGCCATAAAATCCAACTTGGATGTTTTCTAGTGTGACAGTTAAGGGATCCGCAGCTTGAATCCATACATTACCATCCCAATAATAAGAAGTTATCTGATTACCAATCTTCTTCAATTTCAAGTACATCGTATCTGTTTTAGGGTGTGACACCATATTTGACGCTTTACTATATTTTCCTTTTTCTTCTTTTGCAGTTTCAATACTGTAACCACTTGGAGCGACTGTCGTATCCCAAACATGACCTAACCTAACATAATTGTCTTCATCTTCCCAAATGTATAGACCAGCCTGTTGGTGATTATTACGAATAGGTGCGGTCACCTTTGTAGTAATTTCAAAATCACCTTGAGGAGCCCCCCTAAGAAATAAATTTACTAGGTTATTGGTTTCTTGATACGAATCACCCTTAGATGTTTTAATGCGTAGTTTCCCCGGAACATCTGTCAGGCTCCATTTCTTTTCATTTTCTCTAAAAATAGACCAGCCATCTGCAAGAATCTCACTATCAAAATGATCTACCACAGCACCAACAGTAATTGGTGGATTTACCTGATCAATGAAAGCATCCATCGCTTTTTCTAATGCTGTTACCATTTCTCGTAATTCTCCATCTGTTACAGAACTGTCATCAGCAATTACTTGCGCATCAGTAATTACTTTTTTCAGATCATCTATAACATTTTGCTTATATTGTCCCGGCTCTGAACCAATCTCCGCACTATCTATAAGCTGTTGGGCTTCCGCGATCATTTCTAATAAGTCATTAACATCCACAATACCGATTAATTCTCTATGCGCTTTACGGAGTTTATCGAAATCAGCCTTTTCAAGTTTTCTGTCATAACTTAATAAACCATTAATTTCTATTTCTACATCCGTAAGCTGTGTATACACAGCCGCACTTAATCCTGGTTCTTCTTTTAACTTCTTAATTCCGTCAATTAAGCCAAGATAACGGTTCGTTAGTTGTTCTTTACTATTTTGCATTTCATAATTAAAGACATTTGCACTCCACTCATGGCCTGGAACATGGAGTCCTAGTCCCCCATACTCGCCTAAAACCGCGATACGATCCTCCGTTGGTGTTGGCGAAGCTGGGCCAACATATGCATGAAAGTCAATAACATCTCCAACCGGGTAATCATCCCAACCACTTGCATTTGAAATTAAACGTGTAGGGTCTAGCTCTTTTACCCAATTCGTCAATCTTTCTGTATCATATTGTCCCCATGCCTCATTAAATACAGTCCAAAGAATTATGGATGGAGAGTTATAGTGCTCGTTGATGATTTCCTCAAATTCATGCTCAAACTGATTGGCATTTGCTTTTGTTGGTGAGTTGTTAAATTGCATTGGCATATCCTGCCATACAAGTATCCCCAATTTATCTGTCCAATAATGGAAACGCTGTGGCTCTACCTTTGCATGTTTACGAATCATATTAAAGCCAATATTCTTTGCCTGTTCGATATCAAACTTCAAGGCTTCATCTGTTGGTGCTGTATAAAGACCCTCTGGCCAATAGCCTTGATCAAGTGGTCCCATTTGGAATATAAACTCTCCATTTAATAATGGACGGAGTTTCCCATCTACCATTCCAGTTTTAATTTCTCTCATTCCAAAATAACTGGTAACATTATCAACGACCGAATCATCTTTCATTAAGCGAACTTCTAAGTCATATAGGAAAGGATCAGTGGTCGACCATAAATGGGGATCTTTTACTGGGACTTGGAGTTCTTCCCCAACATTACCGGTCACTCTCCCTACTTCTTCTCCCTCTTTATAGGCAATGGCTTCAACAGTCTCATGTGTATTTCCTTGTGCTTCTGTAATTAAGCTTAAGTATTCCCCGTTAATTTCCGGTGTCATTTTCAAATTATTGATATGCGCATTTGCTACAGGTTCAAGCCAGACGGTTTGCCAAATACCTGATACAGATGTGTACCAGATCCCTTCTGGTCTTAGTCTTTGCTTTCCAAGCGCTTGATTTGTATCAGTTTTATCAATAACTTCAACGATAATCTCATTCTCACCTTCTACTAGATGCTTCGTTATATTAAAACTGAACGCATCATAGCCGCCCTTATGTTTCCCGACCTCAGTTCCATTCACATAAACAAAAGTTTCATAATCAACAGCACCAAAATGTAATAATACGTCGTCCCCGGACCATGTCTCTGGAACAGTGAATTGTCGCTTATACCACATATGGTCCTCATGTCGCTCTATTCCAGAAAGTTTTGATTCAACAGCAAATGGTACAAGAATTTCTTCTTCTAATGTTTTTCCTGTTGGCAAAGAGTCTTCCTCTGATGCTGCTTCAAATTCCCAAGTGCCATTTAAATTTAACCATTGCTCACGAACCAACTGCGGTCTTGGGTATTCTGGAAGTACACGATCTTTATCTACCTCTTCTGCCCAAGGTGAAGAAATTAAATAGGTTGAGTGGTTGTCAGCAAATACTTTAAATGATTCTATTTCTGTATTCTTCGTCGTCGTAATTTTTCCTTTTCCATCATAAGTTAGCAGAAGAGTATGATTATCCTTACTAGTGATTGGATAGTCCAGCGTAAGAATAATACTTGATTGATCTCCCTTCTTTAATTCAGCTGAGATTACTTTGCTATTTCCCAACTTGGAAAAGTGATTAGAAATATTATCCGGCAACTCGTTTAAAACTTCTTCAAAATTCAACTCTACGCTTTTACCATCCTCATTAATAACGGCACTGGATGGACCCGTTAGCTCATATCCTTTCGGCAGGAATAAACGCTTATGTGGCACAACTTCTTTTACTTGAGAAGGACTCTCCCAATTCAGTCTCAAATGTGCACCACCAACGTCTTCGAAATATTCAATTTTTATATCATACAATTCTCCAGCATTCAGTGCAATTGGATCACTAATTTGTTCATTGTCCCAATCATTTACCCAATGATCGATCACAAGTTCATCATCTATCCATAACCTAAATCCATTATCTCCAATCATTGAGAAGCTGTATTCTTCTGTAAATTCAGGTTGAATCTGTCCTGTCCATCTCACAGTCACATGATCGTCTTGGCCAGTTAGCTGTTTTAGAATCGGGTTTAAATCTCGGAATTCAATGTTTGGTGTGATAATCGTTGCTGTTTTCTTTCCAAAGTCAAAGCTTCCTGGTTGTGAACTTGTGTAGAATTCACCCTTTAAACCATTTATTAGTTGGCTCTCTGTATCACTTTCAGTGTCTGCCTTTACTTCTAAAGAAAGGTTTCCCATCAAAAAAAAGAGGGCTAGCATCAGAATAATACTAAAGTTTCTTCCCCATCTACTTATTCCCAATATTTCTCCTCCTTTAAGTACTCTATTCCCCATGTAGCTTTCCTATTAATCTAGTGATCACCCATCCATATACCACCCCCTTTAAAATAATTACTTTAAAAAGTCAGATTAGAAATATTAGAAAGGAACTTGTAGAAAAACGTGGATAGAAACTCATGATAGAATGATCTAAGTGTGAAAAACATTATGCATTCATTTCACTCTCTTGAATATCTGTTGTGTCTTTTCGTAACTCTGGACTGTTTTTAGTTCCGATAGATGATCTTCTACGTCTATTCATGACTACGAGACGTTGCAACAAAATAAAGATTAAAAGAAGAAATCCTACAGCTATTTTTGTCCACCAAGAGCTAAGTGTGCCTTGGAACATAATAATTGTTTGAATGATTCCCATACTTAGTGCCCCAAGTGTTGGACCGATAAGATAGCCGAAACCGCCTGTTAACAGTATGCCCCCGATTACACATGCCGCAATGGCATCCATTTCCATCCCCATTAAATGCAACCCATATCCAGATAACATATATAAAGTAAACACAAAACCACCTAATGCTGAACAAAAGCCTGAGAATACATACACAAGAATTGTCGTTCTTTGAACAGGTAATCCCATTAACTTAGCTGAACTAACATTCCCTCCGACTGCATATACATTCCGACCAAACTTTGTATATTTTGCTATAAAAATGGCACAGATCACTACAATAATGGCGATAACCGCTCCAATTGATAAATAACCGTCACCGATAATCGGTATTTTCGCACGAGATAAATTACTGAATACTGCATTTGTAATGACGATACTATCAGTGCTAATTAAAAAACTTGCCCCTCTTGCTAAGAACATTCCTGCTAATGTGACAATCCAAGGATGTATATCATAATGACTAATTAAAAACCCTTGAAAGGCACCGAATAAAATACCGATAAGTAACATTAAAAAAATGACTGCATATGCATTAAGCCCTTGCTCAAGTAAAGCCGCTGATACCATACTAATAAATGCAACAAATGCACCAACTGACAAGTCAATTCCACCTGTTATAATGACAAAAGCCATTCCTGTAGCAACAATAATTAAATAAGCATTATCAATAAATAAATTTAAAAACACTTGAGTACTGAAGAAACCGGTAAATGAGAGAGACCCATATCCATATAGCATCACAATTAGCAGGATAGTCGCCATTATAAATAGATAATTTTCTTTTATTGTGAACTTGAATTTCATGAGTAAGACACCTTCTTTTTACCAAACTTTGTAAACATGTTTCTAAATTCTGTGGATTGGAAAAGGCAGACAATAATGACAACAACTGCTTTTACGACCATTACAATTTGTGGGTTAATCCCAATTGAATAAATAGTTGTAGACAACGTTTGTATAAATAGCGCCCCAACAATCGTTCCACCTAAAAAGTACCTTCCTCCACGCATTGATGTGCCACCGATGACTACTGCTAAGATGGCATCCAACTCGATCCACAAACCGGCGTTATTTGCATCTGCACTGCTAACATTCGCACTAACAATGATCCCAGCAATTGCTGCACATAATCCGCAAAGTGTATAAACAAGCAAAATGATCCTTTTAGGTTGAATTCCAGCAAATTTACTTGCTATCATGTTATTGCCGATGGATTCTAGAAAAAGCCCCATTGCTGTTCTCTTTTTAAGAAACATCATAATAAGAAAAATGACTACACCTATATAAATAGAAAAAGGCAGCCCCCACAGGAACCCGGTCCCAATATACGAATAGATTTCATTATTGATTGTTAAAATCTGTCCACCTGTAATTAACTGGGCGATCCCCCTGCCAACAACGAGTAGAATCAAGGTCGCTATCATTGGTTGGATCTCAAATACAGAAACGAGAATACCATTCCATAAACCGCACACTAAACCTATAAAAAGAGCTGCTCCTATTGCCAACCAAACAGAATGGTTCTCTAATAGTGCTGCTGCCAATGCACCCGAAATTGCCAATACAGATCCTACTGAAATATCGATTCCTTCTTTTGCAATTACAAGAGTCATCCCGATAGAAATAATCATTAATGGCATAACGCGATTTAATATGTCTATAAGACTACCGAAAAGATGACCATTCTTTATTTGAATGGCGAAAAATCTTGGTTCAATGATAAGGTTTAATAAAAGGAGGAATAGTAATGCTGCAAGTGGCCAAAATATTTTTGTATGTGTAAATTTATGCAAGGCTTGCTTCATTACTATCAGCTCCTTTTGCGATCATTTCCATGATTTTTGATTCTGTCATCTCACTACCTTGTAATTCACCAATAATATTTCGATCACGCAGGACAATCACTCGATCACAACAAGAAATTGTTTCTTCTAATTCAGCAGATATGAAAAGTATGGTTATTCCTTCCCTAGCCAGTTTTAATATTAAATTTCTTATCTCCTGCTTAGAGCCTACATCAATTCCTCTAGTTGGCTCGTCAAGGATCAATAGCTTAGGATCAGTTGCCAGCCACCTTGCAAGAATAACTTTTTGCTGATTTCCTCCACTAAGATTATCAATACGCTCTTCCATATTTGGTGTCTTAATTCGCAGTAATTCAATATATTTCTGGGCAATCTCTTTTTGTTCTTTCAATGGTATATGCCTGAGTAATCCCCTCTTCGTTTGCAAACCAAGAATGATATTTTCACGAATGGTTAAATCATTTATGATTCCCTCGACTTTACGATCTTCAGGGCAGAAGCTCATACCTTTCTCAACAGCGAGCTTTGGGTTCATTGAGCTGATCTGTTCATTTTCCAAATAAAGAACCCCGCGATCTGCCTTATCAATCCCGACAATCATTTTAGCCATTTCTGTTCTACCCGAACCCAATAAACCAGCTAGACCCAATACTTCTCCTTTTTTAAGTTCTAAATCAAAGGGATTTAACGTACCTTTTCTTGCTAACCCTTTCCCACGTAAGAATATTTCATTGCTAACTCGCTGTTTAGTCTTTTTTACTTCGTTAGAATCCTCTCCCCATTCTCTACCAATCATTTTAGACACAAGTTCTTTCCGTGGAAGTTTTCTTGTTTCATATTCACCAATATAAAGTCCATTTCTCAAAACGGTAATTCGGTCAGATATTTCATATATTTGATCGAGGAAGTGACTAACGAATACGATTCCCATCCCTTCATTTTTTAAATTCTTCATGACTCTAAATAATTGTTCAACCTCGTTCTTATCTAAACTTGATGTCGGTTCATCTAAAATCAATACACCACTGGATATATCTACTGCTCTTGCAATAGCTACCATTTGTCGAATAGCAGTGGAGTATGAAGATAAGATTTTTGTCACATCAATATTAATGTTTAAACGTTCCCACAATATTTGTTGGGATCTTTTATTTATTTCCTTCCAATCAATTCTCCCTTTTTTCATGGGCTCTCTGCCGATAAAAATATTTTCAGCAACTGATAAATTCTCGCATAAGTTTACTTCTTGATAAACCGTACTGATCCCAATATTCTGTGCATCTTGCGGTGAACTAAGGTCAATTTTATTCCCTTTTAAATAAAAAGAACCTTCATCCTCTTTATGAACACCAGTTAAAACTTTAATGAAGGTTGATTTTCCAGCACCATTCTCCCCCATCAATGAGTGAATCTCACCAGCCCGCAAATGAAAATTTACATTTGATAAGGCTTGAACACCTGGAAAATATTTTGATATCCCTTCAGCTCTTAACAAGTAGTCAGAACTCATTCTAGACACCTTCTTTTTTCTGAGTTAGAATTACATATTTATGTCGGATTGGTTCTATTTTAAGATTCTGAACTAATAATGTATTTAGAAAAAAAGGTGCTTTTTTAACATATTCTGTTTAATCCCATTATTAAGTATTTAACGTATATAGGTCGAAAAGATATTAAAGACAAGAAAAGGGCATTCAAAAGTCATATAAGTATTTGACTTTTGGATGCCGACTTTAATAGTGCCTTTTTTTCATTTCTTTTTTTGCCTCTTCTTGCGTAAATGTTTCTTCAGAAGTAATAATTTTCATGGGTATTTCTTTTCCAGCATGTAATTCTTTAGCGGCTTGCATAATTTGCGGGCCTAATAAAGGGTTACATTCAACTGTATAGTTTAATTTTCCCGTACTTAGCGCATTAAATGCCTTTTTTGTAGCATCGATAGAAATAATTTTCATGTCTTTCCCGGGTTGTAATCCGTAATCCTCTATTGCCTCTATCGCTCCAATTGCCATATCATCATTATGTGCGTAAACAATATCAATTTTATTTCCATAAGAGCCCAACGCCTGTTCCATTAATTCTCTTCCTCTACTTAACGTAAAGTCACCTGATAGGTTGTCGATAATTTGATAATTAGGATAATCTGACAGAACCTCTTCAAAGCCTTGCTTTCTACCGACTGCAGGAGCTGAATTTTTTGTTCCTTCTAATTCAATTATATTTACAGCCTTTAGGCCAGTTTTATCCATTTCATTTATTAGCCAACGACCAGCACGCCTCCCTTCTTCAACAAAATCCGAGCCAATAAAAGAAGTCCATAGTGTACTATCATTAACATCAATTTCCCGATCGGAAAGAATAACCGGTATACCAGCATCTTTTGCTTCTTGTAATACCTTTTCCCATCCATTTTCTACTTTTGGAGAAAATGCTATAACATCTACTTCTTGATTAATAAATTCCCGAATGATTGCTATCTGTTTTTGTTGATCATTATCTGCATTCTTAAATATAAGGTTCACACCTAATTGTTCTGCTGAACTAATAACTGAAGCTGTATTTTCATTTCTCCAAGCACTTTCACTTCCAACTTGGGCAAAGCCTAATGTTAGTTCCTTTTCTCTTCCATCTTTATCGCTTATACTATTGCCCTCATTTAAGTACTGATCTATATTGTCCTTTTCCGATACTTTATGATTTCTCAAAATGACTTTTTTGGGTATTTCTGACTTCTTCCCTAAAATATCAATTGCATACTGAAATGCTTGTTTTCCACCTGTTGGTGTGATAAATGTAGTATCAATAATTCCTTCATTTACAAGTTGTAGCCCTCCCTTAGGATTCGTAACCCCATCACTCCCTATTATATTTATTCCATCGAGTCCAAGTGATTGCAATGCTCGGTATGAGCCAAATGCCATTGCATCATTATGTGCATAAATAAGATCTGGTCTTTGATTAATTCGCTTTAGTAAACTGGTTAGTTCGTCCTCCGCCTGATCCCTTTGCCAGTTAGCTGCAACGGAATCAATTATCTCAATGTTTCCGCTTTCAGATATTTTTTCTCTAAAACCTCTGCTTCGTTCCTCTGCCTTTAGAGCACTTGCCATACCTTTAACCTCTATTACCTTACCACCCTCAACTCCTAATAGTTCAATAGCGGCTTCAGCGGCCATTTCACCTATAAAATGATGATCTGAGCCAATGTACAAAGTGTAATTATACCCTTCAACCCCGCGTCCAAGTACAATAACCGGTATTTCCTCATATATCGCTGATATTATTGGTGTAAGTGCTGATGAATCTTCAACCGATACAATTAATAGATCAATCCCATATTTATTTAATGTGTTAATATCCTCAATTTGTTGCTTTGTACTTTGCGCTGCATCCGCATAAATCACACGAATATCATCATGCTTTGCTTCTTCGACACGAAGCTCTTCATTCATCAATATTTGCCATGGCTCATGCAAGTTTGGTTGAGACACACCAATGACAAAATCAATTAAAGGCTCAGTGTCTGTATTTGCATTTTTGTCTAGAGCTTGATATAAAATAATGGCTAATATAAGGAGCATAATTAGCGAAATAACTGCCCGATAGCAATACAGCTTATTCATTGCCTTTTTACTCCATTCCGGAATTCTGTTGGTGATATACCGACTACTTTTTTAAATGCATTACAAAAGTAGTGTTGACTACTATAGCCTACTAGTTCAGCTATTTCATAGATTTTTAAATAGGGGTCTTTTATAAGCTTTAAGGCTTTATTAATCCTTACATTAGTCAAATAATGAACAAACGAAACACCCAGATCACTCTTTATTTGTTTGCTTAAGTAAGTAGGGTTTACCTGAACTTGATAGGCAACCTGCTTTAGGGATACTGATTGTTCAGAATAATTTTGATCAATGTAGTTTTTAGCAAGTATCACAATAGGTGTTAAGCTCTGACTTGATTTCATGTCTTTTATTAACTTCTTATATGCAGAAGGAACGTCTAAAGAGGATTCTAATACAGTCTCATTACAAGCAACTACTTTACCAATAAATCTTTCTAAATGCTTAATAATGTCTCTATTTAACTTTAATAAAGTTTCAGTTTCAATATTCTGAATCAATAAAACAATATGTCCGCTTTGATCTTCAAATAGCTCTACATTTGAATAATCCAAAAGAATATCATCAATTATATTTTTCACTGCAAAGTTTAACAATAATTCGCTCCAATTTTGTTCAGATCCGCTAATATTAATATCTTTAATCACTTCAAATATAGACATGCCCATACTCTTTCGAAGATTTATATCCAATAATTGTGCTTGGATCTTAACCTCTTCTTCTGTATATTGACCTAAGCACCAATTAAGCAAAAATTGTTCTTTTAATATTTGTTTATTTCCCTTGAACTGTAAGTATAAATTTGAATTTCTTTCTCTTTTTTGTAATAAATCAACAGCTTTTTTAACCGTAGTCTCTAACTCTTCCTTTCTTACAGGTTTTAAGAGAAAATCTAACGCAGCCATTTTTATAGCTTGCTGTGCATAACTAAATTCATTGTAACCAGTAATGACAATGAATATAATATGAGCAAGCTCGTGCCTTAACCTTTTCATTAATTCGATTCCATTTAAAAATGGCATATTTATATCGATAAACATAATATCTGGCCTTAACTCTATAGCCATATCTAGAGCGATTTCGCCATCTTCCGCCTCGCCCACAATATCTATTGAATATTCTTTCCAGTTAAGCGAATTCTTTAATCCCCTTCTAATAATTGTTTCATCTTCTGCAATGAGTAATTTCCACATTCATACCCCTCCTCGTATTCAATATGCTTTACACACGTCTAATGGGAAGTACCACCTGGATCTTTGTTCCATGCTCATACTCACTAAAAACTTCTATTCCATATCTCTCATCATAGGATAGTTTTATTCTCTCATTGACATTATGAAGACCATAACCCTTTCTATCTGTTGTTTCTAACTTTTTAAGCGAATCGTTTAACTGCTTTACCGTTTCTTCTTTTATTCCTTTGCCCGTGTCAATCACACATAGGATAAGATTTTCCTCCTGTTGAGTTACAGTAATCGTTATCTTTCCTTTCCCCCTTTTATTGCGGATACCATGATATATTGAATTTTCTACTAGTGGCTGTAGAATTAATTTAAGAACCTGATAGTCTTTAACTTCTTCATTCGCTTTAATATCATATTCTAATTTAGATTCATATCTGGTCATTTGAATAGTCAAATAGCTTCTAACATGCTCTAATTCCTCTCTAATACTGATAAATTCCTTTCCTTTATTGAGCCCAATCCGAAATAGAGTTGTTAAAGAGTTTACCAACTCTGCAATTTTAGGAGCTTTATATTCATGTGCCATCCACTGGATTGTATCTAGTGTGTTATAAAGAAAATGCGGTTGAATTTGAGCTTGTAAAACTTTTAACTCCTCCTCCCTTTTACTTTTTTCTTTAACATATAGCAATTGGATTAACCTATCTATTTCTTGAACCATTTTGTTATAGCTGTTACCAAGTTGCCCAACCTCATCATTGTATTTTGAGTTAAAACGAACATCAAAACGGCCTTCTTCCACATTTCCCATTAATGTTTTAAGCTTATTAAGCGGTTTGGTAATCATATTTGCAAAAAACACAGATACAAGCGAAGCCATAGCAAGTGTAATGATAGCGATTACAATCGTAAAGTGTTGAACCTCAGTTACAACTTTTGTCGTTTCATTTAATGAAAACACCCCAACAACTTTCCAACCTATATCTGGGATAGTATTATAAATAATTTGATACTTATCATCATTAATATTTTTCTCAATGGGTGGTGAATTTTCCTCATATAGTAAACTTGGATGTATGCGGTATACAATGGAGTTCACTGGAGCATAAACAACCTCACCCTCTTTATCAGTTATAAATATGAAGCCACTGTTTCCAATTTTTATCGATTCAATCACGTTTTTTATAAAATCCAATTTTAAATCCATTAAGATAACACCTGTTACTTGATTTGTTTCAGGGTTCTTTACGGCCTTTACTAGTGATAAAACGTAGTTCATTTGATAATTCACTTTATTCTTTATATTTCTGCCAATTGGATTACTAATAAGTTGAATATCTTCGGGGGATTGTATTGCTTTTTTGTACCATGATTCCTCTGTAAGTGGATCCCTAGAAACACGTAATATTTCATTGCTTACAAGCTTATCATACTGATTAACAAGTAATATCCCCGCAATTTCGGGATGTTTTTGCTTGTAAATACTAATTTTCTCCTTGATAATACTTACACTTTTCTCAGAAGGTGCTGATCGTTCCATAAATTGTGCTACTTCTTTGTCATTAGTTATATAATCCATAATATTATCGTTTTCCTGAATTAACATATCAATATTGTTCCATACTTGATCAATCATCTGCACCGTATGCAAGTTAGCCTCTTCTTCCAAAGATTCTTTATACGTTTTCCCCCCAATTATACTTAATGTAGAAACACACAAAATAATGATAATAAAGAAGTAAAACAGAAGTTTAAAACGAATACTTTTATTATTGAAGTAATTTCGTAATCTAGTCACATTGATTTTTTTCTCCCCTTTAATTAACAATGAGTTTGCATATTTTCCTAATTTTTCCACAATAAACCAATTATACAAGCTATTTAAACAGAACAAAAGCGCAAGGCGCCAAGCAAGAATCTGTTCCAAAGAAAGATGTCCTTTTCCTTTCATTGGAACAGATTATTATGCAGACGACGTCCTGACGGCAGACTCAAACGCGACATCATACAACTTTTCACGCTACGATTCATAATTTCCGAAACGACAAGAAATCGAGACTGTATGTTACAATCTCGATACCCTTTATTTCACTATCTAATATTGTCGATCAGGTAATGCGGCTTTCGCTTCTTCCGCCCCTACAAAGACCGTTTCTTCCGTTTTGATCCATCTTTCAATTTCTTTTCCAGCCATTAGATCTTTAGCAGCTTGAGCAAGCTGTGGTCCAAGTAATGGGTTACATTCTACAATAATATTGGACTTTCCTTCAGCAACAGCTTCAAAAATATCTCCAATTCCGTCAACTGATACAATTTTAATATCTTCACCAGGCTTTAAGCCATATTCTTCAATTGCCTGAATTGCCCCCAGTGCCATATCATCGTTATGTGCATAAACAGCGTCAATGTTATCACCATCAGATTTTAAGAATGCTTCCATTACTTCTTTACCGTTTGAACGTGTAAAATCGCCCGTTTGGGATTTAATAATTTTATAGTTATCGTTTTGATCAATCACATTTTTAAAACCTTCCATACGATCATTTGCTGAACTTGCACCGACCGTGCCTTGAAGCTCAACAATATTTGTTTCTACTTCTTCCCCAATAAGATTGATTAACTCTTCAGCAGCATTTTCACCTTCAAGGACAAAATCAGAACCAATAAAGCTTGTATACAAACTTTCATCTTCCACCTCAATCCCACGATCCAAGAGGACGACCGGGATCTCAGCGTCTTTAGCCTCTGTTAGAACCGTTTCCCAACCAGATTCAACTACCGGTGCTAAAGCAATGACATCAACCTTCTGTGCTATAAAGCTTCTGAGTGCTTTGATTTGGTTTTCTTGTTTTTGTTGTCCATCTGAGAATTTCAATTCGAATTCATCACTATTTCCTAAAGTTTCTTTAATAGATTCTGTTTCTGCTGTTCTCCATCCACTTTCTGCACCAACTTGAGAAAAGCCTACAACAATTTTATCTGGAGTTCCATTCTCCTCTGTATCATTTCCAGTTGTTTCAGTTTCCTCCTTACTAGAGCTTTCTTGTCCACAAGCGGCAAGTAAGAACAATAGTGTTAATGATGCAAACAGGATGAACATAAGCCTATTTGTTTTTTTCATCTTATTCTCCCCTTTTTAAAATTTAAACTAACTGTTTCTAAGTTTAATAAAAAAGATACAAGAAGTATTTATAAAAAAACTCAATCTTTTGTAAATTTCCGTTTTCTGTTTTGAAGTCTCAACGAATTACATAAAAGATCGTAAAAAATAGCTAAAAATTACAAATATATATTTTGCAAATTATGTTAATTTTTAAATATAACAACAAGTGGAGAAGGAGGAGCTATCTATGCGATAGTCGAAAATCAATTTTATAAGGGAGGAATAATTGTGAAAAAAGTAATAGGAATACTTATGGGAATCATTCTAATTGCAGGTATGGTTAATGTACCTAAAGATGTTTATGCTGTAGAAACAACTATGGATAGTCAGGGGTTGTTAGGTGAATTCTTTAAAAATGAACCAAACCCAAATGATCGAGAAGACATTACTGTATTTAACTTTGATGATTTTCGGGGAAAAAAAGCAATCGGAAATTTAAATGGCAGTTCCTTTACAAGTATTTTCAAGCAATTTTCTGGAACACCTGATTATAATACGGCACGATTTACGGGCACCATAGTACCGCGATATACAGACGATTATACCTTTCATATGATCGGGGATGATGGTTTTAGACTGTGGATTGATGAAGAAATGATTATTGACTTTTGGGAGCAAAAATGGGAAGTCCCACAGGTTAGTCCCCCCGTTTTTTTGGAAGCAGGAAAACATTATGATATCAAGATTGAATATTTGCAAGGCTGGGGTGCTGCATGGCTTCTTTTAGAATGGGAAAGTGCAAATCAGGAAAGGGAGGTAGTTCCAGAATCAGCACTTTATTTGCCAGCAGATCATGTTATAACGACTAAAAAAGATGATTTACTTGCAGAAATTCAGAAAGGCGATTATTTGACGGAAAACTTTGCAGACAAGGTAAAAGCAGGTGTATTAAACAACTTACTGGCAGCAAAAGAGACTATGAATGAATTGCTAGAAACGGTCGATGATAAAGAGCTCGATGATTGGGAGAAAGCAGAATTATTAATAGAAACGATTGAGGCAGGATCAATGGCTCGCACCAATTTTATGAAAGAAATGGGAGTCCAAAATTCTTCTGTACATGACAAATTTAACAATCCTTTATATCAGGGGCAGGATCCATTTGTAACTTATAAAGACGGATATTATTATTTTGTATCTTCTAGCAACTTAGACTCTAACAACAAAATTTATGTGTCCAAATCTCGTACACTAACAGATCAAGGAGAAAAGGTAATGGTATTTGATTCACAAGGAACACAAACTCGTATTTTTGCCCCCGAGATATTTTTCTTTGATGGCAAATGGTATATCTATTACTGTGCCGACTTAAAAGATTATGAATATAGACATATGGCAACCGTTTTAGAATCTGTTACTGATGATCCACAGGGGGAATATGTGGACAAAGGAGCCCTATATACTGGTAAAAATGGGGAATATAAACAAGCAAATGACTTTACAGTATTTGAATATAATGAGCAACTATACGCTGTTTGGGGTACTTTAGGTACCGGAGAACCAGAAGGTCCCGCAATTGCTCCAATGGATAACCCTTATACAATTACAGCAGATCGCACTATTATAGGAGGCGGCGGGGAAGGCCCTCGGGTGTTACAAAAAGATGGAAAAGTGTTTATTACAGTATCAGATGGCGCTTTTGCCACAGACGACTATCGTTTATCTTATTATATGAATACAGACAAAGACTTCCTTAACCAGGATTCTTGGAACCGTACAAGCGATGTCTTTGTTTCCACTAACGATGTGTCTGGTCCTGCCAGAGCCGGATTTATAAAATCGGCTGACGGAACGGAAGATTGGATGATTTACCACACACGTGTATATAAGGACACGCAAGATAATGGGTGGCGTCAAGTCAATTTGAAGAAATTCGGTTGGAATGAAGACGGAACTCCTGATTTTGATGAGCCAATTTCACCAGATGAATGGCAGATATTACCGTCTGGTGATTTAGGTCAAGGTGATATGTACCAAGCAGAGGATGCCATTCTTTATGGTGATATTACTAAAGAAAATAGCCATGCCAATTACCAAGGAGCTGGCTATATTAACTTACCGGAGACACCTGGTGCAGAGGCAAGTTTTGTAGTAAAAGCTAGAGAAGACGGTGATTATATAGTAGGTGTAAGCTATGCTTATGGTGTAGAAGTGGATGGGGAATCAACAAATTATCCTACGACCCAGCTCCCCTCAAGAGCGGAAATCAATGTATATGTAAATGGTACACATGAAAAAACAATTGCACCAGATAAAACAGCAATTAGCTGGGATGAATGGTTTACGACGTCTGAACGCTTAAACTTAAAAGAAGGAACAAATGTAATCAGTTATCGGATTGACAGTGATTCTATTGGTAATGTGAATTTAGATTATTTAACCATGTATAAGGCAGATGAAGTAGCTTCAAGCGCCGCTATCATGAAGGAACTCGTTGAACGATTCAAGGAAGAAGGTAAAATTACGGATGATACAGCTGCCCGTGCCTTAGATATCCATTTAACAGGGGTCGATCATTTCGAACAACAAGGAGCAGTTGATAAGATTGTCAAACATATGAAAAGCTTTGAGCAATTACTAGAATATCAAAAAGATAACAAGGTGATTTCTGAGAATGCATATAACATACTTAAGGCGAACGCAAATACATTGATTAAGAAATGGTCGTAATTTTATAAACTTGATGTGAGCATAGCCCTCTGTGATAGGATAATCCCTTGTCATAGAGGGTATTTCGCTATGTGCATTTCCCTAAAACAAGTGATCAGTTAAACAACAAAGAATTATAATGTAGGCAAGATCCCTTTGCAAATTCTTTCCTAAACTATTACAATACTAGGAAACTATGTAATAATTAGTAATTTCTAAATCCATGTCTTTTCAGCTTATGATTTTGGTAATTAAAAAGGAGTGATTGGTTATGAAGGTACATTTCTTAGGCACTGCAGCGGCGGAAGGGTTTCCAAACCCATTTTGCTTATGTGAGCCTTGTCAAAAAGCAAGAAAGCTAGGTGGGCGCAATATTCGTTCTCGTACATCCGTCATTTTTGATGATGTGTTAAAGGTGGATTTTCCGCCAGACTTTTTTTATCATGCTGTTTATCATGGGATAGACTTGTCTTTAGTTAAGGATTTGTTGTTTACTCATACGCATTATGATCATTTTCAACCAGGGGATTTGTTTAATCGGATTGAAGATTTTGCCCATGGAATTGACCACCCGTTGCAAATATATGGGAATGATCTAGCTATGCAAGGTCTTCTACAAACCTTACCAGCATCTCAAAAGGACAAACGTTTCTCCTATCATCGCGTCCTGCCCTTTAAAGAATTTGAAACACAAACGGCAAAGATCACGCCCCTTTTAGCGGACCATGATCAAATGGAAACATGCTTGCTTTATTATATAGAAAAAGACGGTAAAAAAGTCCTGTATGGGAATGACACAGGTTGGTTTCCTGAAGAAACATGGGAGTGGTTAAAAGGGAAGAAAATCGATTTGGCCATTCTGGATTGTACAGGTAGCTTTAATGGAACTAAGCGTAGCCGTAATCATATGTGTATCGAGACGATCTTAGAAGTACAGAATACTTTTGAACAGGAAGAAATGCTTGAAGAGAATGGACAAATCATCGTTACTCACTTCTCTCATAATTCAGGTTTTTTGCACGATGATTTTGTAAAGGCCTTCACACCATACGGAATTCAAGTAGCTTATGATGGATTGATGCTTCATTTATAAATGCTTAAAAAACTCTTTTTATGAATGAGCAGCTGCTGAGAATATCCTTCTATGGCAATGCTAACACAATACATACTATTATGTTAGCGTTGCCACAAGATATGATCAATCTTAGCAATCTCTCCCAGCAGATTTCCTGTTTCAAACGTCTAAAGGTATAACCCCTTCATCATGCTACGAATTTCTTGAAAATTGATGTCTTAGTCTATTGGAAACTCCCATCCTCCCAATTTTTTTAAATACAAGTTCAGCAATACTATAAATTAGATAGGCACCAATGCTAAAAGCTAACAATGTTGCTGCTGGGAAATAAAAACACAATGCGATAATGATGCATAGTACTACAAGGGATAGTAATGTATTTGGCAAATACCTAATAGATAGGATTAAGGCATTTTTTATTGCTGTAATGGCGGTTACCTTATAATGTGCAAGTACAGGAAAAATAACAACTGTGCTCAATATAAAGAATAACGTTAATCCAAAGAAGAAAGTAAATAAAAGATATTTTATATCACTGGTAAGCTGGTTCGTAAACATGAAATCGACTAAGAGTAATATGGCAAACCCCGTCCATAGACTACCAACGATAAAGCTCTGGATAAAGTTCTCTTTTAAAATACGAAAAAATGTTGCCAACACTGGTGTGTCCCCATGCCTTTTCCATTCACGAACGACACCAAACATGGCAGTTGTAGCAGGGAAAATTGTGAAAATGGGTAAACACATTATGAGCCAAATCAAATTTAATACAAAAAATGTCATAATAAACTCTAGACTCTTATAAATTTTACTATCAACAAGGCCCATCCTCTCCCCCTCCCTAATTTATAGTAAAAATGGATCTTCAACTTTTATAAGCCATTTTTTTAATTTTCCCTCCAATATTCCCGCAATTGGATGTGCTTGCGGATCCTCAATATATTTTGAAGCCAGTTGCAGTGGATCATCTTTTAGACTGTATAATAACCGAATGCTTTCTTGATTTGGCGCATAACCGTGATGTATGACATAAGTGTATTTATGTGTACGAATGGCTCTCCAACCATATGCCCGATTGTCTAACCCAGCATCCTGAAACTGTTGAATAGCTTGTACTCGCCCAGGATATGCACAAATAAAAGCCTCTTCTGGTCCTCCATTTTCAGCATGAAGAATCCACTTTGATAAATCCTTGCCTTCTACAGATGTTGGAATGTCAATTTGTAGTAATCCCAGTAAAGTTGGCATAATATCGACTGTATTAAGTAATACATTCGATTTTGCTTGCGGGATGATCTGCGGCCAACGTATAGCAAAAGGAATACCAATCGATTCTTCATACCATACATGCTTAGCCATCAACCCATGTGACCCCATCATTTCGCCATGGTCTGAAGTTAGTACAACTATCGTCTCTTCCTCTAATTTTTCTTTCCTTAATGTCTGTAAAATACGACCAAACTGTTCATCAATACCCGACACAGCCGCAAAATAGTTTAGTTGGTTTTCTCTTAATTCCGTTATCCCGCCAGCCACCTCTTCTCCCGTGTGAATCATAAAGGATGATTGCACATTTTGCCGCAATGGCAAATCTTTTCCCTCATAAAGGTTTCGATATTTTTCAGGAACTTGCTCAAAGGGACTATGAGGAGGATTCCATGAAACAAATAATGCAAAAGGATTATCTTCATTTCTATTTTTAATAAATTCAATCGCGCGATCTGTTTCATGTTCTACAGACCATTGGTTCACCTTAATTTTCTCTGGGCTATTACGCCAGTAATGCGGGGACAAATGCTCATCCCAAGCCCCATATGAATACCAATTGTGAAATTGATGGCGTTTAGGACCTGGTGGTGTAAATGCATCCCATCCTTTTGCACAGGACTTAGGTTTTTCTGTATGATTGAGTTCAGATAGATCCAAATGCCATTTCCCTATATATCCGTTCTTATAACCTGATGCCGCAAGAACATCACTTATACAAACCTCTTCAGGATTAAGCATAACATCAGCCCCCACTTTACAATTTGTATATACCCCTGTACTAATCGGATATTTGCCTGTTAATAAAGAACTTCGATGTGGTGAACATAAAGGGCAAACCGATACAGCATCAGTAAATACAGTACTTTCTTCGGCAAATGCATCTATATTTGGTGTGTAAACAGGATCCTCCTTCTCATACCCCACAGCTTGGCGCCGCCATTGATCGGCAAATATATAAATAAGATTAGGTTTCTTTTTCATTGGGATTTCCCCTCCTTCCATTATTTAATCCCTGTATTGGCGACCCCTTCCACGAAGTGATCTTGTGCTAGGAAGTAGACAATAATAGTTGGAATAATTGCGGAAACAGCAGCAGCCATTAGTAATGCGTATTCCGTGTTATATTCAGTAATAAAGTGCTGAATACCAAGCTGCAATGTATATAAATGATCGGATGTTAAGTAAATCAACGGTCCAAGAAAATCATTCCAAGCATGCATGAAGGTGAATATCACGAGTGTCGCAATCGCCGGCTTTGATAACGGCATAATAATTCTCCAATAAATTCCAAAATCATTGAGTCCATCAATCCTAGCAGCTTCTAATAATTCATCTGGAACTGATAAGAAAAATTGCCTGAATAAGAATACGCCAAATGGATTAAATGAGCCAAGTAAAATCAGTGCCCAATGCGAATTAACAAGTCCTAGTTCTTTCATCAGCATAAATTGAGGAATCATCATAACTTGGTAAGGAATCATCATCGTGGCTAGATAGATAACAAATAAGCGTTTGCTTTCCGGAAACTTAATTTTCGCAAAAGCGTATCCTGCAAGTGAGCTATTTATAACAAGTAAAATGGTTGTCACTACAGCAATCTTCAATGTATTTAAGTAATATAAATGGAATGGTACCTGTGTCCATACCTTTTTATAATTGCTCCATTGAAAGGTCTCAGGAATCCATTTAATAGGGAATCCAAAGATTTCCGCTTCTGTTTTGAGGGAGGCCGATAACATCCAAATAAATGGTAAAATCATCATTAATGAGACGATTATGATCACTACATATTTAATTATTTGGCCGATTTTTAGTTTTCTTGCTTTTTCTATAGGTGTGCAGCTTGAAGTTTTACTAGGAATCTCCATTAAAAACTCCAACTCCTTTCTTGATTTTTATCATTGTTTCGATTATTAATTGAGCCCATTTTTCTGTATCTTGGATTGGACAAAGGAAATTAAGATAATGAGTAAGAATAATACATAAGCCATTGATGAGGCATATCCATATTCGAATTGCTTAAAGGCTGTGTTGTAAATATCATACACAAGTACATGCGTGGACCTACCTGGCCCTCCTCCTGTCAAAACATATATAAGATCAAATACTTTAAAGGAATTGATCACACCAATAATGCTAGTGAAAAACAAAACTGGTGCAAGCATCGGGATCGTTACATGAAAAAGTTTAGAAATGGCACCAGCCCCATCTAATTCTGCTGCTTCATATAAATGGTTCGGTATCCCTTGTAATCCTGCCAAGAATAGAACCATATAATATCCAACCGAATGCCATATATAAACAATTGAGACAGAGACCAATGCCCAACTTGGAGAGGAAAGCCATCCTGGAGGGGGATCAATTCCGATTGTTATGAGAAAGCTATTTATTGGCCCCATCGAAGGGTTGAAGATAAGTTGCCATACGGCAGCAACAGCAATAGTTGCCGTTACATATGGTAAAAATACTGCTGTTCGAAATACCTTTACAAAACGAATTCCTTTATTTAATGCTACTGCAATAAGGATCGATAAAAATATCGTGACAGGCACAGAAATTAATGTGAAGAGAATACTATTAACAAAAGAAACTTTAAAATTCGTATCCTGTAATAAGTTTTTATAATTATCCAATCCAATAAACTCAATATTTCCAAAACCATTCCAGGAGGTAAAGCTCATCATAAAGGAAGCAATAACAGGAATAAGGATAAAGAGTAAGAAGCCAATAATATTTGGCAGGAGAAATGTATAGGCAACCAATCGATTTCGTCTCACCATCTTTGATTTTGTTTTTTTTGATCGCTTCATGTTGTTACAGCCCTTTCCTTTAAAAATATAAGAGACTGGGACGTAAGGATTTTCCCTAAAGAAAAAACCGAACTACTAGGATGCATATATTCGCTTCAGAAATATATTTCGCTTTCCGAGGACGAGTGGCAAGCCTCCTCAGGCTTCGTCTTCCGAGGTCTTGCCAAACTCTCACTTCCCACAGGAATCTACATATTTCCTCAGCTAATTATGTCCCAGCCACCTCTTATGGAGTTAAATTATTCATCCCCATATTTACTAGCCCAATCGGTTTCCACCCGTTTCGTAATATTTTCAATCGCTTCTTCTACTGATTGCTCACCAATTAAAGCTAGTTCTCCTTCTTGCTTGAATATTTGTTCAACTACTATATTCTTAACTCCTTGTAGCATCGGATACTCGGAGTATTCCTTCGCCTCTAAGAAATAGTGAAGATTCTTTGGTTTTTGTGATCCATCACCCATGTATGCTTCCTTTACCTCATCATTCATATATCCTGTTAAGTACCCATCACTTGCGAATTGAATTGCTCCTTCTTTCCCTGTTGCATAACGTAAAAATTCAAATGCTTCTTTTGGATATTTTGTGTTATTATTCATCATGATCGTCACTGGCAAGGCGGTTGTTGTATTTTTTTCTACTCCCTCTGGATGCGGAACTGGGACAACATCCCAATCAAAGTTAATATCACCCTCCTCTTCTGCTTCACGAAGTTGTGAAACATGCCAGTCACCGATAATATTCATCGCAACATTTCCCTTCTGAAAGGCTGCATTATAATGTGCACCTGATGTCACTTGTTCCGACCATTTCATAATCGACCCATCATTCTCCATATCAAGTCGCAATTGTAAAGAAGCAGTAAAGGGAGTCAAATCTTTATCAATAATGGATGCCCCTGATTGGACGGCACTCATATACCATAATTGCGGCCACGGTTGAATAAATGCACCATATACTTTCTTATCTCCACTACCATTTGTTAATTCTTTTGCCAATTCACGGAATTCATCCCATGTCATGTCATCACTCGGATAATCGACACCCTGTTCATCAAATAAAGTCTTATTATAGTAAAGCATTGTGTTCGATTTACGATAGGGTAAACTTTTTACCTCATCCTCATGCTTATATGTGTCATATAATGTGCCATAGCCTGATACATCAACATCCGCTTCTTTGATATACTCATCGAGTGAAGCAAGTAAACCTGTATCGATCATTTGATCCATTTGTCCCGTAAATAAATCGTAGCCTTCCCCTCCTGATAATTGCATTCGAATTTTTTCGTAAAACTGTTGTTGTGGAAAGGACTCAAAGGTAATCTCAATATTAGGATGATCTTTAGTAAATTCTTCATATACGTTTTCAAATGTAGCCTCATCATCCGGAAAGACAGCCATTTTCAAACTAACCTTTTCGTCGTTTTTAGAGGAATTGGCATCTGAATTTTCTCCGTTTGCCGCTCCGCTTGAACAACCTGCAACTACTCCTAAAAAAGCGATCATTATAAGGCAAATGCTCCAAATCTTTTTCATACAATAAAGCCCCCTTAATAAATGGATTATTTTCGTGTATCATCATTGTAAGGGGTTTCAACTATAAGGATAAGGATTAAATTTTATACCCCCCCTTAAGGAGTG